>NZ_JBHVTD010000001.1:365241-1101036 GCF_042884835.1 Agromyces sp. NPDC058104 | reverse complement strand
GAAGGGTGCGTCGACCGCGGTGTACACGATCGCCGATCACACGGCGATGCAGGACCGTTCGCAGGACGCGAAGGTCACGGTCACGTTCGCCGCGCCGAAGCCGGTGTTGACGTTGTCGAAGTCGGCGGGGCTTGCTGCCGGGGGTGAGACGGTGACGGTGACGGGCGAGAACTACAACCCGTCGCAGGCGATGTACCTGACGTTGTGCTCGGATGTGCCGCTCGAGGAGGTGTCGTTCGCGTTCATCTCTGCGGGGTGCACGTCGGGTGCGAAGCTCGTGACGCCGTCGCCGCGTTCGCCGTCGATGGTGAAGCTCGAGGCGGACGGCTCGTTCACGACGCAGTTCACGGTGACGTCGAAGGGTGCGTCGACCGCGGTGTACACGATCGCCGATCACACGGCGATGCAGGACCGTTCGCAGGACGCGAAGGTCACGGTCACGTTCGCCGCGCCCGAGCCGACGGGCCCGGTGCTCACCGTCACGCCGTCGACCGACGTCGACCCGGCCGAGGAGAACACCTTCACGATCACCGGCTCCGGCTACACCGGGCCGGGTGCGGCCTCCGGCGCGTACGTGCTGCTCGGCGACGCCGCCATCTGGTCGGGCGACGGGCCGCTCGTCGCCGACGGCTGGCTCGCCCAGGCCTGGGTGCGCCCCGCCCAGATCGTCGACGGCGCGTTCACGACGACCATCACCGTCCCGAAGGGGAGCTTCGACCCGTCGAAGCGGTACGTCGTCGCGAGCTCGGCCGCGCACGGACTCTCGGTCACCGACCGGTCGCTCGACGCCTTCGCGCCGATCACGGTGAAGGCGGGCACCACGCCGCCGGTCACCCCGCCGACGAAGCCGCCGACGAAGCCGGTCACGCCGCCGAAGCCGGCGAAGCCGACGATCCCCGGCGGCTCGCTGAGCTGGGGCGTCAACAAGGACTTCACCGACTACGTGACCGGCAAGATCGCGAAGGGATCGATCACGGTCACGGGCGGTGCGACCAAGTCGGGCGACGTGTTCCAGTTCGGCCAGACCGGCGGCAGCTTCACCGCGACCGCGAACCGCGGCACGGCCGAGTACGGCGGCACGATCGGCTTCAGCGGCCACGGCGGGCAGCTCGCGCTGACCTTCGCCGACCCGACGTTGCGCGTCATGTCGCCGACCGCCGGCATCCTCAGCGTCGTCGTCGACGGCACCCGTGTCGACCTCGCGAGCGTCGACTTCGGCGCCGCCGCGCGCAGCACCTCGAACGGCGCCGTGCGCTTCGCCGGCGCCCCCGTCACCCTGCTGTCGACCGGCGTGGCCGCGTTCAACGGCTTCTACGGGGCCGGTCAGGCGCTCGCACCCCTGACCGCGGTGCTCGGCGCACCCGCGGCGGCACCGGCGGGCGAGACCGGAGTGGTCGCGACCGTCGCCGCAGCGAAGCCGGCCCGGGCGATCCCGGGCACGCCGCCCGCGACCACGGGCATCGACCTCGACCAGGCGACGCTCGCCGCCCTCGTGGCCGGTGAGCAGGTGACCGTCTCGGTCGGCGGCTTCGAGCCGAACGAGACCGACGTCCACGTCGTCGTGTACTCCGAGCCGATCGTGCTCGCCCGCGACCTGCAGGCCGACGCCGCGGGCGTCGTCACGTGGACGGGCGCGCTGCCCGCAGGG
This sequence comes from Agromyces sp. NPDC058104, assembly GCF_042884835.1. Lineage (NCBI taxonomy): Bacteria > Bacillati > Actinomycetota > Actinomycetes > Micrococcales > Microbacteriaceae > Agromyces > Agromyces sp. NPDC058104. The sequence goes on along the minus strand of NZ_JBHVTD010000001.1, from coordinate 1,099,388 downwards.
CTCGAGGCGGGCGAGCACACGCTCACCTTCCAGGGATCGGTGGCGAAGGGCGTGCGCTTCGCACTCGCCGCGCCGAGCGGCCAGTGCGCCGTCGCCGGCGCGACGCTCGACTGGGGCGTCAAGGAGTCGTTCCGCTCGTACCTGTCGAGCGGCATCGCGAACGGCAGCTGGGAGGTGCAGGGCGCGACCGAGACCGACGGCGTGTTCGGCTTCACGGGCGGCACGGGCGCGTTCGACGCGTCGGCCGAGCGCGGCACGGTCGCCTTCGGCGGAAGCATCCGCTTCACCGGACACGAGGGCGTGCTCGACACGACCGTCTCGAACCCGGGCCTCGAGTTCGACGGCACCGCGGTGGCGTACCTGACGCTCGACGTCAGCGGCACGACCCAGGACGGCACCCCCGTCGAGGCGAAGCGGGTGCGGTTCGCCGAGCTCAACCTGTCGTCGGGCTTCGCCGCCGAGGAGGGCTCGCTCGTCGGCACCGCCGTGCCCGCGACGCTCACCGCCGACGGCGCGGCCGCGTTCGGCACCTACGGCGCAGGGGAGGAGCTCGACCCCGTCGACTTCCTCATCCCGCTCGCGGCCGACTGCGGCGTCGTCGTCGCGGTCGACGACGAGGCCTCCGCCGAGGTCGCGATCGACGACGAGGCGGCGACGGATGCCTCGGCCACGGCCGCCGGCGTCCCGTCCTGGCTGCTCTGGGCCGGACTCGGGCTCATCGTGGCCGCGCTCGTCGCGCTCGTCATCGTGCTCCTGATGCGGGCGCGCCGCTCCGCGGCCTGATCCGACGTACCCGAAGGGGCGGCCGGCGGAGACGTCGACCGCCCCTTCGGCGTGCGGGGCGATCGCACAGCACGATGCGGGACAATGGTGGGGTGAGCGACACCCACGATCAGCCCGAGACCCCCGAGCCCGCCGGGCAGGTGCCGGCCGAGGCATCCTCGTCGACCGAGTCGACGCCCGAGCCGCAGTACCGCACCGAGGCGAGCCGTGACGAGGTCGTCGTGCGCCGCAGCCCGCGCTACGGCGCGTTCATGCTGGCCGGGGCCGTCGTCGGCGCGATCGTCGCGCTCATCCTCTCCGTCTCGTTCGCGCCCAGCGAGGCCGAGCTCGCCGAGCGCATGGCCGACGACTTCACCTACAGCCAGGGCCAGGTGTTCGGCTTCCTGCTCATCTGCGGCGTCGCGATCGGCGGCGGCCTCGGCGCGCTCCTCGCGCTCATCGTCGACCGGGCGATGTCGCGACGCACCACCCGCGCCGTCGCCGAGCACGACGAGACGCACCGCGTCGACGGCTAGGCCCGAGCGCCCGCGATCAGCTGAGCTGCGTGCGCTCCACCCAGCCGAGGTACTCCTCGCTGACCGTGCCGGTGACGTACTCGCCGGTGAAGCACGAGAGGTCGAGCTGCTCGATCGAGGTGCCCTCGGTGATCGCCGCCTGGAGGTCGGCGACCTCCTGGTAGATCATGTGGTCGGCGCCGAGCTCGGCAGCGATCTCAGGGATCTTGCGGCCGTGCGCGATGAGCTCCTGACGGCTCGGCATGTTGATGCCGTAGACGTGCGGGAATCGCACGGGAGGCGCGGCCGAGGCGAACGTCACCTTGTTCGCGCCGGCGTCGCGGGCCATCTGCACGATCTGCTGCGAGGTGGTGCCGCGCACGATCGAGTCGTCGACGATCAGGATGTTCTTGCCGCGGAACTCGGTGCCCATCGCGTTGAGCTTCTGGCGCACCGAGCGCTTGCGCTCGGCCTGGCCCGGCATGATGAAGGTGCGGCCGACGTAGCGGTTCTTGTAGAAGCCCTCGCGGTACTCGATGCCGAGCTTCTGCGCGACCTGCATCGCCGACGGGCGCGACGAGTCGGGGATCGGCATGACGACGTCGATGTCGCCGAGGGGCATGTGCGTCGCGACGGTGCCGGCGAGCCGGTCGCCCATGCGCAGCCGCGACTCGTACACCGAGATGCCGTTCATGACCGAGTCGGGGCGGGCGAGGTAGACGTACTCGAACGAGCACGGCACGAGCGTCGGGTTCTTCGCGCACTGGCGCGAGATCATCTCGCCGTCGAGGGTGATGAAGATCGCCTCGCCGGGCTCGACGTCGCGCACGATCTCGTAGTCGCCGTTCTCGAGCACGAGCGACTCGCTGGCGACGATCCACTCGTCGCGGCCGGCCTCGGTCACGCGCTTGCCGAGGATGAGCGGGCGGATGCCGAAGGGGTCGCGGAAGGCGAGGAGGCCGTAGCCGGCGATCATCGAGATGACCGCGTAGGAGCCCTCGACGCGCTCGTGCACGTTCGCGACGGCTTCGAAGATCTGGTCGGGGTCGAGCTCGAGGCCCTTGATCTGCCCCTGCAGCTCGGTCGCGAGCACGTTGAGCAGCATCTCGGTGTCGCTCGTCGAGTTCACGTGGCGGCGGTCGATCGAGAACAGCTCGCTCGAGAGCTCGCGGGTGTTCGTGAGGTTGCCGTTGTGCACGAGGATGATGCCGTACGGCGCGTTCACGTAGAACGGCTGCGCCTCCTCCTCGCGCTCGGCGGCGCCCTTCGTCGTGTAGCGCACGTGGCCGAGGCCCATGTTGCCGATGAGCGAGCGCATGTCGCGGGTGCGGAACGCCTCGCGCACCTGCCCCCGCGCCTTCGCCATGTGGAAGACGGGGCCGTCGGCGGTGGCGATGCCCGTCGAGTCCTGCCCGCGGTGCTGCAGGAGGAGCAGGCTGTCGTAGATCTGCTGGTTGACGGGCTCGGTGGAGACGATGCCGACGATGCCGCACATGCGAGCGATGGCTCCTCGTGGGGGTGTGGTGAACGGCCGGAACCGGCCTCGTCGATTCTCCCATACTGCGCGGGTGAGCCCGCCGCATGCGGCCGCCTGCTCAGATGCGCAGCTTGGGTCGCCATCCGCGCGTCGAGACGGCGAGCTCGTTCCACGCGTTCACCGAGACCAGGAGGGCGAGCAGCGCCGCCAGCTCGTCGTCGGTGAACTGCGCGGATGCCTCGAGCCACACCTCGTCGGGGACGTGGGTCTCCGACAGCCGGGTGACCGCGTCCGCGAGGGCGAACGCCGCACGCTCGCGCGCCGTGAAGAAGTTCGACTCGGGCCAGACGGCGACGGCGTACAGCCGCTGCACGCGCTCGCCGGCGGTCGCCGCGTCGCGCGAGTGCAGGTCGACGCAGTAGGAGCAGCCGTTGAGCTGCGAGGCGCGCAGTCGCACGAGTTCACGCAGGCCCGGCTCGATGCCCGCGCGGTCGGCCTCGGCTTCGGCGGCCTCGTCGAGCGCGCTCACCGCACGCACGAACGCGGGGGCGACCCCGTCGAGGTCGAGCCGGCGCGCCGGGGCGACGGGGTCGGCGGAGGCTGCGGCGTGTTCGGTCGTCATGGTCATGGGATTCACGCTACGGAGGAGGGCGCGCGCTGGTAACGTCCAATTCCATGGCACGGGATTGGGCCGATTCCGGATTGGATCTGCATCTCGAGCTCGATCCGCGGCGCAAGGTCGCCTCGCTCGAGCAGGCGCTGCGCTCGGCGATCGCCGAGCGCCGGCTCGAGCCCGGCACCCGGCTGCCGCCGAGCCGGGGCCTCGCCGCCGACCTCGGACTCGCCCGCAACAGCGTCGCCGAGGTCTACGCGCGGCTCATCGGCGAGGGGCGGCTCGAGGCGCGGGTCGGCTCGGGCACCTGGGTGCGCGGCGTGACCGAGCCGGCCGCCGGTGCCCGCGTCGACCGCTCGACGCGCTTCGACCTCGACCTGCGCGGCGGTCTCCCGGACTCCTCGGGCTTCGCCCGCTCGGCCTGGGGACGGGCCGTCGCCCGGGCGCTCGCCGAGGCGCCCGCCGCCGCCTTCGCCTACGGGGCGCCCGAGGGCGCGCTCGAGCTGCGTCGGGCCCTGGCCGAGTACCTCGCGCGCACCCGCGGCGTGGTCGCGGGCGCGGAGGACGTGGTCGTCACCCACGGCTTCGGCGAGCTGCTCTCGCTCGTCGCCCGGGCCCTCGCGGCCCGCGGGAGCCGTCGCATCGCCGTCGAGGCATACGGACACGCCTCGCACCGCGAGGTGCTCGCCGCGGCCGGGCTCGAGCCCGTGCCGGTCGCGCTCGACGCCGACGGGCTCGTGGTCGAGCGGCTCGCGGGCCTCGGTGTCGACGCCGTGCTCGTGACCCCAGCCCACCAGTTCCCGACCGGGGTGCCGCTCTCGGCCCGGCGCCGGGCCGCGCTGGGCGAATGGGCACGGGCCTCGGGGGCGACCGTGATCGAGGACGACTACGACGGCGAGTTCCGCTTCGACGGGCGGGCGATCGGGGCGTTCCAGGCGCTCGCGCCCGCGCAGACCGTCTACGGCGGCACCGCGAGCAAGTCGCTCTCGCCCGCGCTCGGCATCGGCTGGGGCGTCGTGCCGTCGGCGCTGCGCGACGAGGTGCTCGCGCAGCGTCGGCTGAGCGGCTCGGCGACCGACGCCCTCTCGCAGCTCGCCCTCGCCGCGCTCGTCTCCGCGGGCGACTACGATCGCGCGGTGCGCGGGGCGCGCCTGCGCTACCGGGCCAGGCGCGAGCGGTTCGAGCGCCTCATCGCCGACGGGCTGCCCGGCACCCGCGTCGCCGGGCTCGAGGCGGGCCTGCACTGCCTGCTCGAGCTGCCGGCCGGCGTGGGCGAGGCCGAAGTCGAGCGAGCCGGTGAGGCGATCGGCCTGCGCTACGGCGGACTGGCCGGCTACGCCGCCGACGCCGTCACGGCGAGCACGCGGCCGCCGACGATGGTCGTCGGCTACGGCGCCCCGCCCGAGCATCGCTTCGACCGGGCCGTCGCCGCGGTGATCGCCTCGGTCGAGGCCGCCCGCACCGCGGAGATCTCGACCGGCTGAGTCGAAGTCGGATGGCCGGAGTCGCGAGTCGGGAGCCCGCCGATGGCCAGGCGCCTGCTCGTGGTCGCCTCGGCCCGATCAGCCGAGCGATGCGCGTGCGTGCCTGATGCGGCGCAGGCTGTGGTGGTAGCGCTCCTCTCGGACGCGGATGTGCAGCCACTGCTCGACGACGCCGACGCCGGTGACCGCGCGCACCGCCTCGAGGAGTTCGCGGAACTCGCGCACCGTGGTGAACACGACCGTCGCGAGCAGCTCGTACCGCCCGATCGCACTGGCGAGGAAGTCGGTGCCGGGGTGGGCCCTCAGGAGCGCGATGAGCTCATCGCGATCGCCGACTGACGAGAACCCGAATCCGAACATGAGCCCCGCGTCGTGCGCGTCGTCGCGTTGCATGATCGCGCCGATGCGCATCGCTCCGGAGTCCACGAGCCGCTGGACGCGGGCTCGGCACCCGCTGAGCGAGAGGCCGACGGCTTCGCCGAGCTCGGCGAAGCCGAGGCGTCCGTCGAGCTGCAGCAGCTCCATCAGTCGCAGGTCGATCTCGTCGATCTCGTCGGGACCGATGGTGGGCTCGCCGCCGAGGAGGAAGAAGCTGTGGATCAGTCGCTCGTAGATGAGCACGTCGACGTCGATGACGCCGGGCATCGACCGGATCGTCGTCACGTCCCGGCGCAGTTCGTCGAGGTCGGCGAGGTGCATCTCGATCACGATCTGCGTTCCGCCCGAGACCTCGGAGATGAAGGCGGGGGCGTCGAGCGCCCGGATCGCCTCCACGAGGGGGTCGATCGGACCCTCGGCGCGGACACCGAGACGGGCGAGCACGTCGAGGCCGAACAGGCTGGGGTGGAGCGCCGCGACGACGTTCAGTCGCCCGGAATCGAACAACGGCGAGAGCCGACGCGCGATGTTCGCCCGCGTCGTTCCGAGTCGCCGGGCGAGTTCGCTGTATGAGGCCCGGCCGTCGCGCCGCAGCATCGAGATCGCCTGTTCGGTGAGCTGATCCATGCGGAAAACCGTAGCGCAATTGTGCGCGGTGCGCACGACGATTCTGTGGTCGATGGCGCGCATACACGGAGTGATGCGCGAATACTGCTGATTCGCGCGTTCAGATCTGCGTTCAAACACGAGTTTCGCAGAAAACATGCGCTTGACATCGCCCATCGAGATGGTCAGAATCGTCCCCGAAACCCCCGCCCCTGCTTTCAATGGAGATCGCATGAACCACCGCACCCTGGCCGCCACCGCGGCCGCGCTGACCACGATCGGCCTGCTGGCCGCGTGCTCCTCATCCGACGGCGGCGGTTCGGCCGCATCGGGCGATGCCCCCGCCGGCCTCGCCGACGGTTCGAAGCTCGTCAACTGCATCGACCCCGAGTACGCGCCGCTCGAGTACTACGAGAACGGCTCAGACGGCGAGATCGTCGGCTTCGACGCCGATGCCGCCCGCGCCATCGCCGACGAGTGGGGCGTCGACATCCAGTTCGAGGTCACTGCCTTCGACGGACTCATGCCCGCGCTCCAGTCCGGCAGATGCGACATCCTGCTCAGCGGCCTCTACATGAGCGAGGAGCGCCTGCAGGTCGCCGACGCGTCGCCGATCATGAACGCCGGCCCCGCCATCATCGCATCGCCCGAGATCGCGGCGACGCTCGAGTCGGTCGAGGACCTCTGCGGGCTCAGGGTCGTCGCCCAGGCGGCCTCCGCCAACGCCGCGGCGATCAAGCAGGCGTCCGAGGACTGCACCGCCGACGGTGCCGATGCCATCGAGGTCCAGGAGTACCCGAAGGTCTCCGAGACCGTTCTGGCGGTGCTGAACGGCAAGGCCGATGCGCTCATCGAGACGAACGTCGGCGCCGCCTACATGGTGTCGCAGAACAAGGGAGAGCTCGAGCTCGCCGCCGGCGAGATCTTCCCGCCCGACACGACGTTCGGTGTCTTCACCAAGAAGGGCTCCGAGTTGTCGCAGCCCGTCGCCGACGCCCTGAAGTCGCTCTACGACGCGGGCACGCTCGCCGAGCTCGCCGAGAAGTACGAGCTCGAGCCGACGATCGTCGACGTCTACTAACACCCACCCGACCCGGCCGGGGCGCTGAGTCGCCCCGGCTCCGGAGGACTCGCCATGATCTTCGACCCCGCCATCTTCTTCGAGCAGCTCGCCAACCCCGCCTACCTCTGGGGCGCCCTGCTCTCGATCGCGGTCGCCGCGGTCGCCCTCGTCATCGCGACCGTCGTCGGCTTCTTCGTCGCCCTCGGCCGCACGTCGCCGAACGGCTGGTACCGCGGCCCGTCGGCCGCCTACACCTGGTTCTTCCGTGCGATCCCCGCGCTCCTCGTGCTGCTCATCATGTGGAACGCGCTTCCGCAGCTGCTGCCGTTCCTGCAGGCGGACTGGTACTCGCCGTTCATCGCCGCGTCGGTGGGCCTCGGCCTCGTCGAGGCGGCCTTCATGGCCGAGATCATCCGGTCGGCGCTCGCGAGCGTCGACGAGGGCCAGCCGCTCGCGGGCCGCGCACTCGGCATGAAGCCCGCACTCGTCATGCGCAAGGTGATCCTGCCGCAGGCGATCCGCGTCGCGCTGCCGCCGACCGGCAACGAGTTCATCGGGCTCATCAAGTACTCGTCGCTCGCCTCGGTCATCTCGCTGCGCGAGCTGCTGACGACCGCGCAGATCGGCGTGAACATCACGTTCCGCTACGCCGAGTACTACGCCGTCGCGATCATCTACTACCTCGTCATCGTGACGATCATCACGTTCATCCAGGGCCGCATCGAGCGCCGCTACGCCTGGACCTCGCGACCCTCGCGCCGTCGGTTCCGCCGGGTGGTGGCACCGACCGACACCGTCGCGATCGCGGCGGTCGAAGCCGAACGCATCCAGCGCGACGAGAAGGAGGTGCGGGCATGAGCGCCGCAGTCACGCCGCCCACCCTCGAGGTGCGCGACCTGCACAAGTCGTACGGCGGAGTCGAGGTCCTGAAGGGCGTCGAGTTCGATGTCGCGAAGGGGCAGGTGAAGGCCGTGCTCGGCCCGAGCGGCTCGGGCAAGTCGACGATGCTCCGCCTGATGGCCCTGCTGGAGCCGGCCGACCGCGGCGGCATCCTGCTCGACGGCCACCGCATCGGCTCGACCGAGCACGGCGGCCGGCTCCGGCACCACCACGAGCGCAAGCTCGCGGTCGAGCGGCGCCAGATCGGCATGGTCTTCCAGCGGTTCAACCTCTTCCCGCACATGACCGCGCTCGAGAACGTCATGGTGGGCCTGACCCAGGTGCAGAAGGTCGATCGCAACGCGGCGCGCGAGACGGCGTACGCGATGCTCACCCGCGTCGGCTTGGCCGACCGTGACGGCCACTACCCGTCCGAGCTGTCAGGCGGGCAGCAGCAGCGCGTCGCGATCGCGCGCGCCCTCGTGCTGAGCCCCCAGGTGATGCTGTTCGACGAGCCGACGAGCGCGCTCGACCCCGAACTCGTCGGCGAGGTGCTCGAGGTCATGGAGCAGCTCGCGAACGAGGGCATGACGATGATCGTCGTCACGCACGAGGTGCGGTTCGCCCGTCGCGCGGCCGACGAGGTGACGCTGTTCGACTCCGGCGTCATCGTCGAGCAGGCGACGCCCGACGAGTTCTTCGACGACCCGAAGCACGAGCGCACGAAGAAGTTCCTGAGCCATGTCCACTGAGCCCACCGAGCGGACCCTGCGCGCGGTCTACACCGACACCGACGACCTCGACCCCACCGCCGCGATCGCGACGCTCGAGGCGGCGGGCTTCGAGGTGGCCAGGCTCGAGACGCGCGACGCCGACGCGATCGTCGAGGCCGCGGCCGACGCCGACGCGCTTCTGGTCGGCTACGCGCCGATCACCGCCGAGATGATCGAGCGGATGCCGCGTCTGAAGCTCATCGCGACGCTGTCGATGGGCGTCGACATGGTCGACGTCGACGCCGCCTCCGAGCGCGGCATCTGGGTGGCGAACGTGCTCGGGGCGGCGACCGACGAGGTCGCGGCGCACGCACTCGCCCTCGCCCTCGCGGCCCGAAGCCTCACCGGTGCGCAGCATGTCGTGCGCCAGGGCGGTTGGCGGCTCGACGACGATGCCGACACCGACCCCGCCCCGCCGGCCACCACCGAGTCGGTGCTCGGCATCGTCGGCCTCGGCCGCATCGGTCGGCGTCTCGCCGAGTTCGCACGGCCGATGTTCGGCGAGATCCTCGCGACCGACCCCGTGCTGCCCGACGACGGGCCGACCCGGGCCGCGCTCGCGGCGGAGGGCATCCGTCGGGTCGGCCTCGATGAGCTGCTCAGCCGTTCCGACGTCGTGTCGCTGCACCTGCCCCTGACCGATGAGACCGCGGGACTGGTCGACGACGCATTTCTCGCGAAGCTCGCGCCCGGGGCGGTGCTCGTGAACGTCAGCCGCGGCGGGCTCGTCGACGAACGCGCATTGCTCGCCGCGCTCGACGCAGGGCGACTGGCCGGCGCCGGCCTCGACGTGCTCGAAGCGGAGCCGCCCGCCCCTCATCACCCCTTCCGCACGCACCCCAGGGTCGTGCTCACGCCGCACATCGCCTACCGCTCCGACCGCACCGGCCGGGAGTACACCGCACGCCAGGCGGCCAACGTCATCGAATGGGCCGCCGCAGGCCGACCGGTCAGCCCGGTCAATGCGCCCGCGGCCGCCGTCGCGACGCGCTGACGCGCGCCGCCCCACCCCTCATCAGCACGACCGGAGTCCACCATGCGCAAGCTCGCCACCTTCGACCGTCCCCTCGACGCGCTCACGCCCACCGTCATCACCGCCCGACGGATCCACACCCTCGACGACGCGACGAGCACGACTCAAGCGATGCTGGTCGTCGACGGCCGCGTCGCGGCCGTCGGAACCGTCGAGGAGTGCACCGCCGTCGCGGCCGGCTTCGCGCTCGCCGAACCGCACCGGCACGACCTCGGCGACGCCGTCGTGGTGCCCGGGTTCGTCGACGCGCACGCCCACCCCCTCATGCTCGGCCAGATGATGAGCTGGGTCGACTGCGGTCCGGCCAAGGCCGCGAGCATCCCCGAGATCGTGGCGCTGCTGAGGGCCGCTGCAGACACGGCGCCCGCCGGGCATCCGGTGCGCGGCTACGGCTACGAGCAGCGCAACCTCGCCGAACGCCGTCACCCGACCAGGTTCGAGCTCGACGAGGTCGCGACCGATCGCGAGGTGTACCTCATGAACGCGTCGGGCCACGGCGGCGTCGTGAACAGCCGGACCTTCGAGGTCAACGGCATCACGCGCGACACCCCGAACCCCGAGGGCGGCGAGTTCTTCCGCGATGCCGACGGCGAGCTCACCGGCGAGCTGTCGGATGCCGCGTGCAACGTGCTCACCGGTGTCTCGGGTGTGAAGATCGGCCATCACGGCCCGAACTTCCACCTCGGCGACGAGCCGGCCGAGCACCTGCGCCAGTTCGCCGCCGCGCAGCGCAACTTCCTGGAGGGCGGTGTCACCGCGATCGGCGACGCCCAGGTCTCGAAGCGCGAGTTCGACAACTACCTGCGTGTCGCGGAGGAGGGCGGCCTCGACGTCCGGGTCTCGATGTACGCGCTGTCGCACCTGCTCGACGACGTGCTCGAACTGGGGCTCAACGGCCAGTTCGGCAACGCGCAGCTGAGCTTCGCCGGCGTCAAGCTCTACGCCGACGGCACCCTGGGAGGGTGGACGGCCTACTTCCCCGAGGGCTACGTGGGAGACCCGTGCCGAACCGGCCAGCTCTACCACGAGCCCGACGAGTACCGCGAGCTCGTCGGACGTGCGCACGCCGCGGGCCTGCAGACGGCGACGCACGCGCAGTCGCCGACCGCTATCGAGATGGTCGTCTCGACCATCGAGGCGGTGCAGGCCGAGCGGCCCGACGACGACGCGCGCCATCGGATCGAGCACTGCGGGCTGCCGACGCCCGAACAGATCGAGCGGATGTCGCGGGCCGGGATCCGCCCCGTCAACCAGCCGCAGCACTACTACAACTGGGGCGAGGGCGTCGAGCAGGCGATCGGCACCCCCGGCGAGCGGTTCAACCCGCTCGGCGAGTTCGTGCGTGCGGGTGTGCCCGTGACCATCAGCTCCGACGCCCCGGTCGCCGACCCGCGCCCGCTCGAGGCCGTGCAGGCGGCGGTCACCCGGGTGACCCGGCGCGGGCACCGGCTCGGCCCCGACGACCTCGTCGTCGACCGGCTCACCGCGCTCCGCGGGCACACCATCGAGGGGGCGCGGTCCATCGGGCGCGAGGACGACCTCGGAAGCCTCGAACCGGGCAAGCGGGCGGACTTCGCCGTGCTCGACGCCGATCCGTTCGAGGTCGAGGCCGAGCGCATCGGGTCCATCCGCGTGCGCGAGACGTGGGTCGACGGCATCCTCCGCCACAGGGCCGCGGCATCGCCGTGGACGACCTCGGCCTCCGACCGGGCCCGGATCGAGACGGGGGTCGTCCGGTGAGCGCCGTGCTGCAGGCCGTGCCAGACCTCGAGCGCGCCGCCGCCGACGCCGCGGGGGTCGCCGTCGAGAACGCGGGGCTCGCAGTGCTCACCGCTCTCCGGGGCTACGGCGTCGACACCGTCTTCGGCATTCCCGGAACGCACAACCTCGAGTTCTACCGGCACCTGCCGAGGCTCGGCATGCGCGCCGTGACGAGCCGGCACGAGCAGGGAGCCGGGTACGCCGCCGACGGCTGGTCGCAGCAGACCGGCCTGCCCGGCGTCGTCATCACGACCTCGGGGCCGGGCCTGCTCAACGCGCTCTCGGCGATCGGCACGGCCTATTGCGAGTCGCGACCGCTCGTCGTGCTGTCGCCCGGGGTCGCCCGCGGGGCCGAGTTCGCCGACGTCGGCACGCTGCACGAGACGAAGGATGCGTCCGGTGCGGCGGGCTCGATCGCCGAATGGAGCCGTCGTGTGGAGTCGGCCGAAGCCGCCGTTGCGGCCGTCCACGATGCCTTCGAGCTGTTCCGCACGGGAAGGCCTCGGCCGGTGCACATCGAGATCCCGCTCGATGTGCTCGAGGCGGCGTGCGACCTCGACGAGCACCTGCTCGCGCCCCGGCCGACGCCCGGCGAGCGCGTCGTCGACACCGGCCTGCTGGCTCGCGTCGCCGCGATACTCGGTACGGCCGAACGCCCCGTCATCGTGGCCGGCGGCGGATCGACCCGAGCTGCGGGCCCGCTGCGCGCCCTCGCGGAACGCCTCGGCGCACCGGTCGTGACGACCCTCAACGGCAAGGGCGCGCTCGACGAGCGCCACCCGCTCGCGGTCGGCGCCGAACTGCGCCTCGAGTCGGCCCGCCGGGTCGTGAACGCCGCCGACGCGCTGCTCGTCGTGGGGGCGAAGCTCGGTGAGGCCGAGCTCTGGGGCGGGGTCATCGCCCCTGCGGGCGCGGTGATCCGCATCGACGTGCTCGAGAGCCAACTGCACAAGAACCTCGCGGCCGACCTGGGCCTCGTCGGCCACGCCGATGACGTGCTCGCCCGGCTCGTCGAGGCGCTCGCCGGACCCGAGCGCGCCGACACGCGCGTCGGGGCATCCTGGGTCGACCTCGATGCGGTGCGGGCCGAGTGCGCCGTCGAGGCGCGATCGTTCGCCCCGGTCACCTACGACGCCGCCGTGGCGATCGCCTCCGCGATCCCGCACGACGCGATCGTCTCGGGCGACTCGTCGCAGATCACCTACCTCGGCATGTCGAGCACGGTGCGCAGCACCCGTCCGCACGCGTTCCTGTACATGGCCGCCTACGCGACGCTCGGCTACGGCCTGCCCGCCGCGATCGGTGCCCGCGTCGCCGAGCCGCGCCGACCGGTCGTGAGCGTGCTCGGCGACGGGGCGCTCATGTTCTCCGTGCAGGAGTTCGCGACGGCCGTCGAACAGGGCCTCGACCTCACGGTCGTCTGCGTCGACAACGGCGGCTACCGCGAGATCGAGCAGAACGAGCACGACCGCGGGATCGAGCCGATCGGCGTGCGCCTCGTCCAGCCCGACTGGGCCGCGCTCGCCGAGGCGTTCGGCGCGCACGGGCATCGGACCACGAGCCGGGACGAGGTCGGCGACGTCGTCGCCCGCGCGATCGCCGAACCGGGGGTGAGTCTCGTCCACGTTCCCCTGCGGCTGTTCTCCGAGGCACCCGACTGACCGCGGGCCGGGCGGGCGCCGAGGTCGGGCGGGCGTTCGCCCTCAGTACTCCGAGGGCCTCGGCAGCACCGCCATCGTGCAGCGCGAGATGCAGACGAGCTTGCCGTCCTCCTGCGTGATCCTGATCTCCCACACCTGGGTCGTGCGGCCGCGCGTCAGCGGCGTCGCCTCGCCGTAGACCCAGCCCTCGGCGATCGGGCGCACGTGGTTCGCGTTGATCTCCATGCCGACGCAGTAGAACTGCGCGGGGTCCACGGTGAAGGTCGCGCCCCAGCTCGCGAGGGTCTCGGCGAGCGCGACGGATGCCCCGCCGTGCAGCACTCCGCCGGGCTGGCGCGTGCGCCCGTCGACCGGCATGCGGCCCTTCAGGGAGGTCTCGGTGATCTCGGTCATCTCGATGCCGAGGGCGCGCAGCGCCGTGCCCTCGCTCCGGGAGTTCGCCCACTCGACCCGGGGGTCGCCGTGCCAGATGCTCATTCCACCGAGTCTGGCACCGGCACCCGGCCTCAGGCCAGTTCGGCGATGATCGGGTGGATGGCGTCGTCGAACGCCGAGGCATCCGAACGCAGCGTGTCGGTGACCGCGACGGTCATCGCGCCGATCCACCAGACCCCGACGCCCGCGAGCGGCAGCACCTCGACGTTGAGCTCGAAGGAGTGCGCCCGGCGACCGACCTCGCGCTCGTGCTCGGCGATCGTCCCGGCGTAGGCGCGATACGAATTGCCGAGCCGCGCGGCCGAGACGCTGCGGTAGTTCTCGTGCGCCCACTCGGCCCAGGAACGGGCCGCCTCGGCATGCGGCACCACCGCGGCCGCGAGCACCTCGGCCCCCGAGGTGGGCAGCGCGATCTCGGTGTCGAAGGCGGGCACGAGCTCGAGGGGCACGGGCGAGGGGTGCGCCTCGGGTTCGACGGTCATCGCCCACCAGGCGCGCCACTGGCGCTCGAGCAGGTCGTGCCGGTCGATCTCGAGCCGATCGCCGACCGGGCCGACGTCGCGCAGCCGCGGCAGTTCGACGGGGGAGGCGATCGCGAGCACCTCGCGCAGGTAGAGGGCGAGGAGGACCGGGCGACTCGCGTTCTCACGGATCACCCACGATGGTGTGGCCCCCGGTGCCATGGTCGAATTCTACGCTCGCCTGCTGCGCACCCGCCCGGTGGAGCCGGGCGACACGCCGTCGCCCGAGCACGGGTACCCTTGACGGGTGAGCGCGAACTCGTCATATGCCGCTGCCGGAGTCGACACCCGGGCGGGGGATCTCGCCGTCGAACTCATGAAGGAGGCGGTCGCCGCCACCCACGGGCCGAACGTGCTCGGCGGGGTGGGCGGGTTCGCCGGCCTCTTCGACCTCTCGTTCGTGAAGGACTACGAGAAGCCGCTGCTCGCGACGTCGACCGACGGCGTCGGCACGAAGATCGCGATCGCGCAGGCCCTCGACAAGCACGACACCATCGGCCAGGACCTGGTGGGCATGGTCGTCGACGACATCGTGGTGGTCGGTGCGAAGCCGCTGTTCATGACCGACTACATCGCCTGCGGCAAGGTCGTGCCCGAGCGCATCGCCTCGATCGTCACCGGAATCGCCCGTGCCTGCGCCGACACCGGCACCGCCCTCGTCGGCGGCGAGACGGCCGAGCACCCCGGCCTGATGGGCGCCGACGACTACGACGTCGCCGGCGCCGCGGTCGGCGTCGTCGAGGGCGACCGCCTGCTCGGCGCCGAGCGCGTCGTCGAGGGCGACGTCGTCATCGCGATCGAGTCGAGCGGACTGCACTCCAACGGCTTCTCGCTCGTGCGCCACATCCTGAACGCGAAGGGCATCGGCTACACCGACGCCTCCGCCGAGCTCGGCACCAGCTGGGGCGAGGCGCTCCTCGAGCCGACCCGCCTCTACACCGGCCCGCTCGTGCAGCTGCTCGCCGGCGCCAACGGCACGGCCGTGCACTCGCTCTCGCACGTCACGGGCGGCGGCATCGCCGCCAACCTCGCCCGGGTGCTCCCGCTCGGCTCGCGCGTCGAGCTCGACCGCGCGACCTGGTCGCCCGCTCCGGTCTTCCGCGTGCTCAACGAGCTCGCCGGCACGACGCTCGAATCGACCGAGGGCACCTGGAACCTCGGCATCGGCTTCTTCGCCGTCGTCGACGCGGCGGCCGCTCCCGCGGTCATCGCCGAGCTCGGCACGCTCGGACTCCCCGCCTGGCAGGCCGGCACGGTCGCCTTCGGCGACGCGGCGACAGCCGCGGCCGACGGCTGGGAGCAGGGCGCCAAGGGCGTCGACGGCGGCGCGGTGCGCCTGGTCGGCTCCTACGCGGGCTGAGCCCGGCATGCGCCCCAGCGTCTCGTTCGGCATCATCGGCACGACGGATGCCTCGGCCGTCGCCGCGCTCGCACCGCGCCTCGAACGGCTCGGCTTCGCGACCCTCTGGGTGAACGACGTGCCCGGCGGCGACTCGCTCGCGCGCCTGCGGGCCGCGGCGGCGCGCACCGAGCGCCTGCAGCTCGCGACGGGCATCATCCCGATCGACCGGCGCCCGGTGGCGACGCTCGACCTCGACGGCATCCCCGCAGAGCGCACCGCGCTCGGCATCGGGTCGGGGCGCGCCGAGCGGCCGCTCCGCCTCATGCGCGACGGCATCGCCGAGCTGCGGGAGCGGAGCGAGGCATCCATCGTGCTCGGCGCGCTCGGGCCCCGGATGCGACGCCTCGGAGCCGAGCTCGCCGACGGGGTGCTCCTCAACTGGCTGACGCCCGCCGCTGCGATCGCCGCGACGGCCGAGCAGCGTGCCGCGGCCGTCGAGGCGGGTCGGTCGGCCGACGACGGACGCGTCGTGACCTATGTGCGCACCATCGCCGAGGAGGCGGCGCGACCGGCGCTCGAGCTCGAGGCGCACCGCTACGAGCAGGTGCCCGCCTACGCCGCGAACTTCGCCCGGCTCGGCACGGGCGCGCTCGACGCCACGATCTCGACGCCCGCGCGGCTCGCCGACTACCGAGCCGACGGCGTCGCCGACGAGGTGGTCGTGCGAGCGATCACCCCGGCGAACTCGCTCGCCGAGCTCGAGCGCTTCGCCGAGACGGTCGCCGGATGGCTCGCCGAGACGGCCGCCGACGCGCGCCTCAGCGAGGAGTGACGAGAGTCGATGAGGTGCGTCGGTGACCGTGACGGTGGCGACTACGCGCGCTGTTCGCGCTGTTCGTCGCCCGCGACATAGGTGTCGTCATCGTCGGCGTACTCCGCCCACTTCGACGCCTCATCGCTGTAATCGTCATGCTGCGAGCTCGTGAGCTCGCGCTCAAGCGCGTTGTAGTCGGTGTTCGGGCTGAAGTACTTCAGCTCCCGAGCGACCTTGGTGTGCTTGGCTTTCTGACGGCCGCGCCCCATGCGTGACCCCCTTACGACATCTGGCCGGGTGGGATTTGGTCTTCACCCGGCGCTCATCTGATAAATGAATTCGTCCAGCCGCCAGTTTAGCACCGCGGATCGCACCCGACGGCGGTCTCCACAGCACGTCCGATGTCGTTCGGCCGGCGTGCTGCGAGCACACAGGCAGACGTGCTGAGATTGGGGTGTGAACACGAGCCCCGAACGCGTCAAGGTGGTCGTGATCGGGGCCGGTCAAGCGGGTCTCTCGGTCGCGTACTACCTCCGCCGGTTCGAGCTCGTCGCCGGGCAGGACTTCGTCATGCTCGATCGCGCGCCCGGCCCCGGCGGCGCGTGGCAGCACCGCTGGTCGTCGCTCCGGCTCGGCACCGCGCACCGGGTGAACGACCTCCCCGGCCTCGGCGACCTCGGCCTCAGCTTCGACACCGCCGACCGTGCGCTCCCCGCGAAGGACGTCGTCGCCGAGTACTACGGGCGCTTCGAGGAGCACTTCGACCTGCAGGTGCGCCGACCCATGAACGTGCGCTCCGTCTCGAACGAGGGCGTCGACCTCCTCGTGCGCTACGAAGACCTGAGCCCCCAGCCCATCGAGGAGCTGAAGACCCGCGGCCTCTTCGGACGGCGGCGCAAGACCTTCGAGGCGCCGCAGGCCGCCGAGGCGCCGCAGCTCGAGATCTCGACCCAGTTCCTCGTCAACGCGACGGGCACCTGGGGCTCGCCGTTCGTGCCGTTCTACCCGGGCATGGGCGACTTCGCCGGGCGGCACCTGCACACCTCCGACTTCACCTCGGCCGAGGACTTCCGCGACCAGCACGTCGTCGTCGTCGGCGGCGGCACGAGCGCGATCGGCTTCATGCTCGAGCTCGAAGACGTCGCCGCGGGCCTCACCTGGGTGTCGCGTCGCCCGATCGACTGGATCGACCGGCAGGAGCTCGACCTGGAGGGCGCCTCGGCGGCCGTCGCCATGCAGGACGAGGCAGCGCGCTCGGGGCGGGCGCTCCCGTCGATCGTGAGCGGCACCGGCGTGCCGAAGAGCCGCCGCATCGCCGCAGGCATCGAGCGCGGGCTGCTCGTCGCGCGCCCGATGTTCGACCGCATCGAAGGCGACCGCGTCGTCTGGGACGGCGAGCAGCAGGGCACGGCCCGCGCCGACGCGATCATCTGGGCCACGGGGTTCCGCCCCGAGCTGCGCCACCTCGCGCCGCTGAAGCTCCGCGAGAAGGCGGGCGGCGTGACCGTCGGGCAGGGCGCCGCGTGGAGCGACCCCCGCATCTTCCTCGCCGGCTACGGGCCGCAGGCCTCGACCATCGGCGCGAGCCGGGCGGGTCGCATGATCGCCCGCCAGATCATGGCGATGCTCTAGCTACTCGGTCGGCAGCCGCTGCGGCGGCTGCGCGAACTCGTACGACTCGCGCACGAGCTCGGCCAGCACGTCGAGGTCGACGTCGGCCAGGTCCTTCACGTAGAGGCAGCCGACCCCCGTCGTGTGCGGGCCGAGGCGCTCGAGCAGCTCGGGCCGCTCCGTCAGCCCCGGCACGAGGTAGACCGTCGAGGCCGCCTTCCGCGGCGAGAACGCGGCCGCCGGCGTCGTGCCCTCGCGCCCGCTCTCGTAGCGGTAGTGGTACTCGCCGAACCCGACGATCGACGGGCCCCACATGTAGGCGGCCTCGCCGGTCACGCGCTCCATGAGGGCGAGGAGCGTCGCGGCGTCGCGCCGGCGCACCCGATGCGTCACCCCGTCGAGGAACACCTCCACCGGGACATCCGTGCGACCCGTCGCCATGCCCGGAGCCTACCGCCCGCGCTTCGAATCGCTCTCGGCGAGCGGGCGCCGGGGCACCGGGCGCCGCGGCTCGCCGCGCCGGTCCTGGCCGGGCAGCGGGCGGGAGCGCCGGCCGTACAGGAGGTCTGAGGAGTCGAGCAGCCAGGGCACGAGCGCGACCGTCACGCCGTGCACGAGCATGAGCTTCTGCCGGATGCGGCGGGCCTTGTGGTTGTGCAGGATGTTCTCCCACCAGTGGCCGACGATGAACTGCGGCATGTAGACCGTGATCACCTCGGAGCCGTGCTCCTCGCGGTGCTGCTTGATGTACTGGATGAGCGGGTGGCTGAGGTCGCGGTACGGCGACGACAGGATGCGCAGCTTCACGTGGATGTTCATCTTCACCCACTCCTTCTTCAGCTGCTTCGTCTGCGCCTCGTCGATCGAGACGTGCACGGCCTCGAGCGAGTCGTGGCGGGCGGCGATCGCGTAGTCGAGCGCCTTCAGCGTCGGCTTCTGCATGCGGCCGACGAGCACGATCGCGTGGTCGCCGGTCGAGCCGAACGTCGTGGTCGGGTCGACCTCGATCTCGCGCTCGACGTCGCGGTAGTAGCGGTGCACGCCCATCATCAGGAAGAAGAGGATCGGCATCAGCACGAACACGATCCAGGCGCCGTGGGTGAACTTCGTGACCGTGACCACGATCAGCACGACCGCGGTCATCGCGGCCCCGATGGCGTTGATCACGAGGGCGCGCACGATCGCGCCGCGCGTGAGGGGCTTCGCCCCCTCGGCGAGCGCCTGGGCCTGGGCGTGGGTCGGCGCCTGCGCCTTCCCGCTGCGCGAGGGGTGCGAGCGATCGGGGGCGCGCAGCGCCCGCAGCCAGTGACGCACCATGCCCGTCTGTCCGAGCGTGAACGACACGAACACGCCGATGATGTAGAGCTGGATGAGCACCGTCAGGTTCGCCTGGAACACGATCAGGATGACCGAGGCCGCGAGCGCGAGGATGAGCACGCCGTTCGAGTAGATGAGGCGGTCGCCACGGGTCGAGAGCGACTTCGGCGCGTAGCCGTCGCGGGCGAGCACCGAGCCGAGCAGCGGGAACCCGTTGAACGCGGTGTTCGCGGCGAGCAGCAGCACGAGCGCCGTCGCCGCCTGGATGACGTAGAAGAAGACCGTCGAGTCGCCGAACGTCGCCGCCGCGACCTGCGCGATGAGGCTGCGCTGCGGCTCGGTCTCGCAGCCGGCCCAGCCGATGAGGTGGCACGGGTCCTCGGCGTAGTGCACCTGGGAGACGATCGCGAGCGCGGTGAGGCCCGCGAACAGCACGATGGCGATGCCGCCCATGAGCACGAGCGTGCGCTGGGCGTTGCGCACCTTCGGCACCCGGAAGGCCGGGACGCCGTTGGAGATGGCCTCGACGCCCGTCAGCGCGGAGCATCCGCTCGCGAAGGAGCGCAGGAGCAGCAGGATCATCGCCGCCTGCGTCATCTGCTCGGCCTGCACCTCGTAGCCGGCCGACTCCGCGACCGGGGGGTCGCCGAGGATCGTGCGGCCGAGTCCGACGACGACCATCACGAAGACGCTGCCGATGAACAGGTAGGTCGGCACGGCGAACGCCTTCGACGACTCGCTCACGCCGCGCAGGTTGATCGCGGCGAGGATCACGACGAAGAGGACCGCGAGCTCGACCCGGAAGGGATCGAGCTCGGGGATCGCGGAGATGATGTTGTCGACGCCCGAGGCGACCGACACGACGACGGTCATGACGTAGTCGACGAGGAGCGCGGAGGCCACGACGAGGCCGGCCTTCTCGCCGAGGTTGCGGTGCGCGACCTCGTAGTCGCCGCCGCCCGACGGGTAGGCCCTGATGAGCTGCCGGTAGCTCGCGACGACCGTCACGAGCAGCACGACGACCGCGAGCGCGACCCACGGGGCGAAGCTGAGGAAGGCGAGCCCGCCCACCATCAGGATCATGAGGAGCTCCTGCGGTGCGTACGCCACGGAGGAGAGGGGGTCGCTCGCGAAGATCGGCAGCGCCAGGTGCTTGGGAAGCAGTTGCCCCTCGAGTTTCTCGGTGGGCAGGGGGTCGCCGATGATCCAGTGCTTCGGCGACTTCAGTTCTGCAGGCGGTTCGCCCGCGTCGTTCGTCACGGCGGACGACACTACTCCCGGAGAGGCGAATGTCAAGACGGGCTTGCTAGAGTTGGTCCGCTCTGCCCCATCCACCGAACTCCGGGAGCCACCGTGAATCGTGCGACGCAGCTCGCACGCGGCGCTGCGACGGCCTCGGTCGCGCTGTTCCTCGCGGCGTTCTCGCACGGCGTCGCCGGCGGCGAGGCCCCGGGCGGCGTGGGGCTGGCGCTCGCCGTGATCGTCGCGCTCGGCGCCTCGGTCGCCTTCGTCGGCCGCCGCACCACTCCCGTGCGCACCGCCCTCGCGGTGATCGTCAGCCAGGGCGCGTTCCACCTGCTCTTCGGCGTCGGCGCCGGCGCCGGCACGGGCGAGTTCGTGGTGAGCGGCGCGGGGCACCATCAGACGGTCGCGTTCGTCGACGCGGGCGGCGCAGCGGCGCACGCCGGGCACGCGGCCCATGCGGGTCTCGGCGTCGGGGCGATGTTCGCCGGTCACGCGCTCGCCGCGGTGCTCACGATCGTCTACCTCCTCGCCGTCGAACGGGTCGCCTGGGCAGCGCTCGCCGCGGCGACCCGACGCTTCGTCCTCGTGCTCAGCGGTCGCGCCGCCGAGCCCGTGGTCGTCGCCGAGCAGCCGGCGCGCCCACGGCTCGGCGCCGTCGCGCCGCTGCGGCTCAGCTCGCGACTGCGCTTCGCCGCGCTCCGCTACCGCGGCCCGCCGTCCCTCCTCGCCTTCGCCTGACCCTCCGCCGTTCGGCGGAACATCACGAAGACTCCGGATGCCTCGCGCCCCACTCGGCGCGGCACGGCACGCCGTCCGTCCGGAGCACGAGGAGAGAGACTCCCGAATGAACCAGCGCACCACCGCCGCGACCGTCGCGGCCCCCGCCAACCGCCTCCGCGCCGCCCTCGTCGCGGCCGCCGCCATCACCTTCGCCGCCGCGCTCGCCCTGACCGGCGGCACCGCCGCGCAGGCGCACGACGAGCTCATCGGCTCGAGCCCCGAGCCCGGCCAGGTGTTCGAGACCTCGCCGGCCGAGGTCTCGCTCGAGTTCTCGAACGACATCATCGAGGTCGGCACCGCCGTCGTCGTGGTCGACCACCACGGCGAGGAGATCGAGGTCGGCGACCCCGTCATCACGGGCCCGACCGTCACCGCGGCCCTGCCCGCCGACCTCTCGGGCGAGTACCAGGCCCGCTGGCGCGCCGTGTCGAGCGACGGCCACCCCATCGAGGGCACGATCGACTTCGGCGTGGGCGCCGACGCGACCGGTACCTGGACCGAGGAGGCACCGCACGACGGCGCCGCCGCGAGCGACGACGCCGACGGGCACGCCGATGGCGAAGAGGGCGACCACGCAGAGGGCGACCACGTCGAGGACACCGCGGCGGGCCCCGACGGCTGGGCCGTCGCCGGATTCGTGGTCGGCGGCCTCGGGGTCATCGCGCTGATCGTCGCGGTCATCGTGAACGCGCGTCGCAAGAGCGCCGGCCCCGGCGCGGGCGACGGCCCCACGGCGGGCAGCGGCCCCGACGCCGGCAACGGCCCGGCCGCCTGAGCCGCGGGGAACGATGATCATGCAGCGACACACCGCGATCACCCCTGCCCTCGGGGCGGCCCTCGCCGCCCTCCTCCTGCTCTCGGGCTGCGCCGGCACCGCCGGCGCCGCCGCGGGCGAGACCGCCGCACCGACCGCCGCGGCCGAGGCGGCGGCATCCGTCACCGTCGAGGAGGCCTGGGTCAAGGCCGCCGCCGACGGCATGACCGCCCTCTTCGGCGAGCTCGTGAACGACGGCGCGGCCGACGTCACGCTCGTCGGCGCCACGACCGATGCCGCCGAGACGGCCGAGCTGCATGAGACCGTCGAGTCCGACGGCACCATGCAGATGCGGCAGAAGGAGGGCGGCTTCGAGCTGCCCGCCGGTGAGACCTTCGCGCTCGAGCCGGGCGCGAACCACGTCATGCTCATGGGCCTGACCGGCCCCGCGCTCGCGGGCGACGAGGTCACCGTGACCCTCGAGTTCTCGGACGGCTCGACGCTCGACGTCACCGCGCCCGTGAAGGACTACGCCGGAGCCAACGAGCAGTACGACGACGGGCACGAGGCGCACTGATGACGGGCGAACCCGGCGGTTCCGGGTTCTCGCGGCGGCAGCTCCTGCTCGGAGGTGCCGCCGCGGCCGGAGCCGGCGCGGCGAGCGTGCTCGGAGCCCAGGCGATCGGCGGCGCCCTCGCGGGCACCTCCGGCACGACGAGCGCCGAGGCGTCGGCCGCGGCGGCCGCAGCCGCCCGTGAGACCGCCGTCGGCGAGGCGATCGTGCCGTTCCACGGCGCCCGCCAGGCCGGCATCGAGACCCCGCCGCAGGCCCACGCGCGCTTCATCGCCCTCGACCTCGCCCCCGAGGTCGACGCCGCAGCGCTCCGCCGCTTGCTGCGGGTGTTGAGCGACGACGCGTCGCGCATCACGCAGGGGCGCGCGCCGCTCGCCGACACCGAGCCCGAGCTCGCCCTCATGCCCGCGCGGCTGACCGTGACCTTCGGGTTCGGCCCCGGCCTCGTCGCGTGCGCCGGCGGCGTCGCGCCCGAGTGGCTGCGCCCGCTGCCCGCGTTCGGCATCGACCGGTTGCGACCCGAGTTGAGCGGCGGCGACCTGCTCGTCCACCTCGGCGCGGACGACCCCGTGACCGTCGCCCACGCCGCTCGCATGCTGCTGAAGGACGCCCGCTCGTTCGCGAGCGTGCGCTGGTCGCAGCAGGGGTTCCGGCGGGCAGCGGGGGCAGAGGCATCCGGTTCGACGATGCGCAACCTCTTCGGGCAGCTCGACGGCACCGTCAACCCGGCGCCGGGCACCGACGACTTCGACGAGCTCGTCTGGTCGACCGGCGAGCCGTCGTGGCTCGCCGGCGGCACCTCGATGGTGCTGCGCCGCATCGCGATGGACCTCGACGGATGGGACCGAGTCGACCGGCCGGGCCGCGAGGCCTCGGTCGGGCGCAAGCTCGGCAGCGGCGCACCGCTCACCGGCGAACACGAGCACGACGAACCCGACTTCGAGGCGCTGACTCCGGTCGGCTTCCCCGTGATCGGCGACTTCTCGCACCTGCGGCGCTCGCGCAGCGAGGTGCCGGGCGAGCGCATCTTCCGGCGCGGGTACAACTACGACGAGTCGCCCGCCGACGGGTCGATCTCGGACGCGGGGCTGCTGTTCGCCTCGTACCAGGCCGACGTCGACCGGCAGTTCGTGCCGATCCAGCGGCGGCTCGACGAGCTCGACCTGCTGAACGAGTGGACGACCCCGATCGGCTCGGCGGTCTTCGCGATCCCGCCGGGCTGCGCCGAGGGCGGGTACGTCGGCGACACGCTCGTCTGAACCCGCCGCAGCCGCTGCCGCTGCTCGTGCAGGAGAATTGCGCTGAACCGCCCTGTGGGGCAGGGATAGGGCCTCATCTCCTGCACGAGCAGCATTGCTCGCTCGAGTTCAGCGGAACGCGAGGTAGGCGGCCGCCGCCGCGCCGAGGCCGAGCACGAGCGTCACGGCGACGTTCAGCACCGCCGCGCGCCAGCGGCCGCCCGTGGCGAGCTCGATCGTCTCGACGCTCCAGGTGCTGAACGTCGTGAGGCCGCCGCAGAAGCCGGTGACGAGCACGAGCCGCAGGTCGCCGTCGAGCGCCGCGCGCTCGGCGAGGCCGATGAGCGCCCCAGCGACGCCCGAGCCGACGACGTTCACGATCAGGATGCCGCCCGGCAGGTGTCCCGGCCGCACGGGGAACGCCTTCGACAGGAGGTAGCGCAGGAGTGCGCCGACGGCGCCCGCTCCGAGCACGGCCGCAACGACGAGCGGGCTCAGCGCCCCGGTCACAGGGTGGCCCCCGCGTCGCTGACCTCATGGGGCATCGGGCGGTGCGCGAGCCGCGAACCGAGCTTCAGGCCGAGCGCGGCGAGCAGCAGGCCGCCCAGCACCGACACGAGGAGGTAGAGGGCGGCGAGCCAGGCCTCGCCCTCACGGGTGAGCACGAGCAGCGACGCCATCACGGCCGAGAGCGTGGTGAACGAGCCGATGAGGCCCGAACCGAGCCCGGCCTTCAGCCACCCGGGCGTCGTCGGCCTCGTCCACAGCCCGCCCACGAGCCAGCCGAGCGCGAGTGTGCCGACGAGGTTCACGACGAGCGTCTCGATCGGGAATTCCGCGTCGCCGTGCGGGAATGCGAGATCGAAGCCGAGCCTGAGGCCCGTCCCGGCCACGCCGCCGACCGCGACCGCGAGGAGCGTCAGGGCGGGGGAGGAGCGCACCACTCGAGGTTACGCCTCGCGGTCGCCGCCCGACGGTCGCCCCGGGGCGTGTGCGAGCTCGGCGACCCAGTCGTTCGTGCGCAGCACGCCGCCGCCGACCTCGAAGTCCTCTTCGCCGAGCAGCGTGAAGCCGGCCTTGCGGCAGACGGCGTTCGAGGCGGGGTTGTCGACCGAGGGGTAGGCGTGCACGGGCAGGGTCTCACCGGCGGCCCGCGCCGCCTCGAGCATCAACCGCACGGCGGCAGGAGCGATGCCCCTGCCCCGGTACTCGGCCTCGACCGACCACCCGCTCTCGAGAGCGGGGGCGCCGCGCCACTCGTGCTGCCAGTAGCCGACGATGCCGACACCCTCGGGGTGCCCCGCGATCGTGATGCGGAACTGCTGCCCGCGCCCGTCGGGGGCGAGTCGCAGGTATCGCTCGTGCCGGGCCCGCACCTGCTCGTCGCTCTCGACGCCGCCGACCCAGTTCATGAGCTCGGGCGTGTTCGCCCGGCGCAGGAGGTCGAGGTCGCCCTCGGACCAGGGGTGCAACTCGACCCCGGCATCGGTCGTGCCGCCGGTCGTGCCGTCGTGGCTGCTCATGTCCTCATCGAACCACGCGCCACCGACCCTGTCGCGGTTCGTCTCGTTCCGCCTCGCGCCGCTCGTTCCGTCGTGGGCGGCGCGCCCGCGCGGGCCTGCCGGGCTCAGGGACGCGTGAGCGTGGCGAGCACGTCGGCATGCACCTGGGCGAGCCGGGCCCGAAGCAGGGTGACCGTCTCGGGCGGCACGAGCCCCTGGTGGGCCTGGGTGCGCAGCTCGGTGCGCAGGCGCTGGCGGAACTCGTTCAACACGAGGTCGGCCTCGTGCACCGCGCGCGTCGACTCGACCCGCGCGTCCACCCCGGCCCGCGAGCGGTCGCCGTCGCCGTCGCCGACCCTGGTCGACGAACCGGAGCCTGCGTCGGAGCCGGCCCGCGCCCCGGCCTCGGCGGCCGTCGCGGAGCCGGCGGCGCGCTTGGCTTCTCGGGCGGCGCTCGCGAGCTCGGCGCGGAGCGTGCGCATCGCGTCGTTGACCTCCGCGCGCACGCCCTCGGCGAGGCGACGCACCGAGTCGTTCACCTCGTCCTCGATGGCGTCGAGCTCGTGTCGGCGCGAGTCGAGCTCGGTGCGGCCGGCGTCGGTGATCTCGTAGACGGTCTTGCGGCCGTCGCTCGACTTCGTGACCAGCCCCTCCTCCTCGAGCTTCGAGAGACGGGGGTAGATCGTGCCGGCGCTCGGCGAGTACGTGCCGCCGAACCGGTCGGAGAGCGCCTGGATCAGCTCGTACCCGTGCCGCGGCCGCTCTTCGAGGAGCGCCAGCAGGTAGAGGCGGAGGCTGCCGTGGGCGAAGACGGGCGGAGTCATGCGGATGCCTCGTCACCGCGTTCGTTCGACGGAGCGGCGCCGCCGGCGTCGCTCTCGTCGGCGGCACCGTGCTCGGCCGCGGCCCCGGCGGCGCCCGCGGGCTGGGCGACCGGCTCGCGCCGGATGACCGAGATCGAGCCCGAGACGCTGTTCGCGCCGAAGTCGAGCCAGCGGCCGGCCAGCTCGCCCGTGACCCGCTCGAAGCCCTTGCCGAGCACGCCCTTGATGGTGGTGTCGTCGATGAGCACCGTGCCGCCGACGGTGTTGACGCGGTAGCGCGCGCCGCTGCCGCCGTCGAAGCGCACGGTGAGGTCGCCCGCGACCGTGTTGGTGTCGATGCGGTCGGGCGTTCCGAGTGCATCGAGCATCATGTTGCCCGAGACCGTGTCGACGTTGAACGACCGCACGTCGCCCGTCGCGACGATGTCGCCCGAGACCGAGTGAGCTGTGATGCGGCCGGTGTGGTCGCCGACCGAGATCTCGCCCGAGACGCTCGAGAGCTCGACGTCGCCCTCGTGGTTGTCGAGCACGAGCTCGCCCGAGACGGTGCTGAGCTTGGCGTCGGTCGTGAAGCCCGAGACGAGTGCGTCGCCCGACACGACGCCGAGCTTCAGGGCGATGTCGCGCGGCGCGAGGATCGAGACCTGCGCCTTCGCGTTGCCGGCCCAGCCCTTGAACGCCTCGATGAAGTTGTCCCAGCGGAGCTGCGGGTGGTCGATCTCGAGCGTGTCGCCGTCGATGCGCACCATCAGGTCCTTTCCGGTGACGCCCGAGATCTCGACGCGGGCGCCGGGCTCGTCGTGCGCGATGAGGTCGACCTTGCCGCCGATGAGGCCGACCTTGAGCTTGCGGACGAGCTCGAGGTCGATGACCCGGGACTGGCCGGGGGTGATGACCCACTTCTCGATCGTCATGTCGTGGTGCTCCTTCGTGTCAGAGGGGATGCCCGAGGCATCCGGAACCTCTTGAAATCTCTGTGTCGCGATATATCGCGTTCGCGACAATCTCACGATATATCGCGTTTGATCGAGATGCAAGCGCTGATCGGATGCCTCGTCCTTGACATTGACGTAACGTCAAGTTCTACCGTGGAGAACCGAGAGAGGAGGCCGAACGTGGACTGGTCGATCCAGGAGATCGCGAAGCTCGCCGGCACGACGAGCCGCACGCTGCGTCACTACGACGAGCTCGGACTGCTCGCGCCGAGCCGCATCGCGTCGAACAGGTACCGCCACTACGACGAGCGCGCGCTCGTGCGGTTGCAGCGCATCCTGCTGCTGCGCGAGCTCGGTCTCGGGCTGCCCGCCATCGGCGAGGTGCTCGAGGGCGACGCCGCCGAGGCGCAGGCGCTGTCGGCCCATCTCGGCTGGCTCCGCCAGGAGCAGCATCGGCTGGCGCGTCAGATCGCGTCGGTCGAGACGACGATCGAACGATTGGAAGGAGGTGAACGACTCATGGCAGAGGAGATGTTCGACGGCTTCGACCACACCCGGTACAAGGAGGAGGTCGAGGAGCGTTGGGGCACGGAGGCGTACGCGAGCGGCGACCGCTGGTGGCGCGGCCTCGGCGAGGCCGGGCAGCGCGAGTGGAAGGCTCGCCTCGCCGAGCTCAACCGCGACTGGATCGCGGCGGCCGGGTCGGGTGTCGCGCCCGACGGCGCCGAGGGGCAGGCGCTCGCGAAGCGCCACGTCGAGTGGCTGGCCGCCGTCCCGGGCACGCCCGCGGCGGTGCCGGGCGGTGACATCGCGGCGTACGTCGTCGGGCTCGGCGAGATGTACGTCGCCGACCCGCGCTTCGGCGCGAACTACGGCGGCCCCGAGGGCGCCGAGTTCGTGCGCGACGCGCTGCGCGCGTACGCCGAGCGCGAGCTCTAGGCGTTCCGGTGGCCCGGCGGCCTTCGGGTCGCCGGGGTGTCGCTGCGGCCTCCGAGGAGTCCCGGCCTCGGAGGCCGCAGCCGCCTAGTTCGCCCCCGCCGGTTCGACCGCGGGGGTCGCGGCGGTGCCGGTGCCGACGGTGCCGGCACGCGGCATCCGCCTCGGCTTCTCGGGCACCGCGAAGAACGGGAGCGTGAGTCCGCACAGCGGGCCGATCAGCAGCGCGAAGGCGAGGGTGCCGAACCCGACGTCGCCGCCGAGCATCCAGCCGATCGCGAGCACCGTGACCTCGACGATCGTGCGGCCGACCCAGATCGGCCAGCCGGTGCGTGCGTGGATGCCGGTCATGAGGCCGTCGCGCGGGCCGGGCCCGAAGCGGCTGCCGATGTAGAGTCCGCTCGCCACGGCGAGCAGCAGCAGTCCGCCGGTGAACAGCAGGATCTTCTGCCACAGCTCGGGCGGCGTCTGGATGAACCAGAGCCCCAGCTCGATGCTCGGGCCGATCAGCAGGATGTTGAGCACCGTGCCGACGCCGGGCTTCTGCCGCAACGGGATCCACAGCAGGAGGACCGCGAGGCCGATGAGGTTCGTGAGCCAGCCGATGCCGATGCCCGTGAGGTTCGAGAAGCCCTGGGCGAAGACGGTCCAGGGGTCGACACCGAGGGCGGCGCGGATGAGCATCGCGTCGGCGATGCCGTAGAGCACGAGCCCGATGAGCAACTGGGGAATACGGCGGAGCATGGATACATCCAATTTCACGATTGGACTGTTCGCAAGTAGCCAATTCCTCTAAAGTGGCTCGCATGTCGGATGTCACGCTCAGCGCCCGTGCGCTCGAGAACCTCCTCGGCGACTGGCGCGGCGCCGCCCGCGGCGCCGCCTACCTCGCCCTCGCCGAGCGGGTTCGCCTGCTCATCCTCGACGGCCGGGTGAGCGTCGAGACCCGTCTGCCCGCCGAGCGCGAGCTCGCCGAACGACTCGGGCTCAGCCGCACGACGGTGACCGCCGCCTATCGCCACCTGCGCGAGCAGGGCCTCCTCCGGAGCCTTCGCGGCTCGGGCAGCGTCGCACGACTGCCCGGGGCGCCCGCGGCGATGCCCGCACCGCCGGCCTCGCTCGAGATCGATCTCTCGAAGGCGGCACCGCCGGCACTGCCGTGGCTCGCCGAGGTCGCCCGCGAGGCCGCCGACGACCTGTCGGCCCACCTCGGCGACTCGGGCTTCGACCCCGTCGGCACCCCCGCCCTGCGTCAGGCGATCGCCGATCGCTACGCCCTCCGCGGCCTGCCGACCTCGCCCGAGCAGATCATGGTCACGATCGGCGCCCAGCATGCGATCGCCCTGCTCTCGCGCGTGCTCGTCGGCCGCGGCGACCGCGCCGTCATCGAGGCACCGACATATCCGCATGCGTACGAGGCGCTCCGCGTCGCCGGGGCCCGACTCGTTACCGTCCCCGTCAGCCCGCACGA
Organism: Agromyces sp. NPDC058104; assembly: GCF_042884835.1. NCBI lineage: Bacteria > Bacillati > Actinomycetota > Actinomycetes > Micrococcales > Microbacteriaceae > Agromyces > Agromyces sp. NPDC058104. The sequence continues at coordinate 1,070,084 of NZ_JBHVTD010000001.1, read as the reverse complement.
CGCGATCGCCGGGGCCGATGACGAGGTGGAGTCGCTCGAGCGTGCCTTCGCCCGCACCAACCCGTCGACGGCGTACCTCATGCCCGACTTCCAGAACCCCACCGGCCGCAGCCTCGACGAGGCGGGCCGCGAGCGGGTGCTCGATGCAGCCGCTCGCCAGGGCACCGTCGTGATCGCCGACGAGACGACGGCCGAACTCGACATCGACCGCGGGTTCGACCCGCTGCCGATCGCCGCGTACGGGCCCCCCGGAACGGCTGTGCTCATCGGCTCGGTCGGCAAGACCGTGTGGGGCGGCGTCAGGATCGGGTGGATCCGCGCCGAGCCCACGCTCATCCGCAAGCTCGTCGCCGTGCGCGCGCCCGGCGACCTCGGCACGCCGATCCTCGAGCAGCTGCTCGTCACGCGGCTGATGCCGCGCATGGACGAGATCCTCGCCCTTCGTCGCGCCGAGCTGCGCGCCGGGCGCGACCGCCTCGAGGAGCTCGTCGCGGAGGCGTTCCCCGAGTGGCACGTGCCGCACGTCGACGGCGGCATCGCGACCTGGATCGGCATCGGTGCGCCCGTGAGCTCGCAGCTCGCGCTCGCCGCACGTTCGCAGGGTCTGCTCATCGCGGCAGGGCCCCGCTTCGGCATCGACGGCGCCTTCGAGCGATTCCTGCGCCTGCCGATCTGCCAGCCCGTCGCCGAGACCGAGGCTGCGGTGCAGGCGCTGCGCGTGGCCTGGGAGTCGATGGCCGGCATGCCGGCGGTCGACGCCGGACTGCTGCCGGCGGTCGTGTAACGGTGTCCCCGGGCGCGCGAGTGCGGGGCGGCGGACGACTGCGCTCGTCCGCCGCCCCGACCGATCGCGCCTGGGACGCGCGACCTCACCGTGCCGCACGGGTCTGCGGCACGGGGTCCGGTTCGACCAACTCGACCCGCTGAGCCGGTCGGGTCCCGGCGCCGGTAGGGCGGCGCCGGGAGTCCCGGCTATCGGCGCATCGCGAACCGCCGGAATCCGACGAGCACGAGACCGCCGAGGAGGGCGAACGCGGCGAGGCCGAGGCCCGACACGTCGGCGCCCGTCGAGGCGAGCGACTCATCGCCCGCGATGACCGCCGAGTCGCCGTCGGAGGCGACCGTCGAGCCCGTGCCGTTGCCGTCACCCGGGTCGGTGGGATCCACCGGGTCGACGGGGTCGACCGGGTCCACGGGGTCCACGGGGTCCACGGGATCGACGGGGTCGACCGGGTCCACGGGATCGACGGGGTCGACCGGGTCGACGATCGTCGTCGACCCGTCGGTCTCGCTGTCGCCGATCACCGAGATCGCGTTGCCGCCGATCGTGATGGGCAGGGACAGTTCAGGCAGCAGCTGTGTTCCCCCGAGCAGCCCGCCGTCACCGTCCGTCGTCGCCGAACCGCCCCCGGTTCCAGGCTGCACGACCGTCTCGGCGTCGGTCGACGTGGAGTCGCCGATCACCGAGATCGCGTTGCCGCCGATCGTCACCGGCAGACCGAGCTCGGGCAGCAGCTGGGTGCCGCCGAGGATCGAGTCGTCTCCCGACGTCGTGGCCTCGCCCGTGTCCGAGCCGCCGGTGCCGACCGTGGTGGTCGCGCCGTCGCTCGTCGAGTCGCCGATCACCGAGATGGCGTTGCCGCCGAGGGTGATCGGGAGCTCGATGGCGCCGAGGATCTGGGTGCCGCCGAGCAGGCTGTCCTCGCCCGACGTCACCGCCTCACCCGCACCGGTGCCGTTCGAGCCGCCGGTGCCGACCGTGGTGGTCGCGCCGTCGCTCGTCGAGTCGCCGATCACCGAGATGGCGTTGCCGCCGAGGGTGATCGGGACGTCGAGGTCGATCAGCCCCTGCGTCCCGCCGAGGATCGAGTCGTCCCCGTCGGTCTCGGCAGCGGTGCCGGCGCTCGCGGTCGGCGTCGCGGCGGGCTCGCTCGACGTGGCGGCGTCCTCGCTCGACGAGTCGCCGATCACCGAGATGGCGTTGCCGCCGAGGGTGATCGGGACGTCGACGTCGATGATCGCCTGGGTGCCCGAGCCGATGCCGTCGTCACCCGAGGTGACCGCGGCGGGTTCGGCGGCGTCGCCGCTCGCGACCTCTGTGGTCGCATCCGACGACGACGAGTCCCCGATGAGGGAGATCGCGTTGCCGCCGAGCGTGACGGGCAGGTCGATCGAGATCCCCGCCTGGGTGCCCGACGCGATGCCGTCGTCGCCGCCCGTTTCGGACGCGTGCGCGACGCCGGCTCCGAGGAGCGTGAGCCCCCCGGCGAAGAGGGTCGCGTACAGCGCCCTCAAGGCCATTCTCTTCATGATCCAGTCCTCCTGACTGATGGGAAATGTCGCTCCCGGGCAGGGAGCGATGACCGTGTCCACGAACGCGCGCGGTGTGCGTGCGTGCGGACCGGCCCCCGTCAGTCAGGGGTGGAGTCGGTGTCGTACACGGGCGACGACGGCAGCTCGTCGTCGACCGAGTTGAGCGCGAGCGACGCGAGTGCGTCGAGTTCGAGGGCGGCGAAGGCCGCGTCTGAGGTGCCGGTCGCCGCGCCGGCGCCGCCTGCGCCCGCGGCGCCCGTGCCCGGTGCGCCGGAGCCGCCGCCGGGGGCGGCCGGTGTGCTCGGGGCGGGTGCGCCGTCGTTCGGGCCCGGCCGTTCGGAGGGCAGCGCCGAGGCTGCGCCGAGCGACGCCGAATCTGCGGATGATGCCCAGGGCGGGCTCGAACCGGGCGGCCCGGCGTCGCTGTTCGCCGGCGCCGCGGTCGCGCCCCGAGGCGGCGACGGCACCCCGGGAGCCGTGGGATCGACCGGATTCCCGCCCGGTTCGCCCGGCAGGCCGGGATCGACCGGATCGCCCGGAAGCAGCGGAATCGACGGGAGCTGGGGGAGCACCCCGGTGCCGTCGGTCGGAAGCCCGCCGAAGTCGCCAACGACCTCGCCGAGCGTGGTGTCGACAGCGCCGACGACGGGATCGACGATGCCGCCGAGCGCGTCGTCGCCGAGCAGCGAGCCGAGCACCGGGAGCGAGCCGACGAGGTCGTCGACGGCGCCGGTGACCGGGGTCGTGATCGAGCCGACGGTGCCGCCGCCCGCGAGGTCGGACACGGCGCCCGTCACCCCGTTGGCGACCTCGCCGACCGTCGAGTTCGTTCCGCCGATCACGGTGTCGGTGGTGTCGGTGACGGTGTCGACCACCTCGGGGACGACGGTGTCGATCGTGTCGGCCACGGGATCGGGTGCGACCTCGACGACGGGGTCGAGCAGCTGGTTCACCGGCTCGACGACGGTGTCGACCACCCCGTCGAGGGTGTCGCCGACGGCGCCGGTGACCTGCGTCACCCCGCCGAGCAGCGAGCCGACCCCGCCGAGCAGTCCGCTCGGCTCCTGCTCGTCGGCCGAGGCGCTCGCGCCGCTCGAGAAGAGCGTGACGGCGAGCCAGGCGGCGGAGAACGCGGTGCCGAGCACGGCGTAGCGAAGCCACGGCACCCGCCGTGCTCCACCATCGCCGATCGTCGCGACCCCCACGAGGGTCACCATAGCGCGAGCGATGCCCCTCGGTCGAGGGGTTCCCCCGACGGATTCCGACACTCGGTGACATCCGCGGCCCACCTGCCTGCGAGAATCGAGCAATGCACCTGCTCGCTGCGCTCAGCATGAAGAACCGCGCGCTCATCGCGCTCGTCACGATCGTCGTCGCGATCTTCGGCGGCATCTCGCTCACCAGTCTGAAGCAGGAGCTCGCACCCTCGATCGAGTTCCCGCAGCTCTCGATCGTGTCGAGCTACCCGGGCGCGTCGCCCGACATCGTCAACACCGACGTGTCGACGCCCATCGAGACTGCGATCCAGGGCATCACGGGGCTCGAGTCGACGTCGACGACGAGCTCGACCGGTCTCTCACGCGTCACCGCGAGCTTCACCTACGGCACCGACCTCGCCTTCGCCGAGCAGAAGCTGCTGTCGGCGGTCAACCGCATCCAGAGCCAGCTGCCCGACGACGTCGACCCGCAGGTCATCGCACTGAGCCTCGACGACTTCCCGGTGCTGCAGATCGCCGTCACCGGCGCGGAGGACATGAGCGCCCTCTCCGACGAGATCGAGCGCACCACCCTCGGCGAGATCACCGACGTCGACGGGGTGCGCGACGCGACCCTCGTCGGCGAGATCGGCCAGCGGGTCACGATCACCCCCGACCCCGAGAAGCTCGCCGAGTTCGCGATCAGTCAGCAGGCGATCCGCGATGCGCTGCAGCAGAACGGCCTCCTCGTGCCGGCGGGCACCATCACCGAGGGCGATTCGACCTTCGCGGTGCAGACCGGCACGCGCATCGGCAGCGTCGACGAGATCGCCGCCCTGCCGGTGCTCGGCGCCACCGAGGCGGCCGCGATCCCCGAGCTCCCCGACGAGGGCACCGGCGACGGCACGGAGCTGCCGACCGACGGCACCGAGCTGCCGGCCGACGGGGCCGACGCGGATGCGCTCCCGGCCGACGTGCGGGTGCCCGCCGAGGCGACCATCTCCGACGTCGCGACCGTCGAGCTCACCGACAACCCGGTCACGAGCATCTCGCGCGTGGACGGCGAGCCCGCCCTCACGATCTCGGTCACGAAGCTGCCCGCCGCGAACACCGTCGAGGTGTCGAACGCGGTGACGGCGCTCCTGCCCGGGCTCGAGTCGTCGCTCGACACGACGAACCCCGGCGCGACGTTCACCGTCGTCTTCGACCAGGCGCCGTACATCGAGCAGTCGATCGAGTCGCTCGCCACCGAGGGCCTGCTCGGCCTCGCGTTCGCGGTGCTCGTCATCCTGATCTTCCTGATGTCGGTTCGCGCGACCCTCGTCACCGCCATCTCGATCCCGACCTCGGTGCTGATCACGTTCATCGGCCTGCAGGTGGCCGACTACACGCTCAACATCCTCACGCTCGGCGCGCTCACGATCGCGATCGGCCGCGTGGTCGACGACTCGATCGTCGTCATCGAGAACATCAAGCGGCACCTCGTCGAGGGCGTCGACAAGGCGTCGACGATCGTGCGCGCCGTGCGCGAGGTCGCGGGCGCGATCACGGCCTCGACGATCACGACGGTCGCCGTGTTCCTGCCGATCGCCCTCGTCGAGGGCGTCACCGGCGAGCTGTTCCGCCCGTTCTCGCTGACGGTGACGATCGCGCTGCTCGCCTCGCTGCTCGTGTCGCTCACCATCGTGCCGGTGCTCGCCTACTGGTTCCTGAAGCCGGCGCGCCTCAAGGTCGAGGAGGGGGCTGAGGAGGTCCAGGCCGAGACCGCCGCAGCCGCCTTCGTCGACGACGTCTGGCTCGCCCCCGAACTCCGCGACGAGAGCGGCGCCACGGGGCTGCCCGTCGCGGGCGCCGGGCGCGAGGCATCCACCGCGACGCTCGCGAAGCCGGCCGCGCCGGTCGTCGCCCCCGACGAGCTCGAGCACCCGTCGCGCCTGCAGCGCGGCTACCTGCCCGTCATCGGGTGGACGCTCCGGCACGGCGTCGTCACGCTCGTCATCGCCGTGCTGGTGCTCGTCGGCACCGGCGCGATGATCCCGCTGATGAAGACCAACTTCCTCGGGTCGTCGGGGCAGAACACGTTCCGCGTCACGCAGGAACTGCCGATCGGCACGAGCCTCGCCGCCCTCGACGAGGCCTCGAAGCCGGTCGAAGAGGTCATCCGCGACACCGAGGGCGTCGAGACCGTGCAGACCTCGATCGGCTCGGGCTCCAACCCGCTCGCCGCGGCGTTCGGGGGCGGCGGTGCGACGGTCACCTACTCGGTGACGACCGACGAGGACGCCGACCAGGACGCCCTCCAGGCCGAGGTGCGGGACGAGCTCGACGGCCTCGACGACGTCGGCGAGGTCTCGCTCGCGGCCTCGAGCGGCTTCGGGGCCTCGAACGACATCGAGGTCGACATCACGGCCTCGAACGCCGAAGACCTGCAGGCCGCGACCGACGCGGTCGTCGAGGAGCTCGACGGCGTGGAGTCGGTGTCGCAGGTCACCTCGAACCTGTCGGAGTCGCGTCCGTACGTGGCGGTCGAGGTGAACCGGGCGGATGCCGCGGCGGCGGGCTACTCGGAGGTCGCCCTCGGCGGCTTCGTCTCGGCGGCCATGCAGCCGCAGAGCTCCGGCTCGGTCGTGATCGACGAGAAGACGCTCACGATCTACCTCGCGACCGAGAACCCGCCCGTCACCGTCGAGGAGCTCTCGGCGCTCGAGGTGCCGACGCCGACCGGCGTCGTGCGACTCGACTCGCTCGCCACGGTCGCGCAGGTCGACGGACCGGCCTCGGTCACGACCGTGCAGGGCCTGCGCAGCTCGACCGTCGCCGCGACGCCCTCGGGCGACGACCTCGGCACGGCGAGCGGCGAGGTGCAGGCCGCGGTGAGCGCGGTGGAGCTGCCCGAGGGCACGACCGCCTCGCTCGGCGGCGTCACCGCCGACCAGCAGGAGTCGTTCTCGCAGCTCGGCCTCGCGCTGCTCGCGGCGATCCTGATCGTCTACATCGTGATGGTGGCGACGTTCCGCTCGCTGCTGCAGCCGCTGCTGCTGCTCGTCTCGGTGCCGTTCGCGGCGACCGGTGCGATCGCGCTGCAGGTGATCACGGGCATCCCGCTCGGCGTCGCCTCGCTCGTCGGCGTGCTCATGCTCGTCGGCATCGTCGTGACGAACGCGATCGTGCTCGTCGACCTCGTGAACCAGTACCGCGACCGCGGCATGAACGTGCGCGACGCCCTCGTGCACGGCGCCTCCCGACGACTGCGGCCGATCCTCATGACGGCCCTGGCGACGATCTTCGCGCTGCTGCCGATGGCGCTCGGCATCACCGGCCACGGCGGATTCATCTCCCAGCCGCTCGCGATCGTGGTGATCGGCGGCCTGCTCTCGTCGACGCTGCTCACGCTCGTCGTGCTGCCCGTGCTCTACGACCTCGTCGAGGGTGGCCGCGAGCGTCGCAAGGCCAAGCGCGCGGCGAAGGCGGCCGGCGCGGATGCCCCGGCGCCGGTGCCTGCAGTGGTCGCTCCCGCGGCGGCGGCCCCGGCCGCCCCGGAGGCTCCGGCGCCCGCCGTGCCCGAGACCCCCGCAGCACCCGAGGCTCCCGCCGCGCCGACGGCGCCGACGGCGACTGAGCGCGGGCCGGTGGCGCCGTGGCCGGATGCCACGCCGAGCGAGCCGGCCGCGCCGGCCGAGCCGGAGGCATCCGAGGAGCCCGAGACGCCGGCCGAGCCGGAGGGCCCGACCGAGGACCGGGGCGACGACGAGCCCAAGCCCTGATCGCATGTGCTGCTTCTGCAGGAGAAGTGCACTGGCGCGGGCTGTGAGCCGCTGCCGGCGCATATCTCCTGCAGAAGCAGCGGCAGGAGCAGCGATCACTCGGCGAGCTTCGCCGCCTTCGCGAGCAGCGCGTCGCGTTCGCGCTCGTTGCCCGTGAGCCGGGCGGCGGTCTCGAGCTCCGCGCGCGCCTCCTCGTTGCGACCGAGCCGCGCGAGCAACTCGCCGCGCACCGCGGGCAGCGGCGGGTACCCCCGCAGGCGCCCCCCGGCGGCGAGCTCGTCGACGAGGCGCAGCGCCGACGCGGGCCCGGTCGCCATCGCCACGGCGACCGCGCGATTGAGGTCGACCACGGGCGACGGCGCGATGCGGCCGAGCGCCTCGTAGAGCACGACGATCTGCGCCCAGTCGGTGTCGGCCGCCGTGGGGGCGACCGCGTGGCATCCGGCGATGGCGGCCTGCAGCCCGTAGGCGGCCCGGCCGCGACCGACGCGGTCGGCGCGCTCGAGCGCGGCTTGGCCGCGTGCGATCTGGGCGCGGTCCCAGCGGGAGCGGTCCTGCTGGTCGAGCGGGATCGCGGTGCCGTCGCGGGCGGTGCGCGCCGGGAACCGGGCGGCGGTGAACTCCATGAGTGCGACGAGCGACTGCGCCTCGGGCTCACGGGGCATGAGCCCCGCCACCATGCGGGCGAGCCGCAGGGCCTCGGCCGAGACATCCGCCCGCACCCACTCGGCGCCCGAGGCGGGCAGGTAGCCCTCGTTGAAGATCAGGTAGAGCACCTGCAGCACCGAGGCGAGGCGCTCGGGGTACTCGTTGGGCTCGGGCACCGCGAAGGGCACGTTCGCCGCGGCGAGCGTCTTCTTCGCGCGCACGATGCGCTGCTGGATGGTCGCGGTCGGCACGAGGAACGCGCGAGCGATCTCCTCGCTCGAGAGGCCGCCGACGATGCGCAGCGTGAGCGCGATCTGCGCCTCGCGCGAGAGCACCGGGTGGCACGAGACGAAGACGAGCCGCAGCACGTCGTCGTCGATCGTGTCGGGGTCCCAGAAGGTGTCGGATGCCTCGCCGCCCCGCTGCTCGAGGTCGTGCGCCATCGCGGCGTAGCGCTCGTTGAGCCGCTCGCGCCGGCGCCAGCCGTCGATCGCCCGGCGCTTGGCGACCGCGGTGAGCCACGCACCCGGGTTGTGCGGCACGCCCTCGTCGGGCCATTGCTTGAGCGCCTCGACGAGTGCCTCCTGCGCCAGGTCCTCGGCCTGGCCGACGTCGCCGGTGAAGCGTGCGAGCGTCGCGACGATGCGCGCCGACTCGATGCGCCACACCGCGGCGACGGCGCGCCGGGCACGGTCGGCGTCGGCGTCCGCCGCACCGGCCGCGCCCGAGGCATCCGTCTCGCTCATCGCGCGGTCACGCCCCCGTCGTGCCGAGCCGGCCTTCGGCCTCCTCGCGCCAGCCGGCCTCCTTCTGGATCCACTCGTTGTCCTGGGGGAAGTCCTCGAGCTCGGTCACGCGACGCACCTCGAGCTTCGAGCCCGGGCCGAGCGGGCAGCGCTTCGCCCATTCCGCGGCCTCCTCGGGGCTCGAGGCCTGGATGATCCAGAAGCCGTTGAACAGCTCCTTCGTCTCGCCGTACGGGCCGTCGGTCACGACCGGCGGGGTCGAGTCGAAGTCGACGACGAACCCCTCCTTCGCGTCGGTGAGGCCCTCGCCGGCGAGCAGCACGCCGGCCTTGATGAGCGACTCGTTGTAGGCGCCCATCGCGGCGATGACCTCGTTGAAGTCGAGCTGCTCGTAGGCCTCGACTGCGGCGTCGTTGGATCGCATGATCAGCATGTACTTCACGGTGTTCTCCTCGTTCGGATTCGTGTTCGGGCCGGGCCGAAGTGCCCGCCTCACTCAAGCGTCGAACGGGCGACGCCGAGATCGACACCTCGGCAGAACTTTTCTTCCGCTCATGTTCTCAGGCGGGGGCGGCGGCGTCATCCGCCCGGTTGGTCGCCTTGCAGGCAATACCCCACCGGGGTATAGTTGCACCGAACCGACGGAAGGACGCACCATGACCATCGAGAACCCCATCGCCGCAGTGCCCGCCGGCGCGACCGAGCTCGCCCTCGCCGACTCCAGTGATGGGGATGCCTCGTGCTCGTGCTGCGCGATCCCCGACGCGTCGGCATCGAAGGCTGACGGCGTGGCCGGGGCATCCGACCTCGCCGGGCTGGTGAGCGCCGACTACGCCGTCGCCGGCATGACCTGCGGCAGCTGCGTGCGCCACGTGAGCGCCGAGCTCGGTGCGCTCGAGGGCGTCGACTCCGTCGACGTCGCGCTCGTCGCCGGAGGGGTGTCGACCGTCACGGTGCGCAGCCGCTCGCCGCTCGCCGACGCCGCTGTCGCCGCCGCCGTCGAGGAGGCCGGGTACGAGGTGGTCGCGGTCTGAGCCGGCTCGCGCCGACGCGCGAGCGCGAGCACGATCGGGCGCGGGCACTGCTCGAACGGTGACCGAAGGGCTACGGTCGAGGTGGGGGACGCGGTGCGACGTCGATCGTTCGCCCGGCCCCCGCCGAGACCGACCGTGTTCGGAGGGCCCATGGAACGCACCGCGTCCGACGTCGACCGCCTCGTCGCGGGCCCGGAGGCTTCGTGACCGGGGGACGGGCGCCGCAGATGGAGGGTGTCGTCGCCCGCTCGCCCTTCCCGCCGATCGCCTCGTTCGCGTTCCTCTCCGACTGCCACACCGGAGCCCTCGTGGCACCCGACGGCGCGGTCGCCTGGCTCTGCCCGCCGCGATTCGATGCGCCGAGCGTCTTCGCCACGATCCTCGACCGGCAGGCCGGGTACTTCAGGTTCGGACCGTTCGACGTCAACGCGCCGTCCGCCCGGAGCTACCTCCCCGGCACCAACGTGCTCGTCACGACGTGGAAGACGCCGACCGGTTGGGCCGAGGTGCGCGACGCCCTCACGATCCTGCCGCGGTCCGACCCCGACACGACCACCCCGCACACCCGCGCGCCGGCCGACGACGACGCCGGGCACTGCCTCGTGCGCACCGTGACGTGTCTTGACGGCCACGTCGAGCTCGAGCTCATCTGCGAGCCGGTGTTCGACTACGGCCGGACCGAGGCCGACTGGGAGCCGACCGACGTGCACAGCGCCACGGCGCGCGGCGCGGGCGCCGCGCTGCGGCTCCGTTCGGACCTCCCGCTCGGGATCCAGGGCGGCCACGTGCGCGCGCGGCACACGCTCCGCGCCGGCGAGCGCGCCTTCTGCTCGCTCTCGTGGGCCGATGACCTCGCCGGCCCGTCGACCGTCGAGGAGGCGACGGCGGAGCTCGACACGACGGTCGCCTACTGGCGCGACTGGCTCGCCGACGCGACGATCCCCGACCACCCGTGGCGCGAAGCCCTCGAACGCTCGGCCCTGACCATCAAGGGGCTGACCTACATGCCGACGGGTGCGACCGTCGCCGCCCTCACGACCTCGCTGCCCGAGACCCCGGGCGGCGAGCGCAACTGGGACTACCGGTACAACTGGATCCGCGACTCCTCGTTCACCGTGCAGGCGCTGCACTACCTCGATCTCGACTGGGAGGCCGACGAGTTCGTCGAGTTCCTCTCGGGGCTCGAGGCGAACGGCGATGGATCGCTGCAGATCATGTACGGCATCGACGGGCGCCGCGACCTCACCGAGACGACGCTCGATCACCTGACCGGCCACCGCGGCGCCCGACCCGTGCGCATCGGCAACGGGGCGTTCGCCCAGCGCCAGAACGACCTGTACGGGGCGGTGCTCGACGCGATCCTCATGCACGCCCGGCGCAGCCAGCGGGTGCCCCGCACGCTCTGGCCCGTCATCCGCTCGCAGGCCGAGTGCGCGACGGCCGCCTGGCGCGCGCCCGACCAGGGCATCTGGGAGGCTCGCGGCGAGCCGAGCCACTACGTGTCGTCGAAGATCATGTGCTGGGTCGCGCTCGACCGCGCCTCGAAGCTCGCGCAGCTCGTCGGCGCCGATGAGGAGACGGCGCGTTGGCGTGCGGTCGCCGATGAGATCGCCGCCGACATCCTCGACCGGGGCGTGAGCGAGCGCGGCGTGCTGCGCCAGCACTACGGCACCGACGCACTGGATGCCTCGGCGCTCCTCGCCGCGATCTACGGGTTCCTTCCGCCTGACGACGAACGGCTGCGGGCGACGGTGCTCGCGATCGCGGACGAACTCACCGCCGACGGGTTCGTGCTCAGGTACCGCACGGAGGAGACCGACGACGGGCTGTCGGGGCGCGAGGGCACGTTCCTGATCTGCTCGTTCTGGCTCGTCTCCGCGCTGACGATCATCGGCGAGGGCGGGCGGGCGCACGCCCTCATGGAGAAGCTGCTGCGCATCGTCTCGCCGCTGGGCCTCCTCGCCGAGGAGTTCGACACCGCGTCGGGGCAGCACCTCGGCAACTTCCCGCAGGCGTTCTCGCACCTCGCGCTCATCGAGGCGGCCCGCCGCATCATCATGATCGAGCGGCTGCTCGAGTTCGTGTGAGGCTCAGCGACGACGACGAACGGAGAGGCGGTGCGCGTGGCGTCCGAACCACCGCTCAGAGGCGCGGCCTCGGGCATCGACGACCTCGTGGAACGCCCGCGATGGGGTGGCCGTCCGCCGCCCGATGAGGCGTACAGCCGGGTGAGCGATGCGGAGCGCTACCGGCCGCTCCATGCCTTCGCGCTCGCGCTCGCCGACGACCTCGAAACGGAGTTCGACGTCGAGCGCGACGACGAGCCGACGCTCGGCCCCGAGTTCACGGACGGCGTCGAGGTCGTGCGAGCGATCCGCCTGCGCCCCCGCGCGACGGAGGCGGCGCCGATCACGATCGGCCTGACGGGCTTCCCCGGCCTCGTCATCGGCTGCGGCGAGTTCACGAGGCTGCCCGCGCCGAACTGCGGATGCGACGCCTGCGACGAGCACGTCGCCGAGACGGTCGCGTCGATCCGCGAGCACGTCGACGCCGTCGTCTCGGGCGGTTTCGCCGAGGCCTCGGGCGGGTGGGCGGCGTTCCGGACCGCGCGGTTCAGGGGCGAGGGCGGCGGACCCGGGCCGCTCGGCGAGCGCCGCGCGTGGGAGGCATGGCCGCGCCGTCTCCCGCGGTAGGGAGACGGCGCGACGGTCGACCGGCTCAGCGCGCGCGCTCGAGCACCGCCCGGGTGGATGCCTCGGGGCGCAGGTCGAGGCGGCGCAGCAGCTGCGCGTTCGCGGCGACGATGACCGTCGACAGGCTCATCAGGATCGCGCCGACCGACATCGGCATCACGAACCCGATGGGCGCGAGGATGCCCGCGGCGAGCGGCACCGAGACGAGGTTGTACCCGGCGGCCCACCACAGGTTCTGGCTCATCTTGCGGTAGCTCGCCCGCGAGAGCTCGATCACCGAGATGACGGAGCGCGGGTCGCTCGAGGCGAGGATCACGCCCGCCGAGGCGATCGCGACGTCGGTGCCGGCGCCGATCGCGATGCCCACGTCGGCCTGTGCGAGCGCCGGGGCGTCGTTGACGCCGTCGCCGACCATCGCGACCGAGAGCCCCTCGCGCTGCAGCTCCTGCACCTTGGCAGCCTTGTCCTCGGGGCGGACCCCCGCGTAGACCCGGTCGATGCCGAGCTCGGCGGCGACCGTGCGGGCCACCGGTTCCGCGTCGCCTGTGATCATCACGACCTGCACGCCGAGCGCGTGCAGCGCGTCGACCGCCTCGCGCGACTCGGGGCGGATCTCGTCGGCCAGGGCGATCGCACCGGCGACCCGCCCATCGACGACGACGTGCAGCACCGTCGATCCGGCTTCGGCCCAGGCGGCGGATGCCTCGAGCACCTCGAGCCCCTCGCGGGCGAGCAGCCCGGGGCCTCCGACCTGCACGATGCGGTCGCCGACTCTTGCGCGCACGCCGATCGCGGCGGACGCCTCGAACTCGGTCGCGGCGCGCAGCGCCAGGCCCCGGTGCGCCGCGTCGGCGACGATCGCCTTCGCGAGCGGGTGTTCGCTGTCGGCCTCGGCGGAGGCCGCGTCGGCCAGGACGGCGTCGAGGTCGAAGCCGGGGGCTGCCGCGGCATCCGTGACCGCCGGCTCGCCCTTCGTGAGGGTGCCCGTCTTGTCGAAGAGCACCGCGCCGACCGTGCGCATCGTCTCGAGGGCGAGGCGGTCGGTCACGAGCACGCCGCCGCGGGCGGCCCGCTCTGTCGCGATCGAGACGACGAGCGGGATGGCGAGGCCGAGCGCGTGGGGGCAGGCGATCACGAGCACGGTGATGGTGCGGACGACGGCGTCGTCGGGGTCGCCGAGGAGGGTCCAGGCGATCGCCGTGATGACGGCGGCGCCGAGCGCGAACCAGAACAGCCAGCCGGCCGCGCGGTCGGCGAGGCGCTGGGCGCGCGAGCTCGAGGCCTGCGCCTGCGCGACGAGGCGCTGGATGCCGGCGAGCGCCGTGTCGTCGCCGACGGCGCCGACCCGCACGCGGATCGCGGTGTCGGTCGCGACCGTGCCCGCGACGACCTGGTCACCGGGGCCGCGGCCGACGGCGACCGACTCGCCCGTGATCATCGACTCGTCCATGGCCGCGGTGCCCTCGACGACCTCGCCGTCGGCGGGCACGCGCCCGCCGGGGCGGACGACGACGAGGTCGCCGACCGTCAACTCGGAGGGCGAGACCGTCTCGGTGGCAGGCGTGCCGTCGGGGTCGTCGATCACGCGCTCGGCCTCGTCGGGCAGCAGCGCGGCGAGCGCGTCGAGCGCGCTCGAGGCCTGCATGATCGAGCGCATCTCAATCCAGTGGCCGAGGAGCATGATCACGATCAGCAGCGCGAGCTCCCACCAGAAGTCGAGGTGGTGGCTGAGCAGCATGAGGCTTGCGCCGAGGCTCGCGAAGTACGCGACCGTGATGGCGAGCCCGATGAGCAGCATCATGCCGGGCTTGCGGGCCTTGAGCTCCGACCAGGCGCCCGTGAGGAACGGCTTGCCGCCCCAGAAGTACATGACCGTGCCGAGTACCGGCGAGATCCACGGGATGATCGGGTTGTCGGGCAGCGTGTACCCGAGGATCGACGCGAACATCGGGCTGAACGCGATCGTCGGGATCGCGATGACGAGCATGATCCAGAACAGGCGGCGGAACTGGCCGACGTGGTCGCCGTGACCCGCGTGCCCTGCGTGCCCGCCGTGCCCGGCGTGCATGTCGTGCGCGTCGTGGCCGGCGTGCATGTCGGTGGAGTGGCTTTCGTGGCCGCTCATGTCGTGGCCCGCGTGCGGATCGTGGCCGGTCTGGGGCGCCGTCGGCGTGTGCGCCCGGGCGGTCGTCGTGCCGCCGCCGTGCGAGTCGTGGTCGCTGTGCTCCGTGTGCCCGGCGTGGGTGCCGTGGTCGTGCCCGGCGTGGGTGCCGTGGTCGTGCCCGGCGTGCTCGCCGCCCGTGTGGCCGGGCCGGTGCCCTGCGTGCGTCTCGTCCTTGCCGGTGCTCATCGCGCCTCCTGCGTCTCTCGCCTCAGGTTAATACCCCATGGGGGTATGTGCAAGGGGAACTCGGGCTCCTCTCACGCTATTCCCGAATGCGCCCTCCGCGCTCGGCGAACGGCACTCCCGCGCTCGATCGGCGTCTGCTGGGATGGCGTGATGGACATCCTCATCCTCGGTGGAACGCAATGGCTCGGACGAGAACTCGCCCGTGAGGCGGTGCGCCGCGGGCACGACGTGACCTGCCTCGCGCGGGGCGAAGCGGGTGAGGTCGCGCCGGGCGCGCGGCTCGTCGTGGGCGACCGCTCGCGTCCCGGCGCCTACGACGCCCTCGGCGACCCCGAGTGGGACGCAGTGATCGACGTCACCCGCCAGCCCGGCTTCGCCCGCGGCGCGGCCGCGGCGCTCGCCCCGCGGGCCCGCCACTGGACCTTCATCTCCTCGGGCAACGTCTACGCCCGGCACGACGAGCCGGGCGCCGACGAGTCGGCCGAGCTGCTGCCGCCGCTCGAGTCCGACGAGTCGACGCCCGAGACGTACGGCGAGGCGAAGTCGGCGATCGAGGCGGCGTACCGTGAGGCGCTCGGCGATCGGCTGCTCGTGATCAGGCCCGGCCTCATCGGGGGGCCCGGCGACGCCTCGGGTCGCAGCGGCTACTGGGTCGCCCGTGCCGCGCGCGACGACGAGCCGATGCTCGTGCCCGACATCGAGGCGTCGGCTTCGCAGTTCATCGATGTGCGCGACCTCGTCAGCTGGACGCTCGACTCGATCGAGCGGGGGCTCACGGGAGCGTTCAACGCCGTCGGCGATCGCTCGACGTTCGGGGCGTTCCTCGATGCCTCGCAGACCGTCGGCGGGTACGGCGGCGAGGTCGCGGTCGCGACGCCCGACTGGCTCGCGGCGCAGGGCGTGGCCGAGTGGTCGGGCGAGGAGTCGCTGCCGCTCTGGATCATCGACGCCGACTGGCAGGCCTTCCAGGACCGCTCGAACGCCGCCGCGCGGGCCGAGGGGCTCGAACTGCGCCCGGTCGACGAGACGCTCGCCGACCTCCTCGCCTGGGAGCGCGAGCAGGGGCTCGATCGGGCCCGCGGCGCCGGGCTCAGTGCCGCGCGCGAGCGTGAACTCGTGGCGGCGCTGCGCGCAGCGGGCGCGCGGCAGCCCGAGGAGTGACGGGCTCCAGCAGGATGAGCGGCTCGGCACCGTCGTCTGCAGCCGTGCCGGCCCGCTCATCCTGCGCACGGCGACGGATGTCTCGGGCCCGCGCCGCCGTTCGGCCGGACGCGGGTTCAGTGCCGCACTTTTCAGGATGACGTGGTCGATGGGTGCGCACACGGCGGTGTCTTCTCTCTGGTCCTGAACAGTGCGCGAGCGCCGAAGCCCGCGCGGATCCCCGCCCCGCGCAGTCTGGGATCGCAGACGTCGAGGCTGGTCGAGGGCTGGGCCGCTGCGCCGGCGACTCGTAGCGTGGGGGCATGGCCGATGTCGCACTCTCGAACGATCCGCTCTGGCCCCGGGCGGGTGACTGGCCCGCCCCCGACTCGCTCGGCCCCGAGGCATCCGCCCGCCTGGCGCTGCTCGGCGTGCCCGCCTGGCGCACCTCGCTCTCGCCGACCAACGCGCACGCCACGCCCGCCGCCGTGCGGCAGGCGCTGCGGCGGTACAGCCCGGCGCTCGTGCCCGACCGGGCCGGCCGCGCCGAGGCGATCGACCTCGGCGAGCAGCCCGTGGTCGACGCGGGCGACATCGTCGAGCCCGACGGGCCCGAGGGCGAGGCGCGCACCCGTGCGACCGTCGCCGGCCTGCTCGAGCGCGCCGAGACCGTCATGGCGCTCGGCGGCGACAACTCGGTGACCGTGGCCACGGCGCTCGGCGCGTTCGGCGATCGGCTCGGCACCGCCGGACTCGTCACGATCGACGCGCACTACGACCTGCGCGACGGCGTCTCGAACGGATCGCCGGTGCGTCGCCTCGTCGAGGCCGGGCTCGACCCGCGCCGCATCGTGCAGATCGGCATCGCCGACTTCGCGAACTCCGCCGTGTACGCGCGCCGTGCCGCCGAGCTCGGCATCACGGTCGTGCACCGCGATGAGCTGCACGGGCGCCGCCCCGCCGAGGTCATGGCCGAGGCGCTCGAGATCGCGGGAGCGGCCGGGGGTCCGGTGCACCTCGACATCGACGTCGACGCGTGCGACCGCGCGGTGGTGCCCGGATGCCCCGCCTCGATGCCCGGCGGTCTCGCCGCCTGGGAGCTCCGCGCCCTCGTGCGCGCCGCGGGCTCCGACTCCCGGGTCGTGAGCGCCGACCTCGCCGAGGTCGACGCGACCGCCGACACTCCCGACGGCCGGACGGTGCGCCTCACCGCGCTCTGCGTGCTCGAGTTCCTCGCGGGGGTCGCTGCGCGCTGAGCCGCCGCCGCGGGCGGGTCGACGCCCGGCGTCGGGTCGACGAGGAGCGTCCGGCAGCAGCGCAGCGTCCGGCAGCAGCGCAGCGTCCGGCCGCAGCGCAGCTTCCGGCCGTAGCGCGTCGCGCCGAGGAGTGACAGGCTGGGCGTGTAGTCGACCGCCGCGCCGGCGGCGGTTCCCGCGAAGGGGGTCGCGATGTCGTTCATCACCCGGGGGTTCACCGGCCGCAGCCGCGAGCGCGACGAGCGGCTTCCGCCGGGGCAGACGCTCGTGCACGACTTCCCCGTGCTGTCGGCCGGGCCGACGCCGATGGTCGACACCGCCGACTGGGAGTTCACGATCCAGACTGAGCACGGCAGCCGGCGCTGGAGCTGGGACGAGTTCATGCAGCTCGAGATCGACGACGTCACGACCGACATCCACTGCGTCACGCACTGGTCGAAGCTCGGCACGAGCTGGCGAGGGGTCTCGCTCGACACCCTCTTCGCCGAGGTCGAGACCGAGTACGACTACGTGATGGCGCACAGCTACGGCGGCTACACGACGAACGTGCCGCTCGACGAGCTGCTCGACGGCAAGGCCTGGGTGGCCTTCGAGTTCGACGGCGAGCCGCTGGACCCCGAGCACGGCGGACCGGCTCGGCTGCTCGTGCCGCACCTGTACTTCTGGAAGAGCGCGAAGTGGGTGCGCGGGCTCGAGCTCATGCCCGCCGACGACCCCGGGTTCTGGGAACAGAACGGCTACCACCTCCACGGCGACCCGTGGAAGGAGGAGCGCTACTGGTGAGCGGTGTGCACGAGCTCCAGACGACGCGCACGGGGTGGTACGTCGCCGAGGTCGCCGAGACGCGGCGCGAGACCCCGACGGCCGCGCGTATCTCGCTCGACGTCGCCGGCTGGCCCGGCAATCTCCCCGGGCAGCACCTCGACGTGCGGCTCACCGCCCCCGACGGGTACACGGCGACGCGTTCGTACTCGATCGCCTCCTCCGGCGACGGCGAGCGCGTCGTGCTCGCGGTCGATCGGCTTCCCGACGGCGAGGTCTCGCCGTTCCTCGTCGACGAGGTGCGCCCCGGCGACCGGCTCGAGGTGCACGGCCCGCTCGGCGCGTTCTTCGTGTGGCGCCCGCCGGCCGCCGGCGCGACCGGGCGGCCGGTGCAGCTCATCGCCGGCGGCTCCGGTGTCGTGCCGCTTGTGGCGATGGCACGGGCGCATGCCGAGGCGGGCGACCCCACGCCGTTCAAGCTGCTGTACTCGGTGCGCACGCCCGAGGACGTGTTCTTCGCCGCCGAGCTCGAGTCGGCGCGGCGCGGGCCGGCGCCGCTCGAGGTCGATCTCGTCTACACGCGGCGCGCCCCGGCCGGCAGCACCTCGACCGTCGGCCGCATCACGCGCGACCGCCTCGCGTCCGCCGTGATCGATGCCGAGGCCGCCCCGACCGTCTACGTGTGCGGATCGACCGGCTTCGTCGAGCGCGTCGCCGGGTGGCTGATCGAACTCGGCCACCGTCAGACGGCCATCCGCACCGAGCGCTACGGAGGAACGTGATGCAGCACTTCGACGGCAATCTGCTCGCGGGACCGCTCGCGGAGGTGTTCGCCTTCGACCCGACGACGGCGCGGGCGCGGTGCAACGGCTGCGGCGCCGTCGCCGAGCTCGCGACGGCGCTCGTCTACCGCAGCGGCGCCGGGAGCGTGGCCCGATGCCGCGGATGCGGGGCCGTGCTCCTCACGCTCGTCGAGGGCGGTGGGCGCACGTTCGTGAACTTCACCGGCACCGGAGCGATCGAGATCGCGAAGACAGGGAGGGATGAGGCATGAAGACGCTCTACCTCGTGCGGCACGCGAAGTCGGATTGGGGCGACCCGTTGCTCGACGACCACGAGCGCCCGTTGAACGACCGCGGCCTGCGCGACGCACCGGCCATGGGTCACCGGCTCGCCGAACGAGGGGTGCAGCCCGACCGCATCGTGACGAGCACCGCCGTGCGCGCGCGCAGCACGGCGCGACTGCTCGCCCGCGTGCTCGGCATCGGCGACGATCACGTCGTCGAGCTCGACAAGCTCTACGCGGCGTCGGGCCGGGGCATCCTGAACGTGGCGGCGGATCTCGACGACGAGCTCGGCGTGGCCATGCTGGTCGGCCACAATCCCGGCATGAGCGACGCCGTCGGCGAGCTCACGGGCGAGTGGGTCGAGCTGCCGACGTGCGCCGTCGTCGAGTGCCGGGTCGACGTCGACTCCTGGGCCGAACTCGTCGAGGGCACCGGCGAGCTCCTCGCGGTCGACACCCCGAAGCACTGAGCCGGGTCGCACGCGGCCCGTGCCCCGCTGCTCGGTCGGTCCGTCGGTCGCGTCGCGGTCAGGCGGACAGGATGCCTCCGGCGACGACGCGTCGGACGAGCGGCACCCCGGGGCGGTAGGCGAGGTGCAGGTAGCTCGGGGCATCGAGCTCGACGAGGTCGGCGCGCAGCCCCGGCCGGATCGCGCCCACGTCGTCGCGACGGAGCGCCAGCGCCCCGCCCGCGGTCGAGGCCCACAGCGCTTCGGCGGGAGTCATGCCCATGTCGCGCACCGCGACGGCGATGCAGAACGACATCGAGCTCGTGAAGCTCGAGCCCGGGTTGCAGTCGCTCGCGAGCGCGACGGTCACGCCCGCGTCGATCAGCCGGCGCGCGTCGGGGTAGGGCTGGCGGGTCGAGAACTCGACGCCGGGCAGCAGCGTCGCCACGGTGTCCGACGAGGCGAGCGCCGAGACGTCTGCGTCGCTCAGGAAGGTGCAGTGGTCGACCGACGCCGCCCCGAGCTCGACCGCGAGGCGCACGCCGTCGCCTTCGCCGAGCTGGTTGCCGTGCACGCGCACGCCGAGGCCGGCGGCGGCGCCCGCCTCGAGCACCCGGCGCGACTGCTCGGCGGTGAACGCCCCGCGCTCGCAGAAGGCGTCGACCCAGCGCGAGTGGGGCGCGCAGGCGGCGAGCATCTCGCCGATCACCACGTCGACGTAGGCGTCGGCCGCTGCGGCCTGGTCGCCGTCGAAGCGCGGGTCCTCGCGGAACTCGAACGGCACGACGTGCGCGCCGAGGAAGGTGACCTCCTCGGTCACCTCGCGGGCGAGGCGCACGAGCCGCTCCTCGTCGGCGACGCTCAGGCCGTAGCCCGACTTGATCTCGATGGTCGTCGTGCCCTGTGCGTGCAGCTCGGCGACGAAGCCCGCGAGCCGGGCCCGCAGCTCGTCGTCGGTGGCGCCGCGCGTCGCGGCCACGGTCGACCGGATGCCGCCGGCGTCGTAGCGGCTTCCGGCCATGCGGGCGGCGAACTCCTCGGCGCGGTCGCCGCCGAACACGAGGTGCGTGTGGCTGTCGACGAACCCGGGGATGACGGCGCGGCCGCCGGCGTCGAGCACCTCGACGCCCGCCTCCGGGACCTGTGCGCGGGCGTCGGCCGAGCGGCCGACCCACGTCACCAGGCCGTCGGCGACGAGCACCGCCGCGTCGCGGACGATGCCGAGGGGGCCGCCCTCGCGGCCGGGCTGTTCGTCATTGGTGACGAGTTCGCCGATGTTCGTGATGAGGGTGGCCCGAGGCATCCGTGTCGCCTTTCGATCGTCGTGCGGTGTCGAGGTGGGTGGGGCGGCGTTCAGTCCCGGAGCATCGGCACGTCGACGCCGCGCTCGCGCGCGACCTCGACCGCCCGCTCGTAGCCCGCGTCGACGTGACGGATCACGCCCATGCCCGGGTCGTTCGTGAGCAGCGCCGTGAGCTTCGCCGCGGCGAGCTCGGTGCCGTCGGCGACCGAGACCTGGCCCGCGTGGATCGAGCGGCCGATGCCGACGCCGCCGCCGTGGTGGATCGACACCCAGGTCGCGCCCGAGGACGCGGCGGTGAGGGCGTTGAGCAGCGGCCAGTCGGCGATCGCGTCGGAGCCGTCCTTCATGGCCTCGGTCTCGCGGTACGGGCTCGCCACCGAGCCCGAGTCGAGGTGGTCGCGGCCGATCACGATCGGCGCCTTGAGCTTGCCCTCGGCGACGAGCTCGTTGAAGCGCAAGCCGGCCTTGTGGCGCTCGCCGTAGCCGAGCCAGCAGATGCGGGCCGGCAGGCCCTCGAACTCGACCCGCTCGGCCGCGGCGTCGAGCCACTTGTGCAGGTGCTGCTTCTCGGGGAAGAGCTCCTTGATGGCCTCGTCGGTGACGCGGATGTCTTCGGGGTCACCCGAGAGCGCGACCCAGCGGAACGGCCCGAGGCCCTCGCAGAAGAGCGGCCGGATGTATGCCGGCACGAAGCCGGGGAACTCGAAGGCGCGGTCGTAGCCGCCCTTGCGCGCCTCGTCGCGGATCGAGTTGCCGTAGTCGAAGACCTCGGCGCCCTCGTCCTGGAACTCGACCATGGCCTGCACGTGCTGCGCCATCGAGTGCTGCGCCTTCACCGTGAAGCCCTCGGGGTCGTCGGCGGCGGCCTGCTTCCATTCGTCGACGGACACGCCGAGCGGCAGGTACGCGAGCGGGTCGTGCGCGCTCGTCTGGTCGGTGACGACGTCGACGGTCAGCTCGCCGGCGCGGTGACGGCGCAGCAGCTCGGGGAACACCTCGGCGGCGTTGCCCACGACGCCGACCGACCAGCCGCGGCGCTCGGCCTTCGCCTGCAGCACCTTCGCGATCGCGGCGTCGAGGTCGGTCTCGACCTCGTCGAGGTAGCGCTTGCCGACGCGGCGGCGCAGGCGGGTCTCGTCGACGTCGACCACGAGGCAGGCGCCGTCGTTGAGGGTGACGGCCAGCGGCTGCGCGCCGCCCATGCCGCCGCAGCCGCCCGTGAGCGTGAGCGTTCCGGCGAGCGGACCCTCGCCCTCGCGGGCGGGGGTGGCGCCGTCGGCGACCGGCAGCGCGCTGCCGCGACCCTCGGCGATGAGCTTGCGACCCACCGCGGCGAAGGTCTCATAGGTGCCCTGCAGGATGCCCTGCGAGCCGATGTAGATCCACGAGCCGGCCGTCATCTGGCCGTACATCATGAGGCCCTCGGCCTCGAGCTTGCGGAACTCGGGCCACGTCGCCCAGTCGCCGACGAGGTTCGAGTTGGCGATGAGCACGCGCGGCGCCCACACGTTCGTGCGGAAGACGCCCACCGGCTTGCCCGACTGCACGAGCAGGGTCTCGTCGGGCTCGAGGCGCTTGAGCGTCTCGGTGATGGCGTCGAAGGACTCCCAGTTGCGGGCGGCCTTGCCGGTGCCGCCGTAGACGACCAGGTCTTCGGGGTGCTCGGCGACCTCGGGGTCGAGGTTGTTCATGAGCATGCGCAGCGGCGCCTCGGTCTGCCAGCTCTTCGCGGAGAGCTCGGTGCCGCGCGGGGCGCGGACGGTGCGCGGGCCGGCGGCGGCGCGCGTCTCGGTCGTGGGTGCGTCGGTCATGCTTCGATGCTCGCGCACCGACAGCGGGCCGACAATGGATGCCTCGCGGCGGGCGTCCGGGATCCCAGAACTCGTCCGCGGCGGCGTCGGGTTCGCCGGACAGCCCCGGGCCTCGTCGGCTCGGGCGACCGGAACGCTCAGCCGAGGTCGATGCCGCGGGCCGCCATGAACGGGATCGCGTCGATCGCGGAGCCGTCGAGGCGGACTTCGAAGTGCAGGTGGCAGCCGGTCGAGGCGCCGGTCGAGCCGACCGCGCCGATGAGCTCGCCGGCCGCGACCTTCTGGCCCGGGGCGACGAGGATGCCGCCGTCGATGAGGTGCGCGTACCCGGTCGAGACGCCCGAGCCGTGGTCGAGGAGGACCCAGTTGCCGTACGAGCCGTTCGACCGCGCCTCGACGACGGTGCCGCCGGTCGCGGCGAACACCGGCGTGCGGCAGCCCGCTGCGAGATCGGTGCCGCGGTGGAAGTCGTTGACGCCGGGCAGCGGCTTGTTCGGTCGCGGGCCGAAGCCGTCGGTGAGGTTGCCGCTCTCGAGTGGGTTCGACCAGCCTTGGTCGCTCAGCTGCCCCGAGTCCTGCGGGAGGGTGTCGAGGAAGGCGACGCTCGTCGACGCGACCCGCGTCTTCAGCCCGGAGAGGGCGGAGCGAGCCTTGCTCACGGCGCGCTCGGCGTCGTCGACCTTCTCCTCCGCGGCGTCGATGTCGATCTCGTCGACCGCGGCCCACGCCTCTTCGGCTCGCGCCTCGGCCGCGTCGGCCTGGGCGTCGCGCTTCGCGGTGATCTCGAGCAGCTGGTCGGCGTCGCCGGCGATGTCGGAGATCCGGGCGACTCCACCGAGCCCGGCGAGCAGGTCGCCGCCCGAGCCGATGGCGGCGCTCATGGAGTTGAGGGAGGCGTTGCCGCCCTTCGACGCGGCGAGGTAGCCCGCCGCGGCGACGTCGGCGTCATGCCTGGCGTCATCGGCGATCGACTGCATGCGCTCCGCGATGCCGCGTGCGACCTCGCGGGTGGACTTCAGTGCTGCGAGCTCGGCCTCGGCGTCGCGCAGTGCGGCGACCGCACGATCGAGACGGGCCCGTGCCTGGAGCAGGGGGCCGACGTTCGAGTCGGTCGTCGTCGAGATGCGGGCGAACGGCCCGTCGCCGATGAGCACGACGGGCGCGCTGGGCGCGGTCGACGGCTTCGGAGCGGGCGGCTGGGTGCCCGGCGTCGGCGTCGGGGTGGGCGTCGGAGTCGGCGTCGGCGTCGGGGTGGGCGTCGGAGTCGGCGTCGGCGTCGGCGTCGGAGTCGGGGTGGGCGTCGGCGTCGGCGTGGGCGTGGGCTCGGGAGTCGGCGTCGGCTCCTCGGTCGGCGTGGGCTCCTCGGTCGGCGTCGGCTCTTCGGCCGGCGTCTCTTCGGCGGGGGCCTCGGTCTCGGCCGAGGAATCGCTCGTCTCGGTCGTGGAGGTCTCGGTCGTCGCCGTCTCGGTCGCCTCGACCGGGGCGACCTCTTCGGCCACCGCAGCGGGGACCGCATTCATGCCGATGAGCACCGCGATCGCGGCGGCCGCCACGGCAGTTCCGCTCGGCCGGGCGCGACGCGCTCGGAAGGGGTCTTTCGCGGTGAGACTGAAGCGGTGCGGCATTGGGTTCCGTTCGGGTTGCCGGGTTTTCGGGCCGACGTACCTCAGTCTTGCACCCACCTCTGCGAGGCACAACCGCTCCGCGCGTCGCGGTCGTGCCCTCTTCGGGGGAGCCGGACGGCGCCGCAGGGGCCACCCGGACCACGACGGAGGAGGGGCGATCCGCCGTGCGGACCGCCCCTCGAGGCCTCGGCGAGCGTCGCCGGGGCCGGTGTTCGCGGGCTCAGTCGAGCGCGCCCACGGGCGCTGCCGCGCGTGCGGCGACCTCGCCCGACAGCACCGCCGCGGTGATCGCCTCGATCTCGGGGGAGAGGTGACGGTCGGGGCCGGGGCCCGCCCCGAGCGACTCGGTGAGTGCGACGACGGCGCCGGTCGGCGCTCCGGGCTCGAGCGGTGCGCGCAGCGCGAGGCCGCGCGCAGCGGTCATCACCTCGATCGCCAGCACCCGGGCGAGCCCGTCGATCGAGCGGCGGAGCTTGCGGGCGGCGGCCCACCCCATCGACACGTGGTCCTCCTGCATGGCCGACGAGGGGATCGAGTCGACCGAGGCGGGCACGGCGAGGCGCTTCATCTCCGAGACGATGCCCGCCGCCGTGTACTGGGCGATCATGAGGCCCGAGTCGACGCCGACCTCGTGGGCGAGGAACGGCGGCAGCCCCTGGTTGCGGGCCCGGTCGAGGAACCGGTCGGTGCGCCGCTCGCTCATCGAGGCGACGTCGGCCGCAGCGATCGCGAGGAAGTCGAGCACGTACGCGACGGGCGCGCCGTGGAAGTTGCCGTTCGACTCGACGCGGCCGTCCTTCGTGAGCACGGGGTTGTCGATCGCGCTCGCGAGCTCGGCCTCGGCGACCGAGATCGCGTGGGCGAGCGTGTCGCGTGCGGCGCCGTGCACCTGCGGCGAGCAGCGCAGCGAGTAGGCGTCCTGCACGCGGCCGTCCTCGGGGCCCTTGTGCGAGTGCACGATGGGCGACTCGGCGAGCAGGCGCCGCAGGTTCGCGGCCGAGCGGGCCTGCCCGCGCTGCGGGCGCAGCTCATGCAGGTCGGCGGCGAAGACCGCGTCGGTGCCCATGAGCCCCTCGACGCTCATCGCGGCCGAGACGTCGGCGGTCGTGAGCAGCAGGCGGAGGTCGTCGATCGCGAGCGCGAGCATGCCGAGCATGCCGTCGGTGCCGTTGATCAGGGCGAGGCCCTCCTTCTCGCCGAGGTGGAGCGGCGCGATGCCGGCCGCCGAGAGCGCCGACGAGGCATCCATGTGCTCGCCCGAGGCGTCGCGCGCCTCGCCCTCGCCCATCGCGACGAGCGCGCAGTGCGCGAGGGGGGCGAGGTCGCCCGAGCAGCCGAGCGAGCCGTACTCGCGCACGACGGGGGTGATGCCGGCGTTGAGGATCGCGGCGTAGGTCTCGGCCGTCTCACGGCGCACGCCCGTGCGGCCGGTCATGAGGGTCGAGAGGCGCAGCAGCATGAGGGCGCGCACGACCTCGCGCTCGACCTCGGCGCCCGAGCCGGCGGCGTGCGAGCGCACGAGGCTCGCCTGGAGCTGCGCGCGGCGGTCGTCGGCGATGAAGGTCGTCGCGAGGGCGCCGAACCCGGTGGAGATGCCGTAGTGCGGGTTCGGGTCGGCGGCGAGGCCGTCGATGATCGCGCGGCTCGCCGACACCTCGGCGAGGGCGGCCTCGTCGAGCACGATGGATGCCCCGTGGCGTGCCACGGCGACGACGTCGTCGATGCTCAGGCCGGCGATGCCGACGGTGACGGCCGTGGGGGTCGAGGTCGCGTTGCTGCTCATGTCTGCTATTCCACCTCGCGGATGCCACGAGCGGGAGGCGCGTTCGGGCGTCGCCGTCTGGCATCCCGGACGGTAGGGTCGCCGTATGGCGACATCGAAGGTGCCGGCGGCCGACCAGACGCTCGCGATCCTCGCGCACCTCGCCGCGCAGCGCGGGCCGGTGCCCGCCGCGACCATCGCGCAGGCGCTCGAGCTGCCGCGCTCGACCGTCTACCACCTGCTCGCCGTCATGCAGGAGCGCGGGTTCGTCGTGCACCTCCCCGAGGAGCGCCGCTACGGGCTCGGCATCGCCGCGTTCGAGCTCTCGAGCGGATTCAGCCGCCAGCAGCCGCTCGCGCGGCTCGGCGGGCCGCTCGTCGCCGGGCTCGTCGACCGGCTCGGCGAGAGCGGGCACCTCGCCGTGCTCCACGGGCACGACGTGCTCTACCTCGTCGAGGAGCGGGCCCCGCGCCGGCCCTCGCTCGTCACCGACGTCGGCGTGCGGCTGCCCGCGCACCTCACGGCGACGGGGCGGGCGATGCTCGCCGCGCTGCCGCCCGCGCAGCTGCGCGCGCTCTACCCCGACCGCGCCGCCTTCGCCTGGCGCGGAGCCCCGAACGAGACGGGGGAGTGGCGGTACGGCCGCCTCAAGCAGGTGCTGCAGCGGGTGCGCGAGGCGGGCTGGGCCGCCGAGGACGGCGAGGTCACCGAGGGGCTCGCCTCGGTCGGTGCAGTGGTGCTCGACCACGTCGGCTGGCCGGCCGCCGCGATCGCGGTCACCTATCGGGCCGACTCGGATGCCGCGGCCCACGCCGACGAGATCGCCGCCGCCGTGCGCGCCGCGGCCGCCGAGCTCTCGCGCCGCATCGGCGCCGCGCGCTGAGCGGGCCGTTCGACACGGCGGCTCGCTCGATCAGACGAGCCCCGCCCGGCGGCCCCACGCGACGGCCTCGCCGCGGCCACGAACCCCGAGCCGGCGGTAGATGTTCGAGGTGTGGTGCATCGTCGTCTTCGGCGCGACGACGAGCCGCTCGGAGATCTCCTTGTTGCTCATCCCCGCGGCGAGCAGGACGAGGATCTCGAGCTGTCGAGGGGTGAGCAGGGTCTGTTCGGGCGGCTGCGGGTTCGCCGTCGCGTCGACGAAGTCCAGGGACTCCTTCGCGATGCGGGCCCAGCTCCACGCCGCCCCCTCGTTGCAGGCGCGGGCGAACGCGTCGTCGCCGAGCGCGGCACGCACCTGTTCGATGGTGGCGTCGTAGAGTGCGCGGTTGGCGCCGATGATCGCGCGCCGGACGAGCTCGGCATGGTCGGCGATCGCCCCGTGCAGTCGAGCGGCGAGCTGCGGTTCGCCGCCGGCGGCCGCGATCACGACGGTCGTCATCACGCCGATGCCGAGGCCCGCGGGCAGCCCGATCGTCGCGGCGGCGCGCAGGCCCGCCGCCGTCGTCCGCGCAGCGGTCGCCGCGTCGTGGTCGAGGAGGCAGAGCGCCGCGACGCCGTATGCGGGGCCCAGCAGCGATCGACGGCTCGGCAGCCGGTCGACGAGGAGCGCGAGGTCCTGCGCGGAGGGCCGGATCGCCGGCACCTGCGCCGTGCCCGCGGGCAACTGATGGAACATGAGGGCCGCCTGCACGGTGGGCAGCAGCAGGTCGTGGCGGCGCGCCACGCTGTACGCGCGAGCGGCGAGCCGCCCGGCCTCGTCGAAGCGGCCCTCGACATGGGCGATCATCGCGGCGAGCAGTTCGAAGTGCGCGAGCGCGATCGGGCGGCCGTGCCGCGTCGCGAGCGCGATCGCCTGCTCGGCGTGCGCGCGGGCCCGGTCGAAATGCCCGATCGTCCTCGCCGAGCCGACTGCCTGCGAGAGGCATTCGAGGCTGACGTCGACATCGCCGAGCTCTGCCGCCGCGGCGACGAGCGCCAGCAGGTCGTCGGCGATCGCGTCGGCGTCGGTGCCGGGATCGACCGACTCGAAGCGCCGTCGGAGCCGATACGCCTCGAGGAGCAGCACCAGCCGCGCGGGAGCACCCGTGGTGCCGATCGCGTCCCAGTCCATGCGCTCGACCACCTGATCGAGCAGTCCGCCGTCGGCGTTCAGGCCCCCGTACTCGGCGCCGTGCATCGACAGGGCGAGCGCCAGCTCGCCCGCGCCCGTCGCGGGGTCTGGGACGGTCGTCGCGTCGGCGTCGGCGTCGGCGAGCCGCCAGGCAGCCGCCCGGATGTCGCGTTCGCGGCGGGCGAGCACCGCGTGCCAATGCTCGGCCGAGGCATCGTCGGCGAGGCCGATCGCAAGGGCGGCGGTCGCATCGCGGGCGCAGGCCCGCAGTGCGGCGATATGCCCCGAGCCCGAGCCCGAGCCCGAGCCCGAGCCCGAGCCCACGCCGGCACCGCGCTCCTCGAGCAGCTCGCGGTGCGGGCGGCGGAGGCGGAAGAGCGTCTCGGGGGTCGCACGGTCGACATCGACGAGGTCACGATCGACGAGTGCCGGGAGATCGCCGATGACTCCGGAGGGGACGGCGTCGGAGAGTTCCGCGAGCGTGCACCAGTCGACGAACCCGGCCAGGCGCTCGGCGAGGCCGAGCTCGGTCGCGCTCAGGTCGCCGAGCGCGTCGGCGACGGCGGCGCGAACGGTCGCCCGGTCGGGACCGCGCCCGGGCACGTCGAGCACCTCGGCCACCGGGCGGTCGCGCAGGGCGCCGATGAGATCGGGCAGCGACAGCGCTGAGGTACGGTGGGCGGCGAGCTCGATGGCAGGGGTCCAGCACTCGAGCAGTTCGCACAGCGCGCCGATGTCGGCGGCGTCGGCCTCGGCGTCGAACACGCGACCGCTCGCGGTCGCAGTCGTGACGAAGAGCGTCGCCGCGGCGTCGCCGGTCAGTCGAGGCATCCTCAGCACCCCCGAACCCAAAGATAGGGCAAACGCCCGATTGCGGGGCAGGGTCGGCAGCAGTTCCGTTGGGTCATGAGCCCCAAGCGTCGTCTCCTCGCGATCGTCGCTGCGATCGCCCTCCTCGCCGGCGTCGGCCTCGCGCCCGCCTCGATCGCGTCGGCGCTGCCGCCGCAACCGACCGATGTGGTGCCGCCGATCATCGCCAACACCGAGAGTGGCATCCTGCGCGATCTGCCGACGAAGTACTACCAGGCCGTCGAGGACTTCGAGAACCAGGCGATCCAGGACGTGCTCGACACCCATTCGCTGCCCGACGGCGACGCGAACGCCGTGCGGGCGTGGGCGCGCGACGCCGTGCGCTCGCAGGAGTTCCTGAACCTGCTGGGCATCATCTCGAAACCGGCCGCCGAGCGGACGGCGGGCGAGGCGCTCGTCCACGAGTGGTTCCAAGGGGTCTACCAGCAGCAGCTCGTCGCTCAGGCCCAGGCCGCGCTCGACCAGTACCTCGAGTGGTCGGGCCTCACGCTCGACACGATCTCGCTCGATCCCGTCCCGCTCCTGCCCGGCGGCGGCGGGTACTGCGACTTCCACCCGCCGAAAGCGCTCGAGGAGGGCACCGGCGAGTTCGGCGGCGTCTACGACCCGAGCCTGCTGCCGCAGTGCCAGGACTCGACCGGCACCACGGTGGCCTGCCAGCTCGGACCCACCGGATGCCCCGTGCCGTGGCCGACGGTCGAGCAGTTCGAGCAGTGGGGGCGCTATCTCTCGCAGGAGAACCTGTGGGAGGACCCGGTGTTCCCGAACCTCGCGATGGAGTCGTCGGTGGGCATCGGGCTCGCCGCGACGATGGTGGCGACCGGCGTCGCGACCGCGGCCGCGAGATCGTATGCGGCGGTGCCCGTCGCCCAGACCTCGGGCACCCTGTTCACCAAGGTCTTCCCGTACTCGGCGCGCACGTTCTTCAAGGTCGGCGCCGACGTGACCAAAGAGGCCATGAAAGGGGCCACGACGGCCGCACGGGCGTCGGCCGGCGTGATCCGGGCGGGTGCCGTCGCGTTCGTCGTCGGCACGATCATCACCGCCCTCGTCACGATCGGGCTCGAGTCGTGGACGATCTACGAGCACCAGCAGATCCCGATCACGCTGAAGAAGGCGCTCGCCGACGCGAAGGCCACCGCACCGGACCTCGCCGCGGCGGCCCAGAAGGAGTCCGGAGTCGGTGCGCTCCTCACGACATTCCTCTCGACCACGCAGATCGACGTCGACTACGACTGCCAGCTCGAGAACGACTGGAACCCCTACTCCGCATTCCCATGTGCGAACGCCCCGGACCCGGCGGCCCCCGTGGCGACCGATGCCCGCTTCTGGGTCTCGACCGAGGCCGGCGGAGTGACCTCGGGCGACTTCGCCGACACGATCTACACGGTGAACCCCCTCGACTCGCCGGCCCCGTTCTCGCTCAACGAGCTGACCCGGCCCTCGGGCGACGGCTGGTTCGTCGTGACGAAGTACGACGGCAACCTGGCCGAGAACGTCGACTCGCCGACGACGGCGGGGGCGACCCTGCAGACCCTGCGGCTCTACTACCGCGACTGGGAGGGTGCGGGCATGGTCGCCGAGCGGGTGATGGTCGACGGGCAGCCGATGTTCGCGATCTCCGCGCTCGACAGTGACGACCTCGGCAGGTGCGCCACCGCCCCGGCGACCGGAGCGACGCCGACCTGTCTGACCGACACACTGCGCTACGTGCAGCCCGACGGCACGAAGGCCTCCGCGCGCATCGTCGCCGCCGGTGCGGCCGGGCCGAAGGTGAGCGCGGTCGTGCCCGCCCGGGTGGTCGCCGGTGAGCCGTTCGCCCTGTCGGCCACCGCCGAGGCCACCTTCGGCAGGCCGCCCTTCACCTACAGGTGGATCGTCTCCGGCAGTTTGTACACCGGACCCGCGGTGACGGCCACTTCGCAATACGCGGGCAATGTGGGGGTCTACCTCGAGGTGGCCGACGCGCAGGGCAACACGACCGCCGAGACCTTTCCCGTGCTCGCGGCGCAGAAGACGACCGTGACGGTGAAGACCTGGCCGGACGGCGACGTGCCCTACGGCGGCACTCGGAAGGTGTGGGCCGCGATCAGCCCGCTCAAGGTGCAGGGTACGCAGTGCACCTGGAACCAGCAGACCGGTGAGCTGGGGTGCACCAGTCCCACCGGTGCGGTGCAGTTCTTCGTCGACGGGCGTCCGCTCGGCGACCCGGTGCAGGTCACGCAGAACTACCTCGAGCCGTGCTTCACGGGCGGCGGGTGCCCCTGGACCTGGGGTGACAACGTCGCCTACGCCCCGGCCATCCCGCTGCCGACGACCGGGATGGCGACGGGGAGCACCCACGAGGTGACCGCGGTGTACTACGGCGACGAGAAGTTCGTCGGCGCGACGAGCCAGACGCTCGATCTCGACATCGTGCAGGCCGCACCCGTGGTGACGCTGACCTCGGGATCGACCTACCCGAGCCCCCAGACACCGGTGACGCTGACCGCGAAGGTGCAGGCGTCCGACGGCTCTCGGGGCGTGCCGACCGGCACGGTGCAGTTCCTCGAGGGGACCTCGCTCGCCCCGCTCGCGCCGCCCGTGACGGTCGACTCGGCCGGCAACGCCGCCCTGCCCGACGTCGAGCTGAAGTTCGTCAACTCGCTCGCCGTGCGGTACCTCGGCGACCAGAACTTCGCCCCGGCCGTAAGCGGTGCGACGACGATCCGCTTCCCGGTCGCGACGAGCGCGACCGTCGAGCCGGCGTCGAGCACCGTGCTCGCCGGGTCGCAGGTCGACCTGTCGATCACCCTGCTCGACGAGCTCGGCGCGCCCTTCGCAGGTGCCCCCGTCACCGTGTCGCCCGGCGGGCATACCGCGATGACCGACGCCGAGGGCGTCGCGAACGTCTCGGTCACGTCCGACGCGATCGGCGAGGTCACCTACACGGTCGCCGCCGGGTCCGCCACCGGCCTGGGCTCGGCGACGGTCCTGTACGGCAGCATCCCGGTGATCCACGACGCGGATGCCGCCGCCGAGGTCGGGGTGCCCTTCACCCGCTCACTGAGTGCCGAGGGCGTGCCTGCACCCGCCATCTCGGTCGGCGGGCTGCCCGACGGGCTGTCGTTCGACACGTCGACGGGGGAGGTGACCGGCACGCCGACCGGGGCGGGCACGACCGAGACGCCGATGACGGCGACGAACGCGCTCGGCTCCGCGAACGCGACGTTCTCAGTCACCGTCCACCAGGCCGTGGCGATCACCACGACCGAGTTGCCGCACGGCACGGCGACGCTGCCGTACGAGGCGCTCGCCGAGGCCGGCGGGGGGCTCGCCCCGTTCGACTGGTCGGCCGACGGACTGCCCGACGGCCTCGTGCTCGACGAGTCGACCGGCGCGATCACGGGGTCCACGACGGTGGAGGGCACGACCGAGGTCGTGCTGCACGTCACCGACGCGCTCGGCGGCACTGACTCGACCGAGCTCGAGCTCGTGCTCGCCCCGAAGCCGCGGCCCGACCTCGAGGTCGGGCTCTCGGTCGGCCGCCTCGTCACCGGGCAGACGGCGCGGTACGTTGTGTCCGTCGAGAACACCGGCAACGCGGTGGGCAAGGCGCCGATCGTCGTCAGGACCACCCTCGACCCGGGACTCCGGTTCATCGGCCTCGCGAGCGGCGGATGGAACTGCACGAGCGCGCGCCAGGTCGTCACCTGCACCGACCAGGGCGACCTCGCGATCGGTTCGGTTGCGACGCTCGAGCTCGACGTACGGGTCATCACGAGGCCCGGCTCGGTCACGACCGACGTCACGGCCGTGCCGGTCGTCGACGAGATCGACACCGTCGACAACATGACCGCGCTCACCGCGGCGGTCGTGAACCGGCGACGCTGAGCAGCATGGGGCCGAACCGGCCACGCGAGTCGCCGAAAGGTGTCGGGAAATCGACGAGGAGAGACGCTTTTCGGCGACTCGGTGGACGGCCTCGGCCGGTAGCGTGGCGGCATGACGGCATACGAGGTCCTGGAGATCGGCGCGCTCGACGAGTGGCGCTCGCACTACGGCGGATTCCGCCCAGACAGCTCGCGCGACGGGCGCCGGGTCGTCGACCACGACCTCGAGATGCAGTACATCGGGCTCACGGCGAACGCCCTCGAGCCCGGTGAGCAGGCCGGCTACTGGCACACCCACGCGCGCATCGAGGAGCTCTACGTCTTCCTCTCGGGGCGCGGCCAGATGGGCCTCGACGACGAGGTGGTCGAGGTCGGCCCGGGCACCGTCGTGCGCGTCGGCCAGGACGTCGCGCGCACCTGGCGCTGTGCGCCCGACGGCACCGAGCAGCTGCGCTGGCTCTGCATCCGCGCCGGCGGCGCCGAGCTGCCGCACCTGCCCGACGACTCGGCGCGGCTTCCCGAGAAGCCGATGCCCTGGTAGCCCGCCGGGGCGGCCTGCGCTAGGCGCGGGGCGTGAGCCAGCGGTGCAGCCGGCGGGTGACCCACGGCAGCACCCAGTAGGTCATGATCGGCGTGAGGATGAGCGTCGTCACGAGCGCGCGCAGCCAGATCGGCAGCTCGCCGAAGCCCGGCACCGGCGAGACGAGGTACGAGAACGCCAGGTTCACGGGGAAGAAGCCCAGCCAGATGGTGACGGCCTGCTTCCATCGCGGCGGGGCGGGCGGCGGGGAGGCCTCGTCGAGGGGTGCGCCCGTGGCATCCGCCGCGGGGATCGAGCCGGTGGCCGGGTCGTCGAACCAGCCCTCGATGCCGGTGCGCCGCTTGCTGCGCTCGGAGCGCACGAAGCCCTCGCCCATCGACAGCCACCAGGTGCGCTCGCCCGAGCGCTCCCACGCCTCGAGCGCCTCTTCGCTCGCGAAGCGGTAGAGCATGTGCCAGACCTGCGAGGACTCGCCCGCGCGCACCCAGCCCGAGCCGAGGAAGCCCGGGTACTTGTTCGCGAGGTTGACGCCCGTCTGCACCCACGCGGTGGCCTCGGCGATGTGCGCGGGGTCGACCTCGCGGCGGATCGAGACGGTGATGGGTTCGGACATGGCGGTTCCTCGGGTTCCGGGTGCTCGTGGCAGGGGAAGCGGGCGGGTCGGCGATGCAGGGTGTGGCGCGCCGACTGTCGAGTGTAGTTCGAGGATGCTTCGCGTTCGTGACGCCGCTACCGTTGACGCGTGATCAGACTGCTCTGCTTCGCCCTGCTGGGTGCCGTAGTCGCCGGCGGCGTGGCCTGGATCGTGTCGGCCGACGAGGCCTGGGCCGGCCTCGTCATCCCCTGCTTCATCGCGCTCAGTGTGCTCACCCCCATCGTGCTCGCCGTGCGCGGCGTCGCGGGCGCGGGGCTCGGCGCGCTCGCCGGGCCGCCGAGCGCCGACGAGCTCGCCGGGGCGGAGGCACAGGGGCGGCTGGCGCTCGCGCGCGTGAAGGCGATCAGCCGCACCGGCACGATGATCAACGACCAGCCCGTGTGCGACCTCGACCTCGTCGTGGTGCCGCGATTCGGCCAGCCCTTCGAGGTGCGCACGCGCCGGATCGTCGACCTCGTCGAGATCCCGCGGCTCCAGCCCGAGGGCGTCGTCGTCGTGCTCATGCGCGAGCAGGCGCCCTCGCCCGTCACGATCGTGATGGACCCGCCCGACGATTGGGTGCTGCTCGCGCAGGCCGACGAGCGGGTGCGCGCGACCCGCAGCGCCGACCCGTTCGTGCCGGCACCCGAGGCGGGGAAGGACGCGAAGACGGGGCTGCGGAGGATCCCCGCGCCGCTGTACCTCGTGGCGGCCCTGGCTGGCGCCGCCCTCGCGCTGATCCCCGCGTATCCGACCATCGCCGCGCTCGCGACCGGCGGGACGACGCTGGGCGAGGTGCGCCACGCCTCCTCCGAGGAGGGGCGTGCGGAGTCGGAGGCCGAGGCCGAGGCGGCCGCGGGCATGTTCGTGGGGGAGAACGCGCACGACGCCGTCGCGGTGCTCGTCGACGGGCTCGGCTCGAGCTACGTCACGCAGCTCTCGTTCTGGGGCTCGACGCTCTCGGCGACCGCCCCGAGCGAGCCCGGCGCTGCGACCCTCGACGGGTACTCGGTGCGCGACGGCGCATTCGAGAGCACCGGTCCGGCCGGCAGCCAGCCCGAGCCGGGGGTGCTCGAGCTCATGCTCTTCCCCGCGACGTCGGTCGACACGGCGATGTTCCCCCGGCTCATCGCCGAGGCGCAGCTGCGCTCGGGCCTCGACGAGCTCGACCCCGATCGCGACCAGTGGGTCTACGTCTCGCGCTCGGGCTCCTCGGAGGCCGGCGCCCCGCCGGTCGTCATCGACGTTCCGGTGTACGGCGAGTACTACGACGCGTGGATCACCTTCTCGCTCGACGGCGAGGTGCTCGCCATGCGCGGCGGCGCCCCCGGGTCCGAGAGCTACGAGGCGGAGAACGGCGCGGGCTGACCGTCGGTGTCGGGTTCCGAGTCGGGTTCCGAGTCGGAATCCGAGTCCGGGACGGAGTCCGAGTCGGGTCGCCCGGCCGGTGACGGCTGGTCGGCGGGGTCGGGCATGAGCACGGTCGACAGCATGACGGTGCGGACGCCCCTCGCGTCGGAACCCGGTGCGCCGTCGGTGGCGGCACGCCGGGCCGGCGGCGTCAGGTAGGGCGCGAGGAGTTCGCCGAGCCCGGCCTGGATCCGGGCGAGGTCGTCGGGGCCGACGTGCAGGCGAACCTGCCCGAAGCCGAGGTGCTCGCGGAATCCGGGGATCGCCGAGGCGCGGTCGAAGTCCTCGCCGAGGTGCGCCAGGAAGGTCAGGAACGACTGCTGCAGCTCGCGGTCGCCCATCTGGCGGAGCTCGTCGTGGTCGACGTGCGCCATGCGCTCGCCGAGGGCGAAGGTGCGTTCGACGGCGCCGCGGATGCGCCGCTCGTCGACGACGGCGATGAGGCCGGCGTCGACGAGGGCGGCGACATGGCGGTAGAGCGTCGCCTGGGCGACGTCGGGCAGGGCGTTGCGCAGGTCGGAGGTCGTCACCCGGCGTCCGTCGCCGAGCTGCTGGATGATCCGCAGCCGGACCGGGTGCATGACGACGTCGGCGATCGGCGAGCCCTTGCGCACGGGTGCCCCTTCCCATTATTCTCACGATGAGAACATTCTCAATGCTTGAACGAAGTATCCCACCGAAGGGCAACCCCATGAACCCCACCGCGATCGAGGTCGCCGGGCTGTCGAAGCGCTTCGGCGACGTCGGCGCCGTCCGCGAGGCCACCTTCCGCGCCGAGCCGGGCCGCGTCACCGGCTTCCTCGGCCCGAACGGCGCGGGCAAGTCGACGACGCTCGCCATGCTGCTCGGGCTGACCCGTCCCGATGCGGGCTCGGCGCGCATCGGCGGCACGGCGTACCGCGAGCTCGCCGACCCGAGCGGCACGGTCGGCGCAGTGCTCGATGCGGCCGGTGCGCATCCCTCGATGACCGGCCGCGGCCACCTCAGGGCGTACGCCGAGCTCGGCGGCCACCCGCTCGCCCGGGTCGACGAGGTCGCGGCGACGACGGGCATCGGCGAGTACCTCGACCGGCGCGCCCGCGGGTACTCGACGGGCATGCGGCGCCGCCTCGCCCTCGCGACGGCGCTGCTCGGCGACCCGTCGGTGCTCGTGCTCGACGAGCCGTCGAACGGTCTCGACCCGGCCGGCATCGTCTGGCTGCGCGAGTTCCTCCGCGCCTTCGCGGCGCGCGGCGGCACGGTGCTCATTTCGAGCCACGTGCTGACCGAGCTCCAGCACGGCATCGACGACCTCGTGCTCATCGACCGTGGCAGGGTCGCCTGGTCGGGTCCTCTCGACGACTTCACCGCGTCCGCCTCGAGCCTCGAGGCGGCGTTCCTCGCCCACACCATGGAGGTGCACCCGTGACCGCGCTCGTCCGAGGCGAACTCGCCAAGCTGCTCGCCACCCGGCTGCCGCTCGCCGCCCTGCTCACCGCACTCGGCTGCGGCTTCGGGTTCACCGCGCTGCTCGCGCTCGTCGGGCCCGGCGAGTCGACCACGCCGCTGCCGGGCATCGAGACGGCCGAGGGCGTCGGGCTCGTCGTGGGCATGGGCGGCCTGCTGCTGTTCGTGCCCGCGCTGATCGGCACGGTCGCCGTCACCGGCGAGTACCGCCACCGCACGATCGGCACGACGTTCCTGACCGCACCGCGGCGGGGCCGGGTGCTCGTCGCGAAGCTGCTCGCGTTCGGCGGGCTCGGGCTCGCCTACGGCGCGGTCGCCGCCCTCGGTTCCGCCGCGGCCCTGCTCGGGGCGGCCGCGCTGCGCGGGGTCTCGCTCGGCGTGCCCGCCGGCCCGCTCGCCGTGATGCTCGCCCAGCTCGCGCTCGCCGCCGCGGTGTACTCGGTGCTCGGCGTCGCGATCGGCGCGCTCGCCCGCAACCAGCTGCTCGCCGTCGGCATCGTGCTCGGCTACTTCTACTTCCTCGAGCACGTGCTGCTGCTGATCCCCGGGGTCAACGCCATCCACCCGTTCCTCCCCGGCGGTGCGACGGCGGCGCTGACCGACTTCACGTTCCTCAGCGAGGCGATCGGCGAGCAGCTCCCGATCTCGATGCCCGTGGCGACCTCGCCCGCGATGGGCGCCCTCGTGCTGCTCGGGTACGCGGCGGTCGCCGTCGTGGTCGCGGTCGCCGTGCCGTTGCGGCGCGACGTGCGCTAGCTAGCGCGTCTCGCCGCCCAGCTGCCCGAGCAGGGCCGCCGCGGGGGCCGACAGCGGCTCGCCGCCGCGCCACACGGCCCGGAGACGGCGGCCGAGGTCGAGGCCGTCGACCGGCACCTCGACGAGCTCGCCGCGGGCGATCCACGGCCGTGCGGCGAGCTCGCTGAGCACCGCCGGCCCGGCGCCCGAGGCGGCGGAGATGAGCACGGCGGCGTTGCTCGACAGCACCATCGCCGGCGTGGCGAGCTGCCGCCCCGCCGGGCTCGCGAGCGGGCCGAGCGCCTCCGCGAGCGTCGAGCGCGTGCCCGAGCCCGCCTCGCGGGTGACGAGCGGCGTCGACGCGAGCTCGTCGGGGGTGACATGCGTGCGTCTCGTCCACGGGTGGGCGGGGGCGACGACCACCACGAGCCGGTCGCGGGCCACGATGCGGCTCCGCGTCCCGCGGGGCACCGAAGGCGACTCGACGAAGCCGAGCTCGATCTCGCGGGCCGCCAGCAGCTCGAACACCTGGGTCGAGTTCTCGACGCGCACCCTGACGTCGAGCTCGGGATGCGCGTGCCGGAGCCCGGCGATCCAGGCGGGCAGCAGGTACTCGGCGACGGTGAGGCTCGCCGCGAGGTCGAGCCGTGCCTCGTGCCGATCGCGCAGGGCGGTGGCGGTCGCGAGGAGCTCGGCGGCCCCGTCGACGAGGCGCCCGGCGAGCTCGGCGACGACGAGCCCGTCGGCGGTGAGCCGCGACCCGCGCGGGTGCCGCTCGACGAGCGTGAGCCCGAGGTTGCGTTCGAGGTTCGCGAGCGAGCGGCTGGCGTTCGGCTGCGCCATGCCGACGGCACGGGCGGCGGCGCCGAGGCTGCCGTGCGTGCCGACGGCGGCGAGCAGCTCGAGCACGGGGAGCTCAGGCCAGCGAGAAGGCATATCTGCATGATATGCCTCGATGCCGGAATGACGGCTACTGCACGACCGATGCCGCTGGGAGGGTGGAGGAATGCTCCACCCCGCACCACCGCCTCAGCGCTCGCTCGCCGAGCGACTGGGCACCCGGCTCCGCCTGCTCGCACCCGGCCTCGCGCTCTGCGCTGTCGCTGCCGGCCTCGCCCTCGCCGCGACGCTCGTCCTCCCGATGCTGAGCGCCCTGCTCACGGCCATCGTGCTGGGAGTGCTGCTGCGCAACCTCGTTCCCCTCTCGCCGCGGTTCGAGCCCGGCCTCGCCTTCGCTGCGAAGCCGCTCCTGCGCCTGGGCATCGTGCTGCTCGGCCTGCAGCTGGTGCTCGGCGACATCCTCGCGCTCGGACCCGGCATGATCGCCGTCGTCATCGCGATCGTCGTGGGCGGCATCGGCGCGACCCTCCTCATCGGCCGCTGGCTCGGCATCGGCGCGACCCAGCGCCTGCTCATCGCCTGCGGATTCTCGATCTGCGGCGCGGCCGCGGTCGCCGCCGTCGACGGCGTGGTCGACGCCGAGGAGGAGGAGGTCGTCACCGCGGTCGCGCTCGTCGTCGTCTTCGGCACGCTCATGATCCCGCTCGTCCCCTTCGTCGCGGGGCTCATCGGCCTTGACGACCGCCAGGCCGGAATGTGGGCGGGCGGGGCGATCCACGAGGTCGCCCAGGTCGTCGCGGTGGGCGGGGCGCTCGGAGGCACGGCCCTCGGCGTCGCGGTCGTCGTCAAGCTCGCGCGCGTGCTCATGCTCGCGCCGGTGATGGCCGTCATCGGCCTCCAGCGGCGCCGTGCGCTCGCGACGGCCGAGGGCGGGCACGGCGCGGATGCCCCGGGGCGCCGCCGAACGGCGAAGCAGCCCCCGCTCGTGCCCCTCTTCGTCGTCGGCTTCGTCGTGATGGTCGTCATCCGCTCGCTCGGCGTGGTGCCGCCCGCCGTCGTCGCGGGCGCGGGCGTCGCGCAGACGATTCTGCTCGCCGCCGCGATGTTCGCGCTCGGAACCGGCGTGCGGTTCAGCATGTTCCGCCGCGTCGGCGTGCGCCCGTTCGCGCTCGCGGGCGCGTCGACGGTCGTCGTCGGCGGCATCGCGCTCGCCGGGGTCGCGCTCGTCGCCTGAGCCCGGGCGCGCCCGGCGGGCCCCGTTCAGTCCTCGAGTCGCATGTGGCGCGAGGCCTGCTCGTCGCGCTGGCGCTGCTCGCGGTTCTTCGCGATGACGCGGTCGTCGCGGAGCGGCAGCTGCACCCGCTCCTCGGCGATGATGCCCGCGCGCAACTGGCGTGCGCGTTCGACCTCGGTGTCGAGCACGCCGCCGAACAGCAGCGCGAGGTTCGACAGCCAGACCCAGAGCAGGAACGCGATCGCGCCGCCGAGGGCGCCGTAGGTGCGCTCGTACGCGCCCACGCCGAAGACGTAGAGGCCGAAGAGCGCGGTGACGACGACCCAGGCGAGCAGCGCACCGACCGCGCCGACGCTGAACCAGCGCAGGTGGCGCCGCTTCACGTTCGGCGCCGCCCAGTAGAGCAGCGCGATGAGGGCCACGCCGATCGCCGCGAGCACGGGCACCTTGCCGAGGTCCCACCAGAAGGCCACGCCCTCGTCGAGTCCGAGCACGCGGGCGAGCGCCTCGGCCACCGGCCCCGTGATGACCAGCCCGATCGCCGCCAGCGTGGCGAGCACCACGACGATCGCGGAGACGGCGAGCGTCGCTGGGCGCATCGCCCAGAACGGGCGGCCCTCCTCGACCTCGTAGATGCGGTTCAGGCCCCGGCCGAGCGAGCCGACGTAGCCCGAGGTCGCCCACAGCAGGCCGACGAGACCCGTCGCGAAGGCGAGGCCGGCGTGCGAGGCATCCAGCAGCTGCTCGAGCGGAGTGCGCAGGGCGGCGGCGATCTCGTCGCCGCCGAGTTCGTCGAGGACGTCGAGGAACACCCCGACCGCGGTCTCGGCGCTGCCGAAGATGCCGATCGCGGCGAGCACCGCGAGCAGGCCCGGCAGGGTCGCCAGCACCGCGTAGAAGGTGAGGGCGGCCGCGATGTCCTGCACCTGGTTGATGCGGTACTCGTGCACCGTGCGGGTGAGGACGACCCGCCAGTCCTCGCGCGACAGGCGCACGGGTGAGTCGTGGTCGGGCATGCGGGTCTCCGATCGGGGCTGTGCCGAGCCTAGGGCGTGCGACGCCCGGGTGGGGAGGGGGTTGCGCCGCGAGCGCGTTCGACACGGCGCCGCCCGTGGGCGAAGATATGCCGACGGCCACCGCCGCACGCGACCGACGCCCACTCGACTCGAACCCGAACGACAGACCGGAGCCGCAGCCATGTACGACGCCCCCCGCCCCGACCGGGCGCCGGCCTATCAACTGAACCCGCTGCGGGTGCGCCGGGCCGCGCTGAAGGTCGCCTTCGTGCTCGTCACGGGCGGCCTGGTGCTCGCCGTCATCGCGGGGCTGTCGGGGGCCGGGCTCGGCGGCACGATCACGCAGGTCGCGCTCGAGGCCGCCTGGTGGATCATGCTCGCGCGGTGCCTGCGCTCCGAGGAGGAGGAGCTCGACCCCTCGCGACCGTGGTGGCAGGCGACCTACCGGCCGACGGCGAGCTTCGCGATCACCGCGTACTTCGCGTTCGGGGTCGCCTTCGCGACGATCAACTTCATCCCGGTCGCCGCGTACCTGCCGATGGACGACGTGCTCGGCTTCGCGATCCGCCAGATCGTCAACGTCGTGCTCGGGCTCTTCTACCTGCACTCGGCCGTGCGGTTGAAGATCCGCGAGCTGCGCCGGCGGGCCGACGGCACCGGTCGCTGACGCGAACGCGCTCGCCGTACGGACGACGTCGGCGGCGGCGCGGCGCGGCGCGTGCAGAATGCAGGATGCCCCGTCCGCCACGCCGGATCGAACCCTGTCGCGAGCGGCGCGTCGCCGGCGACATCCTGAACCCTGCACAGGGCTGCGGCGCTAGCGAAGCCGGAGGACGACCGCCGCGCGCACCCGCCGGCCGAGCCACGCGCGCAGTCGCGGACCGGTGAGCGCGAGCACCAGCAGGGCCAGCGCGATGGCCGCAGGCCAGGGCGAGAATCCCGCGACGAGCAGCGCCACGACCCCGGCCACGGCGCCGACCGCGTCGACGGCGGTCGTCGCGGCGCCGGCGCGGGGCGTGCGCGAGCCGGCGCCGGCAGTTGCATCGGCATCGGCTGCGGGGGCGCGATCGGCACTGCGAACGCGCCCTGCCCCGGCCCGCTCGAACCGCGCGAAGACGAGCACGACCGCCGCGACCGCCACCGCGGCGACGACCAGCCAGACCGGGCGCGTCGCCCACCATCCGGCGGTGAGCGGCTCGGGCAGCGGCAGGCCGACGAGGGCGTTCGCGGCGAGCGCCGCGCCCGCGAGGCCCACGAGCACCGGCATGTGCCAGAGGTAGACCGTCATCGCCCGCTCGCCGGCGTACGAGATCGCGCGCGAGGCATCCCGCTCGGCGACCCAGGCGCGGATGCGCGGGCGGGCGAGCGCGAACAGCGCGAGCTGCGCGACGCCGAGCACGACGAGGCACAGCGTCGGCGGGTTGAGGTTCACGAGCATGTCGACCGGGTACGGGCCGGTGGTGGTGAGCACCGCGAGCAGCAGCAGCGATGCCCCGGCGAGGCCGAGGAGCGTGCGGCGGGCGAGGCCGTCGAGCGCGCCGTCGGCGAGGTGGAAGCCGAGCTGGTGCACGAGCAGCCAGACGAACAGGAGGTTGAGGTAGCCGATCGGCTCGATCCCGGTCGTGATTCGCAGCGCATCGACGGCGACGACGGCACCGAGGAGCGCCATGGGCGTGAGCACCGGCGCGCGCTCGTGCAGGCGCACGAGGAACGGCACGAGTGCGGAGAGGCCGAGGTAGACGGCGAGGAACCAGAGCGGCTGCCCGATGCGGAACCCCGCGATGCCGACGATCTCGGCGGGCACACCCGCGACCGTCAGCCCGACGAGCACCGTCGCGACGACCGCGACGAGGGCGATCGCGGGGCGGACGAGCCGTTCGATGCGGGCCCGCACGTACTCCGCCGCGGTCGCGCCGCGGGCGCGCATCGACCGCCAGTGCGTGATGCTCGAGAACCCGCCGACGATGAAGAAGAGCGGCATGATCTGCACGACCCAGCTCACCGGGCCGAACCACGCCTGTTCTTCGAGGGCGTTCTCGAGCACCGGCCCGTCGGGGCCGACGCTCACGCCGACCATTATCGCGTGCAGCACGAACACGGCCGTGAGCAGCACCACGCGGATCGCGTCGATGCTCTCGTCGCGGCGCACGCCGGTGCGGGTGCGAACGGATGCCTCGGGGCGGGCCGCGAGTCGCGGGCGTTCGAGTGTGTCGGTCATGCCGAGAGGCTAGGAACGCGGCTGCGGGGAAGGCATCACCCCGGCGAGGGGTTCACGGGCGGTACCCCGGTACTGCCCGCGATCGGCCCGTCAGCCGGAGGAGGGAGTGACGAGACCCGTGTCGTACGCGAGCACCACGGCGTGCACGCGGTCGCGCAGGCCGAGCTTCTGCAGGATCTTCGAGACATGGGTCTTCACCGTCTGCTCGGCGATGAAGAGCGCCGCCGCGATCTCGGAGTTCGACATGCCCCGGCCGACGAGGGTCAGCACCTCGAGCTCGCGCTCGGTGAGCTCCGCGAGGCGGTTGCCCGTGGGCTTCGGCGGCGGGCCCGAGCGCGCGAAGTCCTCGATGAGCCGGCGGGTCACGCTGGGCGCCAGCAGGGCGTCGCCGCCCGCCACGACGCGCACGGCGTGGACGAGCTCGTCGGGCGTGGCATCCTTCAGCAGGAAACCGCTCGCGCCCGCCCGGAGCGCGTCGTAGACGTACTCGTCGATGTCGAAGGTCGTGAGCATGAGCACCCGCGGCACGTAGTCGGAGCTGCGGGGCGGCGTCTGCAGGGCGCGCGTCGCCTCGATGCCGTTCTGCTGCGGCATGCGCACGTCCATCAGCACGACGTCGGGGCGCAGCTCGTGCGCGAGCGACACCGCCTCGAGCCCGTCGGCCGCCTGGCCCACGACCTCGATGCCGGGCTGCGCACCGAGCACGGCCGCGAATCCGGCGCGGACCATCGCCTGGTCGTCGGCGATGAGCACCGAGATCGTCACCATTCGCCTCCGTCCGACCCGAGCGGGAGGGTCGCCAGTACACGGTATCCGCCCCGGGGGCGGGGGCCGTGCTCGGCGCGCCCGCCCAGCAGGGCCGCGCGTTCGTCGATGCCCACGAGGCCGTGGCCGCCGCCCGTCCGCTCGGCGGGCTCGGCCGCTTGCGACGTGTCGCCGTCGGCCGGTGGCGGCGGCTCGTTCTCGACGGCGACGACGAGGTCGTCGCCCAGTAGCTCGACCGAGACGTGCGTCGCCGCGCCCGGCGCGTGCCGCACGACGTTGCTCAGCGCCTCCTGGACGATGCGGTAGGCGGCGGTGGCCGCGAGCCCGCCGGCGGGGACGGCGGCGTCGACCTCGAGGGTCACCGGAACGCCGGCCCGCTCGACGGAGCCGACGAGGGCGGGCAGCTCGTCGAGCCCCGGCTGCGGCGCGGTCTCGGCCTCGGCCTCCGCACTGCGGAGGACGCTCAGCAGCTGCCGCATCTCGGTCATCGCGGTGCGGGCCGAGTCGGCGATCTCGGCGAACTCGGTGCGCGCGCCGTCGCTGAGCCCCTGCACCCGGTACGGGGCGCTCGTCGCCTGGACGTGGATGATCGAGAGCCCGTGCGCGACGACGTCGTGCAGTTCGCGGGCGATGCGGTTGCGCTCCTCGACGAGCACCCGGCGTTCCTGTTCGGCGGCCGAGACCGCGCGCTCGCGGAACAGCTCGCCGGCGATCACCCGCCACTGCGCGACGAGCAGTGCGACCGGGAGCGCGATCGCGGTGAGCGAGGCGGCGGCGATCTCGTTCGCGGTCGCGCCGGCGTCGGCGAACGCGAACGGGAGGGTCACGAGGACCGCCGCGAGCCAGGCGACGAACATGCCCCGCCAACTCATGCCCAGGAGGCCGAGGACGAGCAGCAGCGCGGTCTGGCCGATGATCGTCGTCACGGGCCACGGCCACGGGGCGCCCTCCGAGCCCGAGGAGAGCAGCGCGAACGCGAGGATGCCGGCCGTGGCGATGGCGACGGCCGTCTTCGGGAACCGCATCGCGAGCGGCAGCGGGATCGTGAGCGCCAGGCCCGTCACGAACGCGGCGAGCACGTTCACCTCGTAGATCGTCGCCGCGAGCGGCACCGAGACGACGAACAGCACGAGCGCGA
This sequence comes from Agromyces sp. NPDC058104, assembly GCF_042884835.1. Lineage (NCBI taxonomy): Bacteria > Bacillati > Actinomycetota > Actinomycetes > Micrococcales > Microbacteriaceae > Agromyces > Agromyces sp. NPDC058104. Next base: position 1,025,394 of record NZ_JBHVTD010000001.1, on the reverse strand, counting down.
GGAGGGAGGTCGCCACCCACATCCAGGCGATGAACAGGCGCTGGGGATCGCGGGGCGCCGACTTCGCGCGGGCGCGACGGAGCCTCGGCCACTGCCGCGCGCCGGGCCGGGCGTGCTCGCCGGCCGCGGCCGGCGCGGCGGGCGCCGGAGGCGCGGGCGGCGCGGGCGGCGCGGGCGCGGCCGGCGGCGGCTGACGATCGGCCGTCGGCTCGGGCTGGGTCTGGTCCATGATGCGAGTCAGCCTGTCACGACGCGCCGTCGCCCACATCCCTCCGCAGAGCGATCCGCCGGATCGTACGCCGGTAGGGGTCAGCCGAGGTGTTCGTGGAGGAACGCGGCGACGCGCACGCGCAGCGCTTCGTCGAGGATGCCGATCGAGTGCTCGCCGCCCGGAACGATCGCGAACTCGACGGGGACGCCGGCGCTCGTGAGCTGGTCGGCGAGGCGCTGGGACTGGCCGAGCGGCACGATCTCGTCTTCGGCGTGGCCGATGAAGACGGGCGGGTCGCTCTCGTCGGCGTGCGTCGCGGGCGAGGCGTCCACCGCCTGCGGGCAGCCCTCGTCGTCGACGCCGGGCTCGCAGCCGAGGTACGCGGCGATGATGCTGCGCAGCCAGACGGATGCCCCGTCGACGGCGAGCTCGTCGGCGCCGAGCCCGACCGGGCCCGAGAGCTCGACGACGGCGGCGACCCGTGATCCGGCGTCGAGGGCGCCCTCGCCCGAGGTGCCGAGGAGCGCGGCGAGGCTGCCGCCCGCCGAACCGCCGAAGGCGCCGATGCGCGCCGGGTCGATGCCGAATCGCTCGAACTGCTCGGGCTGGCGGAGCCACTCGACGGCGAGCGCGACGTCGTCGATCGCCGAGGGGAAGACCGCGTCGGGCACGAGGCGGTAGTTCACCGACACGGCGACGAAGCCCTCGCTCGCGAGCCATCGGCAGACGTTGCGCCAATCGGTGTTCGCCTTGTCGCCGCGCTGCCAGCTGCCGCCGTGGATCGACACGACGGCGGGCAGGCTCGGCACGGCGTCGGCTGAGGCGCCGGCTTCGGCGGGGGCGGCCGCGACGGCGGGGGCGGCCGCGACGCCGCCTGCGGTCGCATCGGCCGCGACCGGGGCCGCCGGGGCCACCGGATGGCAGACGTCGAGCGTGAGCAGCGTGCCGTCCTCGCGGACGCCGTACTCGAGGTCGGCGTCGACGACGATGCCCTCGGGCGGCGTGAAGGTGCGGATGCCGACGCGGTCGGTGCCGGCGACCTCGCTCGCCGAGTCGGAGCCGGGTGGGTCGATCTCGCGCAACTGCTGGTGGAAGCCCGAGAGCGCGACGACGCCCGCGATGGCGGCAGCTACGGCCGTCGCGGCCGCAGCGACCCGCCTGCGGCGGGTGCCGGAGCCGCCTGTGCGTCGGGTCGAGTTCACACCGGGCTCCGGGTTCAGGGGTGGAGCGATGCTAACCCACGTCCAGCGACTTCGCCATGCAGACGCTGTACTGCTCGCCCTCGTACGGGCCGAACAGGGGGATCTCCCGATAGCCGTGCTTCGCGTAGAGCGCCTGGGCGGGGTGGTGCAAGGTGCCGGTCTCGAGGACGAGCTCGGTGAGGCCGCGTTGCCTGGCGTCCGCCTCGATCGCCGCGAGCAGGCCGCCGGCGACCCCCATCCCGCGCGCCGACTCGTCGACGAACATCCGCTTGAGCTCGCCGCGCCCCGCACCGAGCGACTCGTGCTCGACGAGTGCGGCGATGCCGACCGCGACGCCGTCCGCGGTGCGCGCCACGTGGAGGTGCACGCCGGGCCGCTCGAGCTGCGAGACGTCCAGCAGGAAGCAGGCCTCGGGCGGATAGCCGAGCGAATGGGAGTATCGTGTGCTGCCCTCGAGCAGTCGCTCGACGTCGGCCTGCCGGGGCGGTTCGACGGCGACGGTCGCGGATGCTGCGGGGCCGGTGCGTGCGGTGGGCATGCGCCGAGCCTAGGTCGCCCCTGTTTCGCCGGTGTTTCGCCCGTGTTCGGGGGTTTCCCAGCCGCTTTCCGCTATCGTGGTGGGGTCGGTTCTGGACACCGTGCGCTGCACGGATGGGTTTGTGAGTCTGTAGGGCCGGTTTCGAGACGTTCGGTCTCGGATAGTCACCGTATGTGAACGGCCCCGGTCGACGATGTTCCGGGTTCTCAGTGCGCTGCGCTCGCAGCGGCGCTGCCATGTACTCAAGTACAACCCAGGAAGTCACCACCATGCCCAAGAACAAGAAGCCCAAGGGCGGCCGACCCGCCGCGAACTTCGACCCCTCGTACGCGAAGGGCGGCAAGGGCCGCGGCGGCCAGAAGGCCGGCTCGCGCAGCCCCGGCCACCGCGGCTATCGTCCCGAGGAGGAGGCGCCCCGCAAGGAGCGCTGGTCGCGCGAGGAGCGCGTCGCCTCGGGCCGTACGCCGCACCGCGCCGAGCGCGAGGGCCGGGGCGGCGACCGCGACGACCGCGCGCCCCGTTCGTACGGTCGCGACGACCGCGCCCCCCGCCGCGAGCACGGCGACCGTCCCGCCCGCCCGCACTACCGGGAGGACCGTCCCGCGCGTTCCTTCGACCGGAACGACCGCAACGACCGTCCGGCTCGTTCGTACGACCGCGACGACCGTGCGCCGCGTCGCTTCGACCGCGATGAGCGCCCCGCGCGCTCGTACGACCGGAACGACCGCAACGACCGTCCGGCTCGTTCGTACGACCGCAACGACCGTCCTGCGCGTTCCTTCGACCGCGACGACCGTGCGCCGCGTCGCTTCGACCGCGATGAGCGTCCCGCGCGTTCGTACGACCGGAACGACCGCAACGATCGTCCTGCGCGTTCCTTCGATCGCGACGACCGTGCGCCGCGTCGCTTCGACCGCGATGAGCGCCCCGCGCGCTCGTACGACCGCAACGATCGTCCGGCTCGTTCCTTCGATCGCGACGACCGTGCGCCGCGTCGCTTCGACCGCGATGAGCGCCCCGCGCGCTCCTTCGACCGCAACGACCGCGCGCCCCGACGCGAGTTCGACCGCCCCGGCTTCCAGGACTCTGGCCGCCGCCCGTCGAACTTCTACCCGTCGCGCGACGAGCAGCCCCGCTTCTCGCCGAGCGACGACGTCGTGCTCGAGCGCCTCGAGGCGCAGGCCATCCAGGCCGACGCGGTCGACGGCGTGAGCTTCGCCGACCTCGGCCTCGGCGGCAACATCGTCGCTGCGCTCGACCAGCTCGGCGCCGTCTCGCCGTTCCCGATCCAGGCCGCGACGATCCCCGTCGTGCTCGAAGGACGCGACGTGCTCGGCCGCGGCAAGACCGGTTCGGGCAAGACCATCGCCTTCGGCGCCCCCGCCGTCGAGCGTCTCATGCAGCTCTGGAGCGCCTCGGGCAAGGCCGGCGGACGTCGTCAGATGGGCCGCAAGCCCCGTGCGCTGATCCTCGCGCCGACCCGTGAGCTCGCCCTGCAGATCGACCGCACCGTGCAGCCCATCGCGCAGAGCGTCGGCCTCTTCACCACGCAGATCTACGGCGGTGTTCCCCAGGGTCGTCAGGTCGGCGCGCTCCAGCGCGGCGTCGACATCGTCATCGGCACCCCCGGCCGCATCGAGGACCTCATCGAGCAGGGCCGGCTCGACCTCTCCGAGGTCGTCATCACGGTGCTCGACGAGGCCGACCACATGTGCGACCTCGGCTTCCTCGAGCCGGTGCAGCGCATCATCCGCCGCACCGCTGAAGGCGGCCAGAAGCTGCTCTTCTCGGCGACCCTCGACAAGGGCGTTGCGACGCTCGTCGACGAGTTCCTGGTCGATCCCGCCGTGCACGAGGTCGCAGGCGAGGACCAGGCGTCCTCGACGATCGACCACCGGGTCTTCGTCATCGACAACCGCGACAAGCGCGACATCGTCGCCGAGCTCGCGAACCGCGAGGGCAAGACGCTCGTCTTCAGCCGCACCCGCGCCTTCGCCGAGGACCTCACCGATCACCTGGAGGACGCCGGCATCCGTGCCGTCGCCCTGCACGGCGACCTCAACCAGTCGCGCCGCACGCGCAACCTGCAGCAGCTCACGAGCGGCCGGGTCGACGTGCTCGTCGCGACGGACGTCGCGGCACGCGGCATCCACGTCGACGACATCGACCTCGTCATCCAGGCCGACGCGCCCGACGAGTACAAGACCTACCTGCACCGTGCCGGCCGAACCGGCCGCGCCGGCAAGCAGGGTCGCGTCGTGACGCTCATCCCGCGCAACCGCCAGCGCCGTCTGAGCGAGCTGCTCGACCGTGCCGAGATCGACGTCGACTTCGTCGACGTGCGGCTCGGCGACGACCTGCACGGCGAGCTCGCCCGCGAGGCGGCCACCGAGGTCGTCGAGACCGTCGAGGGCGTCGAGGCGACGGCCGGCTGAGCCGTGATCGACCGAGCCGAGGGCCCGCATCCGACGGATGCGGGCCCTCGTCGTTCCGGCGGGCTGGGCGAGCGTGTCCGATCCCGCCGCGCGTCGCGCTCCTCCGGCTGACGATCGCCGGGTCCGGAGAGGTTCCTCCAGACGCGCCGGTTCGACGACAAGCTGCACGAGGCGCCCGCCTCCTGAACACGCCGCAGTCGCGCCGCTAGCATGAGCGCGACGCGACTCCCCGGCGCGGCCGCCCGGGCTCGGGCGGGAGCGCGGTGGGGAGGCGCCACCTCATGACCGACGAACCGACTTCGCAGCCCGCGCCGCAGGCCGACGGCACGCCCGGCGGGCCCGGAGCCCCCGGCACGCCCGACGGGCCTCCCACGGCCGCCGCCGCGACACCGCCTGCGGCGGTGAGCCGATCGATGCTGATCTGGTTCGGCGTCGTCATCGTCGTGCTGTCGTTCGTCGCAGCCTTCCTCGGCTCCTGGCTCGCCCGATCCGGCGACGCGACAGCTGCAGCGCCCACCCCGACGCCGACGGAGACCGTCGACGAGGCGGCGTACGAGGAGGCCCTCGAGGAGATCCTGCCCGCGGGATCGGCGGTCCGGGCCGGCAGCGGGGTGCCCGAGGCGGGCAAGGGGTACGACGGCGATGTCTACATCGACATCACCACCTCCGACGTCTACCTCTTCGAGGACGGCGAGTGGACGCTCGTCGGCAACATCCGCCAGTCCGCGGCCGAGAACCTCACGGGGGAGCAGGGCGCGACGGGCGCCACCGGCGCGCAGGGCGAGCAGGGCGAACAGGGCGAACAGGGCGAGGCGGGAGCACCGGGCACCCAGGTGCTCCTCGGCGTCGGCGCACCCGCCGCCGACACCTGCACGGCGAACGGCGACGTCTACATCGATACCTCGACCGTGCAGTTCTACGAATGCGCCGCGGGCGCGTGGCGTCTCTTCGGCCCGCCGAGCGAGTCGACGCCCGCGCCGTCCGAGCCGCCCGCCGCGAGCGACGCCCCGGCCGACGGCGACGCGCCGGCCGACACCGAGGAGCCCGCCGCGGGCTGACGGGCGGCTGCCGAGTGCCGACCGCCTACCGGGCGGGTCGGTGGATGCGGTACGCTCTGAAATCCCTACCGAACAATCGGTCAGGAAATCCGCGTCGCGCGATGAGTCCCGGTCGCGCCGGCCGTTCCCCGCCCGCCCCACTGAACAACGGAGTTCGCATGTCGACCGCTGTCAACGACCCCGCCCCGCCTCGCAGCATCACCGCGGAGGAACGCAAAGTGCTCGCCGGCACCCTCGTCGGCACCTCGATCGAGTGGTACGACTTCTTCATCTACGCCCAGGCCGCCGGCCTCGTGCTCGCACCGCTCTTCCTCGCTCCCGTCGCCGAGTCGAACCCGGGCCTGGCCCAGGTGCTCTCGTTCGCGACCATCGGCATCTCGTTCCTCTTCCGCCCGCTGGGCGCCATCGTCGCCGGACGCCTCGGCGACAAGCTCGGCCGCAAGAAGATGCTGGTCTTCACGCTCGTCATGATGGGCATCTCGACCGCGCTCATCGGCGTGCTGCCGACCTACGCGGCGATCGGCATCGCCGCGCCGATCCTGCTCATCCTGCTGCGCATCCTGCAGGGCTTCTCGGCCGGCGGCGAGTGGGGCGGCGCCGCCCTCATGGCGGTCGAGCACGCGCCGAACGCGAAGCGCGGGTTCTTCGGCGCCTTCCCCCAGATCGGCGTCCCCGTCGGCATGATCCTCGCGACCTTCACGCTCTGGGTCCTCACGAGCTCGATGTCGCCCGAGGCGTTCATGGAGTGGGGCTGGCGCATCCCGTTCCTCCTCTCGATCGTGCTGATCGTCGTCGGCTACATCATCCGCAAGGCCGTCGAGGAGAGCCCCGTCTTCGAGGAGCTGCTGCGCCGCCGCAAGGAGGCCTCGGCCCCGCTCGGCCAGCTGTTCCGCAAGAACACGAAGCAGGTCATCCTCACCGCGGTCATCTTCATCGCGAACAACGCGGCCGGCTACCTGCTCATCGCGTACTTCGCGACCTACGCGACGACGGCGCTCGGCATGGACCGCCCGACGGTGCTGCTCGCCACGACGCTCGCCTCGTTCGGCTGGCTCGGCTTCACGCTCTGGGGCGGTCGCATCTCCGACCGGCTCGGCCGCGTGCGCACGTTCCAGATCGGTTACGTGTTCCTCGCGCTCTGGGCCGTGCCGATGTGGTTCCTCATCGACACCGGCGAGATCCTCTGGTACTTCGTCGCGCTGTTCGTGATGACGTTCGGGCTGGGTCTCTCGTACGGCCCGCAGGCCGCGCTCTACGCCGAGATGTTCCCCGCCAACGTGCGCTACTCCGGCGTCTCGATCGGGTACGCCCTCGGCGCGATCCTCGGCGGTGCGTTCGCACCGATGATCGCCGAGGCGCTCATGAACCGGTTCCACGCCTCGTGGACGATCGGCGTCTACATCGCGATCGCCGCCGTCATCTCGCTCATCGGCGTCTCGCTCGTGAAGGAGACGAAGGACGTCGACCTGCTCGACTGAGACGAGTACGACGTCCACGGATGCCTCGGAGCCGCCTCGCTCCGAGGCATCCGTCGTTCTGCGGCTCGCGCGGCCGTCGAACGGCATGCGGGCGGCCCGGCGGTGAACGGCTCGCCGACCGCCCGTCGCGGGCCCGTCGGGCTCAGGTCTCGATGACCGCGACCGGGTCGGTGGTCGGCTGCTGCGAGCCGCCGGCGGGTTCGACGGTGAGCCCGACCGCCACGCCGGGCGCGAACTCGCCGTCGAGCAGCCGCCAGGCCTCCTCGCCGTCGACGTCGAAGGTGCCCGCCGAGACCGGCCCGGACTCGTCGATGTACCAGAGCTCGTAGGTGCGGTCGTCGCCGACGTCGGGCAGGCCCTCGGCGACGATCGCGCTGCGGCCCTGCTCGGCCGACCAGACGAGGGTCATCTCCCCGCCGCCGGCCACGTCGCTCGTCTGCTGCACGGCATCGGGGGCCGCGGCGAGCGCGGCCATCTCGCGCTGGGCGCCCCAGCCGTTCTGCCCCGACCAGTTCGCGCCGACGACGACGCCGGCGACGAGCAGCAGGAGCGCCGCGGCCGACGACAGCACGACGGCGAGGCGCCGGCGCCGACGGCGGGCGGCGAGCTCGTCGATCTGCGGTCCGGGTTCCGGCGCCTCGACCGGTGCGGCGTCCGCGGCGGCCCGGGCGGCGTCGGCCGGCCGCTCCTGCGGGGCGTCGTCGAGCCGGGCGAAGAGCCCGGCCTTCACCGACGGCGGCGGCATGACCGGCGGGAGCGCCTCGCCGAGCGAGCTCGCTGCGGTGCGGAACGCCTCGACCTCCGCCTGCAGCTCGGGTGAACGGGCGAGGGCGTCCTCGAACCGGGCGCGTTCGTCGTCGTCGAGGGCGCCGAGGGCGTACGCGGGCGCCAGCTCGCGCAGGTCGTCGTCGCGTCGGTCGTCCTGGCTCATGTCGTCACCCCCAGCAGTTCGCGCAATCGGATCATGCCATCTCGCAGCCGGGTCTTCACCGTACCGAGCGGGAGTCCGAGGCGCGCGGCGATCTCGGTCTGCGTGCAGCCGCCGTAGTAGGCGAGCGCGAGGCACTCGCGCTGGGCCGGGCTGAGCTCGGCGAACGCGCCGCTCACGCGTTCGTGCTCGACGGCGATCTCGGCCGCCTCGGCGACCTCGTCGACCGGCACGTCGAGGTCGCGGATCCCCGTGCGCAGCTCGCGTTCCCGCGCCGCCTGCGCTGAGCGCACCCGGTCGACGGCACGACGGTGCGCCAGCGTCAGCAGCCACGCGACCGCGGCGCCGCGGGCGGGGTCGAACCTGGCGGCGGTCTGCCATGCCTCGAGGAACACGTCCTGCGTCACCTCCTCGGCCTGGGCGGCGTCGACGAGCACCCGGCGGACCAGGCCGAAGACGCGGGCTGCGGTCTCGTCGTAGAGCCGGCCGAATGCCTCGCGGTCGCCCGCGGCGGTCGCGACGAGCAGTTCGTCGAGCGTGCTCGAACGCTCCACTGGAGGCTCCCCGGCGTCGACCACGGCACCCAGCATGCCAGAGCCGCCTGGGAGCGGCCGACCCCGATGGGGCGGCGCGGCGCGGGGTTCGTGCACATGGATCATCCGAACGTGAAGGAGTACGCCTCGACCCCGGTCGGGATCCGGACGGCGAGCGAGCCGGAGCCCGAGGCATCCGATTCGTGGAGTGCATACGACCGCGGGACGCCCGAGACCTCGATGCGGCGCTCGCGTCCGCCCGCCCGGACGACGACGGTGCCCTCGCCGGCGAGCACCATGCGGACCTCGCGGGCGGTGTACTCCAGACGGACGGAGGCCTCATCGGCATCGGCGGCGGGCGTGATCGACTGGGTGCCGAGCTCCCAGTCGCCGCTGAGCGCGAAGCTGTCGGCCGGCTGCGATGCGGGCAGGGCGAAGCTCGTCGTCGCACGGCGGTAGGGTTCGGCGCCGGCGAAGTTCACCTGCTTGGTCGTGCCGAGATAGGTCTCGGGGGTCGTCGTTCCTGCGGCCGGGGTCTCGTCGGCGAGCCCCGTCGGTGCGGGCAGCGCGATGCCGGGCTGCGCGTCGGCGAGGAGCTCGCGGATGAGCCGTTCGGTGCGCTCGTAGTGTCCCTCCCCGAACGAGACCTGCCGGACCGTGCCGCTCGCGTCGATCAGGTAGTGGGCGGGCCAGTAGCGGTTGCGGTAGTTCGTCCAGGTCGAGAGCGAGTTGTCGAGCGCCACCGGGTAGTCGATGCCGAACGCCTCGATGCCGGCGGCGACGTTGCGCGGCTCCTTCTCGAAGGCGTACTCGGGCGAGTGGATGCCGACGACGGAGAGCCCGGCGTCGCGGTAGGCCTCGTCCCAGGCGACGACGTGGGGGATCGAGCGTTGGCAGTTGATGCAGGAGTACGCCCAGAAGTCGATGAGCACGACGCGACCGCGCAGGGAGTCGAGGTCGACGGATGCCCCGTCGGGCGTGTTGAACCACTGCTGGATGCCTCGGATCGACGGCGCCGGACCGCAGGACTCGAGCACGGCCGCCCCGTTCGTGCACTTCGAGAGCTCGCGATTCTCGTCGGTGACGAGTCCGCCCAGGTCGAGCGCCTCCGTCACCTCCTCCGACTCGGCGAGCTGCTGCTGCAGCTCCGCGGTGTAGTCGGGCACGAGCCGCTGGAGCAGCTGCGGGAGGTTGAACGCCAGGCCGACGGCCAACGCGATCATCACGATGCCGCCGGTGACGCGGATACCGCGCTGGTGGCGACGGAACGCCGCGAGGCGTTCGGCCATCCCGCGGCCGGCGAGCGCGAAGAACAGCAGCGGTGCGGCCGCGCCGATCGCGAACGACACCGTGAGCACGACGGTCTCGACGCCGATGCGTCCGGTCGAGCCCGCGACGGTGATCGCGGCGAGCACGGGCCCGGCGCAGGGGACGTACACGGCGCCGAGGGCGAAGCCCAGTCCGAATCCGCCGCGATCGGTGCCCACCGCGCGGCGCGGGATCCAGGCGAAGGGCCGTTCGAGCAGTTCCTCGAAGCGCGGCACGATGAGGCCGATGCCGATCAGCGCCAGCACGACGAGACCCGCCCACCGGAGCACGTCCTGCGGAAGGCCGAGGAGGCCGAGCAGCAGCGAGCCCACCAGGGTGACGAGGCTGAAGCTCACGACGAGGCCCGCGATCACGAGGTAGGGGCGCCAGCGGCTGGGCGACGCCGTGGCATCCGGGCCGTCGCCGCGGGCGCCCTGCGCGCCGCCCGACAGCAGGATGACGGGCAGCACGGGCAGGATGCACGGCGAGATGCCGGTGATGAGGCCGCCGGCGAGACCGATGAGGGCGAGTGGGAGCACGGGTTCCTCGTTTCGTGGGGTCGGCAGTGATTCGGAGCCGAGGCCCGAAACGATTGGTCGATTCCGTTCCAATCCGCTTCGGGCGCCGCACCGAACCCCTCTCGACGGCCCGCTCGGGCCGTGCATTCGAAGGAGGAGTTCCATGCGATCCATCCGCAGCACCCGCACCGCGCTCGCCGTGTTCTCGATCGCGGCGGTCGCCGCACTCGGCCTCGCCGGATGCAGCGCCGGCGGCACCGCCGCCGATTCCGAGGAGCCCGCGATGTCGGAGGAGACGATGCCGAGCGAGGAGGCCATGACGGCCGATCCCGCTGCCGACCTCGTCGGACCCGGTTGCGCCGCGTACGCCGAGGAGGTTCCCGACGGGCCCGGCTCCGTCATCGGCATGTCCCAGGACCCCGTCGCGGTCGCCGCCTCCAACAACCCGCTGCTGACGACCCTCGTCGCCGCCGTGTCGGGTCAGCTCAATCCCGAGGTCGACCTCGTGGACACGTTGAACGGTGACGAGTTCACCGTCTTCGCGCCCGTCGACGACGCCTTCGCGAAGATCGACCCTGCCACCATCGAGTCGCTGAAGACCGACGTCGAGACGCTGACGTCGATCCTCACGTACCACGTCGTGCCCGGTCAGCTCTCGCCCGACGAGGTCGTCGGAACGCAGACGACCGTGCAGGGCGGCACCGTCGAGGTCACGGGTTCGGGCGACGAGCTCATGGTGAACGACGCGGCCGTGATCTGCGGCGGCGTGCACACGGCGAACGCGACCGTCTACCTCGTCGACTCGGTGCTGATGCCGGCGATGTGAGGCCCCGGCCGCTGCGCCCGCGCCGCGCCCCCGACCAGAACGGGCGGCGCGGCCGGCACGGCGGCCGGCTCCGCATCGCCCGTCCGGGGGCGTGCGTGCGTCCGAGCCCCGAGCGCCGAGTGGCGCCCGGGGCATCCGTTTGCCATAATTACTACCTGAACGGTCGGTCAGGAATTCCGATCGTGCGGATGCCGCGGACCCCTGCCTACGCTGGGAGCAGCGTTCTCGAAGACAGTGCGGTCAGGAGTGAACATGGCAGAGGCCTACCTCGTCGGCGGAGTGCGGACCCCCGTCGGCCGATACGGCGGCGCGCTCGCAGGCGTGCGACCCGACGATCTCGCGGCGCTCGTCGTCGGCGAGGCGGTGCGGCGCGCGGGGCTCGACGTCGCCGGAGAGCTCGGCGCGATCGACGAGGTCATCCTCGGCGCGGCCAACCAGGCCGGCGAGGACAACCGCAACGTCGCCCGCATGGCGGTGCTGCTCGCCGGGCTGCCCGACGAGGTGCCCGGCGTCACCGTCAACCGGCTCTGCGCCTCGGGCATGTCGGCCATCACGATGGCCGCGCAGGCCGTGCGCGCGGGCGACGCCGACCTCATCCTCGCGGGCGGCGTCGAGTCGATGACCCGCGCGCCCTGGGTGCAGCAGAAGCCCGAGCGGGCGTTCGCCAAGCCGGGCGCGCAGTACGACACGTCGATCGGCTGGCGGTTCCCGAACCCGAAGCTCCTCGCCCGCGACAAGGCCACCTTCTCGATGCCCGAGACGGCCGAGGAGGTCGCGCGGGTCGACGGCATCACCCGTGAGGAGGCCGACGCCTTCGCCCTGCGCTCGCAGCAGCGGGCCGCCGCCGCGATCGCCGCCGGCCGCTTCGAGGCCGAGATCGTCGGCGTGCCGACCCACCGCGGCGAGGTGCTCGTCGACGAGGGCCCGCGCCCCGAGACGACCCTCGAGGCGCTGGCGGGCCTGCGGCCCGTCGTGGCCGGCGGCTCGGTCGTGACCGCGGGCAACTCGAGCTCGCTCAACGACGGCGCCAGTGCGATCCTCGTCGCGAGTGCGGCGGCCGTCGAACGGTACGGACTCACGCCTCGCGCGCGCATCGTCGTGGGCGCCTCGGCGGGCATCGCCCCCGAGATCATGGGCCTCGGGCCCGTTCCCGCGACCGAGAAGGCGCTCGAGCGCGCCGGCATCGACCTCGACGAGATCGGCTCGGTCGAGCTCAACGAGGCCTTCGCGACGCAGTCGATCGCCTCGATGCGCCGCCTCGGGATCGACCCCGAGCGGGTGAACGCCGACGGCGGCGCGATCGCCCTGGGGCATCCGCTCGGCTCGTCGGGCTCGCGCCTCGTCGTGACCCTGCTCGGCCGCATGGAGCGCGAGGGCTCGCGCTACGGCCTCGCCACCATGTGCGTGGGCGTCGGACAGGGCAGCGCGCTCATCGTGGAGCGCGTCTGATGTCGGAGGTCGCGGGTTCAAGCCCCGTTACTCAGGAGCCGCCGCTCCTCATCGAACGGCACGACGACCGCGTGGTCGCCACGCTCAACCGGCCCGACAAGCGCAACGCGATCGACCAGGCCACGATCGACGCCCTCCACCTGCTCTGCGCAGAGCTCGAGGCGATCCCGCGCACGCTCATCCTCACCGGTGCCGGGGGCGTGTTCGCCTCGGGTGCCGACATCGCCCAGCTCCGCGAGCGTCGCGCCGACGACGCCCGCGCCGGCATCAACGCGAACGCGTTCGTGCGCATCGCGCTGCTGCCGATGCCCGTGATCGCCGCGCTCGACGGCTACGCCCTCGGGGGCGGCGCCGAGCTCGCGTACGCCGCCGACCTCCGCATCGCGACGCCGACGCTGAAGATCGGCAACCCCGAGACCGGCCTCGGCATCATCGCCGCAGCAGGTGCGAGCTGGCGCCTGAAGGAGATCGTCGGCGATGCCCGTGCGATCGAGCTGCTGCTCACCGGCCGCGCGATCGGGGCCGAGGAGGCCCGCGAGATCGGGCTCGTCAGCGAGGTGCGCCCCGCCGACGAGCTGCTGCCCGCCGCGCACGCGATCGCCGACCGCATCGCCCGCAACGACCGTGCCGCGACGATCGCGACGAAGCGCGTGTTCCGCGCGCCGCGCGAGGCGCACCCCGCCGTCGACCTCGAGGAGCAGGCCGTGCTCTTCGAGAGCCCCGAGAAGATGCGGCGCATGACCGAGTTCCTCGAGAGGAAGCAGAAGCAGTGAGCGACGTGCACCACCAGGGTTCCACGGCCGCGTCGGGCGCACCGGCGGCCGTCGGCGTGCTCGGCGGCGGGCGCATGGGCGCCGGCATCGCGCACGCGTTCCTGCTCGCGGGCTCGCGGGTGACGGTCGTCGAGCGCGACGCCGAGGCCGCCGCCGCGGCAGCGCAGCGGGTGCTCGACTCGGTCGAGGCGTCGGTCGCGCGCGGCACCGCCGACGAGGATGCCTCCGCCTACGCCGCCCGCTTCGCCACGAGCACCGACGTCGCCGACTTCGGGTCGTGCGGGCTCGTCGTCGAGGCCGTGCCCGAGGACCTCGAACTGAAGATCGACGCCCTCACCCGCGTCGAGCGGGTGCTCGCCCCCGAGGCGGCGCTCGCGTCGAACACCTCGTCGATCTCGATCGACCAGCTCGCCGCCCTGCTCGACCGGCCGGCGCGCTTCGTCGGCATGCACTTCTTCAACCCGGTGCCGGCGTCGACGCTCGTCGAGATCGTGCGCGGCGAGGCATCCGACCGGGCGCTCGTCGACGAGGCGCGCGCCTGGGTGCGCGCGATCGGCAAGACGCCCATCGTCGTCGCGGATGCCCCGGGGTTCGCCTCGTCGCGCCTCGGCGTCATGCTCGGGCTCGAGGCGATCCGCATGCTCGAGGAGGGCGTCGCCTCGGCCGAGGACATCGACGCGGCGATGACCCTCGGCTACAAGCACCCCGTCGGTCCGCTGAAGCTGACCGACCTCGTCGGCCTCGACGTGCGGCTCGGCATCGCCGAGTACCTCGCGCAGACGCTCGGCGAACGCTTCGAACCGCCCGCCCTGCTGCGACGCATGGTCGCCGAGGGCAAGCTCGGCCGCAAGAGCGGCGAGGGCTTCTACCAGTGGGATGCCTCGTGAGGCATGAAGGGAACACGATGACCGAGATGCTGCCGAGCTACGTCAACGGCAAGTGGTGGACGCCCGACGCGTCGGCTGCGGCGAGCGCCACCGAGGTGCGCGACGCCTCGACCGGCGAGGTCGTCTCGCGCGTGTCGACCGAGGGCCTCGACCTCGGCGCTGCGCTCGAGTACGCGCGCACCGTCGGGCAGGCGTCGCTCGGCGAGCTCACCTTCCACCAGCGCGCCGTGCTGCTGAAGCAGATGGCCCTCGTGCTCACCGAGCGCAAGGCCGAGCTGTACGCGCTGTCGAGCCGCACCGGCGCCACGAAGTCCGACTCGTGGGTCGACATCGACGGCGGCATCGGCGTGCTCTTCACCTTCTCGGGCAAGGGCCGCCGCGAGATGCCGAACGCGAAGGTGTACCTCGACGGCGCCGTCGAGAACCTCTCGAAGGACGGCTCATTCCTCGGGCGGCATATCTACACCCGCCTGCCCGGCGTGGCCGTGCAGATCAACGCCTTCAACTTCCCGGTGTGGGGGTCGCTCGAGAAGTTCGCGCCCGCGTTCCTCGCCGGCATGCCCACCGTCGTGAAGCCAGCGACGCCGACGGGCTATCTCGCCGAGGGGTTCGTGCGGATCCTCGTCGAGTCGGGCCTGCTGCCCGAGGGTTCGTTGCAGCTCGTCTCGGGCAGCGTGCCGACGCTGTTCGACCACCTGCGTCTCGGCGACCTCGTCGCGTTCACGGGCTCGGCGTCGACGGCCGAGCGCCTGCGCGCCCATGACGCCGTGCAGACGGGCGGCGTGCGCTTCACGAGCGAGACCGACTCGATCAACGCGTCGGTCCTCGGCACCGACGCCGTCGCCGGCACCCCCGAGTTCGACGCGTACGTCAAGCAGCTCGTCGTCGAGATGACGACGAAGGCCGGGCAGAAGTGCACGGCGATCCGCCGCGCGATCGTGCCCGAGGCCTCCGTCGACGCGGTGATCGACGCGGTGCGCGAGCGCATCGCGTCACGCGTGGTGCTCGGCGACCCCCGTGCCGAGGGCGTCACCATGGGGCCGCTCGCCTCGACCGCGCAGCGCGACGAGGTGCTGCGCCAGGTGGGCCGGCTCACGGCCGCGGGCGGCGAGCTCGTCGTCGGCTCGACGGAGGCCCCGGCGGTCGCCCTCGCCGACGGCACGACGGGTGCGGCGCCCGACGGCGCCTTCGTGGCACCGATGCTGCTGCGCTTCGCGGATGCCTCGAGCCCGGCCCTGCACGAGGTCGAGGCCTTCGGCCCGGTGTCGTCGATCGTCGGCTACGGATCGCTCGCCGAGGCCTCGGCCCTCGTCGCACGCGGCGGCGGCTCGCTCGTCACGAGCGTCGCGACGTACGACCCCGCGGTCGCCGTCGAGCTCGCCTCGGGCATCGCCGCGTACAACGGCCGCGTGCTCTTCCTCGACCGCGACGACGCGCGTACCTCGACCGGGCACGGCTCGCCGCTGCCGAACCTCGTGCACGGCGGCCCCGGCCGCGCGGGCGGCGGCGAGGAGCTCGGGGGCATCCGCGCGGTGCTGCACCACATGCAGCGCACGGCCGTGCAGGGCTCGCCCGAGATGCTCACGGCCCTCACGGGCGTCTGGCACGCGGGCGCGAACTCGCAGGCCGACGGCGTGCACCCGTTCCGGAAATCGCTCGCCGAGCTGCGGCTGGGCGACCAGGTCGTGAGCGGCTCGCGCACGGTCACGCTCGAGGACATCGAGACCTTCGCGAACTTCACGGGCGACACCTTCTACGCCCACATGGACGAGGAGGCCGCCGCGGCGAACCCGTTCTTCCCGGGCCGGGTGGCGCACGGGTACCTGCTCGTGTCGTGGGCGGCAGGCCTGTTCGTCGACGCCGCGCCCGGTCCGGTGCTCGCGAACTACGGTCTCGAGAACCTGCGATTCGTGACGCCGGTCTCGCCCGGCGACGCGATCCGCGTCGAGCTCACGGCCAAGCAGATCACGCCGCGCGAGACCGACGAGTACGGCGAGGTGCGCTGGGATGCGGTGCTCCGCAACCAGAACGACGAGCTCGTGGCGTCGTACGACGTGCTCACGCTCGTCGCGAAGGAGCAGACGCCCGCGGCGAGCTGACCCGGCCTGCCGACCGTCGGCTCGCCGGCCCCCGGGTCACATGCCGGGGTGCCCGCTGCAGTCGACGGTGGCTTCGTCGGTGGAGCCCTCGGCGTAGTAGTCGTCGGAGGCGACCCGCTTGCTGCCGAAGGTCATCGTGCACGACAGCGAGTCCGAGGCGCTCGCCGTGAAGGTCCACGGCGCGCTGGCGGTCTGCGTGCCGCAGTCCGACTGCATCAGCACGACGACGGGCCCGACCGCCTCCGTCGTGCGCACGACAGGATCGGCGCCGGGGCGGAAGGCGGTGTACTCGATCTCGATCGGCGTGGTGTCGTCGTCGGTCGTGACGACGAGGGTGACGACGCCGAACTCGCTCGGGTCGGCGCGGCAATCGCCGTCGACGGTCGGCACGACAGTGAGCCCCGGCGCGGCGAGCGATCCGGTGCCCGCGTCGGGCGTCGGCGTCGGGGTCGGCGAAGGGGAGGCGGTCACGGTGGGCGGCGTCGTCTCCGCGGTGACGGGGCCGGCAGCGGTGCAGCCGGTCAGGAGCACCGCGGCTGCGAGGAGCGACGAGACCGCGAGGAGGGTTCGGGTCGGACGGAGTTCGGGCACGTCGCCATCGTAGGGGCGCGCCGCCGTCGATTGCGAGGGTGACTTCGGCCGGTGCGAAGCGGGCGGGCCGGAGCGCGGTCTCCCGGCCTCAGCCGCGCAGGGCCAGGGTGAACGGCAGCACCTCGGCGGCCCCAGCGAGCCGCAGCTCGCGGGCGGCGATCGTGAGGGTCCACCGGCTGTCGGCGAGGTCGTCGACGAGCAGCACGGGGCCGGCCGGCACCTCGAGCCCGGCCGCGGTGAACCGGCCCCAGACGCCCGCGAGGCGGAACGCGCTGTTGCCGCCGGGCTGCCCGCTCGGCCCGCCGTCGACGGGCTCGAGGGCGCCGAGGTAGGGCAGACGCCCGACCTCGGCGAGGCCGCGGGCGAGGGAGTCGACGAGCAACGGCTTCGAGCGCGACGGCATCGCGACGACCGCGACGGGCCGCTCGCTCCAGCCCCAGTCGGCGAGCACCCGCACGCACGCGGCGAGCAGCTGGGGTGAGACCGGGGCATCGGCCGCACCGGCGGCGAAGACCTCGCGCAGCGTGCCGCCCCAGCCGAGGTCGGTGAGCCGGGCGAGCGCCCGGCCCTCGCCGGCCTGCTCGGCGGGCGAGATGCGGCCCTTCACCGGCACCCCGAGGCGGTCGGCACCGGTCGGCCAGGCGCGCCTCGGTTCGATCGGCACGCCGACGCGGTCGAGGGCCTTCGCCGCGGTCGCCGTCGCCTCGGCGCCGATCGCGGTCGGGTACCAGACGCCCGCGCAGTTGTCGCACCGCCCGCACGGGGCGGCCGTCGCGTCGTCGAGCGAGCGCTGCAGGAACTCCATGCGGCAGCCGTCGGTGTTCTCGTACTCGATCATGTGCTGCTGCTCGGCGACGCGCTCGGCCGCGATGCGCCGGTAGCGCTCCTCGTCGTAGACCCACGGCTCGCCCGTCGCCACCCAGCCGCCCTGCACCCGGCGGACGGCCCCGTCGACGTCGAGCACCTTCAGCAGCAGTTCGAGCGGCGTGCGGCGGAGGTCGACCATGGCCTCGAGCGCCGGCGTCGAGACCGGGGCGTCGGAGAGCGCGGCGATCACGCGCTCGGCCCGTTCGCGGTCGGGCATCGAGGCGGTCGCGAAGTAGTGCCAGATCTCGCGGTCCTCGACGCCGGGCAGGAGCAGCAGGTCGGCCGACTCGGTCGCGCGGCCCGCGCGGCCGACCTGCTGGTAGTACGCGACGGGCGACGACGGCGCACCGAGGTGCAGCACGAACCCGAGGTCGGGCTTGTCGAAGCCCATGCCGAGCGCGCTCGTCGCGACGAGCGCCTTGACCTCGTTGCGCTTCAGCATGCCCTCGGACTCGGCACGCTCGTCGGGGTCGGTCTGCCCGGTGTACGCCCGGACCTCGTGCCCGCGCTCGCGCAGCAACCGGGCGGTGTCGTTGGCCGCCGCCACGGTCAGCGTGTAGATGATGCCCGAGCCGGGAAGCTCGTCGAGGTGCCCGACGAGCCAGGCGAGGCGGCTCGCCGAGTCGGGCAGCCGCAGCACGCCCAGCCGCAGCGAGGTGCGCGCGAGCGGCCCGCGGATGGTGAGCACGCCGTCGTCGCCGTGCGCATCGGATGCCCCGCCCCCGAGCTGCTCGGCGACGTCGGCCACGACCCGGCTGTTCGCCGTCGCGGTCGTGGCGAGCACGGGCACCTCGGTCGGCATCTGCGCGATGAGCTCGCGGAGGCGGCGGTAGTCGGGCCGGAAGTCGTGCCCCCAGTCGCTGATGCAGTGGGCCTCGTCGACGACGAGCATGCCGATGCGCCGCACGAGGGCGGGCAGTTGCTCGTCGCGGAACGACGGGTTGTTGAGCCGCTCGGGCGAGACGAGCAGCACGTCGACCTCGTCGCGGTCGAGCCGGGCGAGCACCTCGCCCCACTCGTGCGGGTTCGTCGAGTTGATGGCGACCGCTCGGACGCCGGCCCGCTCGGCCGCGGCGATCTGGTCGCGCATGAGCGCGAGCAGCGGCGAGACGAGCACGGTGGGGCCGCCGCCGCGCCGGCGCAGCAGCAGCGTCGCGACGAAGTACACCGCCGACTTGCCCCAGCCGGTGCGCTGCACGACGAGCGCGCGGCGCCGCCCCTCGACGAGCGCCTCGATCGCCTCGAACTGCCCGTCGTGGAACTCGGCGTCGTCGCGCCCGACCAGTTCGCGCAGTGCCCCGAGCGCGTCGGTGCGGGTGTCGCTCGCGTTCGTCGTCATCGCTCCAGCTTCGCGCATGCGTCGGACATCCGCGCGGCGTGCGTCCGGGGCATCCGGCGCCCGACCACGAAGGGACGGACGAGGTGCACAGGGGATTCTCAGGTGCGGGCGCGTCATGAACCGGACCGCGCGCGCGTCACTCGGGTGGCGGCAACGTCAGCCGCCCGTCCTCACCCGAGGGACCGGTGGAGTCAGGTGTACCCGCGCCCGACCCCGTTCGATGCCGCGCCGTCGTGCACCCTGCCGCGCCCTCGGGCCACGGGGTCATCGCCTGCCGATGAGTTCCGTCCGGACGCCCGAAACGGAAGGAATGCACAGGTGACGAACCTCAGAAGCGGAACGCCCCCGAATCACCGGCGGCGCATCCGGCGCACCGTCGCCGCGGCGGTCGCCGCACTGCTCGCGATCGGCGCGAACGCGCTCGTGCTCGGCACGGCCGCCCAGGCCGCCGAGGGCTCGCCGATCTCGATCGACGACGTCGCGTTCGTGAACGGCGAGTTCGACGACGGCAGCAGCCAGGAGCTCACGGTGAAGTGGAGCGTGCCCGGCGAGGCGGTCAACCCCGTCAGCGTGTCGATGGAGCTTCCCGAAGGGCTCACCGGTCACGAGGACCGCTTCGCGATGCTGGACCCCGACGGCGAGCCCGCGGGCGAGTGCCTCGTCACCTCCTCGATGATCAGCTGCACCGTCGACCCCGACTACGTCGACGGCCACGAGCTCGAGATGAGCGGCGAGTTCACCTTCCGCGTGCAGGTGTGGCTCGAGAACCTCGAGACCGTCGAGCACGTCTTCGAGTTCGGCGATGTCGAGGCCCCGGCCACGGTGCATCCGAACCCGGGGCGCTGCGTCGAGGACTGCGAGTTCGGCGGCTGGGGCGCGTGGAAGAGCGGCTCGTACCGCAACCTCGACGACACGATCACCTGGTGGGTCGGCGTGCCGACGCCCGAGGGCGGCATCCCGGCCGGCCGGCACGTCACCGTGACCGACGCGATCGACGAGACCGCCTTCGAGATCATCGGCGACCCGCAGGTGTACGAGGCGCGTTCGCTCGCGTACGACTCGCTCGGCCGGCAGAACCCGGTCTTCCGCGGCAAGCCCGCCGGCGAGGTCACCGTCTCCGCCGACCGCACGCGGGTCGACTTCACCTCCGTCGCGGGCCTCGGCGCCGCCGCTCCCGAGGGCGAGCAGGGCATCGCGGGCTCGATCTACGAGGTCGTCTGGAACGTCCGCGTGCTCGACGAGGGCAGGGCGAAGACGTACTCCAACACCGCCCGCTGGGAGATCGAGGGAGAGGAGCCGGGCACCACGACCGGCACCGCCACCCGGTACTCGGGGTCGGGCACCGTGGTCGGGCGCAACTTCGCGAAGTTCCAGCTCACCAAGGAGCTCGCGGGCGACACGACCCTGACGCCGCGGTTCACGGTGGACTACACGGCCACGCTCGACGGCGAGGTCACCGAGCGGCGAACGATCGAGCTGCGCTCCGGCGAGTCGTTCCTGAGCGACGAGCTCTTCAAGGGCACCACGATCACGCTCGACGAGATCGTGCCGGTCGAGCCGGCGAACGTCACCTGGGCCGACCCCGTGTTCGTGCTCCCCGACGGCACCGAGTCGGAGCGGCTCGAGCTGACCTTCTCGTCGGCGAACGGCAACCTCGGCAAGGTCACCGAGATCCGGCTGCAGAACCGCGCGACGCTGGAGAGGTCGTCGCTCGGCGCCCGCAAGACCGTCGTCAACGACGACGGCATGCGGATCCCCGCGGATCTCGCCTTCACCCTCGGCTACCGCTGGGCAGCAGACCCCGCCAAGGGCATCCCCGCCGGCGGCGGCTCGGTCGCGCTCCCGCAGGGCGGCGATCGCGTCGAGATCCCGGGGCTCCCGATCGGCGCCGTGGTGAGCCTCACCGAGTCCGCGCCGACGGCGATCCCGGGTGCGAGCTGGCAGTCGCCGGTCATCGAGCCGGCCGAGCTGACCGTCACCGCCGACACCGCGGACGTCGAGGTCTCGGTCACGAACACCCTCACCCGCGACTTCGGCGCCTTCGAGATCGTCAAGACCCTCGACGGCGACGGCGCGGGCCTCGTCGACGACCCCGTCTTCACCGTGAAGTGGTCGTACCCGGCCGACGTCGAGCGAGGTGTCTACGAGGGTGCGGAGGGCACCGTCGAGGTGACCGCGGGCGGTGACGCGACCCGCGTCGACGGGCTGCCCGCCGGCGCCGTCGTGACGCTCGAGGAGGTGCTCGACGAGGTCGAGGGCGGCACCTGGCAGGAGCCGGTCTTCAGCGAGAAGACCTTCACGGTCGTCAAGGACAACCGCATCACGGTCGACCTCGACAACGAGCTGACTCTCGACTCGGGGTCCTTCTCGGGGGTCAAGGTGCTCGACGGCACGGGTGCCTCGCTCGTGCCCGTGGCCGACACGTTCACCATCCGCTACGAGTACGACGCGGGCATCGGGTTCACGGCGGGCGAGGGCGAGCTCGTCGTCTCCGCCGACGGCACGGCAGCCACGAGCGGGCCCCTGCCGTACGGGGCGGTGCTGCGTCTGAGCGAGGCGCCTCCCGCGCCGGTGGTCGGCGGCACCTGGACCGGCACGGGGGTCTTCTCGCCCGAGACCGTGACGATCGGCGACGGCA
The DNA here is from genome assembly GCF_042884835.1 of Agromyces sp. NPDC058104. Lineage (NCBI taxonomy): Bacteria > Bacillati > Actinomycetota > Actinomycetes > Micrococcales > Microbacteriaceae > Agromyces > Agromyces sp. NPDC058104. The sequence goes on along the minus strand of NZ_JBHVTD010000001.1, from coordinate 1,003,716 downwards.
CGACCGTGGCCGTCACGCTCACGAACACGATCACCCGCGACGTCGGCTCGTTCAGCCTGCAGAAGCGCGTCGAGGGCACCGGGGCGCACCTCGCCGCCGCCGATGCGGAGTACACCTTCACCTTCGAGTACCCCGCCGGCGCGAGCTACGAGGCGCTCGAGCCGACCGAGATCGTCGTGCCGGGCGACGGCACCGCGGTGACGGTCGACGACGTGCCCGCGGGCGCCGTCGTGACGCTCCGCGAGCAGGCGCCCGACGCGGTCGTCGGCGGAACGTGGGCGACGCCCCGTTTCGAGGCGTCGAACACGTTCGTCGTCGCGAAGGACGAGCAACTCGACGTGGTCGCCGTGAACACGCTCGAGCTGAACTCGGGCGCGTTCTCGGTGCGCAAGGAGGTCGTCGGCTCGGGCGCCGGTGAGCTGCCGGGCGACGCGCGGTTCACGGTGCGCTACGAGTACGCGGCCGGCCCGGGATTCGCCGGCGGCGCGGGCGTGCTCACCGTGACGGCCGACGGCGAGGCGGTCACGAGCGAGCCGATCCCGTACGGCGCGGTCGTGACGCTGGCCGAGTTCGCCCCGGCCGAGGTCGAGGGGGCGAGCTGGACGGGCGCCGAGTTCAGCGAGTCGACGATCGTGATCGGCGACGGCACCGTCGTCGAGGTCGTGCTGACGAACACGCTCGAGCTGCCCGTACCCGATCGCATCGCCTCCACTGGCGTCGACGGCCTCGTGCCCGCCCTCGCCGCGGGTGCGCTCGCACTGCTCGGCGGTGCGGTGCTGTTCGTCGTCGCGCGTCGTCGCCGCGCGTAACGGCACCTGCCCGACGGGCCGCGCATCCTCCGGGGTGCGCGGCCCGTTCCGTTCGCGGCGCCGGCTCGGGACGGCGCTCGGGCAGCCGGTTCCGAAGTTAAGGCGATCGCCGGATGCCCCACCCCCACCTCAGAGCGGAGGCTCGAAGTCGACCGAGCAGGAGGAGTCGACATGTTGATCTCGGAGAGCACCTTCCCGCACCTCCGCGCCGCGGAGGAGGCGCGCCTCGCGCGCGAACTCGAACGGCGCCGCGTCGTGGCGGAACGGCAGGCCGGCGACGACTCAGAGCCCGCGCACCGCGAGCCGCGACGCCACCGCCCCCGGCGGGCGCGGCGCGCGGCGACCGCCGGCAGCGGGTGGGCGGCGGCCTGAGCCGGGCGCACCGGCCGCGGCCGGGCGCCTCAGCCGAGGAGCTCCTGGACCCGGTTGGAGGTCGGCATGCGCAGCCCGTCGAGCGCGATCGCGATGACGTCGTCGGCGAGCTTGTCGGCGTCTTCGCGGCCGCCCGGTCGGTACCACTCGACGATCGAGTTGACCATGCCGAAGACGAGCCGCGCGACGACGCTCGCGTCGAGGTCGCTGCGCAGGGTGCCCTCGGCCTGCGCCTCCTCGACGAGGGCCGTGATCGCGCGGTCGAACGCGCGACGCCTGGCGAGCGCACGGCGCTCGACCTCGGTGTTGCCGCGCACGCGCAGCAGCAGCGTGACGGTCGGCAGCTTGGCGACGAGCACGTGCACGGCGCCCCGCAGCACGAGGTCGAGTCGATCGGCCGCGCGGCCGGCCGTGGCATCCGTCTCGCCGAGCACCCCTTCGAGCGCGCTCAGCGCGTCGTCGAGGGCGCGCTCGAGGATCTCGTTCTTCGAGGCGAAGTGGTGGTAGATGGCCGACTTCGAGAGGCCGAGCCGATCGGCGAGCACGCCCATCGACGTCGCGTCGTAGCCGTACTGGTTGAAGGCGGCGACGGCGACGTCGAGGATGCCCTGCTGGTCGTAGCCCGGCCGGCCCCTCCGGAGTGATCCGTTCTCGCTCATCGCCCCAAGTCTCTCACCCGCATCCCGCGCGTCGAGTGCGCCACTTCGTCACCCCGTGCGCCACCTCAACCGGCGCAGAGCCCGCTGAAGTGGCGCAGCGAGCAACTCCTCGCACCCCCGCCAGGGGCGCGGTCACTGGCCTCGCAGGTCGTAGACCCGCTTGTACTTGCCCTCGCTGCGCGGCAGCGCGCCCGGCTCCTCGAGCCGCACCTCGACGGTCGAGCCGATGAGCACCTTGATGCGCTTCGCGAGCACCTCGGTCGCCGCCTCGCAGACCTCGCGGGAGAGCTCGGGGTGCCGCTCGATGCGCACCGTCATGGCGTCCATGCGGCCCTCGCGGGTGAGCTCGAGGATGAAGTGCGGCGTGAGCTGCTCGATGCCGAGCACGATCTCCTCGATCTGCGTCGGGAAGAGGTTCACCCCGCGCAGGATGATCATGTCGTCGTTGCGGCCCGTGATCTTCTCGATGCGCCGCATGGCGGGGCGCGCGGTGCCGGGCAGCAGGCGCGTGAGGTCGCGCGTGCGGTACCGGATGACCGGGAACGCCTCCTTCGTGAGCGAGGTGAAGACGAGCTCGCCCATCTCGCCGTCGGCGAGCACGGCGCCCGAGTCGCCGTCGATGACCTCGGGCAGGAAGTGGTCCTCCCAGATGTGGGGGCCGTCCTTCGTCTCGATGCACTCGTTGCCCACGCCCGGGCCCATGACCTCGCTGAGGCCGTAGATGTCGAGCGCGTCGATGCCGAGGCGCTGCTCGAGCTCGTGGCGCATCTCGTTCGTCCACGGCTCGGCGCCGAGCACCGCCGTCTTGAGCGAGGTCGAGCGCGGGTCGATGCCCGCCGCGACCATGGCATCGGCGATCGTGAGCAGGTAGCTCGGCGTGCAGAGGATGGCGTCGGGCTCGAAGTCGACGATGAGCTGCACCTGTCGGGCGGTCTGGCCGCCCGACATCGGAATGACCGTCGCGCCGAGCTTCTCGATGCCCGCGTGGGCGCCGAGCCCGCCGGTGAACAGGCCGTAGCCGTAGGCGTTGTGCACCTTCATGCCGGGGCGCACCCCGCTCGCGCGGAGCGAGCGGGCGATGAGCGTCGCCCAGCGGTCGAGGTCGCCCTTCGTGTAGCCCACGACGGTCGGGCGCCCGGTCGTGCCGCTCGAGGCGTGGATGCGCGCGACCTCGGCCATCGGCACCGCGAACATGCCGAAGGGGTACGTCTGCCGCAGGTCCTCCTTGGTGGTGAAGGGCAGCTTCGCGACGTCGGCGAGGGTCTGGATGTCACGGGGGTGCACCCCGGCCGCGTCGAACTTCGCCGTGTAGAGGGGCACGTTCGCGTAGGCGTGCGCGACGGTCTGCTGGAGCCGTTCGAGCTGCAGCGCTTCGAGCTCGCCGCGGGTCATCCGCTCTTCGGGGTCGAGCTCGTCGGGGCGCGGGGGCACGAGGCCCGAGACGGTGGGGGAGGTGGTCGTCGTCGACACGTTGGGCTCCGTGCTGGTCAGAGGGTGCGGTTGGTGGAGAGGGAGCGGCCGCGGAACTCGGCGACCGCGTCGCCGTGCTCGTCGACGACCGAGACGTCGTACAGTCCGGTGCGGCCCGACCGGGTGCGGCGGACGGCGGTCGCGGTGAGGGTCTGCCCCGCGACGGTGGACTTCAGGAAGGTGATGTCGGCGCCCGCGGCGACGGTGACGGTCTCGTCCTCGTTGCAGGCGATGGCGAAGGCCGTGTCGGCGAGGGTGAAGACGAGGCCGCCGTGGGTGATGCCGAAGCCGTTGGTCATGTCGTCGCGCACGCGCATCGAGACGACGGCGTGGCCGGGGTCGTCGTGTTCGACGACCATGCCGAGCGCCGCGGAGGCGAGGTCGCGCTGCATCATCGCGCGGTTCGGGGCGGTCGCGGCTTCCGTCATGTTCGACTCCTCATCGAGTTCGGGCGCCGTTGCTGCGACGCTGACGATGACTATATACTAACTGAACGATCGGTTAGTAATGTTGGATGCCACGAGGCGTCGTCATTCGCGAAGCGCCCCGATCCTCACCGAGACACAGGAGTCGATGATGACCGCAGCCGCCGTGCTCAGCCCGGTCGCCGATCAGGCGCCCGACGACGAGGGCCAGGCGCTCTTCGACGAGCTCATCGCGAAGGACTCGCGCATCGAGCCCCGCGACTGGATGCCCGAGGCCTACCGCAAGACCCTCATCCGCCAGATCAGCCAGCACGCGCACTCCGAGATCATCGGCATGCAGCCCGAGTCCAACTGGATCACGCGCGCGCCGAGCCTCAAGCGCAAGGCGATCCTGATGGCCAAGGTGCAGGACGAGGCGGGCCACGGGCTCTACCTCTACTCGGCCGCGCAGACCCTCGGCATCGGCCGCGACGAGATGATGGAGCAGCTCATCGAGGGCAAGGCGCGCTACTCGTCGATCTTCAACTACACGACCCCGACCTGGGCCGACATGGGCGCGATCGGGTGGCTCGTCGACGGCGCCGCGATCTGCAACCAGGTGCCGCTCTGCCGCGCCTCGTACGGCCCGTACGGCCGGGCGATGGTGCGCATCTGCAAGGAGGAGTCGTTCCACCAGCGGCAGGGCTTCGAGATCCTGCTCGAGCTCATGCAGGGCACGCCCGAGCAGCGGCAGATGGCGCAGGACTCGGTGAACCGCTGGTACTGGCCCGCGCTCCAGATGTTCGGCCCGCCCGACGACCAGTCGCCGAACTCGGCGCAGTCGATGGCGTGGAACATCAAACGCTTCTCGAACGACGAGCTGCGCCAGCGCTTCGTCGGCATGCTCGTGCCGCAGGCCGAAGTGCTCGGCGTCACCCTGCCCGACCCTGCGCTGCGCTTCAACGAGGAGACCGGCGAATACGACATGAGCGGGATCGACTGGACCGAGTTCAACGAGGTGCTCGCCGGCCGCGGCCCCGCCAACGCCGAACGCCTGCGCCGCCGCCGCGAGGCGCACGAAGAGGGCGCCTGGGTGCGCGAAGCCGCAGCCGAGTACGCCCGAAAGCAGTCCGAGCGTGCGAAGGCGGTGGCATGATGTCGACCCCCGGTGAGATGGGAACCGAGCCCTGGCCCCTGTGGGAGGTCTTCGTGCGCGCCAACCGCGGCCTCAGCCACGTGCACGTCGGCTCGCTGCACGCGCCCGACGCCGACATGGCCGTGCGCAACGCGCGCGACCTCTACACGCGCCGCAACGAGGGCGTCTCGATCTGGGTCGTGCCGGCCGAGGCCGTCACGACGAGCGACCCCGACGCGAAGGGCGCCTACTTCGAGAGCCCGGCCGGCAAGAACTACCGGCACGCGGTGTACTACACGAAGAGCGAAGGGGTGAAGCACCTGTGAGCGGCGACGACTTCGACCCCCACGGCGACGTCCACGGCGACGTCTCGGTCGACCGGGTCGCGCTCGCCGAGGAGCTCGCCGGATCGGGAGAGGGCGCCGGTCGCGCCGCCTCGGCGGATGCCGCGGAGTACGCCCTGCGCCTCGGCGACGACGCGCTCGTGCTCGCCCAGCAGCTCGGCATGTGGATCACCCGGGCGCCCGAGCTCGAGGAGGACGTCGCCCTCGGCAACATCGGCCTCGACCTCATCGGGCACGCCCGCTCGCTGCTGCACTACGCGGGCAGCGCCACGGGCCGCAGCGAGGACGATCTCGCCTACTGGCGCGACGAGCCCGAGTGGCGCAACGCCTGGCTCTTCGAGCAGCCGAACGGCGACTTCGCGTGCACGATCGCGCGTCAGCTCGTGGCATCCCTCTACCTCTTCGAGCTCTACAGTGCGCTCGCCGGCTCGACCGATCCGACCCTCGCGGCGATCGCCGCGAAGTCGGTCAAGGAGGTCGACTACCACCGCGACCACGCGACCCAGTGGGTGCTGCGGCTCGCGGGCGGCACCGAGGAGTCGCGCCGTCGTATGATCCGCGGCGTCGAGGTCACCTGGCCGTACGTCGACGAGCTGTTCGCCGACGACGAGCTCACCGAGCGCCTCGCCGCCGACGGGGTCGCCGTGCTGCCCTCGACGCTGCGAGCGGCGTTCGAGTCGGCCGTCGACCAGGTGTTCGCCGAGGCCGGGCTCGAACGGCCCTCGGGCCGCACCGCCTACACCGCCTCGGGCGGCGGGCGCCGAGGCTCGCACACCGAGCACCTCGGGCCGCTCCTCGCCGAGATGCAGGTGCTCGCCCGCCAGCACCCGGGGGCGTCGTGGTGACCGCGACGGCGGAACGCACCGCCTGGCAGGTCGCGGCGACCGTGACCGACCCCGAGATCCCCGTGCTCACGATCGAGGACCTCGGCGTGCTGCGCACGGTCGAGGTCGCCGACGACGGTGCCGTGCACGTCGAGCTCACCCCCACCTACAGCGGATGCCCCGCGATGGACGCCATGCGCGACGACGTCGTGCTCGCGCTCACGCACGCGGGGTACCACGAGGTGCGGGTCGACCTCGTGCTCGCGCCCGCCTGGACGACCGACTGGATGACCGAGGAGGGCAAGCAGAAGCTGCGCCGCTACGGCATCCAGGCGCCGACGGGCCTCGCCGCCGCGCGCGGCTCGGGCCCCGTGCGCGTGCAGCTCGCGGTGAAGTGCCCCCGCTGCGACTCGCTCGACACGCGCGAGATCGCCCGTTTCGGCTCGACCTCGTGCAAGGCGCTCTACGAGTGCCGCGCGTGCCTCGAGCCCTTCGACTACTTCAAGGTGATCTGATGGCGGCGAGAAACCTGGGCTCGACCGAGACGGCGGCCGAGGCCTTCCTCAACGCGACGGTCGGCGGCGAGCACGTGACCAAGCGCCGTCGCGCCCGCTTCCACGAGCTCGAGGTCGCCGAGGTGCGCCCGCTCACGAGCGACGCCGTCGAGGTGACCTTCACCGTGCCGGCCGAGCTCGCCGACGAGTACAGCTACCTGCCCGGCCAGTACGTCGCCCTCCGCAAGGAGCTCGACGGGCACGAGCGCCGGCGCAGCTACTCGATCTGCCGCCCTCCCCACGTCGCCGACGACGGCACCGGTCGCATCTCGGTCGGCATCAAGCGCGACCTCGGCGGCATCTTCTCGAGCTGGGCGAACAGCGAGCTGCAGGCGGGCGACACCCTCGACGTGATGAGCCCGCAGGGCACCTTCACCTCGACCCTCGACGCCCTCGACGGCAAGCACATCGTCGCGATCGCCGCGGGTTCGGGCATCACCCCGCTCATGGCGCTCGCCCAGACGGTGCTCGCACGCTCCGAGACGTCCGAGTTCGAGCTCGTCTACACGAACCGTTCGACGCTCGACGTGATGTTCCTCGAGGAGCTCGCCGAGCTGAAGGACCGCTACCCCTCGCGCCTCGCGCTCCACCACGTGCTCTCGCGCGAGCAGCGCACCGCGCCGATCCTCTCCGGCCGCATCGACGCCGAGAAGCTCGACACCATGCTCGACGTGCTCATCCGGCCCGAGACGGTCGACGAGTGGTTCCTCTGCGGGCCGTTCGAGCTCGTGCAGCTCGCCCGCGACACCCTCGAGGCGCGGGGCGTGCCCGCGGCGCACGTGCGCTACGAGCTGTTCACGACCGACGCCGACCGGGTCGAGCCGCGCCACGGCCGCCCGGTCGAGGTCAAGCAGGGCGAGGACACGGTGGCGATCGAGTTCACCCTCGACGGGCAGTCGTCGACCGTCGAGAGCCCGGTCTCGGCGAACGAGTCGATCCTCAACGCCGCGCTGCGGGTGCGGCCCGACGTGCCGTTCGCGTGCGCGGGCGGCGTCTGCGGCACTTGCCGTGCGCGGGTCGTCGAGGGCAGTGTGAACATGACCGAGAACTACGCCCTCGAACCCGACGAGCTCGAGCGCGGCTACGTGCTCACGTGCCAGTCGCACCCGAAGTCGGAGCGCGTGGTCGTCGACTACGACGTCTGAGCTGATGCGGTTTCTCAGGAGCGGATGCTCCGGAGCCCGTGTTGCTCAGGACGAAACGCCGCCCGAGAGGCCGCATCGGCCACCGCAGTCCTGAGCAACACCGTCTGTGTCCTGAGCAACGGAATGAGGAGAAGAGAATGATCGAGTTCACCGCCGAACGCGGCGTCGCCGAGGTCGTGCTGAACGCGCCCGAGAAGCTCAACTCGCTCGACGAGGCCGCGCTGGGCGAGCTCTCGGCGGCCTACGCCGAGGCCGAGCGCCTGGCGCAGTCGGGCGAGGTCAGGGCCCTCGTGCTGCGCGGCGAGGGCCGCGCGTTCTGCGCGGGCCGCGACATCTCGGGGGTCGATCCACGTGAGGACGACGTGCAGGGCTACCTCGGCGGGCTCGTCGAGCCGCTGCTGCAGCGCATGGCCGGCATCCCGGTGCCGACGTTCGCCGTTGCGCACGGCGCCTGCCTCGGCGTCGGGCTCGGGCTGCTCATCGCGAGCGACATCGTCTACGTCGCCGACACCGCGAAGATCGGCTCGCCGTTCGCGAACCTCGGCGCGACCCTCGACTCGGGCGGCCACGCCCTCTTCGTCGAGCGCCTCGGGGCGCACCGCACGATGGACCTCATCGTCAGCGGCCGGCTCATGACGGGGGCCGAGGCGGTGGCCGCGGGGCTGTTCTCCCAGGTGTTCCCTGCCGACGAGGTGCTGGAGGCGACCCGCGCAGCGGCGGCCCGGGCGGCGCAGGGCGCGACGCAGGCGTTCGTCGCCTCGAAGCGGCTCGTCGCCTCGCTCCGCGACGAGCGGCTCGGCCTCTGGGCCTCCATGGCCGAGGAGAACCGGGCGCAGGCCGCGCTCTGCGACACCGCCGACTACCGCGAGGGCTTCGCCGCGTTCCAGGAGAAGCGCACGCCCGCGTTCACCGGGCGGGGCTGAGCGCGCAGCGCCCCTGGCTCAGTCGCCGCGGCCGAGCGACTCGAGCAGCGGGATGCAGAACCAGATGCCGACCATGACGGCGATCGGCAGGAACGCGATGAGCGGGATCCGTTGCCTGAGCCGTCGCCCCTGGGGCGCAACACCGCGGGGGATCGCGGGAAGCGGGTCGGCGGTGAGGGCGCCGGCGGCGCTCGTCGCACCGGGACCGTCGGTCACGGTCGCACCGTCGGCCGCGGACGGGCCGTCGGCGCCGGGTCGGGCCGGTTCGGCGAGCCGATCGTCGCGCCAGCGCTCCCAGCGCCCGAGCTTCGCGTTCAGCGCGTCGACCGTCGTGAAGACCCATTCCCACATGGCGGGGTCGGCGCTCGCGAACGATCGCCCGCCGCTCGCGTAGACGTAGAGGCGGTCGTCGACGATCTCGACGTCGAGGTCTCCGCCCGCGTCGACGAAGCGCGCCATCAGATCGGGCGTGAAGAGGTACAGCGCGTCGGTCTCGTAGCCCTCGGGGCAGTACAGGGTGAAGTGCCGGTCGAAGTCGCCCTCGAGCGAGAGGCGCTGCGCGGTCGCGAGGGCGACGGGCAGGTTGGAGCCGAGCAGTCTCGAGTCGTTGCCGACGCCGTCGAGCACGATGTGCGGCAGTTCGCGATCGAGCGTGAATGCGAGGTACGACCACTGGAACGTCTCGTGCGTCTTCGTCGTCTTCTTCACGTACCGGTAGTTCGCGATCTCGACCGGTCGAGGATGCCACAGGCGCACGATCTCGCTGGCGACGCGGTCGGTGCCGAGGCCGAAGATCATGCCGGGCTCCTCGCGATCCACACGGCGCGGCTCGAACTCGAGACCGTTCGCCGCCGCGAAGCGACTGACCCGGAATCGGGACTCGCCCTGGAGGCGGGACGACGCCACGGCGTACCAGGCGACGCCCGCGATGATCGTCACGGCACCGGCGAGCGCCACCGGGAACACGAGGTCGCCGGGGATGCCGGTGCCCACCCAGGCCTCGAGCGCTCCGTCGACGAGCATCACGACGCCGGAGAGGGGCAACGCGACGACGACGGCGGCCAAGCCGCCGAGCAGGAGGCCGAAGACGACGCCGTACCAGGGGACCCCGACGCCGCCCGCACGGAACCCGGCGCGGGCCTCGTAGTCGCGCACCGACGCGCGGTCGACCCGATCGAGCAGCGGGGCCGCGTCGAACCGCGCGGTCGTCGTCGGCTGGGCCTGGCTCATCCGCAGATCGTACCTGCGCGCGATGGCATCGCCCGCATTCACCGCTCGGCCGGGTGCTCGTCGTGCTCGGCGATGTCGCGGCCGAGATCGTCCTCGATGAGGAGGTCGCGGCGCACGTGGTCGGTGCGGTACGCCGAGCGGCCGAGCATGTGCGCCGTCATCGGCTGCGTGAGCAGCTGGAACGTCATGATCACGATCACGGTGCTGATGACGCCCCACGTGGGCGCGCGCAGTGCGATCGCGAGCAGCACCGTCGCGAGGCCCAGCACCTGCGGCTTCGTCGCGGCGTGCAGCCGGGTCAGCACGTCGGGGAAGCGCACGATGCCGATGCCCGCGGCCATCGACAGGAACGCGCTCACGAGGATGAGCAGCCCGACCACGATCTCGGCGGCGTTCATCGGCGCCCCTCGATTCGCGCACCCGGCTCCACGGGGACGATCTCGGCGGCGCTCACGAGGCATCCTGCTTCGCCATGAAGCGTGCGATGGAGATCGAGCCGACGACCGCGAACATCGCGAGCACGAGCAGGACGACGAGGGTGTCGGTGTGCTTGTTGATCGCCATCTCGGCGCCGAGTGCGCACATCGCGATCGCGAGCAGCACGTCGGTCGCGAGGGCCCGGTCGAGGATCGACGGCCCCTTGATGATGCGGACGACCGCGGCGATCGCGCCGATGCCGAACATGAGGCCGGCGATGATCGAGACGAGGGTGAGGAAGGTCATGGCGTGCCTCCGTTCCGGCCGGACGGCCCCTGGTGCATGTCGGAGTGGCTCGTCGTGCGCTCGCCGGCGCGACGGGCGCGACGCTCGGCGCGCACCACCTCGGCCTGCTCGTGCGTGCCGATCGCGAGCACGATGCGCTCCTCGGTGCCGAGCACCTGGCGATGCGTGCGGTCGATGTCGGCCTGGGTGCGGGTGCCGAGCGCATGCAGGTAGAGCAGGCCGCGCTCACGGTCGATGTCGACGACCACGGTGCCGGGCACGACCGAGATCGCCTCGGCGGTGAGCGTCGTCACGAGGTCGGAGCGGGTGTGCAGCTGCACGACGATGATGGAGTTCATCGGCTTCCACCACGGCCAGATCGAGTACGCCGCCACCTGCAGCGAGGCGAACATGACGTCGACCATCATCCGCAGCCCGAGCAGCAGGCCGCGCCAGGGGTTGAAACGGCCGCTGAGCAGCACGGGCGGCAGGTAGAGGGCGCGGGTCACCGCGATCGCGAGCAGCACCCCGGTGACGATGCTGAGCGCGTCGATGTGGTCCCAGAGGAGGAGCCACAGCACGAGCAGCGCGACGAGCAGCGGCAGCTGTCGCCAGACCGAGCGCCAGCGCGAGATCGGTTCGTTCGTGTGGGTCATCGCACCCCCTCGGGGAAGACGATCGAGACGTACGCCGACGGGTCGCTGAGCCCCTCGGCCGCGCGCCCCGCGAGGTCGAACAGCGGGCCGGCGAACACGGTGAGGCAGACGGTGACCGCGACGAGCGAGGCGGTCGCGACGACCATCAGCACGGGCGTCGTGCGGGTCGCCGTGACGGTCGCGCCCTCGGGCGCCTCGAGCACCGAGCCGAGCAGCACCGACTCGTAGCCCTCGAGCTCGTCGCGACCCCGCCAGAACGCCATGTTCCAGAAGCGGGTGAGCGCGTACAGCGTGATGAGCGAGGTCGCCGCGCCGGCCGCGATGACGACCCAGACGAGCCAGTCGGGGCCCGACGCGCCGCCCTCCGCGGTGCCCTGCGCGCCCGCGAGGAAGAGGCCGGCCTTGCCGAGGAACCCCGAGAAGGGCGGGATGCCGCCGAGGTTCATCGCGGGGATGAAGAAGAGCACCGCGAGCAACGGCGAGGCCTTGAGGAGGCCCGCGAGGCGCGTGATCGACGTCGCGCCGCCGAAGCGCTCGATGAGCCCCGTCGTGAGGAACAGCGCGGTCTGCACCGTGATGTGGTGCACGACGTAGTAGATCGTGGCCGTCAGCCCGATCACGCTCGAGAGTCCGATGCCGAAGACCATGTAGCCGATGTGGCTCACGAGGGTGAACGAGAGCAGTCGCTTGATGTCGGCCTGCGTGAGCGCGCCGAGGATGCCGATGAGCATCGTCAGCCCGCCGATCACGAGCAGCAGCGTCGACACGTCGCTCTCGACGAAGAGCACCGTCTCGGTGCGGATGATCGCGTAGACGCCGACCTTCGTGAGCAGGCCCGCGAACACCGCCGTCACCGGGGCGGGGGCCGTCGGGTACGAGTCGGGCAGCCAGAACGACAGCGGGAACACGGCCGCCTTGATGCCGAACGCCATGAGCAGCAGCAGGTGCAGGATGAGCTGCACGTCCTGGGGGAGCTCGGCGAGGCGCACCGAGAGCTGGGCGATGTTCGCGGTGCCGGTCGCACCGTAGATGAGCGCGATCGCCGAGAGGAAGAACAGCGACGACACGAGGCTCGTGATGATGTACGTGACGCCCGAGCGGATGCGCTCGCCCGTGCCGCCGAGGGTGAGCAGCACGTAGCTCGCCGCGAGCAGGATCTCGAATCCGACGTAGAGGTTGAACAGGTCGCCCGCGATGAACGCGTTGAACACGCCCGCCGACAGGATCAGGTAGCTCGGGTGGAAGATCGAGACCGGCGTCTCGCGGTGCTGGTCGGCGATGCCCTGGCCGACCGAGTACACGAGCACGACGAGCAGCATGATGGCCGAGATGACGAGCATGATCGCCGACAGGCGGTCGACGACGAGGGTGATGCCCCAGGGGGCGTCCCACGCGCCGAGGTAGACGACGGCGGGCCCGGTCGTGTCGACCGCGACGAGGAGCACCGCGGCGATGACCGTGACCGCGGCGAGCACGGAGACGCCGACGGCCATCTGCGCGCGCCGGTGCCGGCCGAGGATGAGCGCGGTCGCGGCGCCGAGCATCGGCAGGAGCACGACGAGGGGCACGAGCACGGCGGTCATCTGCGGGCCTCCTCGTCGTCGGCGTCACGGGTGGATGCCTCGCGCTCGAGCTCGTCGTCGATCCCGTCGAACTCCTCGTCGCTCGCCTCGATGAGCGACTGGATCGCCTCGTCGTCGGCCGCGGAGGAGCGGATGAGGTCGGCCGTCTCCTCGGCGTCCTCGGCGAGCTCGGCCTCGTCGTCGACGAGATCGCCCTTCGCCCCGAGCTTCGCCAGCCACCAGGAGCGGTAGATGAGGGCGAGCATGAAGGCGGTGATGCCGAGATTGATGACGATGGCGGTGAGCACGAACGCCTGGGGGAGCGGGTCGGAGATCTCGTCGGCGTCGACGCCCTCGCTGAGGATCGGCGCGAGGCCGGGCGCGCCGCTCATGAGGTAGATGAGGATGTTCACCGCGTTGCCGACGAGCAGGAACCCGATGAGCACGCGGGTGAGGCTGCGCTCGAGCATCACCGAGATGCCGGCGCCGAAGAGCACGGCCATGAGGACGACGAGGGTGAGCGATGCGGTCATGCCGGGGCCCCCTCGCGGTCGGCGGCGGTCGGGTCGGATGCCTCGGGGTCGCCCTCGACCTCCTCCTGGTGCCGATCGACCTCGGCGCCGAGCGAGCGGAGGATGTCGAGCACGAGCCCGACGACCACGAGGTAGACGCCGATGTCGAAGAGCGTCGAGGTGCCGATCGAGAGGTGCCCGAGCACGGGCACGTCGGCCTCGAACCAGGTCGATTCGAAGGCGGTGAGGCCGAAGAGCAGCGAGGAGGCCGCGGTGCCCGCCGCGAGCAGGAGGCCGGTGCCGAGCAGGCGCCCCGCGTCGACCGGTGCGGCCTCGCCGAGCTCGTACCGCCCGCCGGCGAGGTAGCGGGCCACGAGGGCGAGCCCGGCGAGCAGGCCGCCGGCGAATCCGCCGCCCGGGGCGTTGTGGCCGACGAAGAGCAGGTACACCGACACGATGATGGCGGGGTGGAAGAGCAGCCGCACGAGCACCTCGATGAGGATCGAGCGGTTGCGCGGCGAGAGCGTGCGGCCGGCGAGCAGCCAGGTCTGGCGGTTCTCGTGGGCCTCGGCGGCGGCGTCGGTCTCGTCGTCGACCTCGGCGAGCCGTGGCTTCGCGGCACGGATGCTCGAGGCCGGCTCGAGCACGGGCTGCAGCCGGTTGCGGCGGTCGGGCTGCTCGTCGAGGCGAGGTGCCCCACCCGTGCGGCCCGAGACGAAGATGAGGCTCGCCACGCCCGTCGCGACGGCGACGAGCACCGAGATCTCGCCGAGCGTGTCCCACGCGCGGATGTCGACGAGCATGACGTTCACGATGTTCTTGCCGTGCGCCTCGATGCTGAGCGCCGGAAGCCCTTCGGCGATGGTCGGCTCGACGCGGGCGCCGAGGGCGACGAGGCCGATGACGCCCATCACGAGGCCGGCGAGCACGCCGATCACGGTGCGGGTCACCCGGCCGAGCGCAGTGGGGTGCACCGAGCTCTGCTTGGGCAGGCGGCGCAGCACGAGCACGAAGACGACGATCGTGAGCGTCTCGACGAGGGCCTGGGTGAGCGCGAGGTCGGGCGCCCCCGACATGCCGAAGAGCAGCACGAGACCGTACCCCGTGACGCTGACGAGCAGCACCGAGGTCACGCGGCGGCGCACGATCGCGGCGGCGATCGCGGCGATCGCCATGATGAACGCGATGAACGGCTGCGCCGGGTAGTCCCACAGACGCACGCCGTCGGGCCACGAGGCGTTGAGGATCGCCGCGGTGCCGAGCCCGCCGATGAAGACGACCATGATGATCGCGAGGTAGCCGGCGAGGCCGCGCACCTGGAACGCGGTGGTCACCCTGGCGGCGAGGCGGTCGACGAACGACACGATGCCGAGGTAGCCGCGCGCCGAGTCGAGCGCGGGCGGCATGGCGGCCTGCAGGCGGGCGACCCGCTGCCGGCCCCAGACGAGGAGGGCCGCGAGGGCGAAGACGGCCGCCGACAGGGCGAGTGCGGGTTCGAGGCCGTGCCAGAGGGCGAGGTGGTAGTCGTGACCGCCCGGCAGCTCGTCGGCGTAGGCGGCGAGGAGGGGCTCGATGAGCGGCACGGCGAAGGCGAAGACGACGGATGCCCCGGCGAGGAGCGCGGGCGCGATGCCGATCGCCGGGCTCTCGCGGTGCAGGGGCGTGGGCGCGACCTCCGCCTTGGTGAAGAACGCGCCCCAGACGAAGCGCACTGTGTACGCGACCGTGAGCACCGAGCCGAGGAACGCGGCGACGAGGGCGATCCAGCCCCAGGTGTCGCCCGCGAGCGCCGACTCGAGCTCGGCCGTGAAGACGGCCTCCTTCGCGACGAAGCCGAGGACGGGCGGCAGACCCGCCATCGAGGCGGCCGCGACGAAGGCGGTCGTGGCGATCACCGGCATCCGCCTGCCGAGGCCCGAGAGCTTGCGCCAGTCGCGCGTGCCGGCCGCATGGTCGACGATGCCGACGACGAGGAACAGGGTCGCCTTGAACAGGGCATGGGCGAGCAGCAGCGCGACGCCCGCGAGTGCGGCGTCGCGGGTGCCGAGGCCCGTCACCATGATCAGGAAGCCGAGCTGGCTGACGGTGCCGTAGGCGAGCAGCAGCTTGAGGTCGTACTGGCGCAGTGCGCGCCAGCCGCCGACGAGCATCGTGAGCCCGCCGAGCCCGATGACGATGGGATGCCAGACGTCGAGCTGGGCGTAGCCGGGGGCGAGCCGCGCGACGAGGTAGACGCCCGCCTTCACCATCGCCGCGGCGTGCAGGTACGCCGACACGGGGGTGGGCGCCGCCATCGCGGCCGGGAGCCAGAAGTGGAACGGGACGAGTGCGCTCTTCGAGACCGCGCCGACGAGCACGAGGGCGATCGCCCATTCGCCGGCCGCGCCGCCGACCGGGTTCGCGACGAGCTCGGAGAGGCTCGTCGTGCCGCCCTCGACGGCGAGGATGACGAGGCCGACCAGCATCGCGAGCCCGCCGAAGGTCGTCACCGTGAGGGCCTGCAGCGCCGCCCCGCGGCTCTCCTTGCGGCCGGTGTAGTGGCCGATGAGGAGGTACGAGAGCACGCTCGTCGCCTCCCAGAAGGTGAACAGCACGAAGACGTCGTCGGCGGTGACGAGGCCGAACATCACCCCGGCGAAGGCGAGCAGCAGCGCGGCGAAGCGCCCCAGTGCGGGTTCGTCGTCGGTGAAGTAGTTCATGCAGTAGAGCAGCACGAGCGCGCCGATGCCGGTCACGATCAGGGCGAGCAGCAGCGCGAGGGCGTCGAGCCGGAAGCTCAGCGCGATGTCGAGCGCCGGGATCCACTCCACGGTCTCGACGACCGGGGTGCCGGCGAGCACGCCGGGCAGCCAGGCCAGCAGCAGCACGAACACGGCGGCGGGCAGCAACGCGATGACGGCGAAGACGCGGCGCCCGAGCACGCGGGTGAGCAGCGGGGTGACGAGGGCGAGGGCGCCGAACAGCACGAGGGAGAGAATCATCCACACTCCTCACGCTCGCGCCGAGTCTTCAGTCTACGGGAGGATCGAAAGACTTTAGTTCGTTTTATTCATGATGGATAAAACCTTCTAAAACCTCTAAGATCGCCGACATGGATGCCATCAGCAATCCGTACACCCCGAACGCGGGTGCCGCGCCCGAGATCGTGGTCGGCAGGGACGACCAGCTCGAGGGCTTCCGGGTGCTGCTCAGCCGCCTCGAGCGCGGTCGCACCGAGCAGTCGATGATCATCACCGGCCTGCGCGGCGTCGGCAAGACCGTGCTGCTCGGGCAGTTCATGGACCTCGCGAACGCGGCCCACTGGGAGGTCGTCGAGATCGAGGCGAGCAAGCACGACGACGTGCGTTTCCGTCAGGCGATGTTCTCGCAGCTCAAGGCTGCACTGCTGCGGCTCTCGCCCCGCGCCCGCTGGACCGAGCTGAGCCGCAGGGCGGCCGAGGTGCTGAGCGCGTTCGCCGTGTCGGTCGACCAGCAGGGCACGTTCAGCGTCTCGTGGGACATCCCGCCCGCCGAGGGCGAGGGCGATCACGGCGACCTCGCGATGGACCTCACCGACGTGTTCGTCGCGCTCGGCGAGGCCGCCGCCGAACGCGAGCGAGGGGTCGTGCTGCTCATCGACGAGGTGCAGTTCCTCGGGCGCACGCAGCTCGAGGCGCTCATCCAGGCCGTGCACAAGACCGTGCAGCGCAAGCTGCCCATCACGCTCGTCGGCGCAGGGCTGCCGCAGATCGCCGAACTCGCCGGCGATGCGAAGTCGTACGCCGAGCGGCTGTTCAAGTTCCCGGTGATCGGCTCGCTGAGCGACGACGACGCCCGCCGTGCCCTCGTCGAGCCGGCGCTCGTCGAAGGCGTGGTCTTCGACGACGACGCCGTCGAGCTCGCGATCGAGATCACGCAGGGCTATCCGTACTTCATCCAGGAGCTCGGCTACCAGGTCTGGGGGGTGGCGGCCGGAGGCCGGGTGCGCCGCGACGACGTGGAGCTCGCGCGCGAGGCGTACGAGTCGAAGCTCGACGGCTCGTTCTTCCGCGTGCGGCTCGACCGGGCGACCCCGTTGCAGACCGCCTACATGCGTGCGATGGCCGAGCTCGGCCCGGCGCCGCAGAAGGCGGCCGACGTCGCACGCGTGATGGGCCGCGAGTCGACCCAGGTCGGGCCGACCCGCGCCGAGCTCATCGACATGGGGCTGCTCTACACCCCCGAGCACGGCTACGCCGCGTTCACGGTGCCCGACTTCGATCGCTTCATGCGCCGCGCGGTGCCCGAGCTCGTCGTGCCGCAGGTGCAGAAGCGCAAGCCGCGCGAGCACTGAGCGCCGTGCGGGCGCGCCCCGGGCCGTGCCGCCGGCTCACCGCCGGATGATCCGCCGCTCGATCGCCGCGGCGACGGCGCCCGCTCGGGTGTCGACGCCGAGCTTCGCGTAGATGTGCGAGAGGTGCGACTTCACCGTCGCCTCCGAGACGAGCAGCTCGCGCGCGAGCTCCTTGTTGCCGAGCCCCTCGGCGAGCAGCTCGAGCACCTCGACCTCGCGCTCGGTGACGACGGGACCGGGCGCGGCCGCACGGCGCACGAGGGTCGCGGCGACCGACGGGGCGAGCACGGTCTCCCCGCGGGCGACCGCGCGGATGCCCGCGAAGAGCTCCTCGGGCGGGGCGTCCTTCAGGAGGTAGCCGCCCGCGCCGGCCTCGAGGGCCCGCAGGATATCGGCCTCGGTGTCGTAGGTGGTGAGCACGAGCACGGCGGGCGGCTCGTCGAGCGCGCGCAGCCGGGAGGTCGCCTCGACCCCGCCGGGCCCCGCGCCGAGGTTGAGGTCCATGAGCACGACGTCGGGGCGGTACGCCCGCGCCTTCGAGATCGCCTCGTCGGCGTCGCCCGCCTCGGCGACGACCTCGAACTCGGCCCGACCGGCGAGGAGGGCCGCCAGCCCGGCGCGGACGACCGGGTGGTCGTCGACGAGCACGACGCGCACCTCGGCGCCCTGCTCAGTCGGGGATGCCGCGGTCATGACGCGCTCCGCTCGCTCGTGCCGCCCTCCAGTGGGAAGGAGACCGACACCGTGGTGCCGTCGCCGAGCGCGCTCTCGATCTCGGCCCGCCCGCCGAGCTCCTGTGCGCGCTCGCGCAGCCCGCGCAGGCCGTGGCCGCGCTCGCCGGCGCCCCGCTCGCCGACCGCGCGTTCGCCGGCGCTGCGATCCGGCGCGCCCCGACGGCCGGAGCCTTCGAGGTCGAAGCCCACCCCGTCGTCGCGCACGTCGAGGCGCACCTCGTCGGGCTGGAACGTCAGGCTCACCACGACGCGCCGCGCCCGCGCATGCTCGAGCGCGTTCGCGAGCGCGCCCCTCGCGCTGCGCAGCAGGGCGCCGGCTACCGCCGCGGGCACGACACGGGCGTCGCCGTGGCGGTGGAACTCGAGTGCGGCGCCGTCGCCGGTGGCGGCGGCATCCGTGACGAGGCGCTCGAGCGCGTCGGGCAGTGCCTCTGCACTGCCGCCCTCGAGCGAGGCGGGAGCGAGGTCGCGCACGACGCGACGCACCTCGTCGAGGCCCTCGCGGGCGGTCGCGGCGGCGGTGCGCACGTGCCGGCGCGCCGCGTCGGGGCGCGCCGACCAGTCCTGCTCGGCCGCCTGCAGCAGCAGGTTGATGCTCGACAGCTGCTGCCCGACCGAGTCGTGGATCTCGCGCGAGAGCCGCTCGCGCTCCGCGAGCGCCCCGGCGCGGTGCTGCGCCTGCAGCAGCTCGTCCTGCGCGTCGGTGAGCTCGTCGAGCAGTCGCTGCCGGGCCGCCGACTCGCGCTGCAGCGCCCGGTAGACGAGCACCGTGACGACGGCGATGCCGATCGGGCCGACGATCACCGTCGGGTCGACGCCGTCGGCGATGCGGAGCTCGGCCGCCGTCACGAGGCCGGTCATGAGCACGACGACGACCACGGCGCCCCGGAACGGCAGCACCTGGAGCACGGCGAAGCCGAGCGGCACGGCGCACCACGCGAACGACGGCGCCGCGAGC
This sequence comes from Agromyces sp. NPDC058104, assembly GCF_042884835.1. Lineage (NCBI taxonomy): Bacteria > Bacillati > Actinomycetota > Actinomycetes > Micrococcales > Microbacteriaceae > Agromyces > Agromyces sp. NPDC058104. The sequence goes on along the minus strand of NZ_JBHVTD010000001.1, from coordinate 984,411 downwards.
GTGAGCAGCGCCCACAGCACCGTGACGGTCACCACCCACGCGGTCGGCCACCAGGCGCGCGTCGGCAGCAGCGGGCGCACCGAGTACGCGACCGCGAGCAGGGCCGCGCCCGCGAGCACGAGCACGCCGTCGGGGCCGAACCCGTGGCGTTCGAGATAGCGCACGGCCGAGGTCGCGAGCAGGGCGAGGAACACGATCTGCAACCAGCGGTCGAGGCTGGCGACGGGCGCGAGGATGCCCCGGAGGCCGGTCTGGTCGGAGACGGACATGATCGCCAAGCCTAGGCACGGGCGCCGCCGACCGGCATCATCCGATCGGCTATCCAAGTGCAGCCGATCGCCCGACGCCCGTGCCCGATCCCGCCCCGAGGCTGGGAGTGCACGTCGAGGACCGGCGTGCTGAGACGAGGAGAACCATGAAGCGCACCATCGCGATCGCACTCGCCACGGCGAGCCTCACGGCCGGCATCACGTCGGCCACGCTGACGACCGGAGCCGACGCGGCGCAGGCCGCCGACCGCGGCCGCCCCGACCGCTACAGCGTGCCGGGCGACGCCGCGGGCTCGCGGTTCGAGGGCATCGGCGCCGACGAGCGGCGCGGCCTGTTCTACGTCAGCGAGGTCACGGGGGGCGAGATCCACCGCGGCGACGTGCGGAACCCGCAGGCCGAGGAGTGGCTCGCCGGCGACGGCACCGACGGCCGCTACACCGCCCGCGGCGTGACGGTCGACGCCGCGGGCAACGTCTACGTCGCCGGCGGCCCGAACGGCATCGGCAACCCCGACCGCCCCGACCTGTGGGTGTACTCGGAGGAGGGCGAGCTGCTCGCCGCGCTCCGGGTGCCCGGCACGCCCGACGCGTTCCTCAACGACGTCGCGATCGGCGCCGACGGCGCCGCGTACTTCACCAACTCGAACGACCCGCAGATCTTCCGCGTCGCCCACGAGGGCGGCACCTGGCGGGCCGAGCTCTGGGCCGATGCCACCGGCACGGTCGAGCGTGCGGCGGGCTTCAACCTCGGCGGCATCGTGCTCTCGGCCGACCGGAGCGCCTTCGTCGTCGCCCAGGGCAACACCGGCCAGCTGTGGCGATTCGACGCGACGACCGCCGCCGCGACCGAGATCGACACGCACGGCGCCGACCTCGTGAACGCCGACGGCCTCGTGCGCCAGGGCAACCAACTGACGGTCATCCGCAACTTCTCGAAGATGGTCGCGACGATGCGCGTCGCGGCCGACGGCGAGGCGGTGCACCGCATCGAGCAGCGGGCGAGCGACCCCGACCGCGTCTACACGACCGCCAAGATGCTGCACGGGCGCCTGCTCGCCGTCGACAGCAAGTTCGACGAGCAGCCCGCGGCCTCGGGCCCGTACGACATCGTGGGGTCGCCGTGGGGCTGACCGGCGCCGGTCGTCGCAGCGTCGTCGCGATCGTCGCGGCGGCGCTGCTGCTCACCGGGTGCGCGGCGAGCGGCGGGCCCCTCGGCTCCGACGCGCCGCGGTCGACGTCCGCTTCGCCGAGCGCCCCGCCACGAGAGGATGTCACCATGACCGAGACCCCCGCCCCCGTGCTCCCGGACCCCGACGGCACCCTCCTCAGCGCCGCGGCCGCCGGCGATGCCGCGACCGTCTCCCTCGCCGTCCGCGCCGGCGCCGCGCTCGAGGCGCGCGACGCCCGCGGGCGCACCGCCCTGCTGCTCGCCTCCGCGGCCGACCACGTCGAGGCCGCGAGCGTGCTCGTCGCGGCGGGCGCCGACCCCGACGCGCTCGACGACCAGCGCGACACCCCGTGGCTCGTCACGGGCGTCACGGGCAGCGTCGCGATGGCCGAGGTGCTGCTCGCCGCCGAGCCCGACTTCACGATCGTGAACCGCTACGGCGGCATCTCGATCATCCCCGCGGGGGAGCGCGGCCACGTCGAGTACCTCGAACGCGTGCTGCAGACCGACATCGACGTCGACCACGTGAACGACCTCGGCTGGACGGCGCTGCTGGAGGCCGTCATCCTCGGCGACGGCGGGCCGCGGCACCAGGAGACCGTGCGGGTGCTGCTCGATGGCGGCGCCGACCGGTCGATCGCCGATCGCAGCGGCGTCACCGCGCTCGAGCACGCCCGCGCGAGCGGCTACGACGAGATCGTCGCGCTGCTCGACTGAGACGCGAACGGCGGCGGATGCCTCGCGGTACCCCCGCGGCATCCGCCGCCGAGACGGGGATGCCGCGTGCCGATCGTCCTGCAGGATGGAGGGATGCCGATCCTGATCCAGCACGACGAACTCCTCGAGCGCCTCGCGGCCGAGCGCGAGGCCGCCGAGCGGGGGACCGAGCCCGGAACGCGCACCGTGGTGCTCGACGTCCGCTGGTCGCTCGCCGCCCCCGACGGCACCGAGGCCTACCTCGCCGGGCACATCCCGGGGGCCGTGTACGTCGACCTCGACCGCGAGCTCGCCGATCACGACGTGGTCGGCGAGGGGCGGCACCCGCTGCCGACCGAATCGTCGCTCACCGCGGCGATGCGCCGCTGGGGGCTCCGCGACGGCGACACCGTCGTCGTCACCGACGACCTCGGCAACCAGTCGGCCGCGCGGGCCTGGTGGCTGCTGCGCCACGCCGGCGTCGCCGACGTGCGGATGCTCGACGGCGCGCTCGCCGCATGGCGGGCGGCGGGGCATCCGCTCGACACCGGATGGGTCTCGCCCGAGCCCGGCGACGCGACCGCGCACTTCGGCAGCATGCCGGTGATCGATGCCGATGCGGCGGGTGCGCTGCCCGACGGGGGAGTGCTCCTCGACGCGCGTGCCGCCGAACGTTACCGCGGCGAGGTCGAGCCGATCGACCCGCGCGCCGGCCACATCCCCGGCGCACGCTCCGCCCCGAGCGGCGGCAGCCTCGACGAGAGCGGCCGGTTCCTGCCGGCCGACGAACTGCGCGAGCGCTTCGCCGCGCTCGGCGCCGAACCCGGCGTCGCCGTCGGCGCGTACTGCGGATCGGGCGTCACCGCGGCGCACGCCGTCGCGGCGCTCGCGATCGCCGGCATCGACGCGGCCCTCTACCCGGGCTCCTGGAGCCAGTGGTCGCGTGAGGAGGGCCGCCCCGTGGCGACCGGGTCCGAGGCCTGACTCAGTCCGCCCTGAACCCCACGGCGACGAGCGTCGTCAGGTCGATCGACGTCACCTCGCGCGCCGCGAGGCCCGCGAGATACCGCGCGCGAACGGCCTCGAGCTCGTCGTCGTCGAGTCCGACGAGGAACGCGCGCAGGCCCGTGCCCGTCACGAGCGACCATGCCAGCCCCTCGTCGAGGTCGAGGTGGCGTCGCACGATCTCGGCGCGCACCCGCACGAGGCCGAGCCCCGTGAGCCACTGCGCGAGCGTGCCGGGCGTGTCGACGTCGCTGATGCTCGGCGACGCGGCGCCGCCCTGCAGTCGCAGCGCGAGATCGGCGGGCAGGGCCGTCGCGAGCACCTCGGGCACCGGCTCGAGCGCGTCGCGCGCCCACACCGTGACCGCGACGCGCCCGCCGGGCTTCGCCCGCTCGACGAGGTGCCGGGTGCCCGCGTCGAGGTCGTCGAAGAAGAGCACCCCGAGCACGCACTGCACGAGGTCGTAGCCCGTCGGCTCCCACGTCGTGACGTCGGCGACGTGCAGCCGGAGCTGCGGCAGCCGGTCGCCGGCGCGCTCGCGGGCGATGTCGACGAGCCCGGCCGTCAGGTCGACCGCGTCGACGACGCCGCCGGGCCCGACGAGCTCGGCCGTCGGCAGCGCCGAGGCCCCGTCGCCCGAGCACGCATCGAGCACCAGCTCGTCGAACCTCGGCCTCGACCTGGCCACCGTCGCCGTCGAGATCGGATTCCAGACCGCCTCGTCGAGTTCGGCGTAGGACGCGGCGGCAGCCGTGAACCCCCCGACGAAATCAGGCTCGTTCGTCGTCTCCCCCATGGGCCCATTCTCGCCCCTGATCGGCCGGATTCGCGGGATTCAGGCAATCGAAAGCCGAACGGTGCAGACTGGGTGCACCGCATCACGTCCTCCGATCGAATCGAGTCACCCCCATGAACCGTGCCCTGCGCCGTGGCGCGCCCCTCGCGCTCGCCACCGCGGCCGCCCTGCTCCTCGCCGGTTGCGCGAGCGGCGGCGACCCCGAGGCATCCGAGACCCCCGCCGCCACCGCCGACTGCATGGACGTCGAGTCCGGCGCGCTCAGCGACGGCGTGAAGGTCGAGGGCGAGTTCCCCGGAGCGTCGACCGCGACCTTCACCGCACCGCTCGAGACCGACGAGCTCCAGCGCACGATCGCCATCGAGGGCGACGGCGACACGACCGAGGCCGGCCAGAAGATCAACGCCGTCGTCTCGCTCTACTCGGGCACCTCGGGCGAGCAGCTGCTCTCGCAGCCCGCCCAGATCACCGTCGGCGACGAGACCGTGTTCGACGCGTTCCGCGCCGGCATCGACTGCGTGCCGCTCGGCTCGCGCACCGTGACCGTGGCGCCCGCCGCCGCGCTGTACGACGGCCAGGGCAACGAGACCATCGGCCTCGCGGCCGACGAGGACGTCGTGGTCGTCGTCGACGTCGTCGAGGTGCAGCAGCCGCTGAAGCCCGCCGAGTGGACCGAGAACGTGCCCGAGGTGAAGTTCGGCGCCGAGGGCGAGGCCCCCGTCGTCACCCTGCCGAAGGTCGACGCGCCCACCGAGCTGCAGATGAAGGTGCTCGAGGAGGGCGACGGCGACACCGTCGGCGAGGGCGACAGCGTCACCGTGCAGTACCAGGGCATCAGCTGGGACAGCGGCGAGGTCTTCGACCAGAGCTACACCCGCGGCGAGCCCTCGACGTTCACGACCGACGGCGTGATCCAGGGCTTCGGCGCGGCGCTCGTCGGCCAGAAGGTCGGTACCAAGCTCATCGTCGTGATCCCGCCCGAGTACGCGTACGGCACCGACCCCGCCGCGCACGACCTCGGCGGGCAGACCCTCGTGTTCCTCGTCGAGATCGAGGACACCGCGCCCGCGGCGTAGCGATCGAGTACGAGAAGGGCCGGATGCCGCGCGGCATCCGGCCCTTCGTCGTCCGCGGCGGTCGCCATGACGCCCCGGCCAGACCAGGCTGCACCGAGCATGTTTCAGGACAAAGCACGCTCGTCAGGACGAAATCCGGGAAAACGTCCTGACGAGCGTGCTTTGTCCTGAATACGTGCACTGCAGGGTGCGGGTCCGTGTGGGGGTCGGGCGCGGGCTCAGCGGCCCCAGGTCGCCCACACGATGATCGCGCTCACCGCGACGAACCCCACGACGAAGAGCGTGTCGCGCAGTCGCCACGGGCTCAGGGTCCGCTCGGTGCGGGTGGGATGGGCGCCGAAGGCGCGGGCATCCATCGCGAGGGCGACGCGCTCGGCGTGCCGGATCGCCGAGGCGAGCAGCGGCACCGCGGTGCCGAGCGCCCGGCGGACGGCCGCGATCGGCCCGCGGCCGCGCACGGTGCCGCGCACCCGGTGCGCCGCCCTGATGATCTCGAGCTCGTGCCCGAAGCGCGGCACGAAGCGCAGCGCCGCGAGCGCCGTGTAGCCGATGCGGTAGGGCACCCGCAGGTTCTGCACCATCGCGCGCACGAACTCGGGCCCGGTCGAGGTGAGGCCGGCCATGAGCGAGAGCATCAGGACGGCGATGATGCGGAGCCCCGTCGTGAACCCGACCGCGTAGGCGGCGAGGGTGAAGCTCCAGCCGCCGATCGAGAAGAGCACGGTGGAGGTCGCGGGGCCCGAGAGGCTCGCCGGGTCGACCCAGACGCCGAAGCTGAACCCCAGCACGACCGCTGCGAGTGGCGTCCCGATGAGGAGCGCCGCGACGACCCGGCCGGAGAGCCGGGCGCCGAGGAGCAGCACGAGCAGCGAGAGCACGATGAACGCGAGCGGCAGCAACGGGTCGCGGCTGAACACGACGACGAGCATCGCCGGCAGGGGCGCGGCGAGCTTCGCGAGGGGGTTCAGCGTCGCGAGCGGGCCGCGCCGGGGCGCGACGACGGCCCGGGACGCGACGGTGGGCGCGGCCGCGTCGGCCGGGACGGGGCTCGCGCCGCTCGGGGGCGGGGTCGCGCCGGCCATGCCGCTCATCGCGCCCCTCCCGCGGCGACCGGGAGCTGCGACATGCGGGTCACGGCGCGCCACCCCGGGTGGTGCTCGAGTCCGCGCGTCGCGCGGGCGAGCGGCGGATGCCGGAGCCCCGCCTGCTCGATCAGCGGCCCGGCGAGCACCTCGGCCGTCGGGCCGACGCCGAGGATCCGCCCGCCCTCCATGACGGCGAGCCGGGTCGCGTAGTCGGCGACGAGCTGCAGGTCGTGCGTGACGACCAGCACCGTGGTGCCCTCGTCGTTGAGCCCGCGGAGCATGTCGAGGAGCTCGGCCGCGCGGGCGCGGTCCTGGCCGAACGTGGGCTCGTCGAGGGCGAGCACCGGGGCGCCCGCCACGAGCGCCGTGCCCACCGAGAGCCGGCGCTTCTGCCCGCCCGAGAGCAGGAACGGGTGCTGATCGGCGAGCTCGTCGAGGCCGAAGCGGCGGAGCATCCGATCGCATGACGCGGTCGCCTCGTCGTCGTCGAGGCCCTGCAGCCGGAGTCCCTGCTCGAGCTCCTCGCGGACGGTGCCCGCGATGAACTGGTGCTCGGGGTTCTGGAAGACGAAGCCCACCCGCCGCGCCCGCTCGCGGGCGTCGGCGCGGGCGGGGTCGATGCCGAGCACCTCGACGCCGCCGCGCGGCGCCTCGATGACGCCGGCGAGCGCCTGCAGCATCGAGGTCTTGCCGGCGCCGTTCGTGCCGACGATCGCGAGGAACTCGCCCGCGGCGACCTCGAGGTCCACGTCGCGCACGACGACCGGGCCGCGCCTCCCGCCGCGCCGTACGGCGAGCCCGCGCGCACGGATGACCGGGTCGGCGTGCGCCGCGACGGCGCCCGTCGCGTGGGCGAGGGAGGGCGTCGGCGCGAGGGCCGTCGAGCGCACGGGGGAGGAGGCGCTGAGCGGCGGGGGCAGGCTCGGCAGCCGATCGAGCGCCGCGGCGAGCTCGGCCGGGGTGAGCGGCAGCGGCCCGATCGCCACGCCCGCGTCGCGGAGGCGCATCGCCGCGAGCGTCGAGACCGGCAGCCAGACGCCGAGCGCGGCCAGCTCGTCGGCGCGCTCCCGCAGCGTCTCGCGAGCGGGTCCGTCGATGACGAGCCGCCCCGAGGCGTCGAGCACGATCACCCGGTCGACGAGGTCGACGGCCGCGTCGAGATTGTGCTCGACGAGCACGATCGCGTGGTGGTCGTCGTCGGCGAGCTCGCGCAGCACGGCGTAGACCTCGTCGATGCCGGCGGGGTCGAGGTTCGCGGTCGGCTCGTCGAGCACGAGCACGGGTGCCGCCATCGCGAGCGCGCACGCGATCGCGAGTCGCTGCCGCCCGCCGCCGGAGAGGCGGTCGGGGTTCTCGGTGCGCCGGTCCCAGAGGCCGACGAGCTTCAGGGCGCGTTCAGCGCGGGCGAGCACCTCGGATGCCCCGACGAGCTGGTTCTCGGGCGCGAAGCACACCTCGTCGAGCACGGTGCCCGTGACGATCTGCGCGTCGGGGTCCTGGAAGACCATCGCCACGTGCTCGCTCAGCACCCCGACCGGATGATCGCGGCTGTCGAGGCCCGCCACCCGCACGGTGCCGTCGAGCTCGGCGGGCACGGCGTGCGGCACGAGCCCGTCGAGCGCCAGCGCCAGGGTCGACTTGCCGCACCCGCTCGGACCGAGGATGAGCACGACCTCGCCCGGCGCCACCGCGAACGACACCTCGGCCGGCGTCGCCCGGCTCGCGCCCTCGTGGCGGATGCTCACGCGGTCGAGCTCGATGATGTGCGAAGTGCGCATGCCTGGCCTGGGTCGTGGGCGGTCGGACGACGGCTCTCGGCGCGGCGTCCGTGGGGCTTAGGACAGCCTAATCTCGCCCAGGGCCGCTCACCCGCCACCGCGAAGAGTGCGGGCGGGAATACCCCGGTCAGCGCGGATGTTGTGTCTATGTTCGGGCGTGGAGGCGCCACGCCGGAAGGAGGAGAACGTGGGCATCAGCTATGTCGAGTTCGAGGACGAAGCCGGGATCCTGCGTCGCTACCGCAAGCACGCGAACGGTCGTGGCCTCGTGGCCACCACTGCGAAGGTCGACCCGAGCGCGTTCGTCGACCCGACGGCCTACGTCGATCCCGGCGCCGAAGTGCAACGCGGCGCCCAGATCGGCCCTGGCGGCTGGATCGAGGGCGACGCGATCGTCGCCGAACGCGCCGTGATCGGCGTGAACGCCCACGTCGGGCGGCGCGCCGTGGTCGGTCGCAACGCCGTCATCGGGCCGTACGCCACCATCGGCAACGGTGCGAAGGTGCAGAACGGGGCGCGCGTGCCCCGGGAGACGACCATCGCCGACGGCGACGAGTACCGCGCCTCGACGGAGGACCTGCGCCGGCTCGGCCTCGCGGCCTGAGCCGGCCGAACCCGGAGGCCCGACCGCGCAGCGGCCGGGCTTCCTCGTTCTCGGGAACTACTCGGCCAGCGCTCCCGCCAGCAGCTCGAGCGTCTGCTCGCGACCCGGCGTGCGGTCGAGCGGCTCCGCGGCGTACGAGCCGGCGATCGGCGCCACCATGATCTCGTCGATGCCGTGGCGTGCGGCGAGCGTCCGCAGCTCCGAGGCCGCGCCCGCGGCATCCGCGATCACCCAGCGACGCTCCATCGTCGCGATGAGCTCCGCCGCCTGCGAATCGGCGGGCGCGGCCTGCGCCTCGTCGATCGTCTCGAGTGGCCGCATCGGCCGGCCGAGCTGCAGCCGCGCCATCGAGCGCAGCTGCGGCAGGGCCCGCGCGCGAGCCTCGTCGAGCGTCGGCGCGACCGAGGCGTTGACGGTGAGGAAGGTCTCGGGCTCGGGGTGCGCCTCGCTCGGGCGGTACCCCGTGCGGTAGAGCTCGAGCGCGCGCTCGAGCCCCTGGCCCGAGAAGTGGTTCGCGAAGACGTACGGCAGGCCGAGCTCGGCGGCCAGCTTCGCCGAGTAGTCGCTCGAGCCGAGCAGCCACAGCGGCGGCACCTCCGACGCGGCGGGCGTCGCGGTGATCGGGTACTCGCGCCCGCTCGTGAGGCGCAGCGTCGCGCCGTCGGGCGAGAGCAGCGAGAGGATGTCGGCCAGATGGTCGGGGAAGCGGTCGACCTCGGCCGTCGGCCCCGAGATGCGCAGCAGCTGCGTGATCACCGGGTCGCTGCCAGGCGCGCGACCGATGCCGAGGTCGATGCGGCCCGGGGCGAGCGCCTCGAGCGCGGCGAACTGCTCGGCGACGACGAGCGGCGCATGGTTCGGCAACATGACCCCGCCCGATCCCACGCGGATGCGCTCGGTCTGCGCCGCGATCGACGCGATCAGCACGGGCGGCGTCGTCGAGGCGACGGCCGGCATGTTGTGGTGCTCGGCGAACCAGTAGCGGGTGAATCCGAGCCGGTCGGCGAGCTGCGCCAGGCGAACGGATGCCGCGACGGCATCTCGGCTCGTCTGGACGCTCCGAACCGGGACGAGGTCGAGTACGGACAGGCGCGGCGAGATGTTCATCGCTTTCGGCAACCGCCGTGCGGCATCCGGTATTCCGTGCGGGGCACGGCGCGGCGCGGACGGGACTGAGGGAATCCCCTGAGCGGATCGGAGGGATGGCACGGGTGACCGGGGCTTCTCCGCGTCGTTGGATGGGTTCTCGTCGCGAGTGCTGCATCCATCGATGCGGCCGCCGGGCCGGTTCACGAACCGAGGCAACCGGCCCGCGAGCATCAACCTGAAAGGAACCACCCGTGAACACCCCTGTGCCCTCCGCCGCCGTGGCCGACGCCCCGGTGGCCGACGTCGCCCTCCAGCAGCCCGTGCCCGACATCGCCACCCTCTCGCTCCGCGAGGCCCTCGCCCTGCTCGACGAGCAGCTCGCCGGCCGCGTGCACCTGTCGGGCGATCCCGACTGGGACGCCGCCCGCACCGCCTGGAACCTCGACGTCGACCAGCGACCCGCGGTCGTCGTCACGGCCCGGTCGACCGAGGACCTCGTGCGCACCGTCTCGTTCGGCGCCCGCTACGGCCTCGCCGTCGCCCCGCAGGGCACCGGCCACAACGCCGGGCCGCTCGCGGCCGACAACGGGCTCGCCGACGCGATCCTGCTGCGCACCCACGAGCTGCGCGGCGTCGAGATCGACGCCGAGCGCCGGGTCGCCCGCGTCGAGGCCGGTGCGCTCTGGGGCGACGTGGTCGCCGCCGCCGCGCCGCACGGCCTCGCCGCGCTCGCCGGTTCGTCGCACGACGTCGGCGTGGTCGGCTACACGCTCGGGGGCGGCGTCAGCTGGCTCGCCCGCACGCACGGCCTCGCCGCCAACCAGGTGCTCGCCGTCGAGATCGTGACCGCCGACGGCCGGCTCCGCCGCGTCGACGAGGAGCACGACGCCGAGCTGTTCTGGGCGGTGCGCGGCGGCGGCGGCGACTTCGGCGTCGTCACGGCGCTCGAGTTCCGCCTGTTCCCGATCACCGAGGTGGTCGCGGGCATGCTGCTCTGGCCGGTCGAGCGCGCCGAGGAGGTCGCCGCCGTCTGGGCCGACTGGACGAGCACCGTGCCCGACGCCGTGCAGAGCGTGGTGCGCATCATGCACCTGCCGCCGCTGCCCGAGCTGCCGCCCTTCCTCTCCGGCCGTTCGGTCGTGATCGTCGAGGCCGTCGTGCTCGACTCGCCGGCGAAGGCCGACGAGCTGCTCGCCCCGCTGCGCGCGCTCGAGCCCGAGCTCGACACCATTCACCCGCAGTCGCCCGCCGAGCTGCTGGCCCTGCACATGGACCCGCCCGGACCCGTGCCCGGTCGCGGCGACGGCATGATGCTGCGCGAGCTGCCGCCGGCCGCCGTGCGCGCCTTCGTCGGCGCCGTCGGTGCCGGGTCGGACACCGCGCTGTTCACGACCGAGATCCGCCACCTCGGCGGTGCGGTCGAGCCCGATGCGGCCGTGCAGCGCTCGGCCGAGCTCGGACTGCCGGTGCCCGGTGCCACCGCGGGCTTCGAGGCGAACTACCTCGTGTTCGCCGGCGCCATGGCGATGCCCGGCGCCGACGAGGCGATCGCGCGTTCGCTCGGCCGCCTGTTCTCGCAGATCGAGCCGTGGCGCGCACCCGAGGAGTACCTCAACTTCGCCGAGCAGCGTCGCGACGCCGTGCAGTTCTTCGGCGGCCGGCTCGCCCGCCTGCGGGCGCTCAAGCGGGCGATCGACCCGACCCGGGTCATCCGCTCGAACCACCCCGTGGGGTGACCGCGCGGTCGCCGGGTTCTCGACCCGTGGATCTCGTGTGGGGGGTGTCGCTCGCGCTCCGGCCTTCATAGGCTGGAGAGCGAGCGACATCGTCGTCGCGCGATCTCGGGGGAGGATACGAATGACCGTCCACTACGAATTGCCCACCACTGCCGATTTCGCGGCCCTCGCGGGTGTGCATCACCCCGCGATCACCGTCTACCTCTCGACCTCGCCGGTGGTGAGCGAGCGCGAGCGCTCCGAGGTCGCCGCCCGCAGCGCGTTCGACGAGGCCATCGAGCAGGTCCGCGCCGACGGCGCCTCCTCGGCCGAGGTCGCGGCGCTCCGCACCGAGCGCGACGCCATCATCGGCGACCAGCGCCTCTGGGGCGGCCTCGCGCGGTCGATGGCGATCTTCGTCGCACCCGGCTTCAGCGAGGTGTTCGTACTGCCGAACCGGCTCGACGACGCGTGGCACGTCGGCTCGCACTTCACGCTCGGGCAGTTGCTGCGGGCGCCCAGCCAAGACCAGGAGGCGTTCGCGCTCACGCTCTCGGCGCACGAGTGGTGCCTGTGGCACGCGACGCCGACCGACCGGGCGGCCAAGCTCGAGGTCGACCAGTCGGGTGCGGCCAACCTCGACGAGGCCACGAACCGCGAACCGAACGAGGACCGTCCGCGCGGCGCCAACCGCGGCACCTCGAGCCAGGGGGGAGCGAGCCGCCTGATGGGCGACGAGGGCCGCAAGACCCTGCTCGACCAGTACTCGAAGCGCGTCATCGAGATCGCGCGTCGCGAGCTCCTCGCCCGCGACCCCGACGAGCGCGTGCCCGTGTTCGTGTTCGCCGCCGAGCCGCTGCTGAGCCTGTTCCTCGCGAACACCCGCAACTCGCGCCGCGTCATCGCGGTGCCCGGCTCGCCCGACCGGCTGGGCCCGGCCGAGGTCGACGAGGCCCTGCGCCAGCAGCTCGCGAAGCTCAACGTGCACGAGGCCGAACAGGCGCTCCGCGACCTCACCGAGGGCACCGCGGGCCGGGTCGAGCGCGACCTCGCCGCGATCGGCCGGGAGGCCGCAGACGGCGCCGTCGAGACCCTGTGGTTCGACTTCACCACCACGGTGAACGGCACGCTCGACCACGAGTCGGGCGCCATCGAGTTCGCCAGCGACCACGGATCGGGCGCGACGCTCGAAGACGGCACCCGCGCAGGCGACCTGCTGCCGCAGCTCGCGCTGCTCGTCATCTCGAAGGGTGGCAAGGTCGTCACGGTGCGCAGCGACGACCTCGACGGCACGGTGTGGGCGGGCCCGGCCATGGCCGAGCTCCGTTTCGCGCTCGCCTAGCGCGCACGCGCACGCGCACGCGCACGACGCGCGGGTCGCATGACGGATGCCACGGGGCGCGCCCCGTGGCATCCGTGCTGCTGCTGCTCGTGCAGGAGAAGTGCACTGGCAGCTCGTGTCAGGGCTCGCCAGTGCACTTCTCCTGCAGAAGCAGCGGCCGAGGCGCTCAGCGGAACGAGGGCACCCGTTCGCGCAGCGGCAGGCGGAATCCCTCCCGCCAGCGGAACCGCACGATGATCTCGCGGGCGTGCGAGTCCTCGATGATGGCCTCGACGGGCACTTCGGCGAGCACGCGCGGGCGGGGCTCGGCGGGCGGGGTCTCGCGGATCTCGAGCCAGAGGCTCTCGGGGTGCGGCACGACGCCGGGGTTTGCGGCGACGAGTTCGAGCTGCCAGCCGGTCGACGGGGCGAGCCCGTGGCCGGTGACGCGGATGAGGCGTGCGTCGCAGGTCTCGACGACGGTCGCGTCGAAATCGGCGACGGCGAAATCGCAATGGAGCTGACCGTTCATTCGGCCGAAGCTACGCCCGGGCCCTCGCATCGTCCTCAGTGCTGACGCTGAAACGAGGTTCGCCGTACGGAGTGGGCGCCGGCGGGTATTCGCCCCGCGCTCTCCTAGGCTGTTGCCCATGCGTTTCGGAATGTTCGTTCCCCAGGGCTGGCGTTACGACCTCGTCGGCATCGATCCCGCCGAGCATTGGGCGGTGATGCGCGGCCTCGCCGAGTTCGCCGATGCGGCCGAGTCGCCGTTCGAGTCGATCTGGGTCTACGACCACTTCCACACCACCCCGGTGCCGTCGCCGACCGAGGCGACCCACGAGGCGTGGACCCTCATGGCCGCCTTCGCCGCCTCGACGTCGCGCGTGCGGCTCGGCCAGATGTGCACCTGCATGGGCTACCGCAATCCCGCCTACCTGGCGAAGGTCGCGGCGACCACCGACCTCGTCTCGGGCGGGCGCGTCGAGATGGGCATCGGCGGCGGCTGGTACGAGCACGAGTGGGAGGCGTACGGCTACGGCTTCCCGTCGATCCCCGAGCGCCTCGGCATGCTGCGCGAGGGTGTCGAGATCATGCGCCAGGCCTGGACGACCGGGCAGGCCACGCTCGACGGCCGCTTCTACCAGGTCGACGGGGCGATCGTGCAGCCCCAGCCGCTGCAGGAGGGCGGGCTCCCCTTCTGGATCGCGGGCGGCGGCGAGCAGGTCACGCTCAAGATCGCGGCGAAGTACGCCGCGTACACGAACTTCACCGGCACCCTCGAGGAGTTCGCGCACAAGGGCGAGGTGCTGCGCGGGCACTGCGAGGCGATCGGCCGGGATGCCTCGGAGATCACCCGATCGATGAACTTCAACACCGTCATCGGCTCGTCGACGGCCGACGTCGAGGCGCGCCTCGCCCGCATCGAGGCGCGGGTCGAGCCGCACCTCGGCGCGGAGGGGGCGGCGAAGTTCATGGACAACTACTTCCACGCCGCGGCCGGTGCGCTCGTCGGCACTCCCGACGAGATCGTGGCGAAGCTCGAGGAGCGGCGCACGGTCGGGCTCGACTACGCGATCCTCTACGCGCCCGAGGCGGCGTACGACCGGTCGGGGCTCGAGCTGTTCGCGGCGGAGGTCGTTCCGGCGCTGCGCTGACGCTCGGGAGCCGCGGCCGCCACGCTGATCGTGACGCGGCCGGCCTCGATCGGCACGGCGATGAGGTCGCCGACCGCGACATCGGCCGGCAGCTCGAGCCGCGCGAGCGCGTGACCCCCGCCGGCGGCGAAGCGCACCGTTGCCGTCGTGATCTTCGCCACCGAGACCCGGCCGATGAGGCGGGCCTCGGACCAGTCGGGCCGGTGCGGTCCGCACTCGGCGTCGGTAGCGAGCTCGAGCACGCCGGAACCCGACGAACGTTCCCGCACTGTCGCGAGCGCGACCCCGAGGTGCCGAGCCGGCCCGCCGTGCGCCCCCGCGGGCGTCGGGGCGAGGTGGGCGAGTGGGGTGCCGTCGCGTTCGGCGAGTCGGGTCATCGAGAAGCCGCCCACGATGAGGTCGGTCGTCGTCGCGCGGGTGCCCGCCGGCCAGCGCTCGGGCGCGATCGGATCGGGGATCGAGCGCCGCAGCGTCGGCAGCAGACGGGTGAGCGTCATGCGAGGCGCGGCGGGGTCGAAGGCATGCTTCCGTTCTACGCCGACTCCCGTCGGCCCGCGCGATTGTTACGCGATCCGAACGGCCGGCGGTCGGATCGCGACGGATCGCTTACGGATCGACCGTCGCGCCGAAGCGGTGCCGCCGCGCTACGCGGCGAGCGTCTCGTCGAGCTTCGCGCCGAGCTCGGCGTCGCTGGGCTCGGTGAAGTGGGTGCCGTCGGGGAAGACGACGACCGGGATGTTGGTGCGCCCCGAGATCGACTTGGCGA
Organism: Agromyces sp. NPDC058104; assembly: GCF_042884835.1. Taxonomy (NCBI): domain Bacteria; kingdom Bacillati; phylum Actinomycetota; class Actinomycetes; order Micrococcales; family Microbacteriaceae; genus Agromyces; species Agromyces sp. NPDC058104. The sequence continues at coordinate 969,388 of NZ_JBHVTD010000001.1, read as the reverse complement.
TCTCGGCGGCCTCGACGTTCACCTCGAGGTCGACGTAGTCGTAGTCGATGCCGCGGCCGTCGAGCAGTCGCTTCGAACGGCGGCAGTCGCCGCACCAGGCGGCGCCGTACATGGTGATGCGGTCGGGGTTCGCAGGAGTGGAGGAAGTCACACAGGTACTGTACGCATTACGGGTCCGGGGTATTCCCGCGAGCCGCCCGACGCCCGACCCGGTACGCGGCTTTCCGACATCCTGCGACTCGGCGGAATGCCTCGGCGTCGACCTCGGTTCGCCCTGACATGACGAAGAACGCCAGGCCCGTGCCGCTCACCGAGACCGAGGCCTCCGACCTGCTCGCTGCACAGAGCTTCGGGGTGCTCGCCACGCTGAAGCGCGACGGGCAGCCCCACCTGACCACCATGCTCTACGACTGGGACCCGTCGGAGCGCGTCGCCCGCTTCTCGACGACGAGCACGCGCCTGAAGGCGACGCACCTGCGGCGCGACCCGCGGGCGACCCTGCACGTCTCGGCCGACGACCACTGGTCGTTCGCCGCGGTCGAGGGGGTCGCGGAGGTCTCCGCGCCGACGGCCGAGCCGGGTGACGCGGTCGGCCTGGCGCTCCTGTCGATGGTGCCGGAGGCCGCCCGGCCCGCCGACCCGAGCGCGTTCCTCGCCGACGCGGTCGCCGAGGGCCGGGTCGTCATCCGGCTTCGGCCGGAGCGGCTCGGCGGGACCCGTCTCGACTTCGGCTGATCGCCCGCCCGGGGCATCGCCCGCGCCGTCGCCCTCGCCGTCGCCCTCGCCGTCGCCCTCGTTCTGACGACGGATGCGCCCGGGTTCGGCCGGTCGGGCTCAGCTCGCCGTGCTCGGCGCGGCCAGCCGCGACGCGTCGAGCCCGGCGATCGACGACTCCCGCGAACCGACCCGGCGCGGCGACGCGGCGCCCACCAGCCGCATGAACGCGCTGAGCTGTGCGACGCCCTCGGCGCGATGGGGGAGCCCGTCGAGCAGGCCGGGTGAGTAGACGAGGTACGCCGCCCACTTCGCCCGCGAGATCGCCACGTTGAGCCGGTTCTTCAGCAGCAGGAACTCGAGCCCGCGCGGTGCGGAGTGCGCTGAGGACGCCGCGAGCGAGACGATCGCGACGACCGCCTCCTGGCCCTGGAACTTGTCGACCGTGCCGACCGGGACGTCGGGGAGGCCGGCCGAGTCGAGCGCCTCCCGCACGGTGGCGAGCTGCGCGTTGTACGGCGTCACGACGATCAGGTCGCGCTGTTCGAGCGCACGCGGCGGCGCGGTGACCGGGCCGCTCGACGAGTCGGCGGCGTCGCTCCACTCGCGCCCGATGAGCGAGCGCACGAGGTGCACGACCGACTCGGCCTCTTCGGGGGAGTACGTCGAGTTGCCCTCGTGCGCGACGGGGACGGGGGTGACGCCGGGCGCGACGCCGTCGAGCGAACGGCGCTCGGCGACCGGGTGCGAGCGCAGCTCGCCCTCGTACGAGAGTCGTGACACCGGGCCCGCGACGGCCGGGTGCATGCGCCGGCTCTCGGCGAGGAAGTAGCCGAACTCGGCCGGCAGCACGTCGTGGCCGTCGGCCACCCAGCCGAGCGCCGAGGCGTCGACCGGCTCGGGGTGGAGGGCTTGGCTCACCTGCGGCAGCTGCTGCGGGTCGCCGAGCAGCAGCAGCCGGGTCGCCGAGACCGAGACGGCGATCGTCGACGCCAGCGAGAACTGGCCGGCCTCGTCGATGACGAGCAGGTCGAGCGAGCCGCGGGGCACCCGTCGCACGTTGCAGAAGTCCCACGCGGTGCCGCCGATGACGTAGCCGCCGGGGCGCTCTCCGGTGAAGGCCGCGACGCCGTCCTTGGCGGTCAGCGCGGTGAAGCCATGACTGCCGCCCGCACTCGCGTCCTTCAGGTGTTTCGCGACGAGCCGGCCGTCGAGCCCCGCCGCGTTCACGACCGCGTCGAGCACGTTCTCGACGACCGAGTGGGACTGGGCCACGACGCCGATGCGCCAGCCGTGGTCGCGCACGAGCGCGGCGATCACGTGCGCCGCGAGGTAGGTCTTGCCGGTGCCGGGAGGGCCCTGCACCGCGAGAAAGGAGCGGTCGAGCCGCCGCACCGACTCGACGACCGCCGGGACGTAGTCGTGGTCGGCGCCGAGCGGTACGAGCCCGCCGAGCGCTCGCGGCGGGCGGCGCCGCAGCACGTCCATCGCGGCACCGGGCGGCAGCTCGGGGACCGCGCCGGGGATCGGCGTCGCCCACTCGGCGATCGCGTCGCGCAGGGCGTCGGAACGCGGCGGCGCGCCGGGTGCGATCGCGAGCGGGAGCTCGGTCCAGGTGATGCCGGGCTGACCGCGCTCCTCGACGCGCACACCCTCGTCGGTGACCTCGACCACCGTCGCGTTCGACCACGCGCGCTGGCCCGGCCGGGTCGATTGCGAGGGGAACGGGGCCGGCCAGTCGTACAGCAGGAACACGTCACCGCCGACGCTGAACCTCGAGCCCGGGGCGATGCGCCCGTCGAGCTGCAGCTCGCGGCGCGCGCTCTGCCACCGGGGCTCTTCGTACCAGCGGCCCACCGCGCGCGAGCGCGCCGGGTCGACGACGAGGACGTCGCGGTGCTCCTCCCAGGTCTCGAGGGGCTGGTCGCAGCGGAGGTAGTGCGACCACCAGAAGCTCTTCGCCTCCCGGGCGTGGTAGTCGATCGCCGCAGCGGCGAGCGCGAGGGCCTGGGTGTCGGCGTCGCGCCGCTCGGCGCCGACGAGGTGCGCCGACCCCGCCGCGGCGGCGGTGAGGTCGTCGCGCTCGCGCACGATCGCCTTGAGCTGCAGCGCGAGCGGCGAGGCCTCGTAGATCTTGCCCTCTGCACGGTCGGCGAGCATCGAGGCGGCGACCGGCCGGATGCCCTCGCGGGCGCCCACGGCGAGCAGCCAGTCGCGCAGGCGCAGGGTCGAGACGCAGTCGTAGCGGTTGTAGTCGGCGAGGTCGGCGAGGATGCGGGCGGCCTCGGCTGCGGCGTCGTCGTCGCCCGTCGCGCGCGCGGTCGCCCGCAGCTCGCTCGCGCGCACGTACTCGGTGATCGAGTCGGCGCCCGACTTCACGTCGGCCTCGCGCAGCTCGGAGCCCATGTAGAGCGGTTCGAGCTTCTTGATAGAGTACGAGCGGCTGCCGACCCGCACCGCCCGCTTCACGATCGGGTAGAGGTCGACGAGCACGCCGTCGGCGAGCAGCTGGTCGACCTCGGCCTCGCCGACGCCGTGCCGGGCCGCGATGGCCGTGAGGTGCGTGCGCTCGTAGCTCGCGTAGTGGAAGATGTGCAGCCCGGGGTGCGCCTGCCGGCGCAGCTTCACGAGTTCGAGGAACCGCAGCAGGGCCTCGCGCTCTTCGGCGAAGGAGTGCGCCCAGAACGCGGTGAAGGTCTCGTCGGTGTCGACCATGCCCCACAGGTAGTCGAGGTTCCAGCTGGTGCCGTCGCCCTCGGTGTAGAGCGGGTCGCCCTCGAAGTCGAAGAACAGGTCGCCCGGGCTCGGCTCGGGGATCGCCGCGATGGCGCGGGCGTCGCGCACGCCGACGGGCGGCGGCAGCGGCGGGTCGCCCTCGCGCCACGCGCCCGAGGCGGTCGCGGCGCTCAGCTCGGCCTCGGCGCGCAGCTGCAGCCGGGCCTGCGCTCGAAGGTTGTCGAGGGTCGCCTCCATCACGTGGGGCACGGGGCCCGTCGACGCGGCGAGCTCGTCGATCGTCGTGATGCCGGCCGAGGCGAGCGGCTCGCGCTGGGTGACCCGCATTCCCCCGACCATCAGCACGTCGCGGCGCGCCTGCACCTCGAGCTCGCACGTCGGGCAGCGGCCGTCGTGGTCGTAGCGCGGGTCGCCCCAGGCGACCGGCCCGCTGTCGGCGACGCGGTCGGCGACGATGCGCTGCAGGCGGGCGACGCGCTCGCGGTACACCGGCAGGATGTCGTCGAGCCGGTGGGCGCTCACCGAGCCGTCGCCGAGGAGGAGCTCGACGGTGTCGTCGAGCGGCACCTCGAGCCGGAGGAGCTGCTCGGCGTAGGCGGCGAGCTGGAGGAGCGCCGTCACCCGCGCGCGGCGAGCGAGCTTCGCGTCTTGCACGCGGTAGCGACCGTCGGGCTGCCGCACGATGAAGTCGGCGAAGCCGATGAACCCCTGCCCCGGCACCGGCTCGTCGCCGAAGGTCGCCTGGAAGACCACGGGCGCGCCGGCCCGGAAGGCGGCGATCGTCGCGGCGACCGCGGCGGCCACGGCGTCGTCGTCGCGCACGTCGGGACGCTCGATCTCGACCACCCCGTCGCCGAACTCGGCGCGGTAGGCCTCGAGCAGCCGGAGCTCGTGCACGTCGCCCAGTTCGCCGGCCCGGCGGAGCATCGGGTCGTCGAGCGGGGCGAAGAGCGTCTCGCGCCCGAGCTTCACGTCGAGCTCGCGGAGGAACGCGAACTCGCAGTCGCTCGCCTTCTTCAGGTCGCTCGCGCTGGTCACGACGGAGCCGTTCGAGAGGTACATCGGGCTCCTTCGTTCGGATGCCTCCACGGTACCCGCGGGCGCCGACATCGCGCCGGGACCGCCGGGGAGCCTCGTTACTCGGCCGGCGGAGGCGCGTCGAGCGCACCGCGCGGCAGGCCGAGCATGCCCTCGACGGCGTGCAGCGTCAGCGCCGCGCGCGCCCCGGTGTCGCCCCAGCGCACGAGCGCCTGCGCGTTCAACCCGTCGACCATGCCGAGCAGCTGCCAGGCGGCGCCCGCGGCATCCGTCGTCTCGAAGTCGCCCGAGCGCACGCCGGCCTCGACGACCTCCTGCAGGATCGACTGCCAGGCGTCCATCTCCTCGCGCACGGCGATCGCGAGGGTCTCGTTGCGGCGGCCGAGCGCCCAGGCCTCGACCCACACGACGGTGACGTCGTCGCGGGTGCCGTCGAGCACCGTGCGCACGACGGCGCCGAGCTGCGCGCGCGGCCCCTCGATCGTCGCCAGCAGCGCCTCGACCTCCGCGATCTCGGCCGAGACGACCGTCGAGAAGGTGCGGGCGAGGAGGGTCTCCATGCTCGGCACGTAGTGGGCGACGAGCGCCGGTGCGACGCCGGCTGCGGCGGCCACCGAGCGCAGCGTGATGGCGCTGAGCCCGTGCTCGAGCGCGAGGTCGCGGGCGGCGCGGGCGATGTCGTCGGCGCGTTCCGCCGGTGACTTGCGGGCGGCGCGCACTCGGGTCGGCGTTGACATGATCACCCATTGTATGTAGTCTCACTGCATTATTGATCAGTTGGTCAATAACCGGTCCGACACCGGCTTCACGATCGCTTCCCCGAGCGCCCCCACGAGAAGAGCCTCAACGATGAGCAACGACGCCATCCCGACCGCACTGACCCACCCCGCGGCATCCGACCGCGCCGGTCGCATCGAGACCCGCGGCATCGACGTGGTGCCCGAGGCCGAGCGTCACGGCCGCCCCTCCTCCCTGTTCTGGGTCTGGGCGAGCGCCAACGTCAACTACCTCTACTTCGCCTTCGGCGGCATCCTGATCCTCCTCGGCCTCCCGCTCTGGGAGGCGCTCGCCATCACCGTCATCGGCAACCTCTGGTGGATCGCCGTCGGCTGGCTCGCCGTCAGCGGCCCCGCCTCGGGCACGCCGAGCGTCACGATCATGCGCGCCATGTTCGGCATCCGCGGCAACCGCATCTTCGGCGGCGCGCTCGGCGTCGTGATCGGCCTCTTCTACGAGATCATCAACATCGCCGTCGCGACCTTCGCCTCGCTCGCGCTGCTCGACCTGCTCGGCGTCGCCGTGCCCGCCGGCAGCGAGTGGGTCGTGCTCGGCGTCGTCGCCGTGGCGAGCTTCATCTTCGGCGTCTACGGCCACGCGACCATCATGAAGCTCGCCCCGTACTTCTCGGCCGCGCTCGCCGTCGCCTTCGTCGTGCTCGCGATCTTCGTGCTGCAGGCCGCCGACTTCTCGTACACGCCCGCCGAGCTCCCGGTCGGGGAGCACTGGGCGATGGCGCTGCTCGGCTACGCCATCGTCTCGTCGGGCCCGCTGTCGTGGGGCACCGGTGCCGACTACGCCCGCTACCTGCCGAAGACCGCGTCGAAGGCGGGCATCATCTGGTGGACGGCGCTCGGCGGGTTCATCCCGGCCGTGCTCATCGGCTCGCTCGGCGTCATCGCCGGAACCGCGATCGACATGACCGACCCGCAGCTCACGATCGGCGAGATCGTGCCCGCGTGGTTCACGCCGGTCTTCCTCGGCATCGTCATCCTCGGCTCGATCTCGAACAACGTCCTGGTCGCCTACTCCACCGGTCTCTACGCGCAGGGCCTCGGCTTCGCGATCCACCGGGCGACGACCGTGGTGCTCACCGGCCTCCTCGCGACCGCGGCCGCGGCGTGGCTCGTGTTCCTCTCGCCCGGGTTCCTCGAGACGATGGAGTACGCGCTCGAGCTCAGCGTCACCGTGCTCGGCCCGCTCGTCGCCATCTACGCGGTCGACATCATGCTGCGCCGCAACGGGTACGACGGCGTCGCCCTCAACGACGAGCGCCCGGGAAGCCCGTTCTGGTACTCGGGCGGATTCTTCTGGCCCGGCGTCATCGCCCAGATCGTGGGCACCGTGCTCGCCATCATGATGGCGAACACCACGCTCTACGTCGGCCCGATCGCGACCGCGCTCGGCGGCGCCGATCTCTCGGCCCTGCTCGCGCCCGTGATCGGCGGCGGCGTGTACGCGCTGCTCTGGCTCACGACGCGGCCGTTCCGCGATCCGGCGCTGCGGCCGGGTGCGCCGCGTGATATCCAGTTCGGGGATGCCCCGGGCGCCCGTCGCACCGACGACTTCGACCCCGAGGCATCCGCCTCGACCACCGCCGACCGCAACACCATGGAGGTATCAGCATGAGCTGGCGCATGCCGAGCGAGACCGCACCCCACGAGCGCACCTGGATGGCGTTCCCGCGCGAGGGCATCACCCTCGGCGAGGGGGCCGCCGAACGCGAGGAGGGCTACGCCGCGTGGACGGCGGTGGCGCACGCCGTCGCCGAGTTCGAGCCCGTGACGATGGTCGTCGACCCGAGCGAGCTCGCGCGCGCCCGCCGCATGCTGAGCGGAGACGTCGAGATCATCGAGGCGCCGCTCGACGAGTTCTGGATGCGCGACTTCGGCCCGACCTTCGTCGTCGACGACGAGCGGCCCGGCGTGCTCGGCGCGGTCGACTGGACCTTCAACGGCTGGGGCGCCCCCGAGTGGGCCGAGTGGCGGAAGTCGGCCGAGATCGCCCGCTTCATCGCCCCGCTCGTCGGCGCGGAACTCGTGTCGAGCGTGCTCGTCAACGAGGGCGGGGGAATCCACGTCGACGGCGAGGGCACCGTGCTCGTCACCGAGACCGTGCAGCTCGACCCGCGCCGCAACCCCTACGCCGACAAGGCCCGCGTCGAGGCCGAGCTCGCCCGCACGATCGGCGCGACGAAGGTCGTCTGGCTGCCCCGCGGCCTCACCCGCGACTACGACGAGTTCGGCACCAACGGCCACGTCGACATCGTCGCGACGATCACCTCGCCCGGCACGCTGCTGCTGCATTCGCAGCAGAACCCCGAGCACCCCGACTACGAGGTCACGCGCGAGCTCCGCGCCCTGCTCGCCGAGCAGACGGATGCCGCGGGCCGCCGCTTCGAGATCGTCGACCTGCCGGCGCCCGAGACGCTGCGCGACGAGGAAAGCTTCGTCGACTACAGCTACGTGAACCACCTGGTCGTGAACGACGGCATCATCGCGTGCGGCTTCGGCGAGGAGCAGGCGGACGCCGCGGCCCGCGAGATCCTCGAGGCGGCCTACCCCGGCCGGCGTGCCGTGACCGTCGACTCGCGCGACATCTTCGCCCGCGGCGGCGGCATCCACTGCATCACCCAGCAGCAGCCGGTGGTCGGCCGATGAGCGGCGGATCGTTCGACGTCGTCGAGGCCTCGATCGCCGAGCTGCGGAGCGCGCTGCAGCGCGGCGAGACCACCTCGGTCGAGCTGCTCGACGCGTACCTCGCGCGCATCGCGGCGTACGACGCGCCCGGCACGGCGACGGCGCTCAACGCCCTCGTGGTCATGAACCCCGAGGCGCGGGCCGACGCGGCCGCCGCCGACGAGCGCCGCGCCCGCGGCGAGGTGCGCGGGCCGCTCGACGGGATCCCGTACACCGCCAAGGACAGTTACCTCGCCCGTGGGCTGACCGCGGCCTCCGGATCGCCCGCGTTCAAGGACCTCGTCGCGCAGCGCGACGCCTTCACGATCGAGCGCCTGCGCGCGGCGGGCGCCGTGCTCGTCGGGCTCACGAACATGCCCCCGATGGCGAACGGCGGCATGCAGCGCGGCGTCTACGGCCGCGCCGAGAGCCCGTACAACGCCGACTTCCTCACGGCGGCCTTCGGCTCGGGCTCGTCGAACGGCTCGGGCACCGCGACGGCGGCGTCGTTCGCGGCGTTCGGGCTCGGCGAGGAGACCTGGTCGAGCGGGCGGGCCCCCGCGTCGAACAACGCGCTCTGCGCCTACACGCCGTCGCGCGGCGTCATCTCGACGCGCGGCAACTGGCCGCTCGTGCCGACGATGGACGTCGTCGTGCCGCACACCCGCAGCATGGCCGACCTGCTCGAGGTGCTCGACGTCATCGTCGCCGACGACGCCGAGACGCGCGGCGACTTCTGGCGCGCGCAGCCGTGGGTGGCGCTGCCGGCGGCTTCGGAGGTCAGGCCCCCGTCGTACCCGGCGCTCCGGGTCGAGGATGCCTCGGCCGCGCGCGCCGCGCTCGCCGGCAAGCGGTTCGGCGTGCCCCGGATGTACGTCAACGCCGACTCGCTCGCCGGCACCGGCGAGCACGTCGGCATCGGCGGCCCGACCGGTCGCCGGATCGAGACGCGCGCGTCGGTCATCGCCCTCTGGGAGTCGGCGCGACGCGACCTCGAGGCGGCCGGCGCCGAGGTCGTCGAGGTCGACTTCCCGGTGGTGTCGAACTACGAGGGCGACCGGCCGGGGGCCCCGACGATCGCGACGCGCGGGCTCGTCTCGCCCGAGTTCCTGCACCGCGAGATCATCGACCTGTCGGCGTGGGCGTGGGACGACTTCCTCGCGGCGAACGGCGACCCGAACCTCTCGACGCTCGCGGACGTCGACGGCGCCTCGATCTTCCCGCACCCCGAGGGCGCGCTGCCCGATCGCTACGAGGGCTTCGACGACGACATCGCGACGTACCCGGCCCAAGTGCGCGAGCACCCCGTGTCGTCGGTCGCCGAGATCCCCGAGCTCGAGCAGGGGCTGCGCGGGCTCGAGGAGACCCGCCGCAGCGACCTCGAGCAGTGGATGGACGGGCTCGGCCTCGACGCGGTCGTCTTCCCGGCCGCGGCCGACGTCGGCCCCGCCGACATGGACGTGAACGAGGCCTCGGCCGACCTGGGTTGGCGCAACGGCGTGTGGGTGTCGAACGGCAACCTCGTGCCGCGCCACCTCGGCATCCCGACGGTCACGGTGCCCATGGGCACGATGGCCGACATCGGCATGCCGGTCGGCCTCACCTTCGCCGGACGCGCCTACGACGACACCGCGCTGCTCACGCTCGCCGCGGCCTTCGAGTCGACCGGCTCGCGCCGCACCGAGCCGCCGCGCACCCCGCGCCTCTCCTAGCCGCCTCTCCTCGCCCGGGATGCCTCGGGCTCGACGCCCCTCTTCCACTCGGAGAGGGGCGTCGAGTTCGCTCGGGCCCAAAGGATGGGCCGATAACCGTCAGAGTTGACCGGAACCGGGATTAACTTACTAGTCTGGCTCCGGCGGGCCGGCCGAGAAGGGTTCCCGGTGCAGCGCCCGGCCGGATGGAGTCTGCAATGGCGCAGTACGACGTGGGTGGCCGCTCGGCCATCGTGACCGGGGCGGGCAGCGGCCTCGGCCGAGCGACCGCCCTCCTGCTGGCGGCGAACGGGGCATCCGTGCTCGTGAACGACGTCGAGGCCGGCCGGGCCGACGCAGTCGTCGAGGAGATCCGGGCGGCGGGCGGCACTGCCGCGGCGTCGCCGGGCGATGCCGCCGACACCGCCTGGATCGCCTCGTCGATCGAGGAGGCGAACGCGCTCGGCCCGCTGCGGATCGCGGTCGACAACGCCGGGATCGGCGGTGCGGCGGCGCCGATCGGCGACTACCCCGACGACAGCTGGCAGTCGGTCATCGAACTCAACGTCAACGCCACCTTCCGCAACCTCAAGGCGCAGCTGCCGGCGATCGTCGCGAATGGCGGCGGCTCGATCGTGGTGATGAGCTCGGTCTTCGGCAGCGTCGGGTTCCCGGCGCAGTCGGCGTACGTGACCTCGAAGCACGCGCTCGTCGGCCTGACGAAGAGCGCGGCGGCCGAGTACGCGCCCTACGGGGTCCGCGTGAACGCCGTCGGCCCCGCCTTCATCAGGACGCCGATGCTCACCCTCCACGCCGACGACGCGCTCGTCGAGTTCCTCGTCACGAAGCATCCGATCGGCCGGCTCGGCGAGCCCGAGGAGGTCGCCGCGTTCGTCGGGTTCCTCGCGAGCGACGCGGCGAGTTTCGTCACCGGCAGCTACCACGTCATCGACGGCGGCTACTCGGCGATCTGAGCGGGCGAGCGGCTGGCCCTGGAGGCGGCACCGCGAGGGCTCACGCGACCTCGAAGGTCACCTCGTGGAGGCCCGTCGCGCCGTCGGGCACGACGCCCTGCTCGTCGGCCGTCTGCACCTCGCCGTCCGCACCGATCGCGCGCACGCGTGCGGTGTGGGCGCCCGGCGAGGCATCCCGCCATTCAGCGCGCCACTGCACCCACGTGTCGTCGGAGATCGCCATCGCCAGGGTCGCCGGCCGCCACTCGCCGCCGTCGAGCTGCACCTCGACGGCGGCGATGCCGACGTGCTGGTGCCAGGCGACGCCCGCGAGCACGGCGGTTCCGGCGGCGACGGACTGACCGCTGCGCGGCACGTCGATGCGCGACGAGAGCTTGATGGGGCCGCGGGCGCTCCAGCCGCGGTCGGTCCAGTACGCGTTGACGGCGTCGAAACGGGTGACCTCGAGCTCGACCACCCACTTCGTCGCCGAGACGTAGCCGTAGAGGCCCGGCACGACCATGCGCACCGGGAACCCGTGCTCGATCGGCAGGGGCTCGCCGTTCATGCCGACCGCGAGGATCGCCGCCCGGTCGTCCTGCAGCACCTCGAGCGGCGTCGACGCGGTGAACCCGTCGACGCTGCGCGAGAGCACCATGTCGGCCTCGGCGAGCGGGCGCGCCCGGGCGAGCAGCTCGCGAATCGGATGGCCCAGCCACACCGCGTTGCCGATGAGGCTGCCGCCCACCTCGTTCGAGACGCAGGCGAGCGTCGTGATGCTCTCGTCGAGGGGAAGGGCGAGCAGCTCGTCCCAGGTGAGCTCGACCTCGCGCTCGACCAGCCCGTGGATGCGCAGGCGCCACTCCGAGGGGTCGACGAGGGGCACCGCGAGGGCGGTGTCGATGCGGTAGAAGTCGCCGTTCGGCGTGATGACCGGCGTGAGCCCGTCGATGCCGAGCTCCGCGCCCGCGGGCACCGACGCGGTCGTCGCCGCGGCCGGGAGCCGGATCGCCTCGCGCACCGCCGAGAGCGCCCGGCCGCCGGCGCGCAGCGCCGACCCCGCGACGGCGGCGAGCACGCCGATCACGGCGGCTCCGCCCGCCCACGCGAGGAACCCGCGCCGCGTCGCGCCGTCGGATGCCGCTGCAGCCTCCTCGCCACTGCCGGGGTCCACGTCGGTCGTGGCGCGCGCCCCGACGGGCGTCTCGAGCCGGCGCAACCGCCCCACGAGCACCCGCAGCGCGACCACCGCCGCGATCCCGGCGACGAGCGAGGGCGCCACCGCGAGCATCGGCGCGTTCGCCCGCGTCGCCGCGGCCACCGCACCGGCCACCGCGAACAGGCCGAGCACGACCTGCCCCCACGGCGGGCGGCGGAGCTCGAGCACCCCCGCGGCACCGGCGGCCACGAGCAGCACCACGCCGATGCCGATGAGCAGCGCCGGCTTGTCGCCGGTGCCGAAGAGCGCGATCGCGGTGTCCTTCGCCCACGGCGGCGCGAGGTCGATGAGGGCTGCGCCGATCACGACGAACGGGCCCGACTCGGGCGCGATGACGGCGGCGGTCAGCTCGCCGAGCCCCGCGCCGAGGGCGGCCGCGCCCGCGCCGGCGGCGGCCGGGAGCACCCAGGTCCTGCGGGAGCGCGTCTCGCCCATGCGTTCAGCGTACGCGCGGGTGCTCGAAGAACGGCGCGTGCGGCTCAGTGCGCGCGCACGAACTCCGCGGTCGGGGCCGCGAGCCCCGCGCCGATCTCGGCGGCCGGGCGCTTCGCGCCCTTCACCTCGAAGGAGTGGTTGCCGCCCTCGAACCACTCGACGACGGCGTTCGGGCCGACCCGTGCGGCCACCTCGTCGAGCTGCTCGTTGGGGATCGCGAAGGGGTCGTTGCGCCCCTGCAGGAACAGCATCGGCACGGTGATGCCGGGCAGGTGCTCGTCGCGTGGCTTCTCGGGCTTGCCCGGCGCGTGCAGCGGATAGCCGAGGAACACGAGCCCCGTGACCTCCATGCCCTCGGCGACCGCCATCGACGCCATGCGCCCGCCGAACGACTTGCCCGCGGCCCAGATCGGCGCACTCGCGCGCCCTTCGTCCGCGGCACGGCTCATCGCGACCGCGACGACGTCGCGCCACGCGCCGATCGCGGCCGGCGGCCGGTCGGGGAACCTCCGCCCGGCCTCGCGGTAGGCGAAGTTGAAGCGCAGCGTCGCGAAACCGGCGTCGTTCAGCGCGCGCGTATAGCCCGACATGAACGGATGCTCCATGCCCGCGCCCGCCCCATGGGCGACGACGATCGTGGCCTCGGCCGGGCCCGAGCCGGCTGCGCGCCCCGCGATCGCCGAGACGGGCCCGCCGTCGAGTTCGACGGTGAGGCGCTCCTCGAGCTCGGTCAGCACCTCGCTCACGACCCGAACGCTTCGAAGATGCCGCCGACGCCCTCGACGACCGAGCCGGCGCCGTCGACGAGATCGCCGAGCGCGGAGGTGAGCTCGACCACGTTGCCGACCGCGTCGATCGCCGTCGCGACGTCGGCGGTCACCTCGACGAGGTCGCCGAGGGTGTCGACGTTCGTGTGCGCGAGGGTCTCGGCCTCGAGCTTCAGCTTGGCGATCCACTCGCGCTCGATACCGAACAGCACCGCGTACGGCAGCAGGCGCTCGTTGAGGTGGAACCGCGCGAGCGGTGCGGATGCCTCGCCCACGGCGTCGGCGAACGGAGCCGGCACCGAGGCGTCCGCCCGCAGCTCGGCGCCGCTCGGCGACTGCAGTGCCCGGAGGCGATCGGCCTCGGCGACCTCGAGGTATCGGCGCAGCCCCGCGAGGTGCTCGCGGATCGGCGTGGCCGCGGGCTGGAAGCGGCGCCACCAGGCCGGGGTGACGAAGATCGTCGCGATGGTCAGGGCGAGGGCGACGAGCGTCGCGACGAGCGCGGGCAGGTCGCCGCCGATCAGGGCGAAGACGATGAAGAGGCCCTCGACGAGCATGCCCAGGTACGCGAGCGAGGTCAGCGTCGTGCCGGGCCACGTCACCCGGCGCTCGGCGATGAGCCCGTCGCGGGCGAGTCCGTGCTCGGTGTTCAGGAGCAGGGTCTTCAGCCGGCCGGCCAGCGCGCGGCGGTCGGCCGAGAAGCGTCGCAGGCGCGTGCCCGTGTGCTCGGGGCCGAAGAGCGTCTCGAGCAGCGCGGTCTCGTCGGCCGTGAGCACGACGCCGTCGGTGAGCTCGACGCCGATCGGCTCGCGCGTGCCGGGTGCGCCCGCGATGAGCCGCACCTTGCGCTTCACGGCGAGGTCGATGAGCGCGGCCGACGGCGCACGTCGGTCGGCGTCGACGAGGAGGGCGTCGCGGAAGACCGTGGACCCTCGGGGGGCCGTGTACTGCACGACCCGCGCGTTCACCCGCTGCGCCGCGACGACGCGCGCGACGAGCCCCAGCACCAGGATGACGCTGGCCGGCACGATGGCGAAGAGGACGACGGCGGTGAGCACGCGCCCAGTCTAGGGATGTCGGGGCGAGCGGTGTCGGACTCGCCCGGGCGATGACCCCCGATGTCGGAGGGGCGGCGTACCTTGGCTGCCATGACGAACCAGACGCAGAGCGAAGCCCCCATCGAGGTGCTCGACGAGCCGTGCCCGCGCTGCGGCTCGGGGTCGGTGCGCGCGATCGTCTACGGCCCGCTCGACCTCGCGGTCGAGGCCGAGTCGGTCGATCCGTTCCTCTCCGACGACGCCCCGATCTTCGACTGCCGCGAGTGCGGCTTCGAGTGGGGGCTGGCCGTTCGCGACCTGCTCGCCTGAGTCGACGAGGTGCGCCTCACCACCCCTCGGTGAGCACCCGGTCGAGCATCTCGACGAAGAAGTCGGCCGAGGCGGCTTCGATGCAGAGCGGCGGCTTCGTCTTCAGCACGTTCTGGTGGTCGCCCGTCGGCTGCATGACCACCCCGAGCTCGAGCAGTCGGTCGCAGATCGCCCGCGTCTCCTCGGTCGCGGGTTCGAGCGTCTCGTGGTCGCGCACGAACTCGACGCCGAGGTAGAGGCCGAGCCCGTGCACCGCCCCGATGAGGGGGTGACGGCTCGCGAGCTCCTCGAGGTCCTGCTTCAGCTGTCGTCCGATCTCGGCGGCGTGGGCCTGCACCCCGTCGGCGGCATACGCGTCGAGCACCGCGAGTCCGGCGACCGACGAGGCCGGGCTGCCGCCCGTCGACGAGAAGAAGTACCCCTGGCTGCGGAACCTCGCGGCGATGTCGCGGGTCGTGATGACCGCGCCGAGCGGGTGTCCGTTGCCCATCGCCTTCGCCACCGCGATGACGTCGGGCACCACGCCCTGCTGCTCGAAGCCCCAGAACCAGTCGCCGAGCCGGCCGTACCCGGCCTGCACCTCGTCGGCGATCGCGAGCCCGCCGGCCTCGCGCACCGCGGCGTACACCTCGGCGAGGTAGCCGTCGGGCAGCGGGATGCCTCCGGCGTTGCCGTAGAACGTCTCGGCGATGAACGCGGCCGGCGGCCGGCCCGAGGCGGCGAGCTCGCGGATCCGCGCGGCGGCCTCGGGCGCGTAGCGCGAGGCATCCGCCGCTCGGTACCTGCCGCGGAAGGAGTTCGGCGCCTCGACCGCGTGCACCCAGTCGGGGCGGGTTTCGAGCGCGTTCGGGTTGTCGGCCGTCGAGGTCGACACCGCGTCGGACGCGTACGTCCACCCGTGGTACGCCTCGAGCACGCTCACCACGTCGCGTCGACCGGTCGCCGCGAGCGCCACGCGGATCGCGAGGTCGGTGGCCTCCGAGCCCGAGTTCACGAGGAACACCGTGTCGAGCGGCTCGGGCACGAGGCCCGCGAGGCGCTCGCTGAACTCGACGACGGCCTCGTAGTTGAACCGCGAGTTGGTGTTGAGCCGGCGCAGCTGGCGGTTCACCGCCGCGGCGACGCCGAGGTGGCCGTGCCCGAGCGGCGTGACGTTGTTCACCATGTCGAGGTAGACCCGCCCGCCGGTGTCGGCGAGGTGCTCGCGCCAGCCGCGCTCGATCTGCGGCGGGGCGTCGTAGTAGTGCTCCTGCACCTCGGCGAAGGCGGCGCTGCGGCGGTCGAGGAGCGCGTCCCGTCGGGCCGCGAGCGAGTCCCGACCCGCATCGGCGCCGGTGCTCGCCGTTTCGAGCTCCAGCATCGGCGCGGGGTCGAGGGTCACCGCGAGCCATCCCGCCGCGTACTCGGGGCGCACGAGGTGGGGCGCGCCGGCCCGGCCGAGGCGCGCCCTGATGCGCGTGCGCGCCGGCACGATCCAGATGCCGTCGGCGTCCTGCGCCGCGCCGCCGATCTCGAGATGCTCGGATGCCTCGAGCCGCTGCGGCTCGGCGTACCAGACGTCGACGCCGATCGGCACGGTCGCGGGCGAGACGGGGGAGAGCGTGCGGCTCGCCGTGAGCCGGGGCGCCCCGCGCGGCAGCCAGGCGGCCGGCGCCCCCGCGTCGAGCGCGTCGAGCGCGAGCTGCTCCTCGAGCGCCTCGCCGTCGAGCCAGGCGCCGCCGTCGATCGCGTCGGCGAACACCGAGACGTCGAGCCGCACCGGCCCGCGGGTGCCGGCCGTCGGTCGCGCCACTTCGACGACCTCCGCGCCACTGGAAGTGGCGCGGGCGGTGTGCAGGTGGTGCGGCGGCGAGGCATGGGTGTGGGGGACCGGCAGTTGCCCGAGCCCGAGCGCGTCGGCGATCACCGCGGTCATCACGTCGGCGGGCACCGAGCACGCCTGCTCGAAGATGCGCCACTCGCGGTCGAGCCCGGCCGCGGCGTACGCGTTCGCGCCGCCGTCGAGCTGCACCTGGTGCTCGCCGCTGACGACGAGCACGGCGCCGCGCAGCACGACGAGCGGCCACAGCGCGGCGACCTCGCCCGCCGAGAGCGGGCGCAGCTCGTGGAAGGCGCGCACCGCGGGAAGCACCGAGGCGGGCTCGGCGCCCGCGTGGTGCAGCACCGAGGAGATCGTGATGGCGAGCTCGGCGACCGCCCAGCTGCGCGTCACGTCGCCGAAGTCGATCATGCCGTCGGGCAGGCGTCGGCCGCCCTCGGCCCGGCACACGACGTTGTCGTCGGTGAGGTCGAGGTGCACCGCCTGCTGCGGGAGCTCGTCGGCGAGCCCGGCGACCGTCGCCCAGGCCGACTCGGCGGCCGCGACGAGCCGTTCGCGCCGCTCGGGGTCGGGATGGTGCGGGGCGAGGAGCGCGACGACGCGGTCGGCGAAGCGGGGGTCCCACTGCAGCACCCGCTCGAGGCCCGGGTGCTCGAGCCCGGCGAGGGCGAGGCTCGACTTCGCGGCGAGCTCGCCCAGGCGGGCGACGACCGTCGGTGCGAGGAAGGCGTCGCCCGTGAGGGTTCCGCCGTCGAGGAAGCTGAGGAGCCGCATCGCGAGCGGGCCCTCGCTCGTCTCGGCGACGACCGAGCGGGGGCCGGGGCGGCGGCCGGGGCCGGTGCCGGCGACGGTGCCGTCGCCGTCCGCGTTCGTCGTCGTGGCGATGCGCAGCTCGGGCCACGCGGCGGCGATGCGCTCGGCCGCGGCGTCCTGCGCGGCGAGCTCGGTCGCGGTGAACGCGGGGTTCGTGACCTTCACGACGCCGATCGGCCGAGACGCCTCGTCACGACTGCGGGCGACGAAGTTCTGGTCCTGCTGGCTGCCGAGCGGCTCGAGCTCGACCTCGAGGCCCCACTCGGCGGCGACGATCGCCGTCACCTCCGCCGCAGGCAGGTTCGGTGCGGGCAGCTCGCCGACGGCGAAGAAATCGAACCCCGGCGCGACTGTGCTCATGTCCGGAAGCGTACGCGAGGTGCCCGGCCGGCGGGGCCCGAGGGCGGCGCCGGCCGGGCGAGGCGCGGCCTAGGCCGCCGACCGCGTCCAGACGACGGCGGCGATGACGCGACGGTTCTCGTCGGCGCACTGCAGGAGCCCGAGCTTCACGAAGATCGATCGGACGTGCGACTCGACGGTTCGTTCCGACACGCACAGCGTCGTCGCGATCGCCGTGTTCGACGCGCCCGTGGCGAGGGCGCGCAGCACGGTCGTCTCGCCGGCGCTGAGAGCGGCGAGGTCGGGGACCCTGGCGTCGATCCAGTCGAATTCGGTCCGCTCGGGTCGGGGTTGGAGAAGCAGCCGCAATTTCGCCTCCTCATCAGACGCGGCGTTCCGAGACAAGGCACATCCGTCGGGGCGACGGGGTACGGGGAGCCGGCCTGTCACGGTGCTCGGGGTCAGTCTGCACCTCCGGTGGCACGGCGGTGAGCCCCAATCCGGGGGGAGGCCGGAAGAGGGCCGTCGGGAGCGGCCCGCGGCGCTGCCGGCCCGGCTACTCGTCGTCGAGCAGCTCGCCGCGGATGCGCCGCAGGTCCTCCATGAGCGAGCCGACGAGGATCCAGTGGCCCGAGCGGGGCGGGGCGATGACGAGCGGCGCGGTGAGCGCCGGCACCACCGAGGTCAGCGGCTCGGGCTCGGGCTCGATGTCGGCGAGGTGCACCGCGAGCCGCACGTCGTGGGCGGCTCTGCGCAGCTGCTCGGCGATCGCCTGCACCGTCGGCTCCTCGGAGAGGGCGTCGTCGTAGTGGTCGAAGAAGGCGCGCGTCATGCCGATCACCTGGGTCACGATCGGGCTCAGGCGCTCGATGAGCGTGCGCATATCGGCGAGATCGGTGCGGTGCGCCGAGCGCCTGGGGTTCAGGGTGAGCGACTCCTCGCCGGCGGCGATGGCCGCGTCCGCGGCATCCCGCATCGGCCGCATGAGGCGCGCCTCGAGCATGAGCTGCTGGAGCCGGGCGGGCGACTGCGGCGACTCGAGGGCGCTCGCGAGGCGGTCGAGGGATGCCGCGAGCTCGCCGCCGAGGAGTGCCAGGTCGCGCCGGGCGGGAGCGACGGCGACGGGCGGCACGATGAGCGTGTTGACGACGATGCCGATCAGCGCGCCGATGAGGGTCTCGAGCACCCGGTCGATGGCGTACTCGGGCGAGGAGGCGCCGAGCGCGAGCACGAGCATCGCACTGATCGCGACCTGGTTCGAGGTGCCGGGCGTCATCTTCAGCGCCCAGGCGACGAGCATCGCGACGACGATCGCGACGAGGATGATCGCGCTGTTCTGCCCGAAGGCGAGCGAGATGCCGGTGGCGATGAGCACGCCGAGGATAACGCCGATCGACCGCTCGATCGCCTTGCCGAACGACTGGTTGACGCTCGGCTGCACGACGAGCAGGGCGGCGATCGCCGCGAACACGGGCAGCTGCCCCGGGATCAACCAGCCGGCGACGAGCCAGGCCGAGATCGTCGCCACGGCCGCCTTCGCGACCTGCAGGATCGGCACCCGCTTCGTCGCCCGGAAGGTCGAGGTGATCCCCATGCGCTCCATTGTGGCCCGCTAGCGGGGAAGCGTGCGCGGGTCGTCCTCGCCGTGCTCGGGGATCTCGGGATCGTCGCCGCTCGCCAGCGGGTCGTGGTCGACGACCTCGTCGACGTCGTCGGTCGGCACGTTGTCGGACAGGGCGTTCTCGGCCGACAGCGCGCGGGTCGACGCGCGACGCGGCGACCCCGTGGCATCCGCGTGGAGCCCGAGTCGTCGGCGGAGGCCGCGCACCCAGGCCGGCGGGGCGGCGACGATGCCGCGCTCGAGCGGCTCCTCGACCTCGAGCCCGTAGTACTCGCCGATGTGGTCGATGAACTGCGCCCGCTCGGCCTTGGCGTAGGCGCGGCGCTCGCGGGTGAACGCGATGATCGTCGACCAGCAGATGAGCAGCATCACGACGCTGAACGGCAGGGCGATGATGATCGCCGCGGTCTGCAGGGCCTTCAGCCCGCCCGAGAGCAGCAGCGCGATCGCGAGCGCGGCCGTGATCGCGGTGAAGAAGGTGCGGATCCAGCGCTTCGGGTTCAGCTGGCCGCCGGTGGCGATCATGCCCATGACGAGCGCGCCCGAGTCGGCCGAGGTGACGAAGAAGATGCCGATGAGGAGGATCACGCCGATCGTGAGCGCCTGGGAGCCGGGGAAGTGCTGCAGCAACTGGAAGAGCGCCGCCTCGACGTTCACCGAGCCGTCGGACTGGGTGAGCGCGCCCGGTTCGGCCATCTCGATCGCGAGCGCGGAGCCGCCGAGCACGGCGAACCAGAGGATGCCGAGGAGGGTCGGCACGAGGATGACGCCCGTCACGAACTGGCGCACCGTGCGCCCCTTCGAGACCCGCGCGATGAAGATGCCGACGAACGGCGCCCACGAGATCCACCAGCCCCAGTAGAAGGAGGTCCAGCTCGCCTGCCACTCCTCGCCGGCCGCGCCCTGGAAGGCGCTCACGTTGAACGACAGGCCGATGAAGCCCTGCAGGTAGTTGCCGATCGACTGCACGAACTCGCGCAGCAGCAGCTCGGTCGAGCCGAACACGAGCAAGTACAGCACGAGCAGGCCCGCGAGCACGAGGTTCGCCGTCGAGAGCCATTTCATGCCCTTGGTCACGCCCGAGAGCACCGACATGAGCACGAACACCGAGATGACGAGGATGAGCACGACCTCGGTGACCTCGTTGGGTTCGAGGATGCCGGCGAAGTCGAGCCCGGCACTGATCTGCAGCACGCCGAGGCCGAGCGAGGTGGCGACGCCGAAGAGCGTGCCGACGAGGGCGATGACGTCGATCGCGTGTCCCCAGCCGCCCTCGACCCGCTTGCCGAGGATCGGCTCGAGCGTCCAGCGGATCGAGATCGGCCGGCGGCGGCGGTGGATCGCGTAGGCGAGGGCGAGCCCGATGACGACGTAGATCGACCACGCGTGCACGCCCCAGTGCAGGTAGGTCTGGCTGAGCGCCGCCTGCGCGAGCTGGGGCGGAGTGCCCTCGACGCCGGGCCTGGGGGAGACGTAGTGGCTGAGCGGTTCGCTGACGCCGTAGAAGACGAGGCCGATGCCCATGCCCGCGGCGAACAGCAGCGAGAACCAGGCGAGCAGCGAGAACTCGGGCTCGTCGTCGTCGCGGCCGAGCCGGATGTCGCCGAAGCGGCTGAAGCCGACGAAGAGGCTGAACGCGACGAAGAACGCGGCGATGAGCACGTAGTACCAGTTGAAGGCGTTGACGATGCCCGCCTGGATCGCGCCGAACATCGTCTCGGCAGCCTCGGGGGCGATGAGGGCGAAGGCGACGAAGGCGGCGATGACGATCGCGGCGGGCCAGAAGACCCAGCGCTGCACCGGTGGGAGCGTCTTGCGCTTCGCGGGGATGATCGGACGGTCGTTCGGTTCGCCGCTCATGCGCCCACGCTATCGAGGATGCCGGAGGTCCGTGCCAAGATCGCGGTGTGGCCGACCGACTGATGCTCCTCGACACCGCCTCGCTGTACTTCCGCGCCTTCTACGGCGTGCCCGACTCGCTGAAGCGCGCCGACGGCACACCCGTCAACGCGGTGCGGGGCCTGCTCGACATGGTCGCGAAGCTCGTCACCGAGTTCGAGCCCACCGAGCTCGTCGCCTGCTGGGACGACGACTGGCGCCCGGGGTGGCGAGTCGCCCTCATCCCGAGCTACAAGGGGCACCGGGTCGAGCGGGCGGTGCCCGGCGGCGTCGACGTCGAGGAGACCCCGCCAGGGCTCGTGCGTCAGATCCCCCTCATCCGCGAGGTGCTCGGCCTGCTCGGCGTGCCGATCGTGGGCGCGCCCGAGCATGAGGCCGACGACGTGATCGGCACCCTCGCGACCGGTGCGGGCCGGCCCGTCGACGTCGTCACGGGCGACCGCGACCTCTTCCAGCTCGTCGACGACGAGGCATCCGTCCGCGTGGTCTACACGGCGCGCGGCATGTCGAAGCTCGAGCTCGTGACCGACGCCGTCGTGGTCGGCAAGTACGGGGTGCTGCCGCAGCAGTACGCCGACTTCGCCGCGCTGCGCGGCGACTCCTCCGACGGGCTGCCGGGCGTCGCGGGCGTCGGCGAGAAGACGGCGTCCGGGCTGATCCAGCAGTTCGTCGACCTCGACGGCATCATCGAGGCGGCATCGGATGCCTCGGCGCCGATGTCGGCCGGCGTGCGCGCGAAGCTCGCTGCGGCCGCCGACTACCTCGCCGTCGCGCCGCGGGTCGTCGAGGTCGTGCGCGACCTCGAGCTCCCCGAGGTCGATGCGCACCTGCACCCGGTGACGGGCGGGCGCCGGGCCGTGCTCGAGGGGCTCGTCGACGAGTGGAACCTCGGCGGCTCGGTCGCACGCGTGCTCGCGGCGCTCGACGCCACGCCGCCGGTCTGACCCCGCGCTACGCGGCGAGCCCGAGTGCCGACGCCGTCACCCCGACCGGCCGCTGCTCGGGCGCGAGCCAGTACGCCGGGGCCGGCAGCTCGATGCCGCTCGAGGCGAGCCAGATGACGACGAAGGCGTAGGCGGCGACGAGCACGGCGAGTCCGCCGAGCACCCAGGCCGTGCGCACCGCCCAGGAGGGCCTGACGCCCGCGCTGCGGTAGCGCGGCAGCGCCATCGCGGCGACCCAGATCGCCGTGCAGCCGAAGCCGGCGATCCAGACCGTGCGCAGCGCGTCGCCCTCGAGCGGCGCGATGAGGGCCATGACGAGCGCGCCGACGCCGAGCAGCAGGCCGGTGTACGCGAACATGCGGGCGAACCCGAGGCCGCCGAGGTCGTCGTCGCTGTTCCACCACGGCTGCGTCGGGTCGCTCATGCTCCGATCGTAGGTCGGCCGTCCCGGCCGGGCGAGTGACGCCGACGGGGCAGCTGCGGCGGCGTCACATCCTTGACACCCGTTCGAGGGCCACTCTACGTTGGGATACGTAATACGTCATTCGACATATCTACTGGGAGTCAGATCAATGAAGATATCCATCCCCGCCCGCGTCACCGGCATCGCCGGCGTGCTCGCGCTCGCGGCGACCGGTGTCGTCTGCACGGCCGCTCCGGCCGCAGCCGCACCGAAGGGCGAGCTCGTCGTCGTCGTGGCACCGAACGGCAAGTCCGGAGCGCCCGACGGCGACATCGTCGTGAAGTCGATCCACGCCGCCCAGAAGGTGGTGCAGAACAAGGCCAAGCAGCAGGACGTGCGCGTCGTGCTCGACGGCGGCACCTACGAACTTGAGGCACCGCTGCGCTTCGGCCCGAAGGACGCCGGGGCGAACGGCCACACCGTGACGTGGACGAGCGCCGACGACGAGCAGGCCGTCCTCTCGGGCGGCCGGCAGGTCACCGGCTGGAGCCTGCACGACGCCGAGCAGAACATCTGGGTCGCCGATGTCGCCCCCGGCACCGAGTCGCGTCAGCTCTACGTCGACGGGCAGCCGGCCGAGAAGACCAAGCTGCTGCTCGGCGCCGACAAGAAGGACCGCGCGCACCTCGCCTGGACCGAGCAGGGCCTCACCCTCGGCGACGACCGCTTCGGCGACCTCTCGGCGCTCGGCAACCAGTCCGATCTCGAGATCGTCAGCCTCGGGTCCTTCACCGACCGCATCTCGCCCGTCGAGTCGATCGTCGGCGACGACATCAACATGGTGCAGCCCGCCTGGGAGAACAACAACTTCGGCTACGACACGCTGAAGTCGCCCTACAACCGCGGCGCGCTCTACCTCGTGAACGCCTACGAGTTCTTCTCGAACGCCGACGAGTGGTACCTCGACTCGCCCGCGGGCAAGGTCTACTACAAGGCCGAGGCGGGCGCCACGATGGACGGCGTCGACGTGCGGCTGCCCGAGCTCGAGACGCTCGTCGAGGTCGGTGGCACCTACGAGGCCCCCGTGACGGGCCTCTCGTTCGAGAACCTCGAGTTCGCGCACACCACGTGGCTGCGGCCGAGCTCGGACCAGGGCTACGCCGACCAGCAGTCGGGCGCGCACGTCGTCGGGAAGTACTCGCCGCCCGCGGACTACCTGACGAGCTGCCAGGACGGCTGCCCCGAGTTCGAGGAGACGCGCGACGAGTGGTGGCAGATCCCCGCGGCCGTACAGGTCTCGGCGGCGAACCACGTCACCTTCGAGGGCAACCGCTTCGACCAGCTCGGATCGGTCGGCCTCGGCATCGGCATGGACCCGAACGCGCACGAGACCGGCGTCGGCTACGGCGCGAGCGACATCCACGTGCTCGGCAACGAGTTCGCCGACCTCGGCGGCTCGGGCATCGTCGTCGGCGGCGTGCAGCCCGACGCGCATCACCCGAGCGACGAGCGCATGACCGTGCGCGACATCACGATCGTCGACAACACCATCACGCGGGTCGGCCAGAGCTACCGCGACAGCGCCGGCATCCTGTCGACGTACGTCACGCGCGCCGAGATCTCGCACAACACGCTGACGGACCTGCCGTACGACGGCATCGACATCGGCTGGGGCTGGGGCATCAACGACCCGGGCGGCAATGAGTACTACACGCAGGCCGGCCGCTACGAGATCCAGCCCCGGTACGAGACGCCGACCACGTTCCGCGACAACCACGTGGCGTACAACCTCATCTACGACACGAAGAACGAGATGCACGACGGCGGCAGCATCTACACCCTGTCGGCGAGCCCGGGCACGGTCATCGAGCGCAACTACATCTACGACAGCCGTGAGACCTTCGGCATGCTCATCGACCAGGGATCGCGGTACATCGAGGTGCGTGAGAACGTCATCCTCGACTCGAGCCGGTACATCTACGTGAACGCCGACACGAAGGGGCCCGAGATCTTCAACACCCTCGACCTCCAGTTCACGGGCAACTGGTGGACGGGCGGCAACGAGCGTTACGTGCGCTTCCCCGAGTACCGCACCTTCTGGACCGACGAGGTCGAGCTGAACGGGGTGCCGCGCGAGGAGTGGCCCGCCGAGGCGCAGCAGGTGATGGCGGAGGCCGGCGCGCGCCGCTGACCTCCCGCACGACGACGGCCCCGGCAGCGAGCGCTGCCGGGGCCGTTTCCGCGTTCGACCGCTCCTAGCGGCCGAGCCAGCCGCCGTCGACGGGCAGCACGACGCCCGAGACGTAGTCGGAGGCGGGGCTCGCGAGGAACACGGCGGCGCCGCCGAGGTCGGCCGGGCGGCCCCAACGGGCGGCGGGGATCCGCTCGAGGATGCTGCGCGAGCGGTCGGGGTCGTCCTGCAGCGCCTGCGTGTTGTCGGTCGCGATGTAGCCGGGGGCGATGGCGTTCACGTTCACGCCCCGCGACGCCCACTCGTTCGCGAGCGCCTTCGTCAGCCCCGAGACGCCCGACTTCGCGGCGGCGTAGCCGGGCACGTTGATGCCGCCCTGGAAGCTGAGCAGCGAGGCCGTGAAGATCACCTTGCCCCGGCCGCGTTCGAGCATGCCGCGGCCGACGGCCTGCGTGAGCTGGAACTGGCTCGTGAGGTCGACCTGCAGCACCTCCGTCCACCAGTCGATCGGATGCTCCGCGGCGGGCGCGCGGCGGATGGTGCCGGCGTTGTTCACGAGGATGTCGGGGGCGAGCGCGGCGAGCTCGTCGCCCAGGCGGTCGACGGCGGCGGGGTCGGCGAAGTCGGCGGCGAGGCCCCGGAAGTCGCGGCCGTGCGCGCGAACGCGCGCGCCGATCTCGCCGCCGTCGGGCTCGAGGCTCGAGGAGACGCCGACGATGTCGGCTCCCGCCTCGGCGAGCGCCTCGGCGATGCCGAAGCCGATGCCGCGGCGGGCTCCGGTGACGACGGCGAGGCGGCCGCTCAGATCGAACGCGCTCATGCCGCCGCCCCCGCCTCGTCGACGGCGACGAGCACCTTCATGGCGCCACCCGACTCGAGGGCGTCGAACGCCTCGCCGATGCGGTCGAGCGGCACGACGTGCGAGACGAGCTCGTCGACGGGGATGTCGCCGTCGGCGATGAGGTTGATCGCGGTCTCGTAGTCGGGCCGCTGGTACACGCGGGCGCCGAGGATCGTGAGCTCGCGCCAGAACACGCGGTGCAGGTCGATCGGGCGCGGCTCGGGGTGGATGGCGACGATGACGAGGGTGCCGCGCACCTTCGCATACCCGGTCGCGCCGAGCACGGCGGCCGCGGCTCCCGAGACCTCGAAGACGACGTCGGCGCCGGCGCCGCCCGTCCACTCGTCGAGGTGCGTCGTGGTCGCGGTATCGCGGGGGTCGAGGGCCGCGAGACCGAGCGTCTCGGCGGCTGCCCGGCGGCCGGGGTCGACTTCGAGGAGGACCACGTCGCCGCCGAAGCGGCGGGCGGCGGTCGCGATGAGTACGCCGATGGGACCGCCGCCGATGACGACGGCGCGGTCGCCTGCGGCGAGGCCCGAGCGCCGCACGTCGTGCACCGCGACGGCGACCGGCTCGACGAGGGCGGCGTCGCGCAGCGACATGCCGTCGGGCAGGGCGACGAGCAGCTCGGCCGGCACGTTCCAGAGTTCCTGGAGGGCCCCGGCGCTGTCGACGCCGACGAAGCTCAGGTTCTGGCAGATGTGGGTGTTGCCCGCGAGGCAGGCGGGGCAGGTGCCGTCCCAGTCGAGCGGCATGACGGTGACCGACTGGCCGACGGTCCAGCCCTCGACGCCCTCGCCGATCGACTCGATCGTGCCGCTCATCTCGTGGCCGATGATCGCCTCGTCGGGCACGCGGGCGTCCATCGCGCCGTGCTTGATGTGGAGGTCGGTGCCGCAGATGCCGACGTAGGACACGCGGATCCGCACGTCTCCGGGCGCCGGCGCGGTCGTGGTGTCGTCGCGGACCTCGAATCGTCCGTCACGGAGGTATCGGGCTGATCGCATCATTGCTCCCTCGATTGGTCATACATCACATCAACATGATCGCACGGATTGCGATTACGTCACACGTATGATCTAATGGCTCCAGCCTTCAGGCACCATTGTCGTCAGAGACGCCGACCAGAAAAGGACGCGAAATGTCACAGCACTCGTCATCGGCCCGTCGAGCTCGCCGGCTCGTCGCCGGCACCGCATCGGCGGCGGCCGGGCTTCTGCTCCTCTCCGCATGCTCCGGGCCCGCCGGTGGCGAGGTGAACAGCGACTACGGCTTCGCCACGGCCGAGCAGGTCGCCGACAGCCCGATCACCGTCTGGGTCGACGCCTCCCGCGAGCCCGCCGTCAAGGCCTTCAAGGAGGCCAACCCCGACGTGCCCGTCGAGTACGAGGTGTACGACGGCAACGCCGGCGGCTCGGGCACCTTCCAGACCAAGATCTCGCTCATGGACCAGGCCGGCGAGGGCTGGCCCGACGTCGTGTTCTCGACCCAGCAGAACGACGCCCTCTGGGCCTCGCAGGAGACCAACGGGCAGCAGGCCTTCGCCGCCCCGCTCGACAAGGGCTTCATCGACGATGACTTCCTGGCCGGCTTCGCCGAGGGCTCGCTCGACTACGCGACCGTCGACGGCACGGTCTACGGACTCCGCAACGACCTCGCCCAGGACGTGACCTACTACAACCAGCGCCTGCTCGACGAGTTCGGCTACGAGGTGCCCACGACGTGGGAGGAGTACGCCGAGCTCGGCGAGAAGCTCGCCGCCGAGCACCCCGGGTACATCCTCGGCAGCCTCGGCGACTCGTTCATGACGTACGTCTATTACGGCGGTTCCGAGTCCCCGGTCTTCCAGGCCGAGGGCACCGAGTTCTCGAGCGACGTGGAGGACGAGCACACCGTCGCCATCTCGAAGATCCTCGACGGCATGCTCGAGAACGGCACGCTCGTGAAGGACAGCTTCTTCAGCGCCGAGTTCGCCCAGAAGTACGCCGACAAGCTCGTCGCCGTGCCCGGACCGGTCTGGTACACGGGCGCGATCTTCCAGGGCGCGCTCGCGGTGCCCGCCGGTGAGATCGGCGTCGGCGCCCCGCTCCGCTGGGAGGACGGCGAGATCGAGACCGGCAACGTCGGCGGCGGCATCTGGTACGCATCGAGCCACTCCAAGAACCTCGACGCCGTCGAGCAGTTCCTCGAGTTCGCGACGAGCGCGCCCGAGTTCCAGGTCGAGGCGTCGTCGGGCTACCCCGCCTACGTCGAGGCCGCCGACGGCTGGCTCGCGAAGCAGGCCGAGACCGGCTACTTCGTGAACGACGACTTCGAGCAGGTCATGTCCGACGCCGCCGGCCAGATCTGGTCGGGCTGGAGCGTCACCAAGTGGAGCCCCGAGTCGGCCTGGGCCACCGTCGTCATCCCGGGCATCGCCGAGGGCGAGTCCATCGAGTCGCTCCTTCCCGCGTGGAAGCAGGAGCTCGACAACGAGGCGACCGTCAACGGATACACGGTGAAGTAGCTTGTCCGAGACTCGCTCCATCACGACGGCCGGTGCTGCCCCCCGTGGCCAGCGCCGGCCGTCGGCCCGGCTCCGGCACTCTCCGAGCCAGAAGCGCCAGGCGCGCTTCGGCTACGTCTTCGTCGGCGGGTACACCCTGCTCCTGCTCGCGTTCGGACTGCTCCCGACGCTGTACGCGCTCTTCCTCGCCTTCACCCGAAACGGCGCCTTCGTCGGCGTCGACAACTTCGTGCGGGTGTTCAACGACTACCGCTTCCTGCCTGCGGTGCTGCACGTCTCGCTCTACATCGTCTATTGGCTCGTCAGCCTCACGGTCATCGTCGTGCTGCTCGCCCTCGTTGTGCACGCGGTCAAGCTGCGCTGGGCGTCCTCCCTCTCGCGCTTCGTGTTCTACATCCCCGGCGCGATCGCCGGGGCATCCAGCGTCATGCTCTGGCTCTTCGTGCTCGACCCGACCGTGAGCCCGGTCTCGGGCCTCCTTCACGCGATGGGCTACGAGTCGCTCGTGCGCGTCGTGTCGCTCGACAACCTGCCGGTCGTCTTCACGATCATCGCCTTCTGGACGGGCGCCGGCGGCTGGATCGTGATCCAGTACGGCGCACTCAACAACATCGACCCCGAGATCATGGAGGCCGCCCGCATCGACGGTGCCGGCGCCGTCAAGACGGCCTGGCACATCCAGCTGCCGATGATGACGAAGTGGATCTCGTACATGGGCATCATGTCGCTCGCGGCGGGCACGCAGCTCTTCGTCGAGCCGCGCATCCTGTCGCAGGCGACCCGCGGCGTCGTGCCCGAGGACTATTCGCTGAACCAGCTGGCCTACCTCTACGCGTTCCGCCAGGGCGACTTCTCGGGCTCCGCCGCGATCTCGATCGTGCTGCTGGCCGTCGCCCTGATCCTCTCGTCCGTGTTCATCTTCCGGGGAAAGCTGTTCGAAAGTGACTGACCGCTCGCAGGCCCGACGCCGGGCGACGACGAACCCGCGACAGTGGCTGTCGAAGATCCTCATCTTCGTGCTGCTCGCCGGATTCGCCGTGTTCTTCGTGCTGCCGATCGTGTGGCTGCTCATCGCCCCCTCGAAGGACGGGCGCCAGCTGCTGCTCGACGCGCCCTTCTCCTTCGGCTCCTTCGAGCAGATCGCCGCGAACTGGAACGCGCTGTTCGCCTTCCAGGACGGGGTCTTCCTCACCTGGCTCGGCAACTCGACCCTCTACTCCTTCGGCGCGCTCGCGCTGACGCTCGTCGTGAGCATCCCCGCCGGCTACGCGCTCGCGCTCGGCGAGTTCCGCGGCCGGAAGCTCCTGCTCATGACGACGCTCATCGTCATGCTCATCCCCAACACGGCGCTCGTGCTGCCGATCTTCCTCGAGCTGTCCGCGCTCCGCCTGATCGGCACCCCGCTGTCGGTGATCCTGCCGTTCTCCTTCTTCCCGTTCGGCGTGTACCTCACGTACATCTACTTCTCGACGGCCGTCTCGCGCGACCTCCTGAACGCGGCCCGCATGGACGGCGCGGGGGAGCTGCGGGTGTTCGCGCAGGTCGCGATGCCGCTCGCGACCCCCGTCATCGCGCTCGTCGGCTTCTTCAACTTCGTCGGCAACTGGAACAACTACTTCCTGCCGTTCCTCATGGTCGGCGGGCAGAAGGTTCCGGTGCAGGTGGGCCTCGCGAACATGCTCGCGAACGTGCCGCAGTTCAATCCGACGACCGCCACCTCGACCGTCATCGAGCTGCCGACGCTCGCCCTCGCGACGCTGCTGTCGGTGGCGCCGGTGCTCATCATCTTCCTGTTCTCCCAGCGCTTCCTCGTCGAGGGCATGACCGCGGGCGGCACGAAGGGATGACCGGGCAGCAGGTCCGCAGGTTCGGGTTCGCGTACGAGGTGCGCCCCGAGACGCGCGAGGAGTACCTGCGGCTGCACCGCGAGGTGTGGCCGGGCGTCGAGTCCGCGCTCCGCGAGCACGGCATCCGCGACTTCTCGATCTTCGTGCTCGGCGACACGCTCTTCGCGACCTACGAGTTCACGGGCGACGACGTCGAAGCGGCGATGGCGCGCATCGACGCCGATCCGACGAGCCGCCGGTGGGCCGAGCTCACCCACCCCCTGCAGCGCCGCTTCGGCGGCGTCGACGACGGCCCGCTGTGGCGCGAGATGGAGCTCGCATGGCACATGGACTGAGCCGCGAGCTGCTCGACGCGCACGTGCACCTGTGGGACCTGGCGCTCACCCCGCAGCCGTGGATCGACCCCGTTGCGATGTCGGCGATCGCACGCGACTTCGGCGCTGGCGACCTCGCCGACCAGCTCGGGGAGGTCGGTCGCGAGCACGGTGCGGATGACCCGGACGGCGCCGCGCGCTCGGCCGACGCGTCGCCGTCGTCGCCGGCGATCGCCGTCACGGGGGCCGTCGTCGTGCAGGCCGACCACTCGCTCGACGAGACCCGTTGGCTGCTCGACGCGGCGTCGGCCTCGACCGCAGTGGCGGCCGTCGTCGGCTGGGTCGACCTCACGGGCGACGTCGCGGCGCAGCTCGACGAGCTCGCCGGGCATCCCGCAGTGGGCCTCCTCCGAGGCATCCGGCACCTCGCGCATGTCGATGCCGACCCCGACTGGCTCGGGCGCGACGACGTCGCCGCGGGCGTGGCCGAGCTCGGCCGCCGCGGGATCGCCTTCGACCTCGTGGTCAGGCCGTGGCAGCTCGGGCAGGCGACCGCCCTGGCGCGCCGCGTGCCCGGCACCCGGCTCGTGCTCGACCACCTCGGCAACCCGCCGCTCGACGCCGAGGCGGAGGCCGACTGGCGCGCCGGCGTCGCGGCGCTCGCCGCGTGCGAGCACGTGAGCGCGAAGGTGTCGGGACTCGTGAGCGGCGGCGACGCGGACGCCGCGGCGCCCGAGCGGCTCGACCGCGCGTTCGACGCGGCGCTCGCCGCGTTCGGCCCGGGGCGGCTCATGTACGGCTCCGACTGGCCGCTCGTGCGGCTCGCGGCCGACGGCTATCGCGGGTGGTTCGTCGAGTACCTGCGACTGACCGCGCCGCTCTCGGCGGCGGAGCGCGACGCCGTCGACGCGGGCAGCGCCCGCACGGCCTACGGGATCGCACGATGAGCGCGCTGCCGCCGCCGCTGCCGCGTCGCTCGCTCGGCACGACGCGGGCCTGGGTCTCCGAGCTCGGCTTCGGGGCGGCCTCCCTCGGCAACCTCTACCGCGAGACGAGCGACGAGGAGGCGCGCGGCGCCGTCGACACGGCTTGGCAGCGCGGCATCCGCTCCTTCGACACCGCGCCCCACTACGGGCTCGGCCTCTCGGAGCGCCGCCTCGGCGCGGCGCTCGCCGGCCGCCCGCGCGAGGAGTTCAGCCTCTCGACGAAGGTCGGGCGCCTCCTCGTGCCGAACCCGGCGCCGACCGGCCGCGACGAGAGCTTCGCGGTGCCCGACGACCTCATGCGCCAGTGGGACTTCAGTCGCGACGGCGTGCTCCGCTCGCTCGACTCGAGCCTCGACCGCCTCGGCGTCGACCGCGTCGACGTGGTGTTCGCCCACGACCCCGACGCGTACCGCGACGACGCCGCCCGGCAGGCGCTCGAGACCCTGGTCGAGCTGCGTGAGCAGGGCGTGGTCGCCGCCGTCGGCGTGGGCACGAACTCGAGCGAGGGCCTCGCCGAGCTCATCGCCGACGGGCTCATCGACGTCGTCATGCTCGCCGGGCGCTACACGCTGCTCGAGCAGGGCGGCCTCGACGCCGTGCTCGAACCGGCGCGCGAGGCGGGCGCCTCGGTCATCGCGGTCGGCGTCTACAACTCGGGGCTGCTCTCGGCGGCCCGCCCGCCGGCCGACGCGAGCTACGACTACCTCCCCGCGCCGCCCGAGCTGCTCGCCCGGGCGAACCGGCTCGCCGACGTGTGCGAGTCGTTCGGCGTGAGCCTTCCCGAGGCGGCATTGGCGTTCCCGCTGCGGCACCCGGCCGTCGCGGGCGTCGCACTCGGCATGCGCACCGCCGCCCAGGTCGACGGCAACGTCGAGCGCCTGGCCGCCGGCATCCCCGACGAGCTGTGGGGCGCGCTCGCCGACGCCGGCCTCGTCGACCCGCGCTCGATCGCCCGCCCCGGCGAGCCCGCTGTTCCACTCGAAAGGACCCACCCGTGAGATTCGTGCAGTACCGCGACGCAGGACGCGTCGTCCCCGGAGTCGTCGTCGACGGTCTCGTCTACGAGTTGTCCCGCGCGACCGCCGCGATCGACGGCGCCTTCCTCGCGCGCGACGACCTCGCCGGCGTGGTCGAGCGCGTCGTCGCCGACGCCGCCGCATGGTCGGGCGCGCCCGGCGCGGGCCGACCGCTCGAGGGGCTCGAGCTCGCGGCGCCGATCGCCCAGCCGACGAAGGTCGTCTGCGTCGGGCTCAACTTCAGCGACCATGCCGCCGAGACCGGTGCCGCGATCCCCGCCGAGCCCGTCGTCTTCATGAAGGACCCGTCGACGATCGTCGGCCCGTTCGACGACGTGCTGATTCCGCGCGGCTCCGAGAAGACCGACTGGGAGGTCGAGCTCGGCGTGGTCATCTCGCGCGAGGCCCGCTACCTCGAGTCACCCGCCGACGCCGCCGGGGTGATCGGCGGCTACGTGCTCTCGCACGATGTCTCCGAGCGTCACTTCCAGCTCGAGCGGGGCGGCCAGTGGGACAAGGGCAAGAGCTGCGAGACGTTCAACCCGCTCGGGCCCTGGGTCGCCACCGCCGACGAGGTGCCCGACCCGCAGGCGCTCGGCATGCGGCTGTCGGTGAACGGCGAG
The DNA here is from genome assembly GCF_042884835.1 of Agromyces sp. NPDC058104. Taxonomy (NCBI): domain Bacteria; kingdom Bacillati; phylum Actinomycetota; class Actinomycetes; order Micrococcales; family Microbacteriaceae; genus Agromyces; species Agromyces sp. NPDC058104. The sequence continues at coordinate 936,851 of NZ_JBHVTD010000001.1, read as the reverse complement.
ACGCGGCAGGACGGCACGAGCGCCAACCAGATCTTCGGTGTGCACCACGTCGTCTGGTACCTCAGCCAGTTCATGGTGCTGCGCCCCGGCGACCTCATCAACACCGGCACGCCCGCGGGCGTCGCGCTCGGCCTGCCCGGCGAGCCGTACCTCCGCGACGGTGATGTCGTCGAGCTCTCGATCGACGGGCTCGGCACCGCGCGGCAGACCTTCAGGGGGCAGGCGTGACCGCCGGGGCGGCCGGCGGGGTCGACGTGGGCACCGGCGAGTTCGCCGGGCTCACGGCCGTCGTCACCGGCGGCGCCTCGGGCATCGGCCTCGCCGTGTCGCAGGCGCTCGCAGCGCGCGGCGCCCGGGTGGCCGTGCTCGACCTGCACGTCGATGGCCTCGCCGAGCCGCTCGCCGGCTTCGTCGCCGACGTCTCGGACGGCGATTCGGTGGCGCGCGCGGTCGCCGACGTCGGGGCGCGCTTCGGGGGCGTCGACGTCGTCGTCAACAACGCCGGCATCGGCGCGTTCGGCACGGTCGAGGGCCTCGACGAGACCGAGTGGGCCCGTGTGCTGAGCATCAACGTCACGGGGATGGCGCGGGTCGTCGCCTCGGCGCTGCCGCTGCTGCGCCGCTCGCGGCACGCCTCGGTCGTGAACCTCTCGTCGATCGCGGCGACCACCGGCATCCAGCAGCGCGCCCTGTACTCGGCGTCGAAGGGCGCCGTGCACGCGCTGACGCTGTCGATGGCCGCCGATCACGTGCACGAGGGCATCCGGGTGAACGCGGTGTCGCCGGGCACGGCCGACACGCCCTGGGTGGCGCGCATGATCGCGAACGTCGCCGACCCCGAGGCCGAGCGGGCGGCGATGAACGCCCGCCAGCCGATCGGACGGCTGGTCACCGCCGGCGAGGTCGCCGAGGCGGTGCTGTATCTCGCGAGTCCGCGTTCGGCGTCGACGACGGGGTCGGTGCTCGCGGTGGACGGTGGCTTCGGTGGACTGCGGGTGCGTCCGGTTCAGGACTGAACGGGCCGCGGGCGGGCGACGCGGTCGCCCTGCCGCGGAGCGCCGCGCTGCCCGCCGGGGCGTCGCCCCGAGCGGGGGCCCGCCGGGCCCGCTGCGTCCGCCGCGCCGGTCGCCCGGCCGGTCACTCCGCGGTGCGGCCCGGGATGCGGCGGCGCGCCCACGCCTGCGTGATGTGCTCGCTCATCTCACGGGAGGCCGCCTCGGCGTCGCCGGCGATGATCGCGTCGAGGATGCGGCGGTGCTCGTCGATCGTGAGGCCGACCGCCTCGGGGCCGGGGGCCCCGTAGAAGCGGGAGTAGTCGCGGGCGCGGCGCGTGAGCGTGCGGGCGATGCCCTGGGCGAGGTGGTTGCCCGAGATCGCCATCAGCCGGGCGTGGAACTCGACGTCGGCGGCGGCGAAGGCCTCCTGCTGGTCGCGCACCGCCACGAGCTCGTCGTGCGCGTCGGTGAGTGCGGCGAGGTCGTCGTCGTGGTGCGCACCCGCGACGCCGGCGGCCATGACCGACTCGAGCTGGGCGCGCACGACGGCGAGCTCGTCGAGGATGCCGAGTTCGTCGTCGTTCTCGATCATCGTGTTGAGCACGACCCGGTCGAGCACGTTCCACTCGGAGGGGTCGCTGACCTCGGTGCCGCGGCCCTGCACGACCTGCACGAGGCCCTTCTCCTCGAGCCGCTTCATGGACTCGCGGATGACGGTGCGGCTGACGCCGAAGTGATCGCAGAGCTCGGACTCCTTCGGGAGGAGCTCGCCGGGCTGCACCGATCCGGTGACGATCGCGGTCACGAGGTCGTGCACGACGCCCACGCCGAGTCGTTCGGCTGGGCCGCGGCGGGCGCCGAGCTTGGGGTCGGCGTCGGCGGCCGGCGCGTTGAGCGAGGTCATGGCCCCGATCTTAGACAAAACGTGCGACGTATGATGCAGCGGCCCGCGGGCTTGAAACAGGTATGTCGTATGATGTATGTTCTATCTACCCTGAGCACATCGAGGACGATATGAAGATCACCGGGTACCGCACCCTCTCCACGCGCCACGTGTGGAACCGCTCCATCGGCGACGTCAACGGCCACATCCGCGAGGCGGTCACCGAGGTCCCCATCGTCATCGTCGAGACCGACGCCGGCATCGAGGGCGTGGGCGTCGGCTCGCACGCCGACCTCGACCGGCTCTTCCCCGCGCTCATCGGCGAGGACCCGCGAGCCGTCACCGCGCTGTTCGACCGCATGACCGCGCAGGTCTTCAAGTCCGGGCACGCGGGCGCCACCTACGGCGGGCTGGCGACCCTCGACGCCGCCCTGTGGGACATCAAGGCCAAGGCCGCGGGCGAGCCGCTCTGGCGCCTGCTCGGTGCCCGTGACAAGTTCGTGCCCGGGTACGCCTCGGGCCTCGACATCGCCCTCGACGACGAGGAGCTCGCGGTGTTCTACGCCGCCTACGCCGAGCGCGGCTACGTCGCGGGCAAGCTGAAGGGCGGGCTCGACTTCGAGACCGACCTGCGCCGCCTCGGCATCCTGGCCGACGCCTTCCGCGGCAACACCTCGACGCCCGGCCTCATGATCGACGCGAACGAGTCGTGGCAGGTCAAGCAGGCGGTGCGCTACGTCGCCGCCCTGGAGGAGCACGTCGACCTGCTCTGGGTCGAGGAGCCCCTCCGCCGGTGGGATGCCGCGGGGCACGCGCGGCTCAGCGACGCCGTGCGCTGCGCGGTGGCGACCGGCGAGAACCTGACCGGCGTCGACCAGTTCCGCGGCCTCTTCGACGCCGGCGCCCCCGACATCGTGCAGGCCGGGGCGATCTGGGGCGTCAGCCACTTCGTGCGGCTCTCGTTCGCCGCGGCCGCGCGCGACCTGCCCGTGAGCGTCGTCGGTTACAACGCGAATCCCGCCGTGGCCGCCGCCGCCGCCGCAGTGCCCAACCACCTCACGACCGAGGTGCAGGCCCTCGACTTCGCCTCGGGCCTCACCGTCGACCACGAGTTCGTCGACGGCGGCATCGTCCTCGGCGACGAGCCGGGTTCGGGCATCACCGTCGACGAGGCCGCGATCGACGCCGCCGCGCGCGGCGAGGGCTGGGAGTCGACCGCGGGGCCCCACATGCGGCCCGACCGCGCCGGGCTCCGGCTGATCCTCGACGGGGTCGAGCGATGAGCGCCGAGGCGGGCCCGCGTTTCGCCGAGCACACCGGCGGGCCCGTCGGCGAGATCCGCCCGGGGCTCCACCGCGTGGTCGCTCCGCTCGGCGAGCGCTTCATCGCGATGTACCTGCTCGTCGGCGACGACGCCGCGCTCCTGCTCGACACGGGCGTGCGCGAGTCGATCACCGAGACCCTGCTGCCCTACCTCCAGGCTGCGGGCATCGACCCGGCGAAGCTGCGCTGGGCGATCAACTCGCACTGCGACTACGACCACACCGCCGGCAACGGCGCGCTCCGCGCGGCGCTGCCGCACGTCGAGCTGCTCGCGCACCGTCTCGACCGCGAGCTCACCGAGGACGTGCAGCGGCTCATCGACGAGCGCTACGGCGAGTTCCGCGGCACCGACGGCTTCGACGACCCGGCCGAGACCACCGCGTACCTCCGCGGCGTGAGCGACCTGGTGCCGCTCGACCGCGGGCTCGAGGGCGGCGAGGTCTTCGAGCTCGGCGGCCGTGCCGTGACCGTGCTGCACGTGCCCGGGCACAGCCCGGGCCACCTCGCCGTGCACGACCCCGCGAACGGCGCCGTCCTCATCGGCGACGCGACCCTCGGCGAGACTGTGCCCTTCGCCACCGGCGAGCCGGCGTTCCCGCCGACGTACCGCGACACCGACCCCTACCTCGCGAGCATCGACACGTTCCGAGCGCTCGCGCCCGAGCTCGTGCTCACCGCGCACTACCCCGTCTACGAGGGTGCGCAGGCCTGGCACTTCCTCGACGAGTCGGCCGACTACGTCGCCGTCGTCGACGCTGCCCTCACCGCGGTGCTGCGCGAGTCCGACGAACCGCGCACGACGCTCGAACTCGTGCGCGCCGCCGGGGCGGGCCTCGGCCCGTGGCCGTCCGAGGCGCTCGACTACTCGGTGTTCCCCGCGACGGGCAACCTCGAGCGCCTCCGCGACCGCGGCCTCGTCGAGGAGGGCCGCCGGGCCGATGGCCTCCGCACGTGGCGGTGGGTGCGATGAGCCGCCGGGTGCGCATCGGCGCGGTCGGCGCCGGCTGGTGGGCGACGAGCAACCACTTCCCGATCTATGCGGCCCGCGACGACGTCGAGCTCGTCGGCGTCTGCGGCTTCGGGCCGCAGCTCGAGCGCGTGCGCGCCGAGTTCGGCTTCGGCATGGCGACCGAGCGCTACGAGGAGCTGCTCGACCAGGACCTCGACGCCGTCGTCATCACGACCCCGCACGACCTGCACTACGAGCAGGCCGTCGCGGCGATCGAGCGGGGTCTGCACGTGCAGGTCGAGAAGCCGACGACGCTCGACTCCGCGAGCGCGTGGGATCTCGTCGAGCGCGTCGAGCGCGCCGGCGTGCACTTCCTCGTGCCGTACGGCTGGAACTACAAGCCCTTCACCGTCGAGGCGCGGCGGCTCGTCGAGGCGGGCCACCTCGGCGAGATCCAGCACGTCGTCTGCAACATGGCCTCGCCGACGCGCGGGCTCTTCGCGGGCGACCCCGACGACATCCGCCAGCTCTGGGACTCGGCGACCGACAGCGGCCCCGACAAGTCGACCTGGCAGTCGCCGAACCGCGGCGGAGGCTACGCCCACGGACAGGTCACCCACTCGAGCGCCCTGATGTTCTGGCTGACCGAGCTGCGCGCCGCGACCGTCTCGGCCCGGGTCAGCCGGGCGGGCGCGGCGGTCGACCTCTTCAACGCCGCGACGATCTCCTTCGACGGCGCCGCGATCGGCTCGCTCTCGGGGGCGGCGACCGTGCCCGACGGCGACCCGTACCAGGTCGACGTGCGCGTCTTCGGCAGCGAGGGCATGCTGCTCGTCGACACCGAGCGCGAGCGGGTGAGCCTGCACCGCTACGACGGCAGGAAGTGGGACCTCGACATCGAGCCCGGTGCCGGCGCCTACGAGTGCCTCGTGCCGCCGAATCGCTTCATCGACCTCGTCGCCGGCACGAGCGACGAGAACAACTCCGACGCGCGCGTCGCGGCCCGCTCGGTCGAGCTCATCGACGCCATGCTCCGCTCCTCGGCCGCCGACGGCGCGGTCGTCGCGGTGCACGACTGAGGCGCCGACGCCCTGAGACCCACCCCATGACCCACCCACCGATCCCATTCCGGAGCTCCAGATGAACGTCCCCTCCGTGCTCGCGGGCTACCGCGTCGTCGACTGCTCGATCGCGATGGCGGGGCCATTCGCGGCCCAGCGCCTCGGCGACCTCGGCGCCGACGTCGTCAAGGTCGAGCCGACGACCGGCGAGTGGCAGCGCCACGCCTCCGCCGGCGGGGCGAGCGGCAACGAGATCAACGTCTCGTTCCTCTCGCTCAACCGCAACAAGCGGTCGCTCGCCCTCGATCTGAAGCACGACGAGGGCCGCGCCGCGCTCTACGAGCTCGTGCGCACGGCCGACGTGTTCCTGCAGAACTACCGCCCGGGCGTCGCGGCGCGCCTCGGCGTCGACTACGAGTCGCTGAAGGCGATCAACCCCTCGATCGTCTACGTCTCCATCTCGGGCTACGGCGAGAGCGGCCCGTACCGCGACCGACCCGGGCAGGATCTCCTCGTGCAGGCGATGTCGGGCGCGATGCTCTCGGCCGGGCGCGACGGCGACGAGCCGAGCCCGGCGGGCCAGTTCCTCGCCGACGCGGTCACCGCCTCGACGGCGTTCGAGGGCGTGCTCGCGGCGCTGCTCCACCGCGAGCGCACCGGCGAGGGCCAGCTCGTCACGGTCAACATGCTCGACGCCGTCACGACCCTGCAGATGCAGGAGCTCAGCGTCTTCACCGTCGGGCAGAAGCCGCAGCAGCGCAGCCGCGAGGCGCTCGCGCACGCGTACATCCGCGCGCCTTACGGCGTGTTCAAGACGCTCGACGGCTACGTCGCGCTCGCCTTCGCCGAGCCAGAGCTGCTCGGCCAGCTCATCGACGAGCCCTCCTTCGCCGGCTGGAAGGCCGAGGAGCACGGCTGGTCGCACCGCGACGAGCTCCACGAGCGCATCGCCGCGCGCCTCGCGACCGGCACGAGCGCGCACTGGATCGAACTCCTCGGCGCCGCGGGGATCTGGATCGGTCCGGTGTACTCGTACCAGGACCTGGTCGACGACCCGCAGATCGCCCATAACGGCACCTTCGTCGAGTACGACCATCCGACCGAGGGCCGCGTGAAGACGCCGGGCTTCCCGTACGCGTTCTCGGCGACGCCGGCCCGCATCGACCGCGGCGCTCCGCTCACCGGCGAGCACACCCGCGAGCTCCTCGGCGAGCTCGGCTACACGGCCGAGCAGGTCGAGCAGCTGCTCGAGCACGGCGCCGCGAGCGATCGGATGCTGCGGCGATGACCTCCCCGTCGGCGTCGACGCGGTTCCGCGGCCTCACGTGGGACCACCCGCGGGGGCGCGCCGCGCTCGAGGCTGCGGCCGCGGCATCCCCGGGGCTCATCTCGTGGGACGCGCACTCGCTCGAGGGCTTCGAGTCGGCGCCGATCGACGACCTCGCCCGTCGCTACGACGTGATCGTGCTCGACCACCCGCACCTCGGCGACGCGCTCGCGACCGACAGCCTCCGCCCGCTCGGCGAGCTGTTCGACCGCGAGTGGCTCGACGCCCTCGAGGGCGCGAGCGTAGGCCCCAGCCTCGCGAGCTACCGTCTCGGCGGCGACGTCTGGGCGCTGCCGCTCGACGCGGCGACGCAGGTCGCCGCGCTCCTGCCCGAGCGGGTGCGGTCGGCCCCTCGCACCTGGGGCGAGGTGCTCGCGCTCTCGCACCACGAGCCCGTCGCCCTGAGCCTCGCGGGCCCGCACGCGTTCCTCACCTTCGCCTCGCTCTGCGTCGCGCTCGGCGAGGAGCCGCGCACCGAACCCGGCTCGGGCTTCGTCTCCGAACCCGTCGCCGAGCGCGCACTCTCGCTGCTGCGCGACCTCGCGGGCCGGGCGCCCGAGGGCAGCGCGCTGCTGAATCCGATCGGCCTGCTCGAGCGCATGCGCCGCGATCGCGACCTCTCGTACGTGCCGCTCGTCTACGGCTACGTGAACTACACGGCCGGCGACGACGGCCTCCGGTTCGCCGACGCGCCCGCCGCGCGCCAGGGCTCCCGTCGCGGCTCGACCATCGGCGGCACCGGCCTCGCGATCTCGCGTCGTGCCGCGGTCGACGACGAGCTGCTCGAGCACCTGCGCCGGCTGCTCGACCCGGTCGTGCAGGCCGGCTTCATCCCCGACCACGAGGGGCAGCCGAGCGCGCGCAGCGCGTGGCTCGACGAGCGGGTGAACGCCGCGTCGCGCAGCTTCTACCGCGCCACCCTCAAGACGATCGAGTCGGCGTGGGTCCGCCCGCGGGTCGCGGGCTTCACCGCCTTCCAGTCGGAGGCGTCCGAGCTGGTGCGGAAGGCCGTGATCGCCCGCGCCGACGCACGCGCCGCGATCCGCGAACTCGACCGACGATTCGACGCACTCGCCCGAGAAGGAGCACTGCGATGACCGAGACCACCTCGACCGGCGACATCCGCCTCGAACTGCGCGGCCGCGTGGCGGTCGTCACGATCGACCGCCCGGCGAAGCTCAACGCCGTGACGCAGGAGATGAGCGACGAGCTCGTGCGGGTCATCCACCGCGTCAACGACGACGACGCCGTGCGCGCGGTCGTGCTCACCGGCGCGGGGGAGCGGGCGTTCTGCGCGGGCAGCGACATCCGCACGCTCGACAAGTACGCGACGCCCTGGGACTTCCGCAACCGCATCGACTACTGCGACGCGCTGCGCGAGTGCCGCAAGCCCGTCATCGCCGCCGTGAACGGCTACGCCTTCGGCGGCGGCCTCGAGACGGCGCTGATCTGCGACATCCGCCTCGCCTCGACGAGCGCGAGCTTCGCCGCCCCCGAGATCAAGCTCGGCTGGATCGGCGGCGGGGGCATGTCGGCGTTCCTCGCCGCCTCGGTGGGCCCGTCGAACGCCGCGGTCATGCTCATGACCGGCGAGGCGATCGACGCCGAGACGGCGCTGCGCTGGGGACTCGTCACCGAGCTCGTCGAGCCGGAGCGGCTCGTCGACCGCGCCGTCGAGCTCGGCGCGACCATCGCCGAGCGCCCGCCGATCGCCGCCGAGACGGCGAAGGCGAACCTCCGCGCCGCGGCCAACATGCCGCAGGACGCGGCGATCCGCTACGAGCGCGACCTGCAGACCGTCACCTTCGCCACCGCCGACGCCGACGAGGGCCGCGCCGCCTTCGCCGAGCGGCGCGCCGGTGAGTTCCACCGCCGCTGACGCGGCCCGAGGCATCCTGACGAACACCGAACCGAGGAGTTGCACGTGACCTGGACCACCATCGGCGACGCCGCCGCCATGCTGCCCGTCGACGGCACCGAGGGCACGCTCGCCGGACGCATCTTCGACCCCGCCGCGGGCGGGCCGAGCGTCGTCGCGATCCGCGAGCACGGCGTCGTCGACGTGAGCGGCAGCTTCGCCACGATGCGCGCCCTCACCGAGCAGGCCGACCCGGCCGCCGCGCTCGCCGCGGCCGACGGCCCGGTCGTCGCGAGCCTCGCCGAGCTCGTCGCGAACACCCCGGAGGACACCCGCGACGCGGGCCGGCCGTGGCTGCTCTCCCCGATCGACTTGCACGTCGTGAAGGCGGCCGGCGTGACCTTCCCGGTGTCGATGATCGAGCGCATCATCGAGGAGCGGGCGCGCGGCGCCGCCGACTCGGCGGCCGATGTGCGCGACGAGGTGCTCGGGCTCCTCGGCGGCTCGCTCGACGACCTCGTGCCCGGCTCGCCCGAGGCGGCGGCGCTCAAGGAGCTGCTCATCGAGAAGGGCATGTGGAGCCAGTACCTCGAGGTCGGCATCGGCCCCGACGCCGAGGTGTTCACGAAGGCGCCCGTGCTCGCGACGGTGGGGTCGGGGTCGGATGTCGGCGTGCTCTCGACGTCGGCGTGGAACAACCCGGAACCCGAGCTCGTGCTCGTCGTCGCCTCCGACGGGCGCATCGTCGGCGCCACCCTCGGCAACGACGTCAACCTGCGCGACATCGAGGGCCGCTCGGCGCTCCTGCTCGGCAAGGCGAAGGACAACAACGCCTCCGCCGCGGTCGGCCCCTTCATCAGGCTCTTCGACGGCGGCTACTCGCTCGACGACGTCCGCAGCGCGGTCGTCACGCTCGAGGTGGAGGGCGTCGACGGGTTCCGCCTCGAGGCGACGAGCCCGCTCGCCCGCATCAGCCGCGACCCCGCCGACCTCGTCGCCCAGACGATCGGCGACCACCACCGCTACCCCGACGGCTTCGTGCTCTACCTCGGCACCCTGTTCGCGCCGATCCAGGACCGCGACGTCGAGGGTCACGGCTTCACCCACAAGACCGACGACCTCGTGACGATCCGCGAGCCGCGGCTCGGCGCCCTCATCAACCGGGTGCGCCCGAGCGAGCAGGTCGCCCCGTGGACGCTCGGCATCGACGAGCTCTACCGCGGCCTCGCCCGCCGCGGGCTGCTCTGAGCTCGCGAACGCACCCGACCGCACCGACCCGACCGACGTCCAGCCCGACAACCGGAGAACCCATGCTGCGCACCACCGACCCCCGCACCGCCGTCACCGCCGACACCGGCCTCGAACCGACCGACCCGGCTGGCGTCGCCCGCGCCGTCGACGCGGCGGCCACCGCCTTCGAGGTGCAGCGCTGGTCGAGCCGCGACGAGCGCGCCGCGCTCCTGGAGGCGCTCGCCGACGGGCTCGAGGACGACCGCGAGCTGCTCGTCTCGACCGCCGATCGCGAGACCGGGCTCGGCACCGCGCGACTGAACGGCGAGCTGTCGCGGGCCGCGTTCCAGTTCCGGCTGTTCGCCGAGGCGGTGCGCGAGGGCGGTTACCTCGAGGCGACGATCGACCACGCGGGCGAGACGCCCATCGGCCCCGGACCCGAGATCCGACGCATGCTCGTGCCGATCGGCCCCGTGGCCGTTTTCGGCTCGAGCAACTTCCCGTTCGCGTTCTCGGTCGCGGGCGGCGACACCGCGTCGGCGATCGCGGGCGGCAACACCGTCGTGCTGAAGGCCCACAGCTCGCACCTGCTCACCTCGCAGCGCTCGTTCGAAGCATTGTCGCGCGCGGCGCGGGCGGCGGGTGCACCCGAGGGGCTGCTCGGCATCGTCTACGGCACCCAGTCGGGCCGCGACCTCGTCGCCGACCCTCGCATCACCGCGGTCGGCTTCACCGGCTCGCTCGGAGCGGGGCAGGCCCTCATCGACCTCATCAACCGGCGCGAGCAGCCCATCCCCTTCTACGGCGAGCTCTCGAGCGTGAACCCGCTGATCGTCACTCCCGGCGCCGCCGAGGCGCGGGCCGAAGAGATCGCGGCCGGCCTGTTCGGCTCGTTCACCCTCGGCGCGGGCCAGTTCTGCACGAAGCCCGGCATCGCCTTCGTGCCCCGCGGCGCGGGCGACGAGATCGTGGAGGGACTCGTGCGGCGGGCGGCTGAGGCATCCGGCCAGGTGCTGCTCAACGAGCGGATCGCGAGCTCGTTCACCGAGATTCGCGACCGCCTCGTCGACGACGGCGGTGCGCAGCCCGCCGCGGCCGGCACCGTCGCCGACGACGCGACCGGATTCGAGGCCGCTCCGACGGTGCTCACGATCGACGCCGCCGCGTTCACCCCCGCGCTCGCCGAGGAGGCCTTCGGCCCGCTCGTCGTCGTCGCGCGCTACGACTCGGTCGACGAGGTCGTCGCCGCGCTCGCCGCCGTGCCCGACTCGCTCACCGCGACCGTGCACGGCGAGCCCGAGGAGTCGGAGCTCGTCGCCTCGCTCACGCGCCGGCTCGTGCCCCTCGCGGGCCGCATCGTCTACAACGGCTACCCGACGGGCGTGCGCGTGTCGTGGGCGCAGCACCACGGCGGCGGCTGGCCGGCGACGAACAGCCAGCACACCTCCGTCGGGGTGAGCGCGATCCGCCGGTTCCTGCGGCCGGTCGCGTTCCAGGACGCCCCCGAGGGGGTGCTGCCCGTCGAGCTGCACGAGGGCTACACGGGCGTGCCGCGCCGGGTCGACGGCGTGCTCGAGCTGCCCGCCTGACGGCCCGCCTCGCGGGCCCCGCGATGGGAGTGGCAGAAACCTTGCGAGTCGTGGCATTCTGGCCGGATGCCTCGTCGTCTCCATCGCGTCGCCGTGCTCGTCCTGCCCGGGGCGAAGCCCCTCGACGTCGGCATCCCCGCGCAGGTGTTCTCGACTCGGGCGAGCATGCCCTACGAGGTGCGCGTCTGCGGCGCCGCGCCCGGCCTCGTCACGGGCGGCGACGGGCTCTCGTACCACGTGGCCGACGGGCTCGACGCGCTCGCGTGGGCCGAGACGATCTTCATCCCCGGCTACCGCCGACCCGATCTCGACGACCCGCCCGTCGCGGTGGTGGAGGCGCTGCGCGCGGCCCACGCGCACGGCGCCCGGCTCGCCGCGATCTCGACGGGGGCGTTCGCGCTCGCCGCGACGGGGCTGCTCGACGGCCGCCGGGCGACGACGCACTGGCACTACACGCGGGCGCTCGCCACGAGGCATCCGCTCGTGAACGTCGACGCCAACGTGCTCTTCGTCGACGAGGGCACCGTGCTCACGAGCGCCGGCGCCGCCTCGGGCCTCGACCTCTGCCTGCACCTCGTGCGCCGCGACCACGGGGTCGCGGTCGCGAACCACGCGGCGCGGCGGCTGGTGGCTGCGCCGTACCGCTCGGGCGGCCAGGCCCAGTTCGTGCCGCGGAGCCTGCCGCCCGAGCTCGGGGCGGTGTTCGCCGACACCCGCGAGTGGGCGCTGCGCCGGCTCGACGAGCCGCTCACCCTCGACGCGCTCGCGCGGCACGCGAACGTGTCGGCGCGCACGTTCTCACGCCGCTTCGTCGATGACACGGGCTACACGCCCATGCAGTGGGTGCTGCGCGCCCGGGTCGACATGGCGCGCGAGCTGCTCGAACGCAGCGAGCTCGGCATCGACCAGATCGCGGCGCGCGCGGGTCTCGGCACCGGGGCGAACCTGCGGCTGCACTTCAAGCGGATCCTCGGCACCTCGCCGAGCGATTACCGCGAGACGTTCTCGAGGGGCGAGTAGCGCGCGGCGGGCGCGGCCCGCGCGGTCATGCCAGGTCGAGCACCGTCCACACGACTTCGCCGGCCTCGTCCTCGACCACGGTGCGATCGCGCCGGAACCCGAGCTTGTCGAGCACCCGGAACGAGGGCGCGTTCCAGCTGCCGACGGTCGCCCACAGCCGGCGCCGGCCGGTCGCCCGGGCCGCCTCGACGACGGCTGCGGCGGCCTCCGTGGCATAGCCGCGGCCGTGCGCGCTGCGCAGCAGCTCGTACGCGAGCTCGGGCTCGTCGATCGTCGACCGCCCGATGACGAGGCCGCAGTACCCGAGGAACTCGTCGGTGCCGCGCGGGTGCATCGCGAGCAGGTGGATGCCTCGGCCCGGCGCGGTCTCGCGCGCCCCGCGGATGTCGTCGAGCGCGGCGTCGAGGCTCATCGGCTCGCCGTCGGGCTCGGGCCCGCCGCTCGTGCGCGAGGCGTGGTCGCCCTCGCGCTCGGAGACGAGGCGGCGGTAGCCCTCGGCGTCGGACTCCTGCCAGAGCCGGAGCGTCAGGCGTTCGGTCTCCAGGGCGAAGGGCAGCGGCGCGTAGGGCATGCGCCCACGATATCGGCGGTGCGGGGCGAGCTTGGCGATATCCTTTCGAGTACTGGCTTGCGTGCCACTCGCGCGCGAGGCACCCCGGGGCGAGAGTGGAACCATCGCGGAATGAAAGGACCCTTCCCCGCCATGACCACCCGCATCGCCATCAACGGCTTCGGACGCATCGGACGCAACGTCGTGCGCGCACTCGTCGAGCGCGGTTCCGACCTCGAGCTCGTCGCCGTCAACGACCTGACCTCGCCGGCGGAGCTCGCGCGCCTGCTGAAGTACGACACCGCGGGCGGCCGCTTCGGCTACCCCGTCGAGGTCGACGGCGACGTGCTCGTCATCGACGGCCGCCGTGTCAAGGTCCTCGCCGAGCGCGACCCCGTGAAGCTGCCCTGGGGCGAGCTCGGCGTCGAGCTCGTGCTCGAGTCGACCGGCCGATTCACCGACGCCGAGGCCGCCAAGGCGCACATCACCGCCGGCGCCAAGAAGGTGCTCGTCTCGGCTCCCGCCAAGGGCGCCGACTCGACCCTCGTCTACGGCGTGAACACCGACGCGTACAACGCCGAGACCGACGTCATCGTCTCGAACGCCTCGTGCACCACCAACGCGCTCGCCCCGCTCGCGAAGGTGCTCGACGACCTCGCCGGCATCGAGCACGGCTTCATGACCACGGTGCACGCCTACACGCAGGACCAGAACCTCCAGGACGCGCCGCACTCCGACCCCCGTCGTGCGCGCGCCGCGGCCGAGAACATCGTCCCGTCGTCGACCGGCGCCGCGAAGGCCATCGGCCTCGTGCTGCCGAACCTCGACGGCAAGCTGAACGGCGACGCCATGCGCGTGCCGATCCCCGTCGGCTCGATCGTCGAGCTCAACGCGACCGTCTCGAAGGAGGTCACGCGCGAGGAGGTGCTCGCCGCCTACAAGGCCGCCGCCGAGGGCCCCCTCGCCGGCGTGCTCGAGTACTCCGAGGAGCCGCTCGTCTCGAGCGACATCGTCGGCAACCCGCACTCGTCGATCTTCGACTCGGAGCTCACGCGCGTCGACGGCAAGCACATCAAGGTCGTCTCCTGGTACGACAACGAGTGGGGCTTCTCGAACCGCGTCATCGACTCGCTGACGCTGCTCGCGGGCTAGTCCCCACGCAGACCCCGCCGCCGCTCGGTGCGCGGAACTGCGGTGCACCCCCTGCCCCGCGCCGCAGAAACGGGCCCGCCTCCTCGGAGGCGGGCCCGTTCGCGTACGCCATCCCGGTCGCCCGTCTCGCGTGCGGGGCGCTGACCGGGCGGCCCGGCTTCGACTATCGTCGGGCGGGTGCTGACCTTCGAAGCCCGTGACGGACGAACGATCGCCTACCACCTCATCGGCTCGTCGAACGAGGATGCCTCGGCGATCGTCGTTCCCGGCGGGCCGTGCCGGGGCGCGGAGTACCTCGAGGACCTCGCGGGCGCGGCCGACGCCGCAGGGCGCGCCCTCGCGGTGCTGCATCCGCGCGGCACGCCCACGACCGGCGGCCTCTCGCGCGGATGGTGGACCGACGCCGACGACCTGGCCGACCTGGCCGACCACCTCGGACTCGACGCCGTCGACATCGTCGCCCACTCGGCCGGCACCCGGCTCGCACTCGCGGCGTGGGCGCGCACGCCCGAGCGGGTCGCCCGCCTCGCGCTCATCACGCCCGCCGCAGCCTGGTTTACCGCCGAGCCGCGCGACAGCATCGAGATCGGTCGGCGGCGGAACGATCCGCTCGTCGACCGGGCGCTCGACTCGATGACGGGGGCCGAACCGCGCGACCAGGCCGAGTTCGAGCGGGCGCGCGAGATCGAGGGACCGGCCGGCTACGCCCGCTGGACCGGGCGCGAACAGCGGCACGCCGCGGTCGGCGCGTGGTCGCTCGCGGCGCTCGATGCGTACTTCACCGACATCCCGGGCGATGCGGTCGAACGGATCATGGCCGCCCCGGCTCGGCCGGCGCTCGTGATCGCCGGCGACGAGGACATCCTCGTCGGGGTGCGCACCGTCGAGGCGTACGCCGAGGCGATCGGGGCCGAGCTCCGGTGGCTCGAGGGCTGCGGCCACTACCCGTGGGTCGAGCAGCCCGATGAGTTCCGGTCGGCGCTCGTCGGCTGGCTCCGCTCGCGCTGACCTCGCGGGCGGGGCGTCTCGCCGGCGCTCAGTCGCCGACGACGACGCGAGTGGTCGGCACCCATTCGACCACGACCGTCGCGGGGTCGACGTCGTCGGCCTCGAGCGAGCTGCGCAGCGACGCGACGTCGGGCATCGCGTCGCCCCCGGTCACTCGCACGACGTAGCCCGGCGACTCGGCCGCGATGTCGAGCACCTCGAGATCCTGCGCATCGGCCCACGACCGTGCGACCGTGTCGACGTCGGACGACGCCATCGTGACCGTGACCGTGCGGTAGGTCGAGATGGTCAGCGGAATCGCGATGAGCACGAGCAGCACCGCGATCGTGATGTGCGAGCGGCGCCGGTTCACCGTGGCGAGCGGGCGGATCGCGCCGCTGGTCGTCGTCGCCATCGCCGCGGGCGTCGCCTGGCCGACTGTGAACGATCCCCACCGCTGCACCCGGTAGAACGCCATCACGACGACCCCGGTGCCGAGGATCGCCGCCACGTTCGCCACGAAGAGCAGCAGCGAGCCGATCGACGCGGCGAAGTCGCCCGACTCCGCCGCGACGCCGACCACGACGAGCGGCGGCACGAGCGAGATCGCGATCGCGACCCCCGGCAGCGTGTCCGAGATGTCCTTGCGGACGAGCGCGATCGACGCGACCGCACCGGTCGCGAGCGCGCCGAACAGGCTCATGAGGTCGGGGGTCGCCCGTTCGGCGATCTGGGTGTTCGTCGCGGCGGTCTGGGGGATGACGACGAGCAGTCCCACGAGGTAGCCGATCGCGATCGCGGCGGCGGCGCCCGCGATCATCGTCAGGAGCGAGCGCCCGAAGTTGACGCGCTCGCCGAGCACGGTCGCGAGCATGGTGCCCTGGATCGGCAGCATCATCGGCGCGACGATCATCGCGCCGATCACGGTGGCCGTCGAGTCGCCGACGACGCCGCTCGCGGCGATGGCCGACGAGAGCACGAGCAGGATCCAGAACCGGCGCACGCGCTGCACGCGGCCCGGCTCGTCGAAGAACACCGCATCGCGCATGTGCTCGATCGTGTTGAGCGCCTCCGACGGCGGCGGCGGGTACATGGGCGCGGTCATCGAGTCCCCCCTCAGGTCGACCTTGGGGCGAGCGTACGGGCGGAAGGGCCTCGACCACGGGAGCGACGCGTCGCCGCGCCGCACGGCGCGCACGGCGACGGGCCCGCCTCCTCGCGGAGACGGGCCCGTCAGTCGTGCAGGTCGACTACTCGGCGGGGTTGTGCACGTCGATCGTCATGGTGCCGCTCGTCACCTGCGAGGTGACGGTGACGACGACGCCGTGCCCGGCGAGCAGCACGCCGCCGAGCTCGTTGCTCGCGTCGAAGTAGGCGTCGACGTCCTCATCGGTGAACGTCGCCGTCTGCTGCCCGGTCGGTGCCGCGGCGCCGAGGACGTCGACGGTCTGGTTCTTGCCCTTGCCCACGACGACCTCCTTGTGCAGCACGACGCCGTCGGCCTGCTGCAGGCCGAAGGTCGCGTCGAGCGGCTGGCGCCGGTTGCTCGGGCCGGAGCCGTCGGAGTAGGTGAACTTCGCCGGACGCGCGTCGACCGGCAGCGCGAGGCCGTTGCCCGGGTGGTCGATCGTGTTGTTGTCGGTGTACGCCTCGTCGATCGCCCACACGAGCAGGCCGTCCTGGTAGGGGAACCGCTCCACCCAGTCGGGCTTCGTGATGCCGTTCGAGAACTGGTACGGCCCGACCGCCAGGGTCTCGTCGTAGCCGACGTAGGTGCGGTTCTCGACCAGGTAGTACCGGTCGCCCGTCGAGGTCTCGGAGCCCGTGCTGATCTTGAATCCGCCCTCGGCGGTCCAGCCGTTCGCACCGCCCTCGACGTCGTCGTTGAGCAGCGTGGTGCCGCCCGACTTCACGACGATGTCGTCGAGGAACGCGCCCGCGAGGTGCACGCCGCCGTCGGACTGGTACCGGAACCGGAAGAGGGTGTCGGCCGAGCCGCCCGGCACCGAGTACCTCAGTGTCGACCACTTGCCGTTCGAGGTGTCGGAGAGGGCCTTGCCCGCGGGCAGCCACTCGACGCCGCCGTCGGTCGAGTACTCCGCGTAGAAGTAGTCGTAGCCGGCCTCGATGTCGTACCAGGCCTTCGCCGTGACGGTCGCCGACCTCACCGCGCTCAGGTCGAGCGAGCGGGTGAGCGTCGTGTTGAGGTCGTCGGCGCTCGACGTCCACCACGCATGCCCGCCGGCGAGGTCGACGTAGTCGGTCGTGATCTGCGCGTCGGGCACGTCGATGACGAGCGCCTGATCCTGTCCCTCGGCCTGCAGTGCGGCCGGGCTCAGGGTGTACGAGGCATCCGCATCGCCGGGGTCGACGACCGAGTAGTCGAGCCAGCCGAGCTGCAGCTTCTCCCATGGGCCCATGTAGTTCGGCGTGGTGCCGATGTCGTCGCCGCCGCGGTTGAGCCACGAGCCGCTCGACATGAGGGTCCAGAAGGCGGTCGAGTTCTCGCCGCCGTTGGTGTCGTAGAAGTCGGGGAGGCCGAGGTCGTGCGCGTACTCGTGCGCGAACACGCCGAGCCCGCCGTTCTCCGCCTCGACCGTGTAGTCGCCGATCCAGAAGCCGGTGTCGCCGATCTGGGCGCCGCCGAACTTCGCCCCCTCGGGGCCGGTGGTGCCGTAGTCGGTCGAGTTGACGTACCAGCGGTGCGACCAGATCGCGTCCTCGCCCTGCAGGCCGCCGCCCGCATCCTCGCCCTCGCCGGCGTGCACCGCCTGGAAGTGGTCGAGGTAGCCGTCGGGCTCGTCGAAGTCGCCGTCGTTGTCGAAGTCGTAGCGGTCCCACACGTCGAACGACTCGAGTTCGTCCTGGATCTCCGCGACCGACCTGCCGGCCGCGCGCTGGGCGTCGTACCAGGCGTTGCCGGTGTCCTCGATGAACTGCCAGGCGCCGCCGTAGTCCTCGACCGAGTTGTCGCCGTACGTCGACGCGTTGCCGGGCACCTGCACCCAGTCGGTCACCTCGCCGGCGACGGTGTACTTGCCGTTCGACTGCTTCGAGTAGAAGTCGGCGAACGACTCGCCCTCGCCGAAGAACAGCTCCTCGTAGCTCTCGCGGTCGAAGTCGGGCAGCCAATGCGTGCTGTTGTTCACCGCCCGGTCGGGTTCGGGGATCTCGTTGTGCAGCGGGCCGGGCACGGTGCCGAGCTTGCCGCTGCCCTGGTCGCCGAACTCGGAGAGGATGGTGAAGACCTGGCCGGTGCCCTCGACGGCGACCTCGGCGAACTTGTCGCCCTCGTCGTTCAGGGCCACGACGCCGTCCTCGTTCGGGGAGGCCTGCCCCGATCTCACGAGCTCGTGCGCGACCTTGCGCCGCTCGTTCTGCCGTTCGGTGAGGGGGCCGGGTCGGTTGTCGAGGCGCTGGGCTGCGGCGGGCGACTTCCCGGAGTCGTCGGCCGGGGGCGCGGCCACCGCGGCCGGTCCGAACGCGATTCCGGTCATCACCGTGGCGCTCGCCGCGGTGATGGCGAGCAGGCCTCGTGTGCGTCGTTTCACTTGCACTCCTTCGTGAAGGCACCCGGGATCGCCGGGTAGGGTGCGGTCACGCTAGCACGCGGCCCATGCCCTGGGAATCCCCGTTCCGACCTTGTTTCCGCATGGTTCGATGGGATGTCCCCCGTTGCGGCCACTCGTCCCGCGACGCTGTACCCCGACGCCGGAGATCGCCGTGATCCGGCCGTCGGTCGCGCGGAAGCGGGGCGCCGTCCTGCCATGGATCGAGAGGACGGCGCCCGAGGCCGCGTGGATCAGACGGCCGCGCGCAGGCCCTCGACGAGCGAGGTCGTCGGCCGCCCGATGAGGCGGGCGAGCGTGCCGTCGGCGTTCGCGAGCACGCCGCGACGGATGCCGTCGTCGATGCCCGCGACGAAGCCCGCGGTGCCGGCGTCGAGCCCGGCCGACTCGAGCGCCGCGAGGTGGGCCTCGGGGGTCAGCGCCGTGTAGACGACCTCGCGGCCGGTGATCTCGGATGCCGCGGCCGCGAGCTCCTCGTACGACCACGCGGTCTCGCCGGTGAAGTCGTAGACCTCGCCGAGGTGTCCGTCGTCGGTGAGCAGGGCGGCGAGGCCCGCGGCGAGGTCGGCACGGGTGGCGCTCGCCACGAGGCCGTCGCCGACGCTCGCGGCGATCACGCCCGTCTCGGCGGCGCGGGCCACATCGCTCGTGTAGTTCTCGGTGTACCAGTTGTGCCGGGCGATGACCGCCGGGACGCCGGAGGCGGCGATCGCCTCCTCGGTGGCCTTGTGGTCGGGCGCGAGCACGAACTCGGCGGTCGTCGCCTGGGGGACGCTCGTGTAGACGAGCTTCGCGACGCCCGCCGCGGCCGCCGCGTCGATGACGTTGCGGTGGCCCTGCACGCGCGAGCCCGGGGCGCTGCCCGAGATGAGGAGCACGGTGTCGACGCCGTCGAGCGCCGCGGCGATGGTCTCGGGGCGGTCGTAGTCGAGCTGGGCGGTGCGCACGCCTCGCGCCGAGGCATCCGCGAGCTTCGACGTGTCGCGTGCGGTGGCGACGACGTCGCCCGGGGCGACGCCGCGGTCGAGGAGCGCGTCGACGACGAGGCGGCCGAGCTGGCCGGAGGCGGCGGTGACGAGGATGGTCATGGTGTTCCTTCCGATGGGTTCACGGGAGGAGAACCGGATGCCGCCAGCGAACCTTCCCTCGAAGCGGTACCCACTTTGAAGTAAGGTACCTGCATGACGGTAAGTCTTGCGGAGATCCGGGAGCAGTCGGGCGAGGTCTTCACCGACGGCTGCCCGACGCGCGTCGTGCTCGACCACATCATGAGCAAGTGGGGCGTGCTCGTGCTGCTCGCGCTCACCGACGGCACGCATCGCTGGGGCGAGCTGCGCCGCGAGGTCGAGGGCATCAGCGAGAAGATGCTCGCCTCGACGCTGCGCACCCTCGAGGCCGACGGGCTCGTCGTGCGCACCGCCCACCCCGAGGTGCCGCCGCGCGTCGAGTACGCGCTCACCGCACTCGGCCGCGACCTCATGGAGCACATGCTGCCTCTCGTCGAGTGGGTCGCCCGCGAGTCGGACGCGATCGTCGCCCGCAGCGCCGACTGAGCGGCACGGGCACGATCGCCCACGTCGGGCGCGCCCGCGGCGCGATCGCGTCACGGCGAGCCGGAAACGCCGACTCCCAGCGATTCGCGCGCGCGTCGCGGGCGCTTCGCGCCACGATGGTCGCAGACATGCAAGACCCATGAGGTCTTCGGGGGCAGCGCGATCGGGGGGACTGATCGCCTGAGCGGGTGAGGGGTGGCTGTGTTCTCCTCTGCGAGGAACGGGGCTCGGTGCAGCCCTCAGGCCGATCCGGCCGCCATGCGCCTGCCCGCCCACTCCGGTCGCGATCCGACCTGAGCCGAGAGCCCCGCGCGACGACCCAGGTCGTCGACCCAGGCGGGTCCGTCACCACGCCCGCGAGCCGCGCAACCCGATCTCATCGCCGGCTCGTCGAGACGGATCCCGCACCAGCCCCCATCACCGGCCCACCGTATGACAGCACGATCATCCAGAGAACGATTGGACCGTCAGATGAGATCACTCGCCATCATCGCTGCGCTCGCACTCGGCGCGGCGTTCATGCCGACCGCGAACTCGCTCGCCGTCGAAACGCCGAGCTCCGCCGCAGCGGAGGCGGCGTCCTCGACGTCGCCGAGCGCGAACCCCGAGCACGACACCGCCGCATTCCTGGCCGCGGCCGCCGCCGACCGTGACGCGCGCGAGGCCGCAGCCGCGGCGGAGGCCGCGCGCGTCGCCGCCGAGGCCGAGGCGGCGCGCCTGGCCGCCGAGCAGGCCGCGGCCGACGCCGCCGCCGCAGCGGCAGCAGCCGAAGCCGAGACCGCCGACGTCGAGGAATGGGTCGAGGAGGAGTCGGACGAGTCCGCTCCCGCGGCATCCGCCCCCGCCGTCGAGGCGCCCGTCGAGAGCGCACCCGTGCCGCAGCCCACCGAGGGGCCGCGCGACGACGACGGCTGCGGGCCCTGCCCGGGCGAGACGCTCGTCTGGTACGTGTACGAGGGCGAGGGCTACTGGGCCTGCCCGAAGTGACCCTGCTCGCCTCGCGATGAGACGACGAAGCCCCCGGCCGCCGCGGCCGGGGGCTTCGTCGTCGTCGATCCGCGGGCAGCGCGCCCGTTCAGCGTTCCGATCGCGGCGCGATCGCCGTGCCGACCAGCCCGACCGCGGCTGCGACGGCCATCATGACGGCGATCGGCCACCAGTGCCCCGACCAGGCGAGCAGCGCGGTCGCCGCGAGCGGCGCGAGCCCGCCGCCGACGATCGCGCCCGCCTCGCGCCCGATCGAGAGGCCCGAGTAGCGCACCCGGGTGTCGAACATCACGGTGAAGTACGCCGGCTGCACGCCGTCGGCCGCTGAGTTCACGATGCCGATCGCGACGACGACCACGCCGACGATGAGCGCCGCCGACCCGGTGTCGAGCACGAGGAAGAGGGGTGCGGCCAGCACGCCGAACGCCACGAGGCCGCCGACGACGAGGCGGCGCGGGCCGACCCGGTCGCCGAGCGCGCCCCAGAACGGGCACAGCACCGCGGCGACCGCGGCCCCGGCGAGCAGCGCGGTGAGGGTGACCTCGCGAGGCATCCCGACGACCGTCGACGCGTAGCTCAGGCAGAACACGGAGACGACGTAGAAGGTCGTGTTCACCCCGACGCGCACCAGGAAGACGGCGAGGATGCCGCGTGGCCGCCGCAGCACCTCGGCGACGGGCCGTCGCGCCTCACGACGGGCGTCGAGCACCGCGAGGAACTCGGGCGACTCGTCGACCCGGCGGCGCAGCCACCAGCCGATCGCGACGAGCACGAGGCTCGCGACGAACGGCACCCGCCAGCCCCAGTCGAGCAGGGCCTGCTCGTCGAGCACGGCGACGAGCACCACGAAGGCGAGGTTGCCGAGGATGAGTCCGACGTAGACCGCGCTCGAGATGAACGCGCCGCGGAACCCGCGCCGGAGCGGCGACTGCTCGAGGGCGAGCAGCACGGCCCCGCTCCACTCGCCGCCCGTCGCGAGGCCTTGCACGAGGCGCAACGCGACGAGCAGCACCGGCGCGAGCGCCCCGATCTGCGCGTGCGTCGGCAGCATCCCGATGAGCGCCGTCGCGATGCCCATCGCGAGCAGCGTCGCCACGAGCACGCGGCGGCGACCGAATCGGTCGCCGAGAGAGCCCGAGACGAGGCCGCCGAGCGGGCGGGCGACGAACCCGGTCGCGAACACGGCGAACGAGAGCAGCAAGCTCGTGAGCGGCTCGTCGGCGGGGAAGAACAGCGTCGGGAAGACGAGCGCCGCCGCGGTGCCGTAGAGGAAGAAGTCGTACCACTCGAGCACGGTGCCGAAGGCGGCCGCGGCGAGCGCGCGGCGGGCGCGGGTCGGATCGGCGGGCGGCGACGCGGGCCCGACGGGCCCGGTCTCGGGAGCCGGTGCCGCGATCGGTGCGCCGCCGTTCACGCGGGCACCGCCGGCGACGCGGAGACCGTCGCAGCGGGCGCACCTGTGCCGCGCTGCGACGCGAGCGGCGCCGCGAAGAACGCGAGCTCGTGCCGCGACGAGGCGACGAAGGCGCGGTGCATCCGCTCGCGCTGCTCGGGCGTCGCGCTCGCCGCGGCCCGCGTGACGAAGCCGATCGCCTCGCGCGTCGCCACGGCGAAGCCGGGGTCGGCGTAGGTCGCGAGCCACGAGGCGTACGGGTGCGCCGGATCGAGGGCGGCCGAGCCGAACGATCCGGCGGCGAGGCGCTCGCCGAGGTCGGTGTAGATCCAGAAGCACGGCAGCAGCGCCGCGATGAGCACGGCGTGATCGCCTCGCTGCGCGGTCGCGAGCAGGTGGTCGAGGTACGCCGTCGTCGTCGCGTCGGGCGGTGCGGATGCCCCGGTGCCGGCCTCGCGGCCGAGCCACCCCGTGTGCAGTTCGAGCTCGCCGATGATCGAGCCGTGGGCCGAGTCCGCCCAGAAGGCCTGCCCCGCGGCATCCGGTGCGAGACGTGAGGCCTCGGCGAGCACGCGGGCGTAGTCGCGCAGGTAGTGGGCGTCCTGCGTGAGGTACCCGAGGAACGGCTCGCGGGCGAGCGTGCCGTCGGCGAGCCCGCGGATGAAGGGCAGTGCGTCGATGTCGTCGCGGATGCCGCGGATCGACGCCCACCACTCGGCCTCGACCTCGGCCGGGGTGGGCGCGGTGCGGGTGCCGCCGCGCGACCAGAGCCCGGCGAAGTGGCTGATCGGGCCGTGCCCGCCGCCGACCTCGAGGGCTTCGCCGTGCCGCAGCGACTCGCGCAGCCAGCGGCGGGCCTCCGCGATAGCGGCGAGCCAGGGGTCGTCGCCGCCGGCCTCGCGCGCGGTGCTGCTCGCGCGGTCGCCCGCCCCGCCGCTCGCGGCGAGCGTCGCGATCGCGGAGGAGAGGGAGCATCCGGTGCCGTGCGTCGCCGTCGTCGCGATGCGCTCGCCCTGGAACTCGACGACGGTCGCGCTCGCCGCGTCGACGAGCGCATCGGGAGCCGTGTCGCCGCCGAGGTGCCCGCCCTTCGCGAGCACGCGCACCCCGAACCGCGCCGAGACCGCCTCGGCCTGGGCGATCGCCTCGGCCCAGGTGGTCGCGACCGGGTGAGCCGGGGTGCCGCGGGCGCCGTCCGCGCCCTCCGCCTCCTGCCCGAGCCCGGCGAGCACCGCGAGCTCGGCGAGGTTCGGCGTCACGAGGTCGGCGAGCGGCAGCAGCTCGCGCATCGCCCGCTCGGCGTCGGGCGCGAGCAGGCGGTCGCCGCTCGTCGCGACCATGACGGGGTCGAGCACGACGACGGGCGGCCGCACGCGGCCGAGCCACTCGGCGACGACACCGATGACCTCGGCGTTCGCGAGCATGCCGAGCTTCACGGCGTCGATCTCGATGTCGTCGGAGATCGCGTCGAGCTGCGCGGCGAGGAACGCCGCGGGCGGCACGTGCACCGCCCGCACCCCGCGGGTGTTCTGCGCGGTGAGGGCCGTGATCGCGGCCATGCCGTAGCCGCCGACCGCGGCGATCGACTTGAGGTCGGCCTGGATCCCTGCGCCGCCCGACGGGTCGCTGCCGGCGATGCTGAGCACGCGCGCGGTCATCGGGCCGACTCCGTCTCGCGGGTCGTCCATTCGGTGGCGAACACCTCCGCGGCGGCGCGGGGGTCGTCGGCTGCGCAGAGCGCCGAGACGACGGCGACGCCCGCAGCGCCCGCCTCGCGGAGCGGGGCGAGGTCGGCGAGCCCGATGCCGCCGATCGCGACGCACGGCAGCTCGGCCTCGGCCGCGACCCGGGCGAAGCCGTCGACGCCGAGGGCGGGCGGATGGTCGGGCTTCGTCGCGGTCGGCCGGATCACGCCGACCCCGAGGTAGTCGACGGTGCCGCGCGGCAACCGGGCCACGGCGTCGAGGTGGGCGCGGCTGTTCGCCGTGAGCCCCACGATCGCGTCGGCGCCGAGTCGCTCGCGGGCGGCGGCGGCGGTCGCGTCGCCCTGACCGAGGTGCACGCCGTCGACGCGCACGCCGGCGGCGCGCGCCGCGAGCGCGACGTCGAGCCGGTCGTTCACGAGCAGGGCCGCACGTCCGTCGATCGCCTCGGCGAGGCGGGCGAGCTCGCCGAGCATCGCGGATGCCCCGGCGTGCTTGTCGCGCAGCTGCACGACCCGCACCCCGCCCTCGACGGCCCGGGCGACGACGTCGACGACGCCGCGCTCGCCGCAGAGCACCGGGTCGGTCACGAGGTAGAGGGAGAGGTCGAGCGCGGTGCGGGCGATCATGCGCCGGCCCCAGCAGCGGCGATCTCGAGCGGCGCGTCGCCCGCGCCCGGCAGCGGGGCCGAGGCATCCGCGTCGCCGGCGAGGGAGGCCGTGACCCGCGCGCGGCCGGCGAGCGCCGCCGCATCGACCGCCGCGAGCGCGTCGACGAACCGGGGCGCGAAGCTGCCGGGGCCGCTCGCACCCTCGGCCGCGAGCTCGGCGGCGACGGTGTAGACGAGGTTCGCCGCGACGGTCGCCTCGAACGGGTCGTCGCCCGCGGCGAGGAACGCCGCCGTCACCGCACCGAGCGCGCAGCCGCCGCCCGTGACCCGGGTGAGCAGCGCGTCGCCGTTCGCGATGCGCGCCGTGCGCGTGCCGTCGGTGATGAGGTCGACCGGGCCCGACACCGCGACGACCGCGCCGAAGCGCTCGGCGAGCAGCGCTGCGGCACCGGCCGCGGCCTCCGTCGAGTCGGCGGCGTCGACGCCGCGACCGCCGGCTCCGTCACCCGCGAGCGCCAGGATCTCGCTCGCGTTGCCCCGGATCGCCGTCGGCCCGAACTCGACGAGCTCGTGCGCGAGGGCCGTGCGGATCGGCAGCGCGCCGATCGCGACGGGGTCGAGCACCCACGGCGTCCCCGCCTCGCGAGCGGCGGCGACCGCTTCGCGGGCGGCATCCCGCTGCTGGGGATTCGGCGTGCCGAGGTTCACGAGCAGTGCGCTCGCGACGCGAGCGAACGCGCCCGCCTCGCCGACGATGTCGACCATCGCGGGGGCGGCGCCGACGGCGAGCAGCACGTTCGCCGTGAAGTTCGTCACCACCGTGTTCGTGATGCACTGCACGAGCGGCGGGCTCTCGCGCAGTCGATCGAGCCGCAGTGCGCTCGAGTGGGCGGGGTCGTACAGGCGCGCGCTCATGGCGACATCCCTTCGCTAGTCCGAACTAGATCAGGTTCGACGGGTGTGATCTCAGCCGCGCGTGGGCGGCACCCCGTGTCACTGCGAGCGAGCCTAGTGCAGCCCGAAGAAATCTCGCGGTCCATGTCGATCGCGGCCGTCGTCGTTCGACGCCACAATGAGACGGAAATTCCGTCGCCGCGAAAGGACACCTCATGCGCACCCTCATCGTCAGCGAGTTCATCAGCCTCGACGGCGTCGTCGACTCTCCCGGCGGCGGCTCGCACCCGCGCGCCGGCTGGACCTTCAAGGAGGTGCCCTTCGTCGAGGAGGCGTACGCGATCAAGGGCTCGGAGCAGCTCGAGGCACGGGCGATGCTGCTCGGCCGGGTCAGCTACGACGAGTTCGCCCCGGTCTGGCCGACGATGGTCGACGAGTTCGCCGAGTACAACGCGATGCCGAAGTACATCGTCTCCTCGACCCTGACCGACGAGACCCTGCTGCCCGAGTGGCAGAACTGCCACGTGCTGCGCACGCTCGACGACGTCGCCGAGCTGAAGGCGGGCGACGGCGGGCCGATCATCGTGCACGGCAGCGCGACGCTCGCGCAGGGCCTCGCGACGGCCGGACTCGTCGACCGCTACCACCTGCTCGTCTTCCCGGTGCTGCTCGGCAGCGGCAAGCGGCTCTTCGGCGACGACCCCGGGCTGACTGCGAAGCTCGACCTCGTCGAGCACGAGGCCTACTCGAACGGCATCGTGAAGGCCGTCTACGACGTGGCGCGCTGAGCCTGCGCGGGGCGGCGGCGGGCGCCAAGCGTCCGCCGCCGCCGCGCTCCACGTACCGTCCGTCCTGCCGAGCCGAGATTTCTGCTGCGCCGCCCACGCCTTTCTCGATACGTTGGGGGAATTGGTCGGCCTTCCGGGGCCGCGGGCGGGCACGGGGGTGTGGCCGCTCGCCCATCGGAGGGCTCGATCGTCTGTTGCAACGAAGAAGTTCAGTCATGACGAGATGAGGGCCAGCGATGAGATTCCACCACCGACCCCCGCGAGGGCGAACACGCGCACTCGCCGCCGCCGGAGCACTGCTGCTCGGCGCATCCCTGATGACCGCCACTGCGGCGGTCGCTGAAGACGACCCCCGCGTCGACCTGCCTGCGGGGCTCTTCGACGCCGGGCTCGCGACGAGCGGCATCGACCTGCTGTCGAGCACGCCGGGCGCCGGGCCGTTCGCCGCCGGTTCCATCAACTCCGACCTCGCATTCACCGGCGACCACGCGGTCGTCGGCAGCTACCAGGGGTTCCAGGTGTACGACGTCTCCGACCCGGCGGCGCCCGTACTGCAGAAGTCGTTCCTCTGCCCGGGCGGGCAGGGCGACGTCTCGGTGTACGGCGACCTGCTGTTCATGTCGGTGGAACAGGGCCTCGGCCGCGTCGACTGCGGCACGCAGGGCACGGGCAATACCCCGGTGAACCCCGAGCGGTTCCGCGGGGTGCGCATCTTCGACATCAGCGACATCGACAACCCCGTGCAGTTGCCGGGCGTGCAGACCTGCCGCGGATCGCACACGCACACCGTGGTGACCGACCCCGACGATGCCGAGAACATCTACATCTACAACTCGGGCACGTCCGGCGTGCGCTCGCCGCTCGAGCTCGCGGGCTGCCAGAACGCGACGCTGACCGCCGAGCCGGTGACCTCGGGCGACCCGACGCAGTGGCGCATCGACGTCATCAAGGTGCCGCTCGACGCCCCCGAGACGGCCGCGGTCGTCAGCCAGCCCCGCATCTTCACCAACCCCGACACGGGCGCGTACAACGGCCTGCAGAACACGCTGGGGGGTCAGCTGCACCCGAGCGGCACGGTCTACAGCCCGACGCCGAACACCAACACGTGCCACGACATCACCGCGTACCCCGAGATCGGGCTCGCGGCGGGCGCGTGCCAGGGCAACGGCATCCTGCTCGACATCAGCGACCCGGTGAACCCCGTTCGCGTCGACGCGGTCGCCGACCCGAACTTCTCCTACTGGCACTCGGCGACGTTCAACAACGACGGCACGAAGGTCATCTTCACCGACGAGTGGGGCGGCGGCTCAGGCGCCCGCTGCCGTGCGACCGACCAGCCCGAGTGGGGCGCGAACGCGCTGTTCGACATCGTCGACGGCAAGCTGGAGTTCGCGAGCTACTACAAGCTGCCGGTCCCGCAGACGGTGCAGGAGAACTGCGTCGCGCACAACGGCTCGCTCATCCCGGTGCCGGGTCGCGACATCATGGTGCAGGCCTGGTACCAGGGCGGCCTGTCGATCATCGACTTCACCGACACGGCCAACCCGACCGAGATCGCCTATCTCGACCGCGGCCCGATCAGCGCCAGCGCGCTCTCGCTCGGCGGCTACTGGTCGACGTACTGGTACAACGGCAACGTGCTCGGCAGCGAGATCGCGCGCGGCTTCGACACCATGGCGCTCACCGCGAGCGACATGATGACCGAGAACGAGATCGCGGCTGCCGGCGAGGTGCAGCTCGGCGAGTTCAACGCGCAGGCGCAGACCGCCATCGTGCACGAGCCGAGCTTCGCGGTCGCACGGTCGTACGTCGACCAGGCCGAGCGCGCCGGCACGCTGAGCGGCGCGGCCCTCGCCGAGGTGCGCAAGCACATCGACAAGGCCGAGAAGCTCGCCGACGGTGCGGCCGCCGGCCGTGCGGTCGCGGCCCAGCTCGACAACGCGGCCCGCAAGTCGGGTGCTCCGTCCGACTCGAACGTCGTGCAGGGGCTGACCGCGCTGGCGGCGACCTTCGGATGAACCGGTGAGGGGGCCGGGTGACGGCCCCCTCACCCAGAACGGGGCCCGGCGGTCGACGACCGCCGGGCCCCGTCGCGTCAGCGGCGGGTCAGCCCGCCCGCTCGGCGAGCATCTGCTGCATGCGGGCGATCTCGATGCCCTGGTCGGATTCGACGTGGCGGGCGAACTGGTCGGTCGCCGACTCCTGCCCGCCGCCCGAGGCGTAGAGCTCGTCGACCATCTGCACCGCGCCCTCGTGGTGCTGGATCATGTACACGAGGAACAGCTGGTCGAACGCGTCGCCCTCGGCCGCCTCGAGCTCGGCCATCTGCTCGTCGCTGAGCATGCCCGGCATCGCGCCTCCGTCGCTCGCGTGCGCATCGTGCCCCTGGTCGTTGACGGGCTCCCCGCGCTCCTGCAGCCAGGTCACCATGAGCGTGCGTTCGTCCTGCTGGCTCGCCGACATGCGTTCGGCGAGCAGCTGGATGTCGCGGTCGTCGGTGCGCTCCTCGACGAGGGCGGTCATCTCGATCGCCTGGTCGTGGTGGTGGATCATGTCGCGCATGAACGCGGTGTCGAGCTCGGTGTGCTCGGGTGCGTCGATCGCATCGCCGGCCTCGTCGGGGGAGAGGGTGCGGTTGGGCTCGCCCGGCGCACCGAGCTGCACGACGGGACTCGTCGGTGCGGGGGAGTCGGGCGTCGTCGTGCACGCGGCCAGGCCGAGCGCGAGCGCGAGCGCCGTTCCGACTCCGAGGGTTCGCCGCATCGTCGTCATCCATCGACCTCGTCTTCGTTGAAGGGCACGTGGCATCCATCTAATCAGGTGCCTCGCCGATGTCGACGGTCGAGATCCGGTTGTCGCTACGCGGCGCCCGCCGCCCGCGTCACGCGCGGCTTCTCGCGCACGTACACCTCGCGGCGCACGCGGGCGACGACGTCGCCGTCGCGGTCGGTGATCTCGGTCTCGAACCACTCGAGCACCTTCGCGCCGCCGCGGGCGCGCTCGCGCAGCTCCTCGGCCTTCGCCTTCGGCACCTCGAAGTGCGCGGTGAGCACCCCGCGGCCGGGCTTCACGAGCTCGATCTCGCCGCGGGTGTCCCACACGACGTAGTCGCGCCCGAGCTGGTGCATGATCAGCATGAAGTAGTAGGGGTCGGTCATCGCCGACATCGAGCCGCCGAAGGCCGTGCCGACGTAGTTGCGGGTGATCGCGTTCACGTGCAGCTCGACGGTGGCGCTGGTCCAGTCGTCGGCGAACCGTCTGACGCGGATGCCCGACCACAGGTTCGGGGCCCAGAGGCTCATGCCGATGGCGAGTCGTCGCGGAGTCATGCGCATGCCTCCGATTGTGCGAGAACCGGATGCCTCGTGCGAATCACTTGTCGGAATCCTCAGCCGCGCCCGGCGAGCGCCCTGCGGTCGAACGAGCGCCGGCAACCCCGCTGGTCGAGGCGCGAGCGCAGCGAGCGTCTCGAGTCCCGTCGCCCCGTATCGTGACCCTATGACCCACGAATCGAACAGCGGCGCCTCGGCGCCCCGCCGGGTACGCCAGCTCCGCCTCGTGGTGGAGGCCGAGGACTGGGAGGCGGCCGTCGCGTTCTACCGCGACGTGCTCGGCCTCGCCGAGGAGGAGGCCTACGACGGCGACGACGGCGCCCGGGTGATGATCCTCGACGCCGGCCGGGCGACGCTCGAGCTCTCGAACCCCGCGCAGGTTCGGCTCATCGACCGGGTCGAGACCGACGGAGTACAGAGCGCGCACCTCCGAGTCGCGTTCGAGGTCGACGACACGGCGACGGTCACCGACGAGCTCGTCGACGCGGGGGCGGAGTTGCTCGCGACCCCGCGCGAGACGCCGTGGCGCTCGATCAACTCGCGGCTCGCAGGCCCGGCCGGGCTCCAGCTCACGGTCTTCCAGGAGCCCGACGACGGGGTGACCGCGCCGAGCTGATTCGCACATCCTTCGCCGGGTTCCTCGTTTCCCGGCGATGGAGCGCCTAGCATCGGAGAGGCGTGCCGCACCCGAGCGCTCGCCGATTCCCCCGCCCGCCCCGGCGCCCACCCCCAGGAGCCAGATTGACGATCCCCGCAGACGATCAGTCCACGCCAGGGTTGCCTGGGGCCGCCGAGCCCGAGTCCCGTGCCGCGCGACGCAGCGCCGAGCTCGGGGGCACCCTGCGGCCGCGCCGCATGCCCGACCGCGCGAGCGTGTGGGCTCCGCCGGCGCCCGAGCAGGGCGGCGCCGCGGTGCCCCCGCAGGGCGCGGGTTCCTCGTTGCCCGCGGCACCCGCATCCGCACCCGCATCCGCACCCGCGGCGGCGCCCGGGCAGCCCGCCGCCGCGCCCGCCGAGATCGAGCGCTACTACCTCTGCTGCGAGGTGCCGAGCGGCGACTTCGTCGAGGTCATCCTCGCCGTCAGCGACGGGGGTCGCCGTCGATACTTCACGACCAGCGACGGCGACCGCCTCGCCGAGGTCGACGAGTACTACTTCGTGCGCCGCAGCCTCGGCGATGCCCGCTCGATGCTCGAGCTCGACGCGCGCGAGATGGCCCAGCTCGAGGCCGAACTGAACTTCGTGCGCCCGCTGCGCGGTCGCGACCCGCTCGCCGAGCTGGCGGCCGAGAGTGCCGGAGAGGCGCTCGCCTCCGAGGTCGCGGCTGCGGATGCCACGGGCCCGACGACGCCCGCCGGCGTGGTCGCGGAGACCGGCGAAGCGCCTTCGCCGGTGGAGGCGCTGCCGACGGAGGTGCCGCCCGTCGCCGGGCAGGTCGCCGCCGAGGTGCCGCACGCCGAGCCCGCGCCGCTCGCGTCGTCGTCCGAGCCGTCCGCGGCACCCGAGACCGATGCCGAGGCCTGGGTCGAACTGCTGCGCCGGGCCGGGTTCGAGCCGCCCGAGCTGAACCTCGACCCGCTCGAGCCCGAGCCGGCCCCCGCATCGCACCCCGACGCCCTGATGGTCGAGCCGGTGCTCATGCAGTGGGCGGAGACGATCGACCGGCAGCCCGACGATGCCGAGCCTGCAGCAACTCAGGCGCAGGCCGCGCATGCGGCCGAGCCCGGCACCCCGGCCGCGCCGACGGCCTCCGCACCGGCGAACCATACTGCCGGGCCTGCGATCCCCGGCCCGACCGTCGATGCCGAATCGGCCGGCGCAGTCGAGCCTCCCCGTGCTGCCGAGCCGGCGCCGATCGCCGCAGCGACGGCCGCGGCGGAGCCCGCGTCCGGAGTGCAGCCCGACCCGACCCCCGAGATCGACGCCGCGACGCACGTGCTTCCCGAGCCCGCGGCGTCCGCGCCGCTCACGCCGCCGAAGCTCTCGCTCGTGCCCGTGCCGCCCGTCGTGTCCCCGGTGCCGCCGACGCCGCGGCTGTCGCTCGTGCCCGGGCCGCCCCCCGAACCGATCCAGACTCCTGCGCCGGCCTTCCCGCCGGCCGCGGAGGCCACCCCCGAGACCGTTGCCGCCCCTGACGCGGCTCCGGCCTCCGACCACGACTCGAACGAGGAGACGAACCCTGTGGCGATGATGACGAACCCGACGGATGCGCTCGCGCCCGCGGCATCCGTGACCCCGATCGCAGCGCCCGCCCTGCACTCCGCGCCGGCCCCCGCCGTCGACGCCGATGCGGCCGCGCAGGTCGCGCTCGCGAAGGGCATCGCCTTCGTGGCGCACCGCGGGCAGGTCGACCAGGTCGGCGCCGACTACATCGATCACCCCGGTCGCGTGGCCGAGCACTTCGACGCGGCGACCGAGCCGACGGCGACGGCGGCCGCCTGGCTGCACGACGTGATCGAGCGCAGCGCCGTCTCCGAGCAGGAGCTGCTCGAGGCGGGCGTGCGACCCGACATCGTCGAGGTCGTGCTGCTGCTCACCCGCACGCCCGAGATGAGCGACGACGCGTACTTCGCGCGGATCCGCACCAACCCGCTCGCCCGCCGCGTGAAGCTCGCCGACGTCGCCGACAACTCGGCGCCGTGGCGCCTGCGCAAGCTCGACTACGACGCCCAGCAGCGGCTGGCCGCCAAGTACCGCCACGCCCGCGAGGCGCTCGGATAGTCGCCGGCTTCGGCCCGTCCGCCTGAGCGGGGCTCAGATGGTCGACCGGTCGTCGCGTCGTCGCGCCGCCTCGACGTCCTCCTCGGGTTCGAAGGTCGTCGGCGCCCCCGCGCCGACGCCCACGCCACCCGGGACGTTCGGGATCGTGCCCCCTGAGCCGAGCCCGTCGGGCTTCTTCGTGCCGGCGTGCGGGTCCGCGGCATCGCCGTGACGGGCGTCGGCCTCACCGTCGGCGTCCTCGGTCGCCGGAAGGTCGTCCGGGCGGTCGGCGTTCTCGTCATCGCCCGGGTTGCTGAAGCCGCTCGAGATGTCGGTCATGGCGCTTCCCTCCGTCGGTGTCGTCGCCACGATCGCACGACGAACGGCCCGCGGGGAGGCGGTTGACACCGCCGTGAGGAGAGGTTCGTGCCGGTGAGAACGCACCACTTCTCTGCCTCACCACCGATCGCCGGGATCGAACCCCTCTGCGGGCGCGTTCACGGCTCCCCGGTGAGTTCCTTCGCGAACCAGTGCTCGGCGTACGGGCTGTCGTTGAACGGCGCGATCTCGACGTAGCCGAGCTTCGCGTAGAGCGCGCGGGCTTCGACGAGGTCGCCGCGGGTGTCGAGTCGGGCGCGCGTGCGCCCGGCTCGCCGCGCTTCGGCTTCGACGGCGCCGACGAGGGCTGCGGCGAGGCCCGAGCCGCGGCCCTCCGGTGCGACGAACACCCGGGTCAGCTCGGCCGTCTCGGCATCGGGGTAGCGAGCTCCGGCGCAGCCGAGCGCCCGCCCGTCGTCGTACGCGAGGAGGAACACGCCCAGGTCGTCGCGCAGGTCGTCGTCGGGATCCTCCGCGAGCTGCTGCTCGACCTCGGCCTCGGTCGCCGGCCGGCCGTAGTACCGCGTGATGATGTCGTCGTAGTAGCGACGGAGGACGGCGACGGCGTCGGCGCTCGCCGGGTCGACGCGGAGGATCTCGGGCACCGCACCACCCTACTTCGGCGCCCGGCGCCCGGCGCCCGGCGTGACGCCGCGGGCCTCGGGGCTGCGTCACCGCCGACACGGCCCCGAGGCATCCCTCGCTACCCGGTCGTGAGCGCGTACTCGCCGTCGGCGCAGCCGGTGACGAGCCAGCCGCCCTCGACCTGCTCGAACTCGACCCGGCTGAGGCCGCCCTGCTCCGAGAACCGAGGCTCGGCCTCGCCCGGGATCCACACCCGGAGACCGCAGGTCGGCTCGTCGACGACGCCCGTGAACGCCAGCTCGGCGCGGTCGTCGCCCGCGACCCCGGCCTCGAGGCTCGTGAGCATGCCAGGCGCCTCCTGCGGGTACGCCCGCGACAGGATGTCGAGCAGGTGGTCCTTGCGCGGCGCCTCCTCGCCCGTCGCGCAGTACTCCGAGAGGAGTCCGTTGCCGAGCTCCTGGATGCCGTTCTGCGGGTCGCCGCACGCCTGCTTCCAGACCCAGTACGCACTGCCGAGCATGCGCGCGTCCTCCTCGGCGGCGTAGCGCGAGAGGTGCGCCGCGGTCGACGCGTCGTCGCCCCAGTAGCCGTACTCGCCCGACCACATCGGCATGCCGAGCTCGTCGGCCACGCGCTGGCCGAGCTCGAACTGCCGCTCGGTGCCGACGATCGTCGGCAGGCCGAGCGAGGCATCCATCGTGATCGACTCGGCGTAGAGGTGCGGTGAGAAGACGACGTTCGCGTCGTCGGTGAAGCCGGGGCGCGGGCCGCTGTCGAAGCCGAGGCCCGACCACAGGATGCTCGGCTCGACGAACACGATCTGCGGTGCGCCGGCCTCGCGGATCGCCTCGATCGCGTCGGCCGAGAACTCGCCGAGCTTCAGCGACGTCGTCACGGGCGCGGTCTCGCCGAAGCCCGGCTCGTTGAGCAGGTCGAATCCTGCGACGGCCCGCTCGTCGGCGAACTCGCCCGCGAGCTCGCCCCAGGTGCGCACGAGCGCCTGCCGGATTCCGTCGGTGTCGAACCAGAAGTGCTCGAACGCGCGGTCGCCGGCGGGGGAGATGTCGCGGCCCGTGAACGAGCAGCGCGGAGCGCCGTCCCAGTGGGTCGCCCACTCGGGGGCGCCGTCGTAGCCCCACATCGGGTCGGTGCCGGGCCGGCACACGGTGCCCTCGGCGGTCGGCAGGTTCGACCAGCCGTCCTGGTGCATGTCGAGCACGGTGCGGATGCCGTGCTCCTCGCCCCACGCGACGGCCTGCTTCACGGTCGCGAGGTACTCGGGATCGAGCGACCCCCGCGTCGGCTCGAGCGCCGACCACGAGAGCCCGAGGCGCACCACGTTGAAGCCGTACGTCGCCATGTCGGCGAAGTCCTGCTCGGTGAGCTCGCGGGTGACGGGCAGGTCGGGGCTCGCCTGGTAGAAGTCGACGAGCTGGTTCACGTTGACGCCGCGCAGCAGCACCTGGTGGCCCTCGCCGTCGGCGATGACGCCATTCTCGACGCGCAGGAACCCGGCGGGCACGGATGCCTCGCCGCGCCCGGCGGCGACGGCGGCGCCCGAGGCCGGGGCGAGGAGCGAGGCGGTGAGCGCGGCCACCGCGACGACGGCCACGGCGGCGCCCGCGGCGACCGCGACGGTCGCGGGTGTGGCATCCGATGCGGTGCGCTTCGCGAGCACCCGGTCGGCGACGAGCGCGACCGCGCCGGCGAGCCAGCCGGTGCAGGCGCCGAAGGCGAGGCCGTCGGCGACGTGCACGTACGTCGCCATCAGCGGCCACAGGTCGCCGCGGAACCCGTCGTCGACGACGAGGCCGATGATGCCCTGCACGAGACCGAACAGCCCGCCCGCGACGAGCGCGCCGAGCCAGGCGCCGAGGAGGCCCGGCACACGCGGACGCGTCCAGCGGAGCCCGAGCCACGCGGCGCCGATGAGGAGGGCGATCGCCACGACCATGCCCACGATCCCGGGCAGTCCGCTGCCGGGGTGCGGCGTCGGGATGCCGGGGGCGGAGGTGGCGCCCGTCCACCACGAGCCCGCGAGCAGCGGCGCGGCCGCGCCGAACGCGACGGCCGCCGGCCAGATCGAGCGCCCGTCGGCCGGGGCGGCGCGGAAGGCCGTCACGAGACCGCGCCGCCGAGCGACGATCCGCTCGGCCACCCGCACGACGCCCGCCACGATCAGGGCCGACGGCACGGCCTTCGCGGTGATGTACCCGGCCGCCCACGCCGACAGTGCGAGGTCGCCCGTCATCGCGAGGCACGCGGCCGCCTGCGCCAGCAGGGCGGCGAGCACGACCCCGGCCGTGAGCGTCCAGAAGCGGTCGCCCGCGCGGGCGGCGCTCCACCACACCACGGCGAGCATGACGGGCACGAAGACCACGTAGCGGGCGATCGGCCACCAGAGCTCGGCCTGCGGCAGGCCGCCGGGCCAGCCGACGAGCGCGAGCAGCCCCGTCGGGTCGATGAGCGCCTGGAGCAACAGGAGGACGGCGGTCGCGGAGACGGCGACGATCGGACGGCGAACCTGGCGCATTGCACTCCATCGTGACTTCGGGGGTCGAGTCAGACCAGCATCCGTACCGGGTACGGCTCGGTCAAGAGAACAGTGGGACAAGTGACCCAGTTGTGATCTTCGGTGCTGCGGTCGATCGAATTGGAACAGCATTCCAAAATCTCTTGACATGATCGGCGCGCCGTATGAGTATGGAGAGCAGGTCGCCGGAGGGCTTCGAACGCGCAGATGCGTTCGCACGGCTCGCGGCGACCGTCGAGGATCGTGGATTTCGGCGGGCCCGCCGCTGCGCGCCGCCCTTCCCGAGGGCGAGCTCGTCGCAACGCAGGCACGCCGCGCCGTCCGCCCGACCGTCGGCGCGCCCGCCGGTCGGTCGTGCGCTGGGTGCTGCCCGGAACCGGAGGCGACGCCCCGTCGCCGCCGGTGCCGCCGATTCCCCACCGTCCTCCGACGCGATCGAGTACACCCAGCGAGTTGGAGAGGACCGTGAGATGGCAGTCGAGCAGCAGGAGAAGATCGAGTTCACCGGGGTCGAGTGGGACACGTCGGGCCCGGCGGGGTGCCGCCTGCGAGCGGTGCCGGCGCACGACGGCACGGTCTGGAACGCGGTCGAGTACGACGCCGGCGCCAGTCGCACCGCCTGGTGCTCGCGGTCGCACTACGGGGTGGTGCTCGAGGGCGAGCTGACCTTCGAGTTCGAGGACGGCGGCGAGATCTCGGCGAGCGCGTGGGAGGGCTACCTCATTCCGGGCAACCGGCCGCATCGGGGTCGCAACCGCGGCACCGAGCGGGCCCGGGCGATGATGATCGACCTTCCCGACGCGGCGTCCTGACGCACGGATGCCCCCGCGCGGGCGGTGCTCG
This sequence comes from Agromyces sp. NPDC058104, assembly GCF_042884835.1. Lineage (NCBI taxonomy): Bacteria > Bacillati > Actinomycetota > Actinomycetes > Micrococcales > Microbacteriaceae > Agromyces > Agromyces sp. NPDC058104. The sequence goes on along the minus strand of NZ_JBHVTD010000001.1, from coordinate 900,059 downwards.
TCGGCATCGCCCGCGGTCGGGTCGGGGCTCGCTCCCGGCGGGCTGCGAAGCGGCCCTTGCGAAATTCGCAGAAAATGAAATAGCATTCCAAAATCACAACAACGGAGGTGTGGTCGAGTGACCGAGGCAAGGGATTCACGCGGCGCCGGGCTGCTGCTCGAGGTGCTCGATTCGTCGTACGGCGACGTCGAGGTCGAGTCGGCGGCGGCAGCGCCCGCCGAGGTCGCGGTGCGTGACGCCCGGGCCGCGAGCGGCAGCCTCAACGGCGGCGCCCCCGCCGACGGCGTGCTCGTGCAGTACGCCGACATCACCGCCGAGGTCATGGACGCGAACCCCTCGTGGCGGGTCATCGGCCGATACGGCGTCGGCGTCGACACGATCGACCTCGCCGCGGCCTCCGCCCGCTCCATCCCCGTGGTGAACGTGCCCGACTACTGCGAGGAGGAGGTCGCGACCCACGCCGCCGCGCTCATCCTCGACGCGAACCGCCGCATCACCGCCGCCGACGCGCTCGTGCGCCGCGGCGAATGGGCCGACTGGGCGCAGCTGCGACCGATCGCCCCGCTCTCGACGGCGACGCTCTCGCTCATCGGCGTCGGCCGCATCGGGCGCGAGGTGATCCGGCTCATGCGCCCGTTCGTCAAGCGCGTCATCGCCTACGACCCCTTCGCCGGCGACCTCGAGGGCGTCGAGCTCGTCGACCTCGAGACCGCGCTCGCCGAGGGCGACGTCGTGAGCCTGCACTGCCCGCTGACCGCCGAGACCCACCACCTCATCGACACCGCGGCGATCGCACGCATGAAGCCGAGCGCCACGCTCGTGAACGTCTCGCGCGGCGGGCTCGTCGACGGCGCCGCGCTCGCCGCAGCCCTGCACGAGGGCCGCATCGCGATGGCCGCGCTCGACGTGCTCGAGACCGAGCCGCCCGCCGCCGCCGACCCCCTGCTCGCGGCGCCCAACGTCGTGATCACCAACCACCTCGCGTGGTACTCCGAAGCCTCCGAGCAGCGCCTCCGCGCGCGGCTCGCCGAGCGCTGCGCCGCGGTCCTGCGCGGCCAGGACATCCCGTCGCTCGTGAACCGGGCCGCCCTCGCCGACGCTCCGGCGCGGCGGGGGCAGGCCGGCACCGAGTCATCCACCCCCGTCACCACCCTGGAGCACCCGTGAACCTCGCAGCCCACTTCTCGCCGGCCGAACTGCTCGACCTCGCGCTCGAGCCGACCGGCGCCCCCGCCCGGGTGCTCGCGGGCGACCCGCGCACCGGCGAGCACGTGCTCGCCGCGCGCGACGGCCTCGAGATCGGCGTGTGGGAGGTGACGCCGGGCGAGTTCGCCTCGGCGAAGCCCGAGGCCGGCGAGGTCATGCAGTTCCTCGCGGGCGAGGGCACGATCACCCACGCCGACGGCGCGGTCACCCGCATCGCACCCGGCACCGTCGTCGTGCTCGAGCCCGGCTGGACGGGCACCTGGCGCGTCACGGCGACCGTGCTCAAGGTCTACACGATCTTCGACGCCCCCGAAACCCGGCGGAACACCGCCGAAATCTGACCGAAATCAGATTTCGGTACGGTGTTCCAAAATCAACGAACGAGAGGAGATGACATGACCGCGACGGATGCCTCGACCCCCACGACCCCCTTGGCGATCAACGCCGATCCTGTCATCAAACGGCGCATCGGCGCAGTCGCGGCCCGCGTGGCCCTGCTCGCGCCCGTCGTGGCGATCTACCTGATCTTCTTCGTGTGGCCGGTCGTCAGCGTGCTGCTGCGCTCGCTCAGCCCCGAGGGCAAGTTCGACGCGGCGGCGCCCGTGCTCGACTTCACGAACTACCAGCAGCTGTTCGTCGACGACTTCCTGCTGCGCATCGAATGGCGCACCGTGCTGCTCGCGATCAACTCGACGCTGCTCACCGTGCTGCTCGGGTTCCCGACGGCCTACTTCATCTCGCGGCTGTCGAAGCGCACCGCGGGCCTGCTGCTGCTCCTGATCCTCGTGCCGTTCTGGGTGTCGATCGTCGTGCGCCTCTTCGCGGTCACGTCGATCCTCAGCCCCAACGGCATCGTCAACCAGCTGAGCCTCGCGCTCGGGCTCGGCGAGACCTCGCTGCTGTACACGCAGGCGGGCACGCTCGTCGGCACGGTCATGTACCTGCTGCCCTACATGATCCTCGTGCTCTACGCGGGCATGACCTCGGTCGACGACAACCTCGTGCTCGCGGCCCGCACCCTCGGGGCGTCGTCGGTGCGCACCTTCTTCACCGTCTACCTGCCGATGGTGCGCGGATCGATCGTGAGCGGGGCGCTCCTCGTCTTCATCCTCGGCCTCAGCTTCTTCCTCGTGCCGGCCATCCTCGGCGGCCCGCAGGAGCAGACGATCTCGGTCTACATCCAGCAGCAGATCGACGTGTACCAGTGGGGCATCGCCAGTGCCATGGGCATCCTCCTGCTCGTGGCGACGATCATCTGCTACGTCGGGGTGGTGAAGGTCGCGGGCAGCTTCCAGCCGGGCGGCATCGGCTCCTCGCAGGCGAAGGGCGTCAGCACCTCGCTGCCCTTCCGCTGGTCGCCGTGGATGGCGGTCTCGGCCGTCGTGACGTTCATCACCGTGATGTTCCTCGTGATCCCCGTGCTCTTCGTCTTCCCGCTCGCGGTCGGCGAGACCGGCACCGTCGTCTTCCCGCCGCGCGGCTTCACGCTGCGCTGGTTCGCCGAGGTGTTCACGAGCCAGACCTGGCTCGGGCCGATCATGCAGAGCATCATCGTCGCCGTCGGCACCGCGGTGCTCTCGGTCGGCATGGCGCTCATCCTCGCCCGGGTCACGAGCCGCATGACCTCGACGACGGGCAAGGCCCTCATCGGCGGACTCGCGTTCGCGCCCATCGTGACGCCCGCGATCCTGCTCGCGATCGGCATGTTCGACGTGCAGCTGAAGCTCGGCCTCACCGGCTCGGTGATCGGCCTGATCCTCGCCCACACGATCATCGCGGCGCCGCTCAGCTACGCGCTCATCGTCGCCGCCATGAGTGCGGCCGACCGCGGCATCGAGTCGGCCGCCTGGACCCTCGGCGCCTCCCGCACCCGCGCCTTCTGGACCATCGTGGTGCGCGGCATCATGCCGAGCGTCATCGGCGCCTTCGCGATCGCCTTCGTCACCTCGTGGGACGAGGTCGTGCTCGCGCTGTTCATCCAGACCGGCCCGACCAAGACGCTGCCGGTCACGATCTACAAGTACCTCGAGAGCGGCATCGTGCCCACGGTGCCCGCCGTCGCCTCGCTCCTCGTGCTCGTCGTCGTCGTCATCGTCGTCGTGCGCAGCGTCACGAGCCGTACGACCAACCGCCGGGGACCGGCCGAGCCCTCGGCCCGATAGGAGAGCCATGACCATCTCGACCGCACGCCGTACGAACGGCGCGAACCCGACCACCGCCGGCGACCGCCGCGGGGAGGTCGTGGTCACCGACATCGGCCTCGACTACAACGGGGTGCCGGCGCTCGCCGACACCGAGCTGCACGTGCACGCGGGGGAGTTCTTCACCTTGCTGGGCCCGAGCGGCTCGGGCAAGACGACGCTCCTGCGCATCATCGCGGGCCTGCTCGAGCCCGCGCGCGGCACGCTGCACATCGACGGCAAGGACGTGACGCGCACGCCGACGCAGAAGCGCGACATCGGCTTCGTGTTCCAGAACTACGCGCTGTTCCCGCACCTCACCGTCGCCGAGAACATCGAGTACGGGCTCAAGGTGCGCAAGCTCCCCGCGGCCAAGCGCGCCGCGCGCGTCGCCGAGATGGTCGAGCTCGTCGCGCTCGGCGGCTTCGCCGACCGCTACCCGTCGCAGCTCAGCGGCGGCCAGCAGCAGCGCGTCGCCCTCGGCCGCGCGCTCGCCCAGGGCCCGCGCGTGCTGCTGCTCGACGAGCCGCTCGGCGCGCTCGACCGGGGCCTGCGCGAAGAGCTCGGCGCCGAGGTGCGGCGCATCCAGCAGGAGTCGAACACGACCGCCGTCTACGTCACGCACGACCAGGAGGAGGCGTTCATCCTCTCCGACCGCATGGGCGTCATGCGCGACGGCCGCATCTGCCAGCTCGGCACGCCCGAGCAGCTCTACCGCGACCCGAAGGACCTCTTCGTCGCGAAGTTCCTCGGCAAGACGAACCTGTTCCCGGGCCGCATCACGCAGCTCGACGGTGCGACCGCCGCGGTGCGCGTCGGCGACCACGAGCTGCACGCCCGGGCCAACCCGGCGATCACCGGCGACGACGTCGTCGTGTCGGTGCGACCCGAGCAGCTGATCCTCGGCGGCGCCGAGGTGCCCGCCGGCCTGCAGCGGCTGAGCGACGCGGTCGTCACCGAGGTGCGCTTCCTCGGGCAGCGCCGCAGTATCCGGCTGGATGCCTCGGGCATCAGCTGCACGGCCGACCTCGACCCCGCGGCATCCGTGCCCGCCGTCGGCGACCGCGTCTCGCTGCTCGTGCGTGCCCGCGAGGTCGCGCTCGTCGCGGCCGAACCCGCCGCCTCGGCCTGAGCCGAGGCATCCGCCCCCCTCTTTCGACCTCGCGGACCCTGCACCGCCGGAGCGAAACCCCACAACCGAACACGACCCACGGCCCGAACACCCCCAGCAGTCACGAGAAATCTAGGAGCAGCACATGAACACCATCCGTCGTCACCGCCTCCTGCTCGCAGGAGCCGCGACGATCGCCTCGGCGGTCGCCCTCACCTCGTGTTCCTCGTCGGACGGCGCCGCCTCGTCGGAGGACGGCGCGATCAGCGGCGACATCCTCTTCTACGACACGAGCGGCGGCAACGTGTGGGAGGGCCTCGACGCGACGCTGTTCGGCGACTTCACCGAGGACACGGGCGTCACGGTGACCGACGACTACAACGAGGCCGCGACGAAGTTCTTCGCCGCCTCCGAGGCGGGCCAGGTGCCGTGGAGCCTCGTCTTCCTGCCGACCGTGAACGACGCGACGCAGGCCGCCGAGGACGGCTACCTCGAGAAGATCGACACCTCGATCGTGCCCGTCGACAAGCTCGTCGAGGGCACGTACGACGAGTACGGCATCGAGGTCGGCACCTTCGGCATGGTGCTGACGTGGGACGACGAGGCCTACCCCGACGAGAAGCCCTCCGAGATGGCCGACCTGTGGGACCTCGAGACCTTCCCCGGCAAGCGCTGCTTCTTCAACAACCCGCAGTACGGCTGGACCCTCGAGGCCGCTCTGCTCGCCGACGGCGTCGCCCCCGACGAGCTCTACCCGCTCGACGTCGACCGCGCGCTCGCGAAGCTCGACGAGATCAAGGGCGACATCACCTGGTGGACGAGCGGTGCGCAGTCGATCGAGTCGTTCGAGAACGGTTCGTGCGACATCGGCATCCTCTGGGCGAACCGCGCGTTCGTCGCGAGCTCCGAGAACGGGTTCCCGGCCTCGATCTCGTGGAACGAGGCCGGCTACTCGAACTCGGTCTGGGCGATCCCGGCCGACGCGCCGAACGCGGCCGCCGCGCAGGAGCTGCTCGCCCACGTGATCGAGAACACCGAGGGACAGATCGCCTTCGCGAGCAAGGTGCCCACCCCGATCCCCGCGCAGGTCGTCGGCCTCGAGCCCTCCGCCTTCCCCGAGGAGGTGCAGCAGTTCCTGCCGATCGGCGACAACGTGACGAACTCGATCAAGCAGGACGTCGGCTACTACTCCGAGAACATCGACGCCGTGCTCGACCAGTTCAACCGCTGGCTGGGCCAGTGACCGAGCGCTGAACGGCCCGCCGCCGGGGCCACGCGAGCACCGGCGGCGGGCCGGCCGGCCCACCGGCCACCCGCACCACCCCAGCACGACCCGCACCACCCCAGAACCACCCGCACCACCCCAGAACCACCCGCACCACCCCAGAACCACCCGCACCACCCGGAACCACCGCACCACCCCGAACCACGCACCACGTGAAGGAGCCGAACTGATGCGCATCGTCTGCATCGACACCGAAGCCCAGTACCGCGAGATCGTCGAGCGCGACGTCGTCGCGCCCCTCGCCGCCGCGGGCCACGAGTTCGCCTGGATCGAGGGCGGCCGGTTCGACCGCCCCGAGGAGGCGATCGCCGCCGCCCAGGGATTCGACGCGCTCTACATCATCGGCGACCAGGGCCCGCTGCCCGCCGGCCTCCTCGAGCAGGCGCCGAGCCTGCAGCTCGTGAGCTTCGTCGGCACCGGCGCCCGTCGCTTCGTCGACATGGCCGAGGCCGAGCGCGCCGGGGTGACCGTGACGAACGTGCCCGACTTCGCGAGCCAGAGCGTCGCCGAGCACACCGTCGCCCTCATGTTCGCCGTCGCGCGCCGCGTGGTCGAGGGCGATGGCATCGTGCGCTCGGGCGCCTGGGCGAAGCACCAGGGCGTGAAGCTCGCGGGCGAGCGCATCGGCGTGATCGGCGCCGGTGCGATCGGTGCCCGCGTCATCGGGCTCGCGAAGGGGCTCGGCATGGAGCCCGTCTACTGGAGCCGCACCGTCGACCCCGAACGCAGCGCCGCCCTCGGCGCCGAGCAGGTGAGCCTCGAGGAGCTCGTCGAGACCAGCCGCGTCGTCTCGGTGCACCTCACGCACTCGCCCGAGACCGACCGCCTCGTGAGCCGCGAGATGCTCGGCCGCCTGCGCTCCGACGCGATCTTCGTCAACACCGCCCGCGCCGAGGTCGTCGACAACGAGGCGCTCGACGAGCTGCTCGCGGCGGGCCGCATCTTCGGCGCCGGCATCGACGTCTTCACCGAGGAGCCGCCGAACACCGCCGGGCTCCCGTCGGTGGCGAGCAACGCCGTGCTCACGCCGCACATCGGCTTCCACACCAACGAGGCCGACGACGTGTTCCGCCTCGCCGGCGACAACATCCTCGCCTTCGCCGCGGGCCGACCGACCAACGTCATCCACTGAGAACGAAAGCAGCACACCAGATGCAGATCCGACACGCCTCACACCCCGACGACGTCGCGGGCCTCTCGAAGACCGCCCTCCGCGAACGGTTCGTCGCCGACTCGCTGTTCGTGCCCGGCGAGCAGGTGCTCGTCTACACCCACGAGGACCGCATGGTCATCGGCGGCGTCGTGCCGCTCGCCGGCTCGCCGATCGAGCTCGAAGCCCCGGCAGAACTCCGCACCGAGCGCTTCTGCGAGCGCCGTGAGCTCGCCGTCGTGCAGATCGGCCGCACCGGCACGGTCACGGTCGACGGCGTGCAGTACACGCTCGAGCACCGCGACGTGCTCTACATCGGCAGCGGCACGCGCAGCGTGTCGTTCGCGGCGACGGGCGACGAGGAGGCGGCGTTCTACCTCGCCTCGGCGCTCTCGTTCGGCGGACACCCGACCCGGCTCGTACGCCTGCAGGACGCGAACACGACGCAGACGGGCGACGCCGCGACGGCGAACCGCCGCACGGTCTACAAGCACATCCACGCCGACGGCGTGCGCAGCGACCAGCTCGTGCTCGGCATCACCGCCCTCGAGCCCGGCAGCGTGTGGAACAGCATGCCGCCGCACACCCACGACCGCCGCACCGAGGTCTACCTGTACTTCGGCCTCCCCGAGGGGCACCGCATCCAGCACGTGATGGGCGAGCCCGACGACACCCGCACCCTCGTGCTCGCCGACCGCGACGCGGTGATCTCGCCGAGCTGGTCGGTGCACTTCGGCTCGGGCACGACGAACTACGCGTTCGTCTGGGTCATGGCCGGCGAGAACCAGGCCTTCACCGATATGGATCAGATCGCCGTGACGGCCCTCGCCTGAGGCGGGCGGCCACTAGCGTAGGGGGGCGACCCCCTGCGTCACCCCTCGACTCCACCGAAATCTCATCGAAAGGGAAGCCCGATGGTCGACACGTCGGCGAACCGGCCTGACGCCGGAGGCACGACCGGCACGCAGAGCGTGGACCGTGCACTGCAGGTGCTGCTCCAGATCGCCGAGAGCCCGCCGCCAGGGCTCACGCTCGCGGCGTGCAGCTCGATCCTCGGGTACTCGAAGCCGACGACGCTGCGCATCCTGCGCACGCTCGAGGCGCGGCAGTTCCTGCGCTTCGACGAGGAGCTCGGCGTCTACACGCTCGGCGTCGCCACGGTGCAGCTCGGCTCGGAGTACCTGCACCGGCTCGACCTGCGCCGTGCGGCACTGCCCGCGATGCGCGCGCTCGTCGACGAGACGCAGGAGACCGCGCACCTCGGCGTGCTGAGCGGCACCGACGTCGTCTACATCGAGCTCGTCGACAGCCCGCATCCGGTGCGGGTGTTCAGCCGGGTGGGCGCGGCGGTGCCCGCGTACGCGACGGCGATCGGCAAGGCGATCCTCGCGTGGACGCCCGCCGAGGCGCGCACCGAGCACATCTCGCACCCGCTCGCGGCACGCACGCCGTTCACGCTGCGCACCGACGAGGCGCTCGCCGACGACTTCATCGCGACGCGCGAGCGCGGCTTCGCGATCGACAACCAGGAGAACCGCGAGGGGATCCGCGGCTTCGCCGCCCCGGTGTTCGACTTCCAGGGCAAGGTGATCGCCGCGGTCAGCATCGCCGGCCCGTCGACCCGCGTCATGCCCGAGGCGGCCGGCGAGCTCGGCGCACGCATCGTCGCCACGGCGGCCGAGATCTCGGCGTCGATGGGGGCGCCGCGGAGCGCGGCGTGAGCGCGGGTTCGGGCGTCGCGAGCGACCCGGCGGGCGACCCGGTGGGCGCGGTCGGCACCGTGGATGTCCCGGTGCGACGCCTCGCGGTCGTGACCGGCGCGAGCCGCGGCATCGGCCGCGCCATCGCGTTGCGGCTCGCGCGCGACGGCGCCGACATCGTGGGCGTCGGCTCGTCGATCGAGGGCCTCGCGGATGCCGCGGCCGACGTGCACGCGCTCGGCGGGCGCTTCGATCCGCTCGCCGCCGACCTCGCCGACCCCGACGCCGCACTCGCGCTCGCCGCCGAGATCGGCCGGCGCCATGGCACCCCCGACGTGCTCGTGCAGGCGGCCGGCATCAACCGCCGGGCCGCCGCGGCCGAGCACGCGACGAGCGACTGGGACGACGTCATCGGCGTCAACCTGCGTTCGCCGTTCATCCTCGCGCGCGAGCTTGGGCGGGGCATGGTCGAGCGCGGCGACGGCAAGGTCGTGTTCGTCGCGTCGCTGCTGAGCTTCCAGGGCGGGCTCACGGTGCCCGGCTACGCCGCGAGCAAGGGCGGCATCGCCCAGCTCACGAAGGCGCTCGCGAACGAGTGGGCCGCGCACGGCGTGAACGTCAACGCCGTCGCACCGGGCTACGTGGCGACCGACATGAACGAGGCCCTCCAGGCCGATCCGGTGCGCTTCCGGCAGATCTCCGAGCGCATCCCGGCCGGCCGCTGGGCGAGCCCCGACGACATCGCGGGGGCGGTCGCGTTCCTCGCCTCGGAGGACGCCGCCTACGTGCACGGCGTCGTGCTGCCCGTCGACGGCGGGTGGCTCGGGCGCTGAGCGACGGGCCACCCGGCGATCACGACGTTCGCCGGCTCGCCCTTGACCCCCGCCGCGAAACCCCGCTAGTGTTCCAAGGCTGCGCCGACCGCGCGGCATCCCCGGAATCTGGAATGGAGGCGGCCATGAGCGTGTATCTGCAGCGCACGAACAAGCCGACCTTCGTCGAGCCCATGAACGAGCCCGCCCAGCGCGGGTTCATCCGTGAACTCGACCAGCTTCTCGACCAGGCACCCTGACGCCCGCGACCATTCGCGAATCCGTCACCCCGTGCCGCTCGAGGCCCGGGGTGTTTCTCTGTCTGCGCGCGACGAGACCCTCGGGTCCGAGGACTCGCTCCGTCGCACTCCGCATCCGCGGGGCGCGACCGCAACCAGACAGGAAAGGAACATGGAGAAGATCTCCGATCGGCTCGTCTCGTGGGCGAGCCTGCTCGACGAGCAGACGATCGAGCAGGCCCGCGTCTCGTCGACGATGCCGTTCATCTACCCGCACCTCGCGCTCATGCCCGACGCGCACCTCGGCCTCGGGGCCACGGTGGGCTCGGTCATCCCGACGCTCGGTGCGATCATCCCCGCGGCCGTCGGCGTCGACATCGGCTGCGGCATGATCGCGGTGCAGACGCAGTTCGCGGCATCCGAGCTGCCTGCCGATCGGCGGGAGGTGCGGGAGCAGATCGAGCGCGCCATCCCGCTCTCTGCCGGAAAGTACAACCGCAAGGTCGTCGCGACCGCCGAGCCGCGCGTCGCCGAGCTCGAGGCCCTCGCCGAGGCGAAGGGCTTCGACCCGGCGCGGTACGCGGGCAACTGGCGCGAGCAGCTCGGCACGCTCGGCAGTGGCAACCACTTCATCGAGGTGTCGCTCGACGAGGACGACCGGGTCTGGCTGTTCCTGCACTCGGGCAGCCGGGGCGTCGGCAACAAGATCGCCCAGCACCACATCAAGGTCGCGCAGCGGCTCGCGAAGCAGTGGTGGATCGAGCTGCCGAACCCCGACCTGGCCTACCTCGTCGAGGGCACGCCCGAGTTCACGCGGTACATCGCCGAGCTCAGGTGGGCGCAGCACTTCGCGCTGCTCAACCGCGAGGAGATGATGGACCGGGTCATCCGGCAGGTCTCCGAGTGGGTGGGCCGCCCGGTGGAGGAGCGGCAGCGCATCAACTGCCACCACAACTTCACCGAGAGCGAGGAGCACTTCGGCAAGCGGGTGTGGGTGTCGCGCAAGGGCGCGATCCAGGCCGACGCCGGTCGGCCCGGGCTCATCCCGGGGTCGATGGGCACCGCGTCGTACGTGGTCGAGGGGCTCGGCGACACGATGTCGCTGAACTCGTCGCCGCACGGCGCCGGCCGGGAGTACTCGCGGTCGAAGGCCCGCAAGACCTTCACGCACGAGCAGCTGCGTGAGGCGATGGCCGGCATCGAGTTCCGCGACACCGACGCGTTCATCGACGAGATCCCGCAGGCCTACAAGCCGATCGACCGGGTGATGGCCGACGCCGCCCCGCTCGTGACGGTGCGGCACACGCTGCGCCAGATCGTGAACGTGAAGGGCGATTGAGGGGATGCCTCGGGCTGCGGCCCGCGCACAGGGGGAACTTGCGCGGGCCGTGGCCGTGATCTTGGCGCCGACGCCGGTCGTGGACTCAGCGACCCGGTGGTCGGTCCCAAGAGCCGCGCCGCTTCTCTGCTTCACCACCGCTTCGCCGACGTGAACCACTCAGCGGTCATCCCGCCGCGGCGGGTGCCAGGCCATCGCCGCGGCCGCGGTCGGGGACTCTCGTCGGTGAGCGTGTGGAAATGTGGAATTGTGGTCGCGACCGGTGTAGTCAAGTGGAAATGTGGTCGCCTCGTCGAGAGCGACTCCCCACGATGAGACCCGACGACGAAGCCCGACGGAGGGGCGCATGACCTTCACCCTGACGCTCGACGTCGACGCCGAGCCCACGCGGGTCTTCGAGTTCATCGCCGACTTCGCCACCACGCCGCAGTGGTACTCGGCGGTGCAACGGGTGGAACGCGTGCACGGCACCGGTGGCGCCGGCACGACGTACACGGTCCTTCGGCGGCTCCCTTCGGGCCCCGCGGCCAACACCGTGGTCGTCGACAGTCGCACCGAGGGCGAAGAGATCACCTTCGCCTCGGTCGACGGCCCCACCCCGTTCTCGTACCGCTATCGGGTCCGGCCCGCACCGGGCGGCTCCCGTCTCGAGCTCGAGGGCACGATCAGTGCGGCCGGACTGCCTGGGCCCGCGCGTCTGCTCGGGCCCCTCGCCGAGCCGCTCTTCGAGCGCGGCATGCGCAGCAACCTGAAGACGCTCAAGGGCATCCTCGAGCAATAGGCGCCGCTCCGCGACGTCAGTACTCGCGCGGTACCGGTACGAGCTTCGGCGTCTTGCGGACGACGCGCACGAGGTAGGCGGCGTTCTCATAGGCGATCTGCGCGGCGGCGGCGCCGCCGACGGCGAAGCCGATCCAGGCGAACCACGCCGGCGTCGGCCGGGCGCGCCCGACGGTCTCGAAGGGGCCGATCTGCTGCACCAGCGCGTCGACGAGCATCCAGCCGCAGAGGAACACGACGCCGAGGCAGATGAGCATGACGATCGTGCTCGCGATCACGACGGCGGGCCGGGTGCTCTCGGGGCGGAGTCGCCTGCGCAGCTTGCGGGCGCGGTCGCGACGGGTGCTCATGCGTGGAGTCTAGGCGAGCTGAGATCGAGGGCCGCGGCCGAGGCATCCCACAGGCACCGGTGTCGGTCTCACGCCCGATGTCGATCTCGCCCTGCCCCGTTCGACGCATGAGTAGAAGCACCTCTGCACCACCGCTTCACGACGCATCCGAAACGGAAACCGAACGGCAAGGAGCAAGATCATGGCAACACCTCGGGCCCTCCGCCCCCTGCGGAACCCCGCCTACCGCTGGCTCGCCGCCGCGCTCGTCGCGTCGATGGTCGGCGCGGGCATCTGGATGGTCGCCCTCGTCTGGCAGATCGTCGCGATCGGTGGAGGAGCGGCTGAGCTGTCGCTCGTCGCCGGCGCGTCGGCCATCGGGATGCTCCTCACCACCCTGCTGGGCGGCGCACTCGCCGATCGCATCCCGCAGCGGCGCATCCTCATCACGGTCGAGGTCGTGCGCGCCGCGAGCGTCGGGGCGGTCGCCCTGCTCGCGCTCGCCGGATCGCTCGACGTCTGGCACCTCGCCGTCGTCGCCTTCGTCGGCGGCGTGATGGCCGGCCTCTACTACCCGGCGTACTCGGCGCTGCTGCCGAGCGTCGTGCCCGAAGACGAGCTGCTCGCCGCCAACGGCTTCGAGGGCATGGCCCGCCCGGTGCTCATGCAGGCCGGCGGGCCCGCGCTCGCGAGCGCGCTCATCGCGATCACGTCGCCCGGCGCGGCGCTCGCGGTGGCCGCCCTCACCGGCGTGGTCGCGGCGGTGTGCCTGCGACGCGTGCCCGAGCTGCCCCTGCGCCGCGAGCCGGCGGGCGGGACGGGGCATCCGGCCGTGGCCCTGCTCGTCGACGTGCGCGACGGATTCGCCTACATGGTGCGCACGCCGTGGCTGCTCGGCACCCTGTCGTTCGCGTCGCTGCTGATCCTCATCATCATGGGACCGTTCGAGGTGCTGGTTCCGTTCGTCATCAAGGATGTCGCGGGCGCCGGCCCCGAGGGGCATGCGCTCGTGCTGGCGGCGTTCGGCATCGGCGGTGCGGTCGGCTCGATGGTCGTGGCATCCCTGAAGCTGCCGCGTCGCTACCTCACCGTCATGAACCTGCTGTGGGGCCTCGGCTGCCTGCCGTTGCTGGTGTTCGGCCTGACCGACCAGGTGTGGGTGATGGCGTTCGCCGCGTTCGCCGTCGGCGCCGCGTTCAACGGCGGCGTCGTGATCTGGGGAACGCTGCTGCAGCGCCGAGTTCCGCCGGAGATGCTCGGCCGGGTCTCGAGCCTCGACTTCTTCGTCTCGCTCGCGTTCATGCCCGTGTCGATGGCGTTCGCCGGCCCCGCGGGCGAACTCGTCGGACTGCCCGTCGTCTTCCTCATCGCCGGCATCGCCCCGCTCGTGATCGGCGTCGTCGCGATCGTCGCGGCCCGCATGCGTCGCGACGAGCTCGCCCACCCGCTGGATGTCGCGGAGTCGCCCGAGTCCGACACGATCGGTGCCTCGCCGGTCTCGCCGGAGCGGGAGCCGGAGCCGGCGCCGGAGCCGGCCCTCGCCTGAGCGATACCGACCCGGACCGGGACAGGACCCGGGGCTCGCCGCGTGGCGGGCTCCGGGCCTCGCACTTAAGATGGAGCATGGCCTGGATCCGGGTCGGGCGCAGGCGCGACGCGCACGAACTCGAAGTCCGCGACGCCGACCTGGCGAAGCGGGCTGGATCGGCCCTGTTCGCCTGCGACGAGCGCATCCGCGTCGCCGTCGACGAGCTCGCCTTCGCCGAGGCCGAGCTCGGCCCCGACTCGACCGATGGCTTGAGCCGGGCGATCGCCACGGGTCGAGAATTGCTGGGCGAGGCGTTCCGGGTGAACCGGCAGAACCGCGACGCGGTGCGCGGCACCCCCGACGAGGTGCGGGCTCGCGACGCGCGCATCGTCGCCCTGTGCACGTCGGCCGTGAACGCGCTCGACGAGGAGTCGGCCATGCTCACCCACCGGCTCGCGCTCGCGCGGCGGGCCCCCGAGGTCATCGCCGGTATCCGAACGGATGCCACGCGCCTCCGCGCTCGGATCCCGCAGGCGCGCGACATCGTCGAACAGCTCGCCGCCCGCTACTCGAGCGAGGCGCTCGCCGACGTGGCGAACGATCCCGCCGAGGCGGAACGGCTGCTCGACTTCGCCGAGCACAGCGCGCGCGTGGCCGAGCGGCGGCGCGCGGCGGGGCAGCGGGAGCAGGCGCACCTCGCGCTCGAGGCGGCCACCGAGGCGGTGCACCGGGCGGCGACACTGCTCGACGCGGTGGAGACCTTTGAGGTCGAGGCGCTGCATGCGGAGTCCAGGCTGGCGGCGCTCGTCGAGCAGTCGCGCCGCGAGCTCTCCGCCGCGCTCGAGGCCCCGCCATCGCGCGGCGTCGCCGACGCGATCGCCGGGATGCGGGCCGCGCTCGACGCGCTTCCGTCGGCCGGCGTCAACACCGACCCGATCGCCCATCTCACGCGGCTGCGGGCGGCGAAGGAGGCGCTGGATGCCGCGATCGAGGCGGTGCGCGAGCGGGCGACGCAGCCGATCCCGCCGCCCGAGCACGTGCGCCACGCCATCTACGATGCCGACCAGCAGCTCGACCTGGTGCGCGACACTGTCGGCGGGCACCCCGGATGGGTCGGCCCCGAGGCGCTCGCGCAGCTGGCCAGGTCGGAGCGGGTGCGCACCGACCTCGGCCACTACCTCGGCGGTTCGAGCGCGCCGATCACGCTGACCGACGAGCACCGCCGAGCGCACGTGATCGCGATGGCGCAGCACGTCGCATCGCTCGCGAGCGAGGCGCTGCACCTCGCGCGGCGCGACATCCGAGCGGCCCGACTGCAGGAGGCCGGGCCGCGCGGCGGCGTGCCCGAGCCGTGATCGCGGCACCCCTTTCGGCCGCCACGTGCAAGTGCTACCCATGAACATGCCCACCGACGTGAACGCCGCACCCGCCGACGCCGCCCGCCGCGTCGTCGACGCCGCCTCGTACCTGACGATCGCCACCGCAGATGCTGCGGGCACACCGTGGGCGACGCCCGTCTGGTTCGCCGAGCACGAGCTGCGCGAGTACTACTGGGTCTCGCGCCCCGAGACCCGCCATTCGCAGAACCTCGCCGCCCGCCCCGAGGTCGCGCTCGCCGTCTTCGACTCGACCGTCGCGGTCGGCAGCGCGATCGCCGTCTACGTCGAGGGCACTGCGGGCGAGGTGCCGTCGGCCGAGCTCGAGGCGGCGATCGCCGTGTACGACGCGAAGTCGACCGGGCGCGGCCTGCGCCGCTGGTCGGCGTCCGACGTGACCGGCGAGGCGCCGTTCCGGCTCTTCCGCGCGACCGCGACGCAGGTGTACGTGCTCGACGAGCACGAGCGGCGGGTGCCGGTGCTGTAGTCGGGCGTCTGGTGACGCGAGGAGTTCGGGGCCCGCAGGAGCGAGTGTTCCTCGCCGAGACGTGTGGTCATGTGGTCATGTGGTCGGCCGAGGTGTGGTCATGTGGTCATGTGGTCGCACCGTCCAGAGCGGCACCCTCCCGCGGCACCCAGCGCGAGGCATCCATCTCAGTGAGATCTGACGCCCCAGAACGGGGGCGCCGTGCAGCTCTCGCACCGCTCGGCCCGTGCCGGTGATCGTCGCGCCGCTAGGCTGCGACGCGTGTGCTCCGCGCCGGGCGGGCACGTCATCTCGAGGAAGGCCCCGATGGAAACCGCACCGATGCTCGCGTGGACCCTGCGCAACGAGATCCCGATCCCCGCCGACATCACGCCGCTGCTCGTCGAGGGCGAGCAGGCGGTCGCCTCGTTCCAGACCTTCCGCGACTCGGCGACGTTCACGACGAAGCGCCTCATCGTGCGCGACGCGCAGGGCATCACGGGCAAGAAGGTCGAGGTCTACTCGCTGCCGTACAGCTCGATCAACATGTGGTCGACCGAGAACGCGGGCGGCCTGCTCGACCGCGACGCCGAGGTCGAACTCTGGACCCGCGCCGGCCACATCAAGGTCAAGCTCACCAAGGGCGCCGACATCCGCCGCATCGACAGCCTGCTGGCGTGGGCGGTGCTGCAGCACTGATCCGGCGGGTCGCAACTCGAGGTCGCGCGAAGCGCTTCGGATCGCTCACGCGCACCGCGCCCCGAGAGGATTCTGAGTAGCAAGGAGCGGAGCTGTTCGGTCACCACCAATAGTCTGGGCTCGTGGAATCGGCTCAGACGATAATGTCGTGCATCTGGTGCGGGCAGCGGACTGACGACGCGGCCGATGGGGCGTCGTTTCTCTTCCTCGCGAAACGTGGTGGTGCGTTCACCAGTCGAGTCGAGTCATGGCTGGACGACTCGCCGCACGCCGAAGGAAACCAGTTCTTCTGTCACGTCGCATGCTTTCGCAACTCCGTGCCGGAGGATCGGCAGTATGTCCTCGAGCTCGCCCTCGACCTGCCGTAGCGGCCCCTCGTTCACGATGGGCGACGAAGTCGCGGCCCCCTTCCAGCCCGCGCCCCTAGGATCGATCGCATGGCTGGATTCTGGGGCAAGCGCAAGCGCGAAAATCTGGAACTGCAGGCCCAGGACGCCGATCTGGCGAAGCGGGCCGGCGCTGCGCTGGTCGCGGCCGACGAGCGCGTACGCGTCACGTCCGACGAGCTCGCCTTCGCTGAGGCCGAGCTCGGGCACGACGCCACGGTCGAGCTGAGCGAGGGACTCGCCGCGGTGCGCGAGCACCTGGGCGAGGCGTTCCGGCTGAACCAGCTCAACTACGACGAGATCCCCGATACCGCCGACGAGCTGCGCACCCGCAACGCGCGCATCGTGCAGCTCTGCGACTGGGCAGAAGACGTGCTCGACGAGCGCACGGCCGCGCTCGCCGACAAGATCGCGCGGGCGCGTCGCGCGCCCGAGATCATCGCGGGCGTCCGAGCGGATGTCACGCGCCTCCGCGCACTCGTGCCGCACGCGCGCGAGACCATCGAGCGCCTCGCCGCCCGCTACTCGCGCGAGGCGCTCGCCCAGGTCGACGTCAACCCGAGGGAGGCCGAGCAACTGCTCGGATTCGCCGAGCACGGCGCCGCCGTGGCAGAGCGCCGCCGCGAGGCCGGCCAGCGCGAGCAGGCCAACCTCGCCCTCGAGGCGGCGACCGAGTCGACGCGACGCGCATCCACGCTGCTCGACGCGGTCGAGACCTTCGAGATCGAGGCGCTGCGCGCCGAGTCGACGCTGGCCGCGATCGTCGAGGACTCCCGCGGCGACCTCGTCGTCGCGCAGCGCGAACCGCAGACGCCCGCGGTCACGGCCGCGATGGCCGAGCTGCAGGGTGCGCTCGCCGCGCTGCCGGCCGCCGGGGTCAACACCGACCCGTTCGCGCAACTCACCCGTCTGCGCGACGCGAACGCCGGGCTCGACGCCGCGATCGCCGCCGCACGCGAGCGCGCTGCGCGCCCCATTCCGCCGCTCGAGCACGTGCACCACGCCATCGATGACGCCGACCGCCAGCTCGCGGTCGCCCGCGACGTCATCGCCGGCCATCGCGGCTGGATCGGCGCCGACGCCCGCACCCGCCTCGCCGAGGCCGAGCGCGTGCGCATCGACCTCGACCACTTCCTGGGCGCGCCCGCCGCGACCGTCTCGGTCATCGGCGAGGACCACCGCGAACAGGCGATGGCGATGGCCCGTCGGGTCGCCCACCTCGCCGCCGAGGCGCTGCAGCTCGCGAAGCGCGACATCGACTCCTCGCGCCCGCAGGGCCCCGGCGGCGGGTGGGGCGACCCCGGCTGGGGCGGCGGCCGCCGCGGCGGCAGTTCCGATGTGATGGGCGGCATCCTCGGCGGCCTCGTCATCGGCAGCGTGCTCGACGGGATCTTCGACTGACGCTCACTCC
Source organism: Agromyces sp. NPDC058104 (assembly GCF_042884835.1). NCBI lineage: Bacteria > Bacillati > Actinomycetota > Actinomycetes > Micrococcales > Microbacteriaceae > Agromyces > Agromyces sp. NPDC058104. The sequence goes on along the minus strand of NZ_JBHVTD010000001.1, from coordinate 882,062 downwards.
GTCGGTCGAGTAGCGAAGCGTATCGAGACCACACGTCGGGCGGACGAAGAGCCTTAGGGCACCAACACCGCCATCACCGACGTCCAGGCCGCCATCGCGCCGAGCGGCAGCGCCGCGAAGATCGCGAGCAGCCCGGCGATCGCCCAACCACGCCGCCGTGTGCGCGCGGCATCGACTTCACGCCGCAGCCGACCGAACGCCGCGACATCGGCATCTTCCAGCACCGGCATCTCGTGCCAGGTCGCGGGCTTCGCCGCGGCATCCGCGATCTGTTCGACCGCTTCGGTCGGCACGACGGCTGGCAGCGACTCCAACCACTTGATGAACCCGCGCTCGCGCAGCACGACGACGGTGGCGGGCCGTTCGCGCACCGTGAGGCGCCGAGCTCCCACGATCACGATGACCGGCGTGACGTCGATGAGCCCGTGTGCCGCGGCCGAGAGCAGTCGCGACGCGCGCTTGGCCTCGTAGCTCGCGTTGCGGAGGTGGTCGGTGGGCTGCCCGCTGACGAGCAGACGCTTCGCGCCGAGCCAGATCTCTTGGCCCTCGTGGTGCTTCGTGTTGATCGTGAAGACTCCGGGCGGGCCGATGACGACGTGATCGATATCGCTCGAGCCGCGGCCGACCGGCACGGAGTGGAACACTCGCCAGGCGGACCCGAGCGAATCGAGCCGGCGGGCGACCTCGAGTTCGCCGAGCGCTCCGACGTACCAGGGTTCCGCGTCGGTGCTCAGCGGTGTGCGCCCGAACAAGCGGGCGATGGGCGAGCGAGGCGTCGCTATCGCCTGCGTGCGCAGGCATTCGGCGATCACGGATGCCGCAGGCTGACGGTCGGCGAGCGTGAACGTATCGGGCTGGGTCGAGGTCACGGCGGGTTCGTCCTCTCCTGCCGCCGCGGCGCTGCGGTCGGCCCATCGGCGATGGCTTGACCTCCGACCATAGGGGTCGGGGGCGTCGCGGCGTGAGCCCCCATTCGCGTGTGAAACGCTGAGCGAGGTTGGCGCGATCTCGCGCCATTTCGACCGTCGAGCATGGCTGCGATGTCGGGAGCCGGCGGCAGAATACTCGAGTGACTCGCCGCGGACTGCTCCTCTTCATCGCGCTCGGAATCGCGTGGGGCATCCCATATCTCTTCATCAAGGTCGCCGTGTCGGAGCTCGAGCCCGGCATGGTGGTGCTCGCGCGCTCGGGGCTCGCGGCGATCCTGCTGCTGCCGCTCGCGATCTTCCGGCACGAGGTCGGCCCGGTGCTGCGCCGCTGGAAGCCGATGCTCGCCTACACCCTCGTCGAGATCGTGCTGCCGTGGTACTTCCTGAGCTCGGCCGAGCAGACGCTGCCGAGCTCGACCGCCGGGCTGCTGCTCGCGGCGGTGCCGCTCGCGGGTGTCGCCATCGCGTTCCTCATGGGCCGGCCCGAGCGCCTCTCGGGCACGAACTGGATCGGCATCGCGCTCGGCATGCTCGGCGTCGCCGCGCTCGTCGGCTTGGATGTCGCGGGCTCCGACCTCTTCGCCGTCGCCCAGATGGCCGTGGTCGTCGTCGGCTACGCGCTCGGCCCGGCCATCCTCGCCCGCTGGATGCCCGACCTGCCCGGAATCGGCATCGTCGCCGTCTCGCTCGCGGGCGCCGCGATCGCCTACCTGCCGTTCGTGCTGCTGGCCGAGGGCCTTCCCACAGCCTGGCCGTCTCCGCCCGTCATCGTCTCAGTGATCGTGCTCGCGGTGGTCTGCAGCGCGCTCGCGTTCCTGCTCATGGTGAGCCTCATCGCCGAGATCGGCCCGGTCAAGGCGACCACGATCACGTACGTGAACCCGGCCGTCGCGATCATCGCCGGCGTCGTCGTGCTGGGCGAGCGGGTGACCGTGTGGACGATCGTCGGCTTCGTGCTCGTGCTGGCCGGGTCGTACCTGGTGACGAAGAAGCACCCCACCCAGGGTGATCGAGAAGCGACGCAGGAGCGAATCGAGACCACCGCGCCGTCACGCGAGTAGCTCGCTTGACCGTGCCGCGCCCCGCTAGTCGCCGTCGGCGGCGTCGCCGAGATCGCCGGCTTCGGCGGCCGACGGCTCCCACTCGATGATTGAGGCGGTCGTGCTGCCGAGGGAGTCTCCGGCGCGCAGGCTCGCGGCCTCGAGCGCCCGGTGAATGGCGAGGTCGGTCTCAGACCCCGGGTCGACGTTCGTATCGAATGACATGGTGACCTCCTGCGGCCCACCGTAGTCGACGGCCGGCCTCGAGTCACCAGGTGAGAACGAGAGAGGGTAGGGCGGATGCTCCGCCCTACCCTCGTGTCGGTGGAAACAGATCATCCTCGAGTCAGATCGCTCGAGGAGTTCCGTTTCTCTTGATCAACGCCACCACCAGTGCCCCATTGCGCCACCTCCTCGCGTCGTCGTCGTTCACGAATCTTGGGCGACGTGTCGCCCGCTGCCCATCATCCAAATGCATGCACCGCGCCCGTCGCTAGACCCAACCGAGAAACGCGATCGCAGGTTCTGCGGCATCGGAGGCCTTAAGGACTGCCGGTAGTGGCGGATCTTCAAGTGCGGGCGACTCTTGACGCCGGCGCCTGTCCGCGGCATCCTCGGCCCGGAGACAAGCAGGGGAGTGCTCATGCAGATGCTCGAACCGGGTGACGACGGCTACGACGACGCGCGGCGCGTGTGGAACGCGATGATCGACCGCAGACCCCGGTACATCGCCGCCTGTTCGAGCGCCGAGGACGTCGCCGAGGCGATCCGCTTCGCGCGCGCGAACGACCTCGAGATCGGCGTGCGCTGTGGCGGGCACAGCATCGTCGGCCACGCCGTGCCCGACGGCGGGCTGATGATCGACCTGCGACAGATGGGTTCGGTCGAGGTGGATGCCTCGGCTCACCGCGCTCGCGTGCAGGGCGGTGCGCTGCTCGGCGCACTCGACCGTGCGGCCCAGGCCCACGGCCTCGCGACGACGGCCGGCAACGTGTCGCACACCGGCATCGGCGGGCTCGCGCTCGGCGGCGGCATGGGCTGGCTCGCCCGGCAGCACGGACTCACGTGCGACAACGTCGTCTCGTTCGAGCTCGTGGTCGCCGACGGCGAGATTCTGCGCGTCGACCGCGACCATCACCCCGACCTGTTCTGGGCGCTGCGCGGTGGCGGCGGCAACTTCGGCGTCGTGACCGAGTTCGAGCTGGTGCTGCACCCCGAACCCGGAGACGTGCTCTCGGTCGAGTACCTCTACCCCGTGGCATCCGGCGCCGCGGCCATGCGTCGCTGGCGCGACGAAAGCGCCGATGCCGATCGTCGCGCGACCTACAACGCGACGATCTCAGACGGAACGCTGTCGCTCGGCTTCGTCTGGGTCGGCGACCCGGTCGACGGCGAGGCCGCGGCGGCCGCGCTCGCGACGAGTCTCGCCGAGGTCGACGCCGGCTTCGAGCGGGTGATCGTGCCGATGACGTACCTCGAGCTGCAGACCCGCGAAGACGACGTCGAGGCGCACGAGTGGCGCCGCTACTGGAAGGGGCACTACTTCAGCGAACTGAGCGACGACGTCCTCGACGCGGTGCTCGCGCGGGATGGCGACGACCTGCCGAACGTGAGCCTGCAGGCCTATGGCGGCGCGATCGCCGATGTGGCGCCTGGCGAGACTGCCTTCTCGCGGCGCGACACGGCATTCGAGTTCGTCTGTGCGTCGAAGTGGATTGACCCTGCCGACGATGAGGCGCGGGTCGTGGGGGCGCGCCGGTACGCCGCTGCGATGGAGCCCTTCGCGAGTGGCGCGTACGTCAACGCGCTCAGTGACGAAGGCTCAGCGGGCGTGCGACGTGCGTACGCACCCGAGCCCCTCGCGCGGCTGAGCGCCGCGAAGGATGAATACGACCCGACGAACGCCTTCCACCTGAACCAGAACATCGAGCCGTCGGCCTCAGCGGGTTGAGGAGGAGCGAAGCGACGCAAGAACGGCCGGTGTCTGCGAACGGTGGTGCGCTGCAGAGCGAAGCTCTTCCTCAAGGTTGAGGCTCGCCATCGTCCCGCTTGTGAGCAACTCGCATCGCCGCTCGCGGGCGCGGTGATCACGGTCGATCATCTGCTCCAACGTCGAGCCAGTCTCGTATCGGGTATGAAGCACGAACCGGGAGCATCCGCCGAGATGCGCTGACAGAAAGACGTCGTCTCGCCTCACCCGGACTCAGAGTTTGCGAGCGTCAAGCGACTTCGGCGGGAATCGCTGTCTCGTTAATGCTGCGTAGAGTTTCGACGATGAGGTCGACGTCGGCCTCTGGGAAGATGAAGTCGGGCCCCGTCGGTGCATGGTCGGTGTACGGGGGCTCGAACAAGCGCCCCGGGTCCATGACACCGTTGCGCGTGAGTTCGTCCACGATGAGGGTCACGAAGCGAATCTGATCGACAGTGAATTTGGTCTCGTCGAGGTAGCTTTCGAACGCCTCTGCGGCGGCTGACCGATCGAGACCTACGAGGCCGCGGACGAAGATCCCGAGGCCCCCGACGCGGTCGTTCGCCCATACGATGTCGACAGGGCCGGCGCCAGCCTCCACGAGCATGTCTTCTAGTTCGATGAGATCGCCCGGAGTGAGCTGTTTGTTTCGCCTGAGTCGCTGCAGCGCCAGGTTGTCGAGGTGCTGGCGAAGGTATGTCTCCACCTTGGACCGGAAGCGTTCGAAGTCCGTGCCCGGCGTGGCGCGCGGGAGGTCGATCTCGACGCCGTCGCCCAGGAGGTCCTCGAAGTCGGTGTAGACGGGGCTGCGGTGCGTCTTCTCGATGAACCGCACCAGGCTCCGGATCCGTCGCCGTGCGAGTTCGAGCATCGGCAGCGTCACGTCGATCCACCACTCATCACCGGCTACGGACTCCAGCAGCACCGCCTGCTCCGCCACCGACGGGATCGCTGTCTTGCCGAGCAGGGCGGTCGCGATCTGCTGTACCGTCTCGCGGATGCGCTCGGCGAGAACCGCGTCGCCATCGAGCTGCGCCAGCTGGCGTCGAAGGATCAACAGGTCGAACCGTTTCGCGTCTTCGTCGTCGTCGCGCACCGAGGAGGGCAGGCTGGAGACGCGCAGCAACCGTTCGGCCTTCGTGGGCGTGAGTTGGCGCCAAGCATCCGCCTGAGCGAACTCTTCGACGGCAGCCCGATGGGGACGCACCACGAAGTTATCGAGACTCATTCCCGCGACGATCGTGTGCAGGGCGGATGCCGTCGACGAGCGCAGCTCGGGCTGGGTATCGCCGAGCGCGGTCACGAGTCCGAGGCGGGCTTCGAACAGTCGCTGCGAGAGCGACTTCTGGAGCTGTCCCTGCGAGCCTGGGAGATCCTCGCTGAAGTACTCGAGGTTGCCGCAGAAGTCGAAGACGAGGAAGTCCTTCTTGTCTTCACCGGGTCCGAACAGGTCGGGGCGCAGGCGGGTGCCACGGCCGATCATCTGCCAGAACTTGGACTTCGAGCGCACCATCTTGAAGAACACGAGGTTCACGACCTCGGGCACGTCGATGCCAGTGTCGAGCATGTCGACGCTGATCGCGATGTGCGGTGCCTTGTCGGCGATCGAGAAGTCGTCGATGAGGGACTGCGCGTAGGGCGTGCCGTGGGTGATGACGCGGGCGAAGTGGCCTGCATACTCGGGGTAGGCGATGTTGAAGCGCTGCTCGATGAACTCGGCGTGCTTCTGGTTCTTCGCGAAGATGATCGTCTTGCCGATCCGGTCGCCGCCGGCCACCTTGTACCCGCGCAACATCAGGGTCTCAAGGACCTTGTCGACGGTGTCTTCGTTGAACAGGAACCGGTTGATCTCTTCGGCACCGACCTCATCGGGCGGACCATCGTCTCCCCAGTCCAGTGAGTCCCACTGTTCCTTCTCGTCTTCGCTGAGATCGTCGTAGCGGATGCCCGAGCGCAGGAACCCGCCCTCGAAGCTCACCCCGCGCGGAGGCACAAGGTATCCCTCGGTGACGGCCTCGTCGAGTGAGTAGTTGTCGGTGGGGACGCCGTCTTCGAGGTGGAACAGCCGGTAGGTGTTGTGGTCGACCTCATCCTTGGGGGTCGCGGTGAGGCCGACGAGCATCGCGTCGAAGTAGTCGAAGATCGCACCGTACTTGGCGTAGATGGAACGGTGTGCCTCGTCGATCACGATGAGGTCAAAGTAGCCGGGCCCGAACCGGCGGAGGTCGTCGTTGACCACATTGATGAGGTTCATCATCGTGGGGTAGGTCGACACATAGACCCGCCCGTCGATGGCCTTCTCGGTGACGAGGTTGACGGTGGTCGATCCCGGCAAGTGCGTCGTGAACGCGTTCGCCGCTTGCTTCACGAGCGCGGTCCGGTCGGCGAGGAACAGCACCCGCTTCACCCAGTTCGCTTTCTGCAGAAGGTCGACCAGCGCGATCGTCGTCCGCGTCTTGCCCGAGCCCGTCGCCATCACCAGCAGTGCTTCACGCTGTTTGTGGTCGAACGCGTCGCCGACCGCCTTGATAGCACGCACCTGATACGGGCGCCCGGCAGTATCGGTGTTCACCGGCTGGGTGGACAGCGGCTGCTTCGTGTGACGGCGCTGCATGAGCAGCTCCAGCTCGTCGCGCGTGTAGAAGCCCTGGACCTCGCGCGGTGGATACCCACCGGCATCGTCCCAAACGCGGTGAACGTAGCCGTTCGTGTAGAAGATCACCGGGCGGCGCCCGAACTCCCGCTCCAGACAGTCGGCGTAGAGCTTCGCCTGTTGCTGACCGACTTCCGGCGACTTCGCCGTGCGCTTCGCTTCAACGACCGCGAGCGGCAGTCCGTCCGCACCCCAGAGCACGTAGTCGACGAACCCGCGGCCCTCCGCGGTGGGCATACCGTTGACTCCGTACTCGCGATCACGAGCCAGGTCGAGCGGCCACCCGGCCTCGTGCAGCAGTACGTCGATGAATAGGTCGCGCGCCGCGGCCTCGTCGTAGTCACGTGTGTCGGGCGCGACGGTTGCCTGGGCGGCCACGATCTGCGCTTTCAGCTCAGCGATCTCGGCCTCGTGCGCGGCGAGCCGGTCGTCTCGCTCGGCGAGCGCCCGCGCGTGCGCCTCGTCCTGCTGACGGAACTTCTCAGCGAGTCGGGCGACCTCCTCGCGAGACAGCGGTGCGGCACTTGCGGCCAGCGTCGGGTCGAACCGCGCCTGAAGCGGCACGATGTCGGGTCGCGGCGAGTGGTGGTAGGACACCCACACGACGACATTGAACAGTTCGCGCAGAACCGCGAGCGACACGTCCCTGCCGATCTGGCGGTTGTCGTGCACGGCCGTGTTTGCGATGCGACGAATTGCCGTCAGCTTCTGCGTGATCGTCGGCGGCACCCGCGTCTTGAACGCCGCGTCACTGATCTTCGCCGCCAGGTCGTCGCGGTACGGCTCACGCAGCGACAGCACGTCGTAGAGGTAGTTCACGAGGAGTTCGACGACGCGGCGACTGTAGAAGCAGGCAGATCGCGGGTCGGATGAGAGGTACGACTCCGCACGAGCGCAATCGCCGTGCAACGGTGGCAGCGCCACGCGTACGAAGTCGAAGTTCCCCATTTCGCTACATCACTCGTCGTCGTGGATGTTGAAGTGCTCGGCAAGGCGATCCAGGGTGAACTCCTGCCGGAGCTTGCACGCGCTGTGCTGGCTCGCGAACATGCCCTTCACCCAGTAGGCATCCTTCTCGGGCACGGTCGCGAGCCACTCGACCGAAACGACCCATTCCGCGTTCTCGTCGATCTCATCGCCTTGGTGCGCGTATGCACCTGTGAGCGGCTGTGAAGCGAGGGGGACGAAGTCGCCGTCGACCTTCACGCTCGCGCCTTCGAAGCGTTGGGCCAGTGCGAGAACTGTGCCGACGCCAACGAAGCCGGTACCTGGGACGTTGACCCAGATACGCGCCCCGACCGGGAGCGACCTGATCGTCTGCGAGTAGAACTTGCCCCCGCCAGCCGAGACAAACCCGAAGCGGCGCGCATCTTCCCAGGGTCGATCGCCTCCGAACGAGACATACCAGTCGACCCCGTTCCACGGAGCGCGCTTCGATGTCGACTTTGTCGTCTTCGCCGCGGGTGCATCGACGGACGCCGCGAGCCACGACCGCGCCAGATACCGCCGGTCGTCGTCTTCGATGTAGGTAAAGAAGACCGCGTTGATCGGCACACCGAAGGTGCGCAAATAGGTGACGATGCGTTCGGAGCTGGCGTCCAGCGCTGAGGCAACCACGGTGAGTTGCAGCTCGGCGTTCAGTTCATCGGGAGGCGCGGATCCGAAGACTGCCTCGAACGCCGTCTCGAACGGCTGATTTAGGTACTTCTCGGCGATGTCGATCACGTCGTCGCGCGAGAGCGTCGACACCCACGAGCCATAGTCGAGTACCTGCGCGATGACTTCGCGGGGCGTCTTGTCGCGCTTGAGTTCCAACACATGGAGGTTGCCGTCTTCATCAGCCGCGAGCAGATCCAGACGCTTGCCGTACGGCGTCGGCACCTCGCTCCCGATCACCAGCAGCGGGATGCCGAGCAGCGAAGGGTCCTTCCTCAGGAACTGATGCAGCTCGCTTTCGGTAGGGAGGGCAGCAGGGGACAGTGGCTTGGGTATCTGGCCGTCTATCCGCCACATCCTCATCTCGACGGGCATCGGCGTCACAGCTCCCCTCGGAACGCGCGGGATTGGAGCGACGCGAAGAGTTCGTCGTCGGCGACGAGAGCCGAATGAACCTTCGCTCGCTGGTCCTCAATTAGTCGAAGACGCGAGGTGAAGGTGATGTGTCCGGCGTGGCTGACGTCAGGGACCGGCACAGAGCCGATGCTCTCGATGTTGACGTTGTATTGACCAGCGGAAGTCTTCGCGCGATCGCGGAGGTGCTTGCGGCCACCTGGTGTTGCAAGATACGTCGCGAGGAACGGAGCTGCATCAGGTTCGCGGAGACGCGCCCGGATGAGGTAGGAAGCGAAGATCCACTGCGAGTCGGTGAACCCCGCATCAGCGACGGCTGACTCGGTAAACACCGCACATCGGCCTATGTTGTCCGGGTTCCCATTGGTCCGGACGAACAGGAGGTCCCCGTCGCGCAGGGCTAGCCGGTCAAGTTCCGATTCGTTCACCACGACGGTCTTGATTTCAGCGTGGTCGATGCCTCCACCGACGATGTTGGGAATCCGCAACGTAGGCAGCCCCATTGGGCCAGACTTGTTCGACGTGCCATACCTGAACTCTTCGACGAGGCTCGAAAGCGGGCGCGTCGCCGTCACATGACCGAACATGTCAAGGAGCAGACCCTGCGCCAGCGAGTCGAGGTAGGCGAGCATTCGCCGACGCTTTGCACGGATCGCATCAGCTCGGTCGAGGATGGCGGCGATCCTTTGCTGCTCTTCCACCGAGGGAAGGGGCACGCGAATCTCCTCAAGCACCCGGGTATCTAGCTTGCGAGTGCCGTGAGCTGCTGTTCCCACCAGTGAGAGGATGTTCGCGTGCTGCGCGCGGAGCATCGCGGCAAGGAACGAAGAATCGATCTCACGCTTGGGTAGCAGCGCCTTCAGGTCCTGATTGATCGCGGCGTCAACATCGAGGATCGAGATCGGCACGGTGTGGGCCAAGATCATGCCGCGAACGACCATCGCGATGGTGCCCGCCGGCAACATGCGCAGCGATGTCGCCCTGAAGACATCGCTTGAAATGTGGTCGGCCGAGTCGGATAGACGTGGGCGCTTCAGATCCTTAGCGCTGAACCACGGCACATTACCCCGCCAGTACTCCGGGTTCGACTTCGCTGGCGTCCCACCACTGTAGAAATCCACGATCTCGCCAAGGGCAACAGTCCTCACGCGAGCATCGCTTTCAGCTCGGCGAGGTCGGCCGCGATCTCGGCATCCAACTTTTCGATGTCGGCGATAATATCGAGCGGGGCGCGGTGCTCGATCTCGTCGTGGACGATCTCCTTGTAGCGGTTGAGTGAGAGGTCATACCCCTGCGCGACGATCTCGGCCTTCGGCACTAGGAACGACTGATCCGTGCGAGCGCGAATCTTCTCGGAATCCACCGTCTGCCATCGGGCAAGCACGTCGGGCAGGTCGTTTGCCTCGACGGGGTTGCGCTTGTCGTCGAGCGAATATCCATCCGCGCGCACGTCGTAGAACCACACGTCCTCGGTGCCACCCGAGTTCGTCTTCGTGAAGAAGAGGATCGCTGTCGAGACGCCGGCGTAGGGGCGGAAGACTCCGGAGGGGAGCTTCACGACGGCATCCAGCTTCTGGTCTTCGACGAGAGCCTTCCGTAGCGCCTTGTGTGCGGTGCTCGACCCGAACAGCACGCCGTCGGGCACGATGACGGCTGCACGTCCGCCGGGCTTGAGTAGCTTCAGGAACAGGGCGATGAAGAGCAGCTCGGTCTTCTTGGTCTTGACCGTGCGCTGCAGGTCTTTCGCGGTCGACTCGTAATCAAGTGATCCGGCAAACGGCGGGTTGGCGAGAATGAGCGTGTACTTCTCGGCATCCGCAGCGGCGCCTTCGGAGAGCGAGTCGCGGTAACGAATGTCGGGCGACTCGATGCCGTGCATGAGCATGTTCATGCTGCCGATGCGGAGCATCGTCGAATCGAAGTCGTAGCCGTGGAACATTGAGTGGTGGAAGTGACGTCGCTGTTCCTCGTCGAGCAGCGCATCGCCGTGGGCGTCGCGGACGTACTCGCTCGCCGCGACGAGGAACCCGGCGGTGCCGCAGGCCGGATCGCAGATCTCGTCGGTCGGCGCCGGCGCGGTCATTTGCACCATCAGGTCGATGATGTGGCGCGGGGTGCGGAACTGTCCATTGACGCCGGCGGAGGCGATCTTGGATAGCAGGTACTCGTAAAGGTCGCCGTTGGTGTCGCGATCGGCCATCGGGATGCCGTCGAGCATGTCGACGACCTTTGAGAGCAACGCCGGCTTCTGGATCGTGAAGCGGGCATCCTTCATATGCTCGCTGTACGTCGTGCCGTCGCCCATGCTGCGCAGGAACGGGAAGACTCTGTCGCCAAATGCTTGGTACATCAGCTCGGGAGACCCAAGGGCCTTCAGCCGACTCCATCGCAGCCCGTCTTGTTCGGGGAGAAACACTGGGTCCTTGACGCCCGTACCGGTGACACGTGCCTTCTTCTCAGCGAGCGTCTGAATGTCGTCGAGGCGACGGATGAACAGGAGGTACGTGATCTGCTCAATCACCTCTAGCGGGTTGCTGATGCCGCCCGACCAGAAGGCGTCCCAGACGCGGTCGATTTTGCTCTTCAGTTCCCCGGTGATCACACGAGCAACTCTAGTTTGGCTCGAAGGCGCGGACTGAGTCATGAGCGTCTCTCTGCGGCGCGGCGTGTCCGGGCAGCAGAACAGTATGCGGGCGACCAACGACATTGGCGCTGAGCAGCGCTCCTTTCCTTGGCTCGGTGCGGGCGGCTTTCGGGCTCGGGCCGCCGACGGAGTCGTCACCGCGCCAACGCCACACCCAGCGAAGCAGCAACCCCGGCCACCACACCCCAGATCACGATCGACACGATCTGCCACGCGATCACTGCGTTACGGTTCGCCCCGAACGAGACCATCGCCGCCGAGGTGAACTGGCTGGGCAGCACGAAGGGGCCGAGCAGACTCACGCCGGCGACGCCGTACTTGTCGAAGGCTTGGCGCACCTTCTCGTTGCGAGACGACGAGCGGTCAGACGAGAGCGAATCGGCTGATGCTCCGGCACCAGCCGCAGCCGCCCTCCCCGCGACCACCTTCGTCCGCACCCCGCTCGCGGCGAACACGAACCCGAGCATCGAGATCACGTTGCCGATCACGGCGACCCCGATCGCGACCGCCGGTGGCAGGCCGATCAGCACGCCGACGACCGATCCGAAGTACGAGTCGACGAACGGGATGGCCGAGATGAGCATCACCCCGAGCCACTGCATGACGCCGGGGAGCGAGCTGGCGAAGTCCTGGAGTGCATCGATCATGATGAGTCCTTTCAGAAGGTGAAGCGAGAAGCCCGAGCCGCACGAGGAGCGGCGAGCTGATGCTTCAAGCCTCCGACAACCGTCCTCTCCTCGGCAGTGCCGTCGCGTCACGCGTTCCCGTGCGAAAGCGCACGCGCCCGGCGTGACAAATGTCACTGGCATAGGCTCGGCCCCATGCCTGCCGAACCAGCCGCCCGGAGTGTGCACACGACCTGGCTGTACACGCTCGCGTCGATCGTGTTCTTCTTCGGGTTCTTCGATCTGATCGTGGTGTTGGCGATGGTGGAGACGGTGATGAGCGCGGGCGGGGGTGGTCTCGATACGGTCGCTGGCGCTCCCTACTCGACCGACCGAGTGCTCGCGATCGCAGTGCTCGTGCTGCAGCTCGTCGCCACAGCGACGCAGCTGCGGTACTGCTGGTTCCTGCGCGTCGGGCGCGGGGGCGGGCTGCCCCACGCCGGCATGACGGCGGCGCTCATCGCCCCCGCCGCACTCGTCTGGCTCCTCGGCCTCGCGGCCCCCGGCGAGGCGCTCACCGCGGCCGTGTCACTCTGGGCCGCGGCATCCCTCGTCGCCGCCCTGCTGCCGAAGACGCCGCGGCGACTCGTGCTGCTCGCCGCCCTCATCCTGACCGTCGCGCACGTCGCGATCTTCACCGCCCTGCACGGCGCACCCGACGGGCCGCAGAGCTCGAACACCTTCATGATCGGCCTCTTCGCCCTGATGCTGCCGATCATGCTGCTCACGAGCCTCTGGTGGTGGGAGGTCGTCGTGCAGCTCGACCGCAACCGGCGCACGGCCGCCGAGCTCGCCGTCACGCAGGAGCGGCTGCGCTTCGCCTCCGACCTGCACGACATCCAGGGGCACCACCTGCAGGTCATCTCGCTGAAGTCCGAGCTCGCCGAGCGCCTGCTCGAGCGCGACCCTGCGGCCGCGCGCGAGCTCGTGCACGAGACCCGCATGATCGCGAAGGAGGCCCTCGAAGCGACCCGCTCGCTCGTCGCCGGCTACCGCCAGGTCGCCTTCGACGACGAGCTCGAGAACGCCCGCGAGGTGCTCACCGCCTCGGGTGCCGCGTGCGAGCTGCGGCTCGGCCCGCTTCCGGCGGATGCCGCCGCGCAGAGCGCGCTCGCCTCGGTCGTGCGCGAGGCGACGACGAACATCCTGCGCCACAGCGAGGCGACGAGCGTCACCATCGCGCTCGCCACGACGGGCGAGCGCTGCGAGCTGCGCATTGCGAACGACGGCATCACGACGACGGATGCCTCGGCGCCGGCCACCGCTCGCACCACCGCGGCGCGCACGCCGGGCTCGGGACTCGCGGGCCTGCGCGATCGGCTCGCCGCCGTCGGCGGCACGCTCGAACACGACGAGGATGCCTCGGCCGGCACCTTCGAGCTCCGAGCCACCGTGCCCGTGCGAGCGGGGGTCGCGGCGTGAACGGGGCAGCGGTCGGTGCGGTCGAGAGCGATGCGGCGCGTGGCATCCGGCTCATGATCGCCGATGACGAGCACCTGATTCGCGGGGCGCTCGTCGCCCTGCTGAACCTCGAGCCCGACATCGAGGTCGTGGCGAGCGCTGACAACGGCGTCGCCGCCGTCGAGCAGGCGATCGCGGCGCGTCCCGACGTGTGCCTGCTCGATCTCGAGATGCCCGAGGCCGACGGCCTCGAGGCGGCGGCGCGCATCCTCGCGCAGGTCTCGACGCGCGTCGTCATCGTCACCCGGCACGCGCGCCCGGGCGTGCTGCGGCGGGCGCTCGCGACGAAGGTGTCGGGATTCGTGCCGAAGTCGACGCCGGCCGAGGAGCTCGCGCACGTCATCCGCGACGTCGCCGGCGGGCGGCGCTACATCGACCCCGAGATCGCCGCCGCCGCCCTCACCGCCGAGCGCTGCCCGCTCACCGACCGCGAGCTCGACGCGCTGCGCTTCAGCCGCTCGACCATGAGCGTGCAGCAGATCGCCGAGCGCCTGCACCTCGCGCAGGGCACCGTGCGCAACTACCTCTCGTCGGCGATGACGAAGCTCGATGCCAGCTCGCGCCACGAGGCCGCCGAGACGGCATGGCAGCAGGGGTGGATCTGAGCGCAGCCCGCTCGAGCGCCCGCCGCGGGTGGGGAGTCCTGCCCATTCCCGGGGTCTCGCGCCGCTGGATACGCTGACCGCGCCCAGCAGCCGCGCTGGGCGACCGGCCGCCGAGGCGTGCCGAGCGAACATGAGAGGGAGCGTGCGTTGAAGACACTCAAGAGCCGACTTGCCGGGGGAGCGCTCGCGCTCGCGATCGCCGTGGGATGCGCCGTCGCGCCGGCCACCGCCGCCAGCGCCAACACCGGGTCGACCGGCAAGGGCTGCACCGCCTACCAGTACTCCTCGGGCGGGTACGCGACCTGCGTCGGATACATCCAGCGCATGCTGAACGGCATCGCCTACTCGCGCGGCTCGGTCTACGGCGGCTACCAGCTCGCCGTCGACAACAGCTTCGGCGCCAACACGAGCACGAACGTGCGCCGCTTCCAGAGCTACGTCGGCCTCACGTCCGACGGCATCGTCGGTCGCAACACCTGGTACCAGCTCTGCCGCTACGCGGGCACCCGTTCGTTCGCTCTCTCGACCGCGCACTCGCTGCAGAAGTCGGCGTGGAACGCCGCCTACGACGCCGGATGCTACGTCGACGTGCCCGTCGGCCCGGCCGGCATCAAGGTGATCTCCAAGTACTAGTCGTCCGCGACGTTCGTCGTCGACGCCCGTCGACGCCCGTCGTCTCCGAAGGCTCGGCGCCAGACCCGAAGGGCGGCGCGGGCGCCGGGCGGCAACCGCCGTCGGCGACGACCGAGCGAGGCCCCGGGAGCAGGTGCATGACCTGCGGCCCGGGGCCTCGTGCATCGTCGACGGTGTCGAATCCGGCAGACGATCGATCGGCCGCACCCACTGCGTCGCCGGCGCCGGCAGCGGGAGTGGGTCGCGGTCTCGGTGCCCGTCCCGGTCCTGGTCTCGCCCTGGCGCGGCCGACCACACGACCACATGACCACACCGCCCGCGACCACATGACCACATGACCACACCGCCCGCGACCACATGACCACATGACCACACGCGCTGCGAAGGGACATCCCCGCCCGAACGCCTGTGGAGCCGACGAAGCCGGCGGCGGGCACGGGCGCAGCCGCCCGGCACCCGAGGATGCGGGCATGTTGCGTCTGGCCCAGCATCCGGGGGCTGCCCGACAGTTCGGCCATGCCCTACTTCCTCCTGGCGCTCGGACTCATCCAGCTGATCGTCGTCCTCGTCGTCGCGTCGCAGCTCGCCCGAACCCGGATGGAGGACACCGCGAAGGCGCTGTGGATGCTGAACGTGATGCTCGTGCCGATCATCGGTGCGATCGCCTGGTGGATCGCCGGGCGCCCCGCCACGGTGGTCGCGCCGCTCGACTGACCGAGGCGCCCGTCAGCCGGGCCGGCGGCCGGTCGCCTCAGGCCACCGTCGCCTCCGCGATCCACTCGGCCGCGATGCGGTCGTAGCTCTTCGCGCCCTCGGTGCGTTCGGTCTCCGCGTCTTCGGGCCACGCCGCGAGCGGGTGGGCGACGCCGTCGACGAAGCGCACCTCGCCGATGCCGAGGCGCTCGAGCTCGCGCACCGCGGCGACGAAGTGGGGCTCGTCGTCGGATCCCTCGACGATCAGCAGGTGGTCGTGCGCGAGCTCGGGCGCGCGGGCGACGAAGTCCATGCGCGCGGCGACCGCATCGGCCGCCGGGCTCCACTCGTAGGGCGACGGCAGGAACTCGGCCATCGCGTCGATCATCGGCCGCAGCTGCAGCATCGGGTTGAGCAGCACGCAGGCGTCGATGCCGTGCGAACGACCGTGGGTCGCGAACACCTCGGCGGCGACGGATGCCCCGGCCGAACCGCCGAGCACGGCGAGCGCCGAGTCATCCGAGGCGCCGAGCGCGCCCCGCAGCTCGGCGAGCGCCGACGGAAGCTCGGCGAGCGCCTGCTCGTGCATCGGGCCGAAGTAGTCGGTGACCATGTCGATGCCGCTCGTGAGCAGCGACTCGAAGTCGGGGTGGGGCGCGCGCTCGCCGCTGAGCGGCAGGCCGAGGTAGATCACGTGCGCGTCGAGCCCGTCGAGGGGCAGCGCCGCGGCCATGCCGGCAGGTGTCGAGGGCGGGTCGAGCAGGTGCCAGCCGACGACAATCGGTGCGTCGGCCCGGGTCGCGGCACGGGCGGTGTAGGGCACGCCGGCGGAGGTGATTCCGTGCATCCAGGTCATGGGCGCGAGGCTAGCGCGTACGGCCGAGCGCGGCCAGAGGGTGCTGCCGGAGGCAGCAGCACCCAGGGCGGCGCACCTCAGCGATGCACGTGCGACGGCTGCCCGGTGACGCCCGAGATGTCCTTCTCGGTCACGTGCAGCAGCCGCTCGGCGAGATCGCGCAGCGCGCGGGAGACCGCGAGCTCGTCGCCAATCGCCGGCACGTTCGGATCGAGCGGATTACGGTCGGCCTTGCCGATGCCGGTCACCTCCCACCCCGTGGGCGTGCGCACCGTGGCCTCCGCCATCGTGCTGTTCTCTTCTTCGTCGATGTCGACGGTGATGCTCCACTGCTTCGACGCATCCATGGAACTCACCACCTTCCGGTCCGGTTCCACCTTCAGGGTACCGAGCTGCCGCCCGCGCGGCGAGGGATGTCGCGTGCGCTCGGTGCCCGTTCTTGGCAGGCTCACCGGATCTCTGAACGCACCTCGTGCAGCAGCCGGAACTCGTGCCGGCGCAGCAGCCTCAGCACCCACGAGGCGGGCGGGCCGAAGGCGCGCAGGCCGGCGGCGGTCGCGATCGGCTCGATGCCGGCGACTGTGAACTCGCGCCCCCGCCAGACGACGGTCGCGCGGTCGGCCGCCGCGACGTTGCGGTACCAGTTCACCTCGGGGCCGTAGGTGAGCTCGGCGACGAACCCCTCGGGCACCCGCGCGAGGATGAGCGGCGTCTCGAACGTGCGCCCGCTCTTGCGCCCCGTGTGCCGGATGAGGGCGAACGGCCCGAGGCCGCGCCGCGCCATCGCGAGCGTGAGCGGGTTCAGCGTGTGCTGGATGAACGTCAGCCAGCCGCGTTTGAACCACCCCATGGCCATGCTCCGATTCTCGCGAGTTCGCGCGCATCTGTGAACCGCCGCTCGGCACTACGATCGATCCTCAGCGCCCCTGCTCGAACCCCGAATGAGAACCCGTGATCGACGACCCGACTCCGACGCAGCCGTCGGCCTGGCAGCCGCCTGATGTGCAGCCGACTTCGCCCCAGCCGATGATCCAGCCGTACCCGACGTACGCCCCGCCGACGGCATCGCTGCTCGCGCCGCCGCGCCCGCCGCGCCCTGCCCGATCGAAGGGATTCGTCGCGTGGATCACTGCGGCGATCGTCGTCGCCGTGCTGGTGCTGCTCGCCCTCTCGGGCTTCGGCGCCTGGTCGCTTATGTCGATCCTCAGCCAGGCGACGACGGCCGCCGCGGGAGCCGGCACGGGTGAGCAGTCGAGCGACGAGGAAGACCGGACGAAGAGCACGCTCTCGGCCGAGATCCCCGCGGATCTGCCGTGGGACGTCCGCCTGGGTGGAGACGCCTACACGTGGGTGATCGACTACTTCGAGGACGACGCGAACTGGGAGCCGGCAGGCGGTGCCGGTGAGAGCAACGTCAACGAGCTCGATCTCGCGTATGAGAACCCCGAGACCGGATGCCGCGTCTGGTTCGCGAACGCCGCGTTGTCGGCCATCGACGTCACCCACGGCGACCGCATCGCGAGCATCGCCCTGCTCCGATCCAAGGTCCCGGGCGAGTTCGCCGACACCGATGCGGTCGACGAGTACCTCACGACGGTCAGCGCCGACGGAAAGACCTGGGGGTACACCGATGCCGTCGCCGTCGACCTCAGCCACGACGGGAGTTCGGGGGTCGCCGTCGCACGAGCTTTCCCGAGCATCGGCGAGGGCATCATGTACACGATCGAATGCCCCGACGACTCGCAGTTCGATCAGATCCGCACCGCGGTCGACGATCGTCTCGTCCTCGCGCTCACGCCGGCGATGTGAGTCACGAGACAGATGATGCACCCCGACGAAGTGTCGATACCTGAGGCGCATGCGGAGATCGACCAGCTCCTCGCCGTGAAACGCTTCCCTGCGTACTGAGCCGGAAGGAAGCTTCGGGTTTCGATACGCGTCCGACTTCGTCGGGCGCTACTCAACCAGCGGTAGCCGGGTGATCCAGCACCCCGTCGGGGTCGCGCACCTCCACGCGCGGGCGGCCGTCGTCGAGGCGACCCATCGACTCGGGCAGGGCGCTGAAGATCTTGCGCGAGCCCGCCGCCACACGGGTCACGGCGGTGAAGTCGAGCACGAGGCATCCGTGATCGCCGACCAGGGGAGCGAGGCGGGTGAGGATCTCCTCCGCCTCCGAGAACAGGATCTCGCCGCGCAGCATCGCGACGGTGTCGCCACCGGCGCCGGAAGCGCCCTCGCGCGAGAGCGACGCGATCGGCGACAGCGGCGCCCCGTGGTGCTGCAGCATGTGCAGGCCGTGGCGCTGCGACAGCTGCTCGAGGGTCGCGACGCCGCGCACGCTGTTGCCGCGCGCGTCGAGGCGCGGGCTGAAGGCGCCGATGCCGAACTGTCCGGGCTGCACCGCGGCGATGCCGCCGCCGACGCCGCTCTTCGCGGGGAGGCCGACGCGCACCATCCAGTCGCCCGACTCGTCGTACATGCCGCAGCTCGTCATGACCGCGGTGGTCCAGCGCGCGGCATCCTCGCTGATGACGCGTTCGTCGGTCACGGGGTTCACGCCGCCCGTCGCGAGCGTCGCCGCCATGATCGCGAGGTCGCGCGCGTTCACGGTGAGCGAGCACTGGCGGAAGTACGCCGTCGTCGCGACCTCGACCGTCGAGCCGAGGGTGCCGGCCGAGCGGGTCAGGTAGGCGAGCGCGCGGTTGCGGTCGCCGGTGGATGCCTCGGAGGAGAACACCTCCTCGTCGACCTGGAGGTCGCGCCCGGCGAAGCGATCGAGGCCCGCGCGCACGACGGCGAACTTCTCCTCGGCGGTGTCGCCCTGCATGAGCGACGTCATCACGATGGCGCCCGCGTTGATCATCGGGTTGCGCGGGCGGCCGGATGCCTCGTCGAGGCTGATGGCGTTGAACGGCTCGCCGCTCGGCTCGAGGTCGACGTGCGTGCGCACCTCGTGCAGCCCGAGCGCGTCGAGCGCGAGCGCGAACACGAACGGCTTCGACACCGACTGGATCGTGAACTCCGCCTCGACGTCGCCCGCCTCGTGCACGACGCCGTGCGTGCTCGCGAGTGCCGCGCCGAGCTGCTCGGGCTCGACCTTCGCGAGCTCGGGAATGTACGACGCGACCTCGCCGTCGGTGCGATCTCGAACGGCATCGAGCACCGACTCGAGCGCGTGACGAACCGGATCCCCCAGAGCGGCAGCCATGCGGTCAGCCTACGACCGACACCGGCGGATTGAGTAGGGCCGACCGAGAGCTCCGACGCGTACCGTCAGAGCGGAGTCGATCCGGCCCGCGCCCGTTCGAGCGCCGGCTTGTCGAACAGCTCGAGGCGCGTCGCCGATTCGACGTGCACTCGCGTGCGCAGCAGCTTCGAGGCGATCGACTCGAGTTGGTAGGCCTCCCCGCTGCCGCGGTGCAGCGCGGTCGTGACGAGCAGCTCGAGCGGGCGCGGGGGAGTCCAGGGAGCATCGTCGTCAGGATCGTGCTCGCCGTCGCCGGACTCGTCGCCCAGGTGGAGCACGCGGATGTCGGTCGCCTCGCGCTTCGCGAACACCCGGATGAGTTCGTCACGTCGGAGTGCGAGCCGATCGGCGACCGGAAGCTCGTCGAACGTCACCTTCCCGGCGATGCGGACGATCGACCCGCGACGCTCGGCGTACTCGGCGATCGCGTCGGCGATCACGTACGTCCTCGTGGCGTCGAGCAGGTACGCGAGCTCGGTGATCGCACGGTGGGTCTCGTCATCGACCCGGATCGATCGTGTCGGCATGGTGCTCCTCTGCTCTCTCCGTCTCGACGGCGCGCGGTGGTCAGCACGGGTCGAGGTATCGCTCAGCGGACCGTGTGGAAAGGTGGAATTGTGGTCGGCCCGAGTGTGGTCATGTGGAATTGTGGTCGGCCCGCGCAAATGGATGCTCCCACTCCAGCCATGCGCGGAGATGAGACGGCGCGTCGACCGGGCCACATCTCGTGAAGCGTTCGCTGGGGAGGACGAGTCGACCACGGTCGGGGTCGGCCGGCGGGATGCGTCGAGCGGTGCCCGCCCCGCACGCAGCCGGGAACATCGACGCGCGCGCCGCGTTGCATCCAGCATGACCACTCTCGGAATCATCGGTGCAGGACACATCGGCAGCCAGGTCGCCCGCGCGGCCGTGAAGAGCGGATACGAGGTGGTGATCGCGAACTCGCGCGCACCCGAGACGCTCGAGGGCCTCATCGCCGAGCTCGGCCCGTCGGCCCGCGCCGCCACCGCGGCCGAGGCCGCCTCGGCCGCCGACATCGCCGTCGTGACCGTGCCGTTCAAGGCGTACGCGTCGATCCCGGTCGAGCCGCTCGCCGGCAAGATCGTCATCGACACCGACAACTACTACTGGGAGCGCGACGGCCACGTGCCCGCCCTCGACGAGGGCCGCGACACCGTCACGGGCATGCTGCAGAAGCACCTGCCGACGAGCCACGTCGCGAAGGGCTTCAACCACATCGTCGCCGCCGACATCACGACCGAGGGCCGCCCGGCGGGCGACCCCGCCCGTCGCGCGCTTGCGACGTCGAGCGACCACGAGGATGCCGCGGCCTTCGTCACCTCGCTCTACGACGAGTTCGGCTTCGACACCGTGAACGTCGGCCCGCTCGACGACAGCTGGCGCGTCGAGCGCGACCAGCCCGCCTACTCGGCCGGTGCCCAGACCCGCGACGAGCTCGTCGCGAACCTCGCGAAGGCGGAGCGCCGGACCGACGCCGGTTGAGCAGCGCCCGACGAAGTCGGACGCGTATCGAAACCACCCCGTGCGGGCAGTGGTTTCGATACGCGTCGTCGCTTCGCGCCGGCGCTCCTCACCGACGGAGGGTCAGTCCTCCTCGTCGGACGCGACGCCCGCGACGAACTCGACCGTCACCGTCTCCGAGCGGTTGCCGACCATGTCGACCGCGGTGACCTCGGCGACGTACGCGGTGCCGGTCGTCAGCCCGACCTTCGTGCCGGGCAGGCGGCCGTTGATGACGGCCAGCGGGATCTCGAGCACCGACGGGCGCGGCGCGAACTGGAAGTCCGACAGCACCTTCGCGCCCGCACGGATCGGCAGCGCCGCGGCGCCGCTCGCGGCATCCTTCACGCGCACGTCGTAGCCGTACACGGTGTTGTCGTCGCTCGCCGCGGGAACCCGCAGCACCGAGGTGCCGGCCCCGTTGACGGTGACGGTCGGCGTGCCGGTCATCACCGGAGTGACCGCGTCGCGGGCGGCGCGCGTGTAGTCGAAGTTCGCGCGCACCTCCTCGGGGGTCGAGCCGTCGAGGCGCACCGTCCACGTGCGGCCCGCGAGGGTGCCGGCGCTGTCGAACGGGGCATCCTGCTGGTACTGGCCCCAGGTGCCGTCGAGCGTGTAGGTGCGCTCGGGCTCGGCAGCGAAGTTGATGCGCTCGATCTCGGTGCGGTCGTCGTACACGTCGACGACCAGGGCCTGCGCGGTCGCGATCGTGAACTCGTCGTAGAGGGCGTCGCCGTAGACCTGGTATGCGTCGTGCGGGGTCTCGGTGTACGACATCGAGCCGTCGTTCACCGCCGTGTAGCTGCCCTGCCAGATCGAGCGCTCGTCGTTGAGGTGCAGGTGCGAGTGGCCCGAGAAGTAGACCGCCTGCGGGAACGCCGAGAGGTCGGCGTTGAGCGCCGGGTTCGACGACTGCGCGCCGTCCATGATGGTGCCCGAGGTCGGGCGGTGTCCCACGACGAACACCGGCTCGTCGACGGCACCCGGCTCCGCGGTCAGCGCCGCGAGGCGCGACTTCAGCCAGGTGCGCTGCGCGCCCGAGTACGCCTCGGTGTCGACGATGAGGAACGTCGAGTCGCCGACCTTCCGCTCGTAGTAGCCGGTGGCGCCGCCCGGGAACCAGTCGGCCGGGTAGTACTGCGCCATGTCGGAGTTGCGCACGTCGTGGTTGCCATGCGTCATGAGCACCGGGGTGTCGGCGAGGTCGAGGCGGTCGAGGTTCTCCTCGAAGATGGTGCGCACGACCTGGTGGTCGGGGGCGGTGTTCCAGTTGTTGTCGTTGATCTGATCGCCGTTCGAGATGATCAGGTCGGGGTCGGGCACGAGCGTCTTCAGCGTGTCGAAGTTCGCCGCCCAGCGCGCCCGGTTGACCTCGGAGAGCGACGAGGTGTGCACGTCGCTCATGACGACGAACGAGAGCTTCGGCTCCTCGGCCGACTTCACGACGTAGCCCTCGATCTCGGTCTCGGAGACGAACCGGCCGCGCACGGCGATCGCGGCAAGATTCGTCGACTCGTCGATGGTGATGGGGCCGCGATACTGCGGGCTGTCCTTCGTCGGCGTCGAGCCGTCGAGCGTGTAGTGGATCTTCGTTCCCGGCTGCGAGCTGAGCTCGACGGTCGTCGACCCGGTGTAGCGGCCGCCCGGCTCGCTGAACACCGGGGCGTCGAGCGGCTTCGGGGCGGCCATCGCCGCACCGGCGGGCAGGCCCGCCGCGAGGAGGGCGCCTGCGGTGAGGGCGCAGGCGGTGGCGAACGTTCGCTTCGCTGGCATCATGTTCCGTTCCTTCGTGGATGTCTCGTGCATCGGCGCGATTCGGCCGGTGACGGTCGCCCGGGCAGGTGCGCACCGCGCGTCGTCGACGCAGGCGACGCTATTAACCGGCGGACAACAGCCGGTGGACGGCGTCGGGCCGACGGCTGAACCGCCGGTGGGGGCACGCCGAAGCTGTTCGGACAACTGCTCGCGCGCGAGAATTTCGTCGGCAAAGATCCGATGAAATACGCAGCCCAACACCGTGCGCGAGGCGAGATTCGGCCCGATTGGTGCGATCAGTTCGATCGTCATTGCTTAAACATCGGATAACTACTACGCTCCCCGGCAGGGCGGCAGTGTCGCCGCCCGCGAGTGATCAGCTACTGGAGTGACGTTGACGATGACCGAGCCGAGTACCACGACCGCACCACGACCACCACGCGCCGCACCATCCCGCCGCCGTGTCCTCGCCCTCGTCGCCGCACTCGGCGTCACCCTCACGGGGCTCGCCCCCGCGGGCATCGCGAGTGCGGCCGAGGGCGACGACCTCGACATCCGCTTCGGCGGCTCGCTCGTCGGCACGACCGCGTACACGACCACCGAGGGCGAGTCGATGCGCGGGGTCGTGCGCCGGCTCGCGGGCGGCGAGGAGCAGCTTGCCGCCGGCGGCGTGCGCCTGCACGGCGGCACCGAGGGCATCCGCTTCGAGGCGGCCGACTTCTCGTTCGGCGGCGCGACGCCGACGCCGGGCTTCCTCGCCGAGGTCGAGTTCACGCCGACCGGGGCGCAGGCCGACATGTCGACGATCCTCTCGGCGGCGGGCAACCTCTACGTGCGCACGCAGGGCGGCAAGCTCGTCTACGGCTTCGACTCGTACGACGGCTCGAGCTGGTCGAGCCACCGCGGCGAGGCGCCGGCCCCGGCCGCGGGCGTCGCCCACCAGCTCTCGGTGCAGTACGTGACGACCGACGACGGCGCCGAGCTGCACACCTGGCTCGACGGCGTCGAACTGCAGACCCTCGCCGCCGATGCGGGCGTCGGCGTGCACTCCGCCGCCCAGAAGGCCTTCGGCTTCGGCAACGAGGTGCACCCCGCGGGCGCCGGCCGCGGCATCGTCGGCGACCTCGGCCACGTGCGCGTCGTCGGCGACGTCGCAGCCTACGACCCCGAGCTCTTCGAGTTCCAGCCGGCGCCGATCACGACGACCCTGCTCGACGTGCAGTTCGACGGCTCGGCGGATGCCTCGGCGTACGCGCCGGCCGCGGGCGAACGCGTCGACGGCTCGGTCGCACTGCGCAGCACCGCGAGCGTGAGCGGCGGCGACCTGCAGCTCGGCGGCGCGAATCAGGCGGCCGACTTCACCGCGAGCGAGGAGCTCTTCACCGGGGCATCCCTCGACCGGGCCTTCGTGATCGAGACCGAGTTCACCGCCTCGGGTGCGCAGGCCGACCTCGCGACGGTGGCCGCCGTCGGCGGCAACCTGAGCGCGCGCTACCGCAGCGACGGGCTGCAGTACGGCTTCAGCGCGAACGTCGGCGGCACCTGGCGCGACTACATGGGCAAGGTCGCCCTGCCCGCCGCCGGGCAGGCGCACGTGCTCTCGCTCGCCTACGTGCCCGGCGAGACCGAGACGAAGGTCGTCGCCTGGCTCGACGGCAAGGAGCTGCCCGAGGTCACCGCACCCGCGCCCTCGACCCGCAACGCGAAGGCGACCCAGACCCTCGCGATCGGCAACGAGGTCGCCGCGATCGGCAACCGCGGTTTCAAGGGAACGGTCGAGCGCACGCGCTTCGCGCTGCTCAACGGCGAGTTCGACGACGCGGCCTTCCGCTACCAGGAGCTCGACGAGCCGATGCCGTGCCTGCCGCTCGGCGAGATCTCGCCCGCGAACTACATCCAGGTGACGAGCGCCGACTGCCCGGCCAACGTGCTCGCGAAGGCCGCGCTCGTGCGGCCCACCGAGGCCCAGCTCGACTGGCAGGAGCTCGGGCTCACCGCCTTCGTGCACTTCGGCATCAACACCTTCTACAACCAGGAGTGGGGCCACGGCACCGAGGACCTCGGGCGGTTCCAGCCGAGCGGCGAGCTCGACGTCGACGCGTGGGTGAAGTCGCTGCGCGACAGCGGGCACCGCATGGCGATCCTCACGCTCAAGCACCACGACGGGTTCCTGCTCTACCCCTCGCGCTACTCCGACTTCGACGTCGCCTCGACGCCGTGGAAGGACGGCCAGGGCGACATCGTGCGCGACTTCACGACCGCCGCGCACAAGTACGGCATGAAGGTCGGCCTCTACATGTCGCCCGCCGACTCGCACGAGGAGCAGTTCGGCGTGTTCGGCAACGGCAGCGCCAAGACGCCGCGCACGATCCCGACCCTCGTCGAGGGCGACGACCGCGCCGGCAAGGACCTGCCGAGCTTCGAGTACCCGGCGACCGACTACGGCGCCTTCTTCCTCAACACCCTCTACGAGGTGCTCACGCAGTACGGCGAGGTCGACGAGGTCTGGTTCGACGGTGCTCAGGGCAACACCGGCAAGCAGGAGTTCTACGACTACCCGGCCTTCTACGACCTCATCTCGAAGCTGCAGCCGAACGCGGTCGTCGCGGTCGGCGGGCGCGACGTGCGCTGGGTCGGCAACGAGAGCGGCACCGCCCGCCAGGACGAGTGGGCGCCCGTGCCGATCAGCGACGCCGGCGACGGCGGCAAGATCGGCGTCGTCGGGGGCGGCACCTTCGAGCAGGTCGGCTCGGCCGCGATGCTGCAGTCGGCCGTCCAGAGCGGCGCGAACGCACTGCACTGGTGGCCGACCGAGTCGGACATGAAGCTCACCCAGGGCTGGTTCGCGCACCCGACCGACACGCCGAAGACGCCGTCGGCGCTGCTCGGCCACTACCTCGGCACGACCGGGCGCAACTCGGTCATGCTGCTCAACACCCCGCCCACGACCACCGGCACCTTCGCCCCCGCGTCGGTCACCGCGCTCGACGGGTTCGCGGCCGAGCGGCGCAAGGCGCTCTCCCTCGACCACGCCCTCGGGCTGCCGGTCGCAGTCGGCGCCGACGGCGAGGCATCCGCCGCCCTGACCGACGGCAACAGCCGTTCGTCGTGGCTCAGCTCGACCGCCGAGCCGGGCGACGTGACGATCGACCTCGGTGCCCCGAAGTCGGTGCGCCGCATCGAGCTCGCCGAGGGCGTGCTCGACCACGGGCAGGTCGTCGAGAAGTTCTCGATCGACGCCGAGGTCGACGGAGCCTGGGTCGAGGTCGCGAAGGCCGGCACGATCGGCGTCAGCCGCATCGTGACGCTGCCGCAGGCGGTCACGGCGCAGAAGTTCCGCGTCTCGATCGACCAGGCGCGGGCGCCGTACTCGCTCGCGAAGCTCGCTCTCTACGAGCAGCTGGCCGACGACCCGGGCAAGCTCAGCGAGGTCTTCCTCGACTGCGCGGCGCCCGCCGCGGGCGACGGCAGCGCCGAGCGCCCGTTCACCTCGCTCGAGCAGTTCCGCACCGCCGAGCTCGCGGTCGGCGCGCAGGTGAAGGTGAAGTCGGGCGGCGAGTGCGCCGACTCGTCGACGCCGTTCTGGGGCTACGGCACCGCCGACGACCCGATCGTCGTGTCGGTCATCGACGGCGAGGTCGAGCCGAGCTTCGGCGACCGCACCCTCGAGGAGGTGTTCGGCCCGCTCGCCGCGCAGGGCTGGGTCGTCGAGCTGCCGAACCCGGTCGAGCCCGGAGCCGAGGCGGTCACGCTCACGGTGTGCAAGGCCGCGATGGGCGAGGAGCTCGAGATCGCCGTCGCCGGGTTCGCCCGCGGCGCGACCGTCGAGCTCGCGCTCGCCCCGAAGACGCCGAAGCACGGCCTCGCCGTCGAGCTCGGCACCGTCACCGCCGGCGCCGACGGCTCGGGCACGGCGACGGTCGCGCTGCCGATCACGAAGCCCGGCCTGCGCACGCTGACCGCCACCGCAGGGGATGCCTCGGCGAGCACGCGGCTCGTCGTGACCCCCGCCGCGGCGGCAGGGTCGGGCGACGGTTGCGACAGCGACTGACCGCGAGAAGAGACGGGGATGCCCCGGGCTCCGGCCCGGGGCATCCCTGTGTCGTCTGCTTCGGTAGCGGCGGGGAAGCCGATGGAGTCGGTGAAGTCGTTCAGCCGAGCTCGGCGACGAAGGCGCGAACGCGGGCCGCGAGGTCGTCGGGCACCTCGGCCGCGGCGAAGTGCCCGCCGGCCTCCAGCCGGTCGAAGATGCGCAGGTCGAGGTAGTGCCGCCGGGCGAGCGACTCGGGGTAGCCGCCCTCGTGGCGCTGGATGAACACCGCCGCCGGAACGCTCGTCGGCGGAATGGGTCCGTCGTCCTGCCCTTCGTAGTACGGCCGGAACGAGCTCGCGATCGACTGGGTGACCCAGTAGATCATCGCCTCGGTGAGGATGCGCTCGCGGGAGATGCGCTGCTCGACGAGCCGCGGGTCGCCCGGCGGGGTGTCGCTCCAGGCCACGAGCTTCTCGGCGATCCAGGCGAGCAGGCCCGCCGGGGAGTCGTTGAGCGCGGTCGCGAGCACGTCGGGCCGGGTGTGCTGCACGTGGCCGTAGGCGCCGTCGGGCCACTCGCGGTCGGCGAGCTCGCCGAAGAACTCGAGCTCGCCCGGAGCGATGAGGGCGGCCCGCTCGGCGGAGGTCGGGAAGTGCGCGTGCGTCGCGACGATGCCGGCGACGTGCTCGGAATAGCTCGCGGCGATGAGGTCGCTGACGTTGGCCGAAACATCCTCGCCGTAGGTGAAGTACTGCTCGTAGCCGAGCACCTCCGTCATGAGCGCGTGCATCGTCGCCGCCAGGCGCGCCTCGGAGACCGGCCCCTCGGCGTACGGCGATGAGAAGGCGAAGCCGGGCAGGCTCGCGACCACGACGTCGAACTCGGTCAGCCGGTCGGCGAAGTCGAGCTGCAGCGCGAAGGTATGCGGCCAGCCGTGCATCACGAGCAGGGCCGGGGCGTCGGGCTGCGCCGACCGCAGGTGCGCGAAGTGCACCTGTGCGCCGTCGATCGGGGCGATGAACTGCGGGTGCGAGTTGAGCCAGGCCTCGCGAGCTCGCCAGTCCCAGGCCTCCCACGACTCGACGAGCTCGCGCAGATAGGCCGCGTTCATGCCCGAGGGCGGCACGCGCGGCGAATCGTCGAGCAGGCGCGTGCGCCTCAGGCGATCGCGCAGATCGTCGAGGACGGCGTCGGAGACGTGGAGTTCGAACCGCTCGAGGGCGCTCATGCGCCCGACGGTACCGGGTGCCACCGACGCCGTGAAGGGCGGACCTCGGGAGCGATGGGAATCGCGGTGCTGGGATGCCGCGGAGGGCGCCCGCGTCCTGGAAGCGGGGGCGACTGTCCCTTCGACGGGCGTCGGTACTTCGGTACTTCGGTACTTCGGTACTTCGGTACTTCGGTACTTCGGTACCGACGTTGCAGGGGAAGAGGTCGTCGGCCACCGGTCGGATGTGCCCCGGTCGGCGCCCGAGGCGCACCGCCTGGCGGTCCGGGCGCACCGCCTGGCGGTCCGAGACGCACCGCCCGGCGGTCAGGGTCGCACGTCCGACGGTCTGAGCTGCCGCGCGAGCGGTCTGAGCTGCGGCGCGAGCGGTCCGAGGTGCCGCGCGAGCGATTCGAGTCGCCGCGCGAGCGGTCTGAGGCGCCCGGGCCGGTGATCTGAGGTGCCCGGCGCCGGTGAAATAGGGCACTCGCCCGATCCACCCGCCCCACCTCAGCGAGGAGTCTGAGTCCAGGCAGCCACCACGGCGCCGCACCGAAGGGAACCGGGACCATGAACCTCGCAGTCGGCTACATCGCACAGACGCTCCAGACCGCCGACGAGCGCGAAGCCGCGATCGTGAACGAACGTCGCCGTCGCGCCCAGGAACGCCGCCTCGACGAGGCCGAGCGCGCCGAGCGTGCGGCGGGGCGCCGCGGCATCCTGCACCGCGCCGGCGGGGGAGCGCAGCCGCGCCGCCGCAGCGGAGCCGCCGCGCCTCGCCCGGCCGCCTGAGCGCGGTGGCCGGCGAACGCGGGAGATGCAGTGCGGTCGCCCGGCGCGGTCACGGGCCTCGTGCTCGCGGTAGGGTCGTCTCGCCGATTCCGGCGCACCCGACGACCCGAACAGGACCCTTCTCCATGACGCAGCTCATCCTCTCCGGCGACGACCAGCTGACCGTGCCGGTCGTCATCTCGATCGCCGAGGGGCTCGGGTACACGGCGACCACCCCGTCCGAGGGCAGCATCAAGCTTGAGCGGGGCAGCCTGCACAAGACCCTGTGGCTCGGGGCGATGGCCGGCAAGGGCTTCCACATCTCGTTCACCTTCGCGATCGGCGTCGACCAGTACGGCAACACCTGGCTGCGCTTCGACGAGAAGGGCGGCCTCGGCGCGGTCAAGGGCGGCGCAATCGGCTACGCGAAGAGCAAGTCGGCGTTCGAGGAGTTCGTCGCCGCGGTGCGCGCGCAGACCAGCGAGCGCGGCATCCTCATCGGCGAGCAGTAGGCGCCGGCACGAACTGCCATCCCAATTTCTCCATCGATGTGACAAACTCGACGGAGGAGCGCGCTCGCACTCGACGGGAGGTGGTCGCCGATGGCCGGTTCGGCCCCTCCCGCCGCGCGTCGCGGCACCAACCTGCCGCGCATGGGCGACTTCAATCGCTCGGTGATCTTCGACGCCATCAGGCGAGCGCCCGAGGGGTGCAGCCGGGTCGAGCTCGTCGAGCTCACCGGGCTCTCGACGCAGACGGTATCGAACATCGCGCGGCGACTGCTCGATGACGAGCTCATCGTCGAGGCGGGCAAGATGAGCGCCGCGGGCCTCGGCAAGCCCCGCACGATCCTGCGGCTCAACCCCGGCGGGCTCTACGCCGTCGGCGTGCACATCGACCCGGCCGTGATGACCTTCGTGCTGCTCGACCTCACCGGGCAGGTGGTCGCGCACGCGCGACATCGCACACCCGAGGCGAGCGACCCCGAGCACGTGATGGAGCGCATTCGCGACCACGTCGAGGCGCTCGTCGCCGACTCGGGCGTCGCCCGCGAGAAGCTCGTCGGCCTCGGGCTCGCCGCTCCCGGCCCGATCGACCAGGAGCGCGGCACCATCGTCGACCCGCCGAACCTGCACGGCTGGCATCGCGTTCCGCTGCGCGAGGCGCTCGAGGATGCCACGGGGCTGCCCGTGCTCGTCGACAAGGACGTCACGGCCGCGGCCGTCGCCGAGACCTGGTCGGGCGGGGCGAGCGGCACCGGATCCTTCGTCTTCCTCTACCTCGGCACGGGCATCGGCGCGGGGCTCGCGCTCGGCGACGAACTCGTGCGCGGCGTCTCCGGCAACGCCGGCGAGATCGGCCACATCGTCGCCGACGCCGACGGACCGCCCTGCGCGTGCGGGCAGCGCGGCTGCATCGCCGTCACGATCACGCCGCAGGCGATGGTCGAGGAGGCCGAGCGGCTCGGCGTGATCAGCGCGGCGGCGCCGCACGAGTCGCCGGCCGAGATCGACGCGCAGTTCGACCTGCTGTGCGCGGCGGCCGAGGCGGGCGACGCGGTGGCCGGAGGCATCCTCGACCTGGCGGCCGACCGAACCGCGCGCGCCGTCGCCGTCATCACGAACCTGCTCGACGTCGACCGCGTCGTCTTCGGCGGACCGTTCTGGTCGCGCCTCGAGGTGCGGTATCTCCACCGGGTTCCGCCTCGGCTCGCGGAGTACAGCGCCACCGCCGCGCTGCGCACCCTCGAGGTGGTCGGCACCGGCGTCGGCGAGGATGTCGCGGCGGTCGGCGCCGCCAGCCTCGTGCTCGAGCGCACCTTCGCGCCGACGGCGGACCGCCTGCTGCTCGGATAGGCCCGTCGACGCCTGTTCCGCCGGGCAGAAGTCGGGTCTTGCAGAGTAACTCCATTCGATTTACTATGTGCGGTAGGGGATTGCGATCGCCCCGCGGAGCACGGTTCGGGGGAGCCGGCTTGCTCCCGGGGCGGATCGCGTCTTCCGCATTCGGAGCACCCGCACTGCAGTACTCGAGCAAGGAGCACGAGCACCATGCAACGATCTCGCGCACCGCTGGCCGCTCCGAGACCTCGACCGCGATCCGTCGTGTCGTGCCCGGTTCCGTTGTCCTCCGGGCGTCGGCACACGTAGACCGCCGGCCGTCGCGGGACGACCCGAACGCCCGCGCCGGCCGGCAACCTCTCGACACGGGCGATGGTCGTTCGCCCGTCTGCCTCTCCGGATCTCCTCCGTCCAGCTGTTCGCCGGCATCGCCGCAGGCGGCCCGCGCAGCACCGTCGGAGCTCCGGGGCAGGGGATAGGAGCTCCCTCCGATGCATGACGATTCGGCCCTGGTCGAGATGCGCATCGCGCGGTTCGTACGCGAGCGCCTCGAACCCGCCCGATATCGGGAGCGCGTGCCCGCGACGCTCGAGCGGTGGGAGGCGCCCGGCGAACCGGTGCCGTTCGCGGATGCGGTGGAGCAGCGGTTCGAGCCCGTCTCGCCGGGCACGGCGTGGGGGCGTGCGTGGGGCACGACGTGGTTCAGGGTCGTGGTGCCGCCGGCGGCTGAGCTGCTCGGCCGCGCCTCGACCGAGGTCGTCGCGACCCGGGGCAGCGGCGTGGTGTCGATCGATGGCGCACGGCCCGAGCTCGTCGTCGACCTCGGATTCTCGTCGGTGACGCCCGGGTTCCAGGCCGAGGGGCTCGTGTGGCGACCCGACGGCACGATCGTGAAGGCGGTCGAGCCGCGCAACCGGGCGGTGCCGCTCGAGCTGATCGGCACGGGCGCGGGCGCGGACGCGGGCGACGGGTCGACCGTCGTCTACCTCGAGGCCGCCTCGAACCCCGACGTCATGCAGGACTGGAGCTTCGCGCCGACTCACCGCGGCGAGTGGGAGACCGCCGGCGACGAACCGCTCTACGTGCTCGGCGCCGTCGAACTGGCGCTCCGCGACGTCGCCGTCGATGAGCTCCTGCACGACGTGCGGGTGCTCCGCGAGCTCGCGGCCGAGCTGCCCGCCGACTCCACGCGCCGCGCGCAGATCGTGCGGGCGCTCGAGCGCATGGTCGACGCGATGGACCCCGACGACATCGCCGGCACCGCGGCGGAGGGGCGCGACCTCCTCGCCCCGGTGCTCGCGGCGCCCGCCTGGGCGAGCTCGCACCGCGTGCACGCCGTCGGTCACGCCCATATCGACAGCGCCTGGCTGTGGCCCGTGCGCGAGACGGTGCGCAAGGTCGCCCGCACCTTCTCGAACGTCGACGCGCTCATCGCGGAGCATCCCGATTTCGTGTTCGCCGCCTCGTCGGCGCAGCAGTACGCCTGGCTCAAGCGCGACTACCCCGAGCTGTTCGAGCGCGTCCGTGCGCGGGTGCGCGAGGGATCGTTCGTGCCGGTCGGCGGCATGTGGGTGGAGTCCGACACGAACCTGCCGGGCGGGGAGGCGCTCGCGCGCCAGTTCATCGCGGGCAAGCGCTTCTTCATGGAGGAGCTCGGCGTCGAACCCCTCGAGGTCTGGCTGCCCGACTCGTTCGGCTACTCCGCAGCGCTGCCGCAGATCGTGCGCGCGGCAGGGTCGCGCTGGTTCCTCACGCAGAAGATCTCGTGGAACGAGACGAACCGATTCCCCCACCACACCTTCCGCTGGCAGGGGCTCGACGGCACCGAGCTGTTCACGCACTTCCCGCCGGTCGACACCTACAACGCAGAGCTGACGGGTGAGGAGCTCGCCCGAGCCGAGCGCCAGTACGCCGAGAAGGGTGCCGCGAACACCTCGCTCGTGCCGTTCGGGTACGGCGACGGCGGCGGCGGACCGACCCGCGAGATGCTCGCCTCGGCGCAGCGCACCGCCTCGCTCGAAGGGTCGCCGCAGGTGCGGCTGTCGTCGCCGCGCGAGTTCTTCGAGGCGGCCGAGACCGAGTACCCGGCGCCGCCGGTCTGGGCGGGCGAGCTGTACCTCGAGTTCCACCGCGGCACCTACACCTCGCAGGCGCGCACGAAGCGCGGCAACCGCCGCAGCGAGCACCTGCTGCGCGAGGCCGAGCTGTGGGCGACGACGGCCGCGGTGCGCGGCGCCGCCGACTACCCGAAGGCCGAACTCGACGAGGCCTGGCGGACGGTGCTGCTGCAGCAGTTCCACGACATCCTGCCGGGATCGTCGATCGCGTGGGTGCACCGCGAGGCCGAGCGGCGCTACGCCGAGGTCGCCGAGGTGCTCGAGCGGGTCATCGAGCGCTCGGTGCGCGCGCTCGCCGGGTCGGGCGATCGGATGCTGCGGCTGAACGCCGGGCCGTACGCGGTGTCGGGGGTGCCGGGACTGGGCGGTGCCGCGGGCGGTCTGGATACGGTCGCTGGCGCCCGCACCTCGACCGACGAGGGCGGCGCTCGCTACTCGACCGGCGAGGACGAGCGCATCACGCTGTCGAACGCGCACCTCGAGGCGGTGCTCGGCACCGACGGACTGCTCGTCTCGCTGCGGCACCGCGAGCCCGACGGGCGCCTCGGCCGTGAGGCGATCGCGCCGGGGCGGGCGGGCAATCTGCTGCAGCTCTTCCGCGACACCCCCAGCCAGTGGGACGCCTGGGACATCGACGCCCACTACGCCCGCAACGTCGTCGAGCTGCGCGAGGCCGAGTCGATCGAGATCGTTCCCGCCGGAGCCTCGCCGGCGACCGACGACGGCGGGGTCGCCGTGCGGGTCACCCGTCGGTTCGGGGCATCCGTCATCGTGGAGACCGTGTCGCTGGGAGCCGACGCCCGCGCGCTCGAGTTCGACTTCGAGATCGACTGGCACGAGCGGCAGAAGCTGCTGAAGCTCGCCTTCCCGCTCGACGTGCACGCCGAGCGCGCGACGAGCGAAATCCAGTTCGGGCACATTCACCGGCCGACGCACGCGAACACCTCCTGGGATGCCGCCCGATTCGAGACCCCCGCGCACCGCTGGGTGCACGTCGGCGAACCCGGTTACGGCGTCGCGATCGCGAACGACTCGACGTACGGGCACGACATCCGCCGCGACGCCGACGCCGTGCGTCCAGGGGCGACCGTGACGACGGCGCGGCTCTCGCTGCTGCGCGCCCCGCGCTACCCCGACCCCGAGGCCGACCAGGGCGAGCACCGCCTGCGCGTCTCGATCATGCCCGGCGCCGCGATCCCCGACGCGATCGCCGAGGGCTACCGTATGAACCTGCCGCTGCGCGAGGTCGACGGGGTGGATGCCGCGTCGATCGCGCCACTCGTCGAGGTGACGGGTGCGGTGGTCGAAGCGGTGAAGCTCGCCGAGGATGCCTCCGGCGACGTCGTGGTGCGCCTCTACGAGCCGCACGGCGCTCGCGCACGCGCGAGGCTCGAGGCATCCTTCGACGCCGACGCGATGGCGACAGACCTGCTCGAGCGCCCGTTCGACGCCGACGACCCGACCGGCGGAGGCGTCGGCGTGGTGCTGGACGATTCCGCCGAGCCGAATGCGTGGGAGTTCGACCTCCGCCCCTTCCAGATCGTCACCCTGCGCCTCAGCCCGCGGCGGTCACCGGTGGTCGAATAGGCGCGCCGACGCCGTATCGAGACGCCCCGGCCGCCCCGCCCGCGGACCTGCGTGGGGGAGCTCGGTCGCGGGGCTGCGCCACCCGTCCTCGGGGACTCCGACACTGACCCGCCCAGCGGGTCAGTGTCAGAGTCCGCGGAGTGAGGTTCGCCCGACCGCGGCCGAGGCCGGCCGGTCTCGGATTCGCGCGGAGGTATCTGCTCGCGGGACTACGTCACTGAGTCGCCCCTGGCATCAGTGACGTAACGTTCGGGGAAGGCTCGACCGCGCGGAGGGAGTCTGCTCGCGGGACTACGTCACTGAGTCGCCCCTGGCATCAGTGACGTAGCGCTCGGGGAAGGCTCGACCGCGCGAGCAAGGTCGGCCGTGCAGACTACGTCACTGAGTCGCTGGTGGGGTCAGTGACGGAGCGCGTGAGGAAGACTCCGCCTGCCGTAAGCGCGCCGACCGAGCGATCGGTCGGAGCCTACTGACGTCCGGCGGCTGCGATCACCTCGTGGTGCAGGGCGAGCAGGCCGGCGGTGCGCTCGGCGGGGCCGCGACCGAAGCCGCATTCGGTGCCGACGCCGAACGCGGCGACGCCCGCACGGGCGAAGGCCTCGCGGGCCTTGGCGATGCGTGCGAGCGCGCCCTCGACGCCGTCTTCGTGGTGCACGAGTCCGAGGTAGGGGGTCGTCGCGGCGGGCAGCTTCCACTCGGCGAGCGGAGCGAAGTACTCGGCGTCGTCGCGCTCGATCGGCACCGGGAGGTGCACCCAGTCGATCGGGCGCTCGACCTGCGCGGCCAGAGCGTTCGCGACGGCCACGAGCCTTCCGGCGTCCGTCGGTTCGACGAAGTGCTTCTCGGCGACGTCGCCGTAGCAGAGGTGGAATCCGAGCTGCGCGCCGGCGGGCACACGGTCGGCGAGCTCGGCGGCGAGCGAGGCGATCGCCTCGACGAGGGTCGGGGCATCCGCGCCGCCGTCGGCGAAGAACGCCTCGAGCGGGCCGCCGCCGAGGCTGACGCCCTCGAGGTACGCGAACTCGGTCGCGAGGTCGAGCTGCACGGCGAGGTCGCCGGCCGGCACGAGCTCGGCGATGCGATCGAGCTCGGCGGCCAGGGCCGCGGCGTAGGCCGGGTACACGGCAGCCCGGTCGGCCGGGGCCACGTACGTCGTGACCGGGGCGAGCGGCGAGGGCAGACATACCTGGAAGCGGGCGTCGCGCGCGATGACGCCCGCGTCGCGCAGGCGCACGAAATCGGCGTAGCTCGTGGCCGCCGCGTCGGCGTAGCCGAGCGGGCCGAACGCGAGCGCGCCCGGCTCGACCGTGCCGTCGAGCACGACCGGGCGCAGGTCGAACCCGGCGACCACGATCGGCTCGATCGGCACGCGGCTGAGCCCGGCGACCGCGTCGAAGGCGGCGCCCTGGAAGAGGATCCAGTGGAAGCGCTCGCCGACCTCGCCGTCGGGGACGCGTGCGAGGTCGTCGCCGAGCTCGGCGGCGACGACGCGGAAGGTCGCCTCCGCACTCGGCTGGTTGATCGATCCGACGAGGTGCGCGCCGGCGACGCGGGGGAGTTCGGGCATCCCGCAATCGTAGATCGGCGTCGTCGCGACGCTCATTCGTGTTACCCGCGCTGACGGGCGACGCCCGCGGCACTCTCGAACCGCGAGGGGCTCGACCGGCTCGGCTCAGTCGTCGTGCACGATGAGGGCGACCTCGATCTCGTCGCCCTCGCCGATCTGCTCGGCCTGCAGCACGGCGCGCTTCAACGGGAGCGCGTACGTGCCGCCGCCCGGGAAGATCGAGGTCTTCCAGGTCGTGCCGCCGACGGTCGCGGTCACGCGCGCCGAGTCGAAGCCCCGAGGCATCCGTGGGCGATCTGCGATGTCGGCGCTGGGCTCGGGCGGCACGTCGACGAAGAACCAGTTGCGCCGCGACGACCACTCGTAGATCACGGCGGTGAATTCGACCTGCATGCCGCCGGCGGGGCGAGGATCGGGCATGCCGCCATCGTAGAACGCCCCACCGACAGGTGTCCGGGCGTGCGGCGAGCGGCTCCGCCACGACGTCCGATTCCCGCTGACCTGCGCCCGGCGATCGGGGGCAGGATGGAGGCATGACCCGCCGCCATGCCACCCTGCCGACGCCGCTCGGCGAGCTGCTCGTGGTGGCCGAGGGCGAGGCGCTCGTCGGCATCTACTTCCCGGGGCACTGGCACCCACCCGTCGCCGGCACGACCGGCATCGAGGTCGCCGCGCGCGACGATGCCCTCATCACACGGCTCGGCGTCGAATTCGGCGAGTACCTGGCCGGCACCCGCTCCGCCTTCGACCTGCCGACCGCGCCCGACGGCGACGAGTTCCAGCACGAGGTGTGGGGGATGCTGCGCGAGATCCCGCTCGGCACGACCGTGACGTACGGCGAGCTCGCCGCGCGGCTCGGCGACCGCAACCTCGCGCGGCGCGTGGGCAACGCGGTGGGCCGCAACCCGCTCAGCATCATCGTGCCGTGCCACCGCGTGGTCGGCGCCGACGGCTCGCTCACCGGCTACGCCGGCGGCCTCGAACGCAAGCGGTACCTGCTCGAGCTCGAGGGCGCTCCGGTCGTCGCGCAGGCCAGGCTCTTCTAGGCGGGCCGGCCGCATGTCGGTGGGCGGTGGCAGCGTGACGACATGGCGACCCACGACCACCGCATCCCGCTCACCATCGACTATGTCGAGATCTCCGTCACCGACCTCGCCGCCGCGCAGGCGTTCTACGGCGCCGCGTTCGGCTGGTCCTTCACCGCGTACGGCGACGAGTACGCCGGCATCCGCACCTCCGCCGAGGCCGACGGCGAAGAGGCCGGCGGGCTCACGCTCGTCGACGAGGTCGTCGGTGGCGGGCCCTTCGTGCTGCTCTACAGCGACGATCTCGACGGCACGCTCGCGGCGATCGTCTCGGCGGGCGGCACGGTGACGAACGGCCCGTACGAGTTCCCCGGCGGTCGCCGGTTCCACTTCGCCGACCCGAGCGGCAACGTGCTCGGCGTCTGGTCCGAGCAGTAGCGCATCCGCGGGCCCGATTCCTTCTGTTGCGGAATGCAACGCACGAGCGTAGCGTTGCATATGACAACAGAAGGAGTCGGGCATGGCGAAGCGCAGCACTCGTGAGCAGCACGCCGCGGCGATCCTGCGCGAGCTCATCGTCATCAGCCGGCGCGGCGTCGCCGACGCACGCACCGCGCCGCTCAGCCTGAGCATGACCGACCAGTCGATCCTCGGCTACATCGTCGACCACCCCGAGTGCCGCTCGGTCGACATCGCCGAGGCGTTCCGGCTCAACCGCTCGACCGTCTCACGCCAGCTGGCGGGCCTCACCCGCCTCGGTGTCGTGCGCGAGATCGCGGATGCCTCGGGCCGAGGCCGTCCGCTCGAGCTCACCGAGGCCGGCTGGGCTGCGTACCGCGAGGCGATCGAGCTCCTCCAGCGCGTCGTCGACCGACAACTCGACGGGTGGCGCGACGACGAGGTCGCACGCTTCGCCGCCGACCTCACCCGCTTCGGCGACGGCGCGACCGACGGCGATCGGCCGAGGCATCCCGAGACGAACGCGCCGGCCGACGACTGACGCGCGCGACGCCCCACGAGGGCATCGACCCGGCCCCACGAGGGCAGAACAGGAAGAAGGAATCACCATGACCGCAGTGCAGCACGTGACCGTGCTCGGAACCGGAGTGCTCGGCTCGCAGATCGCCTACCAGACCGCGTTCCGCGGGCTCGAGGTCGTCGCCTACGACCTCGACGACGCCGCGCTCGCCGCGGCGAAGCAGCGCTTCGAGAAGCTCGCCGCAACCTATGTCGAGGAGGGCGTCGCGGGCGCCGCCGACGGCGGAGCCCAGGCCGCCCTCGCACGCATCGCCTACTCGGCCGACCTCGCCGAGGCCGTGTCGAACGCCGACCTCGTCATCGAGGCCGTGCCCGAGAGCATCGACATCAAGCGCGCAACCTACGAGAAGCTCGCCGCCGTCGCGCCCGAGCGCACGATCTTCGCCACGAACTCGTCGACCCTGCTGCCGAGCGCGATCGCCGACGCGACGGGCCGGCCCGACCGGTTCCTCGCCCTGCACTTCGCCAACCGCATCTGGGCGCACAACACCGCAGAGATCATGGGCACCCCCGCGACCGACCCGGCCGTCTACCGCACGGTCGTCGAGTTCGCCGAGGCGATCGGCATGGTGCCGATCGAGATCAAGAAGGAGCAGCCGGGCTACGTGCTCAACTCGCTGCTCGTGCCGTTCCTCTCGGCGGCGGGCCAGCTGCTCGTCGACGGCATCGCCGAGCCCGAGGCGATCGACGCGACCTGGCGCATCGGCACCGGTGCGCCGATGGGCCCCTTCCAGATCTACGACATCGTCGGGCTCACGACCGCGTACAACATCTCGAAGATGGGCGGCCCGAAGCAGCAGGAGTTCGCCGCGCTCATCAAGGAGCGCTACATCGACCAGGGCAAGCTCGGCGTCGCGACCGGCGAGGGCTTCTACCGCTACGGGGCCTGAGACGCCGTCGGGGCGGGCGGCGCATGGCCGTCCGCCCCGAGCCGACTCATGGATCAGTCGAGCAGGTGCTCCAGTGCCCGGCCCATCCAGTCCGCCCGAGTGGCCTCATCCGAGATGCCCTCGAAGCCGAACCCGGCCATGAGCGAACCCGGCGTCGCCACGACCGCCGCTTCGGGGAACCCGGCGGCCGTCGTGATGATGAAGTCGTTCGGGTTCGGCGCGCTCCCCTCGGGTGCTCCGGTGACCTCCCAGCCGCCGGTGTCGCCGTTCTCGAAGGACGTCGTTCCGTCAGCCGTCGGCGCCTGGATGTCGTCGACGAAGACACCGAGCCCCTGTGTCGACCAGTCGCTGATGTACGCGATCGACACCTCGACCTGTCCGCCGGCGTACGCGTCGAGGTCGACCGCCCATTGCCTCCAGCCGCCCGAGTTGCCCGACGCGGCCTGCCAGTCGCCCGAACTCCCGGTCGCGGTGCAGCTGGCCGCGGCCTCGTCGTACGTCTGGTAATGGTCGAGGTGCGGGTGCAGCTCGCGCCATCCCGACGGGCAGCTCTCGCCCGTGCCGTCGGAGGTTCCGCCGTTGAGGTCGGGCAGCGTCGTCCAGTCGTCCTGACCGGGCGTATGGGCTTCGACGGTGACGAAGTCCCAATCGGCCTCGGTGTCGAACGACGCCCAGAACGAGAGCTCCCCGCCGCCGGCGGGCACGTCGATCGTGCGCGTCAGTCGCTTGTACGACACGTCGGCGATCTGGGAGTACGCGTAGGCGTCGCCGCTGTGCGGCTCGAACGGTCCGGTCGGGCGGTCCCAGCCTGCCGCGACCCAGCTCTCGAACTGCGGGTACTGCTGCGGATCGAGGATGCCGCTCGTCGTGATGAACGAGTTGCTGTGGTCCTGGTTCTGCGCGCTGTCGTCGCCGAAGCCCCAGTTCAGGTCGGTGAACGGCGTGTCGACGCCGACCACGTCGAACAGTTCGCCGGTATCGTCCATTCCGGCGTCGTCGATGACGAGGTACGCGCCGAGCCAGTACTGCAGCGTGTCGTTCATGGCGTCGCCCGATCCGCCGAGCGCGCGGCACCGTGCCTGCACGACCGGGTCGAGCCGGCAGGGCGCGTTCGCCGCCGTCGGGTCGTACAGGAAGTCGGCACCGGCGAACTGCGTGCCGACGTACTTGCCGGTGTAGAGCACGCGGCCGCCCTCGTTGAGGAAGTCGCGCACCTCGAGCGACTCGTCCATGGCGAGCCGGGATGCGGTGCCGGGAGGCGAGCCCACTTCACGCGTGATGACGTCGTCGCCCGTGTACCAGATGACGGCGTCGTAGTGCGAGAGCACGCCGAGGGCGTCGGGTGCGATCCGGTTCCGTGCGTCGACGTCGTAGACGTCGTAGCCCGTTCCGTTCGCGTCCAGCGCCTCCGTGTAGTAGTCGAGGTACTTCGGCTCGGTGACGCCCTGCGCGGGCGAGGCGCCCGTGTAGTCCTCGGCCGAGAGGATCAGCACATCGTCGGTCGACTCCTCGACCGCCTCGTAGGTGAACGAGTCGCTCGTCTCACCGCCGCCCTCGAACCACACCTCGACCTCGTCGCCGGGCTCGGTGCCCGTGACGAACCCGCTCACGACCCGGTAGTGCGCCCCGGTGCCGCCGTAGCGGTCGCCGCCGGTCCACTCCTCGGTCGGCACGCTCACCGGGTCTCCGCCCTCGATCGAGAACTTCAGCGTGACGTCGCCGAGCTCGCGCTTGGCGATCACCCGCACCTCCTGGGGGTCGCCGTAGGAGTACTCGAACGTGAAGTCGGCGAGCGGCAGCCCCGCCTTATAGGTGTCGTCGCTCTCGAGGTAGAAGGGCTTGGTCTCGAGGCCGAGGTGCGACACCGGGTCATCCGGGTCGGCCGCCGACTTCGCGATGTCGAGCGCGAACGGCAGTGCGCGCTCGAACTCGGCCTGCACCTGCGCCTCGTCGTCGGGGAACACGAACCCGCCGCCGTCGGATCCCTCGCCGAGCTCGGGCGTCCAGGCGAGGGTGCCCCGCTGGGCGTGGGCGAAGTCGGTCGTCTCGCCGTTGGTGACGTAGAGCACGTCGGACGACAGGCCCGGCTCGAAGTCGGGGATCGCCGGGTTGTCGCGATTGCCCGACAGTGCGTAGTAGATCGGGTCGTCGGCGGTGGGGGTGCCGGTCTGCCAGCCCTCCGCGTACAGCAGCCATTGCCCGAACGAGTGGTAGTTCACCTGGAACGAGAAGTCGGCTCGGTCGAAGAGCGACATCATCGCCTGCGTCTCGGGCTCCGAACCGGCCTCGGGGCCGCGGTACGTGTCGCTCGAGCTCTGCGACGACGAGCCCTCCTCGTCGTAGCCGAAGTGCTCGGGGTAGTTGCGGTTGGGATCGACGCCGTCGGCCCGCGTGATCTGCCCGTCGCCGTCGTTGTCGCGCAGGTTCTTGCGCCAGAGTCGCTCGTGGTCGAACGTGTACTGGTAGCCGTCGGGGTTGGCCACGACGACGAACCACAGCTCGTTGTTCTTGAGGAGGTTCTTGATCTCCTTGTCGTTGCTCTTCCAGCCGTCGATGTAGTGGTGCATCAGCCGCCGGTTGACCTCGGTCGAGATCCACTCGCGCGCGTGCTGGGTCGAGCTGTAGAGCACCGCGGGCCGTGCGCCGTCTGGGGTCGCTTTCGCGGCCTGCGTGAGCTTCACGGCGATGATCTCGCGCTCCTGGTAGGTGTGGCCGAGCACCTCGAGCTTCACCAGCTGCGGGTACTTCTTCGCGAGCTGGTACAGCTCGTCGCGGATGCCTCCGGGCTCGTCCCACGACCGGAACACCTCGTACCCCTCGGCGGCCTGCTCCTCGGCCAGCTGCCTGGCCGACTTGCCGTCCTTGTTCTTCTTGACCTTGACGTCGAGACCGCGCGCCGTGAGGGCCTTCGCCTCGTCGGCCGTGAGCACCAGGTCGACGCTCACCCCGTTCTCGGTCGTCGTGCGGTTCACGACATCGAACCCGCCCGCGGCGAGCTCGGCTTCGTCGGTGCCGCTCACCTCGGCCGTGTACATGTCGAGTGCGCCGTCGTCCTCGGCGGCGCTCGCGCCGACCGGACTCAGCATCGTGAAGGTCAGGGCGAACGCGGCGACCACGAAGCCGACGCGCGTGCGAATGGAGCGATTTCCAGCCATGAGCGGACTCCTTCGGCCCGTCCTCGGCCAGGGTCGGATCGTGACGACATCGTCCGTGCAATTGCATGCTCGTCACGCCTCTGGCGCTCCGCGGACCCTAGGGCTTAGCCTTCCGCGCCTCCAGCGTGGCTGTCAAGGTGATTCTGAGGATTGCTCGTCGGGATCGCGCGAGCCCCGGTCGCGCCGGCGCACCCGCGGCTCGTCGAGCCCCATCCGCACCCGGGTGCGCCGCCGCTCGAGCATGATGAGGGCCGCGCCGAGGATCCAGAGCGGCACCTGCGTGAGGAACGCGAGTCGGAAGGCCTCGAGCGAGTAGGTCTCGGGCGTTCCCGCGCCCTGCAGGTCCATCGCGAGGCCGATCAGGAAGATCGCGATGAGGCCCGCGATGAATCCGCCGCCGTTGACGATGCCCGTCGCGGTGCTGAGCCGGTGGCTCGGGTTGTGGGTGCGCGCGTGGTCGAAGGCGATCATCGACGCGGGCCCGCCGGTCGCGAGCGCGAGCGCGAGCGCGAAGAGCAGCCACAACGGGGCGGGGCCGGGCCACGAGATGACGACGAGCCACACGACCGCCTGGATCGCGATGGTCGGCAGCACCAGCATGCGCGAGCGGCGCAGCGGGTGCCGGCTGGAGAGCGCGCCCATCACCGGGCCGACGAGCATGCCGAAGACGACGAACGCGCTGAGCACGAGCGAGGCCATCGCCGGCGTCAGTCCCTCGCCGGCGGTCAGGAACGGGAAGCCCCAGAGCATGACGAACGCGGTGCCCGCGAACGGGGTCGTGAAGTGCGACCAGAACGCGAGCCGGGTGCCGGGGTGCCCCCACGATTCACTGAACCCCTGGCGCAGGTCGGCCGAGGAGCGGACGACGGCGATCGCCCCGGTCTCGGTGTTGACCGAGACATCCGCATCGCTCGACGGCGGGTGGTTGCGCACGATCGCGAACGTCAGGATCGTGAAGAGCACGCCGAGCCCGGCGAGGCTCCCGAACGCGACCGTCCAGCTCGTCGCGTGCAGGAGCGCGGCCATCGGCAGAAGGGCCAGCAGCTGCCCGGTCTGCCCGATGATGCCGGTCATCTGCACCATGAGCGGCGCGCGCTGCTGCGGGAACCACGTCGCGACCACGCGCAGCACGCTCGGGAAGATCGCCGCGTCGCCGGCGCCGAGCAGCACGCGCGCGATGATCGCGGTGCCGACGTCGGTCGACAGCGCCATCACCAGCTGTCCCGACGCCATGAGCGCCATGCCGGCGGTGACGATCGGGCGGGCGCCGAAGCGGTCGAGCAGCAGGCCGACCGGGATCTGCATGGCGCCGTACACGAACAGCTGGATCACCGCGAACATCGACAGCGTCGAGGCATCCGCATCGAACCTGACCGCCGCGTCGGCGCCGACCGCCGAGAGCGACGTGCGGTTCGTGACCGAGACGATGTACGCGGCGACGCTGACGCCCCAGACCAGCCACAGCCGCCAGTTCGGTGCGAGCTGCGGGGTGCCGGTCACGAGTGCGGAATCTCCTCGGGGCGGCGGCGCGGACGGCCGCCATCGCCTTCCAGCGTAGTCGCGTCGCCGCGACCGGATGCCTCAGACCCAGCTGCGGCGGACGGCCTCCGCGCCGAGCTGGATGCGGGTCGACACCTTCGCGGTCTCCATGAGCTCGGCGATCCGCCGCTGCACGGTGCGCACCGAGATGCCGAGCTGGGCGGCGGCGGCGGCGTCGGTGAGACCGAGCAGCAGGAGCTTCAGGAGGTCGCGGTCGATCGCATCGTGCGCGCCGGGCATCTCGCCGGTGGTGAGGAACTCGGTCGAGCTCGCCCAGAACTCCTCGAAGATCGCGAGCACGAGGTCGAGCAGCCCGCTCGGATGCACGAGCAACGCCCCGGCTGCGCGCGCCTCGCCGTGCGAGCGCATCGGCAGCAGCGCCATCTGGTCGTCGGCGATGACGAGCCGCGTCGGCAGCGTCGGCAGCACCCGCACCTCCTCGCCGTACGCGGCGGCCTCGCGCGCCGAGTCGATGAAGCCCGGACGCTCGAGCACGGCCTTCTCGACGATGACGCGATAGCGCACGCCGCGGGCGAGGGCCCGGTCCTCCTCCTCGTTCTCGTCGGCGTCGAGGAAGGCGATCTCGTTGAGCACGAACACGCTCACCTGCCCGGTCGCCGAGGCCTGCAGCTGCGCGAACCGCTGCCTGACCGCGTCGGCGCCGACGATGACGTCGACGACATCGGGGGCCACCCGCT
Source organism: Agromyces sp. NPDC058104 (assembly GCF_042884835.1). Taxonomy (NCBI): domain Bacteria; kingdom Bacillati; phylum Actinomycetota; class Actinomycetes; order Micrococcales; family Microbacteriaceae; genus Agromyces; species Agromyces sp. NPDC058104. Next base: position 837,853 of record NZ_JBHVTD010000001.1, on the reverse strand, counting down.
GCGCGGCGCCCTCGCGGTAGACCTCGCTGAGTTGCAGCAGCGTCTCGTGCGCCTGGGCGAGCCCGCGCTCGCGCTCGAGCAGCATCGGGCGCAGGGCGATCGACGGCGGCGAGGCCACGACCCGGTCGGGCGCCGAGGCCTGCCTCGCGAGGAGGCCGAGCCGTTCGAGCTCGGCGAGGATGCGACGCATCCGGCCGATGGTCGAGCCGGCCGCGGCGGCGAGCTCGTCGAGGTTCGCGGACGGGCGCTGCAGGATCAGGCGATAGACGGACGTGTGCTCGTCGTCCAGTCCGATCGCCTCGAGCACCCGCGCACTTCCGTTCTCCGCGGCCAGCTCCGCACGGGGATCGACCTCGGGTCGATCCCGGGCCGGTGGCGACCCCGTCGTGGCGGATCGAGGCCATGGCATCTCTCCGCCACCACCCTAACCGGCGGCGTGTGGAAGCGTGCTCAGCAAGTCAGATCCGACATGCGAGAGGTATCCCTAATGCCACGAAGCACCAACACATCCGCGTCGCGTCGCCGACGCTCGATCGCGGCCGCCATCAGCGGCATCGCGATCGGCGTCGCCGGCATCGGCGCCGCCGCACTGCCGGCGGCGGCCGATCCCGCAGATCCGGGCGGGGGCGGCGGCACGCCGACGACGCCGGCCGCCGCTCCCGCCGACGAGCACGCCGTCACCCTCATCACCGGCGACCGCGTGCGCGTCACCGACCTCTCCGACGGCACGCACGCCGTCGAGATCGAGACCGCGCAGCCGGGCGCCGGCGTGCAGACGATCGAGGTCGACGGAGACCTCCACGTACTGCCCGCGGCCGCGATGCCGTACCTCGCGTCGGGCGTGCTCGACCGCGACCTCTTCAACGTGTCGCAGCTCATCGAGTTCGGCTACGACGACGCCTCGGTCGATGCGACGCCCATCATCGTCGAGCTCGAGGATGCCGCGGCCGGCCGCCGGTCGGCACCGGCACCGGTTCCCGGCGTCGAGCTCGGCGCGCCGCTCGCGAGCATCGGCGGCGCCGCCGCGACCGCCGACCACTCGAGTGCCGCCGGCACCTGGGCCGCGCTGACCGGGGCCCCCGCCGCGGGTGCCCGCGCGTTCAGCGCCGACCCGGCCGAGGCGAAGCTCGGCGGCGGCATCGAGGCCATCCACCTCGACGGCAAGGTCGAGGCCACCCTCGACTCGAGCGTGCCGTACATCGGGGCGCCCGAGGCGTGGGCCGCCGGCTACACCGGCGACGGCGTGACCGTCGCGGTGCTCGACACCGGCTACGACGACACCCACCCCGACCTCGCGGGCCGCGTGCTTCCCGAGTCGACGAGCTTCGTGCCCGGCGAAGAGGTGGCGTGGGACCCGAACGGCCACGGCACCCACGTCGCGTCGACGATCGCCGGCACCGGCGCCGCGAGCGACGGCACCCACCGCGGCGTCGCCGACGGCGCGGAGCTGCTCGTGGGCAAGGTGCTCGACTCCGAGGGCTTCGGCCAGGACTCGTGGATCATCTCCGCGATGGAGTGGGCCGGCGAGCGCGCCGACATCGTCTCGATGAGCCTCGGCACCCGTCAGGGCTCCGACGGCCTCGACGTCATGTCGGAGGCGCTCAACACGATCTCGGCCGAGACCGACGCGCTCTTCATCGTCGCCGCCGGCAACTCGTCGTCGCCCGAGACGATCGGTTCGCCCGGCGCCGCCGCGAGCGCCCTCACGATCGGCTCGGTCGACGACCCGAGCGGCGAGCTCTCCTGGTTCTCGAGCCAGGGGCCGCTCGTCGGCTCCGGCGCGCTGAAGCCCGATCTCGCCGGCCCCGGCAACGACGTCACCGCCGCCCGGTCGGCCGACAGCGACGGCGACGGCGCCTACATCGGCATGAGCGGTACCTCGATGGCGACCCCGCACGTCGCCGGTGCCGCCGCGATCGTCAAGCAGCAGCATCCCGAGTACACCGCGGCGCAGCTGCGCGCGGCGCTCGTCAGCACCGCGACCGACGTCGGACTCACGCCGTACCAGGTCGGCGCCGGCGTGGTCGACGTCGCGAACGCCGTCGAGTCGACCGTCGTCGCCTCGGGCTCGGGCGACTTCGGCATGCTCGCGTGGGGCGAGGCCGCCGAGCCGGTCGTGCGCACCGTCGAGTACACCAACCGCGGCGACGCCGAGGTCGTGCTCGCGATCGAGGCGTCGCTCGTCGACACCACGCCGGGCACGGGCGGCGGCGGCCTCGAGCCGATGTCGGCGCGCGAGGCATCCGACGTGCTCGCGATCGACGCCGACGAGCTGACCATCCCCGCCGGCGAGACCCGCACGGTGACGATGACCGCCGACCCGGCGAAGGTGCCCGCGGGCGCCCAGCTGTCGGGCGTGCTCACCGCCGCCGTCGACGGCGAGGCCGTCACCCGCACCGCCCTCGGCGTGATCGCCGAGGCCGAGCGGTACGACCTCACCGTCACGGCCACCGACTTCGAGGGCGACCCCCTCGAGACCTACGGATGGATCTGGAACGCGGCGACCGGCTGGTACACCTCGTTCGGCGTCGCCGGCGAGACCACGCTGCGCCTGCCGGCCGGGCTCTACTCGGTGATGTCGTTCATGGACGTCGCCCGTGACGCCGACACCCAGGCGATCGCGCTCGTCGGCGACCCCGACGTCGTGCTCGACGGGGCGAAGGAGGTCGCCTTCGACGCCCGCGCCACCGAGCCGGTCACGGTCGACGTCGGCGAGGACGAGGTCGAGGCGGTCGTGCGCCGCATGGACTTCGGGGTCGACGGCTTCAGCGGCAGCGCGCTCGCTCCCGTGTGGATCGACGAGCTCTACGCCCAGCCGATGGAGGCGCCCGAGGCCGAGAGCTTCGACTTCACCACCCGGTGGCGCCTGCAGGACCCGCTGCTCGCGCTGAAGGCCGGCAAGGAGGAGCTCGACCTCATCGCGCAGGCCGGCTCGACGCTGCTCGACGGCGAGATCCGCGCTCGCGCGGTCGCGGCGGGGCTGGGCAGCGCCGAGGAGTTCGCGGCCGTCGACGTGAAGGGCAAGGTCGCGGTCGTCACCCGATCCGACACCGTCTCGGCGTCGGCCCGCGCCGCGAACGCCGCGGCCGCGGGGGCGAAGCTGCTCATCGTCGTCAACGACGGCGACGGCGAGCTCAGCGAGTGGGTCGGCTCGGAGGACTACACGACCGACGTCGCCATCCCGGTCGCCGCGATCAGCGGCGTGCAGGGGCGTGGAGTGCTCGCCGCGATCGCGAAGAAGCCGACGACCGTGACCGGCGAGGGCATCCCGATCGCCGAGGAGGTCTTCGACATCGCCCGCTACAGCGACGGCTCGGTTCCCGAGCAGCTCGCCTACCGTCCGACCGAGCTCGCCCGCATCGACACCACCTACTACGGCGAGCGGGGCGAGACCGTCGGCGAGTACCGGTACGACTTCGTGCCGAGCACCGAGTACGGCACCGGGTTCCCGCTGCGCACCTCGCGCGGCATCGAGCGTGCCGAGTGGGTGAACACCGACCAGGTCGAGTGGTACCAGAACGTCAACGCGGTCGACTGGGGCTGGAACGTCCGCGACGTCGTGCGGGCCTACGAGCCCGGCGAGCGCACCGAGTCGAGCTACTTCGGTTCGGTCGTGCGCCCCTACGTGGGGCCGGGCTACTGGGCGCCGCTGCGATCGGGCGACGGCATCCAGCTCAACCTGCCCTCGTGGGCCGACGGCGATTCGCCGAAGCGCACCGGTGGAATCGACATGTACGCCGGCACACCCGGCATCACCCAGTCGATCGAGCTGCACCTCGACGGCGAGCTCGTGAAGACGTCGGCGTACCAGAGCCTGAACGGCTGGGACATCCCCGACGGCGAGCACGCGGTGCGCGTGGTGAACACGACGACGCAGGACGGCGGCGTGATGCCGTCGTCGACGAAGACCCGCACCGAATGGGGCTTCTCGTCGACGTGGGACTCGAGCGACTACACCCGCACCATCCTGCCGATGATGCAGGCGTACTACGACGTCGACCTCGACGAGCGCGGCCGTGTCGGCGCCGATCGCAAGAAGGGCAAGCCCGTCGCGCTCGGGCTCGAGATCGGGCACATCAGCGGGGCCGTCGGCTCGGCGAAGGTGACGGGCACGACGCTCGAGGTGCGCACCGCGGGCGGCGAGTGGACGCCGGTCGACCTCGAGGTCGTCTCGACGGACGACTCGGGCCCCGGCGAGCCGCCGGCCGGCGGGTTCCCCGAGGGGCGTTCGTACCTCGTGAGCTACGACGCCGACATCCGGGTGCCCGATGCCGGTGGCTGGGTCGACCTGCGGGTGACGTCGACCGACGAGGCCGGCGGCACGTTCAGCCAGGAGATCGAGCGGGCCTTCGAGGTCGCCCCGGTGAAGAAGGGCGGTCGCTGAGGCGGGGCGCTGCTGAGGCGGGGCGCTGCTGAGGTGGCGCTCCGCTGAGGCAGGGCGCTGCTGAGGCGGGGCGCTCCTGAACCGCCGAGAACGGGCCGAGGCCCCGACGACATACGTCGTCGGGGCCTCGGTCTCGTCGTGCAGCTCGCGACTACTCGCTCGCCTCGATGATCTCCTCCTCCATGCCCCGGAGGAGCGCGGATTCGGGCTGGGCGTCGGACGAGGTGACGACGGTGCCGTCGCCGAGCGCCTGCTCGGCGTCGAGGTCGGTCGCCGCCTGCTCGAACTGCGAATTGTAGAGGCGGTAGTACGCACCCTTCGCGGCGATGAGCTGCTCGTGGTTGCCCTGCTCGACGATGTCGCCGTGCTCCATCACGAGGATGAGGTCGGCGTCACGGATCGTCGAGAGACGGTGCGCGATCACGAACGAGGTGCGACCCTCGCGCAGCGCGGCCATCGCGTGCTGCAGCAGCAGCTCGGTGCGGGTGTCGACCGAGCTCGTCGCCTCGTCGAGGATGAGCACGCTCGGCTGCGCCACGAACGCGCGGGCGATCGTGATGAGCTGCTTCTCACCCGCCGAGACGTTCGAGGCGTCCTCGTCGAGCACGGTGTCGTAGCCGTCGGGCAGCGAGTGCACGAAGCGATCGACGTACGTCGCCTTCGCCGCCGCGACGATCTCGTCGTCGGTGGCGTCGGCACGACCGTAGCGGATGTTCTCGCGGATCGAGCCGGCGAACAGCCACGGGTCCTGCAGCACCATGCCGGTCTTCGCCCGCACGTCGTACCGGGTGAGGTCGGCGATGTCCTGGCCGTTGAGCAGGATGCGACCCGAGTTCAGCTCGTAGAACCGCATGATGAGGTTCACGAGCGTCGTCTTGCCTGCACCCGTCGGGCCCACGATCGCGACCGTCTGCCCGGGCTCGACCCGGAAGGACAGATCCTTGATGAGCGGGCGGTCGGGAACGTACGAGAACGCGACGTGGTCGAACACGATCGTGCCGTCACCGTCGACCGGCGCCGGCGCGTTCACCGCGTCAGCCTCCTGCTCGTCGGCGTCGAGCAGTTCGAAGACGCGCTCGGCCGAGGCCGTGCCCGACTGCACCACGGCGGCCATGCCGCCGAGCTGCGACAGGGGCTGCGAGAACTGCTGCGAGTACTGGATGAACGCCTGCACGTCGCCGAGTCGGAGCGAACCGCTCGCGACCATGATGCCGCCGAGCACCGCGATGCCGACGTACTGCAGGTTTCCGATGAAGGTCATCGCGGGCATCATGATGTTCGACAGGAACTGCGCCTTGAACGAAGCCTCGTAGAGCTCCTGGTTCTCGGCCTTGAACGCCTCGCGGCTCGAGGCCTCACGGCCGTACACCTTGACGAGCGCGTGACCCGAGAACGACTCTTCCACCCGGGCGTTGAGCCGGCCGACCTTGCGCCACTGCGTGCCGAAGGCCTTCTGCGACTTCGGCCCGATGACGCCGAAGATCACGCCCATGAGCGGCAGCGAGATGAGCGCCACGAGTGAGAGCTGCCACGAGATCGTGAACATCATGAACAGCACGCCGATGACGGTGAGCACGTTCGTGAGCGCGCTCGAGAGCGACTGCTGCATCGTCTGCGTGATGTTGTCGATGTCGTTCGTCACGCGCGAGATCAGCTCGCCGCGCTGCACCTTGTCGAAGTAGCTCAGCGGCAGCCGGTTGATCTTCGCCTCGACGTCTTCGCGCAGCTTCCACATCGCGCGCACCATGATCACGTTCACCACGTAGCCCTGGATCCACATGAGGAGGGACGAGGCGATGTAGAGGAACAGCACGAGGATGACGACGCGGCTGAGCGCCACGAAGTCGATGCCCTCGCCCGGCACCAGGTTCATCGCCTGCACCATGTTGGCCTGGTCGGTCTGGCCGGCGGCCTCGAGCTGGTCGACGACCTGCTCCTTCGTGACGCCGGGCGGCATCTGCGCCGAGATGAATCCCTCGAAGATGAGGTTCGTCGCCTCGGCGAGCACCTTCGGTGCCCAGACGGTCATCACGACGCCGATCGCGCCGAGCACCGACGCGAGGGTGAACCCGAAGGCGTGCGGCTTCAGCAGGCCGAGCAGGCGCCCGAACGACTGGCGGAAGTTCGCGGCCTTGCCCGGGGCGACGCCGCCGCTCCAGTCGTCGGCGCTGATGCGGGCCTGTTCGGCCATCTCGAGTTCGAGCTTCTCGTCCTCGCTGAGCACGGGTTCGGCGGTCTTGGGGCTCTGGTCGGTCATCGTGCCGCCTCCACTCCGAGCTGGGATTCGACGATCTCGCGGTACGTCTGGCACGTCTCGAGCAGCTGCTCGTGCGTGCCGACGCCCACGGCCACGCCGTCGTCGAGCACGACGATGCGGTCGGCATCGGTGATCGTCGAGACGCGCTGCGCGACGACGACCTTGGTGACATTCGGCAGTTCGCGCCAGAGCGCCTGCCTGAGCCTCGCGTCGGTCGTGAGGTCGAGCGCCGAGAACGAGTCGTCGAAGACGAGGATGTCGGGCTGGTGCACGATCGCGCGGGCGATCGCGAGGCGCTGGCGCTGGCCGCCCGAGACGTTGGTGCCGCCCTGCGCGATGCGCGCGTCGAGCTGCCCCTCCATCTCCTCGACGAAGTCGCGGCCCTGCGCGATCTCGAGCGCGTGCCAGAGCTCGTCGTCGGTCGCGTCCTCGCGGCCGAACCGCAGGTTCGACGCGACCGTGCCGGTGAAGAGGAACGGCCGCTGCGGCACGAGCCCGATGCTCTTCCACAGCAGGTCGAGGTCGGCCTCGCGCACGTCGACGCCGTTCACGAGCACGGCGCCCTCGGTCGTGTCGAAGAGGCGCGGCAGCAGCGACACGAGCGTCGTCTTGCCTGCGCCCGTCGAACCGACGATCGCGAGCGTCTCGCCCGGTTCGGCCTTGACCGAGATGCCGCTGAGCACGGGGTGCTCGGCGCCCGGGTAGGTGAAGCCGGTGCCGCGGAACTCGACCGTGCCCGGGGTCGGGAAGTTCGTCACCGGGTTCGCCGGCCGCTCGAGCGTCGAGTCGACGTCGAGCACGGCGCCGATGCGCTCGGCCGAGACGGCCGCGCGCGGGATCATGATCGTGATGAAGCTCGCCATCATGACGCCCATCAGGATGAGCATGACGTACTGCATGAAGGCGAAGAGCACGCCGATCTCGGTGTTGCCCTCGTCGACCTCGATCGCGCCGAACCAGATCACGCCGACGAGCGTCACGTTGAGCACGAGCATGACGAGCGGGAACATCAGCACGAAGAGCGAGCCGACCTTGCGGCCGACGACCATGATGTCGGTGTTCGCCTCGCGGAAGCGCGCCTCCTCGATGTCCTCGCGGACGAAGGCGCGCACGACGCGGATGCCCGTGAGCTGCTCGCGCATGATGCGGTTCACGCCGTCGAGCTTCACCTGGTACGAGCGGAACAGCGGCACCATACGCCAGATGATGATGCCGGCGACGATGAGCAGCGTGGGCACCGCGACCGCGATGATCCAGCTCAGGCCGACGTCGACCGACAGCGCCTTGTAGATGCCGTAGAACGCCATGATCGGCGCCGCGACGAGGAAGGTCGAGCCCATCATCGCGAGCATCTGCACCTGCTGCACGTCGTTGGTGTTGCGGGTGATGAGCGAGCCGGGGCCGAAGGTCGACACCTCGCGCTCGGAGAAGCCCGACACGCGCTCGAACACGTCGTCGCGGATGTCGCGGCCGAGCTTCATCGCGGCCATGGCGGCGAACCAGGTGGCGACGAGCTGGGTGACGATCTGCAGCAGCGACATGCCGAGCATGAGGGCGCCCGACTGCCAGATGACGTCGGTGTCGCCCTTGGCGACGCCGTCGTCGATGATCTGCGCGTTGAGCGTCGGCAGCTGGAAGTTGGCGTAGGCGGCGACGATCTGGAACGCCAGTACGCCGAGTAGGAGAGGCCAGTACGGCCTCAGGTATCTGAACAGGAGTCTTCCGAGCATGTGATCTCCAGGAATCGGCGAAACGGCGGATGCTTCGACCGCGGCGAATTCGTGCGCGCGCGACCGTCGCGGAGCTGGTCGCTCCTCCGCCCGGACTGCATCGTCGCACCCCCGTCCGACATTGCAGCGTTACAGCCAAACACGGCGCTGATCAGGAATCAAGCGCACCGGGTCATCCGACCCATTGCGTTCACCGAGGGCGAAATCGAGGCGCCTTCACGCTCGCACGAGCCGTCGATCCGGGATGCCTCGGGGTGCCGTTTCAGCGCCACGTAGGACGAGGGCGATCCGTTCCGGCGAGACATCCGGCCGGCGCCGGGGCAGGATGACAACCGGAGGTCGACGATGATCCAGACGCACGAGGTCGCGAACCAGGCTCCGCCGCGGGAGGAGGTCGACGAGTACGCCGCGAACGCGCCGCTCGTCGAGGCGGTGGCGCGCTGGGGGAGCGGCGCCGCGGTGCCCGCACTCCACGAGATCGGCCGCCATGTCGGTTCAGCGGCCTTCCAGCGCGACGCCGAGCGGGCGAACACGCACCCGCCGGTGCTGAACACGCACGACCGCTGGGGGCACCGCATCGACGAGGTCGAGTACGACGAGGCCTACCACCGCGTGATCGGGGCCGCCGTCGCCTCGGGCGCCCACACCGGCGCCGAGGCCGCGCCCGGACCGGGCGCGAACGTCGACCGGGCGGCGGCGTTCCTCCTCTTCGCGCAGGTCGAGCCGGGCCACGCCTGCCCGGTGTCGATGACGCATGCCGCCGTGCCGACGCTCGAGCTCGCGGCATCCGGCCTTCGCGATGACTGGATGCCCCGGTTGCTGAGCCGCACGTACGACCCGGCCCTCTCGCCCGCGAAGGCGTCGGCGCTCATGGGCATGGCGATGACCGAGAAGCAGGGCGGCTCCGACGTGCGCGCGAACACGACGCGCGCGGAGCGTCGCGCGGGCGACGGGCTCGCACCCGAGTGGGGCGCCGAGTACGTGCTCACCGGCCACAAGTGGTTCTGCAGCGCGCCCATGAGCGACGCGTTCTTCGTGCTCGCGCAGGCGCCGCACGGGCTCAGTTGCTTCTTCGTGCCGCGCGTGCTGCCCGACGGGACGCGCAACGTGTTCCGCATCCAGCGGCTGAAGGACAAGCTCGGCAACCGATCCAATGCGTCGAGCGAGGTCGAGTTCGACGGCACCACCGCGTGGCTCGTCGGCGACGAGGGTCGTGGGGTCGCCACGATCGTGCAGATGGTGACGCGCACGCGCCTCGACTGCGTCATCGGCTCGGCGGCCGGGATGCGGCAGGCCGTCGCCGAGGCGACCTGGCATGTGCGGCACCGCGAGGCGTTCGGGGCGACGCTCGTCGACCAGCCCGCGATGACGGCCGTGATCGCCGACCTCGCGCTCGAATCCGAGGCGGCGACCTGGACGGCGATGCGGCTCGCGCGCGCATTCGACCACGATGCGACGGTGTCGGCTGGGACGAGTGGCTCGGAGCAGGCGTTCCGGCGGCTGGCGACGGCGCTCGGGAAGTACTGGGTGTGCAAGCGCGGGGCCGGGCATGTGGCCGAGGCGCTCGAGTGCCTCGGCGGCAACGGGTACACCGAGGCGTTCCCGCTCGCACGGCGGTATCGCGAGCAGCCGCTGCTCGCCATCTGGGAGGGCTCGGGCAACGTCATCGCGCTCGACGTGCTGCGCGTGCTCGCTCGCGAGCCCGAGTCGTTCGAGGCGTTCTTCGACGAGGTCGGGTCGGCGGCGGGCTCGTCGCGGGCGTTCGACGTCGCGCTCGCCGAGGGGCAGGCGCTCGTGCGGACGGTGGGCGCGGCGCTCGCCGACGGCGGGGCGGGCGCGGGCTCGGCGGCACTGCGCGCGCGAGAGCTCACCGAGCGGCTCGCGCTCGTGCTGCAGGCGTCGCTGCTCGTGCGGGCGGCACCCGATGCGGTGGCCGACGCCTTCGTGCGCTCGCGGCTCGGCGGCGAGGGCGGATCGCAGTACGGCGCGCTGCCCGCCGGCGTCGATGCGGCCGCGCTCGTCGCCCGCGCGGTCGGGTAGTAGGCGTCGATCACCCCCTTCGGCGTCGTGACGCTGCGGCCTGTGGATAATCGCCTCGGCGCGGTGTGCCACTCACCTATCGTGGACGCCATGTCGATCCCGAGCCTGCGCATCGCCGCGCTCGCCGCGGCCGGTGCGCTGGCACTCGCGCTGAGCGCGTGCACGCCCGAGGCCGAGCCGTCGCCCGAGCCGACGCCGACCGCGAGCGCGGCGCCGATCTTCGCGTCGGATGATGAGGCGCTCGCCGCGGCGGTCGAGGCGTATGAGGCGTACGCCTCGATGTCCGGCTCGATTGCTTCGGATGGAGGGGACGACGCCGAGCGGATCGATCCCTACGTCACGGCGGAGTTCGCGGGCAACGTCGGTTCCGAGTTCGATGCTCTTCGCTCCGCGGGAGGGCACACTCAAGGACAGACCACATTCGACACAGCATCGCTAGTGGAACGAACCGAGATAGACGACATCGCATCCGTTTCGATCTACTTGTGCCGAGATGTCTCCGGCGTTCGCGTGATTGATGCAGACGGCATCGATGTAACGCCGAAGGACCGACTTGAGCGGATCCCGTCGAAGGCCGAACTCGTCTCTAAGTCAACGGATGAACCAAGCATCCTCGTGGTGGATGGGATCAGCCAATGGTCCGGCTCCGACTTCTGCTGATTCTGGTTGCTGCTTGTTTCGCGCTCGACGGCGGTTTCAGCGCGGAAGCCAGCGACGGCTCAGGTGAGTGCGCCGATCTGTTGGCTGCGTTTGGTTGCGGTTCGTTGAATGCGGAGACCGAAGGCTCGGAGGTGATTCTCGACGCGCTCGTCGAGCCGAACCGTCCACCCGCGGTCGTCAAGTCTCCCGACGGAAGTTCCCCCGAGGGCGGGCAGGAGGCTACCGCTGCGCCACCTCCCGGCGAAGCCGACGTCTGGTCGGGCGAAGACTGGGCGCGCCTCTGCGACGCCAACTTCCAGCAGGCGTGCGCCCGCCCGGAGGTGACGCCGCCGCCCGCGGCTCCCGGCGCGCCGGCGACGGTGACCCTGCGCGACATCGCGTCTTTCCGGCCGGCGAAGCCGGGCAATGAGATGCAGCCCGGCGGGTGGGCGGTCGCGGGGCTTCCGGCGAACTTCGTCGCCGAGGCCTCGGCCGAGGTCGTGGCGGGAACGCTGCTCGGCCGGCCCGCCGAAGTGCGATTCACCCCGGTCGGATATCGCTGGGTGCACAGCGACGGGGTGACGGTCACGAGTCCGACTGCAGGCGCGACATGGGAGCAGCTCGGCCTCCGCGAGTTCAGCCCGACGGGCACGAGCCACGTCTACGCCGAGCCCGGCGAGTACACGGTGACGCTCGAGGTCGCGCTCGCCGCGGAGTACCGCTTCGGCGGCTCGGCCTGGCAGGGCATCGCCGGCACGCTCGCCGTCGCGGGGCCGCCGCAGCCCGTGCTCGTCGGCGAGGTCGACACCGTGCTCACGAAGGACGACTGCCGGGCGAATCCCGCCGGCCCCGGCTGCTGAGGCCGCCTCGGGCAGCCCCTCGGCTGCGCGGCGGCACGCTCGGCGACCCGCTGTCGGCGGGTCCGGTGAGAATCGCAGCATGACCTTCGCGAATGTCGGGCGGCTCGGCGTGCAGCCGGGCGCCCGTGACCAGGTGATCGAGCTCCTCACCCGACCGGGCGCCGAGCTCGGGCGCCACGGCTGCCTCCTCTACGAGGTCGGCTTCAACGACGAGCAGCCCGATTTCGTCTACGTGAGCGAGCTCTGGGAGTCGGCCGCGGCGCATCAGGCCTCGCTGCAGCTGCCCGAGGTGCGTGCCTCCATCGCCGAGGTCATGCCGCTGCTGAACGGCGAGCACGACGGCCACCGCTTCGAGGTCGCCGGCTCACCCCTTCGCGGCTGATCCTGTTCGGCAGCTTGAACAGGGTGAGTCATTCGGTACTCTCCGGAGCGGCCCCGCCCGCGCGCTCATCCTGCGCAGGCCCCGACGCGCGGCCGAACCCGCGCCGGGCCCCTCACACCCACAGGAACGGCGGATGCCCCGCCGGCAGCTCGCCGGCGGCGACGAGCCGCGCCAGCCGCACGGCGCCGTCGAGCGGCGTCGCCGAGCCGACCACGAGCGTGGCGTCGGGGGCGAGCCCCGCGAACTCCGCGGTGAACGCCGCGGTGAACTCGCCGCCGGCGGCGAACACACCGCCGACGCCCGCGGCACGACGGGGGAGTGCGGGGTCGAGCGCCGCCGCGAGCGTGCGGGCCGCGTGCCCGCCCGCTTCCGACATGATCCGGCCGGCGACGGGGTCGCCGAGCGCGGCGAGCCCGGCGACATCCGCCGCGAAGCCCGCGAGCACCGAGCCGCGATCGTCGCGCGTGTAGAGCTGGGCGGGCCAGCTCGGCGCGGCGCCGAAGCGCGACTCGGCCGCCGTCAGCAGCGCCGAGGCATCCGCGGTGACGCCGTCGTGGGTCTGGATCGCCGCCTTCAGGCCCTCGATCCCGATCCACGCGCCCGACCCGCGGTCGTCGTAGAGGTGACCCCAGCCGCCGACGCGGCGCCACACCTCGTGCAGGTCGGTACCGAGCGCGATCGTGCCGGTGCCGACGGCGACGACCGCGCCGGCCTCACCCGCGAGTGCCCCGAGGTGCGCGGTCACGGCGTCGATCGCGAGGGCGACGGGCGCCCCGCCCGCGGCCTCCGAGAGGGCGGCGAGCGACGCGGCGGGGTTCGTGACGAGCGAGGCGATGCCGGTCGCGCCGATCGCGACGCCGGCGATACGGGCGTCGGGCCAGCGGCCGTGCAGTGCCGATGCCGCCTCCTCGATGAGCGCACCGGTCACGGCGAGTGCTGAGCTCCCGCCCGCCGTGATCGCGACGGGCGGCCCGTCGAGCAGCACGCGCTCCTCGCCGAACGCCGCGGCGAGCGGCTCGAGCGCGGCGCGGCCGCCGGTGCCGCCGACGTCGATGCCGAGCACGACTTCCGGCACTTCGGAAGTTTCTTGCAATCTTGGCGCCATTCCCGAATACTACTTCCAGAGAGAATCGATCTGTCCGCGGATCACGTCTGTCCAGAGAATCACAGCCAGGGCCCCTGCGCCCACGAACAGTTTCAACGAGGAGACCATCCTGATGAACAAGCGCTTCCTCCCGATCGCCGCGCTCGGCGTCGCCGCCGCGCTCGGCCTGACCGCCTGCTCGTCCGGCGACAACGGCGACGGCGGCACGAACGCCGAAGGCCAGACGCTCACCGTCTGGATCATGGAAGGCACGAACCCCGACTCCGACGCCTACTTCGACGAGGTCGCCGAGGCCTTCACCGAGAAGACCGGCGCCGAGCTCGACGTCGAGTTCGTGCAGTGGGCCGACGCCCACGACCGCTTCGTCACGTCGATCGCGGGCGGCACCACGCCCGACGTCGCCGAGACCGGCACCACCTGGACGGCCGAGTTCGCCGACGCCGGCGCGCTCGCCCCGATCCAGGAGTACGTCGACGGCGACGACCTCGGCGGCGACCTCGTCGAGGGCCTCGTCACCGCCGGCACCTACGACGACGAGCTCAACGGCATGCCGTGGTACGCCGGCGTGCGCTCGCTCGTCTACCGCTCCGACGTGTTCGAGGAGCTCGGCCTCGCGGCCCCGACCACGTGGGACGAGATCGTCGCCGCGGGCGAGGCCATCAAGGCCGCGCACCCCGAGATGATGCCCTTCGCCGTCCCGGGCGACGCCGAGTTCGGCGTCTACCCCTGGGTCTGGGGCGCGGGCGGCGAGATCTCGACGCTCGAGGGCGACGAGTGGGTCTCGGGCATGGCCAGCGACGAGTCGCAGGAGGGCATCGGCTTCTACACGGGCCTCGCGACCGAGCACGGCTTCTCGTCGGCCGGCGCCACCACGTGGAAGGAGACCGACGTCCTCGACAACTTCGCGCAGGGCAACATCGCCATGGCCCTCATGGGTTCGTGGACGCCCGCCGCGATCGTCGAGAAGAACGCCGAGCTCGAGGGCAAGTTCGCCGCCGCCCCGATCCCCGGCAAGGACGGCGGCATCGCCCCGTCGGTGCTCGGCGGCTCGCACCTCTCGATGTTCGAGACGGCGAAGAACAAGGACCTCGCGTGGGAGTTCATCAAGCTGATGACCACGGGCGACTTCGCCAAGCAGTGGGGTGACGAGACCGGCTACTTCCCCGGCCAGACCTCGCTCCTCGACGAGGCGATCGCCTCCGACGACCCGCTCGTGCAGCCCTTCGCCCAGCAGATGGTCGAGGGCGGCGGCACCCCGCCGGTGACCCCGAAGTTCGGCGCCGTCCAGGCGAAGAAGACCACCAACACCGCCATCCAGGCGATCCTCTCCGGGCAGAAGACGGTCGAGCAGGCGCTCACCGACGCCGCCGCGGAGATGGACGAGATCATGAACGGCTGACCTCGTGTCGAACACCCTTCAGGTTCCGACGGCCGCGCCGGGAGCTTCGGCTCCCCGCGCGGCCGGCGGGGCCGCCCGCAAGAGCCTCCTGACCCGGAGCCGCCCCTGGCTCCTCCTCGCCCCCGCGCTCGCGGTGCTCGCCGTGCTGCTGCTGTGGCCGCTCGTGCGGGTGCTCCTCTTCTCCCTCCAGGACTACGGCCTGCGCGAGATCGTCTCGGGCGAGCCCAACTGGATCGGCCTCGCCAACTACGGCGAGATCTTCACGAGCCCCGAGCTCTACACCGTCGTGCTGCCGAACACGGTCGGCTTCGCGGTGCTCGCCGTCGCCGGCACCGTCGCCCTCGGCACCGCCGTCGCGGTGCTCATGGCGAGCCTCGGCGGCTTCTGGCGCACCGTCGTCGGCAGCGCCATCATGATCGCCTGGGCCATGCCCGCGGTCACCGGCACCTACGTCTGGATCTGGATCTTCGACGCCGACCGCGGCATCGTCAACGAGACGCTCCAAGCCCTCGGCCTCCAGGACGAGCCCGTCAACTGGTTCACGAACCGGTACACCTTCTACGGCATCGTCCTCCTCAACGTCATCCACCACGGATTCCCGTTCGTCGCCATCACGATCCTCGCCGGCCTCCTCGGTGTGCCGAAGGAGATGCTCGAGGCCGCCGAGATGGACGGCGCAGGCCCCTGGCGCCGCTTCTGGCGCATCATCGTGCCGAACCTCAAGCAGGTCTTCGCGGTCGTCATCATCCTGTCGACGATCTGGGACTTCAAGGTCTTCGCGCAGGTCTACCTCATGCCCGGCGGCGCCGGCTCGAATCGTGAGGCGCTGAACCTCGGCGTCTGGTCGTACGTCGAGTCCTTCGGCCAGAACCGCTACGGCTTCGGCTCGGCGATCGCCGTGCTGCTCACCCTCGTACTGCTCGGCATCACCGTCGTGTACGTGCGCACCATGCTGAAGGAGGAGGAGCTGTGAGCGCCGTCACCACCGAGAAGCGGCCGGATGCCTCGCGCGGCACCCGCTCCGAGGCATCCGCCGAGGCGAAGCGGCTGCGCACGAGCCGCAAGTCGGCGCGCAAGGCGCGCATCGCAGGCGGCAAGGCCGTGCTCGTCGTGCTGCTGCTCGGCTTCACCCTCTTCCCCGCGTTCTGGATGCTCTCGAGCGCCTTCGACGCGCAGGCCGGCGCGGGCGGACAGCAGATCCTGCCTCGCGAGTGGTCGCTCTCCAACTTCGAGTACGTGCTCACCGAGGGCGGCTTCGACGTGTTCCTCCGCAACTCGGCGATCGTCGCGGTCGTGACGGTGCTCGCGAGCGCGCTGCTCGCACTCCTCGCCTCGGTCGCGGTGGCCCGCTTCCGCTTCAAGTTCCGCACGGCGATGCTGCTCATGATCCTCATCGTGCAGATGGTGCCGCTGGAGGCGCTCGTCATCCCGCTGTTCGTGCAGGTGCGCGACCTGCAGCTGCTCAACACGCTGCTCGGCCTCATGGTCGTCTACGTCGCGCTCTCGCTGCCGTTCGGCATCTGGATGCTGCGCGGCTTCGTCGCCGCGGTGCCCGTCGAGCTCGAGGAGGCCGCGTACATCGACGGCGCCAGCTGGGGCCGGATGTTCCGCTCGGTGCTGCTGCCCCTCGTCATGCCCGGACTCGTCGCGACGAGCGTCTTCTCGTTCATCACCGCCTGGAACGAGTTCATCTTCGCCATGACCCTGCTCGGCGGGGCCAGCGAGAACTACACGGTGGCCATCGGCCTCAAGCAGTTCTTCGGCGAGCACTCGAACGAGTGGGGCTACATCATGGCCGCATCGACGATCATCACGATCCCGGTCATGATCTTCTTCGTCATCGTCCAGCGTCGCTTGTCGAGCGGCCTCGTGGCCGGCGCGGTGAAGGGGTGACCGCCGCGGACGATCCCACCGTCAGGGGGTTGGTGGGCGGAGTGCTCTGGCCGGGCTTCCTCGGCCGGAGCATTCCGGACTGGCTTCGCCGTGAGCTCGACGCGGGCCTCGCGGGAGCGGTGCTCTTCGCGCACAACCTGCACCCGGCGGGCGGCGGGCTCGCCGCCGAGTTCGCCGCGTACTCGGCGCAGACCCGGCCGCTCCTCATCGGCATCGACGAGGAGGGCGGCAACGTCACCCGCGTCGACGCCGCGCTCGGCTCGACCCTTCCGGGCGCGGCGCAGCTCGGCTTCGTCGACGACCTCGCGACGACCGAGGCGGTCGGCGAGCACCTCGCCGACCGCTCGCGCGCCGTCGGGGCGAACGTGGTGCTCGGGCCGGTCGCCGACGTGAACACCGATCCGCGCAACCCGGTCATCGGCGTGCGCTCCTTCGGAGCCGATCCCGAGCTCGTCTCGCGGCACGCCGTCGCGCAGCTCCGGGGCATCCAGCGCGCCGGTGCCGCCGCGTGCGTGAAGCACTTCCCGGGGCACGGCGACACCCACCTCGACTCGCATCATGCGATGCCCGAGCTCACGATCTCGCTCGACGAGCTCGAGCGCATGCACCTGCCGCCGTTCCGCGCGGCGATCGCGGCCGGGGTCGCCGCGATCATGACCGCGCACATCATCGTGCCCGAGTGGGGCCCGGCGCCGGCGACGCTGAACCCGACCGCCCTCCGGCACCTCAGGGGCCTCGGCTTCGAGGGCGTCATCATCACCGACGCGCTCGACATGGCCGCGGTGCGCGAGTCGGTCGGCGCGGGACCAGGTGCCGTGCAGGCGCTCCGCGCGGGCGCCGACCTGCTCTGCATCTCGAACCCGACGAACCCGGGGGCGGCGGCCGCGGCCGACCAGGACGTGCGCGACTTCCGCGAGGTGCAGCAGGCGATCTTCGACGCGCTCGACGACCGCACGCTCGAGGTCGCCGCGCTCGAGCGCGCCGCCGACCGCGTGCGAGAGCTCGCGGCCTCGCTCGCCGAGCCGTCGCCCGACGAACGGCTGCCCCTCGACGCGCATCGGGTCGCCCGCGAGGCGATCACGGTCGATGCCGAGATCCCGGCGCTGCCAGCGGGGCGTACGGTGCTCGATGTGCGCGGGCGCTCGACGCTCGCCGTCGACAGCGACGCCGACTACGTCGAGCGGGCGCTCGCGGCCGGCGGCGAGGTGCTGCGCGGCGACGCGGCGGTGCCCGGCGGCGGGTCGCTCGTCGTGATCGTCGACGCCGTCGGCGCACCGGGCCCGCAGCGCGACCGCGTCGCGAGCATCGCGGCGATGCGTCCCGACGCCGTCGTGGTCGACACCGGCATGCCGGGCGAGCCGCTGCCGTTGCCGACGCTGCACACGCGAGCGGCGAGCCGCCTCGCAGCCGAGGTCGCGAGCGAGCTCCTCGGGTCGGGGGCCCGCGCGTGATCGTGCTCTCACTGCAATCGGGCACCTCGGCCGACGGCATCGACGTCGCCGTGGTCGACATCGAGCCCGTCGCCGGGTCGACCTCGAGCGAGACCGGCACGGGCGCGCCGTCGCTGCGGCTCACCCCGATGTACGCGACCACCGTCGACTGGGAGCCCGCGCTCCGCGCGCGCATCCTCTCGGCCGCGGCCGGCGAGGCGCTCGACGCGGGCGGCTGGACCAGGCTCACCACCGAGCTCGGCCGGGCCTTCGCCGAGGCGGCCGTCCGGGGCATCCGGGAGTCGGGCACGACGCCCGACCTCGTCGTCTCGCACGGCCAGACCGTGCACCACTGGGTGGAGGACGGGCACGCCCGTGGCACCCTGCAGCTCGGGGAGCCCGCGTGGATCGCCGAGCGCACGGGCGTGCCCGTCCTCTCCGACGTGCGCATGGCCGACATCGCGGCCGGCGGCGAGGGCGCGCCGCTCATGGCCTTCTTCGACCGGCTCTGGCTGGGCGAGGAGGCCCGCACGGCAGGCCGTGCGATCGCGACCGTGAACCTCGGCGGCATCGCGAACGTGCAGCTCGTCGGGACCGACGGTCGCGTCGTCGCGTTCGACACCGGCCCCGGCAACTGCCTCATCGACGTGGTCGTCGAGCGCCACTCGGCGGGCGCGAAGGGTTACGACGAGGGCGGGCGGCTCGCCGCCGCCGGGCGTGTGCACGAGGGGCTCCTCGCGACGCTGCTCGCGCACCCGTACTTCGCCGCGCCGTCGCCCAAGTCGACCGGGCGCGAGACCTTCGACCTCGGGGTCGTCGACGCCGCGGTCGCGGCGACGTTCGATGACCGAGCGTGGTCCGACGCCGCCGATCCCCTGCCCGTCGCCGACCTCGTCGCGACGCTCACCGAGCTGACCGCGCGCAGCGTCGTCGACGCGCTCGCCGACGCCGCGCCCGCCACGCTCATCTGCTCGGGCGGCGGGGCCCTCAACCCCGTGCTGCTCGCCCGCATCGCCGAGCACGCGACCGCCCGCGGCATCGCCGTCGAGTCGAGCGCCGCCCGCGGCCTCGACCCGGCGTTCAAGGAGTCCCTCATGTTCGCGCTCCTCGGGTGGTTCAGCCTGCACGGCCTGCCGGTCGAGCTCGGCGCCGAGCCGGCGGAGGCCCGCGTGCTCGGGCGGCTCTCGCCGGGCCCGACGCCGCTCGAACTGCCCGCGCCGCTCGCCGGCGTGGCATCCGTCACCATCGAACACCGCACCATCGAACACCGCACCATCGAACACCGCACCATCGAACACCGCACCGACGAACACCGCACCAACGGGGGAGCAACACCATGAGCGGTCACGCACCGCAGCAGTCGGCCGAGCATCACGCGCTGCGCGAACTGCTCGGCGAACTCTCGACCGAACAGGTCAACGACGCCCACGCCGGATTCGACCTGCTCTCGACCGAGGCGCAGATCGCGGCGATGCAGGCCGAGAGCGCCCAGGCCGTCGCAGCCGTCACCGAGGCGACCCCGCAGATCGCCGCCGCCGTCGACGCCATCGTCGCGCGCCTCCGCGGCGGCGGGCGCCTCGTCTACGCCGGGGCCGGCACCGCCGGGCGCATGGGCGTGCTCGACGCGAGCGAGATCCCGCCGACCTTCGGCACCGACCCGGCGCTCGTCGTCGGCCTCATCGCGGGCGGCGACGGCGCGCTTCGGTCGGCGGTCGAGAACGCCGAGGACGACCGGGCGCTCGGCGCCGCCGACCTCGAGTCGATCGGGCTGGGCCCGGCCGACGCGTTCATCGGGATCTCCGCATCGGGGCGCACCCCCTACGTGCTCGGCGCGATCGAGTACGCGAAGCGCGTCGGCGCGCTCAGCATCGGCTTCGCCTGCAACGAGGGCTCGGCGATCGGCGCGGCCGCCGACCTCGCGATCGAGACCGTCGTCGGCCCCGAGATCGTCGCCGGCTCCACCCGCCTGAAGGGCGGCACCGCGCAGAAGCTGGTGCTCAACGCGATCTCCACGATCGCGATGGTGCGGCTCGGCAAGGTGCACGGCAACCTCATGGTCGACGTGCAGGCCACGAACGCGAAGCTCCGCGCGCGGGCCGAGCGCATCGTCATGCAGGCGACCGGGGTGGACGCCGCGACGGCCTCCGCCGCCCTCGCCGCGGTCGACGGGCACGTGAAGGCCGCGATCCTCGTGACCATGACTGGGGTGGATCCCCAACTCGCGCTGGCGCGCCTCGCCGCCGAAGATGGAGTGCTGCGCGATGCTCTCTCCAGCGTGCGCGACACGACCGGCGACTAGGGCGGCCGCGATCACGAGGAGAAGGAACGGAAGGCAGGAGATGTCGGCGAACGTGCTCTCGACCGTGCGTGAGGCGCTCCCGCGCCTGAGTTCGTCCGAGGCGCGCGTCGCCGAGGCGATCATCGCCGACCCCACGCTCGTGGTCGACCTCACCATCACCGACCTCGCACGCGTCTGCGGCACCTCGCTGTCGACGGTCGCCCGGTTCTGCCAGACGCTCGGGTACACGGGCTACCGGGAGTTCCGCATGGAGGTCGCGAGCGCCGTGAGCCGCGAGGCCGCGGAGCGCGATCGCTTCGGCATCGCGAACGCCGACATCGACCCCGACGACACCGCGGCCGACGTGATCGCGAAGATCGCCTTCCACGAGGTGCTCGCGATCGAGCAGACGGTCGGCGGCCTCGACACGACGGTGCTCGACGACGTCGTCGACGCGATCGTGGGCGGCGCGCACGTCGACATCTACGGATTCGGTTCGAGCGGGCTCACCGCCCAGGACCTGCAGCAGAAGCTCTCGCGCATCGGCATCTCGGCGTTCTGCTCGGTCGACGTGCACCTCGCGCTCGTCTCGGCGGCGCTGCGCAAGCCCGGGGATGTCGCGATCGGCATCTCGCACTCGGGCCTCACCGCCGAGACGAACCACGCGCTCGAGGTCGCCCGCGAGGGCGGGGCGACGACCGTGGCGGTGACGAACTCGCCCGAGTCGCCCGTCGCCGAGCTCGCCGAGTTCGTGTTGATGACGCACGCCCGCGAGTCGAGCTATCGGGTCGGGGCGATGTCGAGCCGCATCGCGCAGCTCGCCGTCATCGACTTCCTGTTCGTCAGGGTCGCGCAGCGGCTGGGCGACGCCGTCGCGTCGCCGTTGCAGCGCACCTTCGAGGTCACGGCGACGCACCGGGTCGAGACGCGGCGCCGCCCGGTCTGAGCCGGTCGTCGGCGTCGGGCACCTCGGTCGTCGGCGTCGAGCGCCTCAGTCCTCGGCCGCGAACGTCGCCTCGTAGAGCTCCCGGAGCGCGGGCATCCCGCCCGACGAGAACGCCCCGCGCTGCCTCGCACCGCCGGTGCCCTCCTCGAGCAGGCGCTGGAACCCGGTCGCCACGAGACGGGCGTCGCCGCTCGCCTCGAGCGCGGGGGCGAGCAGCTCCCTGGTGCGATCGAGCACCTCGGGGGCGGGGCGAAGCTCGCCGAGCACGGGGTCGAGCACGAGCGAGTCGAGCCCGCTGTGCGCCGCGTGCAGCAGCGCGGCGTTGAGGAGCTCGGGGCCGGGCGCGACCTCGTCGCTCGGCATCACGGCGTCGGCGGCGCCCAGCGAGGCGTCGAGGACGCTCTCGACGAGTGCGCGGCACACGGCCGCGAGCAGTACCGCGGACCAGGCCTCGAGCTGCGCATCGGCGACCCGCACCTCGATGGTCGGTACGTGGACCGAGAGCCTGGCGTTCCACATGATGATCGCGCGGTCCTTCATGCCCCCGACCCCGACGAGCCGCTCGAGGCGGCGGTCGTAGTCGGCTCCGTCGCGGAACTCGGGCGGGCACCCCGTCGTCGTCCAACGGCGCTGGCCGACGTTGCGCCAGCTCTCGTAGCCGGTGTCGTGACCGCGCCAGACCGGGGAGTTGCCCGTCAGCGCCGACATCAGCGGCAGCCAGTTGCGCACGACGTTCAGCGCACGCACGCCCTGGTCGCGATCCGCGATCCCGACGTGCACGTGCAGGCCCTGGATCTGGTGGTCCGCGATCACTCCCTCCATGTCGTCGACGATGCGCTGGTACCGGGGCGTGTCGGTGATCGTCGGGAACGGCAGTGCATCGGGCGGGCAGCCGACGCTCGCGGCGACGACGTCGAGCCGATCGGCCTCGGCGGCGACCTCGCGGCGGAAGCCGACGAGGGCGGCCTGCGCCTCAGCCATGCTCGTGAAGACGGCCGAGGCGTGCTCGACCTGGGCGGCGAGGAACTCGCGGTGCGCGAGAGGCCGCCACCGCGGGTCGGCGGCGAGGTGCGCGAACGCGTCGCCGGCGACGTCGGCCGGACGCAGCGTCTCCCGGTCGAGGAAGACGAACTCTTCTTCGATGCCGAAGGTGGTCATCGCGATCCCCCTCTCGCTGCTCACACTCTCGCCAGCGCGACGCCGCCAGTCAAGGGCTTGTCGCGGCGGCGGATCGCAGGTTCGAGGGATCCTCAGAGGATCAGCAGCATCGCGACGCTCGACGCGAGCGCCACGACGATCGAGCCGGCGACGAGGGCGACCGCGACGATGATCACCACGCGCCCGCGGGGGAGTCGATCGCCCGAGTGCACCGGCCGCGTGGCGAACGGCGATGCGGATGCCACGGCGCCGCCGAGCGGCGTCGGCACGGTCGTGTGCTCGGGCACGAGGCGCATGGTCTGCATGAGGGGCTGGTCGAGCTCGTCGGACCCGTCGTGCGCGGCGAACGCGAACACGGGCGAGGGGGCGTATGCCGGTGCAGGCGGACGGGCGGGTGCGGGCGCCTGCGCGGTGACGAGAGGGTGCGCCGGCGCCGGCGCCGGGGCGGGGGTCGCTGCGGCCGCCGAGGTCGCAGGAGCGGGGCTCGGCGCGACCGACTTCTGCGCCGTGTGCGGGGTCCAGCCGCGGCCGTCCCAGTAGCGGAGCCACGTGGCATCCGCCTCGTCGTCGTACCAGCCGGCCGAGCGCTCAGCCATTCGCGGCCGCGGCGTCGGGGATGGTCATCCGCCCACTGTAGAGCCGCGCGTCAGGCCGCGCGATCGGCAGAACTCCCCATGGCGGCCAGCACGGGTTCGTGGTCGTGCGACACCGCGTCGTCGTCGTCGCCGAACAGGCCCTCGTGGCCGAGCGCGGCCACCGGCGGGATGACCGCGGAGGCGGCGACCGCCCCGGCCCGGCGCACCATGCGCGCTGCTTGGACGAGGATCACGCCGAGCACTGTTCCGGCCGTGTTCATCACGAGATCGCGGGGGTCGGAGATGCGATCGGGCTCGGGCACCTGGATGAGCTCGATCACGGTCGTGAAGGCGAAGCCGGCGACGAACGCGAGCGGCCAGGCGCGCCGGGGGAGCAGGAGTGCCGCGAGCACTCCGACGGGGATGAACAGGACCACGTTGAAGGCGATCTCGGCGAGGTAGCCCGTCGTCCACGTCACCGGGGCCGTCCACGCGTCGAGGTTCAGGATGCCGCCCTCGAGCTGGTTGCCGGTCGTGCGCCACGGCGCGGGACCGACGGTCACCCACAGCACGAGCGCCGCGTACGCGGCAGCGACGAGACCGAGGGGGCGGCGATCCATGGGGCCGATTCTCCTCCTCCGAGCCTTGGAACGGGCTGGAATTCCACAGGGAGTCCGATTCGAACGTCACAATCAGGTCGCGACCGGTGTGCTACGGCGCAGAACTCGATAAGGTATCTTCACTGATTCCTCCATCAAGCGGGCGCCTGCCCGCGCCTCCATTCGATTGCCCGGAGGCGGACCGATCCGCGTGGCATGACCCGATACGAGACGGCGGATGCCTGCATGGCCACTCCGCCCCTCGCCCCCGCTCCGTCTGGCAACCTGCCGTGCGGGGCAGCGGTCGACCGTCGATCGCATCGGGCTTGCAGCAGCGGCCCATAAGGACAGAAGGACAGCAGTATGGCAACCGGAACCGTCAAGTGGTTCAACGCCGAAAAGGGCTTCGGCTTCATCGCCCCCGACGACGGCTCGGCCGACGTCTTCGCGCACTTCAGCGCGATCTCGGGCAGCGGCTACCGCTCGCTCGAAGAGGGCCAGAAGGTCGAGTTCGACGTGGCGCAGGGCCCGAAGGGCCTGCAGGCGGAGAACATCCGCGGCCTCTAAGGTCGGCAGTCGAACGCCGTCGCAGCATCGCTGCGGCGGCGTTCGTCGTATCCGGCGTGCTTCACAGCTTGACCCCGTAGAGTCCGAGGACGCGAGCGCCGTCATCTGCACGGGCGCCCGTACTTCTGGCGGCGGACATCGTCGCCGGAACCCGCGCGGCCCGAGGGCCGCGCACGTCGCAGCCGCTTCGGCGGCTCGGCTCTACAGAAGGAAATACACATATGGCAACCGGAACCGTCAAGTGGTTCAACGCCGACAAGGGCTTCGGCTTCATCGCCCCCGACGACGGCTCGGCCGACGTCTTCGCGCATTTCAGCGCGATCGCGTCGGGCGGCTACCGCTCGCTCGAGGAGAACCAGAAGGTCGAGTTCGAGACCGCCCGCGGACCCAAGGGCCTGCAGGCAGAGAACATCACCGTCATCGGCTGAGTTCTTCCAGCTCATTCCGTGAGCGGATGCCTCGGCGTCGCCTCCTCCGTGAGGCGCGCCGGGGCATCCGCTCTCGTGCTTTCCCGGGCGTCTTCAAAGCTTCGTTGCCTACGCTCGGAGATGTCGAACCACTCACGATCGAACCCGGTCGGCCCCGAAGGAGGAGCCCCCATGCAGTGCCCCAGTGACGGAACCGTGCTCGTCATGAGCGAACGCAGCGGCATCGAGATCGACTACTGCCCGACGTGTCGCGGCGTGTGGCTCGACCGCGGCGAGCTCGACAAGATCGTCGAGCGGGCCGGCCGCGAGTTCGGCGGGGCCCAGGCCGCCGCCCCCGCCGCCCCGCAGGCGCCGCCCGCGCCCCCGCAGCAGCCGGCCTACGGGCAGCAGGCCTACCAGCAGCCGTACGACAACCGCGGCTACGACAACCGCGGGTACGACAACCGCGGCTACGACCAGGGCTACGGCCGCAAGAAGAAGAAGGAGAGCTGGCTCTCCGAGCTCTTCGACTGAGCGTGCGAAGACGGATGCCGCGCCGGTCGCCCCGAGGGCGACCGACGCGGCATTCGTCGTCGGTGCGGCCCGATCAGGCCGCGTTGAACTCATCGGGGTGCGGCCCCGTCCGGCCGTCGCGCTCGAGCGCGTCGATCGCCGCCAGCTCGTCGGCCGAGAGCTCGAAGCCGAAGACGTCGAAGTTCTCGGTGATCCGCGACGGCGTCACCGACTTGGGGATCACGACACGGCCCTGCTGCAGGTGCCAGCGCAGCACGACCTGCGCAGGCGTCGCGCCGTGCGCGGCCGCGATCGAGGTGACGGATGCCTCGCCGAGCACGGCGCCCTGCGCGAGCGGGCTCCACGCCTCGGTGACGATGCCGTGGCGGGCGTTCGCCGCGGTGGTCGCGCGGTTCTGCAGCGCGGGGTGGAGCTCGACCTGGTTCACCGCGGGCACCACGTCGGTCTCGGCGTTCAGGCGCTCGAGGTGGGCGGGCTCGAAGTTCGAGACGCCGATCGCCCGGACGCGGCCCTCGGCGAGCAGGCGCTCGAGCGCGCGCCAGGTGTCGACGTAGCGCCCGCGCTCGGGCGTCGGCCAGTGGATGAGGTAGAGGTCGAGCCGATCGAGCCCGAGCTTGCCGAGGCTCGTGTCGAACGCGCGCAGGGTCGTGTCGAAGCCCTGGTCGGAGTTCCAGACCTTCGACGTGACGAACAACTCGTCGCGCTCGAGGCCGGATTCGGCGATGGCGCGGCCGACGCCCGCCTCGTTGCCGTAGATCGCGGCGGTGTCGATGCTGCGGTAGCCCGCGTCGAGCGCCGCAGCGACCGCCGCGGTCGTCTCGGGGTCGGGCACCTGGAAGACGCCGAAGCCGAGCTGCGGCATCTGCACGCCGTTGTTCAGGGTGACGGCGGGCACGGTGGTGGTCGAGGTCATGGGGTCGCTTTCGTGTTCGGTGATCGTGCGGAGGTTCGGGGAGGTCGGGCTCATGCGGCGAGCACGGGCGTGGGGGAGGTCGCGGGGAGCGTCGGCGCCGCGGCATCCGCAGCTCGGGAGCGTCGTGCCGCCGCGGCGGCGACGCCCATGACGACGAGGGCGGCGAGCGTGATCGCGGCACCGACCCAGATGGGCGAGGTGAAGCCGAGGCCTGCGGCGATCGTGAGCCCGCCCGCCCAGGCCCCGAGGGCGTTGCCGAGGTTGAAGGCCGCGATGTTGGCGCCCGAGGCGAGCGTCGGCGCATCCGAGGCGTAGCGCATGATGCGGCTCTGGAGGCCGGGCACGGTGCCGAAGCCGAATGCGCCCATGAGCACGAGCAGCACGATCGTGGCGACCGGGCTGAACGCGAGCCAGGCGAAGAGGGCGAGCACGACGACGAGTGCGCCGAGGAAGGCGAGCAGGGTGCCGTCGATCGAGCGGTCGGCGAGTCGCCCGCCGGCCCAGTTGCCGACGACCAGGCCGGCACCGAAGAGCACGAGCAGCCACGGCACGGCGCCTGCCGCGAAGCCGCTGATCTCGGTCAGGGTGTACGCGATGTAGGTGAAGGCGCCGAACATGCCGCCGAAGCCGAGCACGGTGACCGTGAGCGAGAGCCAGACCTGGCCCGAGCGGAACGCGCCGAGCTCGCGCCGGAGGCTCGGGGCGGTCGTCGAGGCCTGCAGGGCGGGCACGAGCACCGCGATGCCGATGAGGGCGATCACGCCGATGACCGAGATCGCCCAGAAGGTCGCGCGCCAGCCGTACTGCTGGCCGATGAAGGTGCCGAAGGGCACGCCGAGCACGTTCGCGGCGGTGAGGCCGGTGAACATGATCGCGATCGCGCCGGCCGCCTTCTCGGGGGCGACGAGGCTCGCGGCGACGACCGAGCCGATGCCGAAGAAGGCGCCGTGACAGAGCGCGGCGATGATGCGGCCGCTCATCATGAGCTCGTAGCTCGGGGCCATCGCCGACACGGCGTTGCCCGCGATGAAGAGGACGAGCAGGCCCATGAGCACGGGCTTGCGGGGGAGGCGGGTGGTCGCGGCGGTGAGGCCGAGCGCACCGACGACGACCGCGAGCGCGTAGCCCGAGATGAACCAGCCGGCTGCGGCCTCGCTCACGCCGAAGTCGGCGGCCACCTCGGGCAGCAGGCCCATGATGACGAACTCGGTGAGTCCGATGCCGAAGCCGCCGATGGCGAGTGCGATGAGGCCGAGTGGCATTGCGCGTTCTCCTGATACAGTGGAAGACAATTAGTTGCAAACGCGTTCTATTGCGTGAGCGACATTAATACTTGCACACGCAAATACAAAGCGCAAGCAACTATCTCGTGAAGGAGGCAGCATGGGCATCGCCGACGACGCCGTCGAGGTGCGCGCACAGGGCTGGCGCACGCTCGCCGCGCTGCACGGGCTCATCGAATCCGAGCTCGAACGCGCGCTCGGGGCATCCGCCGATCTCTCGGTCGTCGAGTACACCGTGCTCGACGCGCTCAACCGGCAGGACGGCTGGCATATGCGCATGCAGCAGCTCGCCCGCGCGACGGCGCTGAGCCCGAGCGCGACGACGCGCCTCGTCAATCGCCTCGAAGACCGCGGCCTCCTCACGCGGATCCTCTGCGCCGACGACCGACGCGGTATCTACACCGAGCTCACGCCGGCCGGCCGGGCGCTCTACGAGGAGGCCTGCCCGATCCACGACGAGACCCTCGAGCGCGTGCTCGCCGAGGCGGCCGGGCAGCCCGAGCTGGCGCCGGTGGTCGACGCGCTGCACTCCGCGGTGCCCGTCGCGGGCTGAGCCCGGCGCTCGGCTCCGATCTCTCGCTGCTTCCGCGGGGTCGGCGGTGCGGGGTCAGCCCTGCCCGGGGCCGCCGATGTTCACGAGCCAGGTCACGCCGTGGCCGTCGGTGCACATGCCGAACGCATCGCCCCAGGGTGCGACCTCGAGCGGCACGATCTCCGAGCCCGAGGCCAGCAGCTTCTCCCAGTAGCCGCGCAGCGTCGCGTCGTCCTCGTAGCCGCCCGAGAGCGACACCGAGATGTTGCTCGCCCCGGGCTGCGGCGGCATGTGGCTCGGGGTGTCGGCGGCCATGAGCACGATGCCCCCCTCGCCCTCGAGCTGGCCGTGCATGACCTTGTCGGCGTCGGCGGGGTCGTCGGCCTGGCCGAACTCGGCGAAGGTGCTGACGGTGAGCTCGCCGCCGAAGACCGAGTGGTAGAACTCGAGCGCCTGGCGCGCGGTGTCCTGGAAGTTGATGTAGGGGTTGAGCCGTGCCATGGTGCGTTCCCTTCGACTGGGTGAGCGATCAGTGCCGATGATTCTCGCCCCGCCGCCGCGCCGCAAGCCCCGATTCGCGTCGCCGCGTGCGCGCGCGCTTCCCGTCGAGTGGGCGGATCCGGCGCGTTCGTCGCCGCACGGCCGGGCATGATCGCCCGCTCGACGAAGGGGTTCCGGGAAAGCTCTTGACCGGGGCATCCGATCGTCGTATATTTTAATCAACCAAATGGTTGATCAACGAATCGGTTGAGGAGGCGTGATGATCGTGGACCCGAGCTCGGACGACCGGCTCGACCGCGCGTTCATGGCCCTCGCCGATCCGGTGCGCCGGCGCATCATCGCCCGGCTCAGCCGGGGGCCTGCGACCGTCAACGAGCTCGCCGACCCGTTCGAGATCAGCAAGCAGGCCGTCTCGAAGCACATCCAGGTGCTCGAGCACGCGGGTCTCGTCACCCGCACCCGCGACGCGCAGCGACGCCCGGTGCACCTCGACCCGGCGGCGCTCGAGGCCCTCACCGCGTGGATCGACCGCTACCGGCTGATCCACGAGCAGCAGTTCCGCTCGCTGGACGCGCTGCTCGCCGATGACCGCGGCACGGACGCCGCGGCATCCACCGCCGACCCGATCGGCGACCTTCCCGAGCGTGGCCGGCCGGCCGCGCCCCAGACGAAAGAGACAGAGCAATGACGAACCCCGTCACCATCACCGCCCCCGAGGGGCTGCCCTTCATCGACATCGAGCGCGAGTTCGACGCACCCGTCGCGGCGGTGTTCAACGCGCACCGCGACCCCGCGCTCGTCACGCAGTGGCTCGGGCCGAACGGCTACGAGATGAAGATCGAGCGGTGGGACTTCGTGACGCAGGGCGGCTACCGCTACGTGCACACCGACACCGACGGCGCCGACTGGGCGTTCAACGGCACCTTCCACTCCGTGCGCGAGAACGAACTCGCGATCCAGACCTTCGAGTTCGAGGGCTACCCCGATGTCGTGGCGATCGAGTCGATGACCTTCGAAGACCTCGGCGGGGGCCGCACGAAGCTCCGCATCCACTCCGTCTATCCGACCGTCGAAGCCCGCGACGGCATGGTCGCGAGCGGCATGGAGACCGGGCTCACCGAGGGCTACGCGCGCCTCGACGCGCTCGTCGCCTGACGGCCCGCTCACGAAGGGAGCAGATCATGGACTGGACGCTCGAAGTCGTCATCGTCCCCGTCGCCGACCTCGACCGGTCGATCGAGTTCTACCGCGATCGCGTCGGGTTCGAGCTCGACCACCACACGGTCAACGAGCACATGGATGTCGCGCAGTTGACCCCGCGCGGCTCGGGCTGCTCGATCGTCATCGGCTCGCTGCCCTCGCAGCGCGAGATGGAACCCGGCTCGCTCAAGGGCGTGCAGCTCGTCGTCGCCGACGCCGAGGCGGCCCGGGCCGAGCTCATCGAACGCGGCGTCGAAGCGAGCCCGATCCAGGTGATCGACCCGCGCGACGGCGGCACCTTCTTCGGCTTCGCCGACCCCGACGGCAACACGTGGGTGGTGCAGCAGATCAAGGCCAGGGCCGAGCACCCGCTCATCCCGGTCGAGGCGCGCCGGCCCTTCGGCGCCGAGCAGGAGGCCTGAGCCGGCCGGCCGCGGGCGTGCGGGGCGCCGAAGCGACGTGCGGCGCCGGGGGCCCGCTCAGCCGCGGGCGACCGGCTGCCGCAGGATCGTGCGGAGCTTCTCGGGCGCCGACCGCCGCGGGTCGCCGAGGTAGATCTCGTGATGCCGCCCGTTGAAGCGCAGCCCCTCGGCCGGCATGAACTCGTCGTGCAGACGCGCGAGGGTCGGCCCCTCGTCGTCGTAGGCCCCGAGGTGCAGCGTCTGCACGCAGAGCCCCTCGTCGAGCGTCTCGAACCGCAGGCGCTCGACGGCCGGGGCCTTCGCGAGCGCCGACGCGACCGCGGCCTCGTGCACCTCGGGCGTCAGCCAGTCGGGCTGCCAGATCATCATCGTCCAGCTCCAGGCGGACTTCTCGCGGGTGACGAAGGTGGTCGGGTCGTCTGCGCTCCACAGGCCCTCGAGCGGGCCGACGACGTAGTCGCGATCGAGCTCGCGCCTGCTCTGGAACTTCGCCGCGTACGAGACCGCGTAGAGGGCCTCGACCGCGGCGACGTACTCGGGCGCCGTGTTCGGGTCGCCCTCGCCGTCGATCATCGCGTAGCGCAGCGGCGGCACCTCGACGAGATCGAAGCGGCCCTGCGCGGCACGGTAGCTCGGGATCTCGCGCTTCGGATCGAACTTCGTCGTGGCCATCACGCCATCATCGCCGTGGCGACCGACATTCGCGCGATACCCCGCCGCACCCACCACACCGCGGCACCCGCGGGCCGGCGCACGCGCCCGACCGGCGCCGGGCGCGCACCCGCGGGCGCCGCGTCAGGCGTCGACCGAGGCCGCCGGCGAGGTCGGGGTCGCCGTCTCCGTCTCGGCCGGCGCCGGCCGGCGCCGCGCCTGCCCCGCGACCGCGAGGCTCAGGACGATCACGGCGCCCACGACGAGCAGCGCCGAACGCGCCCCCACCTCGTCGGCGAGCAGCCCGAAGAGCGGAGGAGCCGCGAGCGACGAGATCGTCGAGAACGAGGTCACGACCGAGACCCGCTGGCCGGCCCGCGCGGGGTCGTCGGAGGCTGCCGAGATCGCGATCGGGTTGCCGAGCGCCGTGCCGCAGCCCCAGAGCACGAGGCCGACCCACGCCCACGCGAGATCGGGGCCGAAGACGAAGAGGAGGAGGCCGGCGAGCGACGAGAGCCCCGAGGCCCGCAGCACCGCGACCCGCCCGAAGCGGTCGATGAGCCCGGTGCCGACGAAGCGGAACACCGTCATCGCCCCGACGAAGGTGCCGTACGCCATCGCGCCGGTGGCCTCGGCGGCGGCGAAGCCGTCGACGACCGCGAGCGAGATCCAGGTGGTCGCCGCGCCCTCGGCGAGCGAGGCGGCGAGCAGCACCACGCCGAGCAGCAGCGTGCGCGGCTCGAGCCACGCGCCGAGCGCCGACCGCACGGCGTCGCGGTTGCGCTGACGGGTCGAGACGGCGTCGAGCGATCCGGTCGCGGTCGTGACGGGCGCCCGGGGCGTGAGCCTCGTCGCCGGGGCCACGAGGAACGCCCGCAGCACGGTCACCGCGGCCGTGACGACGACGATCTGCACCGCGACATGCGCCCCGGCGAAGGCGAAGGCCGCCGCGACGAGCGCCCCGAGTGCGGCGCCGATCGAGAACGCGGCGTGGAACTGCGGCAGCACGGCCCGGTCGAGTCGCTGCTCGACGGCGGCCGCGTTGATGTTGATCGGCACGTTCACGAGCGCACCGCACACCCCGTTGATCGCCATTCCGGCGATGAAGAAGCCGAGTCCGAGACCGACCAGCCCCGCGGCATCCAGCCCGAAGCCGACGACGTTGCCGACGATGCCGGCGATGAGCACGTTGCGGCTGCCGAAGCGGGCGATGATCGCGCCGACGGTCAGCGCGCCGACGAGCGAGCCGAGGCCGCCGACGATGAGGAGCGAGCCGAGCTGCAGCGAGGAGAGCTCGAGGGCGTCGCGGATCGACGGCATGCGGCTCATCCAGGAGACCTGGATGAGGCCGAACAGGGCGAACTGGGTCATGAGCGCCCAGCGGGCTGAGGTGACGGTCGGCATCCGTCGAACGTAGCAGTAAGGAATCCTTACCCGACGGCGGGATCCGGCCATCGAGGCGGGACATCCTGCCGCCATGCCCGCGGGGGGCCGCCGCCGGCTCGCGCGCCGGCTCAGTCGGCGGGTCGGCCCGAGAACCGCCAGCCGGTGATCCACTCAGGATCCTCGCCGTGCTCGTACGCGTGCGCTCGCGCCCGCGTGCGGGCGTCGAGCCACTCCTCGACGAGCTCGCCGACCCCGGCTCGCGAGGCGAGTCCGGGCACCCGGCGCACGACGTCGAGCGCGAGGCGGTACCGGTCGAGGTCGTTGAGGTGCAGCATGTCGAACGGCGTCGTGGTCGTGCCCCGCTCCGCGAAGCCGCGCACGTGCAGGTTCGCGTGGTTCGTGCGACGGTACGCGAGCTGGTGGATGAGCGACGGGTACCCGTGGAACGCGAAGACCACCGGTGCCGACGCCGTGAAGATCGCGTCGAAGGCCTCGTCGGTCAGACCGTGCGGATGCCGCGAGACATCCTGCAGTCGCATGAGGTCGACGACGTTCACGAGCCGCACGCGCAGCTCGGGCAGTCGCTCGCGCAGCAGTTGCGCCGCCGCGATCGCCTCGACGGTGGGCACGTCGCCCGCGCAGGCGATGACGACGTCGGGCGAGGATGCCCCGGGGTCGCCCGCGTCGAAGCCGGGCTCGTTGCCCGCCCACGGCCAGACCCCGAGCCCGGCCTCGACGTGCGCGTCGGCCTCCTCGGGCGAGAGCCACTGCTGCTGCGGCTGCTTGCCCGCGACGATCACGTTGACCCGGTTGCGGGTGCCGAGGGCGTGCCGCATCGTCGCGAGCAGGGTGTTCGCGTCGGGCGGCAGCGACACCCGCACGATCTCGGCCTGCTTGTTGACGACGACGTTGAGGAAGCCCGGGTCCTGGTGCGAGAACCCGTTGTGGTCCTGACGCCACACGTGCGACGAGAGCAGGTAGGTGAGGCTCGCGACGTCCTCGCGCCAGGGCACCTCGCGGGCCGACTCGAGCCACTTCGCGTGCTGGTTGAACATCGAGTCGACGATGTGGATGAACGCCTCGTAGCTCGTGATGAGTCCGTGGCGCCCGGTGAGCAGGTAGCCCTCGAGCAGCCCCTGCATCAGGTGCTCGCTGAGCGCCTCGACCACGCGCCCGCGCCGGGCGAGGTGCTCGTCGAGCGGGTGCAGCGCCTCGGCCCACACGCGGTCGGTGACCTCGAAGACGGCGCCGAGCCGGTTCGACAGCACCTCGTCGGGCCCGAACAGCCGGAAGGTCTCGGGGTTCTCGCGCATGACGTCGGCGAGCCAGGCGCCGAGCACGCGGGTGGCCTCGCCGGTGAGGCCGCGCGCATCGGGCGCCACGTCGAGCGCGTGCGGCAGGGTCGGCGGAAGTTCGATCGGTCGGACGATGCCGCCGTTCGCGTGCGGGCTCGCGCTCATCCGCAGCTCGCCCGACGGGCGCAGCGCGTCGAGCTCGGGCGCCGGGCGGCCCGCCCCGTCGAACAGCTCGTCGGGGCGGTACGAGCGCAGCCAGTCGTCGAGCATCGCGAGGTGCTCGGGGTTCTCGCGCACCTCGGCGAGCGGCACCTGATGGGCGTGGAAGGTGCCCTCGACCTGCACGCCGTCGACGACGCCCGGGCCCGTCCACCCCTTCGGGGTGCGCAGCACGATCGCCGGCCACCGGGCCGCCCGTTCCGAGAACGCCCCGGCCGCGGCATCCGCCCTGATCGACGCGATGCGGTCGTACGCGACGTCGATCGCGTCGGCCATGCGCGCATGCACCGCCATCGGGTCCTCGCCGTCGAAGCCGCCGGTGACGAGCAGCGGCTCGTAGCCGTTGCCCCGGAAGAAGTCGACGAGCTCCGACTCGGGGATGCGGGCGAGCAGCGTCGGGTTCGCGATCTTGTAGCCGTTGAGGTGCAGGATCGGCAGCACCGCGCCGTCGGTCGCCGGGTCGAGGAAGGCGTGGCCGCGCCAGCTCGCGGCGAGCGGCCCGGTCTCGGCCTCGCCGTCGCCGATGACGCACGCGACGACGAGCCCGGGGTTGTCGAGCGCCGCGCCGTAGGCGTGCATGAGCGAGTAGCCGAGCTCGCCGCCCTCGTTGATCGAGCCGGGCGTCTCGGGCGCCGCGTGCGACGGGATGCCACCGGGGAACGAGAACTGCCGGAACAGCCGCGCCATGCCCTCCCGATCGGCCGTGACCCGCGGGAACAGCTCGGAGTACGTGCCGTCGAGCCAGGTGTTCGCGACCATCGCCGGTCCGCCGTGGCCGGGGCCGCACACGTACAGCGTCGGCGTGCCGCGCTCGACGATCGCGCGGTTCAGGTGGGCGTAGACGAGGTTGAGCCCGGGCGAGGTGCCCCAGTGGCCGAGGAGGCGCGGCTTGACGTCGTCGCGCGTGAGCGGCTCGTCGAGCAGCGGGTTGCGCATCAGGTAGATCTGCCCGACGCTCAGGTAGTTGGCGGCGCGCCACCACCGGTCGACGACCTCGATCGGCACCTCGCGAACCTCGCGAACCTCGCGAACCTCGCGAGAGGATGCCTCGGGCTCGCCGCCCGCTCGCACCGGTCCTCCGTCAGCTCCGGCCATCGTCCCACCCCGTTCGATCGTGCCCGCCACCCCGAGCCTAGGTCGGACCCGCCGCCCCTGGCCAGCGTCCGGGCCGCCCGGGCGCGCCACCGCGACGCCGCTAGGCTCGACGGCGATGGGATCGGTCTTCACGGGGTTCGCGGTGATCGCGCTCGCCGTGTTCGTGGGATGGATCGCCGGGCGCGCCGGCGTCGTGGGGCCCGAGGCGCGACCGATCCTCGCCAGGCTCACCTTCAACGTGCTGGCCCCGTTCCTCCTGTTCTCGGTGCTCGCGACCGCCGACGTCGGCGCCCTGTTCTCGGTGCTGCTGCCGGTCTCGGCGCTCGCGGCCGTCACGATGATGCTGGTGTTCGGGCTGATCGCCATGCTCGTCTGGCGGCGCAGCCTCGAGCGCGCGGTGATCGGCTCGCTCGCGTCGGGCTACGTGAACGGCAACAACTTCGGCATCCCGATCGCGGTCTACATGCTGGGCGACGCGGCGTACTCGGCGCCGATCGTGCTGCTGCAGCTGCTGCTCTTCGCGCCGGTCGCCCTCGCCATCCTCGGCGCCCGGGTCGAGGGGCGCACCTCCGCCCGCCAGATCGTGCGCGGCACCTTCACCAACCCGATCATCGTCGGCTCGCTCGCCGGGGTCGCCGTCGCGGTGTCGGGCCTCGAGCTGCCGCCGATCGTGCTCGAGCCCGTCGAGCTGATCGGCCACGCCGCCGTGCCGCTCATGCTCATCTCGTTCGGGCTCTCGCTCAACGGCCAGCGGATGCTCGCCGCGGGCAGCGGACGCCGCGAGGTGCTGCTGGCTTCGACGCTGAAGCTCGTCGTGATGCCCGCGACCGCGTGGCTGCTCGGCCGCTTCGCGTTCGGGCTCGACGACACGGCGCTCTACGCCGTCACCGTGCTCGCCGCGCTGCCGACGGCACAGAACGTCTTCAACTACGCGCAGCGCTACGAGACCGCCGAGATCCTCGCGCGCGACACTGTGTTCATCACGACGCTCGGCTGCCTGCCGGTTCTGCTCGGCTTGGCGTTGCTGCTCGGGTGAGGTCGGCGGCGCGCGGCATGATGGGTCGCGAGCCCGAGGAGGCCGCATGCCCTTCCATACCGACGACGGCGATCGCCTCGCCGAGCTCGGGCTCGCGCAGCGCCCGGCGGATGCCCCGAGCTTCGAGCTGACCGCGGCGATCGTCTACCTCGACCCCGAGACGGGCCGCAGCTACCGGGTGCCGGCCCGCGGCGAGGCATCCGCCGCCCCGACCGACCTCGCCTCGGTGCCGACCCCGCTCTGGGGGCTCATCGCGAGCTACGGGCGGCAGTCGGCCCCCGCCGTGCTGCACGACGCGCGGTCGCGGGCGGCGGCCGCGCTCGGCGATCGGCGTGCGGCGCTCGAGCAGCGCCGCGAGGACGACCGGGTGTTCCACACGGCGCTCCGTGAGCAGGGTGTGCCGCGGCTTCGGGCTCGGCTGATGTGGGCGTGGGTGTCGGTCGATCGCGAGCGCGAGTTCGGCGGCGTGCCCGGATGGCTCGTGCTCGGCCAGTCGGTCGTTGGGGCGCTCGTCCTCCTGGGCACCGCGATCGCCGCGTTCTCGCATCCGCTCTGGCTCGTCGCCTGGCCCCTCGTCGGGCTCGCCGCGCTCGTGCGCGGTCGGCTCGCGCCGCTCGTCGCGACGCTCACCTTCTCGCTCGCCCTGCTCGGGCCGCTCGTGGTCGTGCAGCTCGCGGCCCTCGTGCCGTTCCGGCTCGTCGAGGCCGCGGTCGAGCTCGTCACCGGCGGGCGGCCGGGCGACGTGTGGCGGCCGACCGTCCGCCTCAGCGCCCGTGGCGGCGAAGATCAGGGTTAACCCTGATTCTCGGGCGCGCGCCCGCCAATACCGTAGGAACGGATCGCCGCCCGTGCACCGCAGGGGGAACTGTCAGCACGGAACCACGGTGATCCCAGGCCGGCCAGCACCTCGTTCCCGAACACGAGGTGCGGCCGGCTTCCCTGTTCCACCGGGCACGATCCCGGTTCGCGCACGATGCCCGAGCGAACGAGAGGATCGGCCATGGCCGAATGGATGACGGCGCCCGTCCGCGCCGACCGGGTCCCCAACGAGGGCGAGCATCGCTCCGCCGACCTCTTCCTGGTCGCCGTCGCCGCGATCGGGGCGAAGCGCGCCGAGCACGACTGGCTCGGCGCGCCGCGCGGCCGGCACGAACGCCTCGGCGACGGCCAGCAGTACCTGCGACGCTTCGACGGGGGAGCGATCTGCTGGTCGAGCCGCACGGGAGCGCACGAGGTGCACGGGCCGGTGGCCGAGCGCTGGGAGGCGCTCGGCGCCGAGGCCTCGATCCTGGGGTTCCCGATCACCGACTCAGCCCCGGTCGCGTGGCCCGACGGCACGACCCGACCCGGCGGCCACGCCCATTTCGAGGGCGGCTCGATCTACTGGAGCCCCGAGCACGGCGCGCTGGTGGTGCGGGGCATGGTGCGCGACATCTGGGCGCTGCTCAGGTGGGAGCGCGGGGCGCTCGGCCTGCCCGTCGGTGACACCCGGCTCGACGACGACGGCGTGCTCTCGGCGCGCTTCGAGCACGGCCGCATCGCGTGGTCGTCGGCGGCGGGC
The DNA here is from genome assembly GCF_042884835.1 of Agromyces sp. NPDC058104. NCBI lineage: Bacteria > Bacillati > Actinomycetota > Actinomycetes > Micrococcales > Microbacteriaceae > Agromyces > Agromyces sp. NPDC058104. The sequence goes on along the minus strand of NZ_JBHVTD010000001.1, from coordinate 800,576 downwards.
CCGCTCGTCGAGATCTCCGGCGCCGGGGCGGCCGGGAGCCGGGCCGGCGCGAGCGGCGCGTCGACCGCGCCGGGCCGGCTCGACCCGGCGACCGAGCGCCGGCTCGCCCGCGTGACGCCCGGATTCGCGCCGCCCGACTGAGCGGCGGCCGAGGTGCGGCCGTGCCCGTGACAGACTCGACGGGTGACTCAGCCCCTCCTCGACCGTGCCCCGCGCCCGTACGACGCCGATGCGATGTACGACGCGTTCGTCGAGTGGGCCGACGACCGTGGTTTCGCGCTCTATCCCGCGCAGGACGAGGCGGTCATCGAGATCGTGTCGGGGGCGAACGTCATCCTCTCGACGCCGACGGGCACCGGCAAGTCGCTCGTCGCGGTCGCCGCGCACGCGACCTGCGTCGCGCGCGGCGGGCGCTCGTACTACACGGCGCCGATCAAGGCGCTCGTGAGCGAGAAGTTCTTCCAGCTCGTCGAGATCTTCGGAGCGGCGAACGTCGGCATGGTGACGGGCGACAGCTCGGTGAACTCCGACGCGCCGATCATCTGCTGCACGGCCGAGATCCTCGCGAACCTCGCCCTGCGGCACGGCGCCGACGCCGAGGTCGACCAGGTCGTGATGGACGAGTTCCACTTCTACGGCGACCCCGACCGCGGCTGGGCCTGGCAGGTGCCGCTCATCACGCTGCCTCGCGTGCAGTTCATCCTGATGTCGGCGACGCTCGGCGACGTCGACGCGATCGCCGACGACCTCTCGCGTCGCACCGGCCGGCCGACCGCGCAGGTCACCGGCGTCGAGCGGCCCGTGCCGCTGCACTACTCGTACGCGAAGACCCCGGTGCAGGAGACCGTCGAGGAACTCCTCGAGACCCGGCAGGCGCCGATCTACATCGTGCACTTCTCGCAGGCCGCCGCGATGGAGCGGGCCCAGGCGCTGTCCTCGATCCGGGTCGTCACGCGCGAGCAGCGCGACGAGATCGCAGAGGCGATCGGGGGGTTCCGCTTCACGACGGCGTTCGGCAAGACGTTGTCGCGCCTCGTGCGGGCCGGCATCGGCGTACACCACGCCGGGATGCTGCCGCGCTACCGCCGGCTCGTCGAGACCCTCGCCCAGCGCGGGCTGCTCCGGGTCATCTGCGGCACCGACACCCTCGGCGTCGGCATCAACGTGCCGATCCGCTCGGTGCTGATCACGGCCCTCTCGAAGTTCGACGGCCAGCGCATGCGGCAGCTCAGCGCCCGCGAGTTCCACCAGATCGCGGGTCGGGCGGGTCGCGCCGGCTACGACACGGCGGGCACCGTCGTCGTGCTCGCACCCGAGCACGAGATCGAGAACGAGACGGCCGTGCGCAAGGCCGGCGACGACCCGAAGAAGCTCAAGAAGGTCGTGCGCAAGAAGGCACCGGCCGGGTTCGTGACGTGGAGCGAGACGAGCTTCGACCGGCTCATCGTCGCCGTGCCCGAGGCGCTCACCCCGCACCTGAAGCTCACCGCGGCGATGCTCATCAACGTGATCGCACGGGGCGGCGACGTCGTCGGGGACATCCGCGCCCTCGTCTTCGACAACCACGAGGGCCGCGCGCGCCGCTTCGAGCTCGCGCGCCGGGCGCTCGAGATCCTGCGCACCCTCCGCGACGCCGAGGTCGTGGTGATCGCGCCGACCGCCGACGCCTCGGCGCATCCCCTCGGCGTCGAGCTCCACCTCACCGTCGACCTCCAGCCGAACTTCGCGCTCAACCAGCCGCTCTCGCCGTTCGCGCTCGCGGCGATCGAGCTCCTCGACCCTCACGCTGCGCCGGGCACCGGCATCGCGACGGGCCACTACGCGCTCGACGTCGTCTCGGTCATCGAGTCGACCCTCGACGACCCGCGACCGATCCTCTCGCAGCAGCAGTTCAGGGCGCGCGGCGAGGCGGTCGCCGCGATGAAGCAGGACGGCATCGAGTACGAGCAGCGCATGGAGGCGCTCGAGGAGGTCACCTGGCCGAAGCCGCTCGACGAGCTGCTGCACCAGGCCTTCGAGACCTTCGCGTCGAGCCAGCCGTGGGTGCGCGACTTCGCGCTCTCGCCGAAGTCGGTCGTGCGCGACATGTTCGAGCGCAGCATGTCGTTCGGAGAATACGTCTCCCACTACCAGCTCGCCCGCAGCGAGGGGCTGGTGCTGCGCTACCTCTCCGACGCCTTCCGCGCGGTGCGCCAGACGGTGCCCGACGACGCGAAGGACGAGGAGCTGCTCGACGTCATCGAGTGGCTCGGCGAGCTCGTGCGCCAGGTCGATTCGAGCCTCGTCGACGAATGGGCCGAGCTCGTCGACCCCTCGGCGCACCTCCCCGAGGACGAGCAGGCCGTCGTGCCGCCCGCCCCGCCCTCCGTCGTCACGAACCGCCGTGCGTTCACGGTGCTCGTGCGCAACGAGCTGTTCCGACGGGTGCAGCTCGCCGCCCTCGAGCGCGACGAGGAGCTCGCCGAGCTCGACCCCGAGGTCGACTGGCCCGGTGCCCTCGACCGCTACTACGACGAGCACGACGACATCGGCACGGGGCCCGCGGCACGCTCGCCGCGCCTGGTCGCGATCGACGAGTCGGATGCCTCGAGCGGGATCTGGCGCGTCGAGCAGACGATCGACGACCCCGCGGGCGATCACGACTGGCGCATCCGCGCGGAGGTCGACCTCGAGGCCTCCGCTGAGGAGGGCGCCGCGGTGTTGCGCGTCACGGAGGTCGTCAGGCTCTGATCCTGCCGCTCGGGCCGGCGGTCCGCCCCGAACGCCGGTCGTCGCGACCGCGTCAGGCGAGGGCGAGCATGGCCGCGGAGGCCAGCGCGAGCACGAGGCCGACCCACTGCACCGGGGCGATGCGCTCCTTGAGCACGATCGCCGCGAGGATGATGGTGCCGGCCGGGTACATCGCGCCGAGCACTGCGGCGATCGCGAGCTCGCCGGCGCGGATGCCGAAGAGGATCAGCGCGTTCGCGGCGGCGTTGACGAGCCCGCCGACGGCGGCGAGCCGGACGCCCCGTGTCCGATCCGGAGCGGTGGAAGCGGCGTCCGTCGCCTCGTCCGGCTGCGGCATCCGCGACCGCTTCACCCTGGCGGCGAGTGCGAACACCCCAGCGACCGCGAACATGACGACGGCGGTGACGCCGACGTTCACGGTGAGCGGCGCGAGCCCGCTCCCCGACGACGTCCGATCCATGATGATGTAGAACACGCCGATGGCCGCGCCCGAGCCGACGCCCATGCCGATGCCGGTGAGGCTCGGTCGCACGGCGCCCCTCTCGGGCACGAAGCCGACCAGCACGACGGCCACGAGGGCGAGGCCGAGCGCCCACGGGGTGATCGGTCCGAATCGGTCGCCCGAGACGAGACCCCAGACCATGGGCACGATCGCGGAGACGAGTGCCGTCAGTGGAGAGAGGATCGACATCGGCCCGATGGCGAGGCAGGCGTACAACAGCCCGATCGCGACCGCACCGACGAGCCCGGCCGCGGCGCCCAGCCAGAGGTCGGCCGGTTCCCAGGTACTGCCGACGATCGGCGTGGCGAGGGCGAGTGCGACGAAGCCGGCGAGGCCGGCGACCGCGGTCGCGAGCACGGCGCCGATGCGCTTCGCGGCGATTCCGCCGAGGAAGTCCGCCGCCCCGAACACGAGCGCTCCGGTGAGCGAGAGGACGGCGGTGAGCATGGTGCTGTCCAGCGTATCGGCCTCGACCGGTGCGCTCTGGCTGCTCATTCGTGCGGTTGCCGCGGCGGGTTCTGCTCATGTGAGCAAGCGCCGTGAACTCCGCGTGAAATCAGGGCGAGCGGGCGGTGTAAAGCCCTTGGCAGGGGCCCGGAGCGGACTTATGCTACGGAACAATCGTCCCACCGCCGGCGTGCTCGTTTCAGCGTCGAATCCGAGGTGGGGAGTGGTCGTTCGATGAGGAGAGTCATGCAACGTCTCACCAGAAACTGCCTGTCCGCGGTGGCGCTCGCCGCCGCGGGCACGCTCGTCGCCGGGGTACTCGGCGCCGCGCCCGCGTTCGCCGCGGTCGACGGCTCGGGGGTCGTGATCAACGAGGTCTACGCGCGGGGCGGCAGCGCGAACCAGCCGTTCCAGAACAAGTTCGTCGAGCTGTACAACCCGACGAACGCCGACGTCTCCCTGGCCGGCTGGTCGATCCAGTACCGCTCAGCCACGAGCACGGGCGCCTCGAGCGGGGTCGGCGCGCTGAGCGGCACGATCAAGTCGGGCGGCTACTACCTCATCGGCCTCAACAGCAACGGCGGCACCGGTGCGGCACTGCCCACTCCCGACGCCTCCTTCTCCGTGGCGCCGAGCGGCACGACCGGTTCGCTCTTCCTCGCGAAGACCGCCTCGGCGATCAACCCGGGCACGGGCTCCATCGTGAACAACGCGCAGGTGGCCGACTACGTCGGCTACGGGGGTTCGCTGAACTTCGAGACGGCGGCCGCGGCGTACCCGGGTGCGAACTCCGACCCCGGCAGCATCGTGCGCACCGGCTTCAAGGACACCGACGACAACTCGAAGGACTTCAGCTTCACGGCGACCCCGACGCCGCAGAACTCGGGCAGCCCGGGCGGGCCCGTCCTGCCCGTCGCGAAGACGATCGCCCAGGTCCAGGGCACCGATGTGGCCGCCAGCCCGCTCGTCGGCCAGGCCGTGATCGTCGAGGGCGTCGTCACCGCCGACCACCGCGTCGGCGGCTACGAGGGCATCTACATCCAGACCCCCGGCCCCGACACCACTCCCAAGGCCTCCGACGGCGTGTTCGTGTACCTGCACGGCGAGAACCCGGCCGTCTCGATCGGCGACAAGGTGCGCGTCACTGGCGTCGTCGAGGAGTTCAACGGCCAGACGCAGATCAAGCCCACGGCCGCGGCCGACGTCGAGCTCGTGCAGGCCGGGGTCGGCGTGCCCGCGCCGACCAAGCTCCCTGCGACCGCCGTCGGCAACACGGCCCGCGAGGTCTTCGAGGGCATGCTCGTCGTCCCCGACGGCACCTACAAGGTCATCTCGAGCCACAACCTCAACCGCTTCGGCGAGCTGTGGCTGAACGCCGGTGCCACGATGCCGGTGAAGTCGACCGAGACGCAGCTGCCGGGCTCGAAGGGCGCGAGCGACGTCGCCGCGGCCAACAAGGCGAGCCGCATCCTGCTCGACGACGGCTACAGCATCGCCGTGCGCAACTCGAACGGCACCGACAACCCGGCCCACCCGGGCGACCAGCCGTACTTCACCAAGGGCACGGTCGTCCGCAACGGCGACGTCGCGAAGTTCCCGACCACCGGCTACGTGCTCGGCTGGGGCTTCAACGAGTGGCGCCTGCAGCCGACGCAGCCGATCAACGACGCGAGCGCCGCGTCGACGAAGCCGACGTTCACGCCGACGAACCTGCGTCCGACGACCGCGCCCGCGGTCGGCGGCGACATCACGGTGGCGTCGTTCAACGTGCTGAACTACTTCACGACGCTCACCTCGGAGAACCCCGAGGCGCGCGGCGCCGACACCGCCGAGGAGTTCGCGGTGCAGAAGGCGAAGATCGTGAAGGCGATCAACGGCCTCGACGCCGACGTCGTCGCGCTCCAGGAGATCGAGAACTCGGTCGCACTCGGCGAGAAGCCCGACGAGGCGCTCGCCGACCTCGTCGCCGGCCTCAACGCCGCCGCGGGCGCCGGAACGTGGAAGTACGTGACGACCCCTGAGGCGCTGCACGACCCCGCGATCACCGACGTCATCACGAACGCGATCATCTACAAGCCCGCGTCGGTCAAGCCGAGCGGCGAGGCTCAGACGATCGTCGACGAGACCGTGTGGGACATCGCCCGCGAGCCGATCGCCCAGACGTTCAAGCACGGCAAGCAGTTCGTCACCGTGATCGCGAACCACTTCAAGTCGAAGAGCGGCACCGACCCGTCGCCGCAGCCCGGCCAGGACGCCTTCAACGACGAGCGCACGAAGCAGGCCGAGTCGCTGCTCGCCTTCGCGAACGAGCTCTCGGAGGGGCGCAAGAACGCCGTCTACCTCGTGGGCGACTTCAACTCGTACGCCAAGGAGGACCCGATCAAGGTCTTCACCGACGCGGGCTGGAACGACCTGCTCTTCAGCAAGGCGCGCGGCCAGTACACCTACACCTTCGACGGCGAGCTCGGCTCGCTCGACCACGTGATCGCCTCGCCCGCCGCGAGCGACCGCGTGACGAAGGCCGCGGTCTGGTCGATCAACTCGCCCGAGTGGGCGGGCCGCGAGTACTGGGGCCCGGCGGCCGAGACCGTCGCCGAGGCGTCGGTCTTCCGCTCGAGCGACCACGACCCGATCCTCGTCGGCGTCGGCTCGGAGGGCGTGCCCGGCAAGGTCGACATCGACCTCGTGACGGTGAACGACTTCCACGGCCGCATCGAGCAGTCGGCGCCGTCGGGCGGCATCGCCGCGCTGTCGAGCGCGGTGAAGCAGATCCGCGCAGAGAACCCGAACACGGTCTTCGCGGCCGCGGGCGACATGATCGGCGCTTCGACGTTCACCTCGTTCATCCAGCAGGACAAGCCCACCATCCTCGCCCTCAACGAGGCCGGGCTCGACGTCAGCGCGGTCGGCAACCACGAGTTCGACCAGGGCTTCGCCGACCTCACCGACCGGGTGATGCCGCTCGCGCTCTGGGAGTACCTCGGCGCCAACGTGTACGACAAGGAGACGGGCAAGCCGGCCCTCCCCGAGTACTACACCGAGACGTTCGACGGCGTGACGATCGGCTTCATCGGTGCGGTCACCGATGAGCTGCCCTCGCTCGTGAGCCCCGCCGGCATCGAGGACATCACGGTGGGCGACCCCACCGAGGCCGTGAACCGCGTCGCGAACCAGCTGAGCGACGGCAAGAAGCAGAACGGCGAGGCCGACATCGTCGTGCTCCTCGTGCACGAAGGGGCGGCGACGACCGATGTCGCGTCGGCGACCGACCCCGAGTCGCGCTTCGGCGAGATCGTGCTCGGCGCGAACAAGAACGTCGACGCGATCGTCTCGGGTCACACCCACCTCGCCTACAACCACGTGATCGACGGGCGGCCGGTGATCTCGAGCGGCCAGTACGGCGAGCGCTTCTCCCGCATGGACATCCAGTACGACCGTGCGAAGAAGACCTTCACGATGAAGAACGAGATCTTCAGTCTCATGGACGGCACGACGGCGCTCTACCCGAACGACCCGGCGGTGCAGCCCATCGTCGACGAGGCCGTGAAGGTCGCCGACCAGCTCGGCAGCGTGGTGCTCGGCGAGGCGAACGCCGACTTCGGTCGGGCCGTCGCGTCGAACCCCGACGGCGCCTCCTCGTTCCCCGAGAACCGCGGTGGCGAGTCGACGCTCGGCAACCTCGTGGCCGACGTGCAGCAGTGGGCGCTCAACGCCGACGGCACCCGCGCGGTCGACATCACCTTCATGAACCCGGGCGGCCTGCGGGCCGACCTGGCCGCGGGTGAGGTCACCTACCGTGAGGCCGCCAACGTCCAGCCCTTCGCGAACACCCTCGTGACCGTCACCCTCACCGGTGCGCAGGTCAAGAAGGTGCTCGAGGAGCAGTGGCAGCCGGCCGGTGCGTCGCGTCCGTTCCTGAAGCTCGGCGTCAACAAGGAGCTCGCCTACACGTACGACCCGACCGCGCCGGCCGGATCGCACATCACCGAGATCCTGCTGAACGGCGAGCCGATCGACCCCGCGGCGAACTACCTCGTGGGTGCGAACTCGTTCCTCGCGGCCGGCGGTGACAACTTCACCACCCTCGGCCAGGGCACCGGGCGTGCCGACACCGGCAAGATCGACCTCGAGTCGATGGTCGACTACTTCGAGGTGAACCCCGAGATCTCGCCCGACAACGCGCAGCGCGCGGTCGGCGTCCACGTGGACGGCGACGGCACCTACGCGCCGGGCGAGTCGGTCACCGTGCAGCTGTCGTCGCTCGACTTCAGCCGCAACGAGCCGGCCGCGGGCACCGTCGTCGTCTCGTTCGACGGCACGCAGCTCACGACGGCCGCCGTGAACCGGGCCTACACGCCGACGGTCGACGAGATCGGCAAGGCGACCGTGACCTTCACGGTGCCGGCCGGCCTCAGCGGCGTGCAGCGGTTCGACATCGCGGTGCCCACGACCGGCACGGTGAGTTCGTTCACCCTCAACGTCGGCTGACCCGAATCCGACGGGAAGGGGCCGGGTGCGAACGCACCCGGCCCCTTCTTCATGCCGTCGGTCAGTCGGCCGCGCTGCGCGCGCGCTGGAATGCCGCCCGCCGCTCGATCACGTCGTGCGGGTCCCAGCCCGGTCCCGGCACTGACGAGACCAGGAGTTTCGTGTAGGCGTCCTGCGGAGTACGCAGCACCTCACCGGTCGGTCCCTGCTCGACGACTCGCCCGAGGTGCAGCACGAGGGTGCGGTCGGTGACCTCGTCGACCACGGCGAGGTCGTGGCTCACGAAGAGCAGCGCGATGCCCGAGTCGCGCCGGATCTCGCCGAGCAGCTCGAGGATCTGCGCCTGCACCGAGACGTCGAGTGCCGAGACCGCCTCGTCGAGCACGAGCACCCCGGGTTCGACCGCCAGGGCGCGGGCGATGGCGACGCGCTGGCGCTGGCCGCCGCTCAGTTGGTGCGGCTTCAGCGCGGCCTGCGTTCTCGTGAGGCGCACGCGATCGAGCAGTTCGGCCACGCGCACGGAGGACTCCCGTCCGCGGTCGCCGAGTCGGTGCAGGCGCATCGCTCGCTGCAGCGTCTGCTCGACCGTGAGCCGGCGGTCGAGCGAGCCGTACGGGTCCTGGAACACCATCTGCACCTGCCGAGCGTGTGCGAGGCGTGCCGCTCGCCCGCGGCGGCCCGCCAGCCGGTCGACGCCGCCGATCGTCAGGGTGCCGGAATCGGCGCGCTCGAGGCCGACGACGATGCGGGCGATGGTCGACTTGCCGGAACCCGACTCGCCGACGAGACCGAGCGACTCGCCCGCGGCGATCGTGAACGAGACGTCGTCGACGGCGATGACGGGCTCGTCGCCGCGGTTGCCGTCGAAGGTGCGTCGAAGTCCGTTCGCCTCCAGCAGCGTGGTGGCCCGCTCGCCAGCGGGGGCCGTACGTGGCGTGGGGGTCGAGGTGCTCATGCTTCGTGCTCCCGGATGCTCGGAACCGCGTCGAGCAGCGATCGAGTGTACGGCTGCGTCGCCCCGGTGAAGAGGTCGGCGCCGTGCAGCTCTTCGACGATCTCGCCGCGCAGCATCACGTACACGCGGTCGCAGTATGCCGCTGCGAGGTGCAGGTCATGGGTGATGAACAGGACGCCGAGGCCGCGCTCGCGCTGCTGGTCGCGCAGGATCGCGAGCACCTCGGCCTGGGTCGTGACGTCCAGAGCGCTGGTCGCCTCGTCGGCGAACAGCAGCTCGGGGCGCGTCGTCAGGGCGGCGGCGATCACGACGCGTTGCAGCATGCCGCCCGACAGCTCGTGGGGGTACTGGCGGAACCGCTGCTCGGGGCGGCTGATGCCGACGGCGGCGAGCAGCTCGAGACCGCGCTGCTTCGCCTCGGCGCGGCCGACGCCGTGCACCCGGACGAGTCGCTCGGTGAGCGAGTCGCCGATGCGACGGACCGGGTTCAGCGCACCGCGCGGATCCTGCTGGATCAGCCCTGCCTCCGAGGCGCGGATGTCCCGAAGCGTCCGGGCATCGGCGGCGAGCACGTCGCGCCCGGCGATGCGCACCTCGCCCTCGACCGCGGCGGTCGGCGGCAGCAGCCGCAGTGCGGCACGCACCGTGCTCGACTTGCCCGAGCCCGACTCGCCGACGAGGCCGACGGTCTCGCCGCGGTCGACGCGCAGCGATACCCGGTCGAGGATCTGTGCGTGGCCGTAGCGCAACGACAGGTCGGTGATCTCGAGGAGCCGGCTCATGCGCGGGCCCCCAGTCGTTCCGAGAGCCGCACGCCGACGATGTTGACGGCGACGACGACCGCGGCGATGGCGAGGCCCGGCACGAGGGTCGGCCCGAAGTGTCCGAGCACGATGCCGTCCTGTCCCTCCTGGACCATGAGGCCCCATTCCGAGCTCGGCGGCTGGGCGCCGAAGCCGAGGTAGCTGAGCGTGGCGAGCCCCATGAGCCCCTCGCCGAAGAGCACGACGAGGTAGCCGAGCAGGGCCGGCGTCATGTTGGGCACGACGTAGCGCGCGGCGATCGCGGCGCCGCCGACGCCCTGCACCCGGTACGCGTCGACGTAGGGGCGAGCGAGCTCGGACAGCGCGATGCTGCGGGTGAACTTGGCGATCACCGGCGCGTAGGCGAGCGCGAGGGCGATGACCGCGGTCGCGGGGCCCTCGCCGAAGACGGCGATCACGAGTACCACGAAGAGGAGCCCCGGAAAGGCGAACATGACGTCGGTGATGCGGGCGAGCAGCACATCGATCCAGCCTCCGTTCCACGCGGCGACGATGCCGATGGTCACACCGAGCACCGTCGCGCCGACGAGCAGCAGGAGCGGGCCGACGAGGCTCTCGCGGGTGCCCATGATGAGGCGCGACAGCAGGTCGCGGCCGAGCTGGTCCGTGCCGAGCGGGTGGGCGGCGCTCGGCGGCGCCCAGATCGCGGCGAAGTCGATCGCCTCGGGATCGTACGGGGCGATGAGCGGCGCGAACGCGGCGACGAGCACCACGAGGCCGAGGAACCCGACGGCGATCCAGTACAGCGGGTCACGTCGGCGCGTGCCGAGCCCGCCGCGAGTGAGCAGCGCATCGGCTGCGGTGGTGGTCATGAGGTCTTCACCCGGCTTCCGATCCGCGGGTCGAGGAGGGGGAGGAGGAGGTCGACGAGCGTCGTGACGACCATGTACGCGACGACCATGTAGAGCAGTACGGCCTGCACGATCGGGAAGTCGTGCGAGTTGATGGCGTCGACGAGCAGCGACCCGATGCCGCTGATGCCGAACACGCTCTCGACGACGACGGTGCCCGCGAGCATGCTCGCGATCACGAGGGCGATCATCGTGATGATCGGGCCCCACGCGTTGCGCAGCACGTGCCGCAGCACCACGAGCCGCTCGGCCATGCCGGTGCTGCGCGCCGCCTCGACGTGCTCGGAGTCGAACTGCTCGACCATCGTCTGCCGCGTGACCCGGCTGACGATGGCGAGGGCGCCGATGGAGAGCGCGATCGCCGGCAGCGTGAGGTGGTACAGGCGGTCGACTCCGGCCTCGCCGGCGCCGGTCACGGGGAACCAGCCGAGCTGCACCGAGAAGAACGACACGAGCACGATGCCGACGACGAACGACGGCACCGAGGCGGCGAGTGTCGTCGCGCCGACCACGGCGGTGTCGGCGGCGCGCCCCCGCCGCACGGCCGCCCAGACGCCGAGGCCGACGCCGACCACGGCGAACAGGACGGCCGCGTACGCGACGAGCGAGAGGGTCGCGGGCAGGCGGCTCGCCATGATCGATGCGACCGGCTGGTGGTACTGGAACGAGACGCCGAGGTTGCCGGTGAGGGCGCCCGACAACCACAGCCAGTACTGCACGACCAGCGGTTCGTCGAGGTGGTACTCCGCGCGCACCTCGGCGAAGCGCTCGGGCGTGAGGTTCTCCGGGTTGCCGATGAGGAAGGTCACCGGGTCGCCCGGGGCCGCGTACATGGCCGCGAAGATGATGAAGGAGGCCACCACCAACGTCACGGCCATGCCCGCGAGCCGCCTGAGCGCGATCAGCATGGTCAGCCTTCGGACGAGCCGAGGTCGGCTGCCCAGGGGTAGTAGAGGTACGCGGCCGACGAGGGCATGCCGGTGATCGCGGACGAGTGCGCGACGGTCGCGGGGCTCTGCGACACGGAGATCCACGGGGTCGCCGCGACCCAGCGGCGCTGCAGCTCGATCGCGAGGTCGGCGCGCTCGACGTCGTCGGTCGCGGCGAAGGCCTGCTGCACGAGCTCGTCGTACTCGGGGTCGGCGAAGCCGACGAAGTTGACCGTGGCCGTCGAGGCCCCGTTCTTGTAGAAGCCGACGGGGTCGTTCTTCGAGATGTAGTACTCGTCGCTGAACAGGTCGGCCCGGCCGCGCACCACGTCGTCGGAGTAGAAGTCCCCGTACTGGGCCGACGGGATCGTCGTGATCTCGGCCTCGAGGCCGATGCTCTTCGCTGCGGCGACGAGCGCGTTGGAGACGACGTTGCGCACCGAACCGCCGTCGCTCGCGATCACGATCGGCTCCTCGGGCGCGCCGGCCTCGGCGACGAGCGCCTTCGCCTGCTCGAGATCGGCTTCGCTCGGGCTCGCGGGGGCTCCCCCGAGCTCCTGGTACGCAGCCTCGAAGGCGTCGCGTTCGTAGCCCCAGGCGCCCGAGCCGATCGGGGTCTTCGAGGGCTGAGCGAGGTCGCCGAACGCCGCCTTCGCGATGCCCGACCGATCGAGGGCGAGCGAGAGCGCCTGCCGGATGCGCTCGTCGGCGAGCGCCCCGCGCTCGGTGGCGAGCAGCACCCATGCGTTCGTCGAGGGGCCCTGCGCGAGCGAGACGTCGTCGACCGACTGCAGCGGGATCGCCGAGGCGGGGGAGTCGAGGTACGAACCGTCGGCTTCGCCGGCGGTGAGCGCGTTCACGACCGCAGCAGGGTCGGCCCAGCGGAAGACGATCTCGTCCGCGAGTACCTCGCGCGAGGCATCCCAGTAGTTCTCGGCCTTCTCGATCGTGACGCTCGTCCCCGGCTTCCAGTCGCCGAGCGTGTAGGGGCCCGAGCATGCGTCAGGCGTGCCGGGCGCGCCGTAGTCGTCGCCCTGTGCCTCGACGACGCGCGGGTTCAGCACCATGCCGCCGTTGCCGGCCATCGCCTGGATGAAGATGGCGTCGCGCTGCTTCAGGGTGACGGTGATCTCGTTCGGCCCGGTCTTCTCCATGGCGGTCACGTTGGCGTACTCGTCGGATTCGTCGGCGCCCTCGGCGGCGTGGCGCTGCATACTCCAGAGCACGTCGTCGGCGGTGATCGCGCTCCCGTCGTGGAAGGTGGCATCGGTGCGGATCGTGAACACGACGTGCGTGTCGTCGACCCATTCGGCGCTCTCGGCGATGCCGGGCACGGTCGTCAGGTCGGGCTGCACGGCCATGAGCCGCTCGCAGACGTTCGCGAACACGGTGTTCTCGGCGGCGCCGCTGTCGATGTCGAAGTCGAACGTCGCGGGCTCGGCGGGTAGCATCCAGGTCACCGACTCGACGGGACCGGATGCCGCGGGCGTCGTCGCGCCGAAGGGCAGGTCTGCGACGGGGGCCGCGGTCGGTGCGGTGCCGCCGGCGGTGCAGCCGGCGAGGGCGATCGCCGCGCCCGCGGCGACGGCGACGAGGGTGAGTCGTCGTGGCGAGGTGGTGTTCATCGGTGTGCCTCCATTGGCAGGGTGGGGGTGGTGTAACGCGAGCCCGGACCGTCGAAGGCGTTCCAGGGCAGGATCTCATAGGGGTGGTCGCACGGCGTCCCGTTGGTGACGAAGTAGTCGCCGGTGGTGAGGTCGACGCAACTCGAGAGGAGCGTCGACCACTGCCGAACGGCGGGCCGGCGCTCGTCGGGATGGGTGCAGACCGATTCGGGGTACCCGAGGTGGTCGCTCATCGCGGCGCGGATGGCGCCGAGCGCGTCATCGCGGCTGTGAGTGTCGCGCACGCGCTCGAGGCCGGTGCGCGCCTGCGGCACCCGGAACAGCGAGTCGGCCGAGACGGGCCGGTAGCGGCCGGCGAGCTGCGGGGGCACGGATGCCTGGTAGTGATTGCCGTGCACGAGCAGCCCTCGCTCGGGGTAGACCCAGTCGATCCCGCTCGGCGTGATCTCGAGATCGATCGAGAACCCCGAGCGATCGGTGAGGAGCGCGTTGCTCGCGATGTGGGCATCGGTGCGCACGAGGGTGTTGATCGCGTCGGGCAGTTCGGACTGGTTGAGGGCCATCCGTCGGATGAACGTCTGCGGCAGGCCGCTCGTGCCGGCGAATCGGCCGCCGAGGCCGTTGGCGTTCAGCGCGATGCCTGCGGAGTTCACGCCGTGGCGGCCGATCTGGCCCGCCTCGAGCTGCATGATGAGCGTCGGCAGCGGGTCCTGCACGACGCGCACGACGACGACGGTGCGCTGCGTGCCAGCCCGCCAGTCCCAGTTCTGGCCTGCGTAGGTGTGGCCGTCGCCCGACGCGCCGTGCGCGAGCGAGAAGCTCGTGCAGCCGTCGCTCGAGTCGCGCTCCTCCTCTGCGGCGTGCTCGGGGTACGGCGCGGCGCGGCGCGAGCCCTGGTCGTAGATGATCTCGCCGCGCACGTTGAGCGCCATGAGATCGAGGAGGTCGCGCCCGCTGGCGGCGGCGACGCCCTCGAGCTCGGCGACGATGTCGGGTGCGGCGTCGCGGCAGCGGGGCAGCCATCCGGCGGCCTGCTCGCGCACCGCCGACCAGGTGAGGCCCGACTGCTGGCCGAACGCCTCCGCGTAGTAGCCGATCGCCGCGTCGATGAGGTCGGACGCCGCGGCGCCGTACTGCTCACCGCGTTCGAACGGCGTGCCGCTCACCTCGATGGTGCGGATGGTGGTGCTCATGGACGGCGGCGTCCCTTCCATGCCGGTTAGCATGTGGACCACCGGCGTCTTCGTTGGAATGATCGTTACGAGATAGGATGCTCGTGAAATGAATGATACACACGACTCGCAATCTGTAACAACCGATACGCGCAACCCGGGCGTGATCGAGTTGCGCAGTCGCGTGCGCGCGGCGTGGGACGGGCTCTCGAAGTCCGAGCAGGCGGTGGGCGGGCTGCTCGCGGGCAGCCCAGCCGAGCGGCTGCTGTTCGCGACCGCCGCCGAGCTCGGCGCCGAGACGGGCACGAGCAACGCGACGGTGATCCGGACGCTGCAGAAGCTCGAGTACGCCGGCCTCGCCGATCTCAAGCGCCGGGTCGCGGCGCCGTTCACCGAGGCCGTGTCGCCCGAGGAGCGGGTGCGCCAGCGTCTCGACCACGCCGGGGAGGACACCGGGCGCCTCGCCCGGAGCGTCTGGGACGAGGCTCGCGATCAGGTCGAGCTCGCCCGGCAGGCCCTGTCGATCGAGTCGGTGACCGCGGCCGCCGCCCTGATCGCGCGCGCCGGGCAGGTCTACACCTACGGGGTCGGTGCCTCGGCCGTCGCCGCGACGCATCTCGCGCTCCGGCTCGGTCGGGCCGGCCGATCGGCCCGGCACCTCGACGCCGACGGCTTCCGCCTCGCCGATGCGCTGCTGCCACTGCGCAGCGGCGACGTCGTGGTGCTCTTCGCGCCTGGCCGCGTCAACGCCGAACTCGACGCGATCGTCGGTCGGGCCCGCGAGGTCGGTGCGCACCCGGTGCTCGTCACCGACGAGCTGCACGAGCGTCTCGCCGCGCGCGTGGCCGTCACGCTCACCGCGCCGCATACGCCGACCGGGCTCACCGCCGAGGTGCTGACGTCGATCCTCGTCGCCGACGTGCTCGCCCAGTCGGTCTCGGCGCTCGCACCCGAACTCGCCGTTGAGACGTCGCACGCGCTCACCGTGCTCCGCTCGCGTCTGGGGTACTGACCCCTCCTCCAGAGCGTCGGATGCCTCGGCACCGCCCCCATTCCGACCGTCCGGCGGCGGGATCAGTGGCGCTCAGTAGACTCGTCGGGTGAGCTGGAACGCCGAACCCGATGGGCCCGATGAGGCCGCGTGGCACCTCGACGAACTCGCTCCGCCGCCCGATGACGAGTGGGCGCCGCCGCCTCCGCCCGACGAGTACGCCGGGGGAGCGGTCGCATGGGGCGCACCGTCCGTCCCACGATCGGCGACCTCGGGGGGCGAGCCGCCCCGCTCCGCGGCATCCGGCCTGCAGCGGCCCGCCGTCGCCGCTCCCGCCCGCTTCGCGAGCGCCGAGGAGGCGCTGCACACCGTCTTCGGCTACGACGCGTTCCGCGGCGAGCAGGCCGAGATCATCCAGCAGGTGGCCTCCGGCGGCGACGCCGTCGTCCTCATGCCGACCGGCGGCGGCAAGAGCCTCTGCTACCAGATCCCGGCGCTCCTGCGCGAGGGCACCGGCGTGGTCGTGTCGCCCCTCATCGCACTCATGCACGACCAGGTCGACGCGCTCGTGCGCAACGGCGTGCGCGCCGCGTACCTGAACTCGAGCCAGCAGGCCGGTGAGCGCGCCGCCGTCGAGCGGGCCTATCTCGACGGCGAGCTCGACCTGCTCTACATCGCCCCCGAGCGCCTCAACACCGAGGGCGCGAAGCAGCTGCTCGCTCGCGGCACCGTGTCGCTCTTCGCGATCGACGAGGCGCACTGCGTGGCGCAGTGGGGCCATGACTTCCGTCCCGACTACCTCGCGCTCGCCGAGCTCGCCGAGCGCTGGCCCGAGGTGCCGCGCATCGCCCTCACGGCGACCGCGACCGAGGCGACCCATCGTGAGATCACCGAGCGGCTCTCGCTCGGCGGTGCGAAGCACTTCGTCTCGAGCTTCGACCGGCCGAACATCCAGTACCGCATCGCGCCGAAGCTCGAGGTGCGCCGCCAGCTGCTCGACTTCGTCCGCAGCGAGGGCGTCGACGCCGACGGTCGGCCCGTGCCGGGCATCGTGTACGCGCTGAGCCGGGCGAGCACCGAGAAGATCGCGGCGTTCCTCGCGGCGAACGGCGTCAACGCGCTGCCGTACCACGCAGGGCTCGACCCCGAGCTGCGCCGCTCGACGCAAGACCGCTTCCTCCGCGAAGACGGCGTCGTCGTCGTCGCGACGATCGCGTTCGGCATGGGAATCGACAAGCCCGACGTGCGCTTCGTCGCCCACGTCGACCTGCCGAAGTCGGTCGAGGGCTACTACCAGGAGACCGGGCGTGCCGGCCGTGACGGCGCCCCCGCGACCGCGTGGCTCGCGTACGGCCTGCAAGACGTGGTGCAGCAGCGTCGCATGATCGACGACAGCCCGGGCGACCTCGCGCACCGCCGTCGGCTGTCGGCGCACCTCGATGCGATGCTCGCCCTCTGCGAGACCGTGCAGTGCCGCAGGCAGAATCTGCTCGCCTACTTCGGCGAGGCGAGCGAGCCGTGCGGCAACTGCGACACCTGCCTCGAGCCGCCCGCCTCATGGGACGGCACGGTCCCGGCGCAGAAGCTCATGTCGACGATCGTCCGACTGCAGCGCGAGCGGCGGCAGAAGTTCGGCGCCGGGCATCTCATCGACATCCTCCGGGGCAAAGAGACGCCGCGCGTGCGCCAGTACGGCCACGACACGCTCTCGACGTGGGGGCTCGGAGCCGACCTCAGCGACCAGCAGTGGCGCGGCGTGGTGCGCCAGCTGCTCGCGCAGGGCCTGCTCGCGACGCACGGCGAGTACGGCACGCTCACGATCACCGATGCGTCGGGCGAGGTGCTCTCGGGCCGCCGCACCGTGATGCTGCGCACCGAGGTCGAGCGCGCACCGCGCTCGCGCGGCGCGAAGGCGGCTCCCGCTGCGGCCGACCTCGAGCCCGCCCAGGCCGAGCTCTTCGAGCAGCTCCGCGCGTGGCGCGCGGGCGAGGCGCGCGAGCAGGGGGTGCCCGCCTACATCGTGTTCGGCGACGCGACGCTGCGGGCGGTCGCGGTCGCGAAGCCGGCCAGCCTCGGCGAGCTCGACGGCATCACGGGCATCGGCGCCAAGAAGCTCGAGGCCTACGGCGAGGCGCTCCTCGCGGTGGTCGCGGCCGCCTGAGCCCCCTCCGGATCCCCCGCGCGACGCATCCGTCTGATCAGCTCCGCGCGCCCCCGGGGCGGCCTCCCGGCGCGCTCCCGGGCACGAGGAGCTCGTCGAAGTACGCCCGCAGGTGCCTGCCGACGTCGATCGCGGGGTCGTACGACCACTGGATCTGCAGCCCGTCCCACACCGCCGGCAGCCAGGCGGACTCGTGCCTCGGGTCGCGATCGTCGCGGAGGGCGCCCTCGTCGCGCATGCGACGGAGCAGGCTCAGGAAGTAGCGTCGGCTCTCGCGGAACCGCCGCGCGAAGTAGTCGTGCGCCGGATGCCCCGGGGTGGCCCCCTCGCACGAGAGCACGGAGTAGAGCTCGATCAGGCCGGGCTCGTCGCGGGCGGTGCGATCGGCGGTGTCGGCGAGGGCGTAGAGGCGGTCGACCGCGCGGCCGCCGTCGGGCTCGGGCGTGATCGTGCGACGGTCGCGCAGCCGCAGCACCGCGGTGAGCAGCTCGTCCTTCGAGCCGACGTGGTGCACGAGCGTCGCCTTCGAGATGCCCGCACGCTCGGCGATCTCCCGGAGGCTGGTGCCGTGGTACCCGGCGCGGGCGAACAGCTCGGTGGCGCTCTCGGTGATGGCCGCGCGGCGCTCGCGACCGAGTCGGCCGGCCGCAGCCGCCCCGCCCGCCTCCTCGTCCTCGACGATGACCGTCGGCGCGAGACGCTCGGCGACGGCGGTGCGCTCGTCGGCGTCGACCGCGGGTGGCGAGCCGAGCAGCCGTTGCTCGTGGCGCGCGAGGTGCGCGACCAGGTCGAGCTCGGGCGCGTAGCGCTGCTGCAGCTGGAGGCCGTCCCACGCGGCGATGACGAGTGCCGCTTCGGTGGCCGGGTCGAGGCCGCCGCCGAGCGGCAGGGCCGCGAGCTGCTCGGTGATCGAAGCGCGAACCCGCGCGTACCGCTCGCGCAGGTGCTCGTGGGCGGGATGACCCGCGCTCGTGGCCTCACCGGCGAGGGCGGTGTAGAGCTCGAGGTAGCCCGGCGCGCGGGCGTTGCGCTCCGCGAGGGCCGCCATGCCGAGGGTGCCGGGGGCGAGCTCGGCGGCGTCGATCCACTCCGAGTTCTCGCGGTCGAGGCGCTCGACGACGGCGCCGAGCAGAGCGTCCTTCGACGCGAAGTGCCGGAGGAGGCCGGGATGGGTCACCCCGGCGAGTCCCGCGACGTCGCGGAGGGAGACCGCGGCGATGCCGTCGTCGACGAACGCGGTCGTCGCGGCGTCGAGGATTCGCCTGCGGGTCTCGGCGGAACGCGCCTGCCGCGTCGGTGCGGCACCGCCGCCGAACCCCGCCGCGCTCATCGGGTCATCCTCATCGTTCTCGAGGCTACCTGTCGTGGCCACCGGAGAAAATGTTACCAAGCGGTTGAATTTCGGCTAAGCTCCCTCCGATCGCACCCCACCCGAACCGAAAGGTCACCCGGACAATGTCGTCTCGTCGTCTCATCCGCCTCGCTGCGGCCGGCACCGTCGCCGTCGCACTCTGCTCATTCGCCGCGATGTCGGCCCAAGCCGTGGAGCCCGCCGTCAAGAAGCCCAAGGGTCAGCCCGTCACGATCTACCTCACCCGCCACGGCGAGACCATGCTCAACGCACTCGATCGCGTGCAGGGGTGGTCGGACTCGCCCCTCACCGACGATGGTCGCCAGGTCGCCGAGCAGCTCGGCGCCGGGCTCGCCGAGGCCGGCATCGACTTCGAGGCCGCCTACTCGGCCGACATGGTGCGGCACTGGGAGACGGTGTCGCTCGCGCTCGACGAGGTCGGCTTCCGCGGGGAGGCCGTGCGCGACGAGCGCCTGCGCGAGATCTCCTTCGGCAAGTACGAGGGCGGCGACGGCCTCGAGATGTGGAACGACATCGCCGTCGAGCTCGGCTACGCGCACGTCGGGGAGCTGTTCGAGGACCCGGCATTCGACATGGGCACCGCGCTCGACGCGATGGCGCGCCTGAACGAGGGCTCGGGCCTCAAGGCCGAGACCTCGGGCGAGGTGGCCGACCGCGCGCTCGCGGCGCTCGAGGAGATCGCGGCGACGCAGTCGAAGAAGGGCGGCGACGTGCTCGTCGTCTCGAGCGGCCTCACCATCCTCTCGGCGCTCGACGCGCTCGGTGCCGACCTGAGCGAGGTCGTCGAAGGCATCGAGAACGGGGCGGTGTCGGAGCTCGTCTATCGCAACGGCGCCTGGACCGTGCGCACGGTGAACGACCTCAGCTACGTCGAGGCCGGCTCCGACTGACCCGGAAGCGACCGAGGACACGACCGAGCGGCATTCAATACCGAATGCCGCTCGGTTTATGATGAAAGCGCGTCGAGGACACGGAAGCGCCTCGAGCCCGATGCATGAAGGAGTGCCGGCCATGACCGATCTGCACCATACGGATGCCGCGGCATCCGCCGAGGGCACCGCCCCTCTCGACGCGCGCTACCGCGACGCGAGCCTGCCCGTCGACGAGCGCGTCGAGATCCTGCTCGCGCAGATGACGCTGGAGGAGAAGGCCGGCCTCTTCTTCCAGACCGTCATCGGCATCAACCCCGACGGCACCCTGGCCGAGGAGGCGGGCGTCGCCGGCGGCGGCTCGACCGACGAGTTCGTCAACGGGCTCAAGATGAACCACTTCAACATCCACCAGGCTCCCGCCGACCCGGGTGCGTTCGCCGAGTGGCACAACCGCCTGCAGGAGCTCGCCGCGTCGACGCGCCTCGGCATCCCCGTGACGATCTCGTCCGACCCGCGCAACTCGTACAGCGACAACCCGCTCGCCGCGCTCTTCGCCGGCGCCTTCTCGGTCTGGCCCGAGCCCATGGGCCTCGCCGCGATCGGCGACGAGGCGACCGTCGAGCGCTTCGCCGACATCGCCCGGCAGGAGTACACGGCCGTCGGCATCCGGGTCGCGCTGCACCCGCAGATCGACCTCGCGACCGAGCCGCGCTGGTCGCGGGCCCTGCAGACCTTCGGCGAGGACGTCGAGCTCGCGAGCCGGCTCGGCGCGGCGTACATCCGGGGATTCCAGGGCGAGACGCTCGGCCCCGACTCGGTCGCGACGATGACGAAGCACTTCCCGGGCGGCGGCCCCCAGCAGGACGGCGAGGACCCGCACTTCGCCCACGGCCGCGAGCAGGTCTACCCGGGCGGCGAGTTCGAGTTGCACCTGAAGCCGTTCGAGGCCGCGTTCGAGGCGGGCACGAGCCAGATCATGCCGTACTACGGCATGCCCGTCGGCACCGAGCTCGAAGAGGTCGGCTTCGGCTTCAACAAGTCGGTCATCACGGGCCTGCTGCGCGGCCGCTACGGCTTCGACGGCATCGTCTGCACCGACTGGGGCCTCATCAACGACGACGAGATCATGGGCGAGCCGTTCCCGGCACGCGCCTGGGGCGTCGAGCACCTGAGCCCGCGCGAGCGGGTGAAGAAGGTCATCGACGCCGGCTGCGACCAGTTCGGGGGCGAGGCGTGCCCCGAGCTCGTCATCGAGCTCGTCCGCGACGGCGAGATCACCGAGGCGCGCATCGACGAGTCGGCCCGGCGTCTGCTGCGCGAGAAGTTCGTGCTCGGACTCTTCGACCACCGCTTCGTCGACGTCGAGCGGGCGAAGCGCATCGTCGGCTCCGCCGAGTTCGTCGCCGCGGGCGAGGCGGCGCAGCGGGCCGCGATCACCCTGCTGGTCAATCGCGAGCGCACGGATGCCACGGGCGCTGCCGCGCCCGCGCTGCCGCTCGCTCGCGGGCTGAAGCTCTACGTGGAGGGGGTGGCGCCCGACGTCGCCGCCGAGTACGGCGAGGTCGTGGCGAGCCCGGCCGAGGCCGACGTCGCGATCCTGCGCCTCGCTGCGCCGTTCGAGGAGCGCCCGACTTTCTTCGAGAACTTCTTCCACTCGGGCTCGCTCGACTTCCCCGAGGAGCGCCTCGCGCGCGTCCGCGAGATCGCGGCCGCGGTCCCGACCGTGGTGGACGTGTTCCTCGACCGACCCGCGATCCTCACGCCGTTCGTCGACGAGCTCGCGGCCCTCACCGGCAACTGGGGCGCGAGCGACCGGGCGCTGCTCGACGTCCTGACGGGCGCCGCGTCGCCGATGGGCCGCCTGCCGTTCGACCTCCCGCGCAGCATGGCCGCCGTCGAGGCGAGCCGCCCCGACGTGCCGTTCGACACCGCCGACCCGCTCTTCGCCCACGGGCACGGCCTCCGCTACCCCGCGTCGGGCGAATAGGCGCGCAGCGCGCGTATCGAGGCCACCGGCTGCGGCGGTCTCGATACGCGCCTGCGTCGTTGCTCGACCAACAGCGCCGGGCTCGGTAGCATCGCGGCATGGCTGGGAATCGACCCTTCGGTGTCACGCTCGTCGCCGTGCTCACCTGGATCTCGGGGCTGCTCGACATCATCGGCGGCAGCCTCCTGCTCTTCCAGACGAGCGTCGCCTCGACCGTCGAGATGTTCGGAGGGGCGAGCCAGCTCATCACCTCCGCCATCCTCTCCATCCTCATCGGTGCGATCGTGATGGTCGTCGGCGTCGGGCTCCTCCGCGGCAGCAGCGGGGCGCGGCTCGTCATCACGATCGTCCAGATCCTCTCGATCGGCGCGTCGGTCTACCTCGCGATCACCTACCCGCCGGGTGCGATCGCCGAGTACTTCAGCGCCGCGGTCTCGCTGATCGTGATCGCGCTGCTGTGGACGGGCCGGGCACGCGACTTCTTCGGCAGCTAGCCGTCATCGCGGCTGCGGCTGCGGCTGCGGCTGCGCCCTCGGCGGCCTTGTGGATGGCCCAATGCTCGCGGCGCCCGTCTTTGTAGAGGGTGCACAGCACGATCCGAGTGGCCTCCGCTCGCGTTTGTCGGGACCGAACGCACTGTTTCGGGCGCACGGGGCGCCGTCCTACCGTGGAAGAGGGCGTGCACCGACCGCGCCCGGACCGCAGACGAAGGACGAGACCGACGATGGTTGACACGGCACCCCGCACCTCGAAGCAGAGCCCCGCACCGGCGCGCGCCGCCGCCCCGACCCCGCAGGCACCGGCGAAGGCGGCCGGCGCCGCGGCATCCGGGCCCCGCATCGACGTCGCCTCGCTCGGCCGCCAGCTGCTCGGCACCTGGCCCGACATCCGCATCGCGGCGCGCGAGCGCGCCGCGATGCCCGAGCTCCAGCGCATCGAGGGCCAGTCGATGGCCGAGCACCGCGAGCGCGTGCTCGGGCAGCTGAAGCTCCTCGTCGAGCAGGGCGCCGTGCACCGGGCGTTCCCGAAGTCGCTCGGCGGCCAGGAGGACCACGGCGGCAACATCGCCGCGTTCGAAGAGCTCGTCATCGCCGACCCGAGCCTGCAGATCAAGTCGGGCGTGCAGTGGGGGCTCTTCGGTGCCGCGGTGCTGCACCTCGGCACGAAGCCGCACCACGACAAGTGGCTGCCCGCCATCATGTCGCTCGAGGTGCCCGGCGCGTTCGCGATGACCGAGATCGGCCACGGCTCCGACGTCGCCGCGATCGCGACGACCGCGACCTACGACGAGGAGACGCAGGAGTTCGTCATCCACACGCCGTTCCGCGCGGCGTGGAAGGAGTACCTCGGCAACGCCGGCCTGCACGGCAAGCACGCGACGGTCTTCGCCCAGCTCGTCACCAAGGGCGTCAACCACGGCGTGCACTGCTTCTACGTGCCCATCCGCGACGACGAGGGCGAGTTCCTGCCGGGCGTCGGCGGTGAGGACGACGGCCTGAAGGGCGGTCTCAACGGCATCGACAACGGCCGGCTGCACTTCACGAACGTGCGCGTCCCGCGCGAGAACCTGCTCAACCGCTACGGCGACGTCGCGGCCGACGGCACCTACTCGTCGCCGATCGAGAGCCCCGGCCGCCGGTTCTTCACGATGCTCGGCACCCTCGTGCAGGGCCGCGTCTCGCTCGACGGCGCCTCGACCGTCGCGAGCGCCATGGGCCTCACGATCGCCATCACCTACGGCAACCAGCGCCGGCAGTTCACCGCGTCGAGCGACACGGACGAAGAGGTGCTGCTCGACTACCAGCGGCACCAGCGCCGCCTGCTGCCCCGACTCGCGACGACCTACGCGCAGGTCTTCGCCCACGACGAGTTCCTCGTCAAGTTCGACGCCGTGTTCAGCGGCAAGGCCGACACCGACGACGACCGCCAGGACCTGGAGACGATCGCGGCGGCGCTGAAGCCGCTCTCGACGTGGCACGCGCTCGACACCCTGCAGGAGGCGCGCGAGGCCTGCGGCGGTGCCGGCTTCATCGCCGAGAACCGTCTCGTCGGGCTCCGCCAGGACCTCGACATCTACGTGACCTTCGAGGGCGACAACAACGTGCTGCTCCAGCTCGTCGCGAAGCGCCTCCTCACCGACTTCTCGAAGCAGTTCAAGCACGCCGACGCCGGCGCGATGGCCCGCTACGTGGTCGCGCAGACCGCCGATCGCGCGTACCACGGCACCGGCCTGCGCCGACTCGGCCAGACGATCGCCGACTTCGGTTCGACCGCCCGCTCGGTGAGCGAGCTGCGCGACGAGAAGTCGCAGCGCGAGCTGCTGACCGATCGAGTCGAGACGATGATCGCCGAGATCGCGGGCCGGCTGCGCGACGCGCGCAAGCTGCCGAAGGCCGACGCCGCGGCCGCGTTCAACCGCAACCAGAACGAGCTCATCGAGGCGGCCCGCGCCCACGGCGAGCTGCTGCAGTGGGAGGCCTTCACGCGCGGCCTCGCCCGCGTGGAGGACCCGGGCACCAAGCAGGTCCTGACCTGGGTGCGCGACCTGTTCGGGCTCGGCCTCATCGAGAAGCACGCCGCGTGGTACCTCATGAACGGCCGCCTCTCGCCGCAGCGCGCCCAGGCGGTGAGCGCGTACATCGACCGGCTCCTCGAGCGCCTGCGCCCGCACGCGCAGGACCTCGTCGACGCCTTCGGCTTCGGCCCCGAGCACCTGCGTGCGAAGATCGCGACCGGCATCGAGCAGGAGCGCCAGGACGAGGCGCGCGCGTACTTCGAGGAGCAGCGCCGCGCGGGCACGCTTCCCGTGCCCGAGAAGGCGAAGGCGAAGAAGAAGAAGTAGCACCGGGCGGAGCTCCCGGGCGGGGCCGGGGCATCCATTTCGCGGATGCCCCGGCCTCGCGTCGTTCGCGGGAGCCGTGTCGTCGGGGTCGCCCGTCGGGCGGCAGACTGGGACTCATGTCGCGTCCCGTCCGGATCCTCCTCGCCGTCGCCTCGGTGATCGTGCTGCTCGTCGTCGTGTTCCTCGTCTACGCCCACACGGTGATGCAGGGCGAGCGGCCCGAGGCGCTCGAGGCCTGGCGCGACGACGCCGTCGAGATCACCTCCGACGAGGTCGGCATCGTGATCTCGCCCGTCGAGGGGGCCACGGGGGAGGGACTGGTGTTCATCCCCGGGGCGAAGGTCGACCCGTACGCCTACCTCTACAAGCTCTCGGGGGTGGTCGAGGCATCCGGCCTGACCGTCGTGATCACGAAGCCGACGCTGAACCTCGCGTTCTTCGATCAGCGCCCCCTGTCGACGTTCACGGGGCTCGCACCCGAGGTCGAGGACTGGGTCATCGGCGGGCACTCGCTCGGCGGGGTGCGCGCCTGCCAGATGGCCGCCGCGGGCGAGCAGGGCGAGCCGGTCGCCGGGGTCATGCTGTTCGGGTCGTACTGCGCCGACGACCTCAGCGGCTCCGAGCTCGCCGTGCTCAGCATCTCGGGTGCGAACGACGGGCTCTCGACGCCCGAGAAGATCGAAGCCGCGGCGCACCTCCTGCCCTCCGACGCCGAGTTCGTCGAGCTCGACGGGGTGACCCACGCCGACTTCGGCGACTACGGCGTGCAGCCCGGCGACGGCGTCTCGACCCGCGACGACGCAGCCGTGCGGCAGGAGATCGCGGCGATCGTCGCCGAGTTCGTCGGCTGAGGCGGCGCCGTCCGCACCGCCCCGCACGGCTCGCCGAGGCGGACCGGGCGAGCGCTGCCGCGGTGAACGACGTGGCCCGTACGGAGATTGTAGGCTGGCCCGCATGGCCGCTGATACGAGCGGGCTCGACGAGCCCGACCTGACGCTCCGACTGCTCTGGCGCGAACGGCTCGGCCGCCCGGTCGGCAGCCGTGGTCCGAAGCAGAGCTCGAGCATCGACGAGGTGCTCGACGCGGCCATCCGCCTCGCCGACGACGAGGGCATCGAGGCGCTGTCGATGCGCCGCGTGGCCGACCGGCTCGGGCTGAAGCCCATGTCGGTCTACACCTACGTGCCCGGCCGCGCCGAGCTCATCGACCTCATGGTCGACCACGTCGCGGGCGAGGTGCCGCTGCCGCGCCCCCGCGGCGCACTGCGCGACCGCCTCGCGCTGATCGCCCGGCTCCAGTGGGACGAGTACCTGCGCCACCCCTGGCTGCTCGAGATCGACACCAGCCGCCCGCCCCTCGGCCCCCACATCTCCGACCACTGGGAGTGGTGCCTGCGCACCCTCGACGGCTTCGGGCTCGACGACGTCGACCTCGACCGCGTGCTCACGATGCTGCTCGGCTTCGTCGCCGGTCCGGCGCGCTCGCACCTCGACGCCGAGCGCCTGCAGCGCAGCTCGGCCGAGACCGACGACGACTGGTGGGCGCGCAACGCACCGCTGCTCGATCGCATCATGGACCCCGAGCGCTACCCCGTGTCGGGCCGCGTCGGCCAGGCCGCGGGCGCCGTCGTGGGCGCGCCGAACGACGCCTTCGAGTTCGGGTTGGCACGTCTCATCGACGGGATCGAGGCGTACGTCGGCGCGCGCCTGCGCGAGACCGCGTAGCGGGGGCGGACCGGGGGGCTACTCGGCCGGCGGCTTCATCAGCAGGCCCGCGACCGCGCCGACGACGGCGCCCGCGGCGAGCCACAGCCAGAACCCCGTCCACAGGCTCACGCCCACACCGACGAGCAGGCCCACGATGAGGCCGACGATGAGCTGCTTGCGACGGGCGGCGGGCGACGGGGTTTCGGCCATTGCTCCAGTCTAGGAGCCGGGCCGCTCCAGTCGGCGGCGCGTCACCGACCCGAGAGGAGCTCCGCGCGTGCCGCGGCACGCTCTTCGCTCGTGATGACTCCGCGGGCCGCGAGGTCGTCGAGCTCGACGAGGCGCTGCTCGAGCGTCTGCTTGGGTGCGAGCAGTTCACTGTCGAGCGCGCGCGTCGCGAGATCGGTCTGCAGGGTGAACGGGTCGTGCCCGGCCGAGCGCGCCTTGTTGTAGTTGCGGATCGCGAGCACGATCGTCACGACGAAGCCGGCGCCGATGACGAGGCACGCGAGCACGAACACGGTGCCGAAGGCACCCGAGGCCATCGTGAACGGGTCGGGCGCGACGGGGGAGGGGAGGAAGGGGTCGTCCACGGGATTCCTGGATCAGCTCGGCGGAGGGGTGGGCTCAGCCTAGATCCGCCCTGCGGTCCGAGGGAAGGGCCGGATCAGATGAGCCCGAGCTCGCGCACCGCGGTGCGCTCCTCCTCGAGTTCGGCGACGGATGCCGCGATCCGGCCGCGCGCGAACGCGTCGACCTCAAGACCCTGGACGATGCGCCACGCGCCGTCGACCGACTCGACCGGGAACGAGGAGATGAGCCCCTCGGGCACGCCGTACGAGCCGTCGGAGACGACGGCCGCGCTCGTCCACCCCTGCGAGGTGCCGAGCACCCAGTCGCGCACGTGGTCGATCGTCGCCGAGGCGGCCGAGGCCACCGACGACGACCCGCGCACCTCGATGATCTCGGCGCCGCGCTTGGCCACGCGCGGGATGAACTGCTCCTCGAGCCAGGCCCGGTACCCGTCGGTGCCGAGGCGTGCGGCGAGCAGCGCGGGCACCGCGTCGCCGGCGGCCGTCGCGTGGGCGAGATCGGGGAACTGGGTGGCCGAGTGGTTGCCCCAGATCGTCACACCGCGGATCTCGCCCACGGGCGAGCCGACGGTCGCGGCGAGCTGACCGAGCGCCCGGTTGTGGTCGAGGCGGGTGAGCGCGGTGAAGCGCTCGGCCGGCACGTCCGGTGCGTTGGAGGCGGCGATGAGGGCGTTCGTGTTCGCCGGGTTGCCGACGACGACCACCCTGATGTCGTCGGCGGCGCCGGCGTTGATCGCCGCGCCCTGCGGGCCGAAGATCCCGCCGTTCGCGGCGAGCAGGTCGCCGCGTTCCATGCCAGGGCCGCGCGGGCGCGCACCCACGAGCAGGGCGACGTTCGCGCCGTCGAAGGCCGCCGTGGCGTCGTCGAAGACCTCGACTCCGTGCAGGAGCGGGAGCGCGGAGTCCTGCAGTTCGAGCGCAGCACCCTCGGCCGCCCGGACGCCCTGCGGGATCTCGAGCAGGTGGAGCCGCACGGGGGTGTCAGGGCCGAGCATCGCCCCGGAGGCGATGCGGAACAGGAGTGCGTACCCGATCTGGCCGCCCGCCCCGGTGAGCGTGACGGTGACCGGCTTCTTCGCTGCCATGGTCCGAGCCTAGCCTCGACCGGGGGTGCGCTGCGGCGCGGCGCCGGGGCGCGGCATCCGGCGCTGGATAGCGTTGCCGCATGCGAGAGATGTATCCGGAGATCGAGCCGCTGGAGACCGGCATGCTCGACGTGGGGGACGGCCAGCACATCTACTGGGAGGTGTCCGGGAACCGCGAGGGCAAGCCGGTCGTGTTCCTGCACGGGGGCCCCGGGGGAGGCACCAGCCCGTCGCACCGACGCCTGTTCGACCCCGAGCGATACCGGATCGTCCTGTTCGACCAGCGCGGCTGCGGGCTCTCGATCCCGCACGCCTCCGAGCCCGAGGCCGACCTCTCGGCCAACACGACCTGGCATCTCGTCGCCGACATGGAGCGTCTGCGCGGGCACCTCGGCATCGACCGCTGGCAGGTGTTCGGCGGTTCGTGGGGGAGCGCGCTCGCCCTCGCCTACGCGCAGACCCACCCCGAGCGGGTCACCGAGATGGTGCTCCGCGGCATCTTCACCCTGCGCAGGCAGGAGCTCGACTGGTTCTACGAGGGCGGCGCCTCGGCGATCTTCCCCGACCTGTGGGAGGAGTTCCTCGCGCCGGTTCCGCTCGCCGATCGTGCGCACCTGATCGAGGCGTACGGCCGCCTCCTCACCGACCCCGACCCGCTCGTCTACGAGCCCGCCGCGATCGCGTGGTCGCGCTGGGAGTCGTCGACGATCACCCTGCTGCCGCAGGCCGAGACGATCGCGCGCTTCACCGCGCCCGAGTACGCCGCCGCGTTCGCGCGGATCGAGAACCACTACTTCCGGCACGGCGGCTGGTGGGAGGAGGGGCAGCTCATCAGGGATGCCTCGCGCCTCCGCGACATCCCCGCGGTGATCGTGCAGGGCCGCTACGACATGTGCACGCCCGTCATGACCGCCTGGGACCTGCACCGCGCCTGGCCCGAGGCGGAGTTCACCATCGTCGACGACGCCGGGCACGCCTTCGACGAACCCGGCATCCTCGACGCGCTCATCACCGCCACCGACCGCTTCGCGGAGGAGGCGGCGCTCGCCGATCGCGCCGAGTCGGCGGCGCAGGCCGACCGCTCCGACGAGTCGAACGGTTCCGGTGACTCGCACGATTCCGACGATTCCGGCGACGCAGATCGCTCCGGTGCCGGGGACGACGGGGCCGCGGATGCCCCGGCCGAGGCCGAGTCGGAGTAGCGTCGGGACATGACGTTCAATCCCGACGCGGACATCAGCGGGGGCAAGGCCTCGAAGCGCGGGCGCAACACGGGCATCGCCGTCGGCGGCGGCCTCGGCGTCATCGCGCTGTTCGTGCTCTCGCAGTTCCTCGGCGTCGACCTCACCGGGCTCCTCGGCGGCGGTGGGGGCGGCGCCCCCGCGCCGAGCGACTCGGCGCTCGAGCAGTGCCAGACGGGTGCCGACGCGAACGAGAACGTCGAATGCCGCATGAAGGGCGCCTCGGCATCGCTCGAAGAGTACTGGGAGCGGGAGGCGGCGGAGCTCGACTTCGCCTACGTCGGCCCGCAGGGATTCATCCTCTTCGACCAGGCCACGACCACGGGCTGCGGCAACGCGTCGTCGGCGACGGGGCCCTTCTACTGCCCGCCCGACGAGACGATCTACATCGACGTGACGTTCTACGACGAGCTGCGCCAGCGCTTCGGCTCGAACGGCGGACCGCTGGCCGAGATGTACGTGGTCGCCCACGAGTGGGGCCATCACGTGCAGAACGTGCTCGGGATCCTCGAGCGCGCGCAGGACGGCCAGACGGGGCCGAGCTCGAACGCCGTGCGCGTCGAACTGCAGGCCGACTGCTTCGCCGGGGCGTGGGCGGCGGATGCCTCGGAAGTGCCCGACGACAGCGGCGTGCCCTTCCTCCAGCCGATCAGCCAGTCCCAGTACCGCGACGCGCTGAGCGCCGCCGCCGCCGTCGGCGACGACCGCATCCAGCAGGCCGCGCAGGGGCAGGTGAACCCCCACACCTTCACGCACGGCACGAGCGAGCAGCGGGTGCGGTGGTTCGAGACCGGCTTCGAGCAGGGCGCCGGCGCGTGCGACACCTTCTCGGTGTCGGGCTCGCAGCTCTGACGATCGCCGTCGACCGGGATGCCGAACGGATTCGGCCGACCGGCGTCATGATCGTGGCGTTGCCCCGTCTCTTCGGGTGAGGGACGCCATGGTGCGCGTCCGACGGGAGATCCGAGGCCATGGGACGACGACGTGCAGCTCCGATTCCGCACCGCGAGTTCTTCCGCGCGGTGACGCTCGAGGAGACCGTCGCGCTCGCGTGCACGTGCTCGCGGGGTGCGGACCACTGGTACGGCGAGCCGCAGCGCACGACCGGGCGGGCGTCGAGCGGACTGGCCGCGCCGGCCACCGATGCCCTCGGAGCCGACGAGGACGAGACCGTCGTCGACCGCTCCCAGGCCTGCTGACGGCACGGCGGCCCGATCGGGCCGCCGTCGTGGTGGCCTGCCCGGTTGTTACCCCGCGGCCGACGGCGTGAGCGCCGCGACGATCGCCTGGCCGAGCTGCACCGGCTTGGTGAACTGCGGCCAGTGGCCCGTCGGCAGGTCGACGTAGTCGACGCGCCGCACCTTGGCGAGCTCGCGCGTGAACGGCGCGTCGGCGGCGATCCACTCGGTGAGCATCGCGCTCGGGAACTCGCAGGCGATGACCGTGATCGGCACCTCGTAGCGACGTTCGTCACCGAGCTCGATGCCGTCGGTGGCGACCGCGGCCGGTTCGGGGATCGCCCGCGCCCGGAGCTCGGCGCGGAGGGTGTCGTCGAGGTCGACCAGGTCTTCGTCTTCGAACGCCTCCCACGGGGGCAGCGGGATCTCGTCGCCCACGATCGGGAGCTCGTCGTTGATGCAGGCGCCCTGGCCGAGCGGGCCGGCGTCGACGTAGACGACGCGGGCGATGCGGTCGGGCCGGGCGTCGGCCGCGCCGTGCGCGATGGCTCCGCCGCCCGAATGGCCGACGAGCACGACCCGGCCGGGCAGTGCGTCGACCGCGGCGACGACCGCGTCGATGTGGGTTCGCAGCCCGATGCCGGCACGGTCGGCATCACGTGATTCGAGGCCGGGGAGCGTGAGCGCGTGCACCGTGTGGCCGGCCTCCTCGAGGAGCGGGGCGACGCGCTGCCAGGACGACGCGTCGAGCCAGAAACCGGGGATGAGGATGACGTCCATGCTCCGACGCTAGCGCCGGCCACCGACATGTGGAGCGCCGATTCGAGGCTCCGCCCGCGGGCCTCAGGGGGCGTGCAGAGCGCCGTCGCGGCCTGGAGCCGGACGGGCGGATCCCGCCCGTGCGTGCTCGGCGGTGCGGTGCCCGCGGCCCGATCCGAGGCCGCCCGTCGCGAGCACGAGGATCCCCGCCGCGAGGACGGCGAGGCCGAGGACGGCCCCGGCGGGGAGCAGCTCGCCGAGCACCAGCACGCCCAGCAGCCCGGCGGTCAGGGGTTCGGCGAGGGTCAGCGTGGAGACGGTGGCCGGCGCGAGTCCGGTGAGCCCGTAGCCGAAGAGCACGTAGGCCAGGGTCACCGTCACGAGGCCGAGCCACAGCGCCATCGCGAGCCCCGCGGGCTGCGCGAGCCACGAGGCATCCGTGGCGACGAGCAGGGGGAGCGCGAAGGCCGCGCCCGTGCCGAACAGCGCGCCCATGCTGCCGGTGGCGCTCCAGCCGCGGTCGATGAGCGCCTTCGCGGCGAGGGTGTACACCGCGTACGAGGCGCCGGCGCCGAGCGAGGCGACGAGCCCGAGCGGGTCGGCCGCTCCGGAGGCGCCTCCGTCGGGTGCGCTCGCGACGGCGATGACCGCGACGCCGACGGTGGCGATCGCGGTGGCGACCGCCCAACGGTGGCCCGGGTAGCGGCGCCGGAGCAGCCAGTCGAGCGCGCCGGTGATGACGGGCGCCGAGCCGAGGGCGACCACCGTGCCGATGGCGACGCCGTTCGCCTCGGTCCCGGCGAAGAACGCGGGCTGGTAGGCGAGCACTCCGGACGCCCCGGCCCCGACGAGCAGCAGCGCGACGAGCGGGCGCCCCGCGGATGCGCGTGTGCCGGTCGGCGACGCGGCGGGTGTCCCGTCCGCGCCGCGTCGCCGACCGAGTCGAAGGGCGAGCGCGAGCGCGCCGAGCGCTCCGCCGCCGATGACGAGCCGCGCCGCGCCGAGCGAGGCCGGGTCGGCCTCGGGGCCGAGCGCCTGCGCCGTGCCGGTGGTGCCGAAGCACACGGAGGCGAGGAGGACGGCCATGACGAAGCGCATGCGGAATTGTTACACAATATCCTCGGGTCCACGAGGTTTCGCGGACGAATATTGATTAGTGTACTAATCATCAGTACACTTAACGCCATGAGCAGCACGATGAACCCCTACAAGGGCCGCCCCGGTTTCTGGAACCGTCTGAGTGCCGCGATCTACCCGATCACCGGGCCCGCCGAGGTCGGCATCGGCATCGGCGTGACCGAGGCGCCGTACGTGCCGCCGGCCAACCCGATGTGCCCGATCTGCTCAGCGCCGATGGCCGACCACGACATCAAGCGCGGCGACGCCTCGACGCCCACGTACTTCACCTGCCCGCGGCCGTAGCGCGAACTCTCGGCAGGGCGGTCCGGCCTGCGGCGCCTGCGACGCGTGCGGCGCCTGCGACGCGGTGGCGGTAGGCTCACGGATGTCGCGCACGCGGTGGTGAGGGGGCCGCCCGGCAACGCGGCATCCCGGCCCGACCCGACGGGCCCGCCTGAACCGAGAGGACCCCTGTGCGCGCCGTGCTCTTCACCGAATTCGGTGCCCGGCCCGAACTCGCCGAAGTCCTCGAGCCCGTCTGCCCGCCGCGCGGCGCCGTCATCCGCGTGCGCGCCACCGGCGTCTGCCGCAGCGACTGGCACGCCTGGATGGGACACGACGAGGGCGTGGCGCTGCCGCACGTACCCGGCCACGAGTTCGCCGGCGAGATCGCGGCCCTCGGCTCCGAGGTGTCGGCCGAGAGCGGCTGGAAGGTCGGCGACCGCGTCACCGCCCCCTTCATCTGCGCCTGCGGGCGATGCGCCGAGTGCCTGTCGGGCAACGAGCAGGTCTGCGACCGCCAGTCGCAGCCGGGCTTCACGCACTGGGGCTCGTTCGCCGAGCTCGTCGCGATCGACGAGGCCGAGCTCAACCTCATCCGGCTGCCCGACTCGCTCGGCTTCGTCGAGGCCGCGTCGCTCGGCTGCCGCTTCGCGACCGCCTACCGCGCGATCGTCTCCCGCAGTCGGCTCGCGCCCGGCGAGCGCATCGCGGTGCACGGATGCGGCGGCGTCGGCCTGTCGGCGATCATGATCGCGGTCGCCGCGGGTGTCGAGGTCTACGGCGTGGACGTCTCGGACGCCGCGCTCGCCGCGGCGGCGAAGCTCGGCGCGGTGCCGGTGCAGGGCGGCGACGGCGCCGCGGAGCGCATCATCGCGGCCTCCGGCGGCGGCGTGGATGTCTCGGTCGACGCGTTCGGCTCGAGCCAGACCTCGTTCGCCTCGGTGCGGAGCCTGAAGAAGCGGGGCCGGCACGTGCAGATCGGCCTCATGGTCGGCGACTCGGCGCTCTCGGCGATGCCGATGGACGCGGTCATCGCGGGCGAGCTCGAGATCCTCGGCAGCCACGGCATGTCGGCGCACGAGTACCCGTCGATGCTCGGGGCCGTCGCCTCGGGCGACTTCCGCCCGATCGAGCTCGTCGGCCGCCGCATCTCGCTCGACGAGGTGCCCGACGCGCTCATCGCGATGGGCACCGGCTCGGCCGGCTCGGGCATGACGGTCGTGGAGCTGTAGCGGCATCCCGACGCCCGGTTCCTCCCGGCGGCGCCGCACCCTACGATGGGCTGGACCCGACAGGAGCGACGATGAGCGACCCCCGTACGGCCCCGGCCGGCTGGTACCCCGAACCGAGCGGCGCCGAAGGCCAGCGCTGGTGGGACGGCACGCAGTGGACGGAGTACGCGACGCCGCTGGCGGCCCCGCCGGCCGCACCCCAGCCCGTGCAGCAGCAGCCGGCGTTCGGCGAACACGCGCCGCGGCCGGCGCAGCAGCCCCTGCCGTACGGTCAGGCGACGGTGTCGACGGTCGACGCTGCGACGCCGACCTCGACCGTCTGGATCTGGCTCATCGTCGCGCTGCCGGCGCTCGGCTTCGTGCCCTTCCTCCTCATCGACTGGCAGCGGATCCTCGAACTGAGCGTGGACGCGCAGTACTCGTCGTCCCCGGCGGCGCAGCTCGCCGTGTACTCCGACCCCTGGTACGTCGTGAGCTCGCTGTCGGGCTGGGCGATCGCCGCCCTCATCGTGCTGTTCGCGTACTTCGACCGGCGCGAACTGGTCGAGCGCGGGTTCGAGCGTCCGTTCCACTGGGCGTGGGCGTTCTTCGCGCTGTTCACCTCGCTCGTCTACGTGATCGGCCGCAGCGTCGTCGTGAAGCGTCGTTCAGGGCGGGGCATGGCACCGATGTGGGTCGCGATCGCCGTCACGGTCGTGATCATGGTCGCGGCCATCGCGTGGTTCGCGACCTTCATGATCATGGCGTTCGAGACGGCCTACGAGCAGGCGAGCCTGTACTGACCGCCCTGCGAGGCGGTACCGTGGCGCAGGGCGTTGAGAAGGGGGCGGGTTCGTGGATCTCGGCATCATCATCATGATCGGCGTGGCGGTCGCGATCGTCGCCGCCGCGATCTGGCTCGCGATCCGCGGGCGCCGCACCCGCTCGCTGCCGGGCGACCCGCACACCTCGTTCCACGGCGACCGGGCGCACAGCGAGGCCATCGCGGGAGCGTACGTCGCCGACTCGGTCCGCGACGGCGGCGGCTCGATCTGATCAGCAGGCGACGCCCGCGACCGGGTGACCCGGTGCGGGCGTCGTGCCGTATGCGTCTCGCATCGACGAGCGCCGAGCTCAGGCCTCCACCGGCTCCGTAGCCGTCTCGGTCGGAGCATCGCCCGTCGTCGCCACCGGGCGCGCACTCCGCAGCAGGGCGGCGGCCGCGATGAGCCCGAGGAGGGCGACGGCGCCGGCCCCGAGGAACGCGGCCGAGAACCCGCTCGTCAGCGCCGTGGCATCCGTGCCGCCCGCCGTGACGGCCGCGCCGATCGCGGTGAGCACCGCGAGCCCCACCGCCGAGCCGATCTGGTAGCTCGTGTTCACGAGTCCCGAGGCGACGCCCGTCTCCTCGGGCCGCGCCGCGCCGATCGCGGTGCCGAGGGAGGGCACGAAGGCGAGCGCCATGCCGAGCGCGGCGACGAGGGACGCCGGCAGCACGTCGGCGACGTAGCTGCCGTCGGGGCGCACGAGGGCGAGCCAGCCGAGTCCCGCCGCGAGCAGGGCGAAGCCCGCCACGATGAGCGGCTTCGCGCCGAAGCGCGCCTGGAGCCGGGGAGCCAGTGCGACCATGCCGATCACGATGAGCGCGGTCATCGGCAGGAGCGCGGCCCCCGAGGCGAAGGCGCCGGCGCCGAGCACCTGCTGCAGGTAGAGGTTCAGGAAGAACCACATCGGCACCCACGCGGCGCCGAGCAGCAGCTGGGCGAGGTTGGCGGCACCGAGCTGCGGGGCGCGGAAGATCCCGAGTCGCAGCAGCGGCCGGCGGCTGTTCGCCTGGATCACGAAGAACGCGATGAGCAGGGCCGCTCCGGCGACGAGGGCCGTGATCGTCTCGACCGAAGCCCAGCCGACCTCGGGTGCGCGGACCACGCCGTAGACGACGGCCGCGAGCCCCGCGGTCGCGGTGATCGCGCCGAGCACGTCGACCGATCCCCGTCCGCCGCGAACGGCCGGCAGGGCGAGCGGGGTGAGGAGGAGGACGAGCGCCGCGATCGGCACGGTCACGTAGAACACCCACGGCCAGCTCGCGTACTCGGTGAGCACGCCGCCGAGGAACACGCCTGCCGTGCCGCCGATCGGGGCGGCCGCGCCGTAGACGGCGAAGGCCCGCGGGAGTTCGGGGGTGCCGCCGAACAGCACCATCAGCAGGGTGAGCGCGGCGGGTGCGATGAGCGCGGCGCCGGCACCCTGGACGGCGCGACCGGCGATCTCGAGGCCGACGTTCGAGGCGGCGCCCGCGAGCACCGAGCCGAGTGCCAGCGTCACCCAGCCGGCGATGAACACCCGGCGGGCGCCGAACACGTCGGAGAGCCGGCCGCCGAGCAGCAGCAGGCCGCCGAAGGCGACGACGTAGGCGTTGAACACCCAGGAGAGCGACTCGGGGGTGAAGCCGAGCTCGGCCTGGATGTCGGGCAGGGCGACGCCGATGATCGACGTGTCCATGATGACGACGAACTGCGCGGCCGCGATGAGCGCGAGGCCGAGCCACCGGCGTGGTGCGGCGGCGGTGGAGGTGGACATGGTGTGCTGCTCCTTCTCTCGATATGAATACCCCTAGGGGGTATAGATATACCGAGGAATTCGGTACGCGTCAAGCACGATCGGCGCCGCGGGCGTCACAATCGAGGTATGGACCCGGTGGCAGCCCTGGAGGAGATCGCCTTCCTGCTCGAACGCGACCGCGCGTCGGCGTACAAGTCGAAGGCGTTCCGCAGGGCGGCCGACGCGATCCGCGCGCTCGCCCCCGAGGAGCTCGCCGCGCGTGCGGCCGACGGCCGACTGCGGCGGACGGCGGGCGTCGGCGACTCGACCTTCGCCGTGATCTCGCAGGCACTGTCCGGCGAGGTGCCCGAGCGCCTCGCCGACCTTCGCGCCAAGGCGGGCCTATCGCCTGCCGGAACCGCTCCGACCGGCCTCCGCGCAGAGCTCCGCGGCGACCTGCACTCGCACACCGAGTGGTCCGACGGAACGACGAGCCTCGCCGTGATGGCGAAGGCCGCCGAGGCCCAGGGCCTCGAGTACCTCGCGATCACCGATCACTCGCCGAGCCTGCGGGTCGCCAACGGACTCAGCGCCGAACGGCTCGCCGAGCAGCAGGAGCTCATCGAGGTCGTGCAGGCGGGCCTGCCCGGCCTGCGGCTGCTCGCGGGCATCGAGGTCGACATCCTCGTCGACGGCACGCTCGACCAGACCCCCGAGATGCTCGGCCGGCTCGACGTGGTCGTGGGCAGCGTGCACTCGAAGCTGCGCATGGAGCGCCCCGAGATGACCGGGCGGATGCTCCGGGCCATCGCCGATCCGCAGCTGAACGTGCTGGGCCACTGCACCGGGCGGCTCGTCGAGGGCTCGCGCGGCACCCGGCCGCAGTCGACCTTCGACGCCGAAGCGGTGTTCGCCGCCTGCGCCGAGTACGACGTCGCCGTCGAGATCAACTCGCGCCCCGAACGACAGGATCCGCCCGACGAGCTCATCGCCCTCGCGCTCGACGCCGGATGCCTCTTCTCGATCGACAGCGACGCGCACGCGCCCGGCCACCTCTCGTTCCTCGAGCTCGGCGCCGCCCGCGCCGAGGCGAACGGGGTGCCCGCGGAGCGCATCGTCACGACCTGGCCCGTCGAGCGCCTGCTCGAATGGACGGC
This sequence comes from Agromyces sp. NPDC058104, assembly GCF_042884835.1. Taxonomy (NCBI): domain Bacteria; kingdom Bacillati; phylum Actinomycetota; class Actinomycetes; order Micrococcales; family Microbacteriaceae; genus Agromyces; species Agromyces sp. NPDC058104. Next base: position 762,955 of record NZ_JBHVTD010000001.1, on the reverse strand, counting down.
CCGATGACGGGACGCGCCGCGTCGCGCTCCGCTGCGGTCGCGGCGCTCGCCGCGTCGCGGTGCCGTCAGGCGGTCTCGGGCTGCAGCGCCAGGTAGCGGTGCACGTAGGCGATCGCCATGCCGCCCTCGCCGACGCCGGCCGCGACGCGCTTCACCGACCCCGAGCGCACGTCGCCGATCGCGAAGACACCGGGTGCGCTCGTCTCGAGTGAGAACGGGCGCCGCTCCAGGGGCCACGCGCCCGTCTCGGCGGCTTCGGCGCCGGTGACCACGAAGCCGTGCTCGTCGCGGGCGATCGCGTCGGGAAGCCATGCGGTCGAGGCATCCGCGCCGATCATGACGAACACCACCTGGCACTCGCGCCGGGCGGTCGTGCCGTGCTCGCGGTCGGCGACCTCGACCCCGTCGAGGCCGCCGTCGCCGTGCAGGCCGACGATCTCGCTGCGCGTCTCGACCCGGATCGCCTCGTGCTGCGCGAGCTGGTCGATGAGGTAGCGCGACATGCTCGCCTCGAGCGAGGGGCCGCGCACGAGCATCGTGACCGAGCGGGCGTGGCGCGCGAAGAAGAGCGCCGCCTGCCCGGCCGAGTTGCCCGCGCCCACGATGCAGACGTCGGCGCCCTGGGCGACCGCCGAGTCGCTGCGGGCGGCGCCGTAGTAGACGCCGTTGCCGAGGTAGCGGCCGACCCCCTCGACGGGCAGCGTGCGCCAGTCGACGCCGGTCGCGATGAGCACGACCGCGGTGCGCAGCGTCGTGCCTCCGTCGAGACGGACCTCGTGGCGTGCGAGGTCGATCGCCTCGACGGTGCGGGTCACGACGATCTCGGCCCCGAGCCGGCCGGCCTGCTTGAGCGCCCGGCTCGCGAGGTCGTCGCCCGAGATGCCGAACGGGAAGCCCGTGTAGTTCTCGATGCGCGTCGAGGTGCCCGCCTGCCCGCCCGGTGCGAGCGCCTCGATCACGACGGTGCGCAGGCCCTCGGCGGCGCCGTTCACCGCCGCGGTGAGCCCCGCCGGCCCACCGCCGAGGATGACGACGTCGTACTCGCTCGCGGACGGTTCGACGTCGAGGCCGACGGCCGTCGCGACCTCGCGCATCGAGGGGGCCACGAGCCGATCGCGGCCCACGAGCTCGACCACCGGGTACCGCCCGCCCGCCTCGCCCGGCTCGACCACGCTGCGCTCGAACGCCACCTGGTTGCGCGTGAGGAACGTCGCGACGGCGTGCACCCCCGGATCCTGCCGCGGCCCGATCACCCGCACCTCGCTCGCGCGCTGCTCGGCGGCGATCTCCTGCAGCGAGTCGAGGTAGCGGCGGGCGAGGTCCGCGACGAGCGCGGGCACGTTCGGGGCCATCGCCGCGAGCGTGTAGTAGACCGTGACGTCCAGCTTCACGATCCTGGATGCCTCGGCGGCGCGCCCGCTCGCGGGGAACGGCGTGCTGAGGGTCATCGGGACCTCGCCGAAGAACCGCCCGGGCGTGCGGGTGCCGATCACCCGCTCCTCGCCGTTCACGATCTTCGTGATCTCGGCCCGGCCCTCGATCACCACGAAGAGCGCCCGCTCCTCGCCCTCGTGGGCGAAGTACTCGCCGGGGGAGAGCCGGATGTCCTCGACGGCGCCGGCGAGGTACTCGAGCGTCGGATCGGGCAGCGGCGCGAACGCCGGGACCTCGCGCAGCAACTCGGCCGTGATCATGCTCGGACGGTAGCGAGCGCCGAATCACCCCGTCAAGGAATCGGGCCTCCCCACTTGTCGGGGCACGGCGCGGGCTTGCAGGATCGGGGGATGGGACGCCGACCGGACGGGACGGCGCGATCGTCGCCGAGCGAGACGCGCGCCGCGCAGCTCGCGCTCGCGCGCGAGCAGGCGGGGCGACGGCGCCCGGCCGATCTCCTCCGCCAGTTCCTCGTCGACGACTTCGTCGCACCGGCACCCCTCGCGCTGGGGCTGGTGAACAGGCTCGACCGGTTGGCGATCGATGCGGCCGAGGGCTTCGAGGGGATCCTGCTGTCGCCGCTGGCGCCGCTCGGGGCGAGCTCGGTCATCGCACCCGGGTCGCAGGACCGGATCGTGTCCACGACCCGGAGCACCGAGGTGGTCTCCGACCCGACGAACATGCTCGCGCTCGAGTGCGCGCGGCGCCTCGACCCGGCCCGGGGCGGGCGAGCGGGCGACGTGCGGCTCGCGACCGTGCACCAGACGGTGCGTGCCCAGCCGATCCCCGAGGGTGGGGGTTCGGCCCGCTCGCGGCATTTCCGGCTGTTCGCGCTCGCCGAGGCGGGGCGCGGTCGCCGCGATGACGGCTTCGAGGTCGAGGCGGTCGCGCGACAGCTCGGCGTCTTCGACCGGTTGCTCGACGCCTGCTCCGCGGAGCTCGGCCTGGAGGTCGGTACCCGACGGGCGATCGTGCGCACGGCGCCCGGCGAAGCGGTGCTCGGCGAGCGGGTGGCGGCGCGACTGCTCCGCGTGCTGCCGCACGTCGACCTCGTGACGGAGCCGCTGGAGTCGGGCTACTACGCCGGACTCCGGGTGGGGTTCGGGGCCGATCGCCCGAGCGGCGGGTTCGCGGAGATCGCCGACCTCGGACGGTTCGACTGGGTGGCTCGGCTCCGGAGCGATCGCAGGCTTCGCCTCGTCGCCGCCGGGCTCGGTCTCCAGCTCGTGCCGAGCCTCTTCGGAGCCGTCGAGTCGGCGTCCCGACAGCGCACGTCGACGATGGCTCGTCAAGGGGCTCCCCGGCGGTCGCGGAGCGTGCCACCATCGGGCCATGGATGAACAGCGCGAACCGATCGAGGACGGCCACGACGACGCGAGCGACGCCCAGAAGCTCGACGGGATCGTCGAGCAGGTGCGCGGCGACCTCGCGATGTCGGCCGTCGACGACGTGCGGTCGATGATCCGGGACCGGCTGCGGGACGCGGGGCTGCCCGACTCCGAGCGCGACGTCGACGTCGTCGCCGCTCGTGTCGACCCCTCGCCGAAGGCCGGGTAGCCGGGCAGACCGAGGCGTACGTGTCCCCATCCGCACCGCCGCGCGGCTGGAGTGCGCCGCCGCGAACGCGCCCGGTGCATTACCGTGCAGGCCTTCGTGAGGGGCATCAAGTTGATCTCGACGATCGGTCAGGATCTGAGAAGCGACCGCTGACCGCCCCGAAATAGCGTGATCGACATGAACACGATCACCGCTTCCACCGCCATCGACTCCATCGTCATCGAGGCCGACGACCCGGCCGCGACCGAGCGCTTCTACGCCGACGCCTTCGGCCTCGGGCCGCGCATCCGCGTGCGCGCCGCCACCTCGCCGTCCACCGGGTTCCGGGGTCACGTGGCCTCCCTCGTCGTCTCCCAGCCCGCCGCCGTGCGCCGGATCGTCGAGGCGGCCGTCGCCGCCGGCGCGACCGTCGTGAAGCCCGTCGCGAAGTCGATGTGGGGCGTCGGCGGCGTCGTGCAGGCGCCCGACGGCAGCATCTGGAAGATCGCGACCTCCGCCAAGAAGGACACCGCACCCGACTCCGGCGAGATCGACCGGATCGTGCTGCTGCTCGGCGCCGACGACATCCTCGCGAGCAAGCGCTTCTACGTCGAGCGCGGGTTCAGCGTCGGCAAGAGCTTCGGCCGCAGCTACGTCGAGTTCGAGAGCCAGGGCGGGGCGATCCAGCTCGGCCTCTACCGTCGGGGCCCCCTCGCGAAGGACGCGGGCGTGCCCGAGGAGGGCTCGGGGTCGCACCGCCTGGTCCTCATCGGCGGCGGATCGGCCGTCGCCGACCCGGACGGGTTCGAGTGGGAGCCGGCCGGGCACTGATCCGCAGACCCCGACCCCGACGCGCGGTGCCGCCCCATGACGGCACCGCGCGTCGCGCGCGCCTGCGCGGGATGGTGCGGCCCTCGACCGCTATCGTGGTCTCACCCGCGGCGCCGCGACGTGCGAACGGGACCGAGGAGGCGACGATGATCCGCAGCACCCCCGATCGCGACGGAGCACGCTCGTGAACCTCGACCCGGCCGTGTTCTGGACGATCGTGCTCGTCCTCGCCGACTGGACGATCCGCATCATCGCGCTCTTCATCGTGCCCAAGGATCGCAAGCCGACGGCGGCGATGGCGTGGCTGCTCGCGATCTTCCTCATCCCGTTCATCGGCGTGCTGCTCTTCCTCATCATCGGCAACGCGAGGCTGCCCGAGAAGCGGCGGAAGCGGCAGCAGGAGGTCGACGCGATCATCGCGCAGAACGTCGACGCCCACGACTACACCGTCGACCGCGCGACCTGGCCCGCGTGGTTCGCGTCGATCGTGCAGCAGAACCGCACGCTCGGCGCCTTGCCCGCCTCGGGCGGCAACCGGGCCGAGCTGATCGGCGACTACCAGGCCTCGATCGACCGCATGGCCGCCGAGATCGACACGGCGCGGTCGTGGGTGAACATCGAGTTCTTCATCGTCGCGTGGGACGACACCACGCGCGAGTTCTTCGCCGCGATGGGGCGCGCGGTGCAGCGCGGCGTGAAGGTGCGCCTGATGATGGACTACATCGCCTCGGCGAAGGTCCCGATCCACAAGCAGACCATCGCCGAGCTCGACCGCATCGGCGTCGAGTGGAAGTACCTCCTGCCCGTGAAGCCGTTCAAGGGGCAGTTCCAGCGCCCCGATCTGCGCAACCACCGCAAGCTCGTCGTCGTCGACGGGCACGTCGGCTACACCGGCTCGCAGAACCTCATCTCGCGCGACTACGACTCGCCGAAGAACCAGAAGCGCGGCCTCAAGTGGCAGGAGCTCGTGACGCGGGTCACCGGCCCCACGGTCGCGGCGATCAACACGGTCTTCCTCTCCGACTGGTACGCCGAGACCGGCGAGAACCTCATGGACACCGCCCACGTGAAGGTCGCCGAGCTCGAGTTCGACGAGTCGCCCGAGGCGCTGGTCTGCCAGGTGGTGCCGAGCGGCCCGTCGTTCGACGAGGAGAACAACCTCCGCATGTTCCTCGGGCTCGTCAACGCGGCGCAGGAGAAGGTCATCATCACGAGCCCCTACTTCGTGCCCGACGAGGCGATGATGTACGCCATCACCTCGGCGAAGTTCCGCGGCCTCGACGTGCAGCTGTTCGTCTCCGAGATCGGCGACCAGGGCATGGTGTGGCATGCGCAGCGCTCGTACTACGAGCCGCTGCTGCGCGCCGGCGTGCGCATCTTCATGTACCCGGGCCCGTACATCCTGCACTCGAAGCACATGACGATCGACGACGACATCGCGTTCATCGGCTCGAGCAACATGGACATCCGCTCGTTCCTGCTCAACTTCGAGATCTCGATGCTCGTGCGCGGTGCGTCGTTCGTGCGCGACATGCGCGAGGTCGAGGAGGGCTACCGGGCGATCAGCCGCGAGCTCACCCTCGAAGACTGGCTGCGCGAGCCCGCGAAGGCGAAGTTTCTCGACGGGGTGGCCCGGCTGACGTCGGCGCTCGAGTAGTTCGAGCATGGATCGCAGGGATCTGCCGCAGATCGGTCCGGTCGTCGTGGAGCGCGAGGCGCTGGCCGAGGCCGGCGAGCCGTTGAGCGCGGTGCTCGCTCGCTTCGAGGTGCCGGCTCCGACCTCGGATGCGACGCCCGGAGGGGCGGTGCCGCCGCCGGCCGAGGGATGGCGCGTGCTCCACCGCGACCGCGGCCTCGTCATCGGCGCCCCCACCGACGACACCCGGCGCTCCTGGCGCATCGCCAGGGTCGAACCGCCGTCCGCCGAGCGCCCGGTGGGCCGCGTCGACTTCTCGCCCGACGAGCTGCCGCTGCGGCCGAGCCAGGCCGAACGAGGCCGAGGGCTGCGACTGCGATGGCCCGACGTCACGTCGTCGGCGCCCGACCTCGAGCGTCTCTGGATCGACATCGTGAACGAGGGCGACGAACCTTGGATGCCGGACGGCGACGGGTTCCACGTCGCCGCCGCGATCGTGCGACCGGGTCACGAGGGCGTCGGCTTCGCCTTCGTCGCCGGCCGCGACGGGGCCTGCCCACTCGGCTCGGGCGACTACGCGCGGGTCCGCGTACATCTCGACCTGAACGGGCTCGATCGGCTCGAGCCCGGCGAGTACGAGGTGCACGCGTGGCTCGTCGACCTCTCCATCCGAACCGAGGATCCGCTGCGGATCGAGCTCTCGCCGGAGCTGATCGCCCGACGCCGTGCGGAGGTCGCCGCGCGCCCCGCATCGCCGGCACCGCACGACCAAGCCGCGCACCTGCGAACACGGATCTCGATGCTTCGCGCGCTCGTTTCCGCGCGCGACCACCTGCCCGAGCTCGCGGAGCTCGTGCTCGGGCATTCCGGGGACTCCGAGCAGCTCGCCGCCCGCATCGCCGAGCTGCTCGGCAGCACGACCGAGGATGCCATGGGCATCACCGTCGCGCAGCTCAGGCGCTTCGCCCAGCCGTTCGCCGGTCACACCGAGACCGAGCTGCGCGGACTCGAGCAGCGGCTCGCCGAGCTGGAGAGATGAGAAGGGCCCGGGGTTCGTCGATCTCGAACGCCCGGGCCCGCTTCAGTTGAGCCCCCACTCGTTCGAAGCCCGTCGTCGCGAACGACGACCACCTCATCACACCGCACCGGGGCGGGATGCGGCAGGGGATTGACAGCGACCGCCGCAGATGCTGGTTGCCGCGATCCGGCGTATCGGGCCGCCTGATCGACTCGTCAGTCGCCCATCTGTTCGACTCGTCAGTCGCCCGTCTCGAGCAGCGCGAGACCGAGCCGCGAGCAGATCGCCGGCGCGGAGGACGGCACGACGGCCGTGCTGCCGTCGCCCATGCGGCACAGCACGAACGACTCGGGCGCGACGCCCGTGGGGTTCGTGAGCGATGTCGGGTCGAAGCCCGGCGCGAGCGCCCCCTGCTCCCACATCATCGTGCACACCTCGACGGCGTGCTCCGACCGTTCCGCTTCGTCCGCGAAGGTGATGTAGGCCATGGCATCGGGCCGGTCGCCGTCGGGGAGCGCCTCGGTCCGGAAGCAGTGGATGATCTGATCGTTGGAGACGAGCTGCGACTGCAGCCAGACGACCGTGGTCACCGTGCCGAGACCCGCGACGACGAGGCCGACGCCGCCCCAGGCGAACCAGCGGTGTCGGCGGCGGCGCGCGTCCCGCTCCCGCGACTCCTCGACGTGCCCGAGCACGAGCCCGCGGATCGCCGCCTCGCGCTCGGGTCGCGGCTCGGTGCGAGTCTCGTTCACCGTGTCGCCCGCGCCCCGACCGCCTCGCCGCCCGGCGTGCATCGCTCGAGTTCCACCCGTGCTTCCTCCGCGCTCGGACAGTGTCGCGTTCACCGTACCGACCGCGGGGTCGCGCGCGCCATCCCTTCCGCGGGGGCCATGGATCACCGCCCGAAGCACGCCGTGGCAGCCTCGGGCCGCACGCGATCCCGCCGTCGGGCGTGCTCAGTGCATGTTGTCGTTGCCGGTGACGTGGGTCGCGTAGCCGGCGCAGCCGGCCTCCTCCCACCGGTAGGCGGCGCCGGCGCCCGTGTCACCCCACATCGCGTCATCCCATGCCGCGGTGCCGTCGCTGTTGAGCCCGAAGCCCAGCTCGGCCATGCACGATTCGACGACCGCCGAGTACGCGGCGGCCTCCTCCTCCCAGGTCAGCGCGTCGGGGTCGGGCTCGGGCAGGGGAGCCGAGAGCGGAGTGCCGGCCGCCCGGGCGACCGCGACCGCGTGATCGCCGACCCCGACGCAGCCGCGTCGCTCCCACTCGGCTGTCGGCACCGACCAGCTCTCGCGTGATTCGCCGTAGAAGGCGTTGAGCCAGATGACCGACTGCTCGAAGCTGAGGCCGCGGGGCTGCGGGTGCTGGTTCAGCCAAGGCGCCGACGGCAGGTACTCGGTGTTCTGCTCGGCCATGCACTCGGCGATGACCTGCTCACGGCCCATGAACTCCATGCGTTCCTCGTCCGACAGGGGCTCCGAGGCGAACGGATCGACGACGATGATGCCGTCGTCGATTGTCGCGTTCGCCGAGCCCGCAGCGACGGGCGTATCGCCGCCGGTCACGGCCGTCGCGGTTTCCGCCTCGCGCGGCAGTTCGAACGGCGTGACCCCGTACGCGCCCGCGACCGTGAGCCCGGCGGCGACGGCGCACACGACGAGCCCGCCGATCGCGATCGGCGCGGTCAGTCGTCTGAGGTTCATGGCGACGCCTCCTTCGACGGCTCGGATGCCTCGGTCGACGACGCCGGGCCCGCCCACCACACGCCCATCGAGAGGAAGAAGAGCACCGCCGCGCCCGTCGCCAGACGGTTCAGCAGCACCATCTGCGCCGTCGACGATGCGTAGAACTCCGTGAAGGTCACGCTCGTATCGACCAGCGCATACGTGCCGAAGCGGATGAGCAGGTAGGCCGCGACCGCGAGCACGAGCCCGGCCATCCCTCGGCGCCGCGCGACGATGAGCAGCCACGAACCGGCGACCGCGAGTGCGAGCCCCACGGCGGTGAGCTCGGCCACGTCGGCCGCACCGTGCCACGTGCCGAGCAGCATGCTGTTCACGACCCGCCAGATGACGAACGCGCCCCAGGCGACGAGCGAGATCGCCGCGAGGTGCGCGAGCGCGGGCATCGCGATCGGCAGCGTTCCCCGCGGCGCGCCGATCGCGGCGCGGCGCAGCCGGGCCCCGCGCCAGGCGAGGTCTGCGGGCACGCCGCGGATCGCCCGCCAGACGATCGACCCGGTCGCGCCCGCACCCGAGTGCGCGCGCTCCTCGAAGAGGTCGGAGGCGAGTTCGGCCCGGCGTTCGGCGGCGATCTCGCCGGGCAGGTCGGCGGTGTACCAGCGCCCCCACGCGAGCACGGCGGCGTCGACGCGCCCGGCTGCGGTGTGACGTCGGCGGGCGGATGCCTCGAGCTCGAGCACTTCGTCGGATTCGAGCGTGACGGCGGTCATGCGAAGGCCGACCGGGGCTTCGGGACGGCGGCGGGCGCCGTGCGCAATTCGGTCTCCGCACGGCACGCGGCGGCGCCGACACCGGTCACCCGGTAGAGCCGCCGGCGTGGGCGCCCTTCGGTCGCGGCGATCTCGGGATCCTCCCACTCGGATTCGACCATGCCGCGTTCGGCCAGGCGGCCGAGCGCCTTGTAGAGCGTGCCGTGGGCCGTGAGCGACGAGGCGCCGGATCGGTCGGCGATGCGCTTGGCGAGGGCGAAGCCGTAGAAGTCGCCGTCCTCGGCTTGAAGCTCGATACCCGCGCCGAGGATGTCGACCTCGAGGTCGACCAGTCGGCCTTCTCGTCTTCGTGGCATGGGGCCAGTATAGGAAGATATCTCCAAGCTGTATAGGAAGATATCGGTATCGCTATAGGAAGATATCTGCCCATATGCTAGCGTCCCCTTCGAGCCGCCTGATCGGGCGGCGCAGAAGGGAACGACATGAACACCAAGAGGGTGATGTTCCAAGCGCTCGTCGGGGTGGCGCTGACCGTGACGCTCACCGGGGGGTCGGCGCTCGTGGCGGGTGCGCTCGACGCAGGCGGCGCGCCGACGGCCGCAGCCGCGGCATCCGCGCCGGTGCTCGCGACCGACGTCGTGACGCTGGAGGCTCGCGCGACCACCGCCGCACTGGCGGCTGCGAAGGCCGCACCGGCGCAAGCTGCCGGCGACACGCACCGGAAGGACCGTGCCAAGCCGGTCGGCCCCGTCCACTGCGAAGACGCGCAGCTCACCATGGACTACGTCGAGCGCCCCGACCGCTCGACGGACGCGACGAACGCCTTCGACCTCGTCTTCACGAACACCGCGTCGCAGCCGTGCTCGTTCGACGGGTGGCCCGGCCTCGTCGCGGAGGACGCCGACGGTGCGATGCTGACCTGGGCGCTCACGTCGGGTGCGACCAGCTCATTGGCCGTGCTGCCGCCGAACGGCGGCCGTGCGGTCGCCGAGGGGACGGCCGATGTTCCCGCTGCGGTCGGATGCGCCGAGGCGACCACCGACCACCTGCGCGCCTACATCTCGTCGGACGGCGCCGGTAGCGGCATCGTCGACGACGTGCAGATCCCGGTCTGCATCGACGGCACCTGGTCGCTGTGGCTCGGGCCGCTGGCCCCGCTCCACGGGGCGCCCGGCGACGTGACGCAGCCCGCCGAGCCTTCGCCCGAGCCTGAGCCCGAGCCCGAACTGCCCGCCAAGTGCCAGGACGAGCAGCTTTCGCTCGAGTTCGTCGCGCGGCCCGACCGCTCGGCCGACGGTGCAGAGGCCTTCGAGCTCGTCTTCACGAACGTCAGCGACACGTCGTGCGCGATGTGGGGATGGCCCGGGCTGGTCGTCGAGGCGGCCGACGGATCTCGTATCGGATGGTCGTCGGCGGTCGGCACGGACGGCGAGCCGTTCGTGCTCGCGAATGGCGACGTCGCCACCGTGTTCGGCACCGCGCTCACCCCGAAGTCGCTGAGCTGCGAGGCGATCACCGCCGACCATGTGCGGGCGTACATCACCTCCGACGGCGCCGGACCGGGCGTCGTCGCGCCGGCGCCGTTCGAGGTCTGCGCCGACGGCTCGAGCGTGCTCGAGATCGGGGCGCTCACCGCGGCCTGAGGTCGTCGTACCTGACTGAACGGCGTCGCGAGCCCGCTCGCGGCGCCGTTCGGCTGGGGGTGGCGCGCGACAATGGACGTATGCCCGCAGAGCTGCTGGTCAGCAAGGTCGCGAACGCGTTGATCGAGGACGTGAAGGTCAACGTCCGCACCCCGGTGCTCGGGTGGTTCCGTTCTGCCTGGGGCGGCCTGTGGGTCGGCGGTCGGGTCACGCTCACCACCGAGGCCGTCAGCTTCGCCGCCAACGGCCTCAACCGCATCGCGCAGTCGGGAACGCTCGACGTCACCATTCCGCTCGCGGAGATCACCGGCGTCGAGGTGCTCCCGGGATTCATCACCAGGATCGTCGCGATCACGACTCCCGACGTCACCCTGAAGGTGCGCTGCTACGGGGCCGCCCGCTTCGCGGAGGAGGTGCTGGCTGCGCGGGGGAGGCTCGGGTGAGGGGCGAGTGGGCCCGTCAAGAGCGGGCCGACCCGCCCGGGTAGGCCGGCTGCGGCGAAGGTGGGGATGGCGGCCAGCGACGGGCCAGCCATTGCAGTCAATGGATGCCATCTGCCCTGACTGTTGTGGAGTCACTCGGTGCCGTTTCCGAGAATCCGGATGCCCTGTCTGGGCTCTGCGACAATTGCCGCGTGCGCTACCTTTCGATTGGGATTCCGGTGAGGTTGTGGTTTCGCATTGACGGGTGCGTCGACAACTCGATGGCTGTCGACATGGTCGACGGCGTCGTCGAGACGCTGGTCGCTGGTTCATGCGTGCGCGACGCCGGATGGCGGGCGTCTGCGGCCTACGAGGGTGCGCGTGACTCATATGGGTGGCCGCCGCGCGAGCATTCGCTGACAATCACCCTGCGCGTCGCGCATTGGGAATGGGTGCTGTCTCAGCTTGACCGGTGGGAACCCTACGCGACCGACGACGCGGTGGATGATGTCGCCGTACGCGCAATAGTCGGCGTGGCGCTTACTGCGGCGTAGTGCGTTCCAGGTGTTCGGCCACGGGCGACGGCTGAGGCAGAATCTGAATGTCGACGGTCGCCAAAGCTACGCACCCGCTCGAGCGGCGCAGGCCAGTTCGGCCTCGAGGACCTCGCCGTCGGCGGGAGGATTGCTCGATGTCGATGGTGCATTGGGTTGTCGCATTCCGAGCATCTCCCTCTTTCGCGATGAGCGCCTTTCGCGGGTGCGCTCGGTAGTGATTTTCAGGCTACCTACTCGGACGTGTCTCATCGCGCAGTGCACGATTCGTGACTGGCTCGCCGATATGCTGGCCCCTTCGTCGATAACTCCTTGAGGAGCGGATGGCGGAGACCGGGATCTGCAGAATCAGATTCGCGGGTGAAGACCGTGCTGAAGCGCGACGTGCGCCACTCCGTTGGCGGAGGAGAGGGTCCCTCGAGGCGCGTCGTAGATAAAGAGTGCCATCTTCGCCCGGTCGGCGAACTCGACGCCGCCGGCGCTGTACGAGCCGCTTGTGAAGAAGACCGGCGTCCGCCCGTCGTGTGCAGCGACTCCGGCCAGCTCGCGGATCTGGGCCACCGGCACTGCGGAGCCGGGGGCGAGGTTCTTGACCTGCGCGATGCACCGAGACGAGACGACGTCGATCCCGCCGTCACCTGAGAACTGCGTCACGACTGCGTCGTCCGCGCCGAGGTGGCGCATCCAGCCGGCGGCGAGTTCCTCGGCGCCCTGGTGGGAGACGCCATAGGGCTGCGGTGCCGGGCGTGGCCATGTCGGCCGCAGCGTGGTCTTGGGTGCGATTCGGCTGGGCCGATTCGCCATCTCCCATGCCGAGTTCAGCGCAGTCTCCCTGATGGAATCAGCCGCCGCTTGCGATACCGCGTCGATCGCGGCGATCTTGGACGCGTGGCCGGACTTCAGGGCCCTCCCGACGACGAGAAGGACGAAGGTGGCGAGGACGAGCCCGAGGGCGAGCATCCCGAGCAGCACCCGAACTTCACTCGGGAATCTTCCACCGGTGCTCTCGATACGCGCGAGGAGCGCAACCACCCCCCAGAGCCCGGCGTAGCCGAGCCACCACGGCCACATTCGAGGCTTGCGCGGGTACGGAGTGGATTGGGTGACCGGTATCGCCGCGGCGATTGCGGTGCGGAGAGTCTCGGCGAGGACTTCCGGCGGGAGGCCTGCGGGGGCGCGGAGGCCGATGTCGCGGCCGACCGCGGCAGCATCGAGTTCGGGCGTCTCTGTCGTCACGCTCGAATCCTAGAGGTCAGGGCGGACACTGGACACTGCATGGGTCATCCGACAGGTGCCGCGTGCGCCTTCTTGTCGATGCACGATCCGTCATCCGAGAAGCATCCGTGCACATGCAGTGTCGACCAGCACTCAGCAGTGCCGTCGCACTTCGTCAAGTCGCGGCGCGGGTCAAAGGTGACGGGGATGCTCCCGACGAGCTCCACGAACTCGTCGAACTCGAGCGGGTCAGCCATGACTCTCACCGCCAGCGGCGCCGGCGGCCGGGACACCCAGTTCGGGCACGGGCAGCCGCCGGGAGCGGCGCTGCAACGACGCGGCGGCCGGGACAGGTATTGTAGCGCGGTGTGCCCGCAGGCGCAGCGATCGGTCAGCTTGGGCATGGCCCATTTCCTTAGGTTCAGACTGCGCTGACGAGCAACGCAGTCGCGGCATCGCCGCAGGTCTTGCAGCGTCGCCCGAGTTCAGGTGCAGGCGATCTCCTTGGGCACCTCGGAGAGCGGGATCTCACGGATGTCCCAGGCGACCTCGCACCCGCGCAGGGCACTCGAGTCCGCGCCACCGCCAGGGAACAGTCGCTCGTTGAGCTGGCGGAGATGGCGAGGAGTGGTGGCCTGGGCTGTGATCGTCTCGCAGAGGGCGTAGCGGGTGGGCGACGGCGGTGACGTCTTCTATTCCCGACACCGCTGATGCGCCTGCGCGATCCGTCGAACACGCAGCGGGAGCTCAGGGATCGGCGCGAAGCGCTCGGCTACCCCGAGCTCTCCACGCACTCGTTTCGCAAGACCGTGGCGACGATCTTCGACAGGGAGGGACTGTCGGCCACCGAGATTGCCGACTACCTCGGTCATGAGAACCCGTCGATGACCCAGGACGTCTACATCAACACCTTGAAGGGATCAACGAAGGCTGCTGAGGTTATGGGGAGGCGGCTCGAGGGCCTCATTTGAATGTGCGGGGTATACGCGGGGTGACCGAGGGTTAGAAGCAAAAACCCCCGGTAAACCAGCGGTTTTGACTGTGGCTCCGGCATCGACCCGGTGACCTTTCGATTTTCAGTGAGCCTGGGCGGTTTTCGCTCAATTCTCTTAGGCATGATATCGCGCTGATCAGGGATTCTTCGAAACGGTCACAGTTGGTTTCTCGCATTTAATGGCACATTGATGGCACAAGATCGGGCTGGCGGAGTGGCCGATCCGGTCTTGCAAGCCGCATCCTCAAAGCGGTACGCGCTGGCAGGATGCTCATATGGTTGCAACGGGCGCGCGGTCGCGTGAGCTACGGTCTTTGCTCGTGAAGGCAGAGTTCACGGAATCGCCCAGGCCGCCCTCGCCGCGGCTGCAAACACTACCGCCGGAACTGGCTGCTGCGATCCTAGAGGTGTATCGCTCGTTCGGAGGAACCTTGTCTGAGCCTTGGCTCGCGCCGGGTCCGTGGGATATCGCGTACTCAGATGGACTCATGGTCGAGCTCGACGAGTCGTTCCATTTCAATCGGTACCGAGGCGAGACGATGCATGCGTCGTGGGCGTCTGAACTTCCGTGGCGTCAGGCGTACACCGACTACTGTGCGGCGTGGGAGGGCAAAGCAGGTACAGGCGGGAAGCGCTGGTCGAATGACTCCGCGAAGCGCATGTTCGGCGGGGCAGATCCCGACGGCGTCTTTGGTGCGTTCGGCGCCCCTCGTTGGAAGCAGCGCGCGCTATACGACGCGATGAAGGACGCTGCTGCAGTTGCCGGCGCCGTTCAACTCTCGCGAATCTCGATCTATGACGTGATCGACGGAATTCAGCTCGACGATGCGCTGTATCGACGTGCGGTCATCTCGCCGGGGGCGCTCGCTGCACATGTCGTCAGTCGGGCGTCGGCTGGCTGACGGAAGTTGGCGCTTCGGTTCAATTAGGTCGGCGTTCTGAGAACGCTACGGTAGGGGCGTGCAGGAACCAGACGTCTGGCTCGCCGTTGCCTCGACCTTGGCGTTAGTTGGAGTTGCGTGGCAGTTGGTCTTGGCGCTGAGGGACGGCATTGAATCGATGGATTCGTTCCTTGCGACCAAGAATGCCCTCATGGCAGAGGAACGCGAGCGGATTCGTAGTTCCGTTCCACGCTGGCGGGTCGGGAAACGGCGACGTGAACTTGCGGCTGTCGAGGGCCTTCCACGGGAAGCACTTACAGAGTCAGAGCTGCGGACTGAGCGACGCTTTGACCGTCAAGGGTACGCATGGGCAGTCGTGCTCACTGGGGCGCTGATCGCGACCATTGCCAGCTGGTTCGCCCTTCTCAGTGGGAAACTAGTGGGTTCTGGCGCGCGGCCCGAATTCCGCGCCATCGACCAATTGGACTACCAGCAGACTCCTGGCTGGGCCGGCCTGCGCGCACAGCGATGACCTTGTGCTCAGGTGGTTGCGTATGACGGTCGCCCTTGGAGTGCGCAGCCATCCAGATCTGCCGCATCCGGAATACTGCCATTCATCATCGATGCCGAGCGACCGGCTTTGGGATTGCGATCAGGGAGGCCCCGCCTGCTGCGTCCTACGCAGCGCCGGATTCAGGGCCAGCGACACGCCCAGTTTGGCGTGGTGAGAATTTGGGCGTGACTCGAGCATGGTGGAGTCCCGGCGGGTCCACGGAGCCGCAACTCTGTGCAATCCGGCATTGGCGTATCGCATGGCCTCGCAACGTGCATCGCATCGGCGAATCGAATGGCGCATCGCATTATCTGGTGCGGCGCTGCAAATGATGTTGGCGCGTTTCTGGGACTCACAGTGCATGCCTGTGGTTTGATTGTGCTCATGAACACACAACCTGCAGCCGCAACGCCAGCAGAGACGAGGGCGGAGCTGACCCGGCTGTCGGCGCGGGGGTACACCCAACTGCGCCACGTCCTCGTTCAGCTTCCTGATCGTGACAAGCCTCGAGCTTCTACTCTCGCCGTGATGCTGCACGAGCGCAAGCATCGGCCGTTGCTGCTCTACATCATGCTGCTCACCTGCTGGCCGTGGCTGAAGGACCGACGAGAGCCGCTCGAAGGCGCGGTTTGGATCCGCGCGCTCACCGCCAAGGGTGGGCCGACTTGGTCGTCGTCCACCCTGTCCCGGGCCTGGGCTGAGCTCGAGCAGCTCGGTCTGGTGACCAAGGGCAAGCGTGAGAAGCGCCTGATCCGTCCTGTGCCTCGACGTGAGGACGGCGGTGCGGACTACGAGATGCCCGGTGGCCGCCAGGACCGATGGAACGCATACTTCTCCCTCCCTGACGAGTTCTGGAACGAGGAACTGTTTGCGAAGCTCTCGCTCCCAGCGCTGGTGATGCTGCTCGTCGTCGCGAAGGAGACGAACAAGAAGGACGAGGTCTGGCTCACCTACGACAACGTGGACGAGTGGTACGGCATCAAGCCGAAGTCAGCACAGAAAGGTCTGACGGAACTCCAGGCCCTCGGAATCCTGTCTCGTCGAGCAGAGGTCGTGAAGGCACCCCTCGCGTCCCACGGTAGGACCGTACGGATGTGGTACTCCCTCGTCGGACCGTACGGACACCAGGCACGAGCAGCGAAACAGACCCTGGCGAAGAACGAACGACGCAAACGACTCAAATTCGAATCCAAGACCGCAACCAACCCGAAGGACCAGGCATGACCATCTCCCGAATGCTCTACGTCGACGACTCGGGCTCCGTCGATCGTGGCCTGATCGTCTACGGCTGGATCGAGGTGGCACCCGATCGGTGGCGGTACGGGCTGAGAAGCATCCTCGAACTGCGTAAGCGGCTCTACCGCGACCATCTCGTCCCGCCTGCGACGGAGCTGCACGCGACGAAGTTCGTCAACGGGCGCACCCGCATCTCCACACGGCCCTCGACCGATCCCGAAGACTGGAAGACCCTCGGACGAGCTGTCGCCGTGGACAGTCTGACCACCCTGTCCACCACCCCCGACATCAAGTTCGGTGCCGTCTACCGCAGCACCACAGCGACCGGGCGCGCCTATTTCGACGAACGCGGTGAGGTCTACCAGAGCCTCATCGAGCGCTGGAACGACGCCCACCGTGCCGAAGACACCTACGCTTTCGTCAGTATGGACGGCAACGGCGATGATCACACCTACTTCAACGCCCACCGCGCACTTCCTCTGGACAGCAGGCATCTCATCGAAGACCCGATGATGCATGACTCGCGGCGGTCGCAGTGGGTTCAGATGGCGGACCTCGTCGCCTACAGCGCCTTCACCCACCTGAATCGCCATCCAGGCAACCAGTTCGGGTGGACCTGGTACGAGGACTTCCTGCAGAGCAAAGACGTCAACGGGGGTCCTACACCGATCTGAACGTTAAACAGCTAGACCCGCCATTCCACGTGTGTGGGGCGGGTCCGCTCAACCATTATCGATTACTTGTACGACAAGCGCAACCTGGACCTTGCCTGCCGCGGCGAGTCCGCTGGGGCGGTTGGCGACATTCAGGGCCAGCGGTCCGCCATCCGACCGACCGATGGGTGACCCTGAACCGAGTCAGAATGGTGCCGGGACGTCACGGTTGCGCCATCAACTTGCGGGCAAGTCCACCACGCATCGCCTTCCTCCGAGCTAGCTCAGGTTCTAGCAACTACCTACGGTAGCATACTTCCATTCAGATGTGGCTGATTCATTCGGCTGGTGAAGATGCGACCTCGTTAGTCCTGTTGCTCGGCGCGCCAGATCATTCGGGAAGTGCGAGTTGGGCGAGCTCTCTCGGCTCAAGCTTGAGGAGCCCGCTTGCGTAGGTTCGTCCAGCCTCTTCGAGACGACTGGATTCGATCGAGGAGAGCCGTTGGAACACAGCATCGGCGTCGGTAAACCTCTCCCAAAGCGCCGGACGAGGGTACATCCCGATGAAATTGTTCAGGTGAATTGCGCGACTCTCGTTCCACAGGAATCGGCGCGTCGACGTGTCACGCTTTGCCATGTAGAGGAAGAGAAATGGGGCAGGTTCACGCGGCTCTTGCTTGAAGCTTGAGGGGCGCCGCGCCACCAGATACCTGTCACCTACGGATGCTTCGACGTCATCCAAGTAACTCGCGAAGACTGGGCTATGCCGCCGAATCTGCTCGAGAGGGACATCGGTGTCGATCAGCCAGCGACCCGATG
Source organism: Agromyces sp. NPDC058104 (assembly GCF_042884835.1). Classification (NCBI taxonomy): domain Bacteria; kingdom Bacillati; phylum Actinomycetota; class Actinomycetes; order Micrococcales; family Microbacteriaceae; genus Agromyces; species Agromyces sp. NPDC058104. Next base: position 745,075 of record NZ_JBHVTD010000001.1, on the reverse strand, counting down.
ACGGAATTGGATTCTGATGGTGGTCTGCTCGAATGCGGCCGTCATCAAGAGTTCGAGCTGCCGGAACTAGCGGGCGAACCCATTCGGGACGAACCTCATGCTTTACGAGCTCATCGTCATCGAGCACAAAGTAGGAGTTGGCGCCAGTCGCAATCCCGCGCCGAAAGGTGAATAGATCTCCAAGCCGAACGCTGGCTGACTCGTTCGGGCGGCTAGGTGCTGCAAGGGCAGCGAACGACCAGCGACGGGAAGCCCGCAACGTCGAGCGGGGAACGACTTTCCGGTCTCTTGGCCTCGCCATTGTGCCGCCGGATGTCACATGGACATCCTGCTCATTGCTGGGCGGCTCCTTTCTAAACACAACGACGCATGTTGAAGCGAGAGCGTTGTCAAAGAGCGGGTCACTCGCATCGTAGGTGTGCATCTGGACGAGCGAGACGTTCTGGGTCAGATATGTGCGCAACGCGGCGCCGTAGGCAGTGACTTGAAACTCTGACGGGACGATCCAAGCGGCAATGCCACCCTTGCGCATCCAGGCGTCTGCTTGGAGCATGAAATAAACGTAGAGGTCTGCGCGCGCGCTCACCGAGACACCGAGCCGACCATCGAAGGCAGCTCGCAGATGCGAAAGGTCCTGGGCGATATCCTGCGAACGTCTATACGGCGGATTGGCAAGCACTACCGACCAGGCTTCGTGCTCAGCGGGCGCATTGAGAAAGTCGCCAGTCAGCACGCTGATGCCGGAACGTGCCCACCTTCGGTCAGTGGATTGCGCCGTCAACGGGTCGATTTCGACGACGCGAGCGGAGTTGATCTGCTCATGTCCGACAGATTCTCGCAGGGCCGCGTAGAGCACCCCGTTCCCTACGGCAGGGTCACCAAAATCGACCATGTCGTTTGGATCTAGGCGGAGGTGGTCGGCAACAGATCGCGCCACGTCTCGCGCTAGCTCCGGAGGCGTAGCGAAGGCGCCCCGTTGTCTGAGGGCGCCACGTTGGTGCCGTGGCGCTACCCCGCTTATGGACCACACCTCTTCAGGCGTCCAGAATGCGAGTTGACCGGCGCGTGAAGGATCGACATTTCTGACGTCGGGGGCGGGCCTCGCCTCAGACTCAGTTACTGCCGGATCCGCATGAATTATCTGCGCCGCGGCTTCGATAACCGCCTTCTGGAGCGTTGGTGAAAGGTCGTCGATCGGCTCGTCTGCCAGACCCAGATGATCGAATATTTTCTTGCGAACACCCTCTGCGGCGTCAGTTAGTAGAACACCGCTTCTCGTTCTCGAAGTCGACGCGAGGAGCGCGCTGTGGGTCGAATCACGAATCGAGAGCTCGGTATGCATTTGCAGGGACCAAGTGAATCTCGAAAGCAAGGCGAGGGCTTCAGCCGCTGTGGTCGAGGGCGGCCCATCGTAGAGCGTCAGGTGTGGAACACTTGCTGGAAAGTCGGGCTTGTAGCTCCTCAGCTCCAGAGCCTCTGAACTGCACACCAGCACGAGCGTCCTAAGCCCACGGTCGGTTCGCTCCCGATCAAAACTCGCTGGGCCTTCAATGACCAGCTCGACTGCGCCATCTCTCGTATCAGCAGCCCATAGTCCGTTTCGCGATCGAGCGGCGTGTCGAAGGGTAATGTGCGGCAGGGATCGGCTGGACGGCTGCAGTACCCGCCGTATTAGCTCTAGTGCGCCAGAGACGTTGGACTCGCTAAGGAATGCGATTTCGACCGAGCGGGGCACTAGACCACCAGTGCACGCAGAAGATTACCGTCCGCTACCTCGTCAATATCGCGGATGAGAGAGAACATCTTCTGGCCGTAGACGCTGGCCCGCGCGAACATTTCAGTCTTGATTTCCTTGCCGACGAATTTGGCCTCAAGCTCTTCGGTGGGGAGGGCGGTTTGCTCCAAGAACCAGGCATAGTCCTCGAGAATGTCGTCAACGGCCTTGCGAAAGTCAGGGCGTTCGGCGGCGACCTTGAGGAGACGCTCCCGGGGAGTCACGCTGACGATTTCGACCAGTTCATGCTGTCCGACTGGTCCCAGTGACGCGCCAACGGCGCAGACGGTCGCAAAGCACGTCGTTGCCCGGCTGTACTTGAGTTTGAAGTTCTTGACTCGCGGCTTCGGGTCGGCAGGCACATCATTTCGATTGCGCTTGTTCTCGTAATTCAGCAGAAGGGTCTTCCAGAAGCGCATTATGTCGTTGAGAAGGAACCAAGGCCGGAAGTTCTCCTCGTGGGTGGGATAGTCGCGGTAGTACGACTCGAGCATCGCGTTGATTACATTGCCGTAGCTTGCGTCGCCGTACAGGCAGCGCGATTCGAGCAGCAACAGCATCCGCGTTGTGAAGTAGTTACGCGAGTCGTCGACCGCGCTCCCGAGATGCTTCAGCACCTTCTTGACTTCGTGTGATTGAAGGTACTGGGCGTCATTAGAGAGCTTCGGAAAGCCGAGATCCTCAACCGCTTCGATCAGTCGGCCAAAGAGGCGCATCTCATTCGTGCGACGATGCTCCTTAGACGCGTCCGAGGAGCCATACACGAAGAAGAGGTCAACATCCGATTCTGTGCTGGCTTCGAGGCGGCCATATGACCCGACGGTGAAGATGGTTAGGTCAGCAAGTTCAATCGGCTCAGCTAGCTCAGTGATTGCTTCCTTCAGCTGCCCGACCCGATCCAACGAGTACTGTCGACGCTGCTCGAATATGTCGGTCATTCCAAGGCTCCCGTTGTCTGCAATCTGAATGAACATATCGCGATTGTGGTTCGCGTCGTGAGGCGTCTCATCCAGCGCGCCCCCGCCGCCCGGGCGGAAGCAGCCCACGCTCACGCGCCTTCGTGATCCATCCCTGCGCGGTGGAAAGCGCGACCCCGTTTATCTCCGCCATCGTCGCGCTCGGGTTCCTGTCGCCCTCCCGGGTGAGCTGTCCGTGCTGCAGGGCGACGAGCTCGTAGAAGTCGGGCGACTTCTTCGGGTCGCCAAGGGGCTTGAGCAAGTCGCGCCGGCCGACCTTGTGGCCTGAGGGCAGCACGATCTTGTCGCCCATGATCGTCGCGGACCACTTCATCGCGAAGAGGCGCTGGTTGATCGCGGCCTCGATGCGGGCGGTCGGCAGCTCGCGGAGGAGCTGGCTCGTGATCGCGTCACCCGGGCGCCAGGGGAGGTAGATCACGCCAGTGATGCGTACCTCTTCGGGCACTGCGAACATCTGGCGCTGCAGGCGGATCATCACGCGGGTGTGCGTGGCCGCGTGTTCGATGTAGCGCCAGCGGCCGTCGATCGTCTCGTTTTGGTCGGAGGTGCGCTGGCCCTCGCGCTGATATTCGGTCGTGGCGTCGTCGTCGTACCCGAGCACGGCGTCGATCTGCGCGCTCGCGTCGTCGTCGCGCTCGCCTGGGAATCGGCTTGGCAGGTGCCAGCCATCGGGCAGGTCTTCGGCGAGCAGCAGGCCGTCGTATGACTGATCGCCTGGGCGGCGCGGAGTGGCGGGCATGGGTTGAGTCTAGCCACGCAATTCAGATACTTGCCGAAACCCGCGCGCGGTGATAATCTCAGGTACTTGCAAATAGCCGCGCATGGGTCGGCATGCACGAGATGCCAGCCGGCGGCCGATGAGTCGAGGGGGAGCGTCATGGCCGACACTGCGTGGAGGGTCGAGTACCTGAGCCGAGTCGAGGCGGCTGAGCGGTGTCGCATCCCGGTCTCGAGCTTCGACAAGCTGCGGCACGACGGGCTCATCCCCGAGCCCGACGCGCGAATGGGCAAACACCTGCTCTGGAGCGCCGACACGATCGACGAGCTGCTCGCGCGGGGTGGAACGGACCACTGATGGCCGGGCGGCCGACGAAGGACACCCCGTCGCGGGTGGATCCGCGCACGGGTCGGCCGCTGCCCGAGGGCATCCGCTGGCGGGCCGACCGCCAGCGGTACCAGATCCGCGTCGTCGGCCCGAGCGTCGAGGGCGGCGCTGCCGAGCGCTCCCGTACCTTCTTGACCCTTGCTGAGGCGAAGCGCGAGCTCGCCAAGATGGTCGCCGGCCGCAACCCGAACGGCTCGATGACGCTCGACCAGTGGTACGACAAGTACTGGCCCGCGATCGAGTCATCCATCCGCCCGGCGACGGCCCGCAGCTACGGCGTGGCCTGGCGGCTTCGAGTGAAGCCGAGCCTCGGCAGGCACCGGCTCGACGAGATCACCCTCCCCGATGATCGAGTCGGCGATGGTCGCGTGGTCGGGCGGGGCATCCGCCAAGAACGACGCCCTCGCAGTTCTCTCGCGCCTCCTCGACGGCGCCCGCCGTTCGCGGTTCATCGACTTCAACCCGGCCCGCGAGGTGAAGCGGCCGAGCATGCGCGAGTCGATCTCGCCGGTGTCGCGGGCGCTCACCCTCGAACAGATCGCCACCCTGCTTGGCCTCATTCCCGACGGCGTCTACCGTCGCTACTTCGCCGCGCTCGTCTACACGGGCATGCGCGCGGGCGAGGCGACTGCGCTGCGGGTCGGCGACGTCGACTTCGGTCGCGGCGTTATCCGCGTCAGCCGCTCGCTGAGCCCTGGCGTGCGAGGCGAGCTCATCGAGCAGTCGCCCAAGAGTTGTAAGTCGAGGGATGTCCCGCTGATCGACGCGCTGCGTCCGTACGCCGAAGCCGCGGCGCGAGGCAAGCGGGGGAGCGACCTGCTCTTCGACGGACCCGACGGCGGACGACTCACGAATCACAACGCCCGCCGTGCGGTGAACTGGGAAGCGCTGCGCGAGGCGATCGGCCGGCCCGACCTGCGCATCCACGACCTGCGCCACACGTTCGCGACGATCCTGTTCGACGCCGGCGCTACCGCGCCCGACGTGCAGGCGACCCTCGGTCACTCGAGCCTGCAGGTGACCGAGCGCTACTCGCGGGCTCGCGAAGGCGTCGCGCTCCGAGCCGGCGCAGCACTGAATGACGCGCTCAAGCGAGCCGACGAAAGCGCCGATGCGAGCAGAGCCAAGACCAGCGCAAAGAGCGAAGCCAAGTCGGTCCATCCAGAACCAGAAATGGCACAACGCCGAACCTGGCGAACTCTTAATGGCACATTAATGGCACAGCCTCACGAGCGGCCCCGGGGAATGACCCTCTGACACGAAAAAACCCCCGGTGAACCGGGGGTTTTGACTGTGGCTCCGACCGGCATCGATCCGGTGACCTTTCGATTTTCAGTCGAACGCTCTACCAACTGAGCTACAGAGCCTCAGGCACTCGGTGAAGAATGCCCGAATAAGGAGAAAGCCCCTTCTCTCGTAAGGGAAAGGGCTTGTCGCCTGAGCGACCCTGACGGGACTTGAACCCGCGACCTCCGCCGTGACAGGGCGGCACGCTAACCAACTGCGCTACAGGGCCTCGTGATGAAGCTGTTCAATTATATACGCCTTGCAAAGTGACCCCAACGGGATTCGAACCCGTGCTGCCGCCGTGAAAGGGCGGTGTCCTAGGCCACTAAACGATGGGGCCGGAGGCCTCGCTCTGCAGCGCGACCGCCGAGAAGCAAGCATACGTGCTGATTCGCTTCTGCGCAAAACGAGCGTCGGCGGCGTGCGAAACGCGCGCGGGGGAGTCCTCGCAGCCGGTCCGGCGCATCCGCGGACATGCCCGCCAAATCCCCGGAAACGGGTACCGGCCTGCCTATCGTGAAGGCTGCCAGTGCCCGGAAACGAGAGCGAGGAGCGCGGGGACCCGAAGCCCGCGTGGACGGGGAACCATGGACCGCACCACACGACGATCGCAGACCGCCCGAGCTCGAACGAGCCCGCCGGCGCCACCGAGCATCGCGCGCCGTGTGCTCGCCGGCGCCGCGCTCGTCGCGCTGGCCCTCGTCGGCTCCGTGGCCGCGCCGCAGAGCGCGCTCGCCGCCGACTACCCCACCTGGGACGAGGTCGAGCAGGCCAAGGCCGACACCGCCGCGGGCGCCGCGGCGGTCGAGGAGATCACCGGGCTCATCGGCGAGCTCGAGGCGAACGTCGAACGCACCCGGCTCGAGGCGCAGCGACGCACCGACGAACTGCTCGTCGCGCAGCAGAAGTACGACGACGCGGTGCGCAAGGCCGATCAGATCCAGGCCGAGGCCGATGCCTCCGCGGCCGAGGCGGCCGAGGCCGAGCAGAACGCCGGGCAGGTCGCCGCGCAGCTCTACCGCACGGGCACCGGTGACCTCAGCGTGAGCCTCTTCCTCGAGGCGGGCAACGCGAAGTCGACCGATGCGCTGCTCTCGAAGCTCGGCAACATGAGCCAGATGGTCGAGCGCAGCTCCGAGGTGTACCGCACCGCGCAGGAGAAGGCGAACTCCGCCCAGTCGCTCGGCGACCAGGCCGAGGTCGCGCAGGGCGAGCGCGAGAAACTGCGGGTCGCCGCCGAGGCCGCGCTCAAGGCGGCGCAGGAGGCCCAGGCGGCCGCCGAGGCCGCGCTCGCCGAGTCGCAGGCGAAGAAGATCGAGCTCGAGGCGCAGCTGAAGTTCCTGAAGGACGCCGAGGCGAAGACCACGGCGGCCTACGAGGAGGGCGAGCGCAAGCGCAAGGAGGAAGAGGAGCGCCGCCGCAAGGAGGAGGAGCGCCGTCGCCGCGAGGCGATGGAGAACGGCTCGCCGGGCGGCGTCGCGACCTCGGGCTGGGCGCTGCCGGCCTCGGGATGGATCTCGGGCGACTACGGCCCCCGCGAGGTCATCTGCGGCGGCGGCTACTGCTCGAACCCGTTCCACTACGCGACCGACCTGGCGACCGGGTGCTGGTCGCCCATCTACGCGGCGAACAGCGGCACCGTCACCTACTCGGGCTGGTCGGGCAGCTACGGCAACTTCGTGAAGATCAACCACGGCGGCGGCATCTCGACGGGCTACGCGCACATCGTCGACGGCGGACTGCTCGTCGGCTCGGGGCAGTGGGTCTCGTCGGGTCAGCAGATCGCCTGGTCGGGCACGACCGGCGCGTCGACGGGGTGCCACCTGCACTTCGAGGTCTACGACGGCTGGAACCGCATCGACCCCGTGCCGTTCATGGCGAACCGGGGGGTCTACCTTGGCTGAGCACCGCACGAGGCCCGTCTCGCGGGTGAAGCCCGCGACCGTCTTCTCCGCGGTGGCGGTCGGCGCGGTGACCGCCTCGATCGGGCTCGTCGGCCCGCCCGCGGCGGCCGAGCCCGACTACCCGTCGTGGGGTGAGATCGAGCAGGCCAAGCAGAACGAGGCGACGAAGCAGGCCGAGATCGGCCGGCTGGGCGAGCTGCTCGCCGGCCTGCAGCAGACGGCGGATGCCGCGGTGCAGGTCTCGATGGTCGCCGACGAGGCCTACCGGGTCGCCGTCGACGCACGCGATCGCGCCGCCGAGAAGGTGGAGACGCTGCGCAAGCAGGCCGAGGAGGCCGAGGCGGTCGCCGAGATCTCCAAGATGCGCGCCGGGCTGCTCGCGGCGCACCTCGCGCGCACCGCCGGCAACGACCTGTCGGCCGAGCTCGTGTTCAGCGGCGACGACGTCGACGGGCTGCTGAAGCAGCTCGGCATCGCGTCGAAGCTCGGCGAGCAGTCGCAGGGCGTCTACGAGCAGGCGAGGAGCGACCGGAACGCGGCGGAGGCGCTGCGCGCACAGGCGACGGAGGCGCGAGCCGAGCACGAACGGCTCGCCGCGCTCGCCGAGGCCCGCGCCGACGACGCGCGGGCGGCCGCCGACGAGGCGCTCGCGGCGGTGGCGGCGGCCGAGCAGCGCTCGGCCGAGCTCTACGCGCAGCTCGCCTCGCTGAAGGACACGACCGCGGCGCTCGAGCGCGAGCGCGTCGAGGGCCAGGCGCGCGAGGCGGCCGAGGCGGCGCTCGAGGAGGCCGAGGAGGAGGCGTCGAACGGCGGCGGCTCCGGCGGCGGATCGAGCGGGGGAGGGAACGGCAACAGCGGCGGCGGTTCGAGCGGCGGCGGCTCAGGCGGCGGCAGCGGCGGCGGACAGGCTCCGAACCCGAATCCGAAGCCCCCGAACCAGAACGCCGTCGAGACGGCGATCGCGTTCGCACGGCAGCAGCTCGGCGAGCGGTACGTGCTCGGCGGAGCCGGCCCCGACGTGTGGGACTGCTCGGGCCTCACCCGGGAGGCGTACGGCTACGCGGGCATCGGCATCGGCACGCACTCCGCCACGAACCAGTACTACACGCTCGCGGGCCGCGGCAAGGCGGTCTCGCTCGGCAGCATCCAGCGCGGCGACCTGCTGTTCTGGGGCTCGGGCGGCGACTACTACCACGTCGCGATCTACCTCGGCGGCGGCCGCATCCTCGAGGCCCCGCGCGAAGGCGTGCCGGTGCGCGAGTACTTCATCTGGGGCAGTCCCTCGGCCGCGGCGCGGCCGGCGGGCTGAGCCCCGAGCACGACGAAGGGGGCGAGCCGTGCGGCTCGCCCCCTTCGGTGCGCCGGATGCCACGTGGCATCCGCGGGTCTCGATCGCTCAGTGACCGGGGAAGGCCTCGATCGCCTTCTGGATGAGCGCCTCGGCCTCGGCCGCATTGGCCCAGCCCTCGGTCTTGACCCACTTGCCGGGCTCGAGGTCCTTGTAGTGCTCGAAGAAGTGCTCGATCTCCTTGCGGGTGAACTCGGGGATCGAGTCGACGTCCTGGATGTGGTTCCAGCGGGGGTCGCCGGCGGGCACCGCGATGACCTTGGCGTCGCCGCCGCCGTCGTCGGTCATGTGGAAGACGCCGACCGGTCGCACCTTCACGCCGACGCCCGGGAAGAGCGGGTACTCGAGCAGCACGAGCACGTCCAGCGGGTCGCCGTCGTCGCCGAGGGTGTTCTCGAAGAAGCCGTAGTCGGTCGGGTAGACGAACCCGGTGTAGAGCACGCGGTCGAGGAACACCCGCCCGGTCTCGTGGTCGACCTCGTACTTGTTGCGGCTCCCCTTGGGGATCTCGATGACGGCGTTGTACTCGCCCATGCTCTCTCCTTGTGATGAAGTCTCGCCGGGCACTCGGCACGCGGCGGAATAAGGTTACCCCGATGCCTTCTGACGAGCACACGGATGCCACGGAGCCCCGCCGACCGCGATTGACTCCGCCGATCGCCGACGTCCGACGCGCGGTGCGCGCCGTGCTGCCCGACGGCGGTGCCGTGCTCGTGGCCCTCTCGGGCGGCGCCGACTCGCTCGCGCTCGCCGCGGCCGCCGCGTTCGAGGCGCCCCGCGCGGGCCTCGCCGCCGGCGCGGTGATCGTCGACCACGGCCTCCAGCCCGGCTCCGCCGAGGTCGCCGAGCGCACGGCGCGCACCGCCCGCGAGCTCGGGCTCGACCCGGTGCTCGTGCGGCGCGTCGAGGTCGGCGGCGAGGGCGGGCCCGAGGCATCCGCTCGCGATGCGCGCTACGCCGCACTCGACGCGGCCGTTCGCGAGACCGGCGCCGCACTCGTGCTCCTGGGCCACACCCTCGACGACCAGGCCGAGACCGTGCTGCTCGGACTCGCCCGCGGATCGGGCTCGGCGAGCCTCTCGGGCATGGCGCCCGTCGCCGGTCGGTACGCGCGGCCGCTCCTCGGCATCCGCCGGGCGACCACCAGGCAGGCCTGCCTCGACGCCGGCCTCGCGCCGTGGGACGACCCGCACAACCTCGACCCGGCCTACGCACGGGTGCGGGTGCGCGAACGCGTGCTGCCGGTGCTCGAGGCCGAGCTCGGCCCGGGCATCGCCGAGGCGCTCGCACGCACCGCCGAGCAGCTGCGCGAGGACGACGCCGCCTTCGCCGAGCAGATCGAGGAGTTCATCGAGGAGATCTGCGAACCGGCCGAGGCCGGCATCGCCGTCTCGGTCGCCGCGCTCGCCGCGAACCCCGCCGCGCTCAGGCAGCGCATCATCCGGCACGTCGTCGCGAGCGAGTTCGGGGTCTCGCTCAGCCGCACCCAGACGCTCGAGGTGGCGCGCCTCGTGACCGAGTGGCACGGCCAGGGGCCGATCGACCTGCCGGGCGGCGCGCTGGTCACGCGCGCCGGCGCTCACCTCGTGTTCTCGACGACCGGGTCGACCGAGGTCCTCGAGCACGACCACTGACCGTCCGGTCGGACTCGTTTAGGATTTACCGCATGGATGCGCGCGAGATTCAGGCCGACCTCACCGAGACCCTCGTCACCGAAGCGGAGATCCACACGAAGCTCGCCGAGCTCGCGCGCCAGATCGAAGCCGACTACGACGGCAAGGACCTGCTGCTCGTCGGCGTGCTGAAGGGCGCGGTCATGGTCATGGCCGACCTCGCCCGCGAGCTCAAGTGCCACGTCAACATGGACTGGATGGCCGTCTCCTCGTACGGCGCGGGCACGCAATCGAGCGGCGTCGTCCGCATCCTGAAGGACCTCGACGCCGACCTCACCGGCCGTCACGTGCTCATCGTGGAAGACATCATCGACTCCGGCCTCACCCTCAGCTGGCTGCTCGGCAACCTCGAGTCGCGCGGCGCCGAGTCGGTCGAGATCTGCGCCCTCTTCCGCAAGCCCGACGCGGCCAAGGTCGAGGTCGGCGTGAAGTACCTCGGCTTCGACATCCCGAACCAGTTCGTCGTCGGCTACGGGCTCGACTACGCCGAGCGCTATCGCAACCTCCGCGACGTCGCGATCCTCGCGCCCCACGTCTACAGCTGAGCCCGACGGCCCCGACGGGGTCACCCGGACTGGGGTGGGCACACCGCCCTGCGGCGCCGCGGCGGACGCCCTAGAGTCGTGCCATGGGCGAGGGCGGCCGCCGAAGCAGACTGCGTGACGCTGCCGCCGCCTTCGCGAGCAACGTGCAGAACCCCGACCTGCGGCGCGCGCAGCTGAGCTTCCTCGGCGCGTGGACGGCCGAATGGGCGTTCACGGTGGCGCTCGGGATCGTCGCCTACCGCGACGGCGGCGCCGCGGCGCTCGGCCTCGTCGGGCTGCTGCGCATGGTCCCGTCGGCGATCTTCGCCCCGCTGCTCTCGCCGATCGCCGATCGGGGCCGGCGCGAGCGGGTGCTCATCCTCGTGTCGGTCGTCCGCGGGATCGCGACCGCAGCCGCCGCGGCCGTGGTCGCCCTGGCCGGGCCGCCGGCCGTCGTCTACGCCCTCGCCGTGCTCTCGACGATCGCCGCGACGCTCTACCGCCCCGCGCACTCGGCGCTCCTGCCCTCGCTCTGCCGCACCGGCTACGAGCTCGCGAGCGCCAACATGGTGCGCGGGCTCCTCGACTCGGCCGCCACCCTCGTCGGTCCGCTGCTCGCGGCGGTGCTCCTGCAGATCGCGGGCGTCGACGTCGTGTTCGCGGTCGCGGCGGCCGCCTCGTTCGGCGCGGCGGCGCTGCTCGTGGGGCTGCGTTACGAGGCGCCGCCGAGACCGGCTGCGCCGGCGCGCCGGAATCTCGCCGCCGAAGCCCTCGACGGCCTGCGGGCGGTCGGCCGGAGCCCCGGCCTGCTGCTCGTCCTCGGCCTCGCCTCGGCGCAGGCCCTCACCCGCGGCGCGCTGACCGTGCTCTCCGTCGTCGTGGCGATCGAGCTGCTCGGCACCGGCGAACCCGGCGTCGGGGCGCTCATGACCGCGGTCGGGGTCGGTGCGGTGCTGGGCTCGCTCGCCGCCTCGCTGCTCGTGGGCACCGGGCGGCTCGGCGCCTGGTTCGCGGTCGGCGTCGGACTCTGGGGCCTGCCGCTGACGCTCGTCGGCCTCGCGCCGCAGGGCTCGACGGCGCTCGGCCTGCTCGCCTTCATCGGTGTCGGCAACGCGCTGATCGACGTCGCCGGCTTCACCTTGATCGGCCGGATGGCCCCCGACGACGTGCTGGCGCGCGTCTTCGGCGTGCTCGAGAGCCTCGTCGCCGTGTTCATCGGCATCGGCGCCGTGGTCGCGTCGACGATGGTCGAGCTGTTCGGCGTGCAGACCGCGCTCATCGCGATCGGGCTCGTCTGCCCGGTGCTCGCGGTGCTGACGTGGCATCCGCTGCGCCGCCTCGACCGCTCGGTGGGCGAGCTCGACGACGACGTGCGGCTCCTCCGCGGGGTCGCGATGTTCCGACCCCTCCCGCTGCCCTCCGTCGAGCAGCTCGCCCGCGGACTCGATCCCGTCACCGTCGCGCGCGGCGACGCGGTGTTCCGGCAGGGCGACCTCGGCGATCGCTACTACCTCATCGAGTCCGGTCGCGCCGAGGTCGTGGGCGACGGCCGGGTGGTCGCGACGCTCGGCGAGGGGGAGGGGTTCGGCGAGATCGCCCTGCTGCGCCGCACGCGCCGGACGGCGACGGTCACCGCCGCGACCGAGCTGCGGATGCGCGCGCTGGCCTCCGACCGGTTCCTCCCCGTCGTGCTCGGCTACACGCCGAGCGCGCAGCAGGCCGAGTCCGAGGTCGACGACCTCCTCGAGCGCTACGAACCGGGCGAGCACTCCGACGAGCCGCCGGCCACCCCCGATTCGCGGGGTTGAGGCGCTCGGGCATCGATGGCACCCTGAGCCCATGGAGTCCGGCCGCGCGGTACTGCTGATCGCCGACATCGGCGGATACACCGACTACATGAGCTCCCACCGGTTCAGCCTCGCGCACGCCGAGGTCAACACGGCGCGCATGCTCGACAAGATGATCGACGCCGCGCCCGGGTACGACCTCATCGAGATCGAGGGCGATGCGGCCTTCCTCTCGAAGCAGGCCGACGGCCACGATTCGGATGCCGCGGTCGCCGAGATCCTCGCGACCGCCGCCGCGATGCACCGGGCGTTCCATCTCGAGCGACAGAACGTCGCCGCGAACCTCTGCCCCTGCGCGGGGTGCAAGGAGGCCGCGGAGCTCAAGCTCAAGTTCGTCGCGCACGTCGGCGACGTGGCCACGCAGACGATCCGCGAGCGCATCAAGCTCGTCGGCATCGACGTCATCCACGTGCACCGCATGCTCAAGAACCCCGTCTCCATCCCCGAGTACGTGCTGCTCTCCGACGAGCTCCACCGCACCGGCGCGGGCGCGCTGCCCGCCGAGGTGCACGAGATCTCGCAGGACCTCGAGGGCATCGGCACCGTGCGCGCGTACTTCGTCGACGTCGGCGATCTCGACGCCGAGCTGCCCCCGCTGCCGGGGCCGTCCGTCCGCGGGCGCCTCGGGCGCACCTTCGCCGCGGCCGGGCTCGGCATGCCGTACCTGCTCGGGCTGCGCCGGAGCCGCCGCGACGCGGCGGCGGCGGTCGAGTAGGGCGCGCTGCGCGCTTTCAGCGGCTGTGCCGGTCGGTTCGCTTCATGCGCTGCGCGCTTTCAGCGAACAGGCAGCCGTCGTCCAGTACCGTCGGGGTAGCCTTGCAAGATCATGAACATGAAGAAGGTCTTCCGCGGGCCGATCATCTACATCCTGCTCGCGATCGTCGCCGTGTGGATCGGCTCGAGCCTCATCACCGCGTCCGGCTTCAAAGAGGTGTCGACGCAGGAGGGACTCGAGCTGCTGAGCGACGGCAAGGTCGCCGCCGTGAAGATCGTCGACGGTGAGAACCGCGTCGACCTCACCCTCGCTGAGGAAGACGAGAAGCTCGGCAAGCAGGTGCAGTTCTACTACGTGACGCCCCGCGGCGCCGACGTGGTCGCCGCGGTCGACTCCGCCGACCCGAAGGACGGCTACAACGACGAGGTGCCGCAGCCGAACTGGTTCATGTCGATGCTCGGCATCCTCCTGCCGCTGCTGCTCATCGGCGTCTTCTTCTGGATCATGCTGTCGGGCATGCAGGGCGGCGGCAACCGCGTCATGCAGTTCGGCAAGTCGAAGGCGAAGCTCGTCTCGAAGGAGAGCCCGAAGGTCACCTTCGACGACGTCGCCGGCGCGAACGAGGCGATCGAGGAGCTCCACGAGATCAAGGAGTTCCTGAAGGAGCCCGCGAAGTTCCAGGCCGTCGGCGCCCGCATCCCGAAGGGCGTGCTGCTGTACGGCCCTCCCGGCACGGGCAAGACCCTGCTCGCGCGCGCCGTCGCCGGCGAGGCGGGCGTGCCCTTCTACTCGATCTCGGGCTCCGACTTCGTCGAGATGTTCGTCGGCGTCGGTGCATCCCGCGTGCGCGACCTCTTCGACCAGGCCAAGCAGAACGCGCCGGCCATCATCTTCGTCGACGAGATCGACGCGGTCGGCCGCCACCGCGGCGCCGGCCTCGGCGGCGGTCACGACGAGCGCGAGCAGACGCTGAACCAGCTGCTCGTCGAGATGGACGGCTTCGACCCGAAGACCAACGTCATCCTGATCGCGGCGACCAACCGCCCCGACATCCTCGACCCCGCGCTGCTGCGCCCCGGCCGGTTCGACCGCCAGATCGGCGTCGACGCCCCCGACCTCAAGGGCCGCCAGAAGATCCTCGAGGTGCACTCGAAGGGCAAGCCGCTCGCGAACGGCGTCGACCTCGAGGTGCTCGCGCGCAAGACGCCGGGCTTCACGGGCGCCGACCTCGCCAACGTGCTCAACGAGGCCGCGCTGCTCACCGCGCGATCGAACGCGCAGCTCATCGACAACCGCGCGCTCGACGAGGCCGTCGACCGCGTGATCGCCGGCCCGCAGCGCCGCTCCCGCGTCATGAAGGACAAGGAGAAGCTCATCACCGCGTACCACGAGGGCGGCCACGCCCTCGCCGCGGCGGCGATGAACTACACCGACCCGGTGACGAAGATCACGATCCTCCCGCGCGGCCGTGCCCTCGGCTACACGATGGTCATGCCGCTCGAAGACAAGTACTCGGTCACCCGCAACGAGCTGCTCGACCAGCTCACCTACGCCATGGGCGGCCGCGTCGCCGAGGAGATCGTGTTCCACGACCCCTCGACCGGCGCCTCCAACGACATCGAGAAGGCCACCTCGACCGCCCGCAAGATGGTCACCGAGTACGGCATGTCGGCCAACGTCGGCGCGGTGAAGCTCGGCCAGTCGCAGGGCGAGGTCTTCCTCGGTCGCGACATGGGGCACCAGCGCGACTACTCGGAGGAGATCGCCGAGCGCGTCGACCTCGAGGTCCGCACCCTCATCGAGCAGGCGCACGACGAGGCCTGGCAGGTGCTCAACGACAACCGCGACATTCTCGACAGGCTCGCGGCCGAGCTGCTCGAGCACGAGACGCTCGACCACAACCAGATCGCCGAGATCTTCAAGGACGTCCGCAAGCTGCCCGAGCGCCCGCTGTGGCTCTCGAGCGACAAGCGCCCGGTCTCCGACATCCCGCCGATCACGTTCCCCGAAGACAAGCTGCCCATCGACCAGGGCGCCGTCGACGGCGGCGTCGACTCGAGCGAGCTGCCCGAGGAGGCCCCCGCGGCCCGCTCGCCGCGGTCGAACCCGCGACCGGCGACGGCCTGACCGCCGCCGGCTGAAGGGCTGACATGGCCGGAGTGGATGCCGAACGCATCGAGCGGGCCGTGCTCGAGATCCTCCTCGCGATCGGGGAGGATCCCGCGCGTCCCGGCCTCGAGCGCACCCCGCAGCGGGTCGCCGAGGCGTACGCCGACTTCTTCGGCGGCCTCGACGTCGATCCGCTGAGCCACCTCGCCGACACCGTGCCGCTCGGGTCGACCGAGGCCGGCGTGCCGGCGACGTCCGACGCCGTGATCCTGCGCGACCTCGCCTTCCGCTCGGTGTGCGAGCACCACCTGCTGCCCTTCGTGGGCACCGCGCACGTGGCCTACCTCCCCGGCGAGAAGGTGGTCGGCCTCGGCCGGATCCCCGCCGTCGTCGACACCCTGGCCCGCCGGCCGCAGCTGCAGGAACGCCTCGCCGAGGAGATCGCCGACGCGCTCGTCGCCGGGCTCGACCCGAAGGGCGTGCTCGTCGTGCTCGACGCGCAGCACCGCTGCGTGACCACCCGCGGCTCGCGCCAGGAGCGCAGCTCGACCGTGACCATCGCGAGCCGGGGCGCGCTCGCCGAGCCCGCGGGCCGCGCCGAGATCATCGCCCTCATCGGGGTGCGCGATGCCTGAGACGCCGTCGACGCTCGTCATGGGCGTCGTCAACGTCACCCCCGACTCGTTCAGCGACGGCGGCCGGTGGTTCGACGCCGATGCCGCCATCGCGCACGGGGTGGAGCTCGTCGCGCAGGGCGCCGACCTCGTCGACGTCGGCGGGGAGTCGACGCGACCCGGTGCGGCCCGCGTCGAGCCCGACGAGGAGTTGCGCCGCGTGGTGCCGGTCATCCGCGAGCTCGTGGGCCGGGGCATCCGGGTCAGCGTCGACACGATGCGCGCCGCCACCGCACGCGCGGCGGTCGAGGCGGGCGCCGAGATCATCAACGACGTCTCGGCCGGCCTCGCCGATGCCGAGATGGCCGGGGTCGCCGCCGAGACGGGCGCGCACTACGTCGCGATGCACTGGCGCGGCCACTCCGACCGCATGGACCAGCTCGCCGAGTACGACGACGTCGCCGCCGAGGTGCGCGACGAACTCGCCGCCAGGGTCGAGGCGCTCCTCCGCGCGGGCATCGCCCACGACCGGCTCATCCTCGACCCCGGCCTCGGGTTCTCGAAGCGGGGCGAGCAGAACTGGGAGCTGCTCGGACGGCTCGACGTGCTCGCCGGGCTCGGGCTGCCGATCCTCGTCGGGGCTTCGCGCAAGCGGTTCCTCGGTGCTCTGCTGCCCGACGGCGCAGCCGTCGCCGAACGCGACCTGCCGACCGCCGTCGTGAGCGTGCTCTCGGCGCAGGCGGGCGCGTGGGGCGTGCGCGTGCACGACGTCGTCGGCACGCGCCGCGCCCTCGACGTCCTCGGGGCGTGGCAGAGTGGACGACGTGGCTGAACAGCACGGACTTCGGCGGGGCGACCGCATCACGCTCACCGGGCTGCGCGTGCGCGCCCACCACGGGGTGTTCGACTTCGAGCGCGCCGAGGGGCAGGAGTTCGTGATCGACGTGGCGGTCGCCGTCGACCTCGCGGCCGCCGCGTCGGGCGACGACCTCGCCCGCACCGTGCACTACGGCGAGCTCGCCGAGCAGGTGGTCGCCGCCGTCGAGCGCGACCCCGTCGACCTCATCGAGACCGTCGCCGAGCGGGTCGCCGCCGTCGCGCTCTCGTTCGACGCCGCCGACGAGGTCGAGGTCACGGTGCACAAGCCGCAGGCCCCGATCACGGTGCCCTTCGCGGATGTCTCGGTCACGATCGTCAGGCGCCGGGCATGAGCCGCGCCGTCGTCGCCTTCGGGGCGAACCTCGGCGACCGCGAGCAGACGATCGCCGCCGCCGCACGGGCCCTGGCCGACGCCGACGGCGTCGAGCTCGTCGCCGTGTCGCCGCTCTACGAGACGCCCGCGCTGAAGACGACGGGGGTCGACCATGACGCCCCCGGGTACCTCAACGGGGTGTTCCTCGTCGAGACCGCGCTCGAACCGCACGCGCTGCTCGACGTGCTGCAGGGCATCGAGACCGCGCAGGGCCGGGTGCGGGCCGAGCGCTGGGGCGACCGCACGCTCGACCTCGACCTCATCGACGTCGACGGGATCGAGCTCGTCGACGCACGCCTCGAGCTGCCGCATCCGCGGGCGTGGCAGCGGGCCTTCGTGCTCGCGCCGTGGCTCGACGTCGACCCCGATGCCGTGCTTCCCGGGCGGGGCTCGGTGGCGGCGCTCCGCGCCGAGGCATCCGACGAGGTGGTCAGGCGATGAAGCGCACGCACTTCTCGACCCTGCTCGCCTTCGTGCTCGGCGGCGTCGTCATCGGCTATCTCGGCGACCTCGCGATCGTGAGCACCGGCGCGAAGGCGCTCGTGCCGCCGCTCTCGCTGCCGATCACCTTGCTCGGCGTCGCGGTGATCGTCGTGCTGCTGGCCTGGCCGATCCGCCGTGCCGTGAAGGGCCGGGCGACGAAGCACCTCGACCCCTTCCGCGCGATGCGCGTCGCGGTGCTCGCGAAGGCGTGCAGCCTGAGCGGGGCCCTCGTGCTCGGCGTGGGGCTCGGCATCGGGCTGTTCCTGCTCACCCGCAGCGTCGTGGCACCGGCCGGAACGGTGTGGCTGGCGTTCGCGACCGCCATCGGCGCCGCGCTGCTGCTCGCCGGCGGGCTCCTCGCCGAGTGGTTCTGCACGCTGCCCCCCGACGACCCCGACAGCGAGAAGGAAGAACACGCGCATGCCTGAGCACGACCGCGCCCCGATCGAGCACGACGGCGACGCCGCCGCCCCGGCCGAGTCGCGCCGCTCCGACGAGTGGCGTCGGGTCTCGCCGAAGTACGTCGTCGTCGAGGTGGTCGGCTCGCTCATCGGCATGGTGATCTTCGTCGGCGCCGCGCTCGTCGTGCACTTCCTCTGGCACCAGGAGTGGGCGCTGTGGGCGGCCGTCGCGATCGGCGTCGTCTCGCTCGTCGGCATCGCCTTCGAGCCGCGGCGCGTGCGCTCCATCCAGTACCGGCTGCGCGCCGACGACCTCGTCTTCCGCCGCGGCATCATGTTCCAGCGGCAGGTCGCCGTGCCCTACGGCCGCATGCAGCTCGTCGACATCACGCGCGGCCCCGTCGCGCGCGCGCTCGGCCTCGCCGACCTCAAGTTCGTCACCGCCGCCGCGGCGACCGCGGTCACCGTGCCCGGGCTGCCGATGGAGGAGGCCGACCGGCTCCGCGACGAGCTCGTGGCCCTCGCCGAGACCCGTCGGGCGGGGCTGTGAGCGCTCCGGTCCGTCCGGCACCGGCCGTGTCGCTCGCCGACGGCGAGTGGCACCGACTGCATCCGGCGAGCCCGCTGCTGCGCGGCGGACTCGTCTTCATCGCGGTGCTCGGCTTCGTGATCGCCAACCTGCGTGAACGGGCGGTCGACTTCTTCCTCACGGTGTTCTCGCCGTCCACCCGCGACGACCTCGGCGACCGCTACGGGTCCTGGCAGGACGACTGGGCGAACGACCCCATCGGCGGCATCGTCAGCCACGGCCTCGTCGGCTGGGCGACACTCGGCGTCGCGGTCGTGCTCGTCGTGGTCGTCTTCGCCTTCTGGCTGTCGTGGCGCATGCACACCTTCCGGGTGACGCCCGAGGCGGTCGAGGTGCGCAGCGGCATCCTCTTCCGTTCGCACCGCAGCGCCCGCCTCGACCGCATCCAGGGCATCAACGTCACGCGCCCGCTCTTCGCCCGCCTGTTCGGCACCGCGAAGCTCGAGGTCTCGGTCGCCGGCCAGTCGGCGAACGTGCAGCTGGCGTACCTCGGCTCGGCGCTCGCCGACCGGCTGCGGGCCGACGTGCTGCGGCTCGCCTCCGGAGCCCGGGCCGAACGTGCCGCGGCGCGCGCCGAGGCCGCCCCGCCCGTGACCGGGCCGGTGAGCGCCGAGGCCGCGCCCGCCGACGCAGCCGTCCATCACGAACCCGGCGCCGCGGGCGACGCGAGCGCCGCACCGGCCGTGGGGCAGCCCGTTCCGGGCCGCGCCCCGGCGGCATCGCGTGCCGGCGCCCTCGTGGGCCAGCGCGTCGACGAGTTCCTCGCGCCCGAGCTCGACCCCGACCTCGCACCGCCCGAGTCGGTCGTGCACCTGCCGCTCGGCCGGGTGATCGGCTCGACCCTCCTCGGCGGTTCGACCATCTGGGCGATCATCCTCGTCGCGATCATCGTCATCGGCATCACCACCGGCCAGGCGTGGGTGCTCTTCAGCTTCGTGCCCGCGGCGATCGGTCTCGTGAGCTACATGTGGTCGCGCATCACCAAGTCGCTGCGCTACTCGATCGCCGGCACGCCCGACGGCGTGCGCATCGGCCACGGGCTCCTCTCGACCGGCAACCAGACGATCCCGCCCGGCCGCATCCACGCGGTCGAGGCGACGCAGTGGGTCTTCTGGCGGCCCTTCGGCTGGTGGTCGATCCGCATCAACGTCGCCGGCCAGTCGGTGACCGCCTCGAACGAGGCTGCGCAGCGCACCACCGTGCTCCCCGTTGGAACGGCGGCCGACGTGCACCGGGTGCTCGCCCTGCTGATCCCCGATGCCGCTGTCGACGTCGAGCCCCTCGTCGCCTCCGGGCTGACGGGCCGCGACGGCGCGGGCGGCTTCTCGATCACTCCGCGTCGCGGCGCCTGGCTCCGCCCGTTCTCGTGGCGCCGCATCGGCTGGGCCGCGGCATCGGGCGTCGCGCTCATCCGTCGCGGTGCGATCGTGCGCAGCCTGACGCTCGTGCCGCTCGCTCGGATGCAATCGGTCGCCCTCTCCATCGACCCGATCGACCGTTGGCTGCGGCTCGCCGGGGTGCGCCTGCACACCGTGACGGGTCCGGTGAGCGCGGTGCTGCCCATCGTCGACCGCGAGGAGGCCGAGCGGTTGTTCGAGCGGCTCGCCGAGGAGGCCGTCGATCGCGCCGCGAGCGACACCACGCACCACTGGGGCGCGGTCGGAGCCGCCGCGGCCGAGGCATCCGCGCCGTTCGAGAGCCGGCCGGTCGAAGCCGGGACGACCGCGGCCGACATCGCGCCGGTCGCGCCGGTCGCGCCGCTCGCGCCTGCCGCGCCGTCCTCGCCCGAGGTCGTCGCCGATGAGACGGGCCCCGATCATGCCCGCTGAGCGCGCAGGGCGGCTCGGCGTCGGCACCATCGGCGCAGGCCGGGTCGGCGCCGTGCTCGCCGCCGCGCTCGGCGGTGCGGGCCACGCCCTCACCGGGGTCGCCGCGGTCTCCGAGTCGAGTCGCGAGCGGGCGTCGGTCATGCTGGCCGGGGTGCCGGTGCTCGCCGTGCCCGAGATCGTCGAGCGCAGCGAACTGGTGCTGCTGGCGGTGCCCGACGACGAGCTCGAGTCGCTCGTGGCGGGCCTCGCCGACGCGGGGGTCTGGCAGCCCGGCCAGCTCGTGCTGCACACCTCGGCGAAGTTCGGCGCCGGTGTGCTCGACCCCGCCCGGCGTTCGGGCGCGATCCCCCTCGCGGTGCACCCCGCGATGACGTTCACCGGCACGAGCGTCGACCTCGCCCGCCTGCCCGGCACGTGGTTCGCCGTGACCGCGCCCGCGCCCGTGCTCCCGATCGGCCAGGCGCTCGTCGTCGAGATGGGCGGCGAGCCCTTCATCATCGCCGAAGGCGACCGTGCCGCCTACGGCGATGCGGTCGACACCGTGGTCTCCTTCTCGAGCGCGATCGTCGACCAGGCCAGCACGCAGCTCGACGCCATCGGGGTCGCCCGCCCGGGCGCGGTGCTGGCGTCGCTCGCGCGCAGCGCGGTCGAGAACGCGCTCGCCCGGCACGACGCCGGGCCGATGCCCGACGGGGCCGGTACGATCGACGGGGCCGGATTCGACCGGCCGCTGGGAGGTGGCTCGTGAGCGAGGTCGTGGTCGAGCCGACCGCCGGCATCCGGGTCGTGACGACGATCGCCGAACTCCGCGGGCTGCTCGACGGGCGCCGCGCCGCGGGGGCCTCCGTTGCGCTCGTGCCGACCATGGGCGCACTGCACGACGGCCACTTCGCGCTCGTGCGTCGGGCGCGCGAACTCGCCGACGTCGTCGTCGTGTCGATCTTCGTGAATCCGCTGCAGTTCGGGCCGAGCGAAGATCTCGACCGATACCCGCGCACGCTCGACGCCGACGTGGCGGCCCTCGCCGAACTCGGCGTCGCGTTCGTGTTCGCGCCGACCGCGGCCGAGATGTATCCCGACGGCCCGAGCTCGACGCGCGTGGTCGCGGGCGAGGTCGGTGCGCTCTACGAGGGCGCGTCGCGACCGGGCCACTTCGACGGCATGCTCACGGTCGTGGCGAAGCTCTTCAACATCGTCGCGCCCGAGACCGCGGTCTTTGGCCAGAAGGACGCGCAGCAGGTGTACCTCGTGCGCCGCATGGTGCGCGACCTCGACCTGCCGCTCGCGCTCGAGGTCGTCCCGACGGTGCGCGAGCACGACGGCCTCGCGCTGTCGAGCCGCAACCGGTTCCTCTCCGCAGCCGAGCGCGCGACGGCGCTCGTGCTGTCCGAGGCGCTGGCGGCCGCGGCCGAGTCCGCGGGCGAGGGCCCCGCCGAGGCGCTCGCCGAGGCGGCGGCCGCCTTCGGCGACCACGACGGCGCCGAGCTCGACTACTTCGTCATCGTCGACCCCGAGACCCTGCTGCCCGTCGCCGGAGATGCGACCGGTCCCGCCCTCGCGCTCGTCGCGGCACGCGTCGGGTCGACGCGGCTCATCGACAACCGGGTGATCGAGCTCGGCTAGCACGCGACCGACGTCCTGGCGGCGGCCGTCCAAGTAGGCTTGATCTCGCACGATTCCGCGCGACGAGAGAGAACCATGGCCGACGAGACGCCGAACCAGCCCGCCGAACCCACTGCCGAAGAGATCAGTGAGCAGAAGGCCGTGCGGCTCGCCAAGCGCGCGCGGCTCATCGACGAAGCATCCGACCTCGGTCTCGGCGCCTACCCGGTGCGTCTGCCGATCACCGCGACGATCCCCGAGGTGCGCGACCGCTTCGTCGGCCTCGGCGTCGACGAGGCCTCGGGTGAGACGGTGGGCCTCGCCGGCCGCGTCGTCTTCTCGCGCAACACCGGCAAGCTCTGCTTCGCGACCCTGCAGTCGGGCGACGGCAGCCGCATCCAGGCGATGGTCTCGCTCGCCGAGGTCGGCGAGGAGTCGCTCGCCGCCTGGAAGGAGCTCGTCGACCTGGGCGACCACGTCTTCGTCTCGGGCGAGGTCATCACGAGCCGTCGCGGCGAGCTCTCGATCATGGTGAGCGAGTGGCGCATCGCGTCGAAGGCGATCCTGCCGCTGCCGAACCTGCACAACGAGCTGAGCGAAGAGAACCGGGTGCGCTCGCGCTACCTCGACCTCATCGCCCGCGAGCAGGCGCGCCGCAACGTGATCGACCGTGCGAAGGTCAACGCGAGCCTGCGGTCGACCTTCACGAGCCTCGGCTTCATCGAGGTCGAGACCCCGATGCTGCAGGTCATGCACGGCGGCGCCTCCGCGCGCCCGTTCGTCACGCACTCGAACGCGTTCGACACCGAGCTCTACCTGCGCATCGCGCCCGAGCTGTACCTCAAGCGCGCCGTCGTCGGCGGTATCGAGCGGGTGTACGAGATCAACCGCAACTTCCGCAACGAGGGCGCCGACTCGACCCACAGCCCCGAGTTCGCCATGCTCGAGGCCTACGAGGCCTACGGCGACTACACCACGATCGCCGACCTGACGCAGCAGCTCATCCAGGACGCGGCGCAGGCCGTGTCGGGCTCGCACGTCGTCACCTGGGCCGACGGCACCGAGTACGACCTCGGCGGCCAGTGGGATCGCATCTCGATGTACGGCTCGCTCTCCGAGGCCGTCGGCGAGGAGATCACGCCCGAGACGCCGATGTCGCGGCTGAAGGAGCTCGCCGACGAGGCGGGCATCGAGATCGACCACCCGATCCCGGGCAAGTTCGTCGAGGAGCTGTGGGAGCACCACATCAAGGGCGGCCTCGTGCGGCCCACCTTCGTCATGGACTTCCCCGAGGACACCTCGCCCCTCGTGCGCGGCCACCGCGAGATCGCCGGCGTCGTCGAGAAGTGGGACCTCTACATCCGCGGCTTCGAGCTCGCCACCGGCTACTCCGAGCTCGTCGACCCCGTCATCCAGCGCGACCGCTTCGTCGAGCAGGCGAAGCTCGCCGCCGGCGGCGACCCCGAGGCCATGCGCCTCGACGAGGAGTTCCTGCGGGCGCTCGAGTTCGGCATGCCGCCCTCGGGCGGCATGGGCATGGGCATCGACCGGCTGCTCATGGCGATCACGGGTCTCGGCATCCGCGAGACGATCCTGTTCCCGCTGGTCAAGTAGCGAGACGGATGCCCCGGCGATGAACGACTACCTCCCGAAGGACCAGCTCGAGCCCGAGCAGGATCCGAAGCGTCCGTCGAACACCCGGCTCGCGATCTGGATCGTGGTCGGGGCGATCGGGCTCTACCTCGTCGGCTCGGGCGTCTGGGGCCTGCTGACCCGGGGGTGACCCGGGCCGGGCACGCCCGGCCCCGACCGGCGCCGGGCGCGGAGCCCGGCCCCGACCGGTGCCAGGTGCGGAGCCCGGCGCACGGCCGACGCCGTCGCACGGCCTGCGGTCAGCGGCGCCCGACGAAGACGACGCCGCGGTACCCGGCTTCGCCCCACGCCACCATGCGGTCGAGGTCGGCGTACGCGATCGGCAGCTCGTGCGAGTCGACCCAGGTCTCGCCCTCGTCCGAGCTGATCCACGGATCCTCGATCACGACGACGCCCTCGCCGGCCGCGTGCGCGAGCACCCAGTGCGGCCCCGCCTCGCCGTGCATCGGCGCCTCGTCGACGAGCAGCAGCGCGAGCTCGCCGCCGGCGATGCGCCGCGCGACCTCTTCGATCGCGATCCGCGTGCGGTGCACCGGAACCCCGGCGGTCGCCGCCTGGCGCAGCGACTCCGCCTGCAGCTCGGCGCGGAAGTCGCGTTCGAACCCGGTGTACGCCTCGATCAGCACCGGACCGTCGTGGTCGAGGAAGACCTCGACGGGCGTCTCGGCCGGCAGGGTCTCGCGCATGACGACGCCGAGGCCGACGGGCTCGATGGCCGGATAGTTGCTCGCCCGCCGCCAGAACGCGAGCTCGAGGTCGCGGTCGGCGATCGACGGGGCGGGGCGGTCGGCGGGGGCCGCGTCCGCCGACCCGTCGGGCGCGGCATCCGATGCACCGGCGAAGCCGACCGACCCGGTCGCCTCGACGGCGAGCAGCCCGCTCACCGCGCCGCAGGTGTAGAGCGTCGTCTGGGCGTAGTACGGGGCCTCCTCGTGGGGCACGTCGCGCAGCCAGCGCACGTGACCGTGCGATGCGAGCGTGCCGGGCGCGGAGGGGTGCGGCGGCGCGAGCGGGACGAAGCCCCGTTCGAGTGCGAACCCGGGCAGCTCCCGGCCGAGCGGCACCTCCCACTTCACGGCGGCGTCGCCCGCCGCCGCCGCGCGGGCGACGATCTCGTCGACGAGGCCCGCGGCCGCCTCGGCATCCGCCTCGTCGCGCCACCAGACGTCGACGATCTTCACCGCGGCGGTCGCCCCGCGGCGGGAGGTCAGCGCCGCTGCCGCGGCCCGGCCGTCGCGATGCGCGAGGTCGATCCGCGGCGAGTACGGCGCACGCGGCGAGGCCCAGCGGGCCGCGCGGGCCTCGCCGAGGGCCGACAGCAGGTCGTCGTCGAGCAGGGGGTCGATGGTGGTCGTCATGCGACGTTCGTCCTTCCGGTGCTGTCGCGGTGCGCTGCCGCGACCAAGAGCTTCGTGTAGTCCTCCGACGGGTCGTCGAGCACCCGTGCGCATGAGCCGTGCTCGACGACCCGCCCCTGCCAGACGACCGTCACGGTGTCGGCGATGCGGCGCACGACGGCGAGGTCGTGCGAGATGAAGAGGATCGCGATGTCGAGTTCGTCGCGCAGTCGGCCCAGCAGGTCGAGGATCTGCGCCTGCACCTGCACGTCGAGCGCCGAGACCGACTCGTCGCAGATGAGCAGGCGCGGCCTTGGGGCGAGCGCCCGCGCGATCGCGACGCGCTGGCGCTGCCCGCCCGAGAGCTGGGCGGGCCGCTTCGCCGCGGCCTCGGGGGGAAGGCCGACGAGCTCGAGGAGCGCGGGGACCTCGTCGGCCCGGCGGCCGCCGACCGCGAGCGCCTCGCGCAGGATCGCGCCGATCGTCATCATCGGGTTGAGCGACGAGTACGGATCCTGGAACACGATCTGCATCTGCTCGGGTGTGCGCGAGCGACGGCCCGGAGCGAGCGGCCGCCCGTCGAAGGCGATCGAGCCGCCGTCCTCGCGCTCGAGGCCGGCGATGCAACGGGCGAGGGTCGACTTGCCCGAACCCGATTCGCCGACGACGCCGGCGACCTGACCGGGCGCGATGGCGAGGTCGACGCCGTCGAGCACGGTGCGCAGCCCGAAGCGTTTGACGATGCCCGTGGCGGCGACGAGGGGCGTGCGGGCCCCGCGCGCGTCGGCACCGTCGGACCGGAGCACGTCGCCCTCGGCGACGAGCGTGTCGCCGGCCCGCCCGGGCGGCTCGGTCTCCAGCGAGTCCGCCTCGAGCGAGAGCGCGGGGTCGGCCGCGATGAGCGCGCGGGTGTACGCGTGCTCGGGAGTCGAGAGCACCGTCGAGGTGCTCCCGCGCTCGACGACCGCGCCGTGCCGCATGACGAGCACCTCGTCGGTGCGACCGCGCACGAGCCCGAGGTCGTGCGAGATCAGCAGCATCGCCATGCCGCGCTCGTGCTGGAGCTCTCGGAGGAGGTCGAGGAGCTCGGCCTGGTTCGACGCGTCGAGGGCGGTCGTCGGCTCGTCGGCGATGAGGAGGCGCGGATCGCTCGCGAGCGCGGCGGCGATCGCGACCCGCTGGCGCATGCCGCCCGAGAGCTCGTGCGGGTAGGCGCGCGCGACGCGGGCGGGCAGGTTGACCTCGTCGAGCCGCCTCGCGACGGCGTCGTCGAGCTCGCGCTTCGACAGGCGTCGGCCCGCCTTCGCCTCGAGGGTCCAGGCGATCTGGGGCCCGCACCGGTGCACCGGCGAGAGGCTCGTGAACGGGTCCTGCAGGAGGAGCGAGACCTCGCGGCCGCGCACGCGGCGCCACGCGGCATCCGTCGCCTCGAGCCGGTGGGCGCGACCGTCGACCCGCAGCTCGCCCGCAGCGGCGAAGCCGCCGGGGAGCAGCCCGACGAGGCTCTTGGCGGTGAGCGTCTTGCCCGAGCCCGACTCGCCGATGAGCGCGAGCGAGGAGCCTGCGTCGACGCCGAACGACAAGGCCTCGACCATCGGACCCGCCGGGCCGGTGATGCCCTCGATCGCCACCTCGACGCCGGTCATGCGACACCTCCCGAGCGGGTCAGGCGCTGGCCGAGCCAGTCGCCGACGAGGTTGACGGAGCAGGCCACGGCGATGATGAGCATCGCCGGCACGATCACCGCCGCCGGGTTGTCGAACATGATGGCCCGGTTGTCGGTGAGCTGGCGGCCCCAGTCGGCGGTGCCGGGCGGCACGCCGACCCCGAGGAACGACAGCGACGAGAAGGCCACGAGCGCGAACGCGACGTTGAGCATCGCGTTCGTGATGACGAGCGAGGAGACGTTCGGCAGGATGTGCCGGAACATCACCCGCCAGCGCGAGAGCGAGAGCATCTGGGCCGCCTCGATGTAAGGGCGCGCCGCCTGCTCGAGCACGCCGGCCCGCACGATGCGGATGTCGGACGGCGAGAAGAGCAGGATGAGGAGGGCGACCGTCGTCCAGTAGCCGCCGCCGAAGACGCCCGAGACGACGATGGCGGCGAGCAGCACCGGGAGGGCGAGCAGCAGGTCGGTCCACCGGCTGATCGCGAAGTCGAGCGGGCCGCGCTCGTACCCGGCGAGGGTGCCGAGCAGGATGCCGAGGAGCATCGAGCCCACCGCCACGCAGACCGGGCCGACGAGCGCCGACGCGGTGCCCGCGACGGTGAGGGCGAGGATGTCGCGCCCGAGCTCGTCCGTGCCGAGCGGGTGCCCCGGGGAGCCCGCGGGCATGAGGCTCGAGAGGATGTCCTGCTTGGTCGCGTCGGGGAAGAGCAGCGGGCCGAGGAGCACGGCGAGCAGCGCGACGGCGAGCACGACGAGGCAGGCGACGATGGTCGCGGGGATGCGGCGGCGGGAGCGGAAGCCGACGCCGACGGCGCCGAGCGAGACGGTCATGCGGGAACCCCCTGGTCGCGGACGCGCGGATCGAGCATCAGGTAGGCGAGATCGGCGAGGAGCGCGATCACGGCGATCACGAGGGCGACGAGCAGCGTGAGGGCCTGCACGACGGCGAGGTCCTTGAACAGCACGGAGTCCTGCAGGAGCGTGCCGAGGCCGGGGAGCGCGTACGTCGTCTCGGCGAGCACGGTGCCGCCGACGAGGAAGGTGAGCAGCAGGCTCGCGCCGGTCACGATCGGGATGGCCGCGTTGCGGAGGGCGAGCCGACGGGTGCGCGCCTCGGGGATGCCCCGCGCGCGAGCGGAGGTGACGTAGTCGGCGTCGAGCTCGCGCAGCATGGCAGTGCGGGTGAGCTTCAGCACGATGGCGCCGAGGCCCGCCGCGAGGGTCACGGCCGGCAGCACCAGGTGGTACAGGGTGTCGAGCGGCCCGCGCCCGCCGCCGTACACGGGGAAGATCGGCAGGTAGTACGCGAAGACGTACAGCAGCAGCAGCCCGACGGCGAAGGTGGGGGCGCTGAGCCCGATGACACCGAGCGTCGTACCGGTGCGGTCGAGCAGGCCGCCGGCGCGCACGGCGCTCTGCACACCGAGCGGGATGCCGACGGCGAGAGCGATCGCGAACGCGAGCCCGCAGAGGGCGAGGGTCAGCCAGAGCCTCGACGCGATCGCATCGGCGACCGAGGTCTGCAGGCGGATCGACTCGCCGAGGTCGCCGGTCAGCACGCCGCCGAGCCAGCGCAGGTACTGCACCGGCAGCGGATCGTCGAGGTGGTACTGCTCGCGGATCGCGGCCACGGCCTCGGGCGAGGCGGGGCGCGTGCCGAGCAGCGTCTTGACGAGGTCGCCGGGGGCGAGGTGCAGCATCGAGAACACGACGATCGAGAGCACGAAGAGGATCGCCGCGGTGCCCAGCACGCGCACCGCGAGCATCCGGCCGATGGGCCGGAGTCGCGGTGCGCGTGCGGTCGGAGCGGGTTCGGTCACGGCGCGGTGCGGTAGAGCTGGGTCGGCCACGAGGAGATGAAGGCGAACGAGCTGTAGTCGTCGAAGCCGAGGTCGTTCGCGAACGCGGTGGCGGACTGGCCCCACCAGAGCGGCACGTTCACGACGTCCTCCGCCTGGAGGGTCTCGGCCTGCACGAGCAGGTCGACCCGTGCGGCGGGGTCGGACTCGGTGCCGGCCTGCGCGAGCAGCTCGTCGATCTCGGGATTCGAGTACGCCGAGGGGTTGCCGGCGCCGAGCAGGTAGCTCGGCACCTCCGCCGGGTCGCCGAGGGTCGAGAAGTACCACATCATGCCGACGCCGTAGCTCGACGAGGCGTCGAGGCTCGCGAGCCACTCCTCGATGGGCACCTCGCGCACGTTCAGCGTGATGCCGATCGTCGAGAGGTTCTCGGCGAGCGACTGGGCGGCCGTGCCGAGCTGCGGGCCGGTCGAGGGGGTGAGGAGCTCGGCCTCGAAGCCGTCGGGGTGCTCGGAGGCGGCGAGCGCCTCCTTCGCGGCGTCGAGGTCGAAGTCGTACTGCGGGATGCCGGAGAGGATCTCGCGGGCCTCGTCGCCGTCGTACGCCTTGCCGAGCGACTCGGGCGTCATGATCGCCGTCGCCGCCTCGCCGTGGCCGCGCAGCAGCTTCTCGACGACGGCGTCGCGGTCGACCGCGTGCGCGAAGGCCTCGCGCACCTTGGGGTCGTCGAAGGGGGCGAGCGAGGTGTTGAAGTAGAGCCCGACGTACGAGAGGTCGTTGACGTACTCGACGCGCATGGTCCGGAGCTGCTCCCACTGGGTCGACTGGGCGAGCGGCACGTTGAACGCGACGTCGACGTCGCCCGACTGCGCCGCGAGCAGGCGCGTCGACTCGTCGGGGATGAACTCGACGGTGATCGACTTCACCTTGGGCAGTTCGCCCCACCAGGTGTCGACCCGTTCGAGCTGCACGTGCGAGTCGGGCACGAACTCGGTCACCTGGTACGGCCCGGTGCCGAGCAGCAGCGCGTCGGCCGTGCCGACCTTGCCGCCGTGCTCCTCCCAGAAGGCCTGCGAGGTGATGAAGGCGGCTCCGCCCGAGCTCATGTTCGCGGCGAAGGCGGCGTCGGGGGCGGCGAGGGTGATCGTCACCTCGTGCTCCTCGGTCTTCTCGATCGTGTCGACGCCGGCGAGGTAGTACGCGAGGCCGGGCGAGGCCGTCTCGTCGCGCGCCTGCTCGAGGCTGAACACGACGTCGTCGGCCGTGACGGGCGTGCCGTCCTGGAAGACGGCGTCCTCGCGGAGCTCGTAGACGTACGTGACGTCGTCCGTCTGCTCCCACGACTCGGCCAGGCCGGGCTGCACGCGGCCCTGGGCGTCGACCGAGACGAGGCCCTCCTGGGCGATCGACGCGATGTAGTAGTTCAGGATGCCGGCCTCCTGGCCGACGTAGAGGTTCGAGAGCGACCCGGGCAGCGCGACGCTGATGTGGTCGATCTCCTCGCCGGTGTCGGTGCCGGAGCTCGACGCTGCGGTGCCGCTCGTGCAGGCGGCCAGCAGCAGTACGCCTGCTGCTGCGGCGCCGGCGCGCGCGATGCGGGAACGGGATGTTGCGGACACGAGGGGGTCCTCCTCTTGCAATCGGGGGAGTGTTGCGAGGGCGATCGGACGCGCGAAGCGCGCGCGGTGACTGTTCGAGCGGCGACGGGCTTCGGCCAGGGCCTCCACCTCGTAGCCGCTCGGACGGCGCGCGGCGAGCATGCGCAGGCTCGCCGCGACGGCGGGGATCTCGCTCGCCTCGGCGAGCGTGACGGCGACGGTGCGCAGGCTCAGCGCCGGGCTCAGCCCGACGACCCGCACTCCCGAGGGCGGCGCCGTCGCGAACGCGCTCTCGGGCAGGAATGCGGCACCGAACCCGCCCGAGACGAGCGCGAGTGCGGCGTCGGGACGGCTGATCTCGAGATCGGCGGGGCCGCTCGCCCGGCCAACGACCTCGGCGACCACGGCCGAGCGGGTGCCGTCGCCGAAGATCCAGGGCAGGTGGGCGAGCGAGGACGCCTCGACGCGGACCCCGGGCTCGGCCGACTCGTCGAACGGGAAGGCGGCGATGATCTCCTCGCCGTAGAGGAACGTGGACCGGAGTCCGTCGCGTCGCAGGCGCTGGCCGCGCTCGCCGGCCGTGCCGGTGATCACCGCGATGTCGGCCCGACCCGAGCGCACGAGTTCGAGCGCCTCGTCGCTCTCGGCTTCGACGAAGCGCACCTCGACGCCGGGGATGTCGGCGCCGATGCGGGCGAGGGCCGGTGCGATCGTGCCGACGACGGCCTCGGCGGGGGCCGCGATGCGGACGGTGCCCACGCGGTGCCCGAGCGCCCTCGCGAGCTCGGTCGCCGCGGCCGTCAGGCTCGCATCGATGCGGGGGGCGTGGGCCGCGAGCAGCTGGCCGATCGGGGTGAGGCTGGCCGATCGCGCGGTGCGGGCGACGAGCGGGGTGCCGAGGCGCGACTCGAGGCGCTGCACGTGCTGGGTGATGGTGGGCTGGCTGAACCCGAGCGAGCGTGCGGCCGCGCTGATCGAGCCCGTGCGGTCGATCGCCACGAGGATCCGCAGCGAGTGGACGTCGAGCACGCGCGTGAGGGCATCGATCTCGATGAGTCCTGCGTTCTCCAGCTCCATAGGCACAGGCTATATATCTCGAGGTTTCGATGGTGTAACAATATGTATCCGGGCGTCACATGACGTTGCGGAGGCGGAGGACGGGAGCCCCGATGGAGCTGCGAGCGGAGCACGAGCGCTGGATCGATGAGCGGGAGGCGCGCGTGTGGGGCGAATGGGGCGTCGCGACCCTCGCGGCCACCCACTGGCTCACGGCGGAGCCCACCACGGTCGACGGGCTGCCGGGCAGCTGGAGCGCCGTGGACGGCGAGGTGCTCGGCGACGGCGTCCGGCTCGCACCGGGCGAGCATCTCGAGGCTGCGGGCCTCCTGCTGCGCGCCTTCTCGCGCGACGGCTCGGTCGCGCTGCGGGTGCTCGACCCCGGGGCCCCGGCGGCCCGGGGTATCTCGTCGATCGAGCGATTCGAGTTCTCGGAGGCCGCGCGCCTGCGCGGGAGCATCCGCCCCTCGGCGACGACCCAGGCGACGCGGTCGGTCGACGACCACGCCGCGACGCAGTCGTTCGACGCGATCGTCGACCTCGAGTGGGAGGGCGCCGCCTTCTCCCTGACGGTGCAGGAGGACGACGGCTGGTACTTCGCCGCATTCGCCGACGCGACGGCGGGGGTCGAGAGCCACGCCTTCCGGTTCATCCGCTTCCCGGTGCCCGCAGACGGCGACGCCGTGGTCGACTTCAACCGCGCCTACCTCCCCCCGTGCGCGTTCTCCGACCACTACGTCTGCGTCATGCCGGTGCCCGGAAATCGGTGGCCGGTGCCGATCCGCGCCGGCGAGCGACTCGTGCGCTGACCGCCGCTGCGCGCGGTCGGTGGAACTCGCAGGGAAGCCGTATATCCTGAGAGCACTATGGACGACTACTGGGCGAATGCGATCTGGTCGCTCGCGCCGACCGTGCTCATCGGCCTCATCTTCTGGTTCGTGATGCGTGCGATCATCCGCGCCGACCGCACCGAGCGCAAGGCGTATTCGCGCATCGAAGCCGAGGAGCGCGCGAAGCTCGGTCGCGAACGGCCGACGGCCTAGTCCGGCATGGAGCCGGGGCTCTCGCAGACGACGCTCGTCGTCGGCGTGCTTCTGCTGATCCTCGACCTCATCGTCCGCGTCATCGCGGTGATCGTCGTGCCGCGCAACCGTCGCCCGACGGCGGGCATGGCCTGGCTGCTCGCGATCTTCTTCATCCCCTATCTCGGGGTGCTGTTCTTCGTGCTCATCGGCAACCCGAAGCTGCCGAAGCACCGCCGCGAGAAGCAGGCCGAGGTCGACCGCTACATCCGCGAGTCGACCCACGGCGTCGAACGGGTGAGCGAATCGAGCGCCTGGCCGAGCTGGTTCGAGGGTGTCGTGCGCCTGAACCGCAACCTCGGCTCGATGCCGCTCATCGGCCAGAACAGCGCGAGCCTCATCGGCGACTACGCGGGCTCGCTCGCGGCGATGACCGACGCCATCCACGATGCGAAGCGGTACGTGCACGTCGAGTTCTACATCTTCGCGCTCGATGCGACGACCGAGCCCTTCTTCGAGGCGCTCGGCGATGCGGTCGCCCGTGGCGTCGAGGTGAGGGTGCTGCTCGACCACATCGCCTCGCGTCGCGTCAGCGGGTACCGCAAGACCCTGGCGCGGCTCGACGCGATGCACGTGCGCTGGGAGCTCATGCTGCCCGTGAAGCCGCTCAAGGGCCAGTACCAGCGGCCCGACCTGCGCAACCACCGCAAGATCCTCGTCGTGGACGGCGAGGTCGGGTTCATGGGGTCGCAGAACGTCATCGACCGCAGCTACAACAAGCGCAGCAACCAGCGCCGCGGGCTGAAGTGGAAGGAGCTCGTCGCGCGGGTCGAGGGCCCCATCGTCGCCGGCCTCGACGCGATCTTCGCCACCGACTGGTACCTCGAGACGGGCGAGGAGCCGACCCGCGACCTCGCCGAGTCGCTGACGCAGCCCGGCGAGGCGCAGGACCTCGACTGCCAGGTGGTGCCGAGCGGGCCGGGGTTCCGCAGCGAGAACAACCTCAAGCTCTTCCTCGCACTGCTCTACGCGGCGCAGGAGAAGATCATCATCACGAGCCCGTACTTCGTGCCCGACGAGGCGATGCTCTACGCGATCAGCGGGGCGACGCAGCGCGGCATCCACGTCGAGCTCTTCGTCTCGGAGATCGGCGACCAGGCGCTCGTCTACCATGCGCAGCGCTCGTACTACGAGGCGCTGCTCCGCGCGGGCGTCAAGATCTACATGTACAAGGCCCCGTACATCCTGCACGCGAAGCACTTCACGATCGACGAGGACGTCGCGGTGATCGGGTCGAGCAACATGGACATCCGCTCCTTCGAGCTCAACATGGAGGTGTCGCTCCTCGTGCGCGGGCGCTCGTTCGTGCGCGAGATGCGCGCCGTCGAAGACGGCTACCGGCGCGACAGCCGCGAGCTCACCCTCGACGAGTGGATGAAGCAGCCGCTCGGCGCGACCGTGCTCGACAACCTGGCGCGGCTCACCTCGGCGCTGCAGTAGCCGGAGGCCTCGCGGCGGGCCTCGCCGCTGGGCCTCAACCGCGGGGCTTCAGCCGGACGGTGGGCAGCTCGGGGGCGGGCAACGGCTCGCCCTCGTAGTCGACGCGACCGAACCGGCCGTCGGGGTTGTCCCGGCCGATGACCTCGGACTGCCAGAGCCTCCGGGACTCGACGATCTCGTCGTGGTCGCGGCCGATGAAGTTCCACCACATGACCAGCTCTTCGCCGAACGGCACCCCGCCGAGCAGGACGACCCGCACCGGGCGGTCGCCGGCGGTCAGGCGCACGCCGTCGTGGCCGGTCGGCAGGTAGCCGAGTTCGCTCCATTCGAGCGTCGCCGAGTGGCCCGACACGGTGAGCCCGTCGGCGTCGACGGGGGAGTCGTCGACCTCGTCGTCGGTCGCGGCGATGGTGACCCGGACGGGCCCCGCATCGACGAGCACGCCGTGCTCGAAGTCCGGGTCGAGGTCGATCCAGGCCTCGCCGCCGGCGGGCAGGTCGATCTGGGCGCCGACCAGCGGGCTGAAGAGCGTGACGGATGCCTCGTCGCCGACGCCGGGCAGCGAACCCGCGAAGACACGGACCACGGCGTCGTCGACCGTCGCGGGGCCGATGTCGGCATGCTCGAAGAACGGCGCCACGTGGCGGGACGCGTCGGGGAGGGCGACCCAGAGCTGAACCCCGTGCAGCCTGGTCGTGGCGGGGGTGGAGACCTCGGAGTGCGAGATGCCGCGGCCCGCGGTCATGAGATTGACCTGGCCGGGCCGCACGAGCTCCCTGCTGCCGGTGGAGTCGCGATGCTCGATCTCGCCCTCGAAGAGCCAGCTCACGGTCTGCAGCCCGGTGTGCGGATGCGGCGGCACGACCATGCCTCCCGAGACATCCACGTCGTCGGGACCGTAGTGGTCGGCGAAGCACCAGGCGCCGATCGTGGTGCGCCCGCGTTGTGGGAGGGTGCGTCGGACGCCCATCGCACGTGGGCCGCCGAGCGGCACCTCGCGCGGCGCGAGCACCTGCACCGCACTGCCCTGCCGCCCGTCGGGCGGGCAGAGCAGCTCGAGCGGGTCCTTCTCGAGATTGCTCATGCTGCCAGCGTAATCCGGCCCGGAGACCCGCGGTCCGACGACCCGCGACCCGAGTGGAGGGGAGGCGGTGCGACCGGGTGCCGAACCGATACCATTGCGGCATGGCTACCTCCGTGCGTCTCCGTCGTGCCGGCCTCGCTGCCGCGGCCCTCGCTTCCGTGTTCCTCCTCGCCGCGTGCGCTCCGCCCACGCGAGCGGCCGAGAACTACCCGGGCGAGCCCGTCGTCGAGCACGCCGAGGAGGGCGAGCACGCCGACGAGGGCGAGCACGAGGAGGGCGCGCCGCAGGCCGCATGGCTCGCCCAGGGCGGCCAGCTCGCGGTGACGATCTGGGGCAGCTCGACCTGCCCGGTCGTGGGCGAGAGCATCGAGGTCGTCGAGCCGGCCGGCGAGGGCAACCGCGTCGCGATCGGCCTCGTCGAGCGCCCCGCCGACGAGATGTGCACGATGGACCTGGTGCCGCACACGACCGTCTTCTGGACGCCGATGAACGTGACGACGACCGAGCCGCTCGTCGTCGAGGTGCAGGACGCCGAGGTCGTCGTCCCGATCAAGTAGCCGGGCGTAGAGTACCCCGGGTGCACGCCGGGTTGTACCCCATCGCGGAAATGCCCCCTGAACTGGGGTCGAGACGTTCGGACTCGAACCTGTTCGTGAGGATTCCTACTGCACTAGCGTTGCCCGCACGTGCGCCGTTCATCCGGAACGGCAACCCGACACGTGAGGACGCTTACCCGTGCCCCGACGCAGAATTCCCGCTGCGGCCGTCGCCATCACCACGATGGTCGGCGCGCTGCTGACCCCCTTGTTCATCGCCTCGCCGGCGGCCGCGGTGACGCTTCCGAGCGGACTCGCGACCGGCTTCGAGATCGACGGCGATCGCACGGGCGGCACGCCGCCCGACACGTACGACTGGAACAGCTTCCTCACGCCGCTCGCCGCCGACGGCACGTACACCTTCACGCCGACCGGCCCGTACGTCACGACGCAGGGCTACAGCTCGACGGGCATCGTCGACGGCAAGGAGGGCTGGGACAACGGCTCCCTCGCGACCGCCTGCGACGTCCTCGACGCCACCGGCGCGCCGGGCAGCCAGACCCAGGCCACGAATCCATGGGAGCCGGGCCCGCAGAACGTCAACGCCAAGGGCGACGTCTGCAGCGGCGGCGCGGCGTACGAGATCATCACCGACGATCAGGGCGTCGAGCACGTGGTGTTCTACCTCTACTGGACCCGCCTCTCGGGCAACGGCGACATGAGCACGTTCACGACGCTCGACGGTCCGCTCGCCGGTCGCTGCGACGACTACGCGATCGAGTTCAACTACGACTCCGCGGGCGACGTCACGACGGCGAACGTGCTGACCTGGTTCCCCTTCGAGGGCGACGACTGCGCCGATCCCGACGGGCCGGGTGTGTGGGTCGAGAGCGACATCGAGCTCGACTTCGCCGCCGAGGTCGGAGTGCGCACGGAAGGGCCCGACCTGCCCGGCGAGCCCGAGACGTTCGGCGAGCTCGCCGTCGACCTGACCGCAGCGGGCCTCTTCGAGCCCGACTCCTGCGAGGGCTTCGCGACCGGCACCTCGTTCTCGCGCACCGGCAACGCGCCGACCGCCCAGATCCAGGACTTCTTCGAGCCGCAGGACGCGCTGATCATCACCAACTGCGGCGGCCTGAGCATCCAGAAGCTCTCCGACCCGCCCGCCATCACGAGCACCGACGACTTCGACTACGAGGTCATCCGCACGAGCGGCGACCCGATCTTCGAGGGCGGGGGCACGGCGATCAACGACACCCTCCGCATCAGCGAGACCGACGTCTGGGCGGAGGTGCTCGCGGGCGACGACTACACGCTCACCGAGACGATCGCCGACGGCCTGCCGTGGGAGCTGCTCTCGATCACCTGCGAGGTCGGCGGCGAGACCTACACGCTCGACGACCCCGCCGACGAGTTCCCGGTCGTGACCGGTGACGTGACCGAGTGCAAGATCGTGAACACGACCTCGTGGGTCACCGTCGAGAAGCAGACCCTGCCCGACGGCTCCGACGAGGTGTTCGCCTTCGACGTCGACGGCACCGAGGTGCAGCTGACCGACGGCCAGACGAGTGCGCCGATCTACTTCCTGCCCGGCAGCGACGTGCCGGTCACCGAGACGGTGCCCGAGGGCTGGAACCTCACCGATGTCGCCTGCGCTCCCGAGGGAACGGAGATCGAGGACGGCGAGACCGTGACCACGGTCGCGGGCGAGGGCGTGCACTGCGTGTTCGAGAACACGCAGAACGGCGAGATCCAGGTGCACAAGATCGTCGACGGCCCCGAGGGCGCGGTGTTCGAGTACACGGGCAGCTGGCTGGAGGACCCGTCGACCTTCACGATCGACGCGACCGACGGCTCCGGCGACAGCGAGGTGTTCTCGGTCGAGCCCGGCAGCTACGACCTGGCCGAGACCCCGCTCGAGGGCTACGACACCACGGACCTCGTCTGCATCGACCCCGACGACGGCACGCTCGTCGACGATGAGGCGCTGACGGCGGTGCTCGACGTCGACCCCGGCGAGTTCGTCGAGTGCACGTACACCAACACGCAGCGCGGCGAGATCCGCGTCGACAAGGAGACCATCCCCGACGAGTGGGATCAGGACTTCGCGTTCTCGCTGGTCGGCGAGGACACCGACGAGCAGTTCACGCTCAACGACGCGAACGACGACGAGGCGAACCCGTGGAGCTCCGGACTCATCGTTCCCGGTGACTACACCGCGACGGAGACCGTGCCCGAGCACTGGGAGCTCGACTCCATCAGCTGCGGCACCCCCGAGGGGGCGTCGACCGCGATCGTGCTCGAGCCCGGCGCCGTGATCACCTGCGTGTTCACGAACGTCGCCCTCCCCGGTTCTGTGGTGGTGGAGAAGAACGTCGAGGGCGTCGCCGACGGCTTCGAGTGGGCGTTCGACCTCACGATCAGCCCGGTCCCGGGCGAGCAGGACGGCACGCAGACGGTGAGCGGAGTCGGCGAGTCCTCGGACTCGGTGACCTGGACCGAACTCGTGCCCGGCCTGGCCTACACGATCACCGAGTCGGCCGTCGACGGATGGGAGATGGGCGAGATCACCTGCAGCTTCGGCGAGGGCGCGCTCGAGGACCTCAACGGAGACGAGCCCGGATTCGAGTTCATCGCCGAGATCGACGCGCAGATCGACTGCATGCTCACCAACACCGCCGTGCCCGGCATGATCGAGGTGACCAAGTCGGCCGTCGGCGGCGACGGCACGTTCGACTTCGAGCTCACTCCGCTCGACGCCGAGGGCGCGCCGGCCGGAGAGCCGATCGTCGAGAGCGTCACGACCGAGGGCGGCGCGGGCACCGCGGTGTTCGAGGGCGTGCTGCCCGGCGGGCGCTTCTCCCTGGCCGAGGCCGACCCGGGCGAGGGCTGGGTCGCCGGAGAGCTCGAGTGCATGGTCGACCCGGTCGGCGAGGCCGGTCCGTCGCCGATCGACGCGAGCGACTTCACCGTGCAGCCGGGCGACCTCATCTCGTGCGAGATCGAGAACGTCGCCAGGGGCCCGCTCGACATCGTCAAGACCGTCGACGGTCCGGCCGTCGACAACGGCGACGGCACGTGGGATGTCTCGTACACCATCTCGGTGACGAGCAGCTCCGCCACGGACGAGGCGTACGACCTCTCCGACGAGCTGAAGTTCGGCGGCGGGATCACGCCGACCTCCGCCGAGATCACCGGGCCCGAAGGGGTGCTCATCAACCCCGACTGGAACGGGATCGACGTCATCGAGGTCGCGACCGCGGTGCTGCCGGCAGGCGAGGAGCACCTGTACGCCGTGTCGGTGACCGCGGTGGTCGCCAGCGACGTCACCTCCGACCAGGCCGACTGCACGGTGGGCATGGGCGAGGACGGCAGCGGCCTGCTCAACGCCGCGACGATCGAGTTCTGGAGCGGCTCGGCCTCGAGCGAGGACTGCGCACCGGTCACGCCGAAGAAGCCGCCGCTGCCCGCGACCGGCGCGAGCCTCACGGCCGGCTGGATCGGTCTCGCGGTACTCGCCGCAGGCGCGGCACTGCTCCTCATCCGCCGCCGTCGTCAGACGGTCAAGGCCGAGCAGTAGTCGGAGGATCGAGCGACGGGCCGTCGGGGGAGACCCCGGCGGCCCGTCGTCGTTCAGCGCCGACGCACGACGAGGAGCTCGCCGACCTCGCAGTCGAGCGCCTCGCAGACCGCCCGGAGCGTCGAGAAGCGGATGGCCCGCGCTCGGTCGTTCTTCAGCACGCTGAGGTTCACCAGCGAGACCCCGACGAGCTCGCTCAGGCGAGTGAGGGTCATCCCGCGCGCCTCGAGCAGCTCGTCGAGCCGGCAGTGGATGTCGTGGGCGTCGTCGGGTTCGGCCGGCGCCATCAGACGAGGCCCTCGGTGTCGCGCTGCAGCCGCTCGCCGACCACGAAGACCGTGCCGAGCAGGGCCACCACGAATGCGGCGAGGACGAGCGCGAACGGCTCGACCGAGAGGATCACGTTGTCGAACGTGCGGTCGCTGAGCACGGCGAACGCGCCGTTCGCCGCCATGTTGCCGAGGAACGGCACCGCGAAGTAGCCCAGGAGCCCGGTGATGCCGGCCGTCGTGACGAGCACGGTGTTCGTGCGGCTGAACACGACGCTGCGGCTGACGTTGCGCGCGAGCCAGACGAGGCACACGACCACGCCGACGACCGCGACCATCACGACGACCTGCTGCAGGACGAGGGCCCACAGCGACGCGACGGGCAGCGACGGCGCGGTGATGATCGCGCGATCGAGCTCGACGGCGACGGGGGCGCCGTCGACCCCGATCGGGGCGTCGGCGGTCGTGCCCGCGAACTCGGCGAGCACCGGCACGTCGCGGTTCGGCAGCACCTCGATGATGCGGGCGACGGCCGACCAGACGGCCCAGGCCGCGATCACGACGCCGGCGGCCATGAAGGCCCACAGGGCGACGGCGTCGCCCCGGGAGACGGCGGGAGCGGGGAGCGTGGCGGCCATGGCAGATCCTAACGATTATCGATAACAACGAATATCGATAACCTAGGCGCTCATGCGCCGAGGGTCAACCCCGCGCCCGCCCCGAACCGCGGTGCGCCCACGGCGAACAGCGCCCCACGGGGCATCCGGCTTGTTTACGCTCGTTGTATCGACGTCCCCTGCCCAGTGGGGCCGTGAGGAGTAGAGCATGTTCGAGAGATTCACCGACCGAGCCCGTCGTGTCGTCGTCCTGGCCCAAGAAGAGGCCAAGATGCTCAACCACAACTACATCGGCACCGAGCACATCCTGCTCGGCCTCATCCACGAGGGTGAGGGCGTCGCCGCCAAGGCGCTCGAGTCGCTCGGAATCTCGCTCGACGCGGTGCGCGAGCAGGTCCAGGACATCATCGGCCAGGGCCAGCAGCAGCCGACGGGGCACATCCCCTTCACCCCGCGTGCCAAGAAGGTCCTCGAGCTCTCGCTCCGCGAGGCGCTGCAGCTGGGCCACAACTACATCGGCACCGAGCACATCCTCCTCGGTCTCATCCGCGAGGGCGAGGGCGTCGCCGCGCAGGTGCTCGTGAAGCTCGGCGCCGACCTCAACCGCGTGCGCCAGCAGGTCATCCAGCTGCTCTCGGGCTACCAGGGCAAGGAGCAGGTGCAGGTCGGCGCGAACGAGCAGCAGGCCCCGCAGGGCGGCTCGCAGATCCTCGACCAGTTCGGTCGCAACCTCACGCAGGCCGCCCGCGAGTCGAAGCTCGACCCGGTGATCGGCCGCGAGAAGGAGATCGAGCGGGTCATGCAGATCCTCTCGCGCCGCTCGAAGAACAACCCCGTGCTGATCGGCGAGCCCGGCGTCGGCAAGACCGCCGTCGTCGAGGGCCTCGCGCAGGCCATCGTCAAGGGCGAGGTCCCCGAGACCCTGAAGGACAAGCAGCTCTACTCGCTCGACCTCGGCTCGCTCATCGCCGGTTCCCGCTACCGCGGCGACTTCGAGGAGCGCCTGAAGAAGGTCACGAAGGAGATCCGCACGCGCGGCGACATCATCGTCTTCATCGACGAGATCCACACCCTCGTGGGCGCCGGTGCGGCCGAGGGTGCGATCGACGCCGCCTCGATCCTCAAGCCGCTGCTCGCCCGCGGCGAGCTGCAGACCATCGGTGCGACGACCCTCGACGAGTACCGCAAGCACTTCGAGAAGGACGCCGCGCTCGAGCGCCGCTTCCAGCCCATCCAGGTGGCCGAGCCGTCGCTTCCCCACGCGATCAACATCCTCAAGGGCCTGCGCGACCGCTACGAGGCGCACCACAAGGTCTCCATCACCGACGGCGCCATCGTCGCCGCGGCGAACCTCGCCGACCGCTACATCAGCGACCGGTTCCTGCCCGACAAGGCGATCGACCTGATCGACGAGGCCGGCGCGCGCCTGCGCCTCTCGATCCTCTCGTCGCCGCCCGAGCTGCGCGAGTTCGACGAGAAGATCGCCGTCGTGCGCGCCGCGAAGGAGACCGCGATCGAGGAGCAGGACTTCGAGAAGGCCGCGTCGCTGCGCGACGAGGAGAAGAACCTGCTCGGCGAGCGCCTGCGCCTCGAGAAGCAGTGGAAGTCGGGCGACGTCAAGACCACTGCCGTGGTCGACGAGGGCCTGATCGCCGAGGTGCTCGCGCAGGCCACCGGCATCCCCGTGTTCAAGCTCACCGAGGAGGAGAGCTCGCGGCTCGTCTTCATGGAGAAGGCGCTGCACGAGCGCGTCATCGGCCAGGAGGAGGCGATCTCCGCACTGTCGAAGACGATCCGCCGCACCCGCGCCGGCCTCAAGGACCCGAAGCGGCCCTCGGGCTCGTTCATCTTCGCCGGCCCCACGGGCGTCGGCAAGACCGAGCTCGCCAAGGCGCTCGCCGAGTTCCTCTTCGACGACGAGGCCGCGATGATCTCGCTCGACATGTCGGAGTACGGCGAGAAGCACACCGTCTCGCGACTGTTCGGCGCCCCTCCCGGGTTCGTCGGCTTCGAGGAGGGCGGCCAGCTCACCGAGAAGGTGCGTCGCAAGCCGTTCAGCGTCGTGCTCTTCGACGAGATCGAGAAGGCGCACCCCGACATCTTCAACTCGCTCCTGCAGATCCTCGAAGAGGGCCGTCTCACCGACGGGCAGGGCCGCGTCGTCGACTTCAAGAACACCGTCATCATCATGACGACGAACCTCGGCACGAAGGACATCTCGAGCGGGCCCGTCGGCTTCGCGCTCGAGGGCGACACCCGCACCGGGTACGACCTCATGCGCGGCAAGGTCAACGAAGAGCTGAAGAAGCACTTCAAGCCCGAGTTCCTGAACCGCGTCGACGAGATCATCGTGTTCCCGCAGCTCTCGAAGCCCGAGCTGCTGCAGATCGTCGACCTGTTCCTGAAGCGTCTCAGCGAGCGCATGCTCGACCGCGACATGACCGTCGAGCTCACCGTTCCCGCGAAGGAGCGCCTCATCGAGGTCGGCTTCGACCCGGCGCTCGGCGCCCGTCCGCTGCGTCGCGCGGTGCAGCACGAGGTCGAGGACCGCCTCTCCGAGAAGATCCTGCACGGCGAGCTGAACGCCGGCGACCACGTGCACGTCGACTTCAAGGACGGCGAGTTCGTGTTCACGACCACCCAGCGCGAGCTGCCGGTGAGCGTGGGCGTCAACACGAACGCCGCGATCGGCACAGGGCCCGCGACGCCCGACCTCGCCGCCGCCTCGGGCGAGTAGGCGCGAACGACACGAAGGGGCGGATGCGGAGGCATCCGCCCCTTCGTCGTCCCCGCCTCGCACGACTTGACCCTGCACCATGGTGCAGGGTCGACCATGGCGGCATGACCACTTCGATCGCCGCAGGCGATGCAGCCCTCTCGCCCACCGATGCCCCGAGCGGGCCCCCTGACCGCTCACGACGCCCCCGCTGGGGCCGTGCCGGGGCGATCTACGACCTCGTCGTGACCGTCGGGTTCGCGACGCCGTGGACCGCCGCCGCCGTGCTCGGTCTCACCCGGTGGGCGCACGACGCGCTGGGGCTC
This sequence comes from Agromyces sp. NPDC058104, assembly GCF_042884835.1. NCBI lineage: Bacteria > Bacillati > Actinomycetota > Actinomycetes > Micrococcales > Microbacteriaceae > Agromyces > Agromyces sp. NPDC058104. The sequence goes on along the minus strand of NZ_JBHVTD010000001.1, from coordinate 702,280 downwards.
CCGGGCGCGCAGCTCCCCGAGTTCGGAGCGACGGCGCTCATGTTCGTCGCGATGTTCGGCACGGTCGTGACGATGTGGGCCGTCGCGCGGATCCTCCGCCCCGAGGCGCGCCTCATCGCGATCGATACCGTCGGGCGTGCGCTGTTCTCGCTCTGGATGATCTGGGCGCTGTTGAATGGGCAGAGCGCGACGATCGTCGTGTTCCTGATCGGGGAGGTCGTGTGGTTCGCTCTGCAGCTCAGCGGGTTGACGCGCCTGCGGCGACGTTGACGATCGGCGACCTCGCGGCCGCCGCCGGTGTCGCGATCAGCACGGTTCGCTTCTACGAGCGCCAGGCGCTCGTCGAACCCGAGCGACGGTCGCCGGCGGGCTATCGGCTGTACGCCGCCGAGACGGTGCGCCGGGTGCGCTTCATCCGCCGCGCGCAGGAGCTCGGCTTCACGCTCCGTGAGGTGCGCGACGTGCTGCGCCTGTCGGAGGAGCCCGAGCTCATCGCCTTCGGCGACGTCGCGGAGCAGGTGGCGGCGAAGCTGGACGAGCTCGAGCGGCGCATCGCCGACCTCGGGCGCGTGCGCGACGCGCTCGCACTGCTCGTCGAGACCGGTCCGACGCACCCGAGCTGCCCGGTCGTCGAGGCGCTCGTCTGAGGCCGCGGCCGCGCAGGATTCAGGATGTCCGGCGTCGAACTCCGGCGTGGCGGCTCCGACCGCACGGCACGCCGCCCGAGGCATCCTGAATTCTGCACGCGACGCCGTGCGCGCCGCATCGTGCCGTCGCGCACCCGCACCCGGGAATACGATGAACGGATGACGACCGAGTTCCACGTGCGCCGCGCGCGCACGAGCGATGTGCCGAAGATCATCGACGTCGTGGAGCCGCTCGTCAGCCGACGAATCCTGCTGGGCAAGGAGCGGGTCGACCTGTACGGGGCGATCCAGGAGTTCCGCGTGGCGGAGGACGGCGACGGCCGCGTGATCGGAGCGGGCGCGCTGCACGTCATGTGGGAGGACCTGGGCGAGGTGCGCACCCTCGCCGTCGACGATGCCTGGCTCGGCAAGGGCGTCGGCCACGCCCTGCTCAGCACGCTCGAGCAGGAGGCGCGCGAGCTCGGGCTGAGCCGTCTGTTCTGCCTGACCTTCGAGACCGAGTTCTTCGGCCGCCACGGCTTCGAGGACATGGGCGGCGAGACCGTCGACCCCGAGGTGTACGCGGAGCTCGTGCGTTCGCACGACGAGGGCGTCGCCGAGTTCCTGGACCTCGCCCGGGTCAAGCAGAACACGCTCGGCAACACGCGCATGCTGAAGCGCCTCTGAGTCCTCCCCGGCGCGCCGGGCGGATGCCTCGGGGCGGGCGCCCGCGGCCGTACCCTGTGAGCATGTCGACGAATTCCGCGCCCTCCGGGCGCCAGACGCCGCAGGTGTACCGCCGGCGACGGCTTCTGGTGCTGCTCGGAGTCGTCGCCGTCATCGTCGCCATCGTCCTGATCATCGTGCGGCCGGGCGCGAGCTCGGGTGACGAGGGAGAGAAGGGCACGCCCGAGGCCTCCGAGTCGGCCTCGCCCGAGACGGCGATCCCGACCGAGCCGACGGCCGTCGACGGCGACCCGTGCGGGCCCGAGCAGATCACCGTCGAGGCGATCACCGACAAGAGCTCGTACGAGGCGGGCGAGCAGCCCGAGCTGTCGGTGACGATCACCAACACCGGCAAGAACATCTGCGTCCTCAACGCCGGGACGAAGGCCCAGGTCTTCACGGTCACGAGCGGCGACGAGGTCTACTGGACGTCGACGGACTGCCAGGTCGATCCGATCGACGCAGAGGTCTCGCTGACGCCCGGCACGCCCGTGAGCTCGAGCGCCCCCATCGTCTGGGATCGCACCCGCTCGAGCCCCGAGACGTGCACCGGCCCGCGTGAGTCGGTGCCCGCCGGCGGCGCCTCGTACCACCTTGCGGTGACGGTCGACGGCTTCGAGGCGGCCGAGCAGAAGCAGTTCCTGCTGTACTGAGGAGGCCCGCTAGATCACTGGGAAGAAGCGGGTTTAGTCCGCGGATGGTCCGCACGAGCCTTGAGGATGTCGGCCACGGCTGCTCTCGATGACTCGTCGCGGTCGGGCCAGAGGTGCCCGTACGTATCGAGCGTCGTCTTCGCTGACTTGTGTCGAAGCCGCGCCTGCACGGTCTTGATATCGAGGCCTGCCGCGATGAGGAGCGAGGCGAAGTAGTGGCGAAGGTCGTGCAGCCGAAACCCTGCCGGGAGTCCGTCGATGGTCGCCCTGGCCTCGCGGAAGGCCTTGTCGAGCATGGTCGGCGTGGCGCGCCGTCCGATCTCGTTGACGACGATCGTGTCGGATGACCACTTCGCCGGCATCTTGTTGAGCTCGAGTGCGAGCTCGAGGGGTATCGGGATCGGCGTCCTAGACTCATCCGTTTTGAGCGGGTCGCTCGGGTACTGGATCGCGGGGGAGATCATTCCGCGCATGAAGTCGACGTCCTCCACACGCAGCGCGACGATCTCGCGTAGTCGGAGGCCGGCGAACGCGCCGAGAAGAACGGCCGGGGCGAGTCCCTCGGGCATCGCGTCATGTAGGGCCCACACTTGCCCCGTCTCGGCCACGTACGGCCGCTGTGCGCCTTGGGGCGGCGCCGTGCGCTTCGAGGTGGGCGAGCGGGGGATCAGGCCGTCATGCGCGGCATCGGTCATGATCTGGCCGAACCTCGAGTGGATCGCGTAGATCGTCGAGTCGGCGAAGCCGTCGGCCTTCATCTTCGCAACCCACGTCTTCACGTCCGACGGCCGGATGGTGTTCAGTCGCCGAGCCCCGAACTCGTCCGTGATGTGCTTCACGTGTGATCGAGCCTGCAGGATGGTCCGTGGTCGCCGCTGGTAACCGCTCAGCCAGGTGGCGCACCATTCCGCGACCGTCGTCTTCGCCTTTCGCGGGTCCGTCCACGTGCCCGTGACGAGCTTCGCGGTCTCCTCATCGAGCCACTGCTGCGCGTCCGTCTTTCTCGCGAAGTGACGGGCGTGTTCTCGGCCGTCTACGTCGCGATAGCGCGCTCGATACTTCCCGTCAGGGCGCTTCTTGATGCTCGCCATCGCCGGCTCCAAACCGAGCGAGAACCTCTCGCTCGAACAGGCTGTCAGGTTCGGACATGCGCTCGATGACCTTTAGCGCACCCCACCCGTTCGACATCGTGTCTTCGTACACTTCGAGCTGGCGCGACATGACCCAAGGCTGGAATGGGAATGCGCCGTCGCGCCTCCAGCTGTAGTACATCGAGTTGAGGCGCATCGCTGGGGATGAGTTCGTGTAGAGCAACTCGTCGAGCATGTTGTACGTTTCCGGGTTCACGGCGCTCAGCACCTCAGAGGTGTACGACTCATCGTCCCCGTACCCGGGGAAGCGCGCGTCAAGCGACTCCGCGATGCTCTGTCTTGTGTACATCAGGGACCTGCCGGCCTTCTCGAACGCGTCGAGTCGCTTTTGGAGCTCGCGGTAGCTCTCTCGGAGAGACGCAGTCGCAGACGACATCGCGAGCTCTTCAACCCGATAGTCGAGCAGGCGAGCGAGGGCCAGAGCCTCCGCGACTCGCAGTGACCGCTGGCCGCTCTCAATCCTGGCGATCGTGGTCTGATGCACGCCGGCGACACCAAGCGTCCTGAGCTGCGACGCGAGCTCCTCCTGTGACCACCCGATCTGCTCGCGGGCACGCTTGACGTTCTTGGCGACGGCCTGGTCAATCTCCGCGGCAAAGTCCTCATGTGCATCAACCACTCGCTAAGCCTGACACAACATGGCATTGACGATCAATACAAGACGGCATATGCTCATATGTGTTCGACCGGAAACACAAGCGAGAGTTGGAGGCGTGATGGGCAAGCTGCTCACGATGAAGGAGGTCGCCGAGCGACTGCGGAAGACTGTGCCGGCGCTCGAGTACCAGGTGCACGTGAAGAAGGCACCGCCGTCCGCGCTGATCGGCGGGCGGCGTCTGTTCGACGAGGACAAGCTCGAGGCGTGGATCGCTGAGCAGTTCGACAAGGCCAGTGCCTGATGGGCCGCACGCTCGCGCCGATCGCTCGTCCGCACGACCCCGAGTCGTCGTGGGACGCCGCAGAGCAGCAGACGCCGAGCCGGCGGGAGATCATCAAGGCCGTCATCGTCACCCTGATCAAGAATCACGGGCCGATGTCGGACGAGGAGATCAACGACCGGTTCGAGGCCTATAGGTTCATGTACCCGTCGGTGCCGGCCGCGACGCCGCAGAACATCCGCACCAGGCGGAAGGAACTCGAGGTTGAGGGCCTGGTGCGAGCCTCTGACCGACGTGGACTTACCCGGACGGGCTCCACGTGCCAGCTGTGGGTCATTTCGTGACCGACAAGAAGAAAGCCCCCGAGTCGGCGGCCACCGACTTCGAGGGCGAGAACCAGAACCGTGAAGGGAACTAGATCATGACTATCGTCGCACCCCCTGCCGACACCAGCAAGCGCGGACCTGCTCCGGAAAGCTGGCCCGCCTACCCGGGCTCGGTCGGCCTTCGCCAGGGGCCGAAGATCAACTTCGACAGCACCGACTGGGTGGGCCGATCGACCCGCGGCGAGATCGAGGTTACCTGGGACGATGCCTACGGCTACGCGCTCCATCTCGCGCGAAGCGAGTCCGCCGAAGACCTGCGCTTGTCTGACCTGGTGACGATGCGCCTCGCTGAGGCTCTCCGCCTGCGCGAGGCGCTCGGTGCTGCCCTTGCTTCGGTCGATGCGACCCGGAAGGAGCTCGCCGGCGCGACCGTGTGGTCGCGCGATCCCGGGATGGCCACGGTCAGCTGCGAGAGCTCAGACTGCATCGACGCCGAGCATGAGATCGTCCTCGAGACCGACGACACGGGAACGTGCTGTGCGGCACGAGCTCGTCATGGCGACGTTCAGCTTGAGGTGTTCAAGCAGCCCGAGGACGGGCTGTGGAAGCTCGACATCCTCGCCCGGTTCGAACACCTCGGCGACGGTGTCACGAAGGAGCAGGCACAAGAGCTCGCCGCCGACATCGTCCGGTTCGCCGATCTTGTCGAGACGCTGAACGCGAAGCTGGTCGGGGCATGATCATCGAGTCGCCCCACACGCAGCAGACGCTGCGCAACTGGGCGTACGGACTCGGCCTCGCGGTGAAGAAGCCCGACGGCGTCGACCACTACAGGATCTCGACGTCGGACGGCGAAGTCGTGTGCGTAGGCCCGTTCGAGGTTGTCGAGCTGTTCGTTGCGACGGCGCGCGACCAGAACCGCGGGTACAGCCCGGTGCCCGAGCTCGACGTGTCGAAGCTCCGAGGCAAGTCGGTCGCGGATATCGAGGGGGTCGGGCGATGAGCGGGTTCCGGCTGGTGCCGGACGCCGCGGTTGAGCCCGTCGAGGTCGACGTCAGTCTGAACGGGTGGGGCACCGGCGTTCGCCTGTCGAACGTCAACGTGCACGCGCAGCTGACGCCCGATCAGGCGCGGTCCCTCGCGGTCGCGCTGATCGAGGCCGCGCACCGGGCGGAACGCCCGCTGTCCGCCGACGAATGGCCGTGACGCCACGTCTTGAACGGCAGGGCCCTCGCGCGAACTGCGCGAGGGCCTCGGGCCTGCGCTGGAGCCGCTACCAGCAGGAGCCCGAGGTCGACTCCCCGCCCAGGTACTGCTCCTCGAACGCAAGCTTCGAAGCGCAGTACCCGTCGAACGCCTTCGCGTTGACCGCCGACTCCACGGTCGCACCGGGCGGGAACGCTGCCCACACGCCTGGTGCGACGGCGACGGCCTTCGGGGTGCCGAGCGAGTCGCGCATGTGCTCGGGCACCGCGCTGATGTCGACGACGGTTGGGTACCCGTCCGGCACGGGGAAGTCGAGGGTGAGGACGACAGGGTCACGGCCGGCCATCAGCTTATCGATGGTCGCGGTCGCCTCGGCGAGGTCGCCCTGTGCCGCCCGGGCATCGGTGGACGCCTTGTCCCGGGCGTCTTCGGCGTCGCTCAGCTTGGATGCGAGGTCGTCGGTCTCGCCCTGTGCGTCGGCGGCTGCGTCCTGCGCGGAGGCGACCTGCGGTTGGGTGGCGGCGTACCCGACCGCGCTACCGATCGCGAGCGCGACGAGGGCGATCGCGCCGACCGCGGCGAGCTGCTTTGGGGTGAAGCCTAAGAACCGCTTGGGAGCGGGTGTGGGGTCGGATTCGTTCGTCATCGTCGAACGGTATCCACGAAGCCGGAGACGCCGTAAGCCCGCGAATGTGGGGCGAAGGTCACTCGTAGCCGTAGTCGCCGGGGATTGCGACGCCCTTCTCCTCGAGCCGGATGCGCCCCTGCAGCACAAGCCCCGCGGCCGTGAGAGCCGATGCATCCCGCTCGAGCTCGTAGGCGAGATCCACGACCTGATCCAGCCGGCTGCCCATGCTCGAGAGCACCTTGAGTACGTCGCCAAGGGCGGCCGACGTCGACTCGTGTTGCCACGTCGGGTTCTCGAGATCCTTGCGCGGGATGCTGACGTTTCCGATCACGATCGATGCGACGTGGCTGGCTGGCTGCAGCGTCATGAGCGCAGCCGGCGACGTCTCGTACACGTAGGCGATCGCTACGAGGTCGGCAACTGTGAACGTGCGCTTCCCCATCTCGGCGTTCGAAACCGCCTGCCGCGTCCATGCTTTCCCGAGGAGCTCGCCGATCGCCTTCCCGAAGTCCGCCTGACTCCAGTGCCGAGCGGCGCGCAGACCCGCCATGTTCTGCCCAACAAGTTTCTCGATGCGAAGGCTCTGGGGGCTATCTGTCATCGTCATGAATGACAGTGTAATGAAGTTGATTGACGAAGGGAAGTGAAGAGCGAAGGCTTGAAGTAGCAGCGAACAACGAATCAGGAGGTACCCGATGGTCATCCCCGACGAGCTCCAAGGCAAGGTCACGACCGACGTCGCGACCACTGCCCGACTGCTCGAGATCGGCCTGAACCAGGCATACGCCGCGGTCAAGAAGGGCACGATCCCGAGCATCCGTATCGGCGGGCGCTACGTCGTGCCTGTTGCGCCGCTGCTCAAGATGCTTGGCCTCGACTCCGAGCCCGAAGCGTAGGGCGCACGCAGCGGTGGGATTTCAGTCGACGACGCAAGCATTCGCGGTCCAGGGCGTCTCTGGGCCGCAGAAGGCTGTGCTCGTCGCGCTCGCGCACTGCAGGAACGAGAAGACCGGGCTCTGCTGCCCGTCGCAGGAGACGCTCGCCGAGATGACCTCGCTCGGGTTCGCGACGGTGCGCAATGCACTCACCGCGCTCGAGAAGGACCACGGGCTGATCTCGCGGACCAAGCGCATGAGCGGCCGCTACCGCATCGCCGACGCCTACGAGTTGCAGCTCGATTCAATCGACCAGTGCTCGGAGCGAGCAGTAGTCGGAGCGAGCAGTGCTGAATCCGAGCAGCGCTCGGAGCGAACCCCCACTACTGCTCGGAGCGAGCAGGCAATAGAGACTACGTCTCTAAGAACAGGAAAGAAGAACAAGAACTACACGTCCGAGTTCGAGGAGTTCTGGAGTGTCTACCCGAGGCACGAGGGCAAGGCGGACGCGTTCACGGCCTACCAGGCCGCGGTCAAGTCGACGCCCGCTGACGAGATCCTTGCGGGGGCGCAGAAGTACAAGCTCGCCAGCCTCGGCGGCGACCCACAGTATGTGAAGCTCGCCGCGGGCTGGCTCCGCGGCCGTCGCTGGGAAGACGAGCCGATTCCTGCGAAGTCCAACCCCGACTGGTGGCTGAAGCTCGACCGAGCGGGCTCGAAGCCGCGCGTCGGCGGCCCCAGCGGCATGTCGGTTAAGGAGTTCCAGCGGCTGGGGAAGCACCGGCAGACGCCCGAGCAGCGCGCGCGAGCCACACTCGCACTCGATGTCGACCGTCCACCGAGAGATGGCGAGTGCAACCATCGTGAACACCCGTCGAGCCCCGGATTCTGCGCCATCTGCGGCGACCAGATGGGCGGCGCAGCATGACCGGCGAGGCGTACGCGACGCTCATGGCCGCCGCGCACAGGGTCCGCGTGAACTGCCTCGGCGACGCGCGCTTCACGAGCGACCAGTCGGGCGATGTTGACCTGGCCGACATTTGCAGTGGGTGCCCGCTGCTCGAGGCGTGTACGGCGTTCGCGACGTCCGAGCGGCCGGCCGCGGGCTTCTGGGCCGGTGAGCGGTATCCGCAGGATCGGCGACGCCGGGCGGGTGGTGCGCGGTGAGCGGGGTGACAGTTCCGGCGGGCCATATCGACCGGTACGTGCGCGTGCTGGTGATGGCCCGCCGGGGAGCCTCCGCGGCCGGGAACCAGCAGGTGTTGGAGGACATCAACGTGCTCGTCGATTCGCTCAAGCAGCAGCGCGGTTCCGCACGGGGAACCACCATCGGTCAAGGGCGCAGCATCGAAGTGGAACTACTCACCGTTCCGCAGGCAGCCGAGCGATCGGGTCGCACACCACGAGCGATCCGGAAGGCATGCGAAGAGCAGCGGCTGCAGGCGGAGAAGGCCGGCAGGGACTGGGTGATCAGGTCCGACGATCTGGACGACTACCGATACGGGGGAACCGATGCGAATCGGGACGAGGCAGCGGGGTGAAGCGTGGCTCATGGCTGCGTCCGCTGCCGAAATCGACCAGGCGCTCGATGCCGGCGAACTCGACGACCTCCTGCGGGGGAGACCTGTCATGAACAACCAATCTGACGATGAGCTTGTCGCCCTGATGCGGGCCGAGCTCGACAACCTCACGTTGACCGACGAGGCAACGCTCGAAGCCGACGTCCGCCGCCTGTTCGCCGCCATCGTCACCGCCGACACGACCAAGGCGATCTCGGGTCCGATCCTCGAGCTGGCCGGTACAGCGGGCCGCGACTACGCGCGGGCGGTGATGAGCAACGTCGCCGCACTGCTCGGCGTCTACTTCGTGTTCGAGGCTCCGACGGTCACACTTCCGGGGCGACTCACGATGGCGAAGGTGATGACGGCCGTGCAGCTCACGACTCGTGCGATCGGGGGTTGAGCATGGACGGGTTCAACGCCGGCGCGCTGATCTTCATGATCAAGTCGGCCGGGGCGCAGATCTTCAAGCAGGACATGCGGGACGCCGACCAGGCGATCGTGAAGACGGGCGACTCCGCGGCGAAGGCGGGGAAGGACCTCGACCGTCTCGGTGACTCGACCGACGGCACCGCGAAGAAGTCGCGGGCCGCGAAGCAGCCGCTCGAGGAGCATGCGCGCGCGACGGAGAAGGTCGGCAACGAATCCCGCAAGTCGAAGACGAAGCAGGATGAGCAGGCGCAGGCGACCGAGCGACAGGCGGAGAACGCCAAGAGGCTGTCGGTCGCCCTCCTCGCCGCCGGCGTCGCGGTCACCGCGCTCGTCGGGCTTTCGGTGGCGAAGTGGGCCACCTTCGACCAGGCGATGTCGCAGACGGCCGCCGCGACCATGGCGACCGCTGCCGAGCAGGAGAAGCTCGGCGACGCCGCGCTCGAGGCAGGCGCGGACACCGCGTACTCAGCGACGGAAGCGGCGCACGCGGAGGAGGAGCTCGCGAAGGCGGGCCTGAACACGGCCGAGATCGTCGGCGGCGGGCTCACCTCCTCCCTCGCGCTCGCTGCCGCTGGGCAGCTCGAGGTCGCCCGATCGGCGACGATCATGGCGACCACCCTCAAGCAGTTCGGGCTCGAAGCGGGCGACGCGTCGCACGTGGCCGACCTCCTCGCCGCAGGCGCCGGCAAGGCGCAGGGCTCCGTCGACGACCTCGCGAACGCCATGAAGTTCGTCGGCCCAGTCGCGAACAGCCTCGGCCTCTCGCTCGAAGAGACGACCGGCATCCTCGCGATGTTCGCCGAGCAGGGAATCATCGGAGAGCAGGCCGGTACGAGCCTCCGCGGTGTCCTCTCGTCGCTCACCTCGCCTTCGTCGCTCGCGGCGAAGACCATGGAGCAGTACGGCATCCAGCTGTTCGACGCGAACGGCAAGATGAAGTCCGGCGCCGCGGTCGCCGAGGAGCTGCACCAGGCGTTCGTCGGTCTCACGGACGCCGAGCGCCAGGAGGCCCTCGGCCGAATCTTCGGCAACGAGCAGATCACGGCCGCCACGATCCTCATGCGCGGCGGCGCGAAGGCCGTCGAGGAGTGGACCGAGAAGGTCAACGACTCGGGCTATGCAGCTGACCAGGCCGCGATGCGGCAGGACAACCTCGCCGGCGACGTGGAGAAGCTCGGCGGCGCGTTCGAGACCGCGCTGATCAAGTCCGGCTCGGGTGCGAACGACGTGCTGCGCGACATGGTGCAGGGCGTCACCGCGCTCGTCGACTGGTTCGGCGAACTCCCTGACGGCGTGCAGACCACCGGGCTGGTGCTCGGTGTCGCCACCGCCGCGATGCTGCTGTTCTCGGGTGCCACGCTCGGCGCAGTCACCCGGTTCATGGAGCTCCGCAAGACGCTCGAGCTCACCAACCTCACGATGGGCAAGACCGCGCTCATCGCCGGCGGCGTCGGCCTCGCGCTGACCGGTGTCCTCACCGTCGTCGCGCTCGTCGCGTCCGCGCAGGCGGAAGCTCGGCAGAAGGCGGAGGCGTACGCCACCACCCTCGAAGAGGGAACGTTTCGTATAACGGACGCGACGCGCGACCTCGCGAAGGAGAACTTGGCGGCGGAGCAGTCGTGGCTGTGGATGTCACGGGGTTCGGCGTACGACGCCGCGGAAAAGCTCGGGCTCTCGCTCGAGACGGTCACCGACGCCGCGACCGGCAATGTCGACGCACTCCGCGAGCTCGAGAGCGTCATCAAGGCGGGCTCGGGCAGTCAGGTGGAGGCGCAGAAGATCGCCGACGATCTCGGCCTCTCTCTCGTGGACGTATCCGCTGCATCGTCGTTGGTCGCGCAATCAGTCCTTGGGGAGAAGAGCTCCCTCGAAGAGGCCATCCGTGTTGCCGAGCAGAAGAACCAGGTAACCGAAGAGGGCGTGCCGATCACGGAAAGCGCCGCGACCGCCTACCTTGACGCGGCGGACGGGGCGCAGCAGCTCGGCGACGAGATCAACCAGCTGATCGACCGAATCAACGAGGCGAACGGGGTCGGGCAGGACGCTGTATCGGCGAACGCAGCGTACAAGGATGCGCTCGCCGGCATCTCGGAGGAGGTCCAGGCGCAGAAGGACGCCTACGAAGAGGCGAACGGCAGCCTCGACGGATACCGGTTCTCGCTCGACGAGTCGACCGTGGCCGGCTCTGCGAATGCGGACATGCTCTCCGATGTCGCCGCGAAGGCGCAGGCGAGCGCTGAGGCCACGTACCAGCAGGACTTGAAGACGATGTCGGCGCGCGACGCCGCGGAGAAGTACGCCGCGACCCTCGAGACCAGCAGGCAAGCCCTCATCGATCAGGCCATCCAAAACGGCGCCACCGCCGAAGAGGTGCAGAAGCTGATCGACAAGGTGTACGACGTCCCGTCGCAGAAGGAAGTAGAGATCCTCGCGCAGACGGGTGCCGCGCAGCAGGCGATCGACAGCTTCATCCGCGACTACTCGGGCCGACAGATCCCGGTCTACGTCACGGCGATGAAGGACCAGTCGGGTCGCCCGATGAACGTTGGCCAGTATGCAGACGGGGGCATCGTCCAGTACTTCGCCGGCGGCGGCATGCGAGAGAACCACGTCGCCCAGTTCGCCCGAGCGGGCTCGTACCGCGTGTGGGCCGAACCGGAGACGGGCGGCGAGGCGTACATCCCGATGTCACCAGCCAAACGTGCCGGGTCGACCGCGATCCTCGCAGACGTCGCCGCACAGTTCGGGTACCAGCTCGTGCCCTCGGGGTCACGATCGGGCGGCGGGGGCGCCATGCCGCCGGCGCGCCAGGGTGGCAGCTCGGGGCCGCTGATCGGCGCCGTCTACATGCAGCCGGTTGAGCACCCCGAGCACTTCGCCGAACGAGTCGGCCGCGTCCTCGACCGGCGCGCAGCCGATGAGATGGCGGGGAGCCAGGGATGACGACGATCAACGGGCGCATTTGCCCCACCCGCGGCGACCGCCGCATCGAACGAAGGAGAACAGCATGACCACCTATTCCGATCGCGTGGCATCGATCCACAGCCGCCTCACGGATCTCGCGCGCGACTTCGAGGCGCACCTCGGGCTCGCGAGCCGCTCACACGAGTGGCAGCCGAACTTCGACCGCGCTAACTACTTCCCGGAGCACGAGTACGGCGACGACGCCGTCGAGGTAGCCCGCGTCGCGAACGTCAACCGCTTCGTGAAGGAGTACGGCGACCAGGCAGACCGGGCCGCGCGCGCGCTGCAGGCCGCCGAAGTCCCGGGAGTCGTCCTCACTGGCTCCGACATCGCCGCCCGCGACGCCGCCCTGCAGCTCGCGGCGAGCTTCCACAGCGTCCACGACCACGACAACGCGATCGCGCTCGTCGCCACCCTCAACTGAACTGGAGCAGCACGTCATGACCGTCGACCAGTACCTCATCAACCGAGCCGCCGCCGACCTGCCGAGAGGCGGTGCTCCGACGCTCACCCACTCCCGGCCAGGCCTCCGAGCCCGCTCGGCTGCACACGCCGCGTACAAGGCCGCCGAGCAGCACGTACAGAACGTGGTCGCCGCGAGCAAGTACACGAGCGACGACATCGCAGCAGAAGTGCTCCCCGACCTGCGGGCCGGCCTGACCGATCGGCTCAAGAACGACCTCGCCGACCAGTTCACGAACCCGGGCGACGGTCTCCGCCGGCAGGCTGAACGAGCCCGAGACGAGGCCGACCGGGCCGCTGAGAAGTACCGGCCGCGGCTCGATCCTGACTCGACGTCGCAGCTTGCCCGAACCGATCAGGCGTGGAACAACACGATCCGGCCTGCTCTCGAGGACGGCAAGGGGTGGGACCAGATCATCCCGACCCTCGACGTTGACGGGCTCCTCGCGGTCGAACGTTTTGCCCCCGGATACGAGGCTCGCACCCGCGACCGGTTCCACCAGCATGAGGTGCCTGCTTCCCTCGCCGGCATCAAGGCAATGAGTGAGCGCCGCCTGCCCGACGCGCTGCCTGCTGAGGGACGCGCTGCGCTTCGCGAGCACGCCGACACGGTGCGCGCGCTCGAGTTCATCGATACCGTCATGCGGTGGTCGGCGGACGCGACGCCACGCGAAGCCGTAGCAGTCGAGATCGGCCTCAAGCGAGGCGCATTCGCCATCGGTGCGCAGGTGCCTGTCGACACGTCGCCCGAGGCGCAGCAGTCGTACGCGGCTGGCCTGACCGCCTGATGGGCAAGCAACGGAAGCCTCAGCCGGTACCGCGCCGTGGGACGGCCGCGGACGAGCTCGAGCGCATGGCCCGCAATCTCGTCCAGCGCGGCCTCGCGAGTCAGCGCATCCTCGAGGCTCCGTGGCGGCTCTCAAGGGGTCGCCGCGAAGCGTAACCAGACCGGGCGGGCTGGCACCCTGCAAAGGCCAGCCCGCCCCCAGAGACGAACAAAGGGGAGGGGCACCATGGCCACATCAGATCTGAACCGCAGAGCCAAGCGAGCTCGCCGGGAAGCCGAGGACAGGGCAGCCGTCGAGATCCTCGAATGGCACAAGGCCGAGCAGAAGAAGCTGCAAGCCGACGATTCACTGTCCATCAGTGAGCGCACGTATGCGGAGCACCAGCTGCTGATGGAGTTCGGGCGCCGTTCCAAGAAGGCCCTGGCGAAGGCGAAGCGCGACAACACGGTCCTCAAGCTGATCGAGCGGGAAGTTGGCGATGGAACCTTCCGGCCGTGAGCTCGGTCAACTGCTCGAGGACATCAAGCAGCACAGGTGGCCGGCGAACCACGACGCAGCCGCATGGGCGGCTCTCGCGAACTGGGCGTTCCAGCAGGAGTGCCTCGCCGTCGACAAGACCGAGAACGCGCAGTGGGAGCATCAGATGCGCGACCTCGCACGTCGAGGGCTGCCCTACCCCGCGTTCACCGCCGAGCGCATGGCCGCGCTCAAGTACCGGATCAGGGCCCGGAAGCTCGCGCAGGCGAACCTTCGGTACAAGTACGGGTTCCGGAACCCCAGGCCGCCACGACTCATCCGGGCGGCCGTGACGGCGTTCTACGTGACTTGGAGCGGCGAGTGACGCTACTTCTTCGGAGGTGGGGGCGGAGGCGTCGGCCGCGGGGTCGGGTTCGCAGGAGCTGGACGCGACGCCCCTGTGGCTCGCTCCTCTTTGTAGACAGGCTTGCCCCATCCCCCCGCCGGCTTCTCCGGTGGTTTGCTTCCGTCGGCCATCAGCTCTCCGATCGCTGCGTTGTAGGTGTCGGGCTCGGTTCACCCGGGTGTGCGTTGGCTAGAGGGGTCAGTGCGCCGATCAGGGTGACAGCGATACTGAGCGCCAAGAAGATGAAGCCCAGGCGCACGATGGCTCCTCGCTTATCGAGTCGCTTCTCGTCTTGATCGAGGAAGCCGATCTTTTCGTCGACGAGCACGTACAAGCCCTGCCACGGCGGCATTTCCAGCATCTCGTCTCGAGCGGCGCGAACATCGAGGGCGTCGCCCCGACGCGGGAAGACGACCCAGACACCCGCAATTGCAGCTAGGAAGCTCAACGCCAGGTTGAGTGTGGTGGTGATCGAGAATTCCGACGTGACCTGGAGAGCACCCACCACGCTCGCCGCACCGATCAGGAGGGTCGCACGCTGCTCCATCGCGTTCGAGCGCGAAGTAAGCGAGTCGATCTCGCGGTCGAGCTCGGCCGACACGGTGAGGAGCTGGGAGGACCTCGCGGCGAGAACCTGCTCGGAAGGCAACACGTCAACCATTTGTCACCCCCACGCCCGCGCGACACATAGACCACAGCGTATTCAACCGCGCAGGAAAAGGGCTGCCCCCGCAACGGGGTACACAACCGCTGCGCAACGTTCCACTGGGTGGGCCACCTCGGCCGCGCCGCTCAGCCCGAAGGTACGCGGGTCTGCTCTACACGCGTACGCGCCTCACGCGCGCGCATAGGTGTGACCGGTGCACATGGGTGCGGCATGGCGGCTTCCGCCCGGGATACCCGTGTCGGGGGCTTTCCCTAGGCTGGTCGGTCAGAGCAATTCGGCTCTGGGGATGGAGGAAGAAATGGCAGCCCACGAAGACGCGTTCCGCGCGGTGATGATCGCGATCAAGGAGCGGGCGGAGGCCGTCGGTGAAGCGAACATGCAGGAGTCGGCGAAGGCTGCTGCTCTCCGTGACCTCGCGGCCGCGTACCGGCATCTGCGCGGCGGTGCGCAGCCGGGTGGCGTCTCGGTCGAGAAGTAGAGGCCTGTCGTGGCGTACAGCGATGTCGAACGGTACGCGGACGCGGCCAATGCGAGTGCCGCGCAGGCGCAGTCTGCGAGCTCGACGGTGGCAGAGGCGAAGACTGCCGAGGCCGTCCAGTATCTGGCGCTCGCGCTCAAGGAGCTGGCTGGCGTTATGCGCCGCACCGAACGCTAGATGACCTCACGACGATGCCCCCGCGCCGTACGCGCCGGGGGCATCGTCGTCCGCGAACTTTGCCTCGCGTCCTGGCTAGCGGTAGGTGCCGTCATGGTGGCGCCGGACATTGTAGAGCGCATAGGAGAGCCGCTTCTCTGCGCGGGTGGGCCTGCCATCTGGGCGCATGGTGTTGGTGAGTGCCATGTACTCGTCGAGGAGTCGCGCCTCGCGTTCGACGCGCGCGGCCCACATATCGACTTGGCGTGCGTGGGAGGCTTCGGCCGTCACGGAGGAGCGTTCGAACCAGAGCCCGGAGTCGCGGGCGATGTTGCTGACCGAGCCGGTCGAGATGCCGAAGGCGCGGGCGATCTCGTTGCGGCCGCGGCCGGCTCGGATAGCGTCGGCGACCGCGTCGCGCGTGGTGCGCGGGAGCGGCGGACGCTTCGGCATGGCGCAGGCTACGCCGGGCGCACGCTGACGATCGAGAAGACCTTCTCGATCGCGTAGGCCATGTTGCGGGCCGCCTGCTCGCACGTGGCGCTGACCGGAATGCGGTGGCCGTCAGAGAACGTGACGATGAACATGCTCGTACTCTACCCGGCAGAGGGCAGAAAGTCTCTACCGGGCAGAGACTTAGGTGGTGGCCCTGAGCGGATACTGTTGCGTTGTGTCCGCCATCGACCGCCTCCGTGATGCCGCGAAGCGCCTCGCGGACGTCGACGAGCGGCGTGCTGAAGTCTTGCGTGAGCGGGATGCTGAGATTGCCGCGGCGTTCGAAGAGGGAGCAACCTGGGTGCAGGTCCAGGAGGCGTCCGGGCTTGCGCTGCGGTCGCTGCAGAAGGCGCTCGAGCGGCACCGTTCGGCTGAACGCTGACCCGTCCGGCGACAGCAGGGGCCCGCCCGCTACCGTCCCTTCTCGCTCGAGCGGTAACCCGGGATTGGGCCACGGTACGCGTGGTCCTTGTCCACATCGCAGTCACACGCGACCGCGATTCGGTCGCCGGTCTCCTCGTTGGTGAACCACTCAGCGTGGAATGTGTGACGCGCCCGCATATCTGCACGCTACCCGAAGCCCATCCCACCTACTGATCGGGTGCGGCTATCTCCTGCACATCGGCTCCGACAGCGACAGGCTGATCCGGCTGCGTTGCGATCGCCGACGTGTCCAGGTGCTCGGGGGCTAGCTGAACCCCGCCAGTCGAATTGGCGGAGCGCATCAGCTCGGTAACCCACTGCGGGTTCAACTCGGGCCGTTCGGGCTCGTCGAACACGAACCGGAGCGGGATCGCAGGGTGAAGCCAGATGGTCGAGCGGCCGCGAGGCTGGTCCTCGGTATGCTGCCACGAGACGCTGAAGCTCTCGCCGCGACGCATTGGTGATGAGCGCGACCTTCAGGTGCGACAGCGTGCGATCGTCGATGCCGATCGGTGTCTGCGAGTCGCCGTAGTACAGCGTTCCCATGCTCGAAATGCTACGTCGACCCGGTGCGCCGCTCCTAGGCTCGACGGCATGAACGTTGGGCGAGATGGTCCTGCCGCCGACATCCTCGGTGCCGTCTCGAACGACTACGGCTACGCCCGCATCGACGACGGTTCGCTCCGCATCACCGAGCTCGGCACGAGCATCCGGTCTAAGGAGCGCATTCGCACCGACGACCTGCAGGCGTGCATCGACGCGCGCACCTACAGTCGACGAGGCAATTGATGCCCGAGGCGCCGCAACTGTTTACCCTCGCGCAGGTCGCCGAGATCCTGCAGCTCGACTACGAGCTCGTGCGGAAGGCGGTCTACGGCGGCAAATGGCCCCACTCGAAGATCAGCGAGCGCAACCGGCGGATGTCGCAAGACGACATCGACCGCGTCATCGAGATGACGCATCACGAGCCGGCGGTGTCGACGCGATCAGAAGCGCTCCGACGGAGCCAACGCGCTCGAGACCTTTTGGCTGGTGCGCCGCCAGTCCGCAGATAGTCCGCAGGAGTTCCAACCCAGGGCTATTCCCGCCATGGCGTCTTGGTGAATTAATGCCCGGTCAACTCGACAAACTAAGGTGTGCCAATACTTGGCAATACCGCAAGTGCACTTCCTGCTGTACTGAGCTCGCGCGGTCGAACGCACTCGTGTGCCGGAGCGTGCTGCCTCTGCAGGAAATCAGGCCCCATCCCCGGCTGAGGGAGGGGCTCAGTGCAATTCTCCTGCAGAAGCAGCAGCTGCAGCAGCTGCAGCAGCTGCAGCATGAGCAGCTGCAGCACGCACGTGAGGAGCGGCGACGGGCTCGGGTGCCGCCGGGCGTCGGCGCGGGCTCCGTTAGCCTTGAGGCATGGCAGGCAAGTCACGCAAGAAGCCCGCGGGCGAACCCCTCGAGTTCCGGTCGCAGGCGCTCGCCGAGGCGCTCGAGCGGCAGGACATGGCGGCCGTCGCGCTCGCCCTGCGCAACGGCAACACGGTGGTGCCGCTCATCAAGCCGGGTCCGCGTGACAAGCCGCTCGACGGCGGTGAGGTGTGGACCTTCCGCGACCCGAAGACGGGCGAGGTCGCGCTGCTGCTGTTCAGCGACGCCGCGAACAAGCCGGCCAACCTGCCGCCCGCGGTGGGCCTCCAGAGCCCGGCGTGGCTTCGCAGCTTCCTGAAGCGCTACGAGTCGACGATCACGACCGTGTTCCTCGACATCGCGGGCCCGCACCCGATGCAGGCGCCGCCCGGCGAGCTGCTGCGGGCGCTGGAGGCCTGAGAACCGACCGCGATCCGAGGGCGCCGGCGTTCGAGCCGTGCTCAGGCAGCGGGAAATCCAGGCGTCGGCCGCACGGCGCCGCCGGGCGCTCAGAACGCGGCGTCGAGCTCGCGGGTGCGGGCGTCGTTCGCCACGAGCATCGCCTGGGTCACGGCGGCCCGAACGCTGCCGGCCTCGACGTCGAGGATGGTCGTGTACCCGAGTCGACGCGCCTCGGCGGCGCGCTGCTTGGCCGCGGTGACGGGGCGCACCTCGCCGGCGAGGCTGATCTCGCCGAAGGCGGCGAGCTCGTGGGGCACCGCGGAGTCGCGCATGGCCGAGGCGATGGCGACGGCGATCGCGAGGTCGGCGCCGGGCTCGGCGAGCTTCACCCCGCCGACGGTCGAGACGTACACGTCGTGCTCGCCGAGCGCCTTCAGGCCGGCCCGCCGCTCGAGCACGGCGATGATCATGGCGACGCGAGCGGGATCGACCCCGTTGACCACGCGGCGGGGCTGCGGCGCCTTCGTCGACACCACGAGCGCCTGCACCTCGACGGGCAGCGCACGACGGCCCTCGAGGGCGACGGTCACGCAGGTGCCGCTCACGACGCTGCGGCCGCTCGAGAGGAAGAGCCCGGAGGGGTCGGGCACTTCGGCGATGCCGTCGCCCGTCATCTCGAAGCAGCCGACCTCGTCGGTCGGGCCGAAGCGGTTCTTGAGGGCGCGCACGAAGCGCAGCGCCGTCTGGCGATCGCCCTCGAACTGGCAGACCACGTCGACCAGGTGCTCGAGCAGCCGCGGACCGGCGATCGAGCCGTCCTTCGTGACGTGCCCCACGAGGAGCACCGGCAGCTGCCGCTCCTTCGCGACGCGGATGAGGGTCGAGGCGACCTCGCGCACCTGGCTCGGCTGGCCCGGCAGCCCGTCGGACAGCGAGGAGGACACCGTCTGCACGGAGTCGACGATGAGGAGGTCGGGCCGCGTCGCGTCGACCTGCCCGAGGATCGTCGCGAGGTCGGTCTCGGCCGCGAGGTAGAGCTCGTCATGCAGGGCGCCCGTGCGGCCGGCGCGCAGGCGCACCTGGGCCACCGACTCCTCTGCGGTGACGTAGAGCACCCGTCGCCCGGTCGCGGCCACGCGCGCCGCGACCTCGAGCAGCAGGGTCGACTTGCCGACGCCGGGCTCGCCCGAGAGCAGGATGGCGGCGCCCGCGACGATGCCGCCGCCGAGCACCCGGTCGAACTCGCCGATGCCGCTCGGACGGTGGGCGGCGTCGGCCGTCTCGACGTCGACGATCGGACGGGCCGCCCGCGCCTCGCCGAGCTGGACGGCCTGCACCGCGCGCACGATGCCGGTCTTCTCGGCGGCCTCGACGACGGTGCCCCACTGCTGGCACTCGACGCAGCGGCCGACCCACTTGACGGTCGACCAACCGCACTCGGTGCAACGGAACGCGGAGGTGGGTCGGGCCATGCCCCGAGACTACCGGCGGCCCCCGACACCGACGGATTCCGCGAGCTCCGCCCCATCGGGGCGCAGCTCGAGCGCGTCGAGCCGTGCCCCGACGAGCGGGCGGAACGCCTCGGCCCACACCGCGTATCCGCCGTCGTTCGGGTGGAACATGTCGCGCGCGAACTGCGTGAGGATGCCCGGAAGGCCCTGGCGCCGGGTCGCCTCGTGCAGGGGCGCCACGGCAAGGCCTCGCGCGCCGGCGGCGGCACGGAGCATCCGGTTCGCCTCGGCGACCCTGCGCTCGTTGCGGGGGAAGTGGAAGCACGGCAGTTCGCCGACGATCGCGTGCCTGGGCAGCTCGTCGAGGATCGCCCGCAGGTTGCGGTCGAAGGCCGCGGCATCCCAGTCGGCGATGTCGTTCGCGCCGATCGCGACCGTGACGACGTCGGGTGAGAGGGTGCGCAGCCGGGGCAGCTGATCGCGCACCGCGAGCGCGGTCGTGGCACCCGAGACGCTGAGGTTCACGGTCCGGATGCTCCGCGGCGAGGCCGCTCGCATCGCCTCGGCGAGCACGCCGACGTAGCTGCGGTCGGGCCGCGACGCCCCGATGCCCTGGGCCGCCGAGTCGCCGAGTGCGACGTACAGCAGCTCCCCGCTCGCCGCGCCGTGCTCGCGCCACCACTTCGAGTGCACGGGCAGGGTGTCGTTGAGCGTGGAACGACGCAGCTCCATCCGCTCGCGGAAGGGGCGCACGCCCGCCGTGCCGAGCACCGTCGACATCGCGAGGGAGGTGCCCGCCGCGAGTGCGCGCGCCGAGCTGCGCGGCCGGGGCGGCGCGAAGGCGGTGGCGAGGGGAACGGGCGTCATGCCGAGAACGTATCCGGGCCCGCTTCGAGTGGACTGGACGGCCGCTGAGCGCCGGCTGGGCTTCCGGTGACGAATCGATCACGGCGGGGCGCTGCGCGGCCCGTGGCTGACGTGCGGACCAGGGAATGCCCCGCTGATCGGGCCTGGAAGGCCACGCGAGCGGGCGAGCGCGGGATGCGCCCGGCGGCGCGGCATCCGCTCGTTTTGGCAGTCTTGCCCTCGTCCCCTACTATTGATCCCGGTACCGTGTCCGAGCGGCCGAAGGTGCAACTCTCGAAAAGTTGTGTGCGTGAAAGCGCACCGTGGGTTCAAATCCCACCGGTACCGCCACGAAGAACCCCCGTTGATCGGGGGTTCTTCTGTATCCGGACCCGGTCTGCGGCAACCGGGGCGTCATTCCGGCGGGTGCCGACGTCGCCCGGAGTCGACGTGGTTCGTCGCGAACCGGCTACACGGTCTGCCGAAGGCCGCTCGTCTCGGCGTCGGCCGGCATCGCGGGCATCCGCGGCCATTTCCAGGCCGAGCGCAGGACGAAGGCCAGGAGGAGCAGCTCGAGTCCGATCGAGATGCCGTAGAAGCCGGCCCACTCCCACGTCGTCCCTGCCGCGTTGAAGATCGAGTAGGGGATGAGCAGCGAGGCGACGACGAGGTTCGCGGCGCGGTTCGCCCGGGCGGGCAGCGTCATGGAGAGCGCGACCATCATCGCCGGGATCGAGACCGACACGAGGACGACGGTCAACAGCATCGAGCTGACGTCGAACCGCCACATGAGTCCGTCGAGGATGCCGTCGACGACGCCGGGCTTGTAGAAGTTGAGGACGTCGACGTAGACGTACAGGAACATGAAGCTCGCCCATGCGGCGGCGAGCTTGGCCTGCAGGGGCATCGGCGGGGCGTCGAGCAGGCGTGGGGCGGTCGTTCGGATGGTCATCGGTTCTTCCTTCGCGTGGAGAGGTCCGCCTTCGGGACGGCGGCGCGTACGATGTACGCGTACGTTGTACTCTCGCGCGTACGATGTACGCTTGTCAAGATTTGGAGAGAAAGAGGGGCCTGTGTCTGCGAGTGAGGACCACCGGACCGCGCCCGACGCGGGCCTGAGCCGACAGCGGGTGGTGGCCGAGGCGATCCGGCTCGCCGACCGAGAGGGAGCCGACGGCCTGACCATGCGCCGGCTGGCCGGGTCGCTCGGCGCGGGGGCGATGTCGCTCTACCGCTACGTGGCGAGCAAGGAGGAGCTGCTCGACGCCATGATCGACCTCGTGTTCGAGGAGATCGAACTCCCGCCTCGAGAGGCCGACTGGCAATCGGCGATGCGGCGCCGCGCGGAGTCCGCCCGGCGGGTCCTCGCCCGCCACCCGTGGGCCATCGGGCTGATGGAGTCGCGGACGTCGCCGGGGCCGGCGAACCTCCGTCACCGCGAAGCGGTCACCGCCTGCCTGCGGAGGGCCGGCTTCCCGGTCGTGATGGCGACGCACGCCAACTGGTTGCTCGACAGCTACGTGTACGGGTTCGCCCTGCAGGAGGCGAACCTGCCGGGCGGCACCGCCGAGACCCTCGCCGACATGGCCGAGCACGTCTTCCTGCCCCAGCTCCCTCCCGACGAGTTCCCCTACCTCAACGAGTCCGCCGCGGCGCTCGTCGCGGCCGGCTACGACCCGGCGGAGGAGTTCGACTTCGGCCTGGGCCTCGTCCTCGGCGCCCTCGAGCGGCTGAGAGCCTCCGCCGAGTGACGCCGCAGGCCGTCGCGCCGGTCTCCGCCGCGAACGTATGATCGCGGGGTTCGTGTTTTCGGGGAGGCGGCCATGTTCGACGCGGTGGAACTCGACGACGCGGTCGTCATGCGTCTGCTCGCTGCGGGCGACGGCCCCGCGCTCGCCGAGGCCTACGCGCGCAACCGCGAGCACCTCGCTCCGTGGGAGCCGCAGCGCACGCCCGAGTTCTTCACCGCCGCCTGGCACGACCGCGACGTCGCCGGGGCGCTGGCGCGCGTGCAGGCCGGCACCACGGTGCCGTTCGTGCTCGAGCAGGGCGAGGAGATCGTCGGGCGGGTGAACCTGTCGGACGTCGTGCGCGGGGTGTTCGAGAACGCCCACCTCGGCTACTGGGTCGACGAGCGGTTGACCGGGCGCGGGGTCGCCACCACGGCGGTCGGGGTCGTACTGCACCACGCCCGCGCCGCCGGCCTGCATCGGGTGCAGGCCGGCACCCTCGTGCACAACACGGGCTCGCAGCGGGTGCTCGAGCGCAACGGATTCGAACGCTTCGGGCTCGCCCGCCGCTACCTGCGCATCGCGGGGGAGTGGCAGGACCACGTGATGTACGAGCGGCTGCTCGACGAGTGAGCCCCGAGTGAGCCCCGAGTGAGCCGACTGGGCCGAGTGAGCCGGGGAGACGAGTGGTAGCGTGACTGCGTCGGAAGGAGGCGTCGTGATCGAGTTCGTCGGCGCGCTCCTCCGCTCGGTGCAGGCCTCGCTCGAGCTGTCGCTCGCGTCCAACGCCCTGCTCGCAGTGCTCCTCGTCGGCGTCGTCGGCGCCGCGGCCGTCGCGGTCGTGGTCGTCGCCTGCCGGGCGCTCCCCGCGCTCGTGGCCGCCGACGCGAGCGGCGCCGCCCGCCGCCTGCGGCAGACCGCCGATCCAGGGCTCCTCCTCTCGCAGAGCGACCCCGACGCACCGGGGCGTGCGCGACCGAGGGCGCCCGCGCGCGGTCTCGCGGCCGCGTAGCGCCCGTCCCGCCTCCGCCGAGCCCGCCCTCGTCCACCGACGACCTGCGGCGCGCCCGGCGACCCCGGCGACGATCGACGACCCTTCGCGGCCAGACGGAACCCGTTTCGCCGACCCGCAAAGGACTCACCATGGATCTGTACGCCTTCCCACCGGTCGCCGCCCTCCTCGACGGGGCGCATGCGCTCCTCATGGGCCTCGCCGAGCTGCTCGCCCCGTTCACCGGCGCCACGAGCGCCGCCGCGGCGATCGTGCTCGTCACCCTCCTCGTGCGCACCGCGCTCATCCCCGTGGGCGTCTCGCAGGCGAAGGCCGAGCAGGGGCGCGCCCGGCTCGCGCCGAGGCTCGCCGAACTGCAGCGCAGGCACGCGAAGAACCCCGAGCGCCTGCAGCGCGAGATGATGGCGCTCTACCGCGACGAGAACACCAGCCCGTTCGCCGGTTGCCTGCCGATGCTCGCGCAGGCGCCGGTCGTCGGCATCATCTACGCGCTGTTCATCCTGCCCACGATCGCGGGGCACGACAATGCGCTGCTGCAGGAGACGCTCGCGGGGGTGCCGCTCGGCTCGAGCCTCGCGGGTTCGCTCGTCGAGGGCACCCTCGCTCCGGCGGGCTTCGCGGTGTTCGCCACGATCATCCTCTCGATCGCCCTCGTCGGAGAGGTCACTCGGCGCGTGTTCCGCGCCCAGGCCACTGCGGTGCCCGCCGCGCCCGCACGGCCGGCCGCGGCCGGCGCTCGCACCGCGGCATCCGCCTCGCCGCTCTCGACGGCCGGGGCCCAGCGGATGCTCGGCCTCCTGCAGTTCGTCACCGCCGTCGTCGCGGTGTTCGTGCCGCTCGCCGCCGGCCTCTACCTGCTGGTCACCGTCGCGTGGACGCTCGGACAGCGCGTGCTGCTGCGTCGCGTGTACCCGCTCCCGCAGCCGAATCCCGCGTGATCCAACCATGCCGACGACACGCGTGGCAAGGGCTTGCCACGCAGACGCCGCGGTGCCAAGTTTGGATCAACGATCGAAGGAGTGACCATGAGTTTCCTCGCGTTTCTGATCCTCGGCCTGATCGCCGGGGCCATCGCCAAGCTGATCCTGCCGGGCAAGCAGGCGGGCGGCTGGTTCGTCACCCTGCTGCTCGGCGTCGTCGGGGCCCTCCTCGGCGGCTGGCTGGGCAGCCTCATCCTCAATCGCCCCCTCACGGAGTTCTGGGACCTCGGAACCTGGCTCCTCGCGATCGGCGGCTCGATCATCGTGCTGCTCATCTGGGGTCTCGTCACGCGCGGAAGCCGCAACAGCGCGGCCTGATCGCCTTCGGCGGAGCGGATGCCTCACCCGGCCTCCGCTCCGCTGCGGCGCGTTCGCCGCAACGCGTTCCGCTGCAGCGCGCGCTGCGCGACAACCCCCGCTGCCGCGCGTTACCGCCAGTCGCCCCCGGCGAGCTCGACGAAGCGCGCCAGCAGCCGCTGCGGCTCGGTCACGCTGGCGGAGTCGAGGCGAGCGCTGACCTCGCGCAGCTCGCTCGCGGGGAAGTAGCCGTGGTGACGGTACACCTGCGCCCGAGCGATGAAGTCGGCCGTCGTCACCTCGGGGTGGAACTGCGTCGCGTAGAGGCGGGGGCCGGCCCGGTAGATCTGCACCGGGCACCCGGCCGAGCTCGCGAGCAGCGCGGCGCCGGCCGGCAGCGCCTCGACCGACTCCTTGTGCCCGACGAGTGCGTCGAACCGGCGCGGGAGGGCTCCGACGAGCGTGTCGGCGACGCCCTCGTCGGTGAGGGTGATCTCGACCGCCGCGGCATTCTCGCCGTGGAGGGTGCCGACGGTTCCGCCGAGCACACGGGTGAGCACCCCGATGCCGTAGCAGGTGAAGAGCAGCGGGAACTCGGTCTCGAGCGCCCACTCGGCCAGCTCGGCGAGCTCGCGTTCGACGCGGCGCTGCACCGCGTGCTTGTTCGCCTCGGGCGTCGTCACGTTGTACGGACTGCCGCCGACGATGACGCCCGCGTACTCGGCGAGCGGCACCTGGCGGAGCGACTCGACGTCGAGGCGGTGGTGCTCGAGCCGACCCGCATCGAGCCCGGTCGCGCGGCGCACCGACTCGTACTCGGGCCCCACGGCCTCGATCTCGGGGCGCGCCGAGAGGAACAGGAAGGGCGCGGTTTCGGTCATCGGCCCTTCCTCCGCCCGCGCTGCGAGGCCGATCGGCCGGATGCCCCGCGGCCGGTGCCCGAGCGCGCCGAAGCGCCCTTGCCCGTGTTCTTGCCCTTGGCGGCGTTCTTGCCGCCGCCGCGCGCGGCCTCGGCGGCACGTCGCTCTGCGGCCGCCTTCTTCGCCGCCTTCGCGGGTGAGAGCTCGGGCGTCTCGTCGGCGCGCGAGCTGCGTGCGGTGCGTCCGCGCACCACGCCGACGAACTCCTGGATGTCGTCGTCGTCGCGCTCGACGCGCCAGACGAGGGCGATGCGCGTCGGCGGGGCATCGGCGAGCGGCACCGCCACCACGTCGCGACGCTGGTGGAGGCGTGCGATCGAGTGCGGCACGATCGCGTAGCCGGTGCCGGCCGCGACGAGTTCGAGCGTCATCGCCGGATCGGACTGCACGGGCGCGGCGGGTTCGCCGTCGAGATCGGCGAGGGCGAGCTCGGCCTCGTCGGCGAACGGATGCTCCTTCGGCAGCGCGACGACGGCGAGCTCCTCCCACAGCGGGATGAGGTGGAGCCCGTCGGCCTCGACCGGCAGCCGCACGAAGGCGAGGTCGACCTCGCCCGAACGCAGGCGCTCGAGCTGCTCGTGCTCGTCGACCCTGGCCGCCTCGAGCGGCAGGTCGGCGCGTCGCTCGCCCCACGCGCGCAGCCACTTCGACGGGGAGACGCCCGCGACGTAGTCGAGCCGCAATGCCATTCGGCGCCCCCTTGTTCCCTGCGTGCGGATGCCTCTCAGGCTACCGTCGGCTACGGTTGCAGGGTGAGCGAGAAGCAGCCGAAGGCCATGAAGCCGCAGTCCATGAAGGCGGAGACCGCGGCGAAGAAGCTCGGCATCCTGCTCGAGGCCGCACCCGAGGAGTTCCGCGCGTCGGTCGTCACGCGCGACGAGCTCGCGGCGCTGCAGGCCGATCCGCCCGAGTGGCTCGAGACCCTGCGCCGCGAGGGGCCGCACCCGCGCCCGGTCGTGGCGGCCAAGCTCGGCGTCTCGAACTCGGGCCTCGCCCGCGGCGGCGTCACCGAGCCGCTCACGACCGCCGAGATCAAGGCGCTCCTCGCCGCGCCGCCCGCGTGGCTCGTGCAGGAGCGCGCCACCCAGGCGGCCGTCCGCGCCGAGAAGATCCGCGTGGCCGAACGTGACAAGGAGCGGGCCGCGCGCCGCGCGGGCGGCGGCGGAGGCGGCGGCGGGGTCTGACCCCGCAGGCCCGTCACTCCACCGAGACGGCGTAGCGCTCGCGCAGGAAGCCCGCGACGTCGGCGAGCTCGCGCTCGGACACCGAGTGCCCGAGCCCCTCGTAGACGCGCGCGTCGAGGGTCGAATGCCCGGGCAGCCACGCCAGCGTGCGCGAGACGGATGCCTCGGGGATGACCTCGTCGGCGGTGCCGCGGCCCCAGAACACGGGCGGCGCGAGCCGTGACATCCGGCCGTCGCCCTCGCGGTCGCCCGGAAGGGCGAACCCGGCGAGGCTGACCGCGAACGCGAACCGCTCGGGCGCGCGGCGCAGCAACTCGAGCGCCATCGCGCCGCCCTGCGAGAAGCCGAGGAGGCCGACCCGCCCGGCGTCGGGGGCCGCGCGATCGAGCCAGGCGAGGAGCGCGTCGACCGCGGCGGACGCTCCGTCGACCGAGAGCTCGGCGCCCTCGGCCAGCAGCGGGAACCACGCGTAGCCGTACCCGGCGAAGATCGGCGCCCGCAACGAGGCGATTGCGGGCTCGAGCGGCAGGTACGGCGTGAGCCCGAAGAGGTCGCCCTCGTTCGAGTTGTAGCCGTGCAGCAGCACGAGGAGCGGGCGCCCCTCGCGGTCGGCGGGGGAGGCCGACCAGAGCACGGCGTCGTCGTCGATCAGCACACTCGTCATGCGACAACGCTATCGGCGTGGGGCAGAATCGAGGGCATGAGCGTACGCACCCCCGATCCCGACTGGAATCCCGGCGACGAGCCCGTCGTGCGCCCGCCGGCGAATCCGGGCTGGCTGAGCGACCTCGAGCTGGCCGAGGTCCGCGGCCGGCTGCCGCTGCTCTACGTCGAGGCCGTTCCCGTCCGCGTCGACGGGCTCGGCCAGGTCACCGAGGTCGGGGTGCTGCTGCGCGCCAACGCCGTCGGCGAGATGACCCGCACGCTCGTCTCGGGGCGCGTGATGTACGGCGAGACCATTCGCGACGCGCTCTTCCGCCACCTCGAGAAGGACCTCGGGCCGATGGCGTTCCCGCTGCTGCCGGCGAGTCCGGTGCCGTTCACCGTCGCCGAGTACTTCCCGCTGCCGGGCATCACGCCGTTCACCGACGAACGGCAGCACGCCGTGTCGCTCGCGTTCGTCGTGCCCGTCACCGGCACCTGCGAGCCGCGCCAGGACGCGCTCGAGGTGACCTGGATGACGCCGGCCGAGGCCGTCGACGAGACGGTCACGAGCGAGATGGAGGGCGGGCGCGGCGTGCTCGTCAAGCAGGGACTCGCCTCGGTCGGTGCGCTGCACTGACGCCCGCCGCGCTGCGCCGGCGCCCGCCGCGGCGTGACGCCGCCCGCTCAGCGCACCAGTCGCACCTCGTGGATCTCCTCGCCGAGGAACGGCACGCGCTGGTCGGCGCCGTCGGCCGTGAAGCCGTTGCGCGTGTAGAAGCGGTGCGCGCGGGGGTTGTCGGAGGCGACCCAGAGGTAGACCGGGTCGGTGCCGACGGCCGCGTCGAACAGCTTCTGGCCGATGCCGGTGCCGTGGTAGGCGTCGAGCAGGTAGATGAAGTACAGCTCGCGGTCGCGCGGCGCGGCCTCGTCGCGGGCGGGGCCCGAGCCGACGAAGCCGACGATCTCGCCGTCGACGAGTGCGGCGAACTGGGCGTACTCGTCGCCGCGCTCGGCGTAGTGGTTCCAGAGCTCGGCCATGCGTCGCGGCGAGAGCTTCTCGAACGCGGCGGAGCTGATCAGGTGGTCGTAGGTCTCGTGCCAGCAGGTCGCGTGGACGCGCCCCAGGGCTTCGACATCGGAATCGCGGATGGGACGGACGACGACTTCGGCAACGACTTCGGTGCTCATGCCCCGAGACTAAGCCAGACCTCCGTCGGCGCGAAATCGAGCGGCCCGACGGATCGGGAACCTCGGCACGGCATCCGGACATATCACTGCATGGCCCCTCTCACGAATCCGCTGTCGGCGGATCGCCCGGTTAGGCTTGCCCGAGCATGGGCGAAGACCGACGGACCGACGCGGCGCTCTGGCTCGAGGCGACGTCGGGCACAGAGGCCTCGTTCGGCGTGGTCTACGACCGATATCGCGCGCGCATCTTCCGGCGTGCGTACGCGCAGGTGCGCGACGTCTCCGACGCGGAGGACATCGTGGCCGTGGTCTTCCTCGAGGCCTGGCGACGCCGGAAGGACGTGCGCTTCGTCGACGGTTCGCTCCTCCCGTGGCTGCTCGTGGTGACCACGAACGTGACCCTCAACACGCAGCGCGCCGCGCGGCGGCACAAGCGACTCCTCGCCGCCATCCCGGTCGCCCGCCACGCCGTCGACTTCGGCCCCGAGGTCGACGAGCGGCTCGACGGCGGGCTGCTCTCGGGGCGCCTGCAGGCGGCACTCCAGCGGCTGAACCCGGCCGAGCGCCGGGTGGTCGAGCTGTGCCTCGTCGAAGAGCTGCCGCTCGCCGACGCGGCCGCGGCGCTCGACGTGCCGCTCGGTTCGGTCAAGTCGCGCCTGTCGCGCGCTCGTCGCAAGCTGCAGGCGGAGCTCGGCGATGCGGCGTGGCCGGGCGAGGCGGCGATCGAGGCACCGGCGCGGCCCGCGCCGGCCGCGCCCTCGCATGCGGTGCCCCCGACGGCTCCGGCCCGTGCTCCGCACGCCCCCGACGACCTGGAGGTGATCGGATGACCGGTCCCGAGATGCGGCCCGAGCGCGCCGACGCGATCCGGGCGATGCTCGTCGAGAACGCCCGCACCGAGCCGGTCGTGCGGGCGCGTCGCCGCCGCAACCTCGTCATCGGCTGGGGCGGCCTCGGCGTGCTCGCGGTCGGCGTCGCGGCGACGGCCGGCACGATGCTGCTCGCGCCCGGTCCGGTGACGCAGACCGCCTACGTGCAGTGCCTCGACGAGCCGCGCCGCAACTCCGACGGCACCTACCCCGGGTCGGGTGCCACCGTCGCCGAGGACAACGGGCTGCCGACCGATCCGATCGAACTGTGCACGCTCATGTGGGAGCAGGGGCTCTTCGAGCCCGACTACGACCCGCTCGCCCAGACCAACCCGCCCGGACGGGTGCCCGACGAACTGCAGCTCTGCGTCATGGAGGACGGCACCGCCGCAGTGGTGCCCTCGCCGAACGAGTCGATCTGCGCCGCACTCGGCATGGCGCGACCGACCGACTGAGGGCCGAGACCCGCGGCGTCAGCCGAGGGTTCCGGTCGGGCGGAAGACGAGGGACTTGACCCGGTCGTTGAGGCCGCCGAGGCCGGCGCAGTACGGGGTGCAGTTCACCCGCGACCCGCTGTAGCCGGTCGCCGCGTAGGCCGTCGCCCAGCAGCCGCTGAGGCCCGTGAGCGAGCTCACCGAGGTGTTCCAGGCCGACGACAGTGCCGAGAAGCCGAAGGTCACCCCGGCGCATCCGCTCGACCCCCAGAACGTCAGGCTCGACCCGCCCTTGTTGGCGTCCTTGTAGATGCGGCCGACGGCGATCGAGGCCGAGGCGGCCGCGGCGAGCCGTGAGTCGGCCGCGGCGACGGAGCGCCGCTCGAGATACCGCTCGACCTCCTCGACGGAGGCGAAGCAGACGGGCTCGGGAGCGTCGAGGCCGAGCTCCTCGGCCTCGGCCGCGACGTCGAGATCGAGCGCGCAGTGCTCCTGGGCGGCGGTTGATTGCGCCGGACGGTCGAGCGTCGCGAGTGCGGTGTCGACGGGCTCGGCGCTCGCCGGCATCGTCGGAGCGAGTGCCCCGATCGCGAGCGCGAGGGTTGAGACGGTGGTCATGACGGCACGGCGGATCTGCATGGAAGGCTCCCTCGGGTCGGGTGGCGCAGTCTCGGACGACGGGTTCGCAATAGGTATGTCCGGGGGCACGAAGAAAGTTCCACGAATCGGGAACCTTCCTGGCGCACCCGGACATACCTGTGTTGAGGGAAGGGGAGTGGCGATGCGACGCACGAAGACGATGACCACCATGCTGCTGGCGTTCGCCGCCGCGGCGATGGTCGTCCTGGCGACGGTCGTCGGCGGAGAGATCGGCCGGACGGTCATGCTGGGCGGCTGACGCGACGCATCGCGACCGACCCGGGCCGAGGGGACGCGGCCCGATCCCGTCGGGGGACGGGAGTCGGTACGGCGATCGGGGGAACGCCGGCCGATGAGAACGAGGGCCCGTGGAGTCGAACTCCACGGGCCCTCGTGCACGGTCGAGCGGGGGTCAGCCCTGCGCGCGCCGGTTGGTGCGCGAGTTGCGCGACGGCGAGACGAGGCTGCCGACCCGGATCGGCTGCTTGGCGCCGCGCGAGCCGCTGCTGCGCTGCGCGCCCGTGGTCTGCGCACCGCGGCTCTGGCCCGAGCCCTGCTTGGGGGCGTTCGACTTCGCCTCCGCCGGGCGGCCCGAGCGGTCGCGGCGCGGGGCGCCGGCCGAGACGTCGGACTGGCCCGAGCGGCCCCGGCCGCGACCGCGCCCGCCCTGCGACTGGCCCTGGCGCTCGCCGCCCTGGCCCTCGCGGGCCGCACGCTTGCGCTGGGCGTTCGCACCCTGCGAGCGACCGCCGCCCTGCTGGGGCTTGGGCTCGCGGGGCGCGGGCTTGACGTACGGCGCGACGTCGCCGACGAGCTTCACGACCTCGGGCGTGGTCGGCACTGCGGGCGACGGGGTCACCGTGATGGCCGCCTTGCGGAGCAGCTGCTTGAGGTCCTGCAGCTGGCCGGGCATGGCGATCGTCACGACGTCGCCCTCGCTGCCGGCGCGCGCGGTGCGGCCCGAACGGTGCAGGTAGGCCTTGTGCTCCATGGGCGGGTCGACGTGGACCACGAGCTCGATGTCGTCGACGTGGACGCCGCGGGCCGCGACATCCGTGGCGACCATGACCTTGGCCGAGCCGTCGGCGAACGCTGCGAGGTTGCGGTCGCGCTGCGGCTGCGAGAGGTTGCCGTGCAGGTCGACGGCCGGAATGCCCGCCTCGGTGAGCTTCTTCGCCAGCTTCTTGGCGTGGTGCTTCGTGCGCATGAAGAGGATGCGGCGGCCCATGCCGCTCGCGAGCGTCTTCACGAGCTCGAACTTCGTGTCGGCGTCCTCGGTGAGGAAGACGTGGTGGGTCATCGCGGCGACGGGCGAGTTCGCCTCGTCGACCGAGTGCAGCACCTCGTTCTGCAGGTAGCGCTTGACGAGCTTGTCGACCCCGTTGTCGAGGGTCGCCGAGAACAGCAGGCGCTGGCCGCCGCGCGGGGTCTTGTCGAGGATGCGCGTGACGACCGGCAGGAAGCCGAGGTCGGCCATGTGGTCGGCCTCGTCGAGCACGGTGATCTCGACGGCGTCGAGGTGCACGAAGCCCTGGTTCATGAGGTCCTCGAGGCGGCCGGGCGCCGCGACGACGATGTCGACGCCGGCGCGCAGCGCCTCGACCTGGCGCTTCTGGTTGATGCCGCCGAAGATCGTCGTGACCTTCAGGCCGTACGCGTCGGCGAGCGGCTCGATGGTGCGGGCGATCTGGGTGACGAGCTCGCGGGTCGGGGCGAGCACGAGGCCGAGCGGGCGGCCGGCGCGGCGTTGCCCGCCGGCGAGCGTCGTGCCGAGGCGCGCCACCATGGGCAGCGCGAAGGCGATGGTCTTGCCCGAGCCGGTCTTGCCGCGGCCGAGCACGTCGCGCCCGGCGAGGGTGTCGGGCAGCGAGTCGGCCTGGATGGGAGTGGGGACGGTCTTGCCGTCGGCCGTGAGGACCGCCACGAGGGGGGCGGGCACGCCGAGCGTTGCGAAGGTGATGTCGGTCACTGGTGCCTTTCGGGGCATGGTTCACCGCGCGCCGATGCATCGGGCATCGGACCCGGCGGTGGGAGTGTGGCGAAGGCGCCGGTCGGCGCATCCGTTCGCCGTATGAGAGTCATCGGGCAGCTCGGTGAGGAGCCCTGCCCGGAAGCGTTTCTACGACGCAGGCGGCGCGATCGTCGCGCGCACCGCCCGCCAGCATAGCGGATGCCCCTGTGCGGGCGCCGTCAGCGGGGCATCCGCTCGCCGACCGGGACTTCGGCACGCAGGGTGCTGCCCTCCTGCGCGAGGGGGCACGACCACGACGGGTCGTAGGCGCACGACGGGTTGTACGCGAAGTTGAAGTCGACGACCAGGGTGTCGCCGTCGGACCCCGGGCCGAGGTCGGCGCCCTTGACGGTGTCGAGCAGGTACCTGCCGCCGCCGTAGGTGCCGCCCGGCGCTCCCGCGAGGGCGTCCTTCACGGGCAGGAAGAGCCCGCCGCCGTAGCCGGTGAGCCGCCAGACGTCGAGCGTGCCGAGGTAGGGCAGCCGCACCGTGCCCACGAGCGCGAACGGGATGGAGCCGTCCGTCGCGCTGTCGACGGTCATCCGCTGCGGCTCATCCGTGCGGCGCACCTCGAGCTCGAACCGCCAGTCGGGGTCGTAGCGGGCGACGGTGAGCCCCGTGAAGCGCGCGCGGTCGTCGGGCAGCAACGGCGACTGCGGATGCCCAGCGAAGAGCTCGTCGCGGCCCGAGATCCAGAGGGCGTGGCCGGCTGCGGGGTCGTGCACGCTGAGCTGGCGGACGCCCGCGTAGAGGCCGAACACGCGGCGGCGCCAGTCGGCGAGCTGGAGGGCGCCGAGCGAGTCGGTCATCGCGGGGCCTCCGGCGACCGGGCCGACGGGGCGGACCGCATGCCGGCTCGCCGCTCGGCGTCGAGTGCGGCCGCGGCGTCGGCGGTGCCGGGCGGGTCGTACGCCCACCCCGGTGCGAGCTGCCGGAGGCGGAGGGCCCGCCACTGCCAGAACGCCCACGTCGGGTACCAGGCCGCCGCGGTCCACGGTCCGGCGCTCGCGAGCAGCCGATCGCGGTAGAGCGTGCGACCGCCTGGAAGCGGCGAGACCGCCATGCGGTGGTCCCACCGGCGGAACGCGGCGAGCGGGCCCGTGAGCGCCCCGCCGCCGTCGCGGAGCATGCGCACCCCGGCGGGCAGGCCGCCGGGGTAGCTCACGTCGACGAACTCCTCGCCGGCGGGGAAGCGGCGGAACGCGAGCGCCCGGACGCGATGCCGGCCCTCGGGCCAGACCGACGGGAGACCGCCCGGCTCGAGCGAGGAGAAGTCGAGCCACGGCGCGACCACCTCGCGCAGCACGGCGGGACTCCGGATGGCCCGCCACGCGGCATCCGGCGTGCAGTCGAGCTCGAGCTTCAGCAGCACCCGCATGAGCAGAGAGTAGGCCGGGGCCGTCGTCGGTGCCAAGGGATCGTGGGCGATTCCCGGCTCGCGGTCGGCCGCGGCCCCTAGACTCGCGCCATGCCCGACGCCCTCTCGTGGTTGCCCTCGCTCGTCGTCTTCGGGGCGGCGGCGGTCGCCCTCGTCGGGGCGGTGGTGGGCCTGCGCCGACTCGGAGTCCGGCGCGAGCGCGCCGACCTCGCGGCGGGGCGTCAGGCCGAGGTGCAGGCGAAGCAGCTCATCGTGCTCGCCGACGAGGCGCTGCGCGACGCCGAACGCGAGATCGCGTTCGCCGAGGCCCAGTTCGGGGCGGCGACCGCGCGCGACACCCGAGCCGCCGTCGATCGCGCCGGGGCACGGCTGCGCGAGGCGTTCCTGCTGCAGCAGCGGCTCGACGACGCCGAGCCCGACTCCGCCGCCGAGCGGCGCAGCTGGAGCGGCCGCATCGACGAGCTCTGCCGTTCCGCGCTCGGCGAGCTCGCCGCGGCCGATGCCGCGCTCGCCGAGCGCCGACGCAGTGAGCGCGGCGCCGGCGCGGAGCTGCCGGCCCTCACGGAGGACGCGGATGCGCTCCGGAGCCGCGTCGACGCGGCCGCCACGGTGCTCTCCCGACTCGCGTCGCGCTACGACCCGTCGGCGATGGGCGGCGCCCTCGCCGCCGGCGAACGGGCCGCCGCAGGGCTCGCCGAAGCCGAGTCGGCGATCGCCGGGGCGCTCGCCCTCGTCGCCGACGGACGCCCCGCGGCAGCGCGCCTCGCGACCGCCGCCGACGCGATGTCGCGGGCGCGGCGCGACGTCGAGGCGGTGGAGGGGTTCGAGGCCGAGCTCGCCGCCGCGGGAGACGACGCCGAGCGGGCTGCCGTCGAGCTCGCGGGAGACCTCGAGACCGCGCGGGGCGAACGCGACGCGCTCGACGATCCCGACGCGGCGCAGTCCCTCGGCGCGCAGATCGGCGAGGCCGCGAGGGCGCTCGGCGGGCGGGCGGCGTTCGCCCGCGACCCGCTGCTCGACCGAGACCGGCTTCGCGCCGCACTCGACCGACTGGAGGCTGCGCGGGCGGCGGCACGCACCGCGCAGGGCCGGCTCGACGGGGCCCGAGGCGCGCTCGACGGCGCGATCTCGATCGCGGAGGGGCAGCTGGGCGTTGCACGCGCGGCGATCGAGCGCGGCGGCGGCCGGGTCGGCGCGGCCGCGCGGACCCGGCTCGCCGAGGCCGAGCGCCAGTTGCAGAACGCCAGGCAGGAGGCCGACCCGGTCGCCGCCCTCGACGCGGCCAGACGGGCGAATGCGCGTGCGAGCGACGCCGAGGCCCTCGCGCGGTACGACGCGCTCGGCCGATAGCCTGTCGCGATGACCGATTCGACGTCGCCCTTCGGGCAGGGCAAGTACCAGGTGCGGTTCGACTGGGGCGCCGCCGGCGCCGAGCGGGTCCTTCCCGGCGCGCACGCGGTCGTCGTCGTCGACGCGCTCTCGTTCACGACCACCGCCGTCGTCGCGGCCGAGCACGGGGTCGCCGTCGCGCCGTGGCCCGCCGATCCCGCGGCGCGTGCGCGTGCCGAGGCGTTCGCCGCCGAGCGTGGCGGAATCGTCGCCGGAGCCCGCAGCGCGCCCGGGGTGCCGACGCTCTCGCCGCAGGGCTGGGCCGGCGTCGGGGCCTCGCCGGTCGTCGTCCCCTCGCCGAACGGCGGCGCGATCGCGCACGCCCTCGGCGACCGCGACGTCGTGGTGATCGCCGCGGCGATGCGCAACCGGAGCGCGGTCGCCGAGCGCCTGCTCGCGCTCCAGGCCGAGCGCGGCGAACGGCTCGTCATCGCGATCGTCGCCGCGGGCGAGCACGAGCGCGACGGCAACGGTGCCGGCGGTGCTCTGCGGTTCGCCGTCGAGGACCTGCTCGTCGCGGGGGCCGTCGTCGACGCGCTCGTCGCACGGGGCATCGACCACACCTCGCCCGAGGCGGCGGTCGCCTGCGCCGCCTTCGAGGGGCTCGCGCGCGCCACGGTGCACCTCATCAGGGCCTCGGGGAGCGGGGTCGAGCTCGGCGGTCTCGGCTTCGCGGGCGACGCGCGTCTCGCCGCCGAGCGCGACGTGACGGACGTCGTGCCGGTGCTGCGCGACGGGGTGTTCCGCGCCGCATAGGATCTCTGCATGACGACGGCGACGCGGCGGGGCATCCTCGCGATCGTCACCGCCCTCGTGCTCGTCGCGCTCGGCCTCGGCGTCGCGTTCGCGGTGGGCGACGCCCTCGGCATCCGCACTGAGCCGAGCGAGCAGATGCAGCCCGCTGCGGCGGTCGTGCCCGAGGTCGAGGCGGCCGCGCCGCCGCCCGAGTTCACGACGCTCGACGTGCCCGACACGGTGCGCATGGGCGTCGCCGTCGACGAGCTGCGCGACGCCGTCGCCGACGCCCCGGCGCGCGAGGGCGAGGCCGCGGTCTCGGTCGAGATCGTCGCCGGCCAGGAGGCCGACTCCGGACCGGGCGACGACGGCTACGAGCTGCTCGGCGGCGCCGCCTCGCTGCGGATCCTCACGTTCACCGAGGTCGGCGCGGTGCGGGCGGTCTACGACCTCGCCGCGCAGGTGCGGGCCGGGGCGCCGATCGCCGACCTCCTCGGCGTGCACGAGCGCTCGCGACTGCCGCTGCGCATGACCGACCTCGGCGCCGTCGGCGTCGCGCCCGACCCGGCCGAGTGGGCCTCGGGCGACGACTACTCCCACGCGTCGAAGGCGTTCGCGGCGGTCGTGCAGCCCGAGGCGCCCTACATCGACGAGGCCGCGCTCGCCGAGGCGTACGACGACTTCGACGGGTTCCTGCGCCACTCGCTCGCGAACGGGTTCAACGCCGTCGCCTTCCCCGGCTTCGTCGAGTTCGTCACGTTCGACGACGTGCCCGGCGGGCCCGTGTACGCCGAGGGCGACGACCACCGCGACCGCGCGCTCGCGCTGCGCGAGGCGTTCGCCCCGTTCTGGGAGCGCGCCGACCAGCTCGGCATGCAGGTCTTCCTGCGCACCGACATGCTCGCCCTGACCGGGCCCCTCGAGCAGTTCCTCACCGAGCGCTTCGGCTCGCTCGACACCGAGGACCCCGAGTTCTGGGACGTCTACACCGCCGGTCTCGACGAGCTCTACGAGGCGGCACCCGCGCTCGACGGGGTGCTCATCCGCATCGGCGAGGCGGGCGCGATCTACGACGTCGGCGGCTGGGACTACTACTCCGCGCTCGAGGTGACGACCGTCGACGCGGTACGCACGATGCTCGAGGCGTTCACGGGCCAGGCCGAGGCCGCCGAGCGCGAGGTGATCTTCCGCACGTGGAGCGTCGGCGTCGGCGCCGTCGGCGACATGCACACCAACGACGCCTCGTACGAGGCGGTGCTCGCCGGAGTCGACTCGCCGGCCCTCATCGTCTCGACGAAGTACACCCTCGGCGACTTCTACTCGTGGCTGCCGCTCAACCACACCCTCGAACAGGGCGAGCAACGCCGCATCGTCGAGTTCCAGAGCCGCCGTGAGTTCGAGAACTTCGGGGCGTTCCCGAACGACCTCGGCACCCAGTACCAGTGGGCGCTGCAGCAGCTGCTCGCGGCGAACGACCGCATCGAGGGCGTCTGGGTCTGGACGCAGGACGGCGGCCCGTGGCGGGCCGGCCCGATGTCGCTCTACCTCAAGGCCGGCTTCTGGCAGCTGTACGAGCTCGACACGCAGCTCGCGGCGGAGCTCGCGCGCGACCCCGACGCCGACGTCGCCGCCATCACCGCCGCGTGGGCGCGCGAGTGGTTCAGCGACGACCCCGCCACCGTCGAGGCGATCGTCGGTACGATGACCCGGTCGCGCGAGGCGATCGAGCAGGGCATGTACGTCGAGCAGTTCGCCGAACAGCGCGTGTTCGCCATCGGGCTCGAGCCCCCGCCCATGATGTGGATCTTCGAGTGGGACATCCTCACCGGCGACTCGGCGGTGCTCGACGTCATGTACTCGATCGTGCGCGACTCGGCGGCCGACGGCGCCGACCCGGGGTCCGGAGTCGACGCGGCGATCGCGAGCGGGGCGGATGCCGTCGCGGCCGTCGAGGAGATGCGCGAGATGGTCGCGGCGACGGAGGCCTCGAGCTGGCGCTCGCCCGAGATGCGCGAGGCGTTCGTCTCGACGCTCGACTACGAGCTCGACACCCTCCGCCTGCTCGAGGCCTACCGCGCGATGATCCTGCACCAGGGCGAGTGGCACGACACCCTCGCGCCCGAGGCCCGCGAAGCGTGGGAGGCCGACCGGGCGGTCTTCGAGGAGCGCGCGGCCGAGCACCTCGAGCGCTACGAGGGCGACCTCGACCACCCCGCGTTCAACCTCACCGCCGCGGAGCTCGGCGTCGACC
Source organism: Agromyces sp. NPDC058104 (assembly GCF_042884835.1). Lineage (NCBI taxonomy): Bacteria > Bacillati > Actinomycetota > Actinomycetes > Micrococcales > Microbacteriaceae > Agromyces > Agromyces sp. NPDC058104. Next base: position 664,169 of record NZ_JBHVTD010000001.1, on the reverse strand, counting down.
GGGCCGAACGCGATCTCGTCATGGCATGGTTCGCCCGCGGGCTGCTCGTGCTCGCGCTCGCCTGGGTCGTGATCGGCATCCTCGCCGCGCGGACGCGGCTCGTCGCGAAGCCCGGCGCCGCGGCGGCGCGCGCGACCTGGGTGGCCTCGACGCGCCCGTGGCGCGCCCGCGAGTCGATGCTCGGCCTGCTGGAGCTCGACCGCTGGCTGCTCTTCCTCGTCCCGGTCGCCCTCCTCGTCGCGACCCGCGCCGTGCAGACGTCGTTCCTGTCGTGGACCCATCTCGTGGTCGTCATCGGCGCGTGGACGGTGTTCGCCGGCGTGCTGCGCCTCTGCGTCGGGCGGCGCTCGCCGTGGCCGGTGATCGCGGCGGTCGGCGGCGTCGTCGTGCTGCGCTGCATCGTGACGCTGTTCGCGCTGTCGTTCACGGGACCGGGCGGCTACTGGTTCGCCTTCTGGACCGACCCGCTGCTGCGCACCGGCTACGTCGCGCTCGCCTTCGCGCTCTTCGTCTGGGTCTTCGTGGCCGCCGGCTGGGCGCTCGCGACGCAGGTCGGCGCCAGGCGGGCGACCGGCTTCGTGCTCGCGGCGGTCGGGGCCGGGCTGGTCGTGCCCTCGGTCGTGATCGGGGCGATCGGCCTCGAGCGCGCGCTCACGCTCTGGAACGACGAGATGGGGCTGCTGCCGTGGGGCCTCGCGCGCATCCTCGGCATCACCACGTACCTCGACATCCCAGGCGAGACGGCCTGGTATGCCGCCGGGTTCGCGTTGCTGCTGCTCGTTGCGGGCGTGCTGCTCGCGCTGCCGCGGCGCCGGGCACGGGTCGTCGCCGACGGGTGATCCCGGCTGCGGCTGCGGCTGGCGCCGTGGTTGCGGTCAGGCGGCGCGGTCGGGCTCGATCGGCGAAGGGGCGGTCGGGCGCACCGCGGTCGCGGTCCCTGTCGCGGTCGTGGTCGCCGGTTCGAGTTCGAGTTCCGTGAGGGGCAGCGTCGGAGCCGAGCCGGCGTTCGACGAGCGACCGCTCTTGCGAGCCCGGTGGGCGCGCACCTTCGCACGGTTGCCGCAGCGCTGCATCGAGCACCAGCGCCGGGTCGCGGCGCGCGAGGTGTCGAGGTAGACGATGTCGCAGTCGTCGCCGGAGCACTCGCGGATGCGCTCGAGGTTCGCCGGGCCGAACAGGTCGACGGCGTCGCGCGCGATCGTCGACAGCGCCTGCGGAACGGTGTGCACCGAGCGGCCCGCCTGGCGCGAGCCGCCGCCGAGCGACGGGGGCACGTCGGGCGTGGCCGCGTAGAGGTTCACGAGGTCGACGTCGCCCGAGCGCGGCGCCTCGCGGCGGCTGGCGGCGAGCGCCATGCGCGCGATCGCGTCGCGGAGGGCCACGGCGTCGAACAGGTCGCGGGACCGTGCGACGCCGACGGGCACGGGGAAGCGCTCGCGCAGCCAGGCGGTGAGGTCGTCGGGGGAGTGGAGGCGTTCGACGCCGGCTCCGGCCGCGGTGCCCCCGATCGCCCCGGTCGTCGCGAAGTCGAGCGCGAACGAGCCTGAGTCGAACCACCAGCGGACGCCCTCGGCGGGAATGAGCCACTGCCCGATGGGGATCGAGACGGTGGAGACGGGCATCCGTCCAGCGTAGTGGTACTCGGCGGTCAGCCGACGGCCGCGCTCGCCGCCCGGCGGCGCACCGCGGGGGTGATCTCGCGGTGGTGCCACACGATGAGATTGGCCCGGTCGAAGCCCCTGCGGCAGAGTCCGCAGCTCAGCGGCCTCGTCGGCTGCCGGTACCGGAAGTGCTCGTGCCCCGCCGGGCAGCGGCCCACCCACGGCGCGAGCTCGTGGGCGACCTCGCCGTCGTGCGTGCGGCGCCCGACGTAGCCGAGCTCGGCCCCGACGGCCGCCCACTTCGGACCGTGCGCCGCGCGCGGGCCCGCGATCGCATGGGCGACCTCGTGCAGCAGGATCTGGTGGATCTCGTCGTCGTCGTAGCGCGCCGCGAGGTAGCGGGACACCGAGATGCGCTTGGCCGTGTAGTTGCAGAGGCCGGCGCGCTTCTTGGCGTTGTCGAACTCGAAGCTCCACACGGCCGGATCGAGGTGCAGCACGATCAGCGCCTCAGCCCAGCGCCGCACTCGATCGAGATCCGCCATGGGATGAGAATAGCCCCGGCCGCCCGCGCCGGGGAGGGGCGCGACACCCCCGAACGGGGCAATCAGCCCGCGGGGGCCAGCTGCACCGCGAACAGCCGGTCGTCGCCGTCGCGCGGCGAGCCCCGCCCGTCGGTGTTGTTGCCGATGAACCACAGCCCGCCGTCGGGTGCCGCGGCGACGTCGCGGATCCTCCCGAAATCGCCGGTGAACCACGGGGTCGAGCCGAGCGCCCCGGCGGTGGTCGCCGGCGCGATCGCCCAGACCCGCTCGCCCCGCAGCGCCGCGAGGAAGAGCGTGTCGCCGATCACGGCGAGCCCGCTGGGACTCGCGTCGCCGGTCGCCCACTGCTGGACCGGGTCGGTGAAGCGCGGGTCGCCCGCGGCGCCCTCGACCACCGGCCAGCCGTAGTTCGCCCCGCGGTCGATGCGGTTGAGCTCGTCCCACGTGTCCTGGCCGAACTCGGCGGCCCACATGCCGCCCGAGGCATCCCATGCGAGGCCCTGCGGATTGCGGTGCCCGAGCGACCAGGTGTAGTTGCCGAAGGGGTTGCCCGGCGCGGGCCCGCCGTCGGGCGTCATCCGCAGGATCTTGCCCGAGAGGGAGGCCGGATCCTGCGCGGCCTCCCGGACGCCCGCATCGCCGGCGGTGGCGTAGAGCAGGCCGTCGGGTCCGAAGGCGAGGCGCCCGCCGTTGTGGTTGCCGGCCTTGGGGATGCCGGTGAGGATCTCCTCGGGGGCGCCCAGCGAGAGCGTGCCCCGGGCGCCGCCGAGCGGCATCCTCACGATGCGGTTGTCGGCGGCCGCGGTGAAGTAGGCGTACACGTACGGAGGGCGGTCGGCGTCGCCGGGCAGCAGTGCGAGCCCGAGGAGGCCGCCCTCGCCTCCGGCCGCGACCCCGGGCACCGCGGCGACCACGCGGATGGCGCCGCCCGGCAGCACCTCGACGATGTCGCCCCGGTCGCGCTGCGACACGAGCGTGCCGCCGCCTGCCAGCACGAGGATCGACCAGGGCGCGTCGAGCCCTTCGGCGACGACCGAGACCTCGCCGGACGGCTGGAGCACCTCGGGTGGCGGCGCCGGCGTCGGGCTCGGCGTCGGCGTGACGGACGGCTCGGGCGCAGGGGTGATGGAGGGCGTCGGCACGGGCGGGGCCGAGGTGCAGCCGACGAGGACGGCGACGGCGAGTGCGGCGCATGCGGCGCCGAGCACGCGGAGCGCGGTCGGGCGCCCGGTTCGACCGCGGGGCCGGCCCGCGGCATCCACCGTCCCGTCTCCCGCTCGTCCCATGCCGCCTCCCACCCCCAGTCTGCGCGCCGCAGCGGCAGAATGGGAGGATGCGGCCCGCGATCGACCTCAACAGCGACCTCGGCGAGTCGTTCGGCGCGTGGCGCGTCGGCGACGACGAGGCGATGTTCGGCCTGGTGTCGAGTGCCAACGTCGCCTGCGGCTTCCACGCCGGCGACCCGGTCACGATGCTCGAGAGCGCGCGACGCGCGGCCCGTCACGGCGTGGCGCTCGGCGCGCACCCCGGCTACCGCGACCTCGTGGGCTTCGGCCGCAGGGCGCTCGACGTCGCCCCGGGCGAGATCGCCGCCGAACTCGTGGCGCAGCTCGGAGCGCTCGACGCGCTCGCCCGGCTCGCGGGCACGCGGGTGCGCTACGTGAAGGCGCACGGCGCGCTGTACCACCGCCTCGTCGCCGATCGCGCCGCCGCGCACGCCGCCGTCGAGGCGATCGCCGCGTACGACCCGACCCTCGCGGTGCTCGGCCCCCGCGCGAGCGAGATCGAGGCGGCCGCCGCGGCGACGGGCCTCGCCTTCGCCCGTGAGGCGTTCGTCGACCGCGGGTACGCCGCCGACGGCTCGCTGAGCCCGCGCGGCGAGCCGGGCGCGATCGTCGACGATCCCGCCGCGGCCGCCGACCGGGCGCTCGAGCTCGTCGAGACGGGCGGCATCACCGCCGACGACGGCAGCCGGCTCGAGCTCGCCCCCGACTCGCTCTGCCTGCACGGCGACACCCCGGGTGCGGTGGCGATCGCCCGCGCCGTGCGCGGCGCGCTCGAGGGCGCCGGCCTGCGCATCGAGGCGTTCGCGTGACGCGGCGACTCCTCCCGAGCGGCGAGGCCGCCCTGCTCGTCGAGTGCGACGACCTCGACGAGGTGCTCGCGCTGCACGACGCGCTCGCCGCCGAGCGGCGGCCCGGCGTCGTCGAGCTCGTTCCCGCGGCCCGGACCGTGCTCGTCGCGGTCGATCCGGCGGTGCTCCCGCTCGAGTCGCTCGAGACCTGGCTGCGGCGCGTCCGGGTCGAGGGCGTCGGGCCGGCCGACGCGGTCGCGCCCGGCGAAGCCGTGGTCCCCGTCGTGTACGACGGCGACGACCTCGACGAGACCGCCGAGCTGCTCGGCGTCTCGCCCGAGTCGCTCGTCGCCCGCCACCTCGCCGCGTCGTGGCGGGTCGCGTTCGGCGGCTTCGCGCCGGGATTCGGGTACCTCGTGAGCGACGACTGGCCCTTCGACGTGCCGCGGCTCGGCGCCCCCAGGGCGCGGGTGCCCGCAGGGGCCGTCGCGCTCGCCGGGGGATTCGCCGGGGTCTACCCGCGTCAGAGCCCCGGCGGATGGCGCCTGATCGGCCGTACCGACGCCGTGCTCTGGGACGCGGCACGGGCCGAGCCCGCCATGCTCGCACCCGGTCGCCTGGTGCCTTTCGAGCGGGTGACCGGATGACCCGCGCCCTCGTCATCGAGTCTCCCGGCCCGCTCGCGCTCGTCGAGGACCTCGGCCGGCCGGGGTTCGCCCATCTCGGCGTGACGGGCTCGGGCGCCCTCGACCGCGGCGCCGCCCGGCTCGCGAACCGGCTCGTGGGCAACCCCGACGGCGCCGCGATCGCCGAGGTGCTGGTCGGCGGGTTCCGGGCGCGGTTCACGGGCGGCCCCTGCTGGTTCGCGGTCACCGGGGCGTGGGGCCCGGTCGCCCTCGACGGGCGGCCGGTGGCGCCGTACACGGCCGCGCGCGCCCCCGACGGCGCGGTGCTCGAGCTCGGGCCCGCCGTGCGCGGGCTCCGCTACTCGCTGGCGGTGCGCGGCGGAATCGACGAGGCGCCGGTGCTCGGCTCGCGTTCGCGCGACACGCTCGCCGCACTCGGGCCCGAGCCGCTCGCCGCCGGCAGGGTGCTCGCGATCGGCGGCGAGCCCGAGGCATCCGTGCCGCTCATCGACCAGGAGGCCGCGTTCGCGCCGCCCGACGGCGCGGTGACCGTGGCGTTGCTCCCGGGCCCCCGGGCCGACCGGTTCACGGACGCGGCGCGGGCGGCGCTGTTCGACGCGAGCTGGCGACTCTCGGAGCAGGCCGACCGCATCGGCGCGCGGCTCCTGGGCCCAGTGCTCGAGCGGCGGGTGCAGGGCGAGCTCGCGAGCGAGGCGACGGTGCCGGGCTCGATCCAGGTCGCGGGCGACGGGCGTCCGACCATCCTGCTCGCCGATCGGCCGGTGACCGGCGGCTATCCCGTGATCGCGATCGTCGCGAGCGCGTCGCTCGATGCGATCGCCCAGCTGCGGCCGGGGCAGGAGCTGCGGTTCCGGCACGCCTGACTGCGTGGAAATTACTCTTCACAACTTCGAGCGGGTATGGAAGTATCTTCCAAAACCCTACGACTCGGAGGATCGAAGATGCCCCTCGACGACACGCACGACCACCATGCGACGCCCGACGGAGGCGCGCCCCTCGCTCCCGCAGCCGGGAGCCTCCACCGACGCGGCTTCCTCACCCTCGCCGTGGCGGGCGTCGCGGCCTCGGCGTTCACCGTGACCGTGGGGGCGCTCGCCCCGACGCCGGCCTTCGCCGCTGGCCCTGCCGCCGCCGTGGCGTCGGCCGCCGCGACGGGTCCCCGCAAGCGTGAGCTGCGGGCCATGTGGATCTCCTCCGTCGTCAACATCGACTGGCCGAGCCGCACCGGGCTCACCGCCGACGAGCAGCGCGCCGAGTTCCTGCACTGGCTCGACGTCGCCGAGCAGTTCAACCTCAACGCCGTGTTCGTGCAGGTGCGGCCCACCGCCGACGCCTTCTGGCCGAGCCCGCTCGAACCGTGGTCGCAGTACCTGACGGGCGTGCAGGGGCAGGACCCGGGCTACGACCCGCTCGCCTTCATCGTCGAGGAGGCGCACGCCCGCAACCTCGAGCTGCATGCCTGGTACAACCCGTACCGCGTCTCGATGCAGGCCGACCCGTCGAAGCTCGTGCCCGAGCACCCGGCCCGCGTGCACCCCGAGTGGATCTGGGCGTACGGCGGCAAGCTCTACTTCGACCCCGGGCTGCCCGAGGTGCAGGAGCACATCCAGCGGGCCATCCTGCACTCGGTCGAGCACTACGACCTCGACGGCGTGCACTTCGACGACTACTTCTACCCGTACCCGGTCGCCGGGCAGACGATCCCCGACGCCGAGACGTTCGCCGCGCACGGCACCGGGTTCGACGACGTCGCCGACTGGCGGCGCCACAACGTCGATGCCTTCGTCAGCTCGATCTCCGAGCGCATCAAGGCGCTGAAGCCGTGGGTGAAGTTCGGCATCAGCCCGTTCGGCATCTGGCGGAACCGCTCGACCGATCCGCTCGGCTCGGAGACCGGCGGGTCGCAGTCGTACGACCTCCAGTTCGCCGACACCCGCAAGTGGGTGCTCGAGGGCTGGCTCGACTACATCAACCCGCAGATCTACTGGCAGATCGGCCTCGCCGTCGCCGACTACGCGAAGCTCACCCCCTGGTGGGCCGAGGTCGCCGCGACCTCGGGCACGCACCTCTACATCGGCGAGGCGCTCTACAAGGTCACCTCCGGCGTGTTCACCGACCCCGCAGAGCTCTCGAACCACCTCACGATGGACCGGGCGATCGATGCATCGGGGACGCCCGTGCACGGCAACGTGTACTTCTCGGCGAAGCACGTGCCGGCCGACCCGCAGGGGTCGATGTCGCGGGTGCTCGCCGATCATTACGCCCACCCCGCGATCGTGCCAGCCATGGAGTGGCTGCCCGCGACGGCGGTGCGCGCCCCCGTGCTCACGCCGCCGGTGCGCGGCGATGCGGGCGTCGTGCTGCAGTGGCAGGATGCGGCGCCGCCCTCGCGGCGAGCCACCTCCTTCGCCGTCTACCGCGTCGAGGGCGACGGCGAGATCGACGTCGAGGATGCCACGGCCCTCATCGCGACCGTCCGCGCGGGCGCCGGCGTGGTGCAGCGGTTCGTCGACGACTCGGCGGAGGCGGGCCGCTCGTACTCGTACGCGGTGACGGCCCTCGACCGCGTGTGGAACGAGAGCGCGCCGAGCCGGACTCGCTCGATCGGCTGAGGCGGGACGCGGGGGCGGGCCGAGTCGCGCGTGCGAGCCCGCCCTCGCGTCAGCGCCCGGGCTTCGCGAGGAAGATCGACCGTGCCGGCGGCGGCGACGGCACCGCGGTCGCGTCGGTGACGATCGGCGCCCCGGCGATGAAGCGGCGGAGTTCCTCGCCCTCGACGAGCTTCGCCGGAGCGGGATCGCTCGCGAGCCGGCGCGGCATCTCGTCGAACGGCAGCGGCGCGTTCGACGCATACATGACGACGTTGCCGAAGCGGCGGCCCTTCAGCATGCTCGGGTCGGCGGCGATCGCGACGTGCGCGAAGACGTGCGCCAGGGTGGCCGCCTGCGAGCGCGCGAAGGCGAGCCCTGCGCCGTCGGCGACGTTCACGGCGACGATGCCGCCGGGGGCGAGCCGCGGTGCGATGAGTTGGTAGAACTCGACGCTCGTGACGTGCGCCGGCGTGCGGGCCCCCGAGAAGATGTCGACCACGGCGAGGTCGACCGCGCCGTCGAGCCCGCCCGGGAGCTTCGCGAGGACCTCGCGGGCATCGCCGTGGCGGATACGGAGTTGTGCGCCCCGCGGCAGGGGCAGATGCTCGCGCACGAGGTCCACGAGCTCCGACTCGAGTTCGACGACCTGCTGGCGCGAGCCCGGCCGGGTCGCGATGACGTAGCGGGGGAGCGTGAGGGCTCCGCCGCCGAGGTGGACGGCGGTGATCGCCTCGCCCTCGGGACGCACGAGGTCGGCCGCGTGCCCGATGCGGCGCACGTACTCGAAGCCGAGCCACTCGGGCCGCTCGAGCTCGACGTGCGACTGCGGGGTGCCGTCGACGTACAGGGTCCACGAGCCCGGCGTCTGCCGCGACTCCTCGAGGTGGGCGAGGTGCCCGCTCACGGCGAGGCGGCGTTCGAGCGAGCGGTCGGAGGAGGGCACGTGCCCACGCTACCCGCTCCCCGCGCGGCGGCGGCCGGCAGCGCGGATCACCCCGACGGCCCGCGCCCCTCCGGCGCGGACGCTCAGCAGGCGCCCCACAGCACGAAGTCGAGTCGTTCCGCCGTCAGCACCTCCGCCGGGTGCGGTCCGTGTGCGGCGAGACGCCCGGCGAGGCCGTCGGGCAGGCCCGAGGGCGCGGCGACGAGCACGGTGTTGCCCTCCTCGGCGCCCGCCAGCACGGCGGCGTCGCCCGTGACGAGCAGCTCGGCCGACGGGGAGGCTCGAGCGACCGCCCTCGCCTGCGCGCGCAGCCGGCCCAGGCCCGCGGCGTCGGCCACGTTCACGACGAGGAGCCCGCGATCCGAGAGGAGTGCGAGGCATCCGGCCATGAACTCGCGCGTCTCGACGAAGCCGGGCGCCTGCAGGCGCTGGTAGAGGTCGACGATGACGAGGTCGAAGGGCGTCGCGTCGCCGAGCTCGCCGATCACGGATGCCGCGTCGCCGATCTGCACGACGACGTCGACGCCGGCCGGCAGCGGCAGGCGCTCGAGCACCCGGTCGACGAGCTCGCCGTCGATGTCGACGACGTGCTGCGCCGAGTCCGGCCGGGTCGCGGCGAGGTAGCGCGGCAGGGTGAGGGCGCCGCCGCCGAGGTGCAGCGCCCGCAGCGGCTCGCCCGGCAGGCCCATCGCGTCGATCACGTGCCCGATGCGGCGCACGTACTCGAAGAAGAGGTGCGTCGGGTCGGCTGCGTCGACGTGCGACTGCGCCGTGCCGTCGACGAGCAGGGTGAGACCCGTCGACGAGAAGATGTCGGTCTCGAACTCGATGCGCGGGGGAGTCGGCGCCACGGAAGCATCGTCCCACGCGCGGCGCCGGCGCCGCGCGGTCGGGTGGAATGAGCAACGATTGCTCAGGCGCGAGCGGCACCCGGCGGGCCAGACTGGGTCCGACAGCCGAAGGAGGCCGGATGCACGCGATCTACGACGATCTCGGGGGCAGCGACGGGGTGCGCACCGCGGTGACGGTCATGTACCACCGGGTCGTCGCCGACCCCGAGCTGGCGCCCTGGTTCGAGGGCGTCGACACCGACCGGCTGAAGGCGCACCAGCGCGCGTTCCTCGCCGCCGCGTTCGGCGGGCCCCAGGTCTTCACCGGGCGCTCCATTCCCGAGGCGCACGGCGGCATGGCGATCACCGACGACGCCTTCGACCGAGTGGTCTCCGCGCTGATGACCGCGCTCGCCGACCTCGGCGTCGCGAAGGAGGCCGTGCACACGGTCGGCGAGCGGCTCGAGGGCATGCGCGGCGACATCGTCGGCGCGTAGCGCACGCGTCGCGGTCAGAGCTGGAGCTCGTGCCGGCCGCGGATGCCGAGCTTCGTGTACGTCGACTGCAGGTGGTTGTTCACCGTGCGCGGCGACAGGAACAGCCGCTGCGCGATCTCGTTCGAGCTGAGCCCCTGGGCGGCGAGCGAGGCGATCTCGCGTTCGCGCGGCGTGAGCGGCTCGGTGCCGTCCGTGAAGGTGAGCAGCGGCGTGCGCGCGCCCTCGCACGCGGCGCCGAGCGCGCCGGCGCGCTGCAGGTCGGCGGATGCCTCGCGCCCGCGCCCGTCGGCGCGGGCCGCCTGCCCCGCCGAGGCGAACGCCTCCGCGGCGAACAGCAGGCCGCCGAGGCGCTCCCACTCCTCGCCGACGCTGCGCAGCCCGGCGGCATCGGCGGCGGCCTCGGCCCGGGCGTGCCGGGCGCGGAGCCCGATCTCGGGGGCGCCGGTGCGTCGCTCGAGCTCGGCCAGCCGCTCGGCCGCGTCGGCGACCCGAGGCCGCGGGCCGATGCGGGCGAGGGTGTGCAGGAACGACGCGGCGACGTTGAACGCGCCGCGCGGCAGCACCTCCTCGACCCGCGTGAGCAGGATCGTGGCCGCGGTCTCCGCATCGCCCTCTGTGCGGGCGAGCCAGGCGTCGGAGAGCGCGGTCAGGGTGTCCTCGCGGTCGTAGCCGGCGTCGAAGCGGCCGCGCAGCTCGCGGGCGCGGGCGAGGTCGCCCTGCATGCAGGCGATCACGGTGAGGAACCCGAGCGAGGGGCCGCGGAGCGACGCCGGACCGCGCAGCTCGGCGCCGCTCAGGCTGTCGCGGAACCAGCGTGCGGCCGTGTCGAGCCGGCCCACCGCCCAGAACTGCCGGCCCATCAGGAACTCGGCGTGCCGGGCGGTGAGCTCGTCGTCGTTGCGGATCGCGTCGTGCAGCATCTCGATCGTCGTGCGGCGGGCGTCGTCGTAGTGGTCGCTCTCGATGAGCGCGTACGCGTAGGGCACCTGTGCGCGACGCTTCGGGATGTGCGCGCCCTCGGTGCCGGCGTAGGCGACGGCCGTCTCGGCCTCGGCGAGCGCCTCGGCCGAGCGCTGCATCTGCGAGAGCGGCATCGCCCGGGCGAGCGAGACGATGGCGCGCTCGACCGGACTGTCGCCGAGGCCGGCGTCGGCCTCGTCGACGAGGGCGAGCGCCTCCTCGGCGCGCAGCAGGTGCAGCACGAGCGTCGCCTTGCTGATGAGCAGCATGGGCGCCTGCTCGGTCAGCGCCCGCCCGATCTCCTCGAGCAGGCGGATGCCGCGCTCGCTGCCGAGCGGGTCGCCGCCGTAGATCTCGGCCCGCTTCGCCGCGATCGCGGCCAGGGCCGCACCGGGGTGCTGGGTGGCGCGAGCCGCGGCCTCGGCGTTCGCGAGCGCGGCGAGCGCCTCCTCGCCGCGGCCGAGCGACCAGAGCAGGTCGCCGTGCATGAGGTGTGCGGAGGCGTCCGTCGCGCCTGCGCCGATCGCGGCGGAGGCGAGCCGCTCCGCGGTGCGATGGTCGTGAGCGCGTCGCGCGAGGTCGGCCGAGCGGATCAGCAGTTCGGGGTCGGAGGGCCGGCCGGCGTCGAGGCGCCACATCGCGATGCGGAGCTCGTCGACGACCGTCATCGGGCCGTTCGCGACGACGTCGGCCTGCTCGGCCAGCAGTGAGATCGCCCGGATGCGGGGGAGCGACTCGCGCACCGCGCCGGCGTACTGCGGATGCGCGAGGGTGATCGCGATGCCGTGGCCCGACTCGTCGACGCGCACCATGCCGCGGAGTTCGAGCTCGGCGAGCGCCTCGGGGGCGCCCGGCCGCACGAACTCGTCGATGCCGAGCGGCTCGCAGAGCGCGAGTCGCTCGACTGCGTCGCGTTCCTCGACGTCGAGGTTGCGGAGTCGCGCGCGGATTAGGTCGCGGAGCGCCGGGGTGCCGACCGGGTCGCCGTGGAGCTGCCACTGGCCGCCCACGTGGGCGAGGGTGCCCGCCTCGACCGCGCCGATGGCGAGCTCGCGGAGGAAGAGCGGGTTGCCGTGCGAGGCGCGGTGCAGCTCGATGGCGTCGCGGTGCGCGACGGGCCCGTCGAGCACGAGCGCGAGGAGCTCGCTCACCTCCTCGAGGTCGAGGGCCGCGACGTCGATGCGCAGCGAGTCGGCGGCGGCCGCGACGGGCAGTGCGCCTTCCGGCACGGGCTCGCCCTCGGGGAGGGTGGCGATGAGCGCGATCGAACCGGCCGCGACGAGCTGGGCGATGAGTGCCACCGACACGGTGTCCGCCGTGGAGAGGTCGTCGACGGCCATGATCACCGGCCGTCCGGCGGCGAGCTCGGAGATGGTCGCATTCGTCGCGCTGAACAGCGCCAGCGGGTCGGTCGTGGCGGGAAGCGTCGGGTTCTCGACCCCGCGCGCGAGCGCCGGTGCGACCGTCGCGAACGGCACCGACGACAGGGCCGGGTTGCCGCTCGCGGTGAGCACGAGCCATCCGGCCTCGGCCAGGCGGTCGCCGACCGCCGACTGGATGCGGCTCTTGCCGATGCCCGACGGGCCGTAGAGGAAGACCGAGCGCGCCTGTCCGGAGATGAGCGCTCCTGCTGCGCGGGCGAGTTGGGGCTCGCGGCCGACGAGGGGCCAGGGCCGGTCGAGCGTCGGCTCGGCTTCGGGCGCTGAGGCGGGGTCGGTCGGGGCCATCGCCGCCTCTCGCGTCATCGGTGGGTGGGTCGATTCACTGTACGGCTCGCACGCGTACCCGCGCAGTACCCCGCATCGGGGGGTGTCGCTGAGCAATCCGGAGACGCTGCTGAGCAATCCGGGCGGGTCGTGAGTAATGCCGGGAGGCCGGTTGAGCAGGCGCTGCCCATCCGGCGCAGTCCCCTGCCGCGGGAACCTCTGGTCATCGGGGCCGCACGGCCCTCGGACACCGAGCAACACCACGACAAGGACATCATCATGAACCTCTTCAAGCAGTTCGGCGACATGGCGAAGATGGTCGAGGCGGCCCCCGGCCTCATCGACCAGGCGAACACGCTGCAGGCGCAGTCCGCGCAGTACCAGCAGCAGATGAACGCGCAGGCGGCGTACGCGCTGACCGTCGAGGCGGCGCCCGGCGCCCTCGAGCCGATCGCCGGCGTCGACCTCGAGCGCTACGCCCGCATCTCCAAGGGCATCGCCGCCTACGGCTACGACGCCGCCATGCTGCCGACGGTCGCGGCCATGTTCGGCGTCGACGGTCCCTCGTGGGAGGCCGCCGCCGCCGGCTGGGGCGCCCGCATCCAGGCCGACCGCGGGGTCGGGCGTCGATTCAACGAGATCTACTCGGCGGTGTGACGTGGGATTCCTGAAGAACCTCGCGACGCTGACCCGCCAGGGATACGAGGCGCAGCAACGCATGGACGTCGGTGCGACGATGGCGCAGGCGCAGGCCTCGATGGAGCAGGCGAGCCGCATCATGGCCGCCACGACGCCCTCGGCGACCGACCCCCGACTCGAGTCGCAGCGGTTCCACACGACCGCGACGGTGCTCGGCGCCCGGCAGTTGCCGGTGATGTTCGGCATGAACGCGGCAGTGGAGCTCGAGCTGCACGTGCTGATGCCGGGCGGCGTGCCGATGCCCGTCGTCCGGACCGAGCAGCTCGCGCCGTTGCACCTGGCGCGTGCCGTGCCCGGCGCGACCCTCGACGTCAGCCTCGTCCAGGGGCGTGCCGACACCCTGCGGATCGAGTGGGCCTGAACCGCCTCCGCCGAACCGACTCCGGACCGACCCAGCAGAGAAGCGAGAACACCGTGCACCCCACTGAAACCGAAGAACCGCAGTTCCGCCGCAGACCGGCCGCGCGTCTCGCGGGCCTCGCGCTCGCCGCCGTCATCGGCGGTGCCGCGATCGCCGCACCGCTCGGCGCGGCGGCCGAGGAACTGCCCACCGTGCCCGCTGCCGCCGAATCGCCGGAGCCCGCCGTGGAGGCGCGCGAGGCACCGGTCGAGGCCGAGGCGCCGACGCCCGGCGCCGAGGCCGACGGGAGTGCCGAAGACCCCGCCGAGCAGCCCGGCGTCCCGGTCGAGGACGCCGACGAGGCATCCGCGCCCACGCCCTCCGACGAGGCGTCCACCGCCGAGACCGTCGACGCGCAGCCGGCGCCCGAGGCGACGACGGGCCTGCCCGAGGCGAAGTCGGGTGTCGCCGGGCCGGCCCAGTTCGGGCCCGTGAACACCGCGCCGGCGCCGGTCGACGACCACTGGCAGATGCTCGAGGGCACGACCCTCCGCATCGCCGACCCGGCGATGCTCATCAACGACGTCGATCCCGACGGCGACTGGTTCACGCTCAACGACTCGACCGAACCATCGGTCGGAACGCGATCGGGCTGGGGCAGCTACCCCGGATTCGCCTACACCCCGCCCGCGGGCTTCACCGGCACGGTCACCTGGGAGTACAAGATCCGCGACGACCACGACGCCGACGACCTCACGAGCGACTGGGCGACGATCACGGTCGACGTGCTGCCCGCCGGCAGCGACGTCGACGCCCCGCCCGTCGCCGCCGACGACACCTACCTCTACACCCCCGGCGCCTCCCTCTACATCGGCGACATCCAGGGGCTCCTGCAGAACGACGCGCTCGACGGGCAGCCGGTGACCTCGCTCGTGTTCCCCTACGGCAAGCAGGTCGGCAACGGCGACGCACGGATGCTCGGCACGGGCGGCGCCTTCTTCGCCGAGCTCGCCGACTCGCCTGCCACGCCCTACACGCTGACGTACCGCGTCTGCACCGCGGTCGCCTGCAGCGAGGCGTTCCTCTGGCTCTCCCCCGCGCCCGACGGCGTCGAGCCCTCGGGCCCCGACGTCATCCCCGAGGCCCCCGTCGCCGCGCCCGACGTGTACGGCGTCGTGCAGGACACCCCGATCGCCGTCGGCGCCGCGCAGGGGCTGCTCGCGAACGACACCGACGCGGAACTCGGGGAACCCGGCGAACTGCTCGAGGCGATCGTCGACGACGGCGCACTGCAGGGTGCGCTCACCTGGTCCACCGACGGCAGCTTCACCTACACGCCGCCGGCCGGGTTCACCGGAACCGACACCTTCGAGTACTACGTCAACGACCAGCACGCCTACACGAGCAAGCCGGTGCAGGTCGAGCTGCAGGTCGGCGACGGCTCGGTCAACCACGCCCCCGTCGCATCAGACGACCACTTCGTCGTGAAGGCGGGACAGACGAACCTGCTGCCTGCGCCGCTCGGGCTCGCCAACGACACCGACCCGGACGGCGACGCGATCTCGGTCGGCTCGTTCGGGTCGAGCGGCGACGGCCAGCTCAACTGGTACTCGGGCGACTGGGGGCGCTACACGCCGCCGGTCGGGTTCGTCGGCATCGACGAGTTCACCTACACGGTGAAGGACGAGCACGGCAAGCACGGCAACGAGGCGAAGCTCGTGTTCGAGGTCGTCGCCGACGACGGGACGAACACTCCGCCCGACCCGCACGAGGACCAGGCGGTCGCGAGCGCGGGGGAGACCCTCGTCGTCGCGGCGCCCGGCGTGCTCGCGAACGACTTCGACGCCGACGGCGACGTGCTCGCCGTGCTCCAGCAGCCCGGCGCGCAGCACGGAACCTTCGAGATCGACGCCGACGGCGGCTACCGCTACACGCCGGTACCGGGCTTCGTCGGCACCGACAACGTCGACGTCACGATCACCGACGGGCTCGAGCACCGCACCGCCCGGCTCTGGATCGAGGTCGTCGAGCCCGGGCAGGAGCCCGTGATCGGTGCCGAGGACTTCTACGTCGCGGTCGCGGGGCAGACCCTCG
This sequence comes from Agromyces sp. NPDC058104, assembly GCF_042884835.1. Taxonomy (NCBI): domain Bacteria; kingdom Bacillati; phylum Actinomycetota; class Actinomycetes; order Micrococcales; family Microbacteriaceae; genus Agromyces; species Agromyces sp. NPDC058104. The sequence continues at coordinate 648,642 of NZ_JBHVTD010000001.1, read as the reverse complement.
AGGTCGACGCCCCCGGCGTGCTCGCCAACGACCTCGCGCCGGCCTCCGCGGTGAAGGAGCTCGCCGGCATCGGCGTCGCGCCGCAGCACGGCACCGTGACCTGGAAGGCCGACGGCTCCTTCGCCTACACCCCCGACGAGGGATACCTCGGCCCCGACGAGTTCAGCTACACCCTCCACGCCGACGACGAATGGCAGTACCCGGTCGTCCGGCTGCAGGTCGTCGCCGAAACCGCGACGCCCGGCGAGGGCACGCCGACCGAGCCGGGCTCGCCGACCGAGCCGGGCACCCCTGCGGAGCCGGGCACTCCCGCGGAGCCGGGCGACCCCACCGGGCCGGGCGACCCGGAGCCGGAGCCGGCGAGGCCCGAGGATGCGGCCCCGGCCCGGGCGGCGTCCGGTGCCGAGGAGGCCGCCGGCACGGGCCTCGCCGAGACCGGCGCCGACGCGCGGGGCGCGGTGGAGGCATCGGCCCTCGCCCTGCTGCTGGGGTTCGCGGCGCTCGCCGCCGCCCGGGTCCGCCGGCGCGGCAGCACCCGCTGAACCACGTCACGAGGGGCCGATCTCTGCCGAGTTCGGCCCCTCGTGGCATCCTGGAAACGGGCTGGACGCGTGGTTATACCGGACATCCGCGAACAAATCAAGAATCAGGCTGGACTTGGCGCGTCGGATCGCATATAGTTGACGTTTGCGCTCCCAGACCCTGCATGCCTTCATATTGCGGTCGGCTTCGTGTGTGTCGAGATCCCGTGATCTCCGACGTCCCACCATGTCTGAGGGGTACTGAACTCACTCCGCTACCGACAGTGAACCGGCCCGACGGGGCCATGGAGGTTATTCACTTGGCTGCTGCGCGCAACGCAACCACGCCCACCCCCAAGAACGGACGCGGTGCAAGCCGCCTCTCGTTCGCGAAGATCGCCGATACCCTCACGGTACCCGACCTTCTCGCACTCCAGACCGAGAGCTTCGACTGGCTCGTCGGCAACGACGCGTGGAAGGCACGCGTCGCCGAGGCCCAGTCCGCCGGTCGCACCGACCTGCCCGAGACCACCGGCCTCGAGGAGATCTTCGAGGAGATCTCGCCCATCGAGGACCTCGGCGAGACCATGCAGCTCTCGTTCACGAACCCCGAGCTCGAGCCTCCGAAGTACACGATCGACGAGTGCAAGGAGAAGTCGAAGACCTACTCCGCCCCGCTCTACGTGAACGCGGAGTTCATGAACCACCTCACGGGTGAGATCAAGACCCAGACGGTCTTCATGGGCGACTTCCCGCTCATGACCCCCAAGGGCACGTTCGTCATCAACGGCACCGAGCGCGTCGTCGTCTCGCAGCTCGTCCGTTCGCCCGGCGTCTACTTCGAGCGCACCCCCGAGAAGACCTCCGACAAGGACATCTACTCGGCCCGCGTCATCCCGAGCCGCGGCGCGTGGCTCGAGTTCGAGATCGACAAGCGCGACCAGGTCGGCGTCCGCATCGACCGCAAGCGCAAGCAGTCGGTCACGGTCTTCCTGAAGGCCCTCGGCCTCACCTCCGAGGAGATCCTCGAGGAGTTCGCCGGTTACGAGTCGATCGCCCTCACCCTCGAGAAGGACAACATCCTCACGAAGGAAGAGGCGCTCAAGGACATCTACCGCAAGCTCCGTCCGGGCGAGCAGGTCGCCGCCGAGGCCGCGCGTGCGCTCCTCGACAACTTCTACTTCAACCCGAAGCGCTACGACCTCGCGAAGGTCGGCCGGTACAAGATCAACCAGAAGCTCGGCCTCGAGGCTCCCCTCACCGACTCGGTGCTGACGGTCCAGGACATCGTCGCCACGATCAAGTACCTCGTCGCCCTCCACGACGAGCGCGAGACGCTGCCCGGCCGCCGTGGCGGCAAGGCGGTCGACCTCCGCCTCGACGTCGACGACATCGACAACTTCGGCAACCGTCGCATCCGCGCGGTCGGCGAGCTCATCCAGAACCAGGTGCGCACGGGCCTCAGCCGCATGGAGCGCGTCGTCCGCGAGCGCATGACGACGCAGGACATCGAGGCGATCACCCCGCAGACCCTGATCAACGTGCGACCCGTCGTCGCGGCGATCAAGGAGTTCTTCGGCACCTCGCAGCTGTCGCAGTTCATGGACCAGAACAACCCGCTCGCGGGTCTGACCCACAAGCGCCGTCTCTCGGCGCTCGGCCCCGGCGGTCTCTCGCGAGACCGCGCCGGCGTCGAGGTCCGTGACGTCCACCCCTCGCACTACGGCCGCATGTGCCCGATCGAGACCCCTGAAGGCCCGAACATCGGCCTGATCGGCTCGCTCGCGTCGTTCGCGCGCATCAACTCCTTCGGCTTCATCGAGACGCCGTACCGCAAGGTCGTCGCAGGCAAGGTCACCGACCAGATCGACTACCTGACCGCGATGGAGGAGAACGACTTCATCGTCGCCCAGGCCAACGCGCCGCTCAAGGCCGACGGCCACTTCTCGGAGGAGCGCGTGCTCGCCCGTCAGAAGGGCGGCGAGGTCGACCTGATCCCCGCCGACGAGATCGGCTACATGGACGTCTCGCCGCGCCAGATGGTGTCGGTCGGCACCTCGCTCATCCCGTTCCTCGAGCACGACGACGCGAACCGCGCCCTCATGGGTGCGAACATGCAGCGTCAGGCCGTGCCGCTGCTGCGCAGCGACTCGCCGTACGTCGGCACCGGCATGGAGGGCTACGCCGCGATCGACGCCGGTGACGTCATCACCGCCGACAAGGCCGGTGTCGTCGCCGAGGTCTCGGCCGACTCCGTCACCGTCCAGCTCGACGAGGGCGGCACGCAGACCTACTTCCTGCGCAAGTTCGACCGCTCGAACCAGGGCACCTCGTACAACAACCGCGTCATCGTGAACGCGGGCGACCGCATCGAGGCCGGCGAGGTCATCGCCGACGGCCCTGCGACCGACAACGGCGAGCTCGCGCTCGGCAAGAACCTGCTCGTCGCGTTCATGCCGTGGGAGGGTCACAACTTCGAGGACGCGATCATCCTCAGCCAGAACCTGGTGAAGGACGACGTCCTCTCCTCGATCCACATCGAGGAGTACGAGGTCGACGCCCGCGACACCAAGCTCGGCAAGGAGGAGATCACCCGGGACCTCCCCAACGTGAGCCCCGACCTGCTCGCCGACCTCGACGAGCGCGGCATCATCCGCATCGGCGCCGAGGTCCGCCCCGGCGACATCCTCGTCGGCAAGGTCACGCCGAAGGGCGAGACCGAGCTCTCCGCCGAGGAGCGCCTCCTCCGCGCGATCTTCAACGAGAAGAGCCGCGAGGTGCGCGACACCTCGCTCAAGGTGCCTCACGGCGAGCAGGGCACGATCATCGCCGTCAAGGTGTTCGACTCGCAGGACGGCGACGACGAGCTCGGCTCGGGCGTCAACCAGCGCGTGGTCGTCTACATCGCCCAGAAGCGCAAGATCACCGAGGGCGACAAGCTCGCCGGCCGCCACGGCAACAAGGGCGTCATCTCGAAGATCCTCCCCGTCGAGGACATGCCGTTCCTCGCGGACGGCACGCCGGTCGACGTCGTGCTCAACCCGCTCGGCATCCCCGGTCGAATGAACTTCGGCCAGGTCCTCGAGACCCACCTCGGCTGGGTCGCGAAGCAGGGCTGGAAGGTCGAGGGCAAGCCGGCGTGGGCCAAGCGCCTGCCCGAGGCCGCCCACGAGGCCGCACCCGGCACCAAGGTCGCCACCCCGGTGTTCGACGGCGCGTTCGAGGAGGAGATCGCGGGTCTGCTCGACTCGACCCTCCCCAACCGCGACGGCGAGCGACTCATCGACTCGAGCGGCAAGACGCAGCTCTTCGACGGCCGCTCGGGCGAGCCCTTCCCGTACCCGGTCTCGGTCGGCTACATGTACATCCTGAAGCTGCACCACCTCGTCGACGACAAGATCCACGCGCGTTCGACGGGCCCGTACTCGATGATCACCCAGCAGCCGCTCGGTGGTAAGGCGCAGTTCGGTGGCCAGCGATTCGGTGAGATGGAGGTCTGGGCGCTCCAGGCCTACGGCGCCGCCTACGCGCTGCAGGAGCTCCTCACGATCAAGTCCGACGACATCCTCGGCCGCGTCAAGGTGTACGAGGCGATCGTCAAGGGCGAGAACATCCAGGAGCCCGGAATCCCCGAGTCCTTCAAGGTGCTCATGAAGGAGATGCAGTCGCTCTGCCTGAACGTCGAGGTGCTCTCGGCCGACGGCACGGCGGTCTCCCTCCGCGACACCGATGACGAGGCCTTCCGCGCTGCGGAAGAGCTCGGCATCAACATCTCCGCGCGCTTCGAGTCGTCGAACATCGACGAGATCTAAGCCAGGCCAGTAGACGACTACAGAGACTTTCCAAGGAGAGAAATTGCTCGACGCAACGACTTTTGACGAGCTTCGGATCGGCCTGGCCACCGCAGAGGACATCCGCAAGTGGTCCTACGGCGAAGTGAAGAAGCCCGAGACCATCAACTACCGCACCCTCAAGCCCGAGAAGGACGGTCTGTTCGGTGAGCAGATCTTCGGACCGAGCCGCGACTGGGAGTGCGCCTGCGGCAAGTACAAGCGCGTGCGCTTCAAGGGCATCGTGTGCGAGCGCTGCGGCGTGGAGGTCACCAAGTCCTCCGTCCGCCGCGAGCGCATGGGCCACATCGAGCTCGCCGCCCCCGTCACGCACATCTGGTACTTCAAGGGTGTGCCCAGCCGACTCGGCTACCTGCTCGACATGGCGCCGAAGGACCTCGAGAAGGTCATCTACTTCGCCGCCTACATGGTGATCGACGTCGATGACGAGGGCCGTCACGCCGACATGCCCGGCCTCGAGAACGAGCTCCGGCTCGAGATCAAGACCATCGGCGACCAGCGCGACGCCCGCATCGCGACGCTCATGGCCCGCAAGGAGGAGGAGCTCGCAGCCCTCGAGGCCGAGGGCGCCAAGAGCGACCAGCGCAAGCGCGCCGAGGCCGCCGCCGACAAGGAGATGACGCAGGTCCGCAAGTCGGGCGACGAGCAGATCGCGCACCTCGAGCGCGTGTGGGAGGCCTTCCGCACCCTCAAGGTCGGCGACCTCAAGCCCGAGGACTCCGACTTCCACGAGCTCCAGGACCGCTTCGGCATGTACTTCGACGCCTACATGGGCGCCGAGGCCATCAAGAAGCGCCTCGAGGCGTTCGACCTGGCCGCCGAGGCGGAGGACCTGCACCTGCAGATCGCCGAGGGCAAGGGCCAGAAGAAGATCCGAGCGATCAAGCGCCTGCGCGTCGTCAACTCGTTCCTCGCCACGGGCAACTCGCCCGCCGCGATGGTGCTCGACGTCGTGCCGGTGATCCCGCCCGAGCTCCGCCCGATGGTGCAGCTCGACGGCGGCCGCTTCGCGACCTCCGACCTCAACGACCTCTACCGTCGTGTGATCAACCGCAACAACCGCCTTCGTCGCCTGCTCGACCTCGGTGCCCCCGAGATCATCGTCAACAACGAGAAGCGGATGCTGCAGGAGGCCGTCGACGCGCTGTTCGACAACGGCCGTCGTGGCCGCCCGGTCACGGGTACCGGCAACCGTGCCCTCAAGTCCCTGAGCGACATGCTCAAGGGCAAGCAGGGTCGCTTCCGCCAGAACCTGCTCGGCAAGCGCGTCGACTACTCGGGCCGTTCGGTCATCGTCGTCGGCCCGCAGCTGAAGCTGCACCAGTGCGGTCTGCCCAAGCAGATGGCGCTCGAGCTCTTCAAGCCGTTCGTGATCAAGCGCCTGATCGACCTGAGCCACGCTCAGAACATCAAGGCCGCCAAGCGCATGGTCGAGCGTTCGCGCCCGCAGGTGTGGGACGTCCTCGAGGAGATCATCCGCGAGCGCCCCGTGCTGCTGAACCGTGCGCCCACGCTGCACCGTCTCGGCATCCAGGCGTTCGAGCCGCAGCTCGTCGAGGGCAAGGCCATCCAGCTCCACCCGCTCGTCTGCGCCGCCTTCAACGCGGACTTCGACGGCGACCAGATGGCCGTGCACCTTCCGCTCTCGGTCGAGGCCCAGGCCGAGGCGCGCATCCTCATGCTCGCCTCGAACAACATCCTGAAGCCGTCGGACGGCCGTCCGGTGACCCTGCCCTCGCAGGACATGATCATCGGCCTGCACCACCTGACGACCGAGAAGCCCGGCGCAGCCGGCGAGGGCCGCGCGTTCTCGTCGATCGCCGAGGCGATCCTCGCGTTCGACCAGAACCGCCCCGGCGACCTCGAGCTCGACCTCGGCGCCAAGGTGAAGATCCGTCTCGACGGTCTCTACTTCGGCGAGGGCGACGAGCCCGAGGGCTTCGAGCAGGGCAAGCCGTTCCTCATGGAGACGACCCTCGGTCGCGCGCTCTTCAACGAGGCGCTCCCGGTCGACTACCCGTACTTCAACCGCCAGGCCGGCAAGGGCCAGATCTCGGAGATCGTCAACGACCTCGCCGAGCGCTACCCGAAGACCGAGGTGGCCGCGACCCTCGACCGCATCAAGGACGCCGGCTTCCGCTGGGCGACCCGTTCGGGCGTGACCGTCGCGCTCTCCGACATCATCACGCCCCCCACCAAGGGCGAGATCGTGTCGAAGTACGAGAAGCAGGCCGCCAAGGTGCAGTCGCAGTTCGAGAAGGGTCTCACGACCGACCTCGAGCGTCGTCAGGAGCTCATCCAGATCTGGACCAAGGCCACCGACGAGGTCGCCAAGGCCATGCAGGAGAACTTCCCGACCGACAACACCATCAACCGCATGGTGACCTCGGGCGCTCGTGGTAACTGGCTGCAGGTGCGCAACATCGCCGGCATGCGAGGCCTCGTGAACAACCCGAAGGGTGAGATCATCCCTCGCCCGATCATCTCGAGCTACCGCGAGGGCCTCTCGGTCGCCGAGTACTTCATCGCGACGCACGGTGCCCGTAAGGGTCTGGCCGACACGGCCCTCCGTACGGCCGACTCGGGTTACCTCACGCGTCGTCTGGTGGATGTCTCGCAGGACGTCATCATCCGCGAGGAGGACTGCGGCACGTCGAAGGGCCTCGAGCTCCCGATCGCCACCGTCGACTCCTCGGGCGAGCTCGTCCGCGACCCGAACGTCGAGAACTCGGTGTTCGCCCGTTCGCTCGCCGCCGACGCGGTGAACGCCAAGGGCGAGGTCGTGGCCGAGGCCGGCAGCGATGTCGGCGACGTGCTCATCAACGAGCTCATCGCCGCGGGCGTCGAGTCGATCCGGGTCCGCTCGGTGCTCACCTGCGAGTCCGCCGTCGGCGTCTGCGCGAAGTGCTACGGCCGTTCGCTCGCGACCGGCAAGCTCGTCGACATCGGCGAGGCCGTCGGCATCATCGCGGCCCAGTCGATCGGTGAGCCCGGCACGCAGCTGACGATGCGTACCTTCCACACCGGTGGTTCGGCCTCGGCCGACGACATCACGCAGGGTCTTCCCCGCGTGCAGGAGCTCTTCGAGGCCCGTACCCCCAAGGGTGCGTCGCCGATCGTCGAGGCCCCCGGTCGCATCACGATCGACGAGACCGACAAGCAGCGCAAGGTCATCCTCACGCCCGACAACGGCGACGAGCCGATCGCGTACAACGTGCTCAAGCGCTCGACGCTGCTCGTCGAGGACGGCCAGCACGTCGAGCTCGGCCAGCAGCTGATCGTCGGCACCGTCGACCCGAAGGAGGTCCTCCGGGTCAAGGGCGTCCGCGAGGTGCAGAAGCACCTCGTGAACGGCGTGCAGGACGTCTACCGCTCGCAGGGCGTGCCGATCCACGACAAGCACATCGAGGTCATCGTGCGCCAGATGCTGCGCAAGGTCACCGTCGTCGACCACGGCGACACCGACCTGCTGCCCGGTGAGCTCGTCGACCGCCTGAAGTACAACGAGATCAACCGCGCGTCGCTCACCGAGGGCAAGAAGACGGCCTCGGCCCGCCAGGAGGTCATGGGTATCACCAAGGCCTCGCTCGCGACCGAGTCGTGGCTGTCGGCCGCGTCCTTCCAGGAGACGACCCGCGTGCTCACGCAGGCCGCCATGGAGGGCAAGAGCGACCCGCTGGTCGGCCTCAAGGAGAACGTGATCATCGGAAAGCTGATCCCGGCGGGTACGGGCCTCGGCAAGTACCGGAACGTCGCGGTCGAGGCCACGGAGGAGGCGAAGGCGGAGCGGTACCCGAACCGCATCTTCACCGACGACGCGGCCTTCAGCGAGGGCGACCTCAGCTTCGTCGACTTCGACGCGTTCTCGAGCGACGACTTCACGCCCGGCAACTACAGCTGAACCCGGTGATCGCGGCGGCGCGCAACGCCGTCGCGTGATCCAGACGAAGGGCCCCGGAGCGATCCGGGGCCCTTCGCCGTCTCCGGGGAAACCCCGCAGGATCCGCGCGGCGCGGGCCCGCGACGGCCCTCGCGGCGATACAGTTGGCGCACCGCGGGCGCGTGGGCGCCCGGAAGGAGCGCGATCATGAGCAGCACGACTCCCGGATCCGGGTCCGACGACGACGTGCGCCGCGACGAGGCCGGCGAGCCCGAGGCGGCCGCCGCCGCGAGCGGCGTCGACGAGACTCCGGTCGCGAGCGACGACGAGACACGGCCCGCCGACGAGCGGCCCGCCGACGAGTGGGCCGACGATCGCGCCGAGACCGCCGCTGACGTGACCCCGGCCGAGACCGATGCGGTCCCCGCGGAGCCGGTCGCGCCCGCCGCCGACGACGAGCCCGCGCCGGTGCACGGCGCGGGAGCCGTCGAGCCGGATGCCACGACTCCGGATGCCACGACTCCCGCCGCGTTCGAGGAGCCCGAGCCCGAGGCATCCCGAGCGTCGGAGACGAGCGCGCTCGACGCGGCCGTCCTGCGCGCGAACGCCGGTGCGGACCGCTCCGCCGACGACGAGGACCGCAACGGCATCGACGACGCCGATGCCACGCCGCAGCCGGTGGCGGCGGGCTCCGTCCGTCGCGAGACCTACGTGCCCGCCTCGACGGCCGCCGTCGCGACCGCCTCGGGTGCGGCCACGCTCGCGCCCGAGCCGGTCGCCGAGCCGGCACCCGCGCTCGGCGCGCAGACCGTCTACGTCCAGGCGCCCGAGCCGCCGCGGGCGAAGGGCAACCGCGGGTTCGGCGTCCTCGTCGCGCTCACCGGCTCAGCCCTCTTCGCGGCGCTGTACGCGGGCATCGCCTACCTGCTGCTCCTCAGCCAGGGCGACCCGGCCCAGGTGAACACGGTCTTCCTCGAACGCTTCCTGGCGAAGCCGGTGTACTGGGTGCCGATCGTCGCCTTCTTCGCCGGCTTCGCGCTGCTGGCCGCGATCGTCAATCGCGGACGCTGGTGGGCGTATGTCGTCTTCGGCCTGCTCGTCGGCGTGCTCGTGTACTTCTCGTACCTCGGGGGAGCGCTGCTCACCGTCGAGGCGTGGACGCTCACCTTCGACGAGGCGCAGTCGTTCATCGCCCAGCGCTGGCTCGACCCGTTCGCGATCGTCGCGGCGCTGATCGCCCGCGAGATCCCGATCTGGCTCGGCGGGTGGATCGCCGCCCGCGGGCGCACGGTGACGGAGCGCAACCGCGTCGCGCTGGAGGCGTACGACCGCGAGCTGGCCGCCGGGCCGCAGCCGCAGCCGCTGCGCTGATCCCGTTCGCCGCGGGGGCTGTGCACAACGCACGGCGGAGCCGGAGGCTGCGGGTACGCTCGTCAGACGGGGATGGTGAGCCCTCCCCATCGACAGCGTGCCCACGATCGGGTTGGGTAGCAGCTTGGACCACCCTGCCGACCTGCCGACTCGAGGAGCGACGTGAGCGTCACCATGGACATCGATGACGAGCCCACGCCCGGTCTCCGACCCGATGGTCGTCCCGATCCCGCGTACGCGAGGGCGCTCGGCCTCGTGCCCGCCCCCGCCGGTCGACGGGCGGGTGCCTTCGCGCTCGACGCCGCGGTCTGGGCGGTGCTCGCGACGCCGACCGTGGTCGGGGTGCTCCTGCTGGCCGAACCCGTGCTCGCCTCGGGCGGCGACCCGACGCGTCTCGGCGGCGCTGCGGCGGGGCCGCTCATCGCCATCGCCGTCGGCCAGGCGCTCACCCTCGTCTTCGGGCTCGTGCAGCTCATCCTGCACGGCCGGTTCGGCGTGACCCTCGGCAAGGCCGCGGCCGGGCTCCGCTCGGTGAGCGTGCGCGACTTCGGGCCGGCCGGCTTCTGGCGCGTCGTGCTGCGCGCGCTCGTGCTCTGGGCGGCCAAGCTCGTCCTGCCCTTCATCGGCCCGGCGATCCTCTTCGCCTCCGGCTCGTGGGATCCCGAGCAGCGCGGGCGTTCGTGGCTCGACCGGGTGGGCGGATGCTACGTGGTCGACGCGCGGCGAGCACTCGACCCGTTCGACGCCCGGGCCATGCGGCGCGCGCGCCGCGTCGCGGCCGCACCGCCCGAGGCGGAGGCGGTCCGGCTTCCGTCGCTCGCGAGCGACCGGCCGCTCGGCGAGGTGTTCCAGATTCCCGCCGAGCGCTCGAGCTCGGGCGTCGTGTCGCCCGGGGTGGCGAGCCACGACGCGTGGACGCCGCCGCCGATCGGCGGCGAGGCCGGCCCCGTTCCTCCGGCCGCGCCGGCTCCGGGGGCGATGCCGTCCGTACCGTCGACGCTTCCCCCGGCCCCGGCTGTTCCGCCCCGCGCAGCGCCGGCATCGCCCCCGACGCCGCCCGCGGTCGTCCCGCCCGCCGTCTCGCAGCCCGCGGGGCCCTCGGCGCCCGCCCGCGTCGTGCTCCGCTTCGACGACGGCACCGTCGTCGAGGCATCCGCGTTCGGCCTGCTCGGCCGCGCCCCCGACGCCGGACCGGGCGCGACCGCCCAGCTGCTGCCCGTCGACGACCCGTCGAAGCGGATCTCGAAGGTGCACGCGGAGTTCGGGGCCGTCGACGGCGGCTTCTGGATCGCCGACCGGGGCTCGACCAACGGCACCGAGGTGCGCCTGCCCGACGGGCGGGTCGTCGACCTGGTTCCGGGCGTGCGCACGCCGCTCGCGCCCGGTGCGCTCGTGGTCGTGGGCGGTCGCAGTTTCACCATCACGAGCGAGCCCGGAAGGTAAGGCATGAAGCTCAAACTCGGACTCCGCCGTCAGCAGGGAGCCCCGGTCGACCTCGTCATCACGGCCGACGCGACCGCGACCGTCGGCGACGTCGCCAGGGCGATCGCCACGAACGATCCGAGCACCGCGGTGCTCGGCAGCGTCTCGGGGGTGACGCTCGCGGTCGCGCCCCCGACCTCGAGCGAGCCGGTCGTGCTCGATCCGCAGGTGCTCATCGGCGACGCCCCGATCGGGTCCGGCTTCAACGCCGCCGTCGTGGCGCACGCGCCCCGTCCGAACGGCGCGACCGCCGAGGCGGTCGCCGTCATGCGCGTGCACTCGGGTGCCGACGCCGGGCGCGAGTTCGGGCTGCCCCGCGGGGCGAGCATCGTCGGGCGCGGCGCCGACGCCGACCTCGTGCTCGCCGACTCCCTCGTCTCCAAGCGGCACGCCCGCATCGAGGTCGACCACTCGATCGAGCTCGTCGACCTCAACTCGGCGAACGGGCTCCTCGTCGACGGCGGACTCGTGCAGCGCGTGCGCGTCATCCCTGGGCAGATCATCACCATCGGCGCGACCGAGGTCTCCTTCGACCTCGCCGCGAGCGCCGCAGGCGCACCCGACGCCTCCGTGCTCGAGCGCGGCGGCGCGCTCATGTTCAACCGCTCTCCGAGGGTCGAGGTGCGCTACCCGGGCACCGAGCACCGGCACCCGGTGATCCCGTCCGAGGCCGAGCCGCGGATGTTCCCGTGGCCGATGATCATGGCGCCCGTGCTGCTCGGCCTCGCGATGTTCGCGATGACCCAGCGGCCGACGTCGCTGCTCATCGTGGTCATGGCCCCGCTCATGATGCTCGGCAACTTCGTGGGGCAGCGCACCCAGCAGGGCAAGAAGCTGCGGCTCGAGATCGAGACCTTCGAGACGCAGATCGAAGACCTCGAGGAGTCGCTCCGCACCGAGACGATCGTCGAACGCGAGCGCCGGCACGACGAGGCTCCCGCGGTCGCGCACGTGTACGAGCAGGCCATGCGGCTCGGCCCGCTCCTCTGGACGCGCCGGCCCGAGCACTGGAACTTCCTCGGACTGCGGCTCGGCGTGGGCCGGGCGCGCAGCCGCAACACGATCGCCGAGTCGAACGACCAGCGCGGCATCGCCCGCTATGCGAAGCAGGTCGACGTGCTCCGCAACCGCCACGCGCGCATCGACGACGTGCCGCTCATCGAGCTGCTGCCCGCCTCAGGCGCGATCGGCATCGCAGGCCCGCGGCACCTCGCGGCCGACGTGCTGCGCGGTCTCGGTGTGCAGCTGTTCGGCCTGCACGCCCCGAACGAGCTCATCACCACCGCGATCGTCGATCCGGCGTGGGCGAAGGAGCTCGAGTGGATGAAGTGGCTCCCGCACACCACGAGCCCCCGCTCGCCGTTCGCCGAGATGGCCCTGGCCGACAGCCAGTCGGCCGGCACTGCGCTCCTCAACGGGCTCGAGGAGTCGATCATGTCGCGGCTGTCGGGCTCGCCCGGCCGGCGCGGGCCGCTGCGGCTGCCCGAGACGAGCATGGAGCGCGGCGCCAAGGTCGGCGAGGAGATCGGATCCAACCGGGAGGCCGCCTCCGACCTCGCCCTCGTGCTCGTCGCGTCGAACGACGCGCCCGTCGACCGCCCCCGCCTCACGCAGCTGATCGAGCGCGGCGCCGACGTCGGCGTGTACACGATCTTCCTCGCCCCGACGGTCGAGTCGCTGCCGGCCGCGTGCCGTACCTACATCGACGCCTCGGAGGGGCTCGACCGCGCCAAGGTCGGCTACGTCCGCGCGGGCGAGCAGTACGAGCAGGTCGCGATCGAGGGGGTCTCGAACCAGTACGCCGAGGTCTTCGCGAAACGGCTGGCTCCTGTCGCCGACTCCAGCTCGGTCACCGCCGACTCGTCGGACCTGCCGCGGAGCGTGTCGTTCCTGAAGCTCATCGGCACCGAGATGGCCGCGCAGCCGCTCTCGGTGGCCGAGCGCTGGCGCCAGAACAACTCGATCCTCGACCGGTCGCGCGGCCACCGCCCCCGGCTGAAGCGCGCCGGCACCCTGAAGGCCTACATCGGCCAGGGCAGTCCCGACGCGATGTCGCTCGACCTGCGTACGCAGGGCCCGCACGCCCTCGTCGGCGGCACCACCGGTTCGGGCAAGTCCGAGTTCCTGCAGGCGTGGGTGCTCGGCATGGCCGCCGAGTACAGTCCCGACCGCGTGACCTTCCTCTTCGTCGACTACAAGGGCGGTTCGGCCTTCGCCGACTGCGTCGAGCTGCCGCACTGCGTCGGACTCGTGACCGACCTGAGCCCGCACCTCGTGCGGCGCGCGCTCACGAGCCTCCGCGCAGAGCTGCACCATCGCGAGCACCTCTTCAATCGCAAGAAGGCGAAGGACCTGCTCGAGCTCGAGAAGCGCCAGGACCCCGAGACGCCGCCGGCGCTCGTGCTCGTGATCGACGAGTTCGCGGCGCTCGCGGGCGAGGTCCCCGAGTTCGTCGACGGCGTCGTCGACATCGCCCAGCGCGGTCGCTCGCTCGGCATCCACCTGATCATGGCGACCCAGCGGCCGGCCGGCGTCATCAAGGACAACCTGCGGGCGAACACCAATCTCCGCGTCGCGCTGCGCATGGCCGACGAGTCCGACTCGAACGACGTCGTCGGCGACCCGGTCGCGGGCACGTTCGACCCGTCGATCCCCGGTCGCGGCATCGCGAAGACGGGGCCGGGCCGGCTCGTGCCCTTCCAGTCGGGCTACGCCGGCGGATGGACGACGGACACGCCCGAACAGGCGCAGGTGAAGGTCGCCGAGCTGCGCTTCGGCTCGATCACCCTCTGGGAGTCCGACAACGAGCAGGAGTCGGACTCGCACGACGAGGACCTCGGCCCGAACGACCAGAAGCGGCTCGTCGCGTCGCTCGTGACGGCGGCGGCCGACAGCCGCATCCCCGCGCCGCGGCGCCCGTGGCTCGACGAGCTCGCGTCGACCGTCGACCTCGCGGAGCTCGCACTCGACGGCGACGCCCGCATCCCGCTCGGGCGCGCCGACATCCCCGAGCGGCAGCTGCAGGAGGCCGTCTACTTCGAGCCCGACACCGACGGGCACCTGCTCGTCTACGGAACGAGCGGCGCGGGCAAGACGACCGTGCTGCGCACGATCGCGGTCGCGGCGGGCGCCCGGCCCGAACTCGGTCGCGTGCACGTCTACGGCCTCGACTTCGGCACCGGATCGCTGCGATCGCTCGAGTCGCTCCCGCAGGTCGGCTCGATCGTGCCCGGCGACGACGCGGAGCGCGTGCAACGACTGCTGAAGACCCTGCGCGGCATGCTCGACGACCGTGCGAAGCGGTTCTCCGCGGTCAACGCCGCGAGCCTCACGGAGTATCGGGCGATCACCGGTCGTGACGAGCCTCGGATCCTCGTGCTCATCGACGGGTTCGGCACCTTCAAGCAGGAGTGGGAGGGCACGTCGGCCCGCGCGCCGTTCTACAACGTGTTCATGCGCATGCTCGGCGAGGGCCGCCCGCTCGGCATCCACGCCGTCGCCACGGCCGACCGCTACGGCGCCGTGCCCACGGCGGTGAGCGCCAACGTCAACCGCCGGGTGGTGCTCCGGCTCGCGGACGAAAGCTCGTACGCGATCCTCGGCGCCCCGAAGGACGTGCTCAACGAGCGCAGCGCGCCCGGTCGCGCGATCGTCGACGGGCTCGAGACGCAGATCGCCGTGCTCGGCGGCACCACGAACGTCGCCGAGCAGACGCAGGCGATGGAGGCCTTCGCCGCCGCGCTGCGCGAGCGCGGGGCATCCGAGGCACCCGAGATCGGCTCGCTGCCGACCGAGCTCAGCACCGCCGAGCTGCCCGACTCGATCGACGGCGCGCCGGTCATCGGCGTCGCCGACGACGTGCTCGGCCCCAAGGGCTTCGAGCCGATGGGCACCTTCGTGGTCGCGGGTCCGCCGCAGAGCGGCAAGACCAACGCACTGCGGGCGCTCATCGGGGCGGTCGCCCGCTTCGATCCCGAGACCGAGTTCTTCCACTTCGGCGGGCGACGGGCCGCACTTCGCGAGGCACGGCCCTGGCGACGCACGGCATCGTCGATCGAGGACGCCCGGGCGCTCGCGAAGGAGCTCAAGGAGCTCGTCGCCGACGAGTCGATCACGAAGCGCATCATGATCGTCGTCGAGAACATCACCGAGTTCGGCGACACCGACGCCGAGCGCCCGATGAAGGAGCTGTTCCAGGCGGTCAACCGCAGCGAGCACTTCCTCATCGGCGACGGCGACGTCTCGCAGCTCTCGAGCGGCTACGGACTCGTCGGCGAGCTCAAGGCGGGCCGTCGCGGCATCGCCCTGCGCCCCGAGACCTACGACGGCGACTCGCTCTTCAAGGTGCCGTTCCCGAAGGTCGCGCGACACGAGTTCCCGGCCGGTCGCGGCATCTTCGTCGAGAACGGCCGATTCGTGACGGTGCAGCTGCCCCTGGTCGAGGTCGCACGATGAGCGGCGGCCGCCGCGGCGGCAGCGGCGAGGCCGGCGACGTCGGCGCGGCGACGACCGCGCCGTGGATCTCCGTCGTCGAGCGCGTCCCGGCGGCCGCGCACGTCGTCGCCGAACTCGGCGACCGAGGCGACGCCCGTCGCCGTTCCGTGCGCGGGTACGCCGAGGGCGACGGCGTCGACGACGGACTCGGAATCGTCCCCATCGTGCTGGCGCTCCAGCGCGAGGCCGCCGCGCCTGCACTCCGCCCGTCGCTCGAGGCGCTCGCCGAGCGCGACGCGGAGGCGCGTATCGAGGCGATCCGCCGTTCGGACGAGCAGTTCGTCGCCGGCGTCGCCGGCTCGGGGTCGGGCCGCACGGCGGCCCGCTCGATGTGGCCCATCGCCCTCGCGACGATCGCCGCGATCGCCGGGCCGGTGCTCGCCTTCCCCGCGAAGAACGGCGGCTTCCTGCTCGACGCCGAGTCGGCGGCGATGTGGGGCGGCGCGGTCTCGCTCGCTGCGGCGGCCTGGATGGCGTTCGCCGAGCCGCGACGGCGCGACGTGCTCGCGCTGCACTACCCGCCGAGGTTCCTCGTCCTCCTCGCGGTGGTCGCCGGCGTCGGCCTCGGCATGCTGTGGTGGCAGGTCGCGCGCGACGGCTGGTGGGTGACCTGGCCCGTCGTCGTGGGCTCGCTCATGTTCCTGGGCGCGATCGTGCTCGAGCTCCGGGCGTTCGCGGAGTTCCGCGCCTGGCATCGTCGCCACGCCCCCGAGGCCACGGCGTTCGCCGAGCAGGCCCTCGCCGACGCCGATGCCGAGTTCGCGCGGCTCGACGTGGAGTCCCTCGCCGCGCTCGGAGCCGTGCTCGCCGCCGAACCCGCCGATGACGCGCTGTTCCGGCGCGCCGCCGTCGTGGACGGACTGGGCGTGCTCTACTTGCGCGGGCGCCTCGACGCCGAGCTCGCGGAGGAGTGCCTGGCGCGCGGGCTGCTCTGAGCCGCGGCCGGCCCAGCCGGGCGTGTGCCGCGCCGGGCGCGGTGGTGCTCGGGATGGGGAGTGCTGCCCATTCTCGTGGTTCGGGGGGTGCGGTTAGTCTCATGGAGGTCGCCCGTCCGGGTGGCGGAGAATTCTGATGGATGGGGTTGATGATGGCTGATTTCAAGGCGTCGTACGGTGAGATGGAGTCGATGGCCGGTCGTCTCGACTCGGGCCGTGAGGAGATCGGCGACGTGCTGCGTCGTCTGAAGGACGATGTGGACCGTCTCCTGGGTGACGACTTCAAGACGCAGCACGCGTCGGGCAAGTTCGGCGAGGGCTACACCGAGCTGACGACCGGTCTGGAGAAGGCGATCGAGGGCATCTCCGACATGGGCGAGTCGCTGCGCAAGATGATGCAGGCGATCAAGGACACCGACCAGGCGCTCGCCGGCAACTAGTCCTCGGCATTCCGGCGGGCGCGGCAACGGCCGCGCCCGCCGAGGACCGTCCCGGCCGGACACCGCGCCCGCATCGACAGGAGCCGCAGATGGGCATGATCAGACTCGACCTCGCCGTGATCGGCGAGGGGGCGCGCAACGCGAGCTCGCTCGCGAAGGCGTTCGACGGCACCGACGGCGTGGCCGGAGCGGCCGCCGACGCGTGCGGCCACGGCGACCTCGCCGGCACGATCCGCGACTTCGAGTCGACCTGGTCGCACCGGCGGGACGAGTTCGCCGAGCAGCTCGACACCGTCGCCGCCGCCCTCGGTGCGGTGCACGAGGCATTCACGACGCTCGACCGCGACCTGGCATCGGAGGGGTGATGCAACCGATCCACGGAGAGCCCGCGATCGTCCGTCGCAGCGGCGCACGGCTCGTCGACACCGCCGACGCGATCCGCAACGCGGTCGCGGAGCTCGAGGCGATCGCGAGCCCCGACGACATGCGCAGCCTCGCCCTCGACCGCATCCGGCGCGAGGCCGGCGCCCTCGCCGGCGAGATCAAGCGGGCCGAGTCGCGCTACTCCGAGACGGGGCGCGCGCTGCTCGACTTCGCCGCGGTCCACGAGCGCGTGCAGGCCGACGCCGCGGCGGCGATCGACGACGCCGAGGAGGCCGAGGCCGCGGCCGACCGGGCCGCGGTCGCGCGCCGCTCCGCGCTCCTCGAACTGCAGGCGCTCCCGCCCGCCTCCGACGCCGACGAACGCCGGGCCGCGGAGCGGAAGCTCGGCCGCGCCGGCGCCGCCGCCGACGAGCACGGTGCCGACGCGGCGGCCGCGCAGCGTCGGCACGCCCAAGCCGTCGAGGAGTTCGAACGCGCGGCCCGCCGCGCGATGGAGCGGATCGAGAACGTCGTCGAGGGCAGCGACCTCAACGACTCGCTCTGGGACCGCTTCACCGGCGCGCTCGACGGCCTCTTCGACTTCGTGCGCGACGCGGTCAAGGCGGTCTTCGAGGCGATCACGGCCATCGTCAAGGCCATCGTCGAGCTCATCACCGCGGTGCTCATCGTCATCGCCGCGCTCGTCCTCCTGGGGGTGCTCGCGCTGCTCGCGCTGGCGGTCCTCGCCCTGGCGGTCATCGCGCTCATCGCGGCGATCGCCCTGATCGCCTTCGCCGCGGTCGTCCTGCTGGCCATCGGCATGGCGCTCGTCGCGGTCGTGCTGCTGCTCGTCGCCCTCGTGACGGCGGCGGTGATCGGCCTGATCCTCACCGTGGTGATGTTCACCGTGGTGAATCTCATGACCGGCATGGACCCGATGGAAGCGCTCACCCAGGCGCTCATCGTGGCACTGTTCACGCTCGCGCCCGCGCTCTGGCTCGTCGTGAAGCTCGCCTCCGGGGCCGAGGCCGGCGACCCGGTCTTCGTCGATCGCACGCGGGGGTGGAAGCCCGAGCAGAACCAGGGCCTCGCCGACATGTTCGACGACCTCCAGGACATCGACGACGCGGGTCACCTCGACCCGAACGACCCCGACACCAACCACGAGTCGGTCGTGCGCATCGTGCCGTGCGTCGCCGCCGACGGCACCATCGTCTACCGCGTGCACATTCCGAGCACGCAGCAGTGGACGCCGGGCGGCGAGAGCGGCAACGACGTCACGAGCGACATCGTCGCGAAGATGGACCAGGCGCAGCAGACGCAGCTCGAGAAGATGGTGATCGCGGCGATGAAGGAGCACGGCATCCCCCCGGGGTCGCACGTGATGCTCGCCGGCTGGAGCCTCGGCGGCATCACCGCGGGCAACCTCGCCTCCGACCCCGACTTCACCTCGACGTACAAGGTCGATGCCATCGCCGTCGCCGGCTCGTCGGTCGACGACCTCCCGATTCCGCCGAGCGTCAGGGTGCTCGACGTCTCGCACACGACCGACCCCGTGCCGCGTACCGAGAACCCGTGGGCGCCCGACTACTCGAACCAGTCGAACCGCTACAAGATCGACGTCCCGCCCCCCGGCGGCGCCGATGCGCTCGGCCACGACTCGGAGAAGTACAAGACGACCATGCAGGACCAGGTCGACAAGGGCGGCTCGCCGCAGGGCACCGCGTTCATGGCCGACGATCCCGACGCCGACGACGGGATCCAGATCTCCGACTACTTCAGGCAGCCGACCAGCACGACCGACTACGCCTACACGAGGGGCGACTAGATGCGCGGCCGCAGCTCGCGCATGCTGCTCGGCGGAGCCGTCGTGCTCGCCGCGCTGACCGGGTGCACCGCGCCCACCACGGAGGGAACCGAGATGAAGATCGACGCCACGGAGATCGAGCGCGAGATCGAGTCGATCGACGGGGTCGCCGCGGCGACGATCGGCACCGCGAGCACCGGCACGCCGGGTTCGTACCGGCTCAGCGCGAAGATCGAGGTCGACGAGCAGGGCGACGCCGCCCTCGGCGACGTGCTCGTCGGCGCGGTGCGCGCGGTCGATGCGGGGGCCGACGGATTCACGACGTACGCCTTCCACGTGGCGGCGCCCGACCCCGCCGGCGGCGACGTCCCGGTCGAGCAACGGCTCGAGGACCGGCGGACCGAGATCCCCATCGAGGTCGGCGCCTATCGCGGCAGCGGGCTCGTGCTCACCGACGACGAGCTCGCCGAGGCCGCCGGGTGACGGCGGAGCAGCCCGCGCTGGAGTTCCGGCTTCCGGGGGAGTGGTGGGAGGTGCCGCTCGGTTCGCAGGCGGAGGCCGCCGAGTCGATCCGCGCGCTCGTCCGACGCGAGTACGGCCGGCGCGACGAGGACGCGGCGGTCCGTGCCGAGCACCGACGCAGGCTGACGGATGCCGCGGGGCGGGCGATCTCCGCCGGCGCGACTCAGCAGCACATCGCGCTGCGGATGGCCTCGCGGGCGACGCTCGCGACGACGCTCATCGAGTACCGGCCGGCGCTTCCGCTCGGCGATCGCGCCGAGCCCGCACTCGTCGCCGAGGGGCTCGTCGCAGGCCTGTTCGGCGGAACCGCGGGCGCCGACTCCGATCGCCTGTGGTCCGACTTCGCCGCCGACGGGGGCGTGGCCTTCGAGAAGGGCGACTCGATCGTGCTGCGCCGTTCGCGCCGCATCGCGTCCGGGACCGGCGGCGACGAGGCGGAGGCGCTGCAGGTCGACTACTGGCTCACCGAGCCGGGTCGTGCCGCCGCCGTCCTCGTCGGATTCTCGACGATCCTCGTCGACGCGGGCCCCATGATGATCGAGCTCTTCGACGCGATCATCGCGGCGGCCGACTGGCGCTCGGCGGGGCGCACGGGCGATCTGCGGGCCGAACTCGCCTCGGGGTGACGCGCGGCGAGGGCCCGCGTGCGATGCTGTCCTGATGAGACTCGAACTCGATGCCCCGAGCAGCGCCTGGGTGCGCGTGCCCACCGAGCCCTCGAGCGAGGGCGCCGAGGCCTGGCTCGAGGAGGCGATGGACGCGGTCCGCCGCCGGCACGCCGACGCGTCGGCCGAGCAGCTCGAGGCCGTCCGCCGCATGCTGGGGCAGGTGCGCGAGCAGCTCCTGCCCGGCGCCGCGGTCGGCCTCGTGTACCTGCCCGAGCCCAGGCCCTTCGGGCTCGTCGTGAGCATGGGCGTCTCCGCGCCGCAGGTGATCGAGGGCTCGCTCGTCCGAGCGCTCCTCGGCGACGCCGAGCTCGTCGGGCGCCCGATCGTCGACCCGGTGCAGGTGCCCGGACTCGGCGACGGCATCTCGGTGCGCTGCCTGTTCGCGCCGGCACCCGAGCGGAAGCCGGCGGCCGGCCTCGCGTACCTCCTCCAGGGCGAGCGGGCGACGGTGCGGGTCATGGCGAGCCCCGCCCCCCAGGAGCTCGTCGCGCACGCGGCGCCCTCGCTCGCGAAGATCGTCGCCTCGCTGCGCCTCGTCGACTGAGCGTCCGCCGGCCGGCCGAACCGGCGTAGCCTCGGAGCATGAGCTCCGAACCGCGCGGCACCGAGTCGCAGCGCACGCGCGACGCGTGGGTCGTCGCGAGCTTCGCGGCCGCACTGGACCTCGCGCTTGTCGTCTGCGGGTTCGGCTTCGTCAGCCTGCTGCTCGACCTCGAGGTCGTGGGGGATCCGACGGTCGGCCTCTTCGTCGGGCCCGCGGCGGTCGGGGCATCCGTCGTCGTGCTCTTCGTCGCCCTGGGTGTGCTGCTGCGCCGCCCCGAGCGCATGGCGAGCACGGTCGTCGTCGCCGCGGCGGCGAGCTGGCTCGCCTTCGTCGGCGTCGCCGCGATCGGGCACCTGCTGGGCTCGTCGTCGGCCGTGCTCGCGAGCCTGCGCTTCGCGCTGGTCTTCGGGGTCGGCTGGTTCGGCCTGCTCGTGCCCGCGTGCGCGGCGCTCACCGCGTCGCTCGCCGTCCTCGTCGCCCGCGGCAGGCGGGGCGGGATGGAGCGCCCTCGCTGGCCGTGGGAGCGCGACGAGGAGGAATAGGGGCTGCCCCGCGCCCCCGCGCGGGCGGGTCGCGGCGCGCCACTCGTTCGCCGGCTGGGGACGCCGCGGCATCCGGCGCAGTATCGTGAACCCGATGGAGGGTTCGGTCGAGGCGCGCGTGAGCCACGAGGTCGACCGCTGGCTGCAGTGGCTGCCGCGGTGGCGACCGGGCACCCATCGCGCCCGCGTGCGGCTGTGCCAGCGCTGCTTCGGCTCGCCGATCCTCGCCGCGGCCGGGCTCGACGTCGACATCCCGCACCCCGTGCAGCACGCCTTCTCGATGCGCATGAAGGGGGTCATCGACGTCTCCGTCGACGACTACACCGCCCGCAACCTGCCGATGCTGCACCGCGAGATCCGGCTCGCCGAAGAGCGCAAGGCGCGGCGCCCGTACCGCGCGGGGGAGGGGCTCGACCCCGAGTACCTCGGCCTCGAGGTCGATCCCGAGCCGGTGCCCGACCAGCCGTTCCTCTTCACGCTCGGCGGGCTCGAGGCGGTCACCGCAGCCGAGGCGAACGAGCCGGCGCCGCGCCCGTTCACGCTGGAGGAGAAGGAGGCGCTCCGCGAGGAGGTGCGCCTCGCCGACGAGTTCGCGAAGCAGCTCGGCCGACGCATCTGCATCGAGCTCGCCCAGCACCGCTACCGCATCGGCAACGCGATCGAGCGACTCGTCGAGCCGCAGGTCGCCGAGATGCTCGCCGATCTCGACCGCGAACTCGACGCCCCGGGGTGGCCGGGCTGATCGCGCCGGCGCGGACGGCTGCGCCACCGGGCCTCATTTGACCGCAAGGTTACGTGGCATTACCATTGATCGGGTGTGTGCGCTCCGGCGTGCGCATTCGGGTGCCCGCGATGTTCAGCGGATCGCCCCCACGGCATACCCACCACTGAAGGCTCCGCGGCTCCGCGGTGCCGGTGGGTCGTGATGTGAAATCCATCAAACGCTGTCACCGTGCAGCACCAACAAGGAGAAGCAGTGCCAACCATTCAGCAGTTGGTCCGCAAGGGTCGCTCGCCGAAGGTCACCAAGACCAAGGCTCCCGCCCTGAAGGCCAACCCCCAGCAGCGCGGCGTGTGCACGCGTGTGTACACCACCACCCCGAAGAAGCCGAACTCCGCGCTCCGCAAGGTCGCACGTGTGAAGCTCTCCAACGGCACCGAGGTCACCGCCTACATCCCCGGTGAGGGCCACAACCTGCAGGAGCACTCGATGGTGCTCGTTCGCGGCGGTCGTGTGAAGGACCTCCCGGGTGTCCGCTACAAGATCATCCGCGGCGCCCTCGACACGCAGGCCGTGAAGAACCGCAAGCAGGCTCGCAGCCGCTACGGCGCGAAGATGGAGAAGAAGTAATGCCTCGCAAGGGACCCGCTCCGAAGCGCCCCGTCGTCGCAGACCCCGTCTACGGCTCGCCGGTCGTCAGCCAGCTCGTCAACAAGATCCTCGTCGACGGCAAGAAGGACCTCGCCCAGCGCATCGTCTACGAGGCGCTCGAGAACGTCGCCGCCAAGTCCGGCCAGGACGCGGTCGCCACCCTCAAGAAGGCGCTCGACAACGTGCGCCCCACCCTCGAGGTGCGCTCGCGCCGCGTCGGCGGCTCGACCTACCAGGTCCCCGTCGAGGTCAAGCCCCACCGCGCGAACACCCTGGCGCTCCGCTGGCTCACCAGCTACGCCAAGGCCCGTCGCGAGAAGACCATGACCGAGCGTCTCACCAACGAGATCCTCGACGCGTCGAACAGCCTGGGTGCTGCGGTCAAGCGCCGCGAAGACACCCACAAGATGGCCGAGTCGAACCGCGCCTTCGCCCACTACCGCTGGTAGTCGGGCCGAGCGGATGCCTCGGCTCGCGCCGGGGCATCCGCTCTCCCCCTCACTTCCGTTCCTGAACCTTCCGGAGGAACCCCCGTGGCACAAGACGTGCTCACCGACCTGAGCAAGGTCCGCAACATCGGCATCATGGCCCACATCGATGCCGGCAAGACCACCACCACCGAGCGCATCCTGTTCTACACGGGCGTCAACCACAAGCTCGGCGAGACGCACGACGGTGCCTCGACGACCGACTGGATGGAGCAGGAGAAGGAGCGCGGCATCACGATCACGTCTGCCGCCGTGACCTGCTTCTGGAACAAGAACCAGATCAACATCATCGACACCCCCGGCCACGTGGACTTCACGGTCGAGGTCGAGCGCTCGCTCCGCGTGCTCGACGGCGCCGTCGCCGTCTTCGACGGCAAGGAGGGCGTCGAGCCCCAGTCCGAGACGGTGTGGCGTCAGGCCGACAAGTACAACGTGCCGCGCATCTGCTTCGTCAACAAGATGGACAAGCTCGGTGCCGACTTCTACTTCACGGTCGACACGATCGTCAGCCGCCTCGGCGCCAAGCCGCTGGTGCTGCAGCTCCCGATCGGTGCCGAGAACGACTTCATCGGCGTCGTCGACCTGATCGAGATGCGCGCCCTCGTGTGGCCCGGCGACGCCAAGGGCGACGTGACCATGGGCGCCAAGTACGAGGTCCAGGAGATCCCCGCCGACCTCAAGGAGAAGGCCGAGGAGTACCGCCAGACCCTGCTCGAGACCGTCGCCGAGACCGACGACGCCCTCCTCGAGAAGTTCTTCGGCGGCGAGGAGCTCACGGTCGCCGAGATCAAGGGCGCCATCCGCAAGATGGTCGTCAACTCGGAGATCTACCCCGTGCTCTGCGGCTCGGCGTTTAAGAACCGCGGTGTGCAGCCGATGCTCGACGCGGTCATCGACTACCTGCCGTCGCCGCTCGACGTCCCCGCCATCGAGGGCCGCAACCCCCGCAACGAGGACGAGGTCATCGAGCGTCACCCCGACGCCACCGACCCGTTCGCGGCGCTCGCGTTCAAGGTCGCGGTGCACCCCTTCTTCGGCCGCCTCACCTACGTGCGCGTCTACTCGGGTCAGCTCGACTCGGGTGCCCAGGTCGTCAACTCGACCAAGGGCAAGAAGGAGCGCATCGGCAAGATCTTCCAGATGCACGCCAACAAGGAGAACCCGGTCGACTCGGTCACCGCGGGCAACATCTACGCGGTCATCGGCCTCAAGGACACGACCACGGGCGACACCCTGTGCGACCCCGACAACCAGGTCGTGCTCGAGTCGATGACCTTCCCCGAGCCCGTCATCGAGGTCGCCATCGAGCCGAAGACCAAGGCCGACCAGGAGAAGCTGGGCACCGCGATCCAGAAGCTCGCCGAGGAAGACCCCACGTTCCGCACCGAGCTCAACCAGGAGACCGGCCAGACGGTCATCAAGGGCATGGGCGAGCTGCACCTCGACATCCTCGTGGACCGCATGAAGCGCGAGTTCAAGGTCGAGGCGAACGTCGGCAAGCCCCAGGTCGCCTACCGCGAGACCATCCGTCGCGCGGTCGAGCGCCACGACTACACCCACAAGAAGCAGACGGGTGGTTCCGGCCAGTTCGCGAAGATCCAGTTCGCGCTCGAGCCGCTCGAGGTCGAGGGCGACAAGATCTACGAGTTCTCGAACGAGGTCACGGGCGGTCGCATCCCCCGCGAGTACATCCCCTCGGTCGACGCGGGCTTCCAGGACGCCATGCAGTACGGCATCCTCGCGGGCTTCCCGATGGTGGGCGTCAAGGCGCGCCTCATCGACGGTGCCGCCCACGACGTCGACTCCTCGGAGATGGCGTTCAAGATCGCCGGCTCGATGGGCTTCAAGGAAGCCGCTCGCAAGGCGAACCCCGTTCTGCTCGAACCGCTGATGAGCGTCGAGGTCCGTACTCCCGAGGAGTACATGGGCGACGTCATCGGCGACCTGAACTCGCGCCGCGGCCAGATCCAGTCCATGGAGGACGCCGCCGGTGTGAAGGTCGTGCGTGCGCACGTCCCGCTCTCGGAGATGTTCGGCTACATCGGTGACCTGCGGTCGAAGACCTCGGGCCGCGCGGTGTACTCGATGGAGTTCGAGAGCTACGCGGAGGTCCCGAAGGCTGTCGCCGACGAGATCGTCCAGAAGAACAAGGGCGAATAGCCCTGCCCGCACGAACCTTCCGGTTCGCGTAACATATCAACACAACCCCCGTAGGCCACCGGTCGCAATCCAGCGCCCGGCGGCTCTACACGAGTCCTGAGGAGGACCCACAGTGGCTAAGGCCAAGTTCGAGCGGACCAAGCCGCACGTCAACATCGGAACGATCGGTCACGTCGACCACGGCAAGACCACGCTCACCGCTGCGATCTCGAAGGTGCTTGCTGACAAGTACCCCTCGGCGACCAACGTTCAGCGCGACTTCGCGTCGATCGACTCGGCTCCCGAAGAGCGTCAGCGCGGCATCACGATCAACATCTCGCACGTCGAGTACGAGACGCCGAAGCGCCACTACGCGCACGTCGACGCCCCTGGTCACGCCGACTACATCAAGAACATGATCACCGGTGCGGCTCAGATGGACGGCGCGATCCTCGTGGTCGCCGCCACCGACGGCCCGATGGCTCAGACGCGTGAGCACGTGCTGCTCGCCAAGCAGGTCGGCGTCCCCTACCTGCTGGTCGCGCTCAACAAGAGCGACATGGTCGACGACGAGGAGATCCTGGAGCTCGTCGAGCTCGAGGTCCGCGAGCTGCTCTCGTCGCAGGGCTTCCCCGGCGACGACGCTCCGGTCGTTCGCGTCTCGGGCCTCAAGGCGCTCGAGGGCGACGAGAAGTGGGTCAACTCGGTTCTCGAGCTCATGGAGGCCGTCGACTCGTCCGTGCCCGACCCGGTGCGCGACCGCGACAAGCCGTTCCTCATGCCCGTCGAGGACGTCTTCACCATCACCGGCCGTGGCACGGTCGTCACGGGCCGCGCCGAGCGTGGCACGCTGAAGATCAACTCCGAGGTCGAGATCGTCGGCATCCGCCCGACGCAGAAGACCACCGTCACCGGTATCGAGATGTTCCACAAGCAGCTCGACGAGGCATGGGCCGGCGAGAACTGCGGTCTCCTGCTCCGCGGCACCAAGCGCGAGGACGTCGAGCGCGGCCAGGTCGTCGTGGCCCCGGGTTCGGTCACCCCCCACACCAACTTCGAGGGCACTGCCTACATCCTCTCGAAGGACGAGGGCGGCCGTCACAACCCGTTCTACGCGAACTACCGTCCGCAGTTCTACTTCCGCACCACCGACGTCACCGGCGTCATCACGCTGCCCGAGGGCACCGAGATGGTCATGCCCGGCGACACCACCGACATGGTCGTCGAGCTGATCCAGCCGATCGCCATGGAGGAGGGCCTCGGCTTCGCCATCCGCGAGGGTGGCCGCACCGTCGGCGCCGGTACCGTCACGAAGATCATCAAGTAATCTTCGCGATACGCGACCTGTGAGGGGGTCGGGCTTCGGCCCGGCCCCCTTCGTCGTTCCCGGATTCCGCAACCCCTTGGGGGAACGATCCCCTCAGCCGTAGTGTTGAGCCGATGGCCGAATCACCCTCGCCATTCGCTCGATCCACGGTACGTCCCGAGATCCAGGCTCTCCGGGCCGTCGCCGTGGGGGCCGTCGTGCTCCATCACGGATGGCCGGCCGTCGCCCCCGCGGGCTACATGGGCGTCGACGTCTTCTTCGTCGTCTCGGGATTCCTCATCACCGGCCTCCTCATGCGGGAGATTGAGCGGACCGGCCGGCTCTCGCTTCGCGACTTCTACCTGCGCAGGGCCAGGCGCATCCTGCCCGCGGCGATCGCGACGCTCGCAGCGGTCTCCGCGCTGACCCTGCTGCTCGTGCCGCAGCGCGAGTGGCGTCCCTGGTTCCGCGAGATCGTCGCCTCGACCCTCTACTACGAGAACTGGCAGCTCGCCGTCGACTCCCAGATCCCGCGTCGCGCCGATCTCGAGTCCACCCCGGTGCAGCATTTCTGGTCGCTGTCGGTCGAGGAGCAGTTCTACCTGTTCTGGCCGCTGCTCATCATCGTCGCGCTGTGGATCGCGGCCAGGCGGGGAGCGGCATCCACCACCGTGGTGCTCGTGCTGCTGTCCGTCGTGACCGTCGCCTCCTTCGTGCACTCGGTGCTCCTCACCGCTCAGGATGCGAACCTCGCCTACTTCTCGACCTTCGCCCGCACCTGGGAGTTCGGCATCGGCGGAGTCCTCGCGATCGTGAGCCGAGCGCCGCTCACCGGGCGCGCGGCACTGCGCTCGGTCGTCTCGTGGGCCGGCCTCGTGATGATCGCGGTCCCGATCGTCGCATTCCGCTCGCCCGAGGTGTTCCCCGGACTGGTCGTGCTCCTCCCGGTGATCGGCACGCTCGCGGTGATCTGGGCCGGGATGCCGGAGCGAGCCTGGTCGCCCGCGGTCGTCGCGCGCCTCCGACCGGTGCAGTGGACCGGCGACGTCTCCTACTCGCTCTACCTCTGGCACTGGCCGATCTTCATGTTCACCCCGTACCTGACGGGGGTGCCGAGCCCGCCGTGGCTGATGGTGATCCTCGTCGCGCTCTCGGTCCTCGTCGCAGGGTTGTCGAAGCGCTGGATCGAGGATCCGTTCCGCCACGGGCGCCGGGGGCTCAGGCTGCGGCCGGTGTTCCTGATCAGCGGGCTCGCCGGCCTGATCGCCGTCATCGTGGGTGCGGGCGTCGTCGCGCCGAGCGTGGCGGGGGAGCGGGCGGTGGCCTGCGAGCGCTCCGTCGAGGACTGAGCCGGGCTACGCCGGGGAACCGTCGATGGTGGTGTCGAGGTCGATGCTGCCCTCGACGCTGCGCGCCACGGTGCATCCCCGCTCGATCGCCCTCGCCATGATCTCGATGAGCTTGGTGCGGTCGGATGCCTCGAGCCCGCCGAGATCGACGAGCAGCTCCTCCTCGACGCGGGTGTACCGGTTCGTCTCGGGGTCGCTCATCCCGTGCGCCCAGATCGTGATCGCGTAGTCGTCCCCGAGTCGCCGCGCGGCGACGCGGTCCGTGCTGAGGCCCGCGCAGCCGATGAGGGCGAGCTTCAGCAGCTCGCCGGGCGAGAAGTGCTCGCCCTCGAGCTCGTCGCCGCCGATGCGCACGGTGGCGCCCCGCTCGTTCAGGCCCTCGTAGCGGCGCGGGCCGGTGCGCGTGACCGAGACGCTGCCCCGTCCGATCCGTTCGCTGACCTGATGTGCGTGCTCGCTCATTCCGCCTCCAGAGGGGGTCGTGGACTCTGCATCCATCATGCGCCATCACGCGGAACGGGGCCCGATCCTGCGACGTCCCTGTGAGGACCGCCGGGCGCGACACGCCCGGGTTGCACGGAGGTCCCGACTGTGGCAAACTCGATGAGTTCAACATTTCGAACGCGTGCCCTCGTGCGCGCGTTCGAATCACTGTCAGGCAGTGCATAACCACTCGAAGCGCAGCTCCGGGGTCAGGTTAGGCGGCAGGCAGCAGAACACACAACCGACAACCACCTGGCATGGGCCTTCCCATGCTGCGTGCGCGCCGGTTGGGGCTCGAAGGTCGAGCGTGTCGAGGGCACCGCCCCGGGTCATCCGGGCGGGTGGCTTCGACAGGCTCGATCACCGGCCTTTGACAGAAGAACAGTGGTGCTTCACACGGAGTAGCTACGCGGCGTCCGATGCCCTCGGAAGGGGTAAGACGCCTTGACAGAGAGAGAGTCAGCAATGGCGGGACAGAAGATCCGCATTCGACTGAAGTCGTATGACCACGAGGTCATCGACACCTCGGCGCGCAAGATCGTCGACACGGTGACCCGCGCGGGCGCCACGGTCGTCGGCCCCGTGCCGCTTCCGACGGAGAAGAACGTGGTGTGCGTCATCCGCTCGCCCCACAAGTACAAGGACAGCCGCGAGCACTTCGAGATGCGCACCCACAAGCGTCTCATCGACATCGTGGACCCGACGCCCAAGGCCGTCGACTCGCTGATGCGTCTCGACCTGCCGGCCGACGTCAACATCGAGATCAAGCTCTGAGGTAACAGATGTCTTCCGCTACCAAGAACGTGAAGGGTCTGCTCGGCACCAAGCTCGGCATGACCCAGGTCTGGGATGAGAACAACAAGCTCGTCCCCGTGACCGTCATCGAGATCGCTCCGAACGTGGTCACGCAGCTCCGCACCGTCGAGAAGGACGGCTACGAGGCCGTGCAGATCGCCGCCGGCGCCATCGACCCGCGCAAGGTGAACCAGCCCGCCGCCGGCCACTTCCAGGCCGCAGGCGTGACGCCGCGTCGCCACGTGACCGAGATCCGCACCGCGGACGCCGCGTCGTACTCGCTGGGCCAGGAGCTCGCGGTCGAGGGCGCCTTCGAGGCCGGCCAGCTCGTCGACGTCGTCGGCACGAGCAAGGGCAAGGGCTTCGCCGGTGTCATGAAGCGCCACAACTTCAAGGGCGTCTCGGCCTCGCACGGTGCTCACCGCAACCACCGCAAGCCCGGTTCGATCGGTGCCTCGTCGACCCCCAGCCGTGTCTTCAAGGGCATGCGCATGGCCGGTCGCATGGGTGGCGAGCGCGTGACCGTGCTGAACCTCCGCGTGCACGCCGTCGACGCCGAGAAGGGCCTGCTGCTCGTCAAGGGCGCGGTTCCCGGTGCTCGCGGCCGTCTCGTTTTCGTCCGCAACGCAGTGAAGGGGGCGTAGTCCATGGCTACCGCCAACACCATCGACGTGCTCGACGCGACCGGCAAGAAGTCCGGCTCGTTCGAGCTGCCCGCCGAGCTCTTCGACGTGCAGACCAACGTCCCGCTCATCCACCAGGTCGTCGTCGCGCAGCTCGCTGCGGCGCGCCAGGGCACGCACAAGACCAAGACCCGCGGCGAGGTCTCGGGTGCCGGTCGCAAGCCGTTCAAGCAGAAGGGCACCGGCCGCGCTCGTCAGGGCTCGATCCGCGCTCCGCACATGACCGGCGGTGGCGTCGTGCACGGCCCGCAGCCGCGCGACTACTCGCAGCGGACCCCCAAGAAGATGATCGCCGCGGCTCTGCTCGGCGCCCTCTCCGACCGCGCTCGCGGCGGCCGCATCCACGCGGTCTCGGGCTTCGTCCCCGGTGAGGCCCCCCGCACGAAGGATGCGATCGCGCTCCTCGGCGGCATCGCCCCGGCCAAGCACTTCCTGGTCGTGCTCACGCGCGATGAGGAGCTCGCCGAGCGCGCCGTCCGCAACATCCCGACCGTGCACGTGCTGCCGGTCGACCAGCTCAACGCCTACGACGTGCTCGTCGCCGACGACATCGTCTTCAGCGCCGCCGCGCTCGAGGCCTTCGTGGCCGCGAAGTCGGCGAAGAAGGAAGAGGTCTCCGCATGAGCGCCGCTCACAACAAGGACCCGCGCGACATCATCATCGCGCCGGTCGTCTCGGAGAAGAGCTACGGCCTGATCGACGAGGGCAAGTACACGTTCATCGTGGACCCCCGCTCGAACAAGACCGAGATCAAGCTCGCCATCGAGAAGATCTTCAACGTCCAGGTGGCGTCGATCAACACCCTGAACCGTCAGGGCAAGACCCGCCGCACCCGGTTCGGCATGGGCAAGCGCAAGGACACGAAGCGCGCGATCGTCACCCTCAAGTCCGGCTCGATCGACATCTTCACGGCTGTCGGCTAAGGAGCAGAGGTAGAAAATGGCTATTCGTAAGTACAAGCCCACGACCCCGGGTCGTCGCGGTTCGTCGGTCGCCGACTTCGCGGAGATCACGCGTTCGACTCCTGAGAAGTCGCTGCTCCGCCCCCTGTCGAAGACCGGTGGTCGCAACAACCAGGGCCGCATCACGACCCGTCACATCGGTGGTGGCCACAAGCGCCAGTACCGCGTGATCGACTTCCGTCGCAACGACAAGGACGGCGTCAACGCCAAGGTCGCTCACATCGAGTACGACCCCAACCGCACCGCGCGCATCGCGCTGCTGCACTTCGTCGACGGCACGAAGCGCTACATCCTGGCTCCGAACAAGCTCTCGCAGGGCGACATCGTCGAGTCGGGCCCCGGCGCCGACATCAAGCCGGGCAACAACCTGCCGCTGAAGAACATCCCCACCGGTACCGTCGTGCACGCCATCGAGCTGCGCCCCGGTGGCGGTGCCAAGATGGCTCGCTCGGCCGGCGCCTCGGTGCGTCTCGTCGCCAAGGACGGCCCCTACGCGCAGCTCCGTCTGCCGTCGGGCGAGATCCGCAACGTCGACGCGCGCTGCCGCGCGACCGTCGGCGAGGTCGGCAACGCCGAGCAGTCGAACATCAACTGGGGCAAGGCCGGCCGCAAGCGCTGGAAGGGCGTCCGCCCGACCGTCCGCGGTGTCGCGATGAACCCGATCGACCACCCGCACGGTGGTGGTGAGGGCAAGACCTCCGGTGGTCGTCACCCGGTCAGCCCGTGGGGTCAGGCCGAGGGCCGCACTCGTCGCCCCAACAAGGAAAGCGACAAGCTCATCGTCCGTCGTCGCACCGTCGGCAAGAAGCGCAAGTAGGAGTAAGAGAAGATGCCTCGCAGTCTCAAGAAGGGCCCCTTCGTCGACGAGCACCTGCTTCGCAAGGTCGTCGTCCAGAACGAAGCCGGTTCGAAGAACGTCATCAAGACGTGGTCGCGCCGCTCGATGATCATCCCGGCCATGCTCGGCCACACGATCGCCGTGCACGACGGCCGCAAGCACATCCCGGTGTTCGTCACCGAGACCATGGTGGGTCACAAGCTCGGCGAGTTCGCCCCCACCCGCACCTTCCGTGGTCACGTGAAGGACGACAAGAAGGGCCGCCGCCGCTGACGCGGTGGCGTGAAGGAGGAAAGAAATGGTGGAGTCGATCGCACGCGTGCGTCACATCCGCGTGACCCCCATGAAGGCCCGTCGTGTCGTCAACATGATCCGCGGCAAGCAGGCTCAGGAGGCCCTGGCCATCCTGAAGTTCGCCCCCCAGGGTGCGAGCGAGCCCGTGTACAAGCTCGTCGCCTCGGCCATCGCGAACGCTCGCGTCAAGGCCGATGCAACGAACACCTATCTGGACGAGCAGGACCTCTACATCAGCCGCGCATTCGTCGATGAGGGCACCACCCTCAAGCGTTTCCAGCCGCGTGCGCAGGGTCGTGCCTTCCGCATCAACAAGCGAACGAGCCACATCACCGTCGTGCTCGCCACGCCCGAGGAGGGTACGAAGTAATGGGTCAGAAGGTCAACCCGTACGGCTTCCGTCTCGGCATCACCACCGACCACGTGTCGCGGTGGTTCTCCGACTCGACGAAGCCCGGACAGCGCTACGCCGACTACCTCGCCGAGGATGTCAAGATCCGTCGTCTGCTCCAGACGTCGCTCGACCGCGCGGGTGTCTCGCGCATCGAGATCGAGCGCACCCGCGACCGCGTCCGCGTGGACATCCACACGGCGCGTCCCGGCATCGTGATCGGCCGCCGCGGCGCCGAGGCCGAGCGCATCCGCGCCGACCTCGAGAAGCTCACCGGCAAGCAGATCCAGCTCAACATCCTCGAGGTGAAGAACCCCGAGGCCGACGCCCAGCTCGTCGCGCAGGGCATCGCCGAGCAGCTCTCCGCTCGCGTGGCGTTCCGCCGCGCGATGCGCAAGGGCCTGCAGGGCGCGCAGCGCGCCGGCGCCAAGGGCGTCCGCATCCAGGTGTCGGGCCGTCTCGGCGGCGCCGAGATGAGCCGCTCGGAGTTCTACCGCGAAGGCCGTGTGCCCCTGCACACCCTCCGCGCGAACATCGACTACGGGTTCTACGAGGCCAAGACCACCTTCGGCCGCATCGGCGTGAAGGTCTGGATCTACAAGGGCGACATCACCAACAAGGAACTCGCGCGCGAGCAGGCGGCCCAGAAGCCGTCTCGCGACCGCAACGACCGTCCCCGTCGCGACCGCGCCCCCAAGGCCGAGCCGGCGACCGCAGGAGTTGAGGCATAACCATGTTGATTCCCCGTCGAGTCAAGTACCGCAAGCAGCACCACCCCGGCCGCTCGGGCCAGGCCACCGGTGGCACCAAGGTGTCGTTCGGTGAGTTCGGCATCCAGGCGCTGACGCCCGCTTACGTGACCAACCGTCAGATCGAGTCCGCTCGTATCGCGATGACGCGTCACATCAAGCGCGGCGGCAAGGTGTGGATCAACATCTACCCCGACCGTCCGCTCACGAAGAAGCCCGCCGAGACCCGAATGGGTTCCGGTAAGGGTTCGCCCGAGTGGTGGGTCGCCAACGTCAAGCCGGGTCGCGTCCTCTTCGAGGTCTCGGGCGTCTCCGAGGAGCTCGCCCGCGAAGCCATGACCCGTGCCATCCACAAGCTGCCCCTCAAGGCACGCATCATCAAGCGCGAGGAGGGCGACGCATAATGGCCGTCGGCACCAAGGAGCTCAGCCCCGCAGAGCTCGACACCTTTGAAGACGAGCGACTCGTCGACGAGCTGAAGAAGGCCAAGGAAGAGCTGTTCAACCTGCGCTTCCAGTCGGCCACCGGTCAGCTCGAGAGCCACGGCCGCCTCCGTGCGGTCAAGCGCGACATCGCCCGCATCTACACGGTCATCCGTGAGCGCGAGCTCGGCATCCGTGCCACGCCCGCGCCGGTCGAGGCGGCTCCCGCCAAGGCCGAGAAGAAGACGAAGAAGGCCAAGGCCGAGGCGGATGCCCCGGCTGAGGCCGCAGAGACGAAGGAGGCCTGATCATGGCTGAGACCAAGAAGGCTCCGGCCGAGGTCGACACCGCGGCCGAGCTCGTCCGCGGCTACCGCAAGGTCCGTCGCGGCTACGTCGTCAGCGACAAGATGGACAAGACCATCGTCGTCGAGGTCGAGGACCGCGTGAAGCACCCGCTGTACGGCAAGGTCATCCGCCGTACCTCGAAGGTCAAGGCGCACGACGAGCAGAACACCGCCGGCATCGGCGACCTCGTCGTGATCAGCGAGACCCGCCCCCTTTCCGCCACGAAGCGCTGGCGTCTCGTCGAGATCGTCGAGAAGGCCAAGTAAGCCTCGGGCTTGCTTGAGAGAAGGAGTTCGAAGTGCTTCAGCAGGAATCACGAGTCAAGGTCGCCGACAACACCGGCGCCAAGGAGCTGCTCACGATCCGCGTTCTCGGTGGATCGAAGCGTCGTTACGCCGGTGTCGGTGACGTCATCGTCGCCACCGTCAAGGACGCGATCCCCGGCGGCAACGTCAAGAAGGGCGATGTGGTCAAGGCCGTCATCGTCCGCACCGTCAAGGAGACCCGTCGTCCCGACGGCTCGTACATCAAGTTCGACGAGAACGCCGCGGTCATCCTGAAGAACGACGGTGACCCCCGCGGCACCCGTATCTTCGGTCCGGTCGGTCGCGAGCTGCGCGACAAGAAGTTCATGAAGATCATCTCGCTGGCACCGGAGGTGCTGTAAAACATGGCCAAGATCAAGAAGGGCGACCTCGTCCAGGTCATCTCGGGCCGCAGCCAGGCTCGCGGCGGAGACCGCGGCAAGCAGGGCAAGGTCCTCGAGGTGCTCGTCGCCGAGAACCGCGTCGTCGTCGAAGGCATCAACTTCGTCACGAAGCACGTTCGCGTCGGTCAGACGCAGCGCGGCTCGAAGACCGGTGGCATCGAGACCCACGAGGCGCCGATCCACGTTTCCAACGTCGCGATCGTCGACCCCGAGACGAAGAAGCCGACCCGCGTCGGCTTCCGCACCGAGCAGGTGACGAAGGACGGCGTCACCAAGACCGTCCGCGTCCGCTACGCCAAGAAGTCAGGTAAGGACCTGTAATGACCGACACGGCAACGCAGGCTGGCAAAATCCAGCCGCGACTGAAGACCAAGTACCGCGGCGAGATCGCCAAGGGCCTCACCGAGCAGTTCGAGTACACGAACCCGCACCAGGTGCCCGGCCTCGTGAAGATCGTCGTGAACATGGGTGTCGGCGAGGCCGCCCGCGATGGCAAGGTCATCGACGGCGCGATCGCCGACCTCATCAAGATCACCGGCCAGAAGCCGCAGGTGACCAAGGCCCGCAAGTCGATCGCGCAGTTCAAGCTGCGCGAGGGTCAGCCGATCGGTGCGCACGTCACGCTCCGCGGCGACCGCATGTGGGAGTTCCTGGACCGCCTGCTCTCGCTCGCCCTGCCCCGCATCCGCGACTTCCGCGGTCTCAGCGACAAGCAGTTCGACGGCAACGGCAACTACACCTTCGGCCTCACGGAGCAGTCGATGTTCCACGAGATCGACCAGGACAAGATCGACCGCGTTCGCGGCATGGACATCACCGTGGTGACCACCGCCAAGAACGACGAGGAGGGTCGCGCGCTGCTCAAGGCGCTCGGCTTCCCGTTCAAGTCGAACGACGCTGCGTAGTAGTAACTGCTTGTAGTAGACTCTACGAGTTTGTGCTCGCGCCTGCCGGTCCCCGATCACTCGGGGGCCGGCGGGTGCGGGACTCCGGTCTCATGCAATCGCTGAGACCACACCACAGGTCAGTCCCCGTGTAACGGGTCCTGAAACCTGGTGAACGTAAGGAACGAATCGTCATGACGATGACCGACCCGGTCGCTGACATGCTGACCCGTCTGCGGAACGCGAACTCCGCACACCACGACTCCGTGTCGATGCCGAACTCGAAGCTCAAGGCGCACATCGCCGAGATCCTGAAGCTCGAGGGCTACATCGCCGACTTCGAGGTCACCGACGCTCGCGTGGGCAAGACGCTCACGCTGAAGCTCAAGTTCGGCCCGAACCGCGAGCGCTCGATCGCAGGCATCAAGCGCGTCTCGAAGCCCGGCCTCCGCGTGTACGCGAAGTCGACCGAGCTGCCCAAGGTCCTCGGCGGCCTCGGCGTCGCGATCCTGTCCACTTCCAGCGGTCTGCTGACCGACCGCCAGGCCGAGAAGAAGGGCGTGGGTGGGGAAGTCCTCGCCTACGTGTGGTAACCCCATGTCACGAATCGGACGACTTCCCATCGACATCCCCGCGGGTGTCGACGTCAAGATCGACGGCTCCGCCGTCACCGTCAAGGGCCCGAAGGGCGAGCTCTCGCTCAACGTCGCGTCCCCCATCGAGGTCAAGCTCGAGGAGAACCAGGTCGTCGTGACCCGTCCCGACGACGAGCGCGCCTCGCGTTCGCTGCACGGCCTCACGCGCACCCTCATCGCCAACGACATCATCGGCGTCACCGAGGGCTACTCGAAGGGCCTCGAGATCGTCGGCACCGGTTACCGCGTCGCGCAGAAGGGCAGCGCGGTCGAGTTCGCGCTCGGCTTCTCGCACCCGGTCACGGTCGAGGCGCCCGAGGGCATCACGCTGACCGTCGAGGGCAACAACAAGATCACGGTCGCCGGCATCTCGAAGCAGGCCGTCGGCGAGACCGCCGCCAACATCCGCAAGATCAAGAAGCCCGAGCCGTACAAGGGCAAGGGCATCCGCTACGCCGGCGAGGTCGTGCGTCGCAAGGCCGGAAAGTCAGGTAAGTAATCATGGCTGTGAAGAGCAAGACGGCCGCGCGTTCGCGCCGCCACACCCGCCTTCGCAAGAAGATCGTCGGCACGGAGCTCCGCCCCCGTCTCGTCGTCACCCGCTCGGCCCGCCACGTCTTCGTGCAGGTCGTCGACGACGCCAAGGGTCACACCGTCGCGTCGGCGTCGACCATGGAGGCCGACCTCCGCGCGTTCGACGGTGACAAGACCGCCAAGGCGAAGAAGGTCGGCGAGCTCGTCGCCGAGCGCGCCAAGCAGGCCGGTGTCGAGTCCGTCGTCTTCGACCGCGGCGGCAACAAGTACGCCGGTCGCGTCGCCGCGATCGCCGATGGAGCGCGAGAGGCAGGACTGAGCCTGTGAGCGAGAACACTGTGAAGGAGACCGAGGTGACCGCAGAGGCACCCGTCGAGACGGCAGCGGCGTCCGAGCCGGCCCGCAACGAGCGCGACTCGCGCCGTGGCGGCGGTCGCGACCGCAACCAGGGCCGTGACCGTGGCGGTCGCGACGCTGAGAAGAGCCAGTTCCTCGAGCGCGTCGTCACCATCAACCGCGTGTCGAAGGTCGTCAAGGGCGGCCGTCGCTTCAGCTTCACGGCGCTCGTCGTCGTGGGCGACGGCAACGGTCTCGTCGGCGTCGGCTACGGCAAGGCGCGCGAGGTCCCGACCGCGATCTCGAAGGGCGTCGAGGAGGCGAAGAAGAACTTCTTCCGCGTCCCCCGCGTCGGTTCGACCATCCCCCACCCCGTTCAGGGTGAGGCTGCCGCCGGTGTGGTGCTCCTGCGCCCGGCGTCGCCCGGTACCGGTGTCATCGCCGGTGGTCCGGTGCGCGCCGTGCTCGAGTGCGCCGGCATCCACGACGTGCTGTCGAAGTCGCTCGGCTCGTCGAACACGATCAACATCGTGCACGCCACGGTCGAGTCGCTGAAGCAGCTCGAGGAGCCCCGTGCGGTCGCCGCTCGTCGTGGTCTCGACTACGACGAGGTCGCCCCCGCGCGCCTCATCCGTGCCGAGGCACAGGCGGCCGAGGCCGCCGCAGCAGCGAAGGCAGGTGCCTGATGGCCAAGCAGCTGAAGGTGACCCAGATCAAGTCCAAGGTGAGCGAGAAGCAGTACCAGCGTGACACGCTGCGCAGCCTCGGGCTCAAGCGAATCGGCCAGTCGGTCGTGCGTGAGGACACCCCGCAGAACCGCGGGTACGTCAACACCGTCGCTCACCTCGTGAAGGTTGAGGAGATTGACTAATGGCTGACGAGAAGAACGACGCCACCACCGAGGCCCCCAAGAAGGCCCCGGCGAAGAAGGCCGCCGCGAAGCCCGCCGCCGAGAAGGCCGCCCCCAAGGCTGCCGCAGCGAAGAAGGCCCCGGCCAAGGCC
Source organism: Agromyces sp. NPDC058104 (assembly GCF_042884835.1). Classification (NCBI taxonomy): domain Bacteria; kingdom Bacillati; phylum Actinomycetota; class Actinomycetes; order Micrococcales; family Microbacteriaceae; genus Agromyces; species Agromyces sp. NPDC058104. Next base: position 610,504 of record NZ_JBHVTD010000001.1, on the reverse strand, counting down.
GCTGCCGCGAAGGCCGACGACGCGAAGGCCGAGAAGGCCCCCGCGAAGAAGGCTCCCGCGAAGAAGGCGGCCCCCAAGGCCGACGTCGCGGAGAAGCGCGAGCAGGTGCTGAAGGTCCACCACCTCCGCCCCGCCCCCGGCGCCAAGAAGGACAAGACCCGCGTCGGACGCGGTGAGGGTTCGAAGGGCAAGACCGCCGGTCGCGGCACCAAGGGTTCGAAGGCCCGCAACAACATCCGCCCCGGCTTCGAGGGCGGCCAGCTTCCGTACCACATGCGTGCGCCGAAGCTCCGCGGCTTCAAGAACCCGTTCCGCGTCGAGTACCAGGTCGTCAACCTCGACAAGCTGGCCGAGCTCTACCCGAAGGGCGGCGACGTCACCATCGCCGACCTGATCGAGAAGGGCGCCGTCCGCAAGAACGAGCGCGTCAAGGTGCTCGGCAACGGCGACATCCAGGTCAAGCTCAACGTGGCCGTCGACAAGGTCTCCGGCTCGGCCGAGCAGAAGATCGTCGCCGCCGGCGGCTCGGTCAAGTAAGACCGAAACACGATTGGTTCGAGCCAGTCGGGACCTCGCGTAGGATAAGCGGGGTCTCGACTGGCTCGAGTCGTATAACGAACCAACTCCCTGCGCGGCGCAGACGCATCGCACGGAGCAACAGGAGGACGAGTGTTCAACGCCATCGGGCGGATCTTCCGCACGCCGGATCTTCGCCGCAAGCTCGGGTTCACGCTGGGCATCGTGGCCCTGTTCCGGCTCGGATCCTTCATCCCCGCGCCGTTCGTCGACTTCGGCAACGTGCAGCAGTGTCTCGCGGCCAACCAGGCCGCCGGGGCATCCGGTCTCTACGACCTGGTGAACCTCTTCTCGGGCGGTGCGCTGCTGCAGCTCTCGATCTTCGCGCTGGGCATCATGCCGTACATCACCGCGTCGATCATCGTGCAGCTGCTCCGCGTGGTCATCCCCCACTTCGAGACCCTCTACAAGGAGGGCCAGGCGGGCCAGGGCAAGCTCACGCAGTACACCCGCTACCTCACGATCGCCCTCGGCGTGCTGCAGTCGACCACGCTCATCACGGTCGCCCGCTCCGGCGCGCTGTTCCCGAACAGCGACCCCTCGTGCTCGGCGCTGATCACGAACGACGCGTGGTACGCGATCCTCCTCATGGTCATCACGATGACGGCCGGCACCGGCCTCATCATGTGGATGGGCGAGCTCATCACCGAGCGCGGCATCGGCAACGGCATGTCGCTGCTCATCTTCACCTCGATCGCCGCGACCTTCCCCGGCTCGCTCTGGGCCATCGGCATCGCCCGCGGCTGGGACGTCTTCGCGATCGTGCTCCTGATCGGCCTCGCGGTCGTCGTCCTCGTCGTGTTCGTCGAGCAGAGCCAGCGGCGCATCCCCGTGCAGTACGCGAAGCGCATGGTCGGCCGACGCACCTACGGCGGCAACAACACGTACATCCCGATCAAGGTCAACATGGCCGGCGTCGTGCCCGTCATCTTCGCCTCGTCGCTGCTGTACCTGCCGGCGCTCATCGCGCAGTTCAACCAGCCCGCCGCCGGCGAGGACCCGCAGCCGTGGGTGCTCTGGATCACGAACTACCTGACCAAGGGCGACCACCCGCTCTACATGCTCCTGTACTTCCTGCTCATCGTCGGCTTCACGTACTTCTACGTCGCGATCACCTTCAACCCCGACGAGGTGGCCGAGAACATGAAGAAGTACGGCGGCTTCATCCCCGGCATCCGCGCCGGCCGACCGACGGCCGAGTACCTCGACTACGTGCTGACGCGCATCACCGCGCCCGGCTCGCTCTACCTCGGCCTCATCGCGCTGATCCCGCTGATCGCGTTCGTCGCGGTCGGCGCCAACCAGAACTTCCCGTTCGGCGGCGCATCCATCCTGATCATCGTCGGCGTCGGCCTCGAGACCGTCAAGCAGATCGACGCCCAACTCCAGCAGCGACACTACGAAGGACTTCTCCGATGACGCCAGCCGCCTCGAACGGCCCCGCCGCAACCAGCTCCGCCCGCTTCCTCATCGTCGGCCCCCAGGGCTCCGGCAAGGGGACCCAGGGCGTGCTCGTCGCGGAGGCCTTCGGAGTGCCGCAGGTCGCCACCGGCGACATCTTCCGCGCGAATGTCGCGGGTGGCACGGAGCTCGGCAAGCGCGTCCAGGCGATCATCGAGGCGGGCGACCTCGTGCCCGACGCGCTCACGAGCGAGCTCGTGCGCGACCGGCTCCAGCAGGCGGATGCCTCGGCCGGGTTCCTGCTCGACGGCTACCCCCGCAACCGCGGCCAGGTCGACGACCTCGACGCCTTCCTCGCGGGCCGCGGCGAGTCGCTCGACGCGGTCATCGAGCTCGAGGTCCCGCGCGACGAGTCGATCCGCCGCATCCATCAGCGTGCGATCGAGCAGGGGCGCACCGACGACACCGAAGAGGTCATCGCCAACCGTCTCGCGATCTACGAGCGCGAGACGGCGCCGATCCTCGACGTGTACCGCGCGCGCGGCCTCGTCGTCCGCATCGACGGCGTCGGCACGCTCGCCGAGGTCACGGGGCGCATCTTCGAGGCGCTCGCCGCACGGGGCCTCGCTCCGCGGCACCCCGGCGCCGCGGCCTGAGTCGCGTGTTCCGGCGCTCGATCTACAAGTCGCCGGCCCAGCTGCGCTCGATGGTCGCGGCTGGCCGCGCGACGGCCTCGGCCCTCGCCGAGGCGCGTCGGCTGGCCGTCGCGGGCGCGACCGGCCTCGAGCTCGACGCCGCGGCCGAGCGCACCATCACGGCCGCGGGCGGCCGCTCGAACTTCAAGCTGGTCCCGGGCTACCGCCACACCCTGTGCGTCTCGGTGAACGACGACGTGGTGCACGGCATCCCGGGCGAGCGGAGGTTCCAGCCCGGTGACATCGTCTCGGTCGACGGCGGGGCCGAGGTCGAGGGGTGGAACGGCGACTCGGCGTTCACGATCGTGCTGCCCGACCCGTCGCGACCCGAGATCGTGGCGGCGCGCGAGACGCTCTCGACGGTCACCGAGAACGCGCTCTGGCACGGCATCGCGACGCTCGCCCGGGCGACGCACCTCAACGAGGTCGGCGCGGCGATCGAGGACTACGTGCGCGGCGAGGGGGAGTACGGCATCCTGACCGACTACGTCGGCCACGGCATCGGCCGCACGATGCACGAGGAGCCCCCGGTGTTCAACTACCGCGTCGACCGCCGCGGCCCCGCCGTGAAGCCGGGCCTCGTCGTCGCGATCGAGCCCATGCTCGTCGCCGGCGCGGTCGACACCTTCGTGCGCGACGACGATTGGACCGTCACGACCGCCGACGGCGCCGACGCGGCGCACTGGGAGCACAGCGTGGCCGTGCACGCCGGAGGCATCTGGGTGCTCACCGCCCCCGACGGGGGAGCCGAGGGCCTCGCCCCGTTCGGCATCGTCCCGACGCCCGTCGACTGAGGGATTCCCGACTGAGCGCTCCGCCCGAGGGATAGGCTGATCGCGGGTGCCGGGAGGCGCCGGATGCCGATCGAGCCGGGGGTGGTCGAGGTGGAATTCATCGGGATCGGGGTGGGACGCGGCATCGCGATCGGCCCGGTGGCCTGGATGTCGCCGCCGCCGCCCGAGCCGTCGACCGCGGCGAGCGGCCGCGGCCCCGAGCTGGAGCTCGAGCGGGCCGAGGCCGCAGCAGCCGAGGTCGCCCGGGAGCTGCGGAGCCGCGCGGCGGCCGTGGAGGGCACGGCGGCCGAGGTGCTCGAGGCGCAGGCGCTCATGCTCGAGGACCCCGCGGTGCACGGGAGCATCGCCGAGCACGTGGGGCGGGGCGCCACGGCCGAGCGCGCCGTGTTCGAGGCCTTCGCCGGCTACCGCGAGCTGCTCACGGGCATGGGCGGTTACCTCGCCGAACGTGCGGCGGATCTCGCCGACGTCGCGCATCGGGTGATCGCCGAGCTGTCGGGGGCGGCCGCGCCCGGCATCCCCGACCCCGGTCACCCGTTCGTGCTCGTGGCGCACGACCTCGCCCCCGCCGACACGGCGACGCTCGACCTCGAACGCGTCCTCGCGGTCGTCACCCTCGAGGGCGGCCCCACGTCGCACACGGCGATCCTCGCCCGCGAGAAGTCCCTCGTCGCGATCGTCGGCGCGGATGCCGCGGGGCTCGTCGAGGGGGAGACGGTGATCGTCGACGCGGAACACGGGCGCATCGTGCGCGCCCCCACCGCCGACGAGGTCGCCGCCGCGGTCGCGCGCCAGGAGGAGCTGGCGGCCGAGGCCGCAGCTCCGATCGCACCCGGACGTCTCGCCGACGGCACGCCGGTCCCGCTCCTCGCGAACCTCGGCGACCCCGCCGGAGCCGAGGAGGCGGTCCGCCTCGGCGCCGAGGGCGTCGGTCTGTTCCGCACCGAATTCCTGTTCCTCGGCTCGGAGTCCGCGCCCTCGGGCGCGGTGCAGCAGGAGGCCTACGAACGGCTCCTCGCGGCGTTCCCCGAGCGCAAGGTCGTGGTGCGGGTGCTCGACGCGGGGGCCGACAAGCCACTCGCCTTCCTCGGCGGGCAGCACGAGGAGAACCCGGCGCTCGGGGTGCGGGGCATCCGTGCCCTGCGACGCACCGAGCCCGTGCTGCGCGAGCAGCTCGATGCCCTCGCGGTCGCCGCGTCGCGGACGAACGCCCGGCTCGAGGTGATGGCGCCGATGATCGCGACGGTCGAGGAGGCCGCCTGGTTCGCGGGGATCGTCCATGCGACGGGGCTCCCGGTCGCGGGCGTCATGGTGGAGGTGCCGGCCGCCGCGCTGCTCGCGGACCGGGTGCTCGCCGCGGTCGACTTCGCCTCGATCGGCACGAACGACCTCACGCAGTACACCATGGCGGCCGACCGGGTGCTCGGCGAGGTCGCCGAACTGCAGGACCCGTGGCACCCGGCAGTGCTCGGGCTCGTCGCGGCGGTGGGGGAGGCCGGTGCCGCGCTCGGGAAGCCGGTCGGCATCTGCGGCGAGGCCGCCGCGGACCCGCTGCTCGCGGTCGTCCTCGTCGGTCTCGGCGCGACGAGCCTCTCGATGTCGCCGTCGGCCCTCGCGGGAGTGCGGGCGCGGCTCCTCCGGTACTCGGCGGTGCAGGCGCGGTCGATCGCCGAGGCCGCGCTCGCGGCGGACGGCGCAGGATCGGCCCGTTCGGCCGCGGAGGCTGCTGCTGCGGCGTTCGCCTGAGCCGCGCGGAGCGCCGACCCGGGCGGGCGCGCGGTGCGGTCGCGGCCCCGACTGGCGAAAACCGCGGAAATGACCTAAAGTTGACCCTTGGTGTTCTGCACGCCTGCCTTGGCATGCCCGATGACTCGTCAGAGGGCGTCGCGCACGGCTCGCGCGCAGCAGTCATCGCACGACCAGCATCCCAAACTCCAAGCGATAGTGAGGCTATGGCCAAGAAAGACGGCGTCATCGAGATCGAAGGCTCGGTCATCGAGGCTCTCCCGAACGCGATGTTCCGGGTGGAGCTCACGAACGGACACAAGGTCCTCGCGCACATCTCAGGAAAGATGCGCCAGCACTACATCCGCATCCTCCCCGAGGACCGCGTGATCGTGGAGCTGAGCCCCTACGACCTGACGCGCGGGCGCATCGTCTACCGCTACAAGTAAGGGCTGCCGGAAAGTAACGGCCCGCGGCATCCCGCGGGTACGAGGACAGCGAATCAGAGGAACCACTGTGAAGGTCAACCCCAGCGTCAAGCGCATCTGCGAGAAGTGCAAGGTCATCCGCCGCCACGGCCGCGTGATGGTCATCTGCGAGAACCCGCGCCACAAGCAGCGACAGGGCTGAGCGCCCGACGCGGGGCCGCGCCGCGCGCGCAGCCCTGAATCCACAACTGAATACGAATCGGCACTGCCAGATCCCGCTCACGCGGGGGACACCTCGGGACGGAGGCCCGGGCACCGGCAGTGCTCCACACCTCCACTTCGAATCAGGAGAAGCCACACATGGCACGTCTGGCAGGAGTCGACATCCCGCGCGAGAAGCGCGTGGAGATCGCACTGACTTACATTTTCGGCGTCGGCCGCACTCGCGCGCTGCAGACGCTCGCGGAGACCGGCATCGACGGCAACATCCGCGTGAAGGACCTCAGCGACGACCAGCTGGTCGCGCTCCGCGACTACATCGAGGCCAACTTCAAGGTCGAGGGCGACCTCCGCCGTGAGGTCGCCGCCGACATCCGCCGCAAGGTCGAGATCGGCTCGTACGAGGGCCTCCGCCACCGTCGCGGCCTTCCGGTCCGCGGTCAGCGCACCAAGACCAACGCTCGTACCCGCAAGGGCCCGAAGCGTACCGTCGCCGGCAAGAAGAAGCCCGGCCGCAAGTAACCGCTCGTCGCCAGATCTAGGAGATTTCACACATGGCAGCACCCAAGGCGGCTACTCGCAAGCCGCGCAAGAAGGAAAAGAAGAACATCGCCGTGGGCCAGGCCCACATCAAGTCGACGTTCAACAACACGATCGTCTCGATCACCGACACCACCGGTGCCGTGATCAGCTGGGCCTCCTCGGGCGGCGTCGGCTTCAAGGGCTCGCGCAAGTCGACCCCGTTCGCCGCGCAGCTCGCCGCCGAGTCGGCTGCGCGCCAGGCGCAGGAGCACGGCATGAAGAAGGTCGACGTCTTCGTCAAGGGCCCCGGCTCGGGCCGTGAGACCGCAATCCGTTCGCTCCAGGCCGCCGGCCTCGAGGTCGGCAGCATCAACGACGTGACGCCGCAGGCGCACAACGGCTGCCGCCCCCCGAAGCGCCGCCGCGTCTAAGGCTCTCCGGACCGGTGGTCGGGCCCCGCTCCTCGGAGCGGGCCCGGCCACCGGGCATCCGTTCTCACACAACTCAAGATCCTCGACCTCGCAGGTGTCATATAGCGGACACCCTGCCGAAAGGAATCAACAGTGCTGATCGCACAGCGCCCGACGCTCACCGAAGAGAACATCTCGGAGTTCCGTTCGCGTTTCGTGATCGAGCCCCTCGAGCCGGGCTTCGGTTACACCCTCGGCAACTCGCTTCGCCGCACCCTCCTCTCCTCGATCCCCGGCGCGGCCGTGACGAGCATCCGCATCGACGGCGTGCTCCACGAGTTCTCGACGGTTCCCGGTGTGAAGGAGGATGTCACCGAGATCATCCTGAACATCAAGAACCTGGTCGTCTCGAGCGAGCACGACGAGCCCATCACCGCCTACCTGCGCAAGCAGGGCGCCGGTGAGGTCACCGCAGCCGACATCTCCGCTCCGGCGGGCGTCGAGGTGCACAACCCCGAGCTGGTCATCGCGACGCTCAACGACTCGGCGAAGTTCGAGCTCGAGCTCACGATCGAGCGCGGCCGCGGCTACGTCTCGGCTTCGCAGAACCGCAACGAGTACTCCGAGGCCGGCCAGATCCCGGTCGACTCGATCTACTCGCCGGTGCTCAAGGTCACCTACCGCGTCGAGGCCACCCGTGCCGGCGAGCGCACCGACTTCGACCGCCTCGTCGTCGACGTCGAGTCGAAGCCGGCCATCTCGCCGCGCGACGCCATCGCCTCGGCGGGCCGCACGCTCACCGAGCTGTTCGGTCTCGCCCGCGAGCTGAACACCGCGGCAGAGGGCATCGAGATCGGCCCCGCGCCGGTCGACGCCGTGCTCTCGAGCGAGCTCTCGATCCCGATCGAAGACCTCGACCTCTCGGTGCGCAGCTACAACTGCCTGAAGCGCGAAGGCATCAACACGGTGTCGGAGCTCGTCGCCCTGAGCGAGTCGCAGCTCATGAACATCCGCAACTTCGGTCAGAAGTCGGTCGACGAGGTGAAGGACAAGCTCACCGAGATGAACCTGTCCCTCAAGGACTCGGTGCCCGGTTTCGACGGCGCCCACTTCTACACCGGCTTCGACGACGAGAACTAGTCGCTCGCGCACGTAGCACCGACCCCACACACTGGAGATAACGAACCATGCCGAAGCCCACCAAGGGCCCCCGCCTCGGAGGCGGACCCGCGCACGAGCGACTCCTGCTCGCGAACCTCGCGGCTGCGCTCTACACGCACAAGAGCATCACCACCACCGAGACCAAGGCGAAGCGGCTCCGCCCGCTCGCCGAGCGCCTCATCACGTTCGCCAAGCGCGGCGACCTGCACGCTCGCCGTCGCGTCCTCGCCGTGATCGGCGACAAGGCCGTCGTCCACGAGCTGTTCGCGGTCATCGCCCCGCAGGTCGCCGACCGTGAGGGCGGCTACACCCGCATCACGAAGATCGGCAACCGCAAGGGCGACAACGCGCCCATGGCGGTCATCGAGCTCGTGCTCGAGCCGGTCGTGAAGAAGCAGCGCGCCGCGAAGCCGGCCGCCGCGCCGGTCGCCGACGAGGCGCCCCCCGCCGACGAGACGGCTGCCGACGAGGTCGTGACCGAGGCCGAGGCCGCGGTCGACGAGGCCGCCGGCGCCGAGGCGTCGGAGGAGTCGACCGAGGCTCCCGCCGAGGAGACCGAGGCGGCCGAGGCCAAGTAGCCTCGACCGGATCGCCGACGGGCCCCTGTGCACTGCGCACAGGGGCCCGTTCGCATCTGTGCCACAATCGTCGTCGCGAGGCGGCGGGCCGGCTCGCCGAGGGCCGGGCTGCCGAACGCGCCGCCGCCTCCGAGCTGAAGGAGCTTCGTGCGCGCACCGGTGCGGATCCCCGAGGATCGCGACCTCTCGATCGACTTCGCCCGGGCGCTCTGCCTCCCGGTCGTCGTGCTGCTGCACGCGCTCCAGATGGGCATCGGCGGCGATCCGCTGCGGGCGTTCAACGCCCTCGACGGCTTCGAGCCGCTCGCCTGGGCGACGTGGCCGCTCATGATCATGCCCGTGTTCTTCATCTGCGGCGGCTTCGCCTCGATCACGCAGTGGCGGCGGCTCCGCGGGCACGGCGAGACGGGCGCGCACTACCTCCGGGTGCGAGCCGTCCGGCTCGCGCAGCCCGTCGTCTCGGTGACGGCCGCGGTCGGGCTCGTCCTCGCGGGCATGCTGCTCGCGGGCGTCGACGTCGGTTTCGTCCAGAGCTTCGCGGTGCGCCTGGCCGAACCGCTCTGGTTCATCCCGGTGTACCTCATCTGCACCGCGCTCGTGCCCGCCATGTCGTGGCTGCACCGGCACGCCCCCTGGCCCACCTACCTCGGCCTCGCGGCCGCAGCCGTGCTCGTGGACGTGCTGGCCCGCGGCCTCGGCCTCCCGCTCGGGGCCCTCAACTGGCTCTTCGTCTGGCTGTTCGCGCAGCAGCTCGGATTCGGGCTGCGCGACGGCTGGTTCGCTCGGCGCTCGTGGCCGGTGCTCGCGGGGCTCGCCGTGTTCGCCTACGGGTTCATCGCGATGCTCGTCGCGGTCTTCGGCTACTCGCACGACATGCTCGACAACCTGAACCCGCCGAGCCTCGCGATCATGGCCCTCGCCCTCGGTCAGGTCGCCCTCTTCGCCCTGCTGCAGCCGGCCATCCGGCGGTTCGTCGCCCATCGGGCGGTGCTCGGCGCCGTGTTCGTGTTCGGCGTGTACGGCATGGTCATCTACCTCTGGCACACCTTCGCGATGGCGGTCGTGACGGCGGGCCAGCTCGCCCTCGGCCTGCCGTTCCCGCCGGTGCTCTCGCCGGCGTGGTGGGCGACGCGGCCGCTCTGGATCCTCGCGATCGCCCTCGTGGTCGCCGGCTGCTGCCTCGTCGTGCCGCGACTCGAGTCGCGGTGGCCGGCGCCGGTCGAGCGCCGGACCCCGCTCGCGATGGTGATCGTCTGGACCCTCTGCGCCGTCGCCGGGGTGGGGGTGTTCCTGACGATGGGCTACGTGCCGCTCGTGCACGGCCTGCTCGGCTGGGCGCTCGTGACGACCGCGGTGGTCGCCCTCATCGTGGGAGGCCCCGGTCCGCGCGCCCGGCGCCCGCGCGCCGAGGAGGTCGACGCGCTCGCCGCGACGGCGCGCACCTAGGCTGGCGGTATGGACACGAGCGAGGCGGATGCCGCGGACGCGACACCGGTCGACGCGAACGGGGGAGCCGACGAGACCGTGCGCATCCGGTTGGGCATCGCCTACGACGGCACCGACTTCAAGGGCTGGGCCGCACAGCCCGGGTTGCGCACCGTGCAGGGCACGCTCGAGGGCGCCCTCGCGACGCTCTTCCGCCGCGAACGCGTGGCGCCCCGACTGACGGTCGCGGGCCGCACCGACGCCGGCGTGCACGCGCTCGGCCAGGTGGCGCACCTCGACGTGCCCGCGGCGGCGTACGCGAACGTGACCAGGCGACGGCGCGGCGACGCCGCGAGCGGCCCCGACGGCGATCCCGCCGCCGTCCTGCTGCGCCGCGTCACGGGCATCCTCGGCACGGCCGACGCCGACGTGGTCGTCACGCACGCCGAGTCGGCGCCCGCCGGCTTCGACGCGCGGTTCTCGGCGGTCTGGCGCCGGTACGAGTACCGGGTCGCCGACGCGAACGCCCTGCACGACCCGCTGGTGCGGAACCGCACCGTCCGGTACCCGCGGGAGCTCGACGTCGAGGCGATGGATCGCGCGGCGAGCCGCATGCTCGGCCTCCACGACTTCGCGGCGTACTGCAAGCCGCGCGAGGAGGCGACGACGATCCGCACCCTGCAGTCCTACGGCTGGCGCCGGGCCGAGGGCGGGGTGCTCGTCGCGACGCTGCAGGCCGACGCGTTCTGCCACTCGATGGTCAGAGCCCTCGTCGGCGCGTGCGTCGCGGTGGGGGAGGGGCGGCTCGCCGACGACGACCCCGAACGACTGCTCGCCGAGGCGGAGCGCACGAGCGCGTTCAAGGTCATGCCGGCGAAGGGACTCGTGCTCACCGAGGTCGGCTATCCCGACGACGCCGAGCTCGAGGCCCGCGCCGTGCAGACCCGGGCACGGCGGCAGCTCGCCGCGCGCGGCGTCCCCGACCCGTCGGCGGAGCCGCGATTCTGAATCGCCGGTCGAAGCTGCTAGAATCTCCCTTTGGTGCCGTTCACTGCAGCGGCGCCCGAAGTTGAGCCCTCCACCAGGCGTTCGCCCGCATCGCGTTCGAACTCCCCCGGAGTGGGATTCACGAACCCCTCACTCGATCAGAAAGCAGCACTTCCGTGACGCGCACCTACACCCCGAAGTCGAACGAGATCCAGCGCGACTGGGTCGTCATCGACGCGACCGACATCGTCCTCGGTCGTCTCGCGAGCCACTCCGCAGCCCTGCTGCGCGGCAAGCACAAGGCGATCTTCGCCAACCACGTCGACACCGGTGACTTCGTCATCATCGTCAACGCCGACAAGGTGGCCCTCACCGGCCAGAAGCTCGAGCAGAAGAAGGCGTACCGCCACTCGGGCTACCCGGGCGGCCTCAAGGCCGTCGGCTACGCCGAGCTCCTCGAGAAGAACCCCGTTCGCGCCGTCGAGAAGGCGATCCGCGGCATGCTCCCGAAGAACTCGCTCGGTCGGGCACAGCTGAAGAAGCTCAAGGTCTACGCAGGCCCCGAGCACCCGCACGCCGCGCAGCAGCCCAAGCCGTACACCCTCACCCAGGTCGCCCAGTAATTCCGGCACCCTCGACGTTCTCGAAATAAGGATTCACACCAAAATGGCGAAGATCGCAGACCAGATCGAAGCGGCTCCCGAGAGCTACACGACCGAGAGCGCCCCCGAGGCCGCTCCCACCACCCCCCGCCCCGTGCTCAACGTGTCGGGCGCAGCCGTCGGCCGTCGCAAGCAGGCCATCGCCCGCGTGCGCGTCGTGCCCGGCGCCGGCACCATCACGGTCAACGGCCGTGAGTTCGCGGCATACTTCCCGAACAAGCTGCACCAGCAGCTCATCACCGACCCGTTCACCGTGCTCGAGCTCACCGGCTCGTACGACGTGATCGCGAAGATCACCGGCGGCGGCCCCTCGGGCCAGGCCGGTGCGCTGCGCCTCGCGATCGCGCGTGCGCTCAACGAGATCGACCGCGAGAACAACCGCCCGACCCTGAAGAAGGCCGGCTTCCTCACGCGCGACGCCCGCGTCATCGAGCGCAAGAAGGCCGGTCTCAAGAAGGCCCGCAAGGCGCCGCAGTTCTCGAAGCGCTGATCCGCTCCGCGAATCCGTATGCCTCGGCTTTTCGGAACGGACGGGGTCCGGGGCCTGGCCAACCGTGAACTCACGGCTGACCTGGCCCTGGGCCTCTCCCAGGCGGCTGCGGCCGTCCTCACGCAGGGGCGTCACGCCGACGAGAACCGCGCCGCCGGCCGGCGGCCGGTCGCCGTCGTCGCGCGCGACCCCCGTGTCTCCGGTGAGTTCCTCACCGCAGCGGTCGCCGCGGGCCTCGCGAGCTCCGGCGTCGACGTGCTCGACGCCGGAGTCATCCCGACCCCCGCGACCGCCTTCCTCATCGACTCGATCAAGGCCGACTTCGGCGTCATGATCTCGGCGTCGCACAACCCCGCGCCCGACAACGGCATCAAGTTCTTCTCCTTCGGCGGCACGAAGCTGCCCGACGAGGTCGAGGACCGCATCGAGTCGTACCTCGGCAAGCAGAAGCTCGCTCCGGTCGGCGACGGTGTGGGGCGCATCCGGCGCTTCGCCGACGCCGAGGACCGCTACGTCGTGCACCTGCTCGGCACGCTCCCGCACCGCCTCGACGGCCTCAAGGTCGTGCTCGACTGCGCCCACGGCGCCGCGGCGGGCGTGTCCCCCGAGACCTTCAGGGACGCGGGCGCCGAGCTCGTCGTCATCGGGGCCGACCCCGACGGCATCAACATCAACGACGGCGTCGGCTCGACGCACCTCGACAAGCTGCAGGCCGCCGTGCTCGAGCACGGCGCCGACGTCGGCATCGCCCACGACGGCGACGCCGACCGCTGCCTCGCGGTCGATGCGGACGGCAACATCGTCGACGGCGACATGATCATGGCGATCCTCGCGCTCTCGATGAAGGAGCGCGGCAAGCTCACCGACGACACGCTCGTCGTGACGGTCATGTCGAACCTCGGGCTGAAGCGCGCGATGGCCGAGCACGGCATCAACGTCGTCGAGACCAAGGTCGGCGACCGCTACGTGCTCGAGGCCCTCGGCGCCGGCGGGTACGCGCTCGGCGGCGAGCAGTCGGGCCACGTCATCATGAGCGAGTACGCGACGACCGGCGACGGCGTGCTGACCGGCCTCCACCTGGTCGCCGAGATGGCGCGCACCGGCAAGACGCTCGCCGAGCTCGCGTCGGCCATGACGGTCTATCCGCAGGTCCTCGTGAACGTGCGCGGCGTCGATCACCACCGCCTCGGCGGCAACGAGCCCATCGCCGCCGCCGTCGCCGAGGTCGAGGCCGAGCTCGGCGAGTCCGGTCGCGTGCTCCTCCGGCCGTCCGGCACCGAGCCCATGGTGCGGGTCATGGTCGAGGCATCCGACCAGGCCGAGGCCGACCGCCACGCGGCCGCGCTGGCCGAGGTCGTGAAGGCCGAGCTCGCCCAGTAGCAGCCGCTCGTCGGGTCGTCCGACGTCTCGAACGCCGCGTCACCGTGAGGGGACGCGGCGTTCGGCGTTCGCGGGGCGGCCCGCTCAGAGCTTGCGCAGCAGCACGCTCGACACGGTGTGGTCGGCGCTCTTGCGGAGGACGAGCGAGGCGCGCGAGCGCGTCGGCCGGATGTTCTGCAGCAGGTTGGGCTCGTTGATCGAGTGCCAGATCTCGCGCGAGCGGTGGCGCGCCTCCTCCTCGGTGAGCGAGGCGTAGCGGTGGAAGTACGAGCGAGGGTTCGCGAACGCGCCCCGCTGGAGCTTCAGGAAGCGCTCCTCGTACCAGCGCGCGATGTCGCTCGTGCGGGCGTCGACGTAGATCGTGAAGTCGAAGAGGTCGCTCACCGCGAGGCGATGCCCGGGGCCGGGCGGCTGCAGCACGTTGAGGCCCTCCACGATGAGGACGTCGGGCCTGCGGACGGTCACCTGCGCGTCGGGCACGATGTCGTACGCGAGGTGCGAGTAGAACGGCGCCCTGACCTCGGCGGCGCCGGCCTTCACCTCGCTCACGAAACGCAGGAGCGCGCGACGGTCGTACGACTCGGGGAACCCCTTGCGGGCCATGAGCCCGCGGCGCTCGAGCTCGGCGTTCGGGAAGAGGAAGCCGTCGGTCGTGACGAGCTCGACGCGCGGCGTGTGCTCCCAACGGGCGAGGAGCTCGCGCAGGAGCCTCGCGATCGTCGACTTGCCGACGGCGACCGAGCCCGCGACGCCGATCACGAACGGAGTCGACTCGAAGCGCTCGCGCAGGAACTCGCTCGCGACCTTGTGCAGCGACTTCGTGCCGCCGACGTAGAGGTTCAGGAGGCGGCTGAGCGGAAGGTAGACCTCGGCCACCTCGGTCGGGTCGAGCGGCTCGCCGAGGCCGCGCAGCTGCACGATCTCGGTCTCTCGGAGCGGCGACGGCATCGACGGCGCGAGGGCCGCCCAATCGGCTCGATCGAGTTCGATGAACGGCGAGATCTGCGTCGGGTGCGACGACGGGCTCTGCTGATCCGGCACCGTGCCAGTGTAGTGGCGACCCGGCGGGGCCACCGGCTGGGGGCTCGGGGCGGCCGCACAGCCGCGCGCCAGTAGAATCGCCCCCATGTGTGGAATCGTCGGATACGTCGGAGAGCGCAACAGCCTCGACGTCCTCATGGGTGGCCTGCGCCGCCTCGAATACCGTGGCTACGACTCGGCGGGGGTGGCGGTCGTCGATGACGACGGCGCCATCGAGACCGCCAAGCGCGCCGGCAAGCTGAAGGTCCTCGCGGACGAGCTCGAGCGGAACCCGCTGCACCAGGGCGGCACCGGCATCGGACACACCCGCTGGGCGACCCACGGCGGCCCGACCGATCGCAACGCGCACCCGCACCTCGGCGACGAGGGCCGGCTCGCGCTCATCCACAACGGCATCATCGAGAACTTCTCCGAGCTGAAGGAGGAGCTCCTCGCCGAGGGGCACGCCTTCGAGTCCGAGACCGACACCGAGGTCGCCGCCGTGCTCCTCGGCCGCGAGTACCGCGCCGCCGGCGACCTCCGCACGGCGTTCCGCAACACCGTCTCGCGCCTCGAGGGCGCGTTCACCCTGCTCGCCGTGCACCGGGCCGAGCCGGGGGTCGTCGTCGGCGCCCGTCGAAACTCGCCGCTCGTCATCGGGCTCGGCGAGGGCGAGAACTTCCTCGGCTCCGACGTCGCCGCGTTCGTGGAGTACACGAAGCAGGCCGTCGCGGTCGGCCAGGACCAGATCGTCGCGATCACCGCCGACGAGGTCGTCGTCACCGACTTCTCGGGCGAGCCCGTCGAGTTCGACGCGTTCGAGGTCGCATGGGATGCCTCGGCCGCCGAGAAGGGCGGATGGTCGTCGTTCATGCGCAAGGAGGTGTCGGAGCAGCCCGACGCCGTCGCGAACACCCTGCGCGGCCGCGTCGTCGACGGCGCCGTCGTGATCCCCGAGCTCGAGGGCTTCGGCGACGACGAGCTCCGCGGCATCCGTCGCATCACCGTGATCGCGTGCGGCACCGCCTCGTATGCGGGCATGGTCGCCAAGTACGCCATCGAGCAATGGGCCCGCATCCCGGTCGAGGTCGAGCTCAGTCACGAGTTCCGCTACCGCGAGCCGGTGCTCGACGCCGACACGCTCGTGGTCTCGATCAGCCAGTCCGGCGAGACGATGGACACGCTGATGGCGGTCAAGTACGCCCGCGAGCAGGGTGCGCGCACGATCTCGATCTGCAACACCCAGGGCGCCACGATCCCGCGCGAGTCCGACGCGGTGGTCTACACCCACGCCGGCCCGGAGGTCGCGGTCGCCTCGACGAAGGCGTTCGTGGCGCAGATCACGGCGCTCTACCTGTTCGGCCTGCACGTCGCTCGGGTGCGCGGCACTCTCGGCGACGCCGAGCTCGCGGCGCAGCTCGCCGAGCTCACCGCGGTGCCCGCGAAGATCGAGCAGGTGCTCGGCGAGGCCGACAAGGTCGCACAGCTCGCACACTGGATGGCGGACACCCGCTCGGTGCTCTTCCTCGGCCGCCACGTCGGGTACCCGATCGCGCTCGAAGGCGCGCTGAAGCTGAAGGAGCTCGCCTACATCCACGCGGAGGGCTTCGCCGCCGGCGAGCTGAAGCACGGGCCGATCGCGCTCATCGAGCCGGGCCAGCCCGTGTTCGTCGTCGTGCCGAGCCCGCGCCACGATCGGAGCCTGCACCCGAAGGTCGTCTCGAACATCCAGGAGATCCGTGCCCGCGGCGCCCGCGTCATCGCGATCGCCGAGGCCGGCGACGCCGCCGTGCTGCCGTTCGCCGACGAGGTCGTGCGCATCCCGCTCGCGGCCCCGCTCTTCGAGCCGCTGCTCGCGGTCGTGCCGCTGCAGATCTTCGCGATGGAGCTCTCGCAGGCGAAGGGCCTCGACGTCGACCAGCCGCGCAACCTCGCGAAGTCGGTGACGGTCGAGTGACCAGAGGCGCGGGGGCCGAGTGATCGCCGGCATCGGCATCGACGTCGTGGACATCGAGCGCTTCGAGCGCTCGATCACCCGGACCCCCGCGCTCCTCGAGCGCCTGTTCGCCGAGAGCGAACGCGAGCGCCCCGCTCGCTCCCTCGCCGCGCGCTTCGCCGCGAAGGAGGCGCTCATCAAGGCGCTCGGCGGCCACGCGGTGATCCGCTGGCACGACATGCGGATCGTCCAGGACGCCGAGGGCAACCCCGACTTCGCGCTCTCGGGGGCGCTCGCCCGCCACGTGGCCGAGCTCGGGATCGACCGCGTGCACCTCTCCATGAGCCACGACGCGGGCATCGCGAGCGCCTTCGTCGTGCTCGAGAAGGCCGGCGGCCGATGACGCCCCATGAGGTCGCGGGGCTCCCGTTCCGCGAGGCCGTCGTCGACCTCGACGCCCTCACGGCGAACGTGCGCACGCTGGCGGCTCGCATGGCGCCGGCGGAGGTCATCGCGGTGGTGAAGGCCGACGCCTACGGCCACGGCGCCGTGGCCGCAGCCCGTGCCGCGCTCGCCGGAGGCGCGACCCGGCTCGGCGTCGCCGACCTCGACGAGGCCCACGAGCTGCGCGACGCCGGCATCGACGCCCCCGTCCTGGCCTGGCTGCACGGCCCCGACGCGGACTTCGCGCGTGCGGTGCGCGCGGGCATCGAGCTCGGGATCTCCAGCACGCTCCAGCTCGAGCGGGCCGCGGCAGCGGTCGCAGGCGGCACGGCCGCAGGCGCCCCGGCGCGTGCGCAGGTGCACCTCAAGATCGACACCGGCCTCAGCCGCAACGGCGTCCCCGAGTCGGAATGGGCCGACGCCGTCGCCCGGGCGGCGCGGCTCGAGCGCGACGGACTGGTCGAGGTCGTCGGAGTGTTCAGCCACTTCGCGAACACCTCGCGCGAGGTCGACGCCGACCAGCTCGAGGCCTTCGAGCGCGCCCTCGTCACCGCTCGAGCCGCCGGCCTCGCACCGCGGATCCGGCACATCGCGTCGACCGAGCAGGCGCTGCGCGACCCGGGCTCGCGCTACGACGCCGTCCGCATCGGCATCGGGATGTACGGGCTCACCCCCTTCGGCGACGGCACGACCTCGACCGAGCTCGGGCTCACGCCCGTGATGACGCTGCGTGCGCGGGTCGCGGCCGTGCGGCGGGTCGAGGCGGGCACGGGCGCCTCGTACAGCCACATCTGGCACGCCGAACGGCCCAGCACGCTCGCCCTCGTGCCGCTCGGCTACGCCGACGGCGTGCCGCGCCAGGCGTCGGGCAAGGGGGCCGAGGCGCTCCTCGCGGGCCGGCGCCGGCCGGTCGCGGGCCGTATCGCCATGGACCAGTTCATCGTCGACGTCGGCGACGACGAGGTGACGGTCGGCGACGAGGTCGTGCTCTTCGGCGACCCGGCCACCGGGGCGCCGACCGCCGACGAGTGGGGCGCGGCCGCCGGGACGATCGGCTACGAGATCGTGACCCGCATCGGGCCGCGCGTACCGCGCCGTTACGTCGGCGGCGCCGAGGCCGAGGCCGACGCCGGGGACGAGGCAGACGCCGCGGGCGAGGGCGCAGGCGACGGCGCAGGCGAGGGCGCAGGCGACGGCGAGGCGCGATCGTGACGCGGTCGGCCACCTTCGCCACCGCCGAGGAGATGTCGGAGTTCGGTCGCGACCTCGGCGCAGGCCTTCGCGCCGGCGATCTCCTCGTGCTCACCGGGCCGCTCGGCGCCGGCAAGACCACCCTCACGCGCGGCATCGGCGCGGGGCTCGGCGTGCGCGGCCCCGTGCAGAGCCCGACCTTCGTCATCGCGCGCACCCACCCGAACCTCGGCGACGGCCCGCCGCTCATCCACGTCGACGCCTACCGCCTCGGCGAGGCCGCGCTGGTCGACGACCTCGATCTCGACGTCGCCCGCTCGGTCGTCGTCGTCGAGTGGGGCGCCGGTCTCGTCGAGGAGCTCAGCGACTCGCGGCTCGAGATCGTGATCGAGCGCCCGACCGGCGCGAGCGAGGCGAGCGCAGCGGGCGCGCCCGACGACGAGGACGAGCTCGACGCCGACGAGCCGCGCACCGTCACCGTGCGCGGCTTCGGCCCCCGGTGGGCGGGCACCCCGTACGCCGTCTCGGCGTAGGCTTGTCCTCATGCTCCTCGCGATCGACACCTCGACGGGCACGAGTGTCGCGATCGTCGATCGCGACGCGGTGAGCGGTGAGTTCCGTGTCCTCGCCGAGACCGGCACCGACGACACGATGCGCCACGCCGAGGTCATCGGCGGGTTCATCCGCGACGCGCTCGACGCATCCGGCGTCGCCCCCGGCCGGCTCTCGGGCGTCGCCGCAGGCATGGGCCCTGGGCCCTTCACCGGACTCCGAGTCGGCATCGCGGCGGCGCACGCCTTCGCCCTCGGCATCGACCGGCCGTTCGTGCCGGTGCCGAGTCACGACGCGATCGCCTGGGCGCGCTACACGGCCGGCGAGACCGGCCCGCTGCAGGTGGTCACCGACGCACGACGGCGGGAGTTCGCGGTCTCCGAGTACGCCGGGCTCGACGAGGCGGGGCTGCCGATCCGCGTGACCGGTCCGCTCCTGGCCCCGCGCGACGAGCTGCCCGAGCCGGCCGGCGCCAGGTTCGAGGCGGTCGTCGTCTCGGCCGCGGCCGTGGGCCTCGTGGCCGAGCTCGCCTTCGTCGCCGGCCGCCTTCCCCTCGCCGACGACGCGCCGCTGTACCTCCGTGCGCCCGACGTCACGCCCTCGGCGGGCAAGCGGGTGCTCCAGTGAGCGTGTTCATGCGTCGCGCCAGGATCGGCGACCTCGACGCGATCATGCGGCTCGAGCGGTCCACGTTCACCGACGACGCCTGGCCCGAGGACGCGATGCGTCGCGAGCTCGAGAGCCCGCACGGCTACTACCTGGTGGCCGTCGACGACGAGCTCGCCTCACGTGGCGCGCCGTCCGGGTCGGGCGAGACCGCCGAGGGTGCGGACGGTGCCGCCGAGGGGTCGCACGACGAGCCGGATGCCTCGTGGCCGCCGCTGCTCGGCTACGCGGGGCTGCTGGCGCCCTCCGGCGGAGACCAGGGCGACATCCAGACCATCGCGGTCGATCCCGCCGCGCGCGGCATCGGCCTCGGCCGCGGGCTCATGCACGCGCTCATCACCGAGTCGCGACGCCGCGGCATCGCCCAGCTCTTCCTCGAGGTGCGCGCCGACAATCCGATCGCCCGCGCACTCTACGAGTCGCTCGGCTTCGCCGAGATCGGCGTGCGCCGCGGCTACTACCGGCACGGCGTCGACGCCATCATGATGCAGCTCGCCGTGCCGCCCGCCGTCACCCGGCCGGCAGGCGAAGGCACCGACGGCACGGCGATCCGAGGAGCGGCCCGATGAACACCACCGAGCCGCTCGTCCTCGGCATCGAGACCTCCTGCGACGAGACCGGCGTGGGCATCGTGCGCGGCACGACCCTGCTCGCGAACACCATCGCGTCGTCGATGGACGAGCACGCCCGCTACGGCGGCGTGGTGCCCGAGGTCGCGGCCCGCGCCCACCTCGAGGCGATGGGGCCGACGATCCGTGCGGCGCTCGCCGAGGCATCCGTCACGCTCGACGAGATCGACGCGGTCGCCGTCACGAGCGGTCCCGGCCTCGCCGGGGCGCTCATGGTCGGCGTCGGGGCCGCGAAGGCGCTCGCGCTCTCGCAGGGGGTGCCGATCTACGCGGTGAACCACCTCGTCGGGCACGTGGGCGCCGATCTCCTCGACGCGGCCGACCCGCTCGAGACGCCGACGGTGGCGCTGCTCGTCTCGGGCGGGCACACCTCGCTCCTGCTCGTGCGCGACCTCGTCTCCGACGTCGAACTGCTCGGCGAGACCATCGACGACGCCGCGGGCGAGGCGTTCGACAAGGTCGCGCGGGTGCTCGGCCTGCCCTATCCCGGAGGCCCCGAGATCGACCGCGCCGCGATCGGCGGCGACCCGAAGGCCATCCGGTTCCCACGGGGCCTCACGCGACCGAAAGACCTCCTGGCGCACCGCTACGACTTCAGCTTCTCGGGCCTGAAGACCGCCGTCGCCCGCTGGGTCGAGCAGCGCGAGGCCGCGGGCGAGCCCGTGCCGGTCGCCGACGTCGCCGCGAGCTTCCGCGAGGCGGTCGTCGATGTGCTCGTCGCGAAGGCGATCGACGCGTGCACCGAGCTCGGCGTGCCGCGGCTCCTCCTCGGCGGCGGAGTCATCGCGAACGCGCGCCTGCGGGAGGTCGCCGCCGAGCGGGCCGAGGCCGCGGGCATCGCGCTCCGCATCCCGCCGCTCTCGCTCTGCACCGACAACGGCGCCATGATCGCCGCGCTCGGCGCGCAGCTCGTCATGGCGGGTCATGCGCCGTCCGAGCTCGGCTTCGGCGCCGACTCGACGCTGCCCGTGACCGACATCCAGGTCGTGTGACGCCCGAATCCTGTGCAGCCGCGCCCTCGCGCGATAGTGTGGGGACGAAATCACCGGAGAGCGGCGTCGATCGTGCGCGCCCGGCGCGAGCCCTCATCCCGAGGCGCGCGATCACACAGCATTCGAGGGGAACCACCGTGACCGACCCGAACCTTCCCGAGCAGCCCGCCGGCGCCGTCCCGCCCACGCCTCCGGCCGCTCCCGCAGCCCCCGCGTACGGCACGCCGCCGGCCGCGCCCGCCGCTCCGGCCTACGCCGCGCCCGCCTACGGCGCCCCGGCGTCGACCAAGACCAACGTGCTCGCGATCGTCTCGCTCGTCTCGGCGTTCTTCATCTCGCTCGTCGCGGTGATCACCGGCCACATCGCGCTGAGCCAGATCAAGAAGACGGGCGAGCAGGGCCGCGGCCTCGCGATCGCGGGTCTCATCCTCGGGTACATCGGCCTCGTCGTCGGCATCATCTGGATCATCGTGATCATCGCGATCGCGGCGGCCGGCGGCTTCTCGGCGAGCTACAGCACGTACTGAGCCGCGCCGAGACCCGTACCAGCAGACCAGGGGAGCACCCATGAGTGATCCGAAGAATCCCGACGAGGTTCCCGGCGTGCCGGCCGAGCCCGAGGTTCCCAGCGTTCCCGAGCCCGTCACCCCCGATGCGCCCGAGCCCGTGGTGCCCGGCGAGCCCGAGCCGTCGATCCCCGACGCGCCCGAGCCGATCGTGCCGGTCGACGCCGCGGCGTCGGGGCCCGAGGTGCCCTCGGCGCCCGAGCCGCCCGGAGCTCCCGAGGCGCCCGTCGCGCCGCCCGCGCCGCCGGCTCCGCCCGCGCCTCCGGCGCCTCCGGCGTACGGTGCGCCCGCCGCAGGCTACGGCGCGGCGACGCCTCCGCCGCCGCCCGCCTACGGTGCGCCCGCCGCACCCGGCTACGGCGCACCCGCGGGTGCGCAGCCCGCGTACGGCGCACCGGCCTACCCGGCCTACGCACCGCAGGCCAAGCCGACCCCGACGCTGAGCATCATCTCGATGATCGGCGGCATCGTCGGAATCTTCGGCAGCTTCTTCTACGGCTTCGGCGCGCTCTTCTCGATCGCCGCCGTCGTGCTCGGATTCATGGGCAAGAAGAAGGAGCCCGAGGCCAAGGGGTTCTGGCTCACCGGCATCATCACCGGCTTCGCCGGCATCGCGTTCAGCCTCCTGTGGATCGGCTTCATCGTGCTGTTCGTGGTCCTCGCGGCCGCCAGCAGCTCGGTCGGGTACTGAGCGACGACCTCAGTACGACGAAGCGAACGTGAGCCCTGAGATGGCTGAAGCAGAGGGAGTCCCGCCGAAGGGCGGGGCTCCCTCTGCTCGTCCCGTCGAGCCCGAGCACGGTTCGCGCGACGTCGGCGAATCGTCCGGCGTCGCGCCCGCGCCCGCTCCCGACCACGGCGAGCCCGGCGAACCCGCCGCCCCGTCCTTCGACGTGACGGCGATCGGGTCGCCCGAGCCGACGGGCGAGCGCTCGGGCGAGCCCGTGGTCCGGCCGCCCGCCGACGGCGGCCCCGGGCTCGACGATCCGCTGGCGCCGTACCGCCCGGCGGAGCCGACCCTGCGCGCCGACCCGGTCGTGCGCGAGTTCGACGTGCCCGTCGACACGGGGCAGCTCCGGCGCATCTCGACGGGGCAGCTGCTCGTCGTCCACCGGCCCGAGTACGACCAGCGCGAGGTCGTCGAACAGCTCGAGCAGCGACGCGCGTACAGCTGGGTCGCCGCGGTCACGGGCATCATCGGCGCGACGGCGTCGCTGTTCGTCGGGTGGATGCTGCCGCTCTCGATCGCGGCCATCGTCTTCGGCGTGCTCGGCCTCCGCCGCGAGGAGCACGGACGCACGCTCGCGTTCATCGGCATCGGAACCGGCCTCGGAGGGCTCGTGTTCTCGGCCCTCTGGATCGGCTACTACGCGATCGTCTTCGGCGCGCTGCCCGCCTGATCGCGCCTCGCGGCGGTGCGGGCCCTCGGCTCGGGGCGCAGCGGGTCAGATCCGTTCGACGAGCAGCGTCACGTGGCGGCCCTGCTCCCGGGTCAGCACGACGGTCGCCCGTTCGGCGCCCTTCAGCTTGAGCCGGGTGCGCAGTGCGGCCGGGTCGACGTCGACGCCCCGCTTCTTGATCTCCAGGGTGCCGACCCCGCGAGCCTGCAGGGCCTGACGCAGCCCGCGCTCGTCGGCGGGCAGCCGCTCGAGCACGCGGAATCCCCGTGCGAACGGTGAGTCGAACGCGGTGTCGGCCGTGAGGTAGGCGATGCCCGGGCTCAGCATCCAGGCGCCGTTCGCCCGGGCGAGGTCGCCGATGAGCCGTGCCCGGATGACCGCGCCGTCGGGTTCGTAGAGATAGTCGCCGAGCGGGCCGTCGGGGGCGTCGGGGGAGTCGGCCGGTGCGGTGAGCTCGTGCGCGAGCTCGCCCCGGATGACGAGCGCGGAGCGGCCGACGCCCGGGCGGGCGAGCGCGCCCAGCCACACGCCGAGCTCGACCACGTCGCCGTCGACCGACACCCACTGCGCCTCGGCACCGGCCGGGATCACGTCGCGGTCGGTGCCCGGGCCGAGCTTCACGCCCACGGGAAGCCGCTCGGCGAGGCCGAACGCGAAGTCGAGGCTCGGCGAGTACGCCGAGGCATCCGCGATGCGCGTCGTGGTGCCGCCCGCGGTGGTGCGCCGGGCGGGATCGAGCCAGACGCCCCCGATGCCGCCGAGCGCGACCGTCTCGGCGCGCTCGTGCAGCACCCGGGCGTGCGGGAAGGGGGTGAGGTTGTAGGCCGCGATCGCGGCGGTGACCTCGTCGGCGTCGGCGGCGGTGACCTCGAGGTCGATCGCGGCCATGGCCAGCGCGTCGCCGCCGATGCCGCAGCCGAGGTCGGCGACGTGCTGGACGCCGGCGCGCGAGAACCGGCCGGCGTGGAGCGCGGCGACCTGCAGGCGGGTCGCCTGCTCGAGACCTGCCTCGGTGAAGAGCATCCGGGCGGCGAACGGGCCGAACTTCGCGGCGGCCTTCGCGCGGAGCTTCGCCTGGCTGAGGACGGTCGCGACCAGGGAGGCGGGGTGCCCCTGGCGGCGGAGCGCGGCGACGGTCTTCACGATGTCGGCCTTCGAGTCCCATTCGGGCAGGCCGTCGAGGAGGCGCAGCCCCTCGGGCGAGAGGAGTTCGACGAGCTCGGAGCGTTCCACCCGGCCACGCTAGCACCGCGCCGAGCGGCCGCCGAGCGGCGATCGCACGGGGCATCCGGCCCCGGTGTTCGCCGCGCGTGAACGGACTGGCACTCACGTTGCACGAGTGCCAAAACGCGCCTAGACTCGGCTTAGCACTCTCACTCAGAGGCTGCTAATCAGTCTTCGCAAGACAGTTTCTTCATCAGAGAGATAGGGGCAACCGTGTCGGTTTCCATCAAGCCGCTCGAGGATCGCATCGTCATCAAGCAGGTCGAGGCCGAGCAGACCACCGCGTCGGGCCTCGTGATCCCCGACACCGCCAAGGAGAAGCCCCAGGAGGGCGAGGTCGTGGCCGTGGGCCCCGGCCGCATCGACGACAACGGCAACCGCGTCCCGCTCGACGTCGCCGTCGGCGACAAGGTGATCTACTCGAAGTACGGCGGCACCGAGGTCAAGTTCGGTGGCGAGGACTTCCTCGTGCTCTCGGCCCGCGACGTGCTCGCGGTCGTCGTCCGCTGAGCGACTCGAACCTCCAGAACGGCCCGGATGCCTCGCATCCGGGCCGTTCTGCATCCGCACCCGCGGCCGCGTTGGCCATCGCTTCGCACGGGCGTAGTCTGTATCGGTGAATCCCCGCCCTGAGCTCCCCGACGCGACGACGCAGCAGGGCATCAGCCGGCCGGGACTCGCGTACGCGATCTCCTCCTACCTGCTGTGGGGCTTCCTCCCCATCTACTTCATCGCGCTCGCGCCGACCGGCTCGCTCGAGATCGTCGCCTGGCGCATCCTGCTCTCGCTCGTGTTCTGCGCGCTGCTCATCACGGTCACCCGCGGATGGGGCGCGTTCTTCGCGCTGCTCCGCGACCGCCGGGTGCTGTTCACGATGGCCGCCGCGGGCGCCCTCATCTTCGTCAACTGGCAGACCTACGTGTACGCGGCGGTCTCCGAGCAGGTCGTCGAGGCCTCGCTCGGCTACTTCATCAACCCGATCGTCACCGTCTTCCTCGGCGTGCTCGTGCTGCGCGAACGGCTCAACACGACGCAGTGGGTCGCGGTCGGCATCAGCATCGTCGCCGTGATCGTGCTCGCGGTCGGCCACGGGCAGTTCCCGTGGATCGCGCTGCTGCTCGCCTTCTCGTTCGGCTTCTACGGCCTCATCAAGAAGCGCGTCGGCCCTCGCGTCGACGCCGTCTCGGGTCTCACGCTCGAGACGCTCTGGCTCGCGCCCCTGGCCGCGGTGCAGCTGTGGTGGGTCGCCGCGACCACGGGGCTCACGATGGGGACCGAGGGCACCTGGCACACCGTGCTGCTGCTCGGCGCCGGCGCCGTCACGGCCGTGCCCCTGCTGCTGTTCGCGGCGGCCTCGCGCCGGCTGCCGCTCATCTACATGGGCTTCATCCAGTACTTCGCCCCGTTCATCCAGTTCCTGGTGGGCGTCGTGCTGCTCGGCGAGCCGATGCCGCCCGAGCGGTGGATCGGCTTCGCGCTCGTGTGGGCGGCCCTCGCCGTGCTCACGGTCGACCTCATCCGCGGCGCCCGGCGAGCGTCGAAGCGCGTGGTCGCCGAGCCCGTCTGAGCCCCCGCCGCGATTGCGGAATCAGCGCATGATGACGCCGGATGACGCGGATTTCGTGCGCAGATCCGCGTCAGGATGTCGATGAGGTAACGATTCGGGCGGGTGTTACAGGGTTGTGACCGGGGTCACTTGTTTCCGCCGGGGCCCCGGAATACTGTCAGACAACGGCGTCACCACGGCGCTGCATTGTGTACCAATTTCCTTCAGTCCCAAGGAGCAACATGAGCGTTTTCGCGAAGGCCACGGCCACGCGCTCGGCTCGCGCAGCCTGGACGGGCATCGCCATCGCCGGCGTCAGTGCCCTCCTCCTCACTGCGTGCAGCACGGGCTCACCGGCCCCTGCCGAATCCGAAGAACCGGCCACGGACGCCGGCGACGCCCTGCCCATCGCCGAGGGCGAGCGCGACCTCGCGCTCAAGCTCGGAACGATCCTGCCGCAGAGTGGTGCGCTCGCATTCCTCGGCCCGCCCGAAGAGGCCGGCGTCCAGCTCGGTGCCGACGACGTCAACGCGGTCGACTCCGGCCTCGCCGTCGAGGTCGTCTTCCGCGACTCGGGCGACACCACGACCGACACCGCGACCGTCTCGGTGACCGACCTCCTCTCGCAGGACGTCTCGGCCATCATCGGCGCCGCGTCGTCGGGCGTCTCGAAGACCGTCATCGACCAGATCGTGGCGGCGGGCGTCATCCAGTTCTCGCCCGCGAACACCTCGGCCGACTTCACCGACTACAACGACAACGGCCTGTACTGGCGCACGGCTCCGTCCGACGTGCTGCAGGGCGAGGTGCTCGGCAACCTGATCGCCGAGGACGGCAACGCGACGCTCGGCCTCATCGTGCTGAACGACTCGTACGGCACCGGTCTCGCGCAGTTCACCAAGGACGCCTTCGAGGCGGCCGGCGGCGAGGTCGTCGCCGAGGCGCTCTTCAACGAGGGCGACTCGAGCTTCGACGCGCAGATCGCCGAGGTCACGGCGGCCAACCCCGACGCGATCGCGCTGGTCACGTTCGACCAGGCCAAGATCATCACGCCGGCCCTCGTCGGCTCGGGCTACCCCGGCGACCAGCTGTACTTCGTCGACGGCAACCTGTCCGACTACAGCGCCGACTTCGCTCCGGGCCTCGTGGCCGGCTCGAAGGGCACGCTGCCGGGTCTCGACACGGGCACGCTCGGTGACTTCACCGACCGTCTGCTCGGCATCGACCCCGACCTGACCGACTACAGCTACGCGGCCGAGTCGTACGACGCCGTCGTGCTGCTCGCGCTGGCGGCCTACGCGGCCAACAGCACCGACGGCGCCGAGATCGCCAAGTACCTCCAGCAGGTCTCGGGCGGCACCGGCGACGGCGAGAAGGTCACTTCGTACGAGGACGGCATCGCGCTCCTCGCCGAGGGTCAGCAGATCGACTACGACGGTCCGTCGGGTCCGATCACGTTCGACGAGAACGGCGACCCCACCGAGGCGACGATCGGTATCTTCCAGTACCTCGACGACAACACCTACGAGCGCATCGGCGACGGCTGATCCAACGCGCGAAGGTGAAGGGCCCCGGCTTCGGCCGGGGCCCTTTCCCGTGCGCGGGAGTCTTCTCGGACGGCCGGAGCGTCGACGCGGCCGCCTCGCCTGCGCCACTTCGGCGCCCTCTGCACCACTTCTGCTGGTGCAGAGGGCGCCGAAGTGGTGCGCGCGATGGCGTCGCCGTTCCGCGGCCGGCAGGGGCCCGGTCAAGACCGCCAAGGACCGGGTTCCGGACGCCCGGGAGCGCCCTCCGGCCTCGTACAGGCGATCGCCGGCGCGCCGCGGCACGGCGCCAGGCACGGCGCGCCATGCACGGCGCGTGCCGACGGAGCGGCTGCGCGGCCGGCCGGCGCAATCCCGTCGGGCGCCCGTGCAAAGTCGGGTCGCAACCGGCGGAGACAGGCCCAGAAGCTGTGAAACGACGAAGGGGCGGATGCCGCAGCATCCGCCCCTTCGTCGTTCGTCCGGTCGTTACTCCTCGTCTTGACCGAGGGTGCCGAGGTACAGCCCGATGACCTTCGGGTCGTTCAGCAGCTCGCGGCCGGTGCCGGTGTAGGCGTCGCGACCCTGGTCGAGCACGTAGCCGCGGTCGCAGATCTGCAGGCAGCGGCGGGCGTTCTGCTCGACCATGATGGTCGTCACGCCGGCACGGTTGATCTCCTTCACCCGGAGGAACGCCTCGTCCTGGCGGACGGGGGAGAGGCCGGCGCTCGGCTCGTCGAGGAGCAGCACGTGCGGCCCCATCATGAGCGCGCGCGACATCGCGACCATCTGCCGCTCGCCGCCCGACAGCGATCCGGCGCGCTGGCCGAGTCGCTTGCCGAGCTCGGGGAAGATCTCGGTGACGAACTCGAGCCGCTCCTTGAGGCCCTTCGGCTTCAGGAAGATGCCCATCTCGAGGTTCTCCTGGATGGTGAGCGAGGGGAACACGTTGTTCGTCTGCGGCACGAAGCCGACGCCCTGGGCGACGAGCTTGTTCGCCTTGAGGTTCGTGATCTCCTCTCCGTGCAGGTAGATGCCGCCCTCGCGGACCTTGACGAGGCCGAAGATCGACTTCAGCAGGGTCGACTTGCCGGCGCCGTTCGGGCCGATGATGCCGATGAGCTCGCCCTGGGCGGCCGTCAGCGAGCACCCGTTGAGGATGTTCACCCCCGGCAGGTACCCGGCGACGACATCGCGCACCTCGACGACGAGCTCGCCGGCGGGCGGCTCCGCGACGGACGGGGCGGGGCTACTGTTCGTCATCGATGAGCTCCTTCAGCGCTTCGACGTGGCCGGTGTCGGTCGAGCCGAGGTCGGTGTCGTGGTGGGCACCGAGGTAGGCGTCGATCACCGCCGGATCCTCCATGACCGTGTGCGGGTCGCCTTCGGCGACGACGCGGCCCTCGGCCATCACGACCACCCAGTCGGCGATGTGCCGGACCATGTGCATGTCGTGCTCGACGAAGAGCACGGTCATGCCCTCGGCCTTCAGGTTGAGGATGTGGTCGAGCAGCGACTGCGTGAGCGCCGGGTTCACACCCGCCATCGGCTCGTCGAGCATGACGAGCGTCGGGTCGCTCATGAGCGCCCGTGCCATCTCGAGGAGCTTCCGCTGCCCGCCGGAGAGGCTTGCCGCGTAGTCGTCCTTCTTGACGTCGAGCTTGAACCTGGTGAGGATCTCGAGCGCCTTCTCCTCGATCGCCGCGTCCTGCTTGCGCCAGAGCGAGGGGATGAGGGAGCGGAAGAGGTTCTCGCCGACCTGGTCCTTCGCGCCGAGCTTCATGTTGTCCATGACCGAGAGCAGGCCGAGGGACTTCGTGAGCTGGAACGTGCGGATCAGGCCCATGCGGGCGACCCGGTACGCAGGCACGTGCGCGAGCGCTCGTCCGTCGAACGACCAGGTGCCGGTGTCGGGCTTGTCGAAGCCCGTCAGCAGGTTGAAGAACGTCGTCTTGCCGGCGCCGTTGGGCCCGATGAGCGCCGTGATGGCGCCCCGCGGGATCTCGACGTGCTCGACGTCGACGGCGGTGAGGCCGCCGAAGGTGCGCTTCACGCCGTCGGCGATCAGGATCGGATCGTGCTTCTTGACGCCGGGAGCGGCGTCGCCGACGTGGAGACCGGTGGTCTTCACCGGCTTGGACGTGGGAGTGGCGTCACTTGACAAAAGCCAGCTCCTTCCGGTTTCCGAGGAGGCCCTGTGGCATGAATATGACGATCAGCATGATCGCGATGCCGACGAGGATGAAGCGGAGCTGACCGGCCTGCACCTGCGTCATGAACGGGAACCAGCCCGCCTCGACCGCCCGGGAGATGAAGCCCGAGAAGAACGACAGCAGCACCCAGAACACCATCGAGCCGACGATCGGCCCGAGGATGGTCGCGGCTCCGCCGAGGAGCAGGATGGCGTAGACCATGAAGGTCAGCGTCGGCTGGAAGTACGACGGCACGACCGCGCGCGGCATCACGAAGATGATGCCGGCGAGGGTGCCGAAGAGTCCGCCGAGGATGAGGCTCTGCATCTTGTACGAGTAGACGTTCTTGCCGAGCGAGCGCACGGCGTCCTCGTCTTCGCGGATGCCCTTGATGACGCGGCCCCACGGGCTGCGCATCAGCAGCCAGGTGAGCAGCGCGGCGAGCGCCACGACGACCCAGCCCAGCACGAGGAAGAACCACACGCGGTTGTCGAACACCCACGGGCCGATGCCGTAGCGCCCGGGCGGGAACGGGTTGAACGCGAGCAGCCCGGTCTGGAACTCGGAGAGTCCGTTCGCCGAACCGGTCACCGGCTGGAACTCGTTCGTCGTGAAGACGAGCCGCAGCACCTCGGCTGCGGCGATCGTCACGATCGCGAGATAGTCGGCGCGCAATCGCAGCGTCGGGATACCGAGGATGAGTGCGAACACCACGGAGGCCAGCAGGGCGCTGAGCAGGCAGGCCCACCAGGGCCAGCCGAGCTTCAGTGCCGGGATGGCGTAGCCGTAGGCGCCGAGCAGCATGAATCCCGCCTGGCCGAAGTTCAGCAGGCCGGTGAAGCCGAAGTGGATCGCCAGACCCAGCGCGGCGAGCGCGTAGGCGGCTGTCGTCGGGCTGATCAGCTCGACGGCCGCGTTTCCAAAGATTGCTCCCCAGTCGATCATGGTCGTCCCCTCCTTATCCGATTCGCTCTCGACGGCCGAGGATGCCCTGCGGCCGGAACAACAGCACCAGGATCAGGATGACCAAGGCGCCCACGTACTTCATGTCGCTCGGCAGCCACAGCGTCGACAGCTCGACGAACACGCCCACGATGAGCGAGCCGACGAGGGCGCCGAACGCGGTGCCGAGACCGCCGAGGGTGACCGCGGCGAAGACGAGCAGCAGGATCTGGAAGCCCATGTCCCAGCTGACGCCCGGACGGAAGTACGCCCAGAGGATGCCCGAGAGGCCGGCGAGCAGTGCGCCGAGCACCCAGACGATGCGGATGACCCCGTCGACGTCGATGCCGCTCGCGGAGGCGAGGCTGGCGTTGTCGGAGACCGCGCGGGTCGCCTTGCCGATGCGGGTGCGCAGCAGGAAGAACGCGACCGCGAGGAGCACCACGATGCTGACGCCCATGCTCACGAGGTCGACCCACGAGAGCGCGATGGGCCCGATGCGGATGTCGCTCGGCAGGGTCGCGCCCGGCAGCTGGCTCGTCGAGCCGCCGTAGAAGAACTGGTACGTGTACCGCAGGGCGAGCGAGAGGCCGATGCTGACGATCATCAACTGGATGACGCCCACGCCCTTCCGTCGCAACGGCTTCCAGATGGCGGCGTCGAGCCCCCAGCCGAGGGCCGCGCTCAACAGCAGGGCGATGCCGATCGCCGCCCACAACGGCCAGCCGAGGTTCGACCCGAACGTGAGCACCATGAGCGCACCGAAGGTGATGAGCTCGGCGTGCGCGAAGTTCGAGAGACCGGTCGTGCCGAAGATCAGCGAGAGGCCGATCGCCGCCAGCGCCAGCAGCAACCCGAAGTTGATGCCGTTGAACAGGCGTTGCGCGAACTGGTCGAAGAAGCTGACCGTGGTGCGGGTGCCTTCGCCGAGGAAGAAGTTCACCGAGGCGTTCTTCGTGAGGCCGAACTCGGCCTCACGGGTCGCGCCGCCCTCGGCGACGACCACACCCTCGGGCAGCGTGTCCTCGTCGAGGGTCACCTCGTAGGTGCCCTTCTCGGGTACGCCGATCTCCCAGCGACCGTCGGCATCCGTCTCGGTCTCGGCTTCGAAGCCGTTCCCTTCGAGCGATATGCCCACTCCTTCGAGCGGCTCGCCGTTGTACTGCACGTTTCCACGGAAGTGGTATTCGTACTCCTCGGACTCCGCGGCCGTACTCCCATCCTCCGCCATCGCAGGGGACGCTGCGATGCCGGACAGAGTGAGTGCGGACAGAAGTATTCCGAGGAGGAGAAGCCACCTCCCGCGAGAGCGTGTCTGGATTGTTCTCGTGGGTTCCACTGCACCTCCAAGGGGTCACCGGAGGCATGTTGGACCTCCGGGACCGATCCTTTCCCGTTGACGACGTCGTCGACGGTACGTGCCGATTATGTCCCATGTGTTTCGGACATGGGCACAACAGGCCCTCGATTGTTATCCGGGGAATGCCCGCGGTGCAAACTCGCTTAACATTGATGCACCGCCAACACGCCCACGACGCGCTCAGCGCGGGCACTCCACACGAAGGGAAGTCATGGATCAGGCAGATCCGTTCGGATTCACGGGACTCACGTACGACGACGTCCTCCTCCTGCCCGGTCACACCGACGTGATCCCGAGCGACGCCGACACGAGCTCGCGGCTCACGCGTCGCATCACCGTCGCGACGCCGCTCCTGTCGGCCGCGATGGACACCGTCACCGAGTCGCGCATGGCGATCGCCATGGCGCGCCAGGGCGGCATCGGCATCCTGCACCGCAACCTCTCGATCGCCGACCAGGCCGAGATGGTCGACCGCGTGAAGCGCAGCGAGTCGGGCATGGTCTCGAACCCCGTCACCACCACGCCGGATGCCTCGGTGGCCGACGTCGACGCGCTGTGCGCGACCTACCGGGTCAGCGGGCTCCCCGTCGTCGACGACGAGGGCAAGCTCGTCGGCATCATCTCGAACCGCGACATGCGCTTCGTCTCCGACTTCGACAAGCCGTCCACCAAGGTCAGCGACGTCATGACCAAGATGCCGCTCATCACCGGCCGCGTCGGCATGAACCCCGACGAGGCGCTCGCGATCTTCGCCGAGCACAAGGTCGAGAAGCTGCCGCTCGTCGACGACGAGGGCCACCTCACCGGCCTCATCACGGTCAAGGACTTCGACAAGTCCGAGCAGTACCCGAACGCCACGAAGGACGCCGAGGGCCGCCTGCGGGTCGGTGCCGCGATCGGCTTCTTCGGCGAGGCGTGGGAGCGCGCCGAGGCCGTCCGCGACGCGGGCGTCGACGTCATCGTCGTCGACACCGCGAACGGCGAGTCGGCGGGCGTGCTCGACATCATCCGCCGCCTGAAGGCCGACCCGAGCTTCGCGCACATCGACGTCATCGGCGGCAACGTCGCGACCTACGAGGGCGCCAAGGCGCTCGTCGAGGCCGGCGCCGACGCCGTCAAGGTCGGCGTCGGGCCCGGCTCGATCTGCACCACCCGCGTCGTCGCCGGCGTCGGCGTGCCCCAGGTCACGGCCGTGTACGAGGCATCCAAGGCGACGAAGCCCGTCGGGGTGCCCCTCATCGCCGACGGCGGCCTGCAGTACTCGGGCGACATCGCGAAGGCGCTCGTCGCGGGCGCCGACACCGTCATGCTCGGCTCGCTCCTCGCGGGCACGGCCGAGAGCCCGGGCGAGCTCGTCTTCCAGAACGGCAAGCAGTTCAAGGCCTACCGCGGCATGGGATCGCTCGGCGCGATGCAGACCCGCGGCAAGAAGACCTCGTACTCGAAGGACCGCTACTTCCAGGCCGACGTGCCGACCGACGACAAGCTCATCCCCGAGGGCATCGAGGGCCAGGTGCCGTACCGCGGCCCGCTCTCCGCAGTGGCGTACCAGCTCATCGGCGGCCTGCGCCAGTCGATGTTCTACGTCGGCGCGCGCACCATCGAAGAGCTGAAGACGAAGGGCCGCTTCGTGCGGATCACGCCCGCCGGGCTCAAGGAGTCGCACCCGCACGACGTGCAGATCGTCGTCGAGGCGCCGAACTACACGCGCTGACGTCGGCGCGGCGCGCGCCGCGCGCACCGTCGAAGGGCGGCACGACCTCGGTCGTGCCGCCCTTCGGCGTCAGCGGCCCGCCGCGTCGGCGAGCCGAGTGATCGCCTCGCCGAGCACCTCGGGGGTGCACGCGAAGTTCACCCGCACGTGCCCGCGGCCGACGGTGGCGCCGAACTCGGGCCCGATGCCGAGCGCGACGCGCGCGTGCTCGAGTGCATAGGCCGCCGGGTC
Source organism: Agromyces sp. NPDC058104 (assembly GCF_042884835.1). NCBI lineage: Bacteria > Bacillati > Actinomycetota > Actinomycetes > Micrococcales > Microbacteriaceae > Agromyces > Agromyces sp. NPDC058104. The sequence continues at coordinate 576,923 of NZ_JBHVTD010000001.1, read as the reverse complement.
GTCCCCCCAGCCGAGCGCGGTGAGGTCGAGCCAGCCGAGGTAGGTGGCGTCGGGCACCCGGTAGCGCACGCCCGGCAGCTCGTCGGCGATGAGTTCGGCGAGCAGTCGCCGGTTGTCGTCGAGGCTCGCGAGCACGCCGTCGAGCCAGTGACCGCCCTCGCGGAAGGCCGCGATCGAGGCGATCGACCCGAACTGGCTCATGCGCCACTCGACCTCGTACGGGAAGGCCCTGCGCACCGCGTCGCCCCGCTCGGAGGCCGTCACCACCATGGCGGCCTTCAGCCCGGCGAGGTTGAACGCCTTCGACGCCGCCGTCACTGCGACACCCTGCTCGCGGGCGGCGTCGGACACGGTGAGGAAGGGCGTGTAGATCGTGCCCGGCTGCGAGAGCGGACCGTGCACCTCGTCGGAGACGATCGTCGCACCGTGCCTCGCCGCGATCTCGGCGAGCGCCGCGAGCGTCTCGCGCGGCGGGACGTGCCCGATCGGGTTGTGCGGGTTGCAGAGCACCATCGCCTTCGCGCCTGCCGCGAACGCCGCGTCGATGCCGTCGAGGTCGAGCGACCAGCCCTCGTCGATGCCGCCGCCCATGGGCACCTCGACGACCTTCGCCGAGGCCTCGGTGACGATGTCGAAGAACGGGGGATAGATCGGCGGGGTGATGATCACCCCGTCGCCCGGCTCGGTGACCTGCCTGAGCACCTCGACGAGGCCCATCGCGACGTCGCCGGTGCAGGTGACGCGCGCCGGGTCGACCTGCCAGTCGAAGCGCTCGGCGGCGAAGGGGACGAAGGCCTCGGCCACGCCGCGGCTGCCGGCCGCGTAGCCCGTGTCGGAGCGGTCGACGGCGGCGTGCAGGGCCGCGGCGATCGGTTCGGCGAGCGGGTAGTCCATCTCGGCGACCGGCAGCGGCAGCACGTCGGCGTCGTAGAGACGCCACTTGGCACTGGTGCGATGGCGGAGGACGTCGAGCGGCTCAGCGGCGATGCGATGCATGCCTCCAGCTTGCCGCAGATCGGATCGGGGTGGCAGGGGGTGGCGCGATGCTTGTATCCTGATCGGCTGCCCATCGGGCGGCGCGGCCGCGGGACATCCGATACCGGTCGCGAACCGATCGGATCCGACTCATGGGCTTCATCGACGTCAACGGCGTCTCCTTCTCCCTCCCCGACGGGCGGCCGCTGCTCGCCCGCCTCGCCTTCCGCGTCACCGACGGCGCCACGACGGCGCTCATCGGCGCGAACGGCGCGGGCAAGTCGACCCTGCTGCGCATCATCCGCGGCGAGCTGCGCCCCGACGAGGGCAGCGTGCAGGTCGACGGCGGCCTCGGGGTGATGGACCAGTTCGTCGGCACCGGCAGGGCGATCGAGGGCGCGGATGCCACGGTCGCGGGCCTGCTCGTCTCGGTCGCCCCCGCTCGCATCAGGGCCGCCGCACTCGAGCTCGAGGCATCCGAGAACGCCCTCATCGAGCGCGACGACACCGAGGCGCAGATGCGCTACGCGACCGCGCTCGCCGAGTACGCCGAGGCCGGCGGCTACGAGCAGGAGGTCGTGTGGGACCACTGCACCCTCGCGGCGCTCGGCATCCCGTTCGAGCGGGCGAGGTGGCGTGAGCTGTCGACGCTCTCGGGCGGCGAGCAGAAGCGGCTCGCGCTCGAGGCGCTGCTGCGCGGACCCGAGCAGGTGCTGCTGCTCGACGAGCCCGACAACTCGCTCGACGTGCCGGGCAAGCGCTGGCTCGAGGAGCAGCTGCGGCTGACCCCGAAGACGGTGCTGCTCGTCTCGCACGACCGCGAGCTGCTCGCGCGCGCCGCCGACCGGATCGTCACGATCGAGCTCGGCGCCGCGGGCAACACCGCGTGGGTGCACGGGGGCAGCTTCGAGGGGTACCACGCGGCCCGCGACGAGCGGTTCGCGCGGCTCGAAGAGCTGCGACGCCGCTGGGACGAGCAGCACGCAGCGCTGAAGGCGCTCGTCAACACCCTCAAGGTGAAGGCGACCTACAACGACGGCATGGCCTCGCGGTACCAGGCGGCGGTGACCCGGCTGCGCAAGTTCGAGGAGGCCGGCCCGCCCGAGGAGCGCCCGCCCGCGCAGGCGGTCTCGATGCGGCTGCGCGGCTCCCGCACGGGCAAGCGGTCGATCGTCTGCGAGGGGCTCGAGCTGACCGGGCTCATGCGCCCGTTCGACCTCGAGGTCTGGTACGGCGACCGGGTCGCGGTGCTCGGCTCGAACGGCTCGGGCAAGTCGCACTTCCTGCGGCTGCTCGCGGGCGGCGGCACCGAGCCCGACCGCACCCTCGGGCACGTGACGAGCGTCGGCGAGACGCTCGCGCGGGTGCCGCACGAGGGGCGCGCCGTGCTCGGCGCGCGGGTCGTGCCCGGCTGGTTCGCGCAGAACCACGAGCACCCCGAGTTCCGGGGGCGCACGCTCCTCGACATCCTGCACCGCGGCGACGCGAACCGCGAGGGGATGGCGCGCGAGGCCGCGAGCTCGGCGCTCGACCGCTACGGCCTCGCGGGCGCGGCGCTGCAGAACTTCGAGCAGCTGTCGGGCGGGCAGCAGGCGCGCATGCAGATCCTGCTGCTGGAGCTCTCGGGGGCGACCCTGCTGCTGCTCGACGAGCCGACCGACAACCTCGACCTCGTGTCGGCCGAGGCGCTCGAGGAGGCGCTCGAGCGCTTCGACGGCACGGTGCTCGCGGTCACGCACGACCGGTGGTTCACGCGCAGCTTCGATCGCTTCGTCGTGTTCGCCGAGTCGGGCGACGTCGTCGAGACGGATGCCCCGGTGTGGGACGAGGGCCGGGTGCAGCGCACGCGCTGACGGGGGAGCCCCGGAGCGCGCTGACCCGGGGCGCCCCGGAGCGCGCGCTGACCCGGCGTGGCCCGGAGCGCGCCCCCGGGGCACGAGCCGTCGCGTTCGCCGCCGCTCAGGCGAGCGCGACGGCGAGGCAGGCGGCGACGAACACGAGCTGTTCGATCGTGCGCGGCAGGAGTGGCGACGCGGCGCTGTTCGTGCGGGCGGCGTGCACGTTCGCCGGGAACACCGCCACGAGCAGCAGCGCGAGGCAGAGTGCGGCGAGGTGGTGCGTCGCCGGGATCAGGAGCCCGACCGCCCCCGCGGTCTCGAGCACCCCGGTCGCCGCGACGATGAGCTCGGGCCGCGGCAGCCGCGGCGGGACCATGGCGATCAGCTCGGCCCGCACGGCGGGAACGAGCCGCCCCAACGCGCCCATGAGGAACATCAGGACGAGGCCCCCGGTGAGCCAGGCCTGCCACGAGGCGAGGGCGGCGACGCCGAGCAGGCCGAGGAATGCGGTCGCGGCGATGCCGACGGCGAAGGCGATCGGCACGGGGGAGAGGAACGTCGTCGCCCAGGGGTTGCGCGACGTCGAGGCGGAGCGGTCGGTGCGGCCGGTTCGGCCGCCGTCGGTCAGGGGTGCGCTGCTCGGAGTGCTGCGGTTCATGGAGGCTCCCGTCGGTGATCTTGTCAGTGACAAGATAGGCCGGCCAAGTGAACTTGTCAATGACTAGATCACCGCTCTAGTCTTGGCGCATGGCGTACCACCATGGACGGCTCCGCGAGACGCTGATCGACGAGGCGGCGGCGGCGATCGACGAGCACGGCATCGACGCCCTGAGCCTCCGCGAGCTCGCCCGACGCGCCGGCGTCTCGCACGCCGCGCCCGCCCATCACTTCGGCGACCGCTCCGGCCTGCTCACGGCGATCGCCGCCGATGGCTTCGAACGTCTCGCCGATGCGCTCGGCACCGCCGGCCCCGACTTCGTCGAGACCGGGGTCGCGTACGTGCGCTTCGCGAACGCGGAGCCGGGCCGATTCGCGGTGATGTTCCGCACCGAGCTCCTGCGCCGGGGCGACCCCGCGCTCGAGGCGGCGCGCGACCGGGCCGGCGCCATCCTCGCGTCGGGCGCGGTCGGCGCCCTCGGCGACGACCGGGCCGACCGCCTCGCCGCCTGGTCGATCGTGCACGGCTTCGCCACTCTCTGGAACTCGGGGGCGATCGAGGCCGATCCAGGCGATCGACCCGACGCGCTCGCCCGCGCGGTCGCCGCGAGACTCGTGCACGCCCCGCGGCCGCCTGGCTGAGTCCCGCCATCGGGGGCTCGGGCGCCTCGCGGCACGACCGGTAGGCTGGGACGGTGAGCCAAGAGATCGAGATCGGCCGCTCCAAGCGGGGCCGGCGCGTATACGCATTCGACGACATCGCGATCGTGCCGAGCCGGCGCACCCGCGACCCCGAAGACGTCTCGGTGGGCTGGGCGATCGACGCCTACCAGTTCGACATCCCGTTCATCGCCGCGCCGATGGACTCGGTCGTCTCGCCGCAGACGGCGATCATGATGGGCAAGCTCGGCGGTCTCGGCGTGCTCGACCTCGAGGGCCTCTGGACCAGGTACGACGACCCGGCGCCCGTCCTCGCCGAGATCCGCAGCCTCCCGGCCGAGCGTGCCACCGAGCGCATGCAGCAGCTCTACTCCGAGCCGATCAAGCCCGAGCTCGTCACCGCCCGCCTCGCCGAGATCCGCGCCGCGGGCGTCACGGTCGCCGCGGCACTCTCTCCGCAGCGCACCCAGGAGCTCTACGAGACCGTCGTCGCCGCGGGCGTCGACCTCTTCGTGATCCGCGGCACGACGGTCTCGGCCGAGCACGTCTCGAAGAACCAGGAGCCGCTGAACCTCAAGAAGTTCATCTACGAGCTCGACGTGCCGGTGATCGTCGGCGGTGCGGCGACCTACACGGCCGCGCTCCACCTCATGCGCACCGGTGCGGCAGGCGTCCTCGTCGGCTTCGGCGGCGGCGCCGCCTCGACGACCCGTGCGACCCTCGGCATCCACGCGCCCATGGCGACCGCGGTCGCCGACGTGGCGGGCGCCCGCCGCGACTACCTCGACGAGTCGGGCGGCCGCTACGTGCACGTCATCGCCGACGGCGGCGTCGGCACCGGCGGCGACATCGTGAAGGCGATCGCCTGCGGCGCCGACGCGGTCATGCTCGGTGCGGCGCTCGCGCGCGCGACGGATGCCCCGGGCGGCGGCTACCACTGGGGCGCCGAGGCGCACCACCCCAAGCTCCCGCGCGGCCGCCGCGTGCACGTCGGCCAGGTCGCTCCGCTCGAAGAGGTGCTCTACGGGCCGGCCCCGGCCGCCGACGGCACCGCCAACCTCGTCGGCGCCCTCCGCCGTTCGATGGCCACGACCGGGTACTCCGACCTGAAGGAGTTCCAGCGCGTCGAGGTCATCGTGGAGCCGTACCTGGGTTCGTAGCCACCCCCTACTCGATCACCGAGGTCTCGGGTAGCGTGGAAACGGATCACGCGGCCCAGCCACGAGGCCGCGGGGATGGGGTGGCACGATGGCGAGCAACAAGTCGGTGACGCGGTCGCAGAAGCTCGGCCCTGAAGAGCGGGCGGCGGCGATCGCCCGCCTGAAGGAGAAGGAGCTCGACATCCTCGTGGTCGGCGGCGGCATCGTCGGCACGGGTGCCGCGCTCGACGCCGTCACCCGCGGGCTGTCGACCGGGCTGCTCGAGGCCCGCGACTGGGCCTCCGGCACGTCGAGCCGTTCGTCGAAGCTCGTGCACGGCGGCATCCGCTACCTCGAGCAGCTCGACTTCCGGCTCGTCCGCGAGGCGCTCATCGAGCGCGGGCTCCTGCTGCAGCGCATCGCGCCGCATCTCGTGAAGCCCGTCCGATTCCTGTACCCGCTGCAGAAGCGCGTCATCGAGCGCTGCTATGTCGGCGCGGGCATGCTGCTCTACGACATCTTCAGCTACACGGGCGGCCGCCCGCCCGGGGTGCCGCACCACCGCCACCTCTCGAAGCGGCAGGTGCAGAAGGCGATCCCCTCGCTCTCGCCGAACGCGCTCGTCGGCGGGCTCACGTACTACGACGCCCAGGTCGACGACGCCCGCTACGTGGCATCCCTCGCGAGGACGGCGAGCTTCTACGGCGCGCACGTCGCGAGCCGGGTGAAGGTCGACGGCTTCATCAAGGTGGGTGAGCGGGTCGTCGGCGTGACGGCGCACGACCTCGAGACCGACGAGCACTTCGAGGTGCGCGCGAAGCAGGTCGTGAACGCCACCGGCGTCTGGACCGACGACACCCAGCGGATGGTCGGGGAGCGCGGCACCTTCAAGGTGCGGGCGTCGAAGGGCATCCACCTCGTGGTGCCGCGCGACCGCATCCAGTCGGCGATGGGCATGATCTTCCGCACCGAGAAGAGCGTGCTGTTCGTGATCCCGTGGGGCCGGCACTGGCTCATCGGCACGACCGACACCGACTGGAACCTCGACAAGGCGCACCCGGCTGCGACCGCGGCCGACATCGACTACCTGCTCGAGCACGTCAACCGGGTGCTCTCCATCCCGCTCACGCGCGAAGACGTCGAAGGCGTGTACGCGGGGCTCCGCCCGCTGCTCGCGGGCGAGAGCGACCAGACCTCGAAGCTCTCGCGCGAGCACCTCGTCGCGCACACCGTGCCGGGGCTCGTCGTCATCGCGGGCGGCAAGTGGACCACGTACCGGGTGATGGCGAAGGACGCGATCGACGCGGCCGTCGACGCCCTCGACGGGCGCGTCCCGCCGTCGACGACGCAGGACATCCCGCTGCTCGGCGCCGAGGGGTACCAGGCGGCGTGGAACAAGCGGGGCAAGATCGCACGGGCCTTCGACGTGCACAAGGTGCGCATCGAGCACCTGCTGAACCGTTACGGCACCATGACCGACGAGCTGCTCGACCTCATCCGCAGCGACCCCCGCCTCGGCGAGGCGCTGCCGGGCGCCGACGACTACCTCGCGGCCGAGGTGGTGTACGCCGCCTCGCACGAGGGCGCCCTGCACCTCGACGACGTGCTCGCGCGGCGCACCCGCATCTCGATCGAGGCGTGGGACCGCGGGGTCTCGGCCGCGCCGGTCGCGGCGAAGCTCATGGGCGAGGTCCTCGGCTGGGACGCCGCCCGCGAGACGCTCGAGGTCGAGCGCTACCTGCAGCGCGTCGCCGCGGAGCGCGCCTCGCAGGAGCAGCCCGACGACGAGTCGGCCGACCGGGTGCGGCTCGAGGCGCCCGACATCGTGAAGGTCGACTGAGGGGCACGGCCGTCGCTCGCGGCTCGCCTCCGCGTCGCCGCTGAGGCGCTGCCGTCTCCCGGCGCCCGCAGCGGCGGCACAGGTGCGGCCGGGTAGGCTTGTCCATCGTGTCAGCCGAGTCCCGACGCGCCACCGTGCGCATGATGGTGCGCCCTCGCTGGGTGCTCGCGCTCCTCCTCGCACTCGGGATCGCGGCGGCGTTCGCGGTGCTCGGCCAGTGGCAGCTCGAGCGGGCCGTCGAGCAGGCCGAAGTGGTCGAGCATCCGACCGAGGAGCTCAGGCCCTTCGCGGGCGTCGCGGAACCCGGCACCCCGACCGCGCAGGCCGTCACCGGCCAGAAGGTCGAGGTCGCCGGAGCGTTCGTCCCGGGCGACACCGTGCTCGTCGCCGACCGTCGCAACGACGGCGCCTCCGGGTATTGGGCGGTCGCGCATCTCGAGGTCGCGGATGCCCCGCAGGGAGGCCTGCCGGTCGCACTCGGCTGGGCCCCGGATGCGGCGGCGGCCCAAGCCGCCGCCGACCGCTTCGACGCCGCGATCGATCCCGATGAGACGGTGGCGATCGTCGGTCGCTTCCTGCCGAGCGAAGCGCCGGTCGCACCCGCCGACGACGAGGACCCGTTCCTCATGCGCTCGGTGGCGGTCGCGCAGCTCGTGAACGTCTGGGCGGACTACGACGACCGGCCCGTGTACTTCGGGTACGTGACCGCGGCCGAGCCGGTCGACGGGCTCGAGGCGATCTACTCGCCGCCGCCCCAGCAGAACACCGAGCTCAACTGGCTGAACATCTTCTACGCGGTCGAGTGGGTCGTGTTCGCGGGCTTCGCGATCTACCTCTGGTACCGGCTCGTGCGCGACGCCGTCGAGCGCGAGCGCGAGGAGGCGGCCGAGGCCGCCGCCGCCGCGGATCGCACGCCCGTCGACGCCGGCTGAGTCCTCGTGCCGGCGCTCGCCGGTCAGCCGCCGAACGCGGCCGCGAACTCGGGGGCGGGCTCGATCTCCGTGATCACGTCGACGAGCACCCCGCCCGGGTCGCGCACGATCACGTGACGCTGCCCGAAGGCCTCGCTGCGGAGCGGTTGCACGGTCGGCACTCCCGCCGCGGCGAGCCGTTCGGCGAGCGCGTCGACGTCGTCGACCTCGAGGTTCACGAGCATGCCGCGGGCGACCTCGCCGTACCCGGCGGGGATGGACTCGTGGCCGGCGTCGAGCAGCGCGAGCTCGTGGCCGCGGTCGGGGTGGCGGAGGCTCACGTACCAGTCGGACTCGAAGGCGGTCGCGAAGCCGAAGTGCTCGCGGTAGAACGCGGCGCTCGCCGAAACGTCGTCGGTGCAGAGGACGGGGTAGCAACCGGTGAGCATGGATCTCTCCCTTCAGAGATACATACAGTGTGTATGTATCCCCGTCCAGCGTGACTGACGTACAGTGTGTATGTCAAGTGGGAGGGTGCGATGGCGACCAAGGCCGAGCAGCGCGAACGCACGCGCGCCGAGATCGTGCGACTCGCGACGGCGCGTTTCGCCGAGCACGGCTACGCGGGCGTCGCGCTCGAGGAGCTGATGTCGGAGGCGGGGCTCACCCGCGGCGCGCTCTACCACCACTTCGGCAGCAAGCAGGGGCTGTTCCAGGCCGTCGTCGAACACGCGCAGCGCGGCGTCGCGCAGGCGGTCGAGCACGCGTCGACCGGCCACGACGACGTGCTCGACGACTTCCTCGCGGGGTGCCGCGCTTTCCTCGAGGCGAGCCTCGCCCCCGAGGTGCGGCGCATCCTGCTCATCGAGGGCCCGGCCGTGCTCGGCTGGGGCGACTGGCGCGAGGGCGACCTCGAGACGAGCGTGCGGCTGCTCGACGAGGGCGTCGCCGAGCTCGCCGCCGCCGGACTCATCGACGCTCGCTCGCTCGGCACCGTCTCGACGATGCTCTCGGGCGCCCTCAACGAGGTCGCGATCGCGAACGCCGCCTCGTCCGACCCCGCCCGCGGCATCGACGACGCCGTCGAGACCCTGGGCCGGTTCCTGCTGGGTCTGCGCCCAGCCGCGGCCACGTAGACTGTACGCATGCCCCTCGAGCCGAAATCCGCCGATCTGCCGCGCATTCGCGGGGCACTGAAGTTCTACAAGGTCGCTTCGGTGATCACCGGCGTCATGCTGCTGCTGCTCTGCGCCGAGATGCTGCTGAAGTACGTGTGGCACCTCGAGCTCTACGCCTTCGGCCCGAACGGCCTCCTGAGCTTCGAGCCGGTCATCGAGACGGCCGCGGGCCTCGAGTCGACCGGCTCCGGCGTCAACCTCTCCACCGGCATCCTCATCGCCCACGGCTGGTTCTACGTCGTCTACCTCTTCAGCGACTTCCGGCTCTGGAGCCTCATGCGCTGGCACTTCGGCCGGTTCGTCCTGATCGCCCTCGGCGGCATCATCCCCTTCCTCTCGTTCTTCCTCGAGGTCCGCGTCGCCCGTGAGGTGACCGCCTACCTCGACCGCCGCGAAGCCGCGGAGGCGGCCGCCGCGAGCGCCGCCCCCGAGGCACCAGAAACCACCCCCGACTCCGTGGAGGCCCAGCAGTGACCGAGCAGCAGACCGAGCACCGGCCGGTACTCGTCGTCGACTTCGGCGCGCAGTACGCGCAGCTGATCGCACGACGCGTGCGCGAAGCATCCGTCTATTCCGAGATCGTGCCGCACACGATCACCGCCGACGAGGTGCGCGCGAAGAACCCGATCGGCATCGTGCTGTCCGGTGGGCCGTCGTCGGTCTACGAGCAGGGTGCGCCCGCGCTCGACCCCGCGGTGCTCGAGCTCGGCGTGCCGACGCTCGGCATCTGCTACGGCTTCCAGGTGATGGCCCAGCACTTCGGCGGCGAGGTCGCGCACACCGGCCAGCGCGAGTACGGCGCGACGTCGGCGACGGTGACGGATGCCTCGGGCAACCCCCTCGTCGTTGAGCAGCCCGCCGCGCAGACGGTGTGGATGAGCCACGGCGACTCGGTCTCGCGGGCGCCCGAGGGCTTCGAGGTGCTCGCCTCGACCGAGTCGACCCCGGTCGCCGCCTTCGCGAACGACGAGCGCAAGCTCTACGGCGTGCAGTGGCACCCCGAGGTGAAGCACTCGCCGTTCGGCCAGGGCATCATCGAGAACTTCCTGCACCGTGCCGCCGGGATCCCCGCAGACTGGAACCCGGGCAACGTCATCGCCGAGCAGGTCGCGCGCATCCGCGAGCAGGTCGGCTCGGCCCGCGTCATCTCGGCGCTCTCGGGCGGCGTCGACTCGGCGGTCTCGACGGCGCTCGTGCAGCAGGCGGTCGGCGACCAGCTCACCGCGGTCTTCGTCGACCACGGCCTCCTCCGCAAGGGCGAGCGCGAGCAGGTGCAGAACGACTACGTCGCCGCGACCGGCGTCCGCCTCGTCACGATCGACGCCGAGGACACCTTCCTCGACGCCCTCGCCGGGGTCACCGACCCCGAGGAGAAGCGCAAGATCATCGGCCGCGAGTTCATCCGCGCGTTCGAGGCCGCCGAGCGCGACCTCATCGCGGAGGCCGCCGCCGACGGCCAGCCGATCAAGTTCCTCGTACAGGGCACGCTGTATCCCGACGTCGTCGAGTCGGGCGGCGGCTCGGGCACCGCGAACATCAAGAGCCACCACAACGTCGGGGGCCTGCCAGAAGACCTCCAGTTCGAGCTCGTCGAGCCCCTGCGCACCCTCTTCAAGGACGAGGTGCGCGCGATCGGCCGCGAGCTCGGACTCCCCGAGGCGATCGTCGGCCGCCAGCCGTTCCCCGGCCCCGGCCTCGGCATCCGCATCGTCGGCGAGGTCACGCGCGACCGGCTCGAGCTGCTGCGCGACGCCGACGCGATCGCCCGCGAAGAGCTCAGCGCCGCCGGGCTCGACCAGGAGATCTGGCAGTGCCCCGTCGTGCTGCTCGCCGACGTGCGCTCGGTGGGCGTGCAGGGCGACGGCCGCACCTACGGTCACCCGATCGTGCTGCGTCCCGTCTCCTCCGAAGACGCGATGACCGCCGACTGGACCCGCCTGCCGTACGACGTGCTCGCGAAGATCTCGAACCGCATCACCAACGAGGTGCGCGAGGTCAACCGCGTCGTGCTCGACGTCACGTCGAAGCCGCCGGGGACCATCGAGTGGGAGTGACCCGCTCCTGACGTGCGCGAAGGGCGCCGGCCGTGCGGCCGGCGCCCTTCGGCGTCTGCGGACGTCCGAGGCGCGAGTGCATGGTGGCGGGGTCGCAGGATGGGACGGGGGATCCCAGGAGGTCGGGCGGCGCGTCGCCCGTCCGGTCCTGCGACTCGCCGGGGCGCCGGGGCGCCGGGGCGCGGGTGCGGGGTCCGCACGGATGAGGTCTCGTCGGTGGCCGCCGGCGTCCGTGTTCGAGAGGATGGTCCCATGGGTGTCGTCGAGAACAGCAAGCTGACCGTCGTCGGCGCGGGCGCGGTGGGGTCGAGCCTCGCCTATGCCGCGCTCATCCGAGACTCCGCCGCGGAGGTCGCGCTCTACGACATCGCCGCCGAGAAGGTCGAGGCCGAGGTGCTCGACCTCGCCCACGGCACCCAGTTCACCCGCTCACGGGTGACGGGCGGAGCCGATCCGGCGGTCGTCGAGGGCTCGCACGTCATCGTCGTCACCGCCGGCGCGAAGCAGCTGCCCGGCCAGAGCCGCATGGATCTCGCGGCGACGAACGTCGGGATCCTCGAGCGGCTGCTGCCCACCCTCGTCGAGCGGGCTCCGGGCGCCGTGATCGTCCTCGTGACGAACCCGGTCGACGTGCTCACCGTGGCCGCCCAGCGCATCACCGGGCTGCCGCCCGAGCGGGTCTTCGGTTCGGGCACGGTGCTCGACACCTCGCGGCTGCGCTGGCTGCTCGCCGAGCGCGCCGGCGTCTCGACTTCGAGCGTGCACGCCAACATCGTCGGGGAGCACGGCGACACCGAGTTCCCGCTCTGGTCGGAGGCCCGGATCGGCCCGGTGCCCATCCTCGACTGGACGGGCGGCGAGCGGTTCACGGCCGGCGAGCTCGACGCCATCGCCCACGAGGTGCGCGACGCCGCCTATGCGGTGATCCGCGGCAAGGGCGCGACGAACTACGCGATCGGACTCACGGGCGCGCGCATCGTCGAGGCGGTGCTCCGCGACGAGCACGCGGTGCTGCCGGTGAGCACCGTGCACGGGCCCGAGATCCCCGAGCTCGAGGGGGTCGCGCTGTCGCTGCCGAGCATCGTCGACGGCGAGGGCGCGCGGCCGATCCACGGCACCCCGTTCTCGGAGCGCGAGCGGGCGCAGCTCGCCGCCTCGGCCGACGCGATCAGGGCGGCGGCGGTCCTCTTCGGGTACTGAGGCGCGGCGACGACGCTGACGTGACGGGACTCGCCGTGCCAGTTGTCGGACGGGTCGGGCGACACGCCGCCGGCGATCCAGTTCCGGCGGCGCGTCGGGACATCGGTCCGACATCCGGTGCGCGTCACTCGCCCGGGCCGGCTGCCGGCACACCCGGAAACGACGAACGGCCGCCCGAGGGCGGCCGTTCGATTGGGTGCGAGGATCGCTAGTCGCGGGCGATCGCGAGCATCCGCAGGATCTCGAGGTAGAGCCAGATCACGGTGACCATGATGCCGAACACGCCGGTCCACTCGTACTTCTTCGGGGCGCGGTTGCGCACGCCCTGCTGGATGAAGTCGAAGTCGAGCACGAGCGAGTAGGCGGCCATGATCACGACGAGGACGCCGAGGACGAGGCCGAACGGGATGCCGGTGCCGAAGAAGTCGACGCCACGCAGGCCCCACGGGTTGCCGTCGGCGCCGCCGAAGATCATGATGCCGAAGTTGACGAGCGAGAACACGAGGTAGCCCACCATCGCGATGAGGAAGACCTTCGTCGCCTTCTTCGACGCGCGGATCTTGCCCGAGGCGAAGAGCGCGAGCGTGACGCCCACGACGACGAGCGTCGCGATGACGGCCTGGGCGACGATGCCGCCGCCGTACATCATCTCGTACCAGGCCGAGATGCCGCCGACGAAGACGCCCTGCACGCCCGCGTAGGCGAGGATCAGCGCGGGCGACGGCTCGCGCTTGAACGTGTTGACGAGGGCGAGCACGAAGCCGACGATGCCGGCGCCGATCCAGAGGAACGGCACGCTCTCGACCGTGAGCCAGCCGAGCGCGGCGCCGACGAGCAGCAGTCCGAAGCCGGCGACGGACTTGCCGATCGTCGACTCCACCGACATCGTCTCGCCCGCGGGCGGCGTCGAGGGCTGGTTGTACATCTCCTGCAGTTGCTGGGCCGAGATGTCTTGCGCTGCGGCCACGGCTCCCTGCTGCGAGAAGGCGGAGTTCCGCGAGAACGCGGGATTGTCGAGAGCCATGGGTTCCTCTGCTTTCGGCTGTCGTCGGATGCGGGGGATCGGCGACCGGATGCGGCATCCGCGCCAGTGACAAACCTACCCGAATACTCCGTGACAACGCCGTGAGTTCTCGCGGAATTCCGCGGCGGCGACGGCGGCGCTGGCTACGCTGGGCCCATGCAGCCCGACCTGGCCCCGCGCCCGCTCGTCATCGGCCACCGCGGCGCACCGGGATACCGCCCCGAGCACACCCGCTCGGCGTACGAGCTCGCGTTCGCGCTCGGCGCCGACGCCGTCGAGCCCGACCTCGTCGCGACGCGCGACGGCGTGCTCGTGCTGCGGCACGAGAACGAGATCTCGGGCACCACGGATGTCGCGACGCGCCCCGAGTTCGCGGGTCGCCGCACGACCCGCGAGATCGACGGCACCCCGCTCACCGGCTGGTTCACCGAGGACTTCACGTGGGCCGAGCTCTCGACCCTGCGCTCCCGCGAACGGCTGGGCGCGATCAGGCACGCGAGCGCGAGCTTCGACGGGCGCTATCCGATCATCCGCCTCCGCGAGCTGTTCGCCCTCATCGACCGGGCGGCCGACGAGCAGCGGCGGATGCTGCGGATGGTCGCCGAGTTCAAGCACGCCGCCCACTTCGCCGCGCTCGGGCTGCCGCTCGACGAGCTGTTCGCCGCCGAGCTCGCCGCGGCCGGCTGGGGCACGGGCGACGAGCGCCTGATCATGGAGGCGTTCGAGCCGACCCTGCTCGACCGGCTCGGGGAACGCGGCATCCGGGGGCGCCGGGTGTTCCTCATCGAGAACTCGGGATCCCCATGGGACCTCGTGCTGGCGGAGGGGCGCCGCGCGCCGCGCTACGACGACTTCGTGACCGAGCGCGGGCTGCGCGGCCTCGCCGGCCGCTTCGACGGCGTGAGCGTCGGCACCCCTCGGCTCGTCGGCACGCCCAAGCGCTCGCCGGATGCCACGGGGTCGCCGTTGCGCGGCGCCGCCCTCGTCGCCGCGGCGCACGCCGCCGGCCTCGAGGTCTTCACGTGGACCCTGCGGCCCGAGAACCGATTCCTGACGCCGTCGCGCCGTCGCGGCACCTCCCGGGCCGGCTACGGCGACTGGGCCGCCGAGTTCGGAGAGGTCCTCGCGACCGGGGTGGACGGCGTCTTCGTCGACCACCCCGACCTCGGCGTCGAGGCGCGCGGCGACTGGCTGGCCGCACGCGCCTGAGCGCCGGCGGCCGTGCAGGGCCGGGTGTCGGAGGCCGCGCCTAGACTTGAAGGCGACATGACGCTGATCCTCGACCCCGACGACCCGGCCGGCTGGCGCGAGGCGCCCCCGGCACGCTCCGACGACCCCTCCGGTGCCGGTTCGCCCCTCACCGAGGGCCTCAACCCGCAGCAGAAGGAGGCCGTCGAGTACCGCGGCCCCGCGCTGCTCATCGTCGCGGGTGCGGGCTCGGGCAAGACCCGCGTGCTCACGCACCGCATCGCGCACCTCATCGAGACGCGCGAGGCCTGGCCGAGCCAGATCCTCGCGATCACCTTCACGAACAAGGCCGCCGCCGAGATGCGCGAGCGCGTGCAGGCGCTCCTCGGCGACAGCGCCTCCGGCATGTGGATCTCGACGTTCCACTCCGCGTGCGTGCGCATCCTGCGTCGAGAGGCCGAGTCGCTCGGCCTCTCGTCGACGTTCACGATCTACGACTCGGCCGACCAGCGCACCATCCTGAAGCGCATCATCAAGGGCCTCGACGCCGACACGATGGGCTTCACGCCCGCGAGCGCGCAGGCGAAGATCTCGAAGCTCAAGAACGAGCTCGCCGACGTCGAGACCTACGCGCGCAATGCGAACATGAACGACCCGCAGGAGGTCATGTTCCTCGAGATCTTCCGGCAGTACACGCGGCGCCTGCGCGAGGCATCCGCCCTCGACTTCGACGACCTGATCGCCGAGACGGTCTACCTGTTCCGCGCCTTCCCGAAGGTCGCGGCCCTCTACCAGCGTCGGTTCCGGCACATCCTCGTCGACGAGTACCAGGACACGAACCACGCGCAGTACTCGCTCATCCGCGAGCTCACCCGTCCCGTCGAGCCTCCGATCGTCCGCGAGCTCGACGAGCACGGCATCCTCGTGCGCGGCATGACCGATGCGGCGGGGGCGATCCCGGGCGCCTCGCTGACGGTGGTCGGCGACTCGGACCAGTCGATCTACGCGTTCCGCGGCGCCGACATCCGCAACATCGTCGAGTTCGAGCGCGACTTCCCCGGCGCGCGAGTCGTGCTCCTCGAGCAGAACTACCGCTCGACCCAGAACATCCTGTCGGCGGCGAACGCGGTCATCTCGAACAACTTCGACCGAAAAGACAAGAAGCTCTGGACGGCCGACGGCGACGGCGATCGGATCGTCGGCTACACCGGGTACACGGCGCACGACGAGGCCCAGTTCATCGCCGACGAGATCGAGTCGCTGCACCGCTCGGGCGTCGCCTACCGCGACATCGCCGTGTTCTACCGCACCAACGCGCAGACCCGTGCACTGGAGGAGATCTTCGTGCGCTCGGCGCTGCCCTATCGGGTCGTCGGCGGCACGAAGTTCTACGAGCGGGCCGAGATCAAGGACGCGATGGCCTACCTCATCGCCGTCGCGAACCCGCTCGACGAGCTGGCGCTCCGCCGCATCCTGAACACGCCGAAGCGCGGCATCGGTCCGGCGACCGAGACGACGATCGCGCAGTTCGCCGAACAGAACGAGCTCACGTTCCGGCAGGCGATGCGCTCGGCCGGCGGGCTCGGGCTCGGGCCGAAGGTCACCGCGGCCATCTCCGCGCTCGCCGACGTGCTCGACGAGGCCGCCGCGATGCTGGTTCCCTCGCAGGCCGGCATCGATGCGGGCACGAACGAGGGCGCGTCGAAGATCTCCGAGGTGCTCGTCTTCCTGATGGAGCGCTCGGGGCTGCTCGACGCGCTGCGCAACAGCCGCGACCCGCAAGACGAGACCCGCGCCGAGAACGTCGAGGAGCTCGTCGCACAGACCCGCGACTTCGATCGCGAGAACCCCGGCGCGACGCTCGTCGACTTCCTCACCCAGGTGTCGCTCGTGGCCGCGGCCGACGAGCTCGACGACGCCTCGGGCACGGTCTCGCTGATGACGCTGCACACCGCGAAGGGGCTCGAGTACCACGCCGTCTTCCTCACCGGCATCGAAGAGGGGCTGCTCCCGCACCAGATGTCGGCCTCCGAGCCCGGCGGCCCCGCCGAGGAGCGACGCCTGTTCTACGTCGGCATCACACGCGCGCGCAAGCGCCTCTACCTCTCGCTCGCGATGAGCCGCGCCCAGTTCGGCGAGGTCGCCGTGGCGATGCCGTCGCGATACCTGCAGGAGATCCCCGAAGGGCTCATCGACTGGCGCCAGTCGCCCGGCATGGCGACGAGCCGCGGCGGTTCGCAGCCGCGTGCGCTCAACGCCCGACGCGGCTTCGGGCAGGGCGGCGCGTGGGGCACCCGCGACCGCGACCTCGAGCGCTTCAGCGTCACGCGGTCCGAGAAGCCGAAGACGGAGTGGGCCAACAAGGTGACCGGCACCGTGCGCGACAACGGCGACCTCACCCTCGAGGCCGGAGACCGCATCCGGCACGCCGACTTCGGCGAGGGCAAGGTCACGCAGGTCACCGGCGAGGGCACGAAGCGCATCGCACATGTGTCGTTCGACCGCGCCGGGCAGAAGAAGCTCCTCATCAAGATCGCACCCATCGAGAAGCTGTGAGCGCGGCCCGCGACCGACTCGTCCGCTGGGCGGGAACGGTGCGCGCGCTCGACGTCGAGGTGGCGCTGCGGGCGGCGATCGCGGCGGCGGTGCCGCTCGCGATCCTCGTGGCCGTCGGCCGGGTCGACCTGGCCTCGTACGCCGCGTTCGGCGGCATGGTCGCCATCTTCGGGCGCAGCGAGCCCTACCGCACCCGGCTGCGCACCGTGAGCGTGGCCGCGGCGGCCCAGCTCGCCGCGACCGGACTCGGCATCCTGCTGTCGATCGCCGACGCGCCGGTCGTGGTCGAGGCCGGTGCGCTCGCACTCGTCATCATCGTCGTGATCGTCGCCTTCAACCTCCTCGGCGTGACTCCGTCGACGCCGCTGTTCGCCGTGTTCGGGCTGCTCGTCTGCGCGGCGCAGCCCGTCGACGACGGCACCGGCTGGCAGCGCTGGGGCGTCGCATGGGCGGCGGCCGCGTTCGCCTGGCTGCTCGCGATGTCGGGCTGGCTGCTGCGCCGGCTCTCAGGGCGCCGCGCCGAGCGCGCGTTCAAGTCGTTGCCGCGACGCACGCCGACACGGCGTCGAGGACACGCCGATCCGCGCCTCTGGCTCAATGTCGCGCAGAACGTGCTGGCCGCCCTCCTCGCCGGCGCCGCCGCGCTCGCGCTCGGCATCGGGCATCCGTACTGGGCGGTGGTCAGCGCGATCGCCGTCATCCCGCCGGCACGCGCCGCGCACACCGTCTCGCGCGCGGTGCACCGGGTGCTCGGCACGATCGGCGGGGTGATCGTGACCGCGCTCGTGCTGTGGCCCGAGCCGTCGGTCTGGGTGCTCGTCGTGGTCGTCGCGGTCTGCCAGTTCGGCGCCGAACTGCTCGTCACGAAGCACTACGGCACGGCGCTCGTGTTCGTGACCCCGCTCGCGCTCACCGTCGCCCATCTCGCCTCGCCGGCGCCGATCGCGGGGCTCATCGGCGACCGCGTGCTCGAGACCGTGCTCGGCGCGGCGGCGGGCGTCGTCATGGTGCTCGCCGCGCGGCGCTTCGTCGAGGTCGTGCCCATGCCGCCTCCGACGACGGCGACCCCGAGCATCGGCCCGCTGCGCGATTGACGTGCTGGATCGGGGCTAGACCACCCCGCCGAGCGCCGCACCGATCGCCCAGGTGACGACGAGCGCGAGCGCTCCGCCGACGACGACGCGCAGCACCGCCCGACCGCGGGGGGCGCCGCCGATCCACGCCGACAGCCACCCGGTGATCGCGAGTGCCAGCACGACGGCGACGAAGGTCGTCGCGATGCGCCACTCGGGCGGCGGCAGCAGGATCGCGAGCATGGGCAGCACCGCGCCGATGAGGAACGACAGGGCGGATGCCCCGGCCGCGTGCCACGGGTTCACGACGTCGTCCTCGGAGATGTGCAGCTCGGCCTCGAGGTGCGCCGCGAGCGCGTCGTGCGCCGTGAGTTCGCGCGCGACCCGGTCGGCGGTCTCGTCGCTCAGGCCCTTCGCGCGGTAGATGCCCGCGAGCTCGGCGAGCTCCTGGTCGGGCATCTCGGCGAGCTCGCGCGTCTCCTTCGCGATGAGCGCACGCTCGGTGTCGCGCTGCGTCGACACCGAGACGTACTCGCCGAGTCCCATCGAGATGGCGCCGGCGACGACCGACGCGACGCCCGCCACGAGGATCGCCCCGAGGTCGGTGGTCGCGGCGGCGACGCCGACGACGAGGGCGGCGACCGAGATGATTCCGTCGTTCGCACCGAGCACCCCCGCGCGCAGCCAGTTGAGCTTCTCGTGCACCTTGGCGTCGTGGGGGTCTGCGCCGTGCACCGGTTCGGTCGTGGCATCCGTCATGTCGGCAGTCTCGCAGCCGTGCATGCGGCGCGCCAGCATGGCGAGGCTCGCCTCAGCCGGGGCGGGGGAGTCGCTCGATCAGGGCCATCGCGTCGAACGGTGCGCGCACCTTGGCGTCGTTGTCGAAGAACAGGTAGGCGTCGCGGCCGGTGGAGAGGTGCCCGCGTGCCCACTCCGCCCACCGGTCGAGCGACTCGGCGTCGTAGCCGGAGGCGTAGAGCTCCTCCTCGCCGTGCAGGCGGGCGTACGCGAAGTCCGCGGTCACGCGATCGATGCGCGGGTACCGGCCTGCAGTGTCGGCGACGACGCTTGCCACCCCGCGTGCGGCGAGGAGGTCGGCCCATTCGTCGATCGTCGCCTCGAACGAGGGATGTCGCACCTCGATCGCGTGCCGGATCGGGGCGTCGTCGCCGACCGAGAAGGAGGCGCGGCCGCGCATCCGCTCGTCATGCCGGGCGGCGAGGCGCGCAGCCTGCGCGCGCGAGGCCGGGAGCGCACCGATGAAGCGGTCGAGCAGCGCACTGTCGTACGGGAAGGTCGGCGGGAGCTGCCAGAGGACCGGGCCGAGCTTCGGGCCGAGGTCGAGCACGCCCGAGGCGAAGAAGTTCGCGAGCGGAGCGTCGAACTCGCGCAACCGCTTGATGTGGGTGATGAAGCGCGGGCCCTTCACGGCGAAGATGAAGCCGTCGGGGACCGATGCCCGCCAGCGCGCCCAGCTGCTCGGCCGCTGGAGCGAGTAGAACGATCCGTTGAGCTCGATCGCCGTCATGCGGGCCGCGGCGTACGGGAGCTCGTCCGCATGGCGGAGGCCCGGCGGATAGAAGGCGCGCCGCCATCGCGGATACACCCAGCCGGAGATGCCGATCCGCACCTCGGGCGGCTGTGCACGTTCGCGCGTGGAGAGCATCCGGCCAGTCTCGCGCGATGCCGCCGGAGTGCACAGGGGATTGCCGTCCGGCCGGCCGGACACCGCGGCATCCGCCCGATTCTCGGCCCCGCTGCACGGGGAGTAGCATGGAGGGTGGCCCACTTATCTTGACGTCGAGATGTTTTTCGTCGCCCTCCGGGCCGAAACCCACCAGCCCCTGTGCGCGACCGCGCGTGCGGACCGATTGGAAGTAGAGCGTGGATCTTTACGAGTACCAGGCCAGAGACCTGTTCGAGCAGTACGGGGTCCCGGTGCTCCCGGGCATCGTCGCCGACACCCCCGACGAGGTGCGTGCCGCGGCCGAGAAGCTCGGCGGCGTCGTCGTGGTCAAGGCCCAGGTGAAGACGGGCGGCCGCGGCAAGGCCGGCGGCGTCAAGGTGGCGAAGACCCCCGATGAGGCATACGAGGCCGCGAAGGCGATCCTCGGCCTCGACATCAAGGGCCACGTCGTCAAGCGCGTCATGGTCGCCGGCGGCGCCCGCATCGCGCAGGAGTTCTACTTCTCGGTGCTGCTCGACCGCGCCAACCGCTCGTACCTCTCGCTCACGAGCGTCGAGGGCGGCATGGAGATCGAGCAGCTCGCCGTCGAGAAGCCCGAGGCGCTCGCGCGTATCGAGGTCGACCCCATCGCCGGCGTCACGCTCGACAAGGCGAAGGAGATCGCGGTCGCCGCGAACTTCCCGGCCGAGCTCGTCGACAAGGTCGCCGAGGTCTTCGTGAAGCTCTACGAGGTCTACGACAAGGAGGACGCGACGCTCGTCGAGGTCAACCCGCTCATCCTCGACGAGGACGGCAACGTCATCGCCCTCGACGGCAAGGTCACGCTCGACGAGAACGCCGAGTTCCGTCACCAGAACCACGCGCTGCTCGAAGACAAGGCCGCGGCCGACCCGCTCGAGGCCGCCGCGAAGGCGCTCGACCTCAACTACGTCAAGCTCGACGGCGAGGTCGGCATCATCGGCAACGGCGCGGGCCTCGTCATGTCGACGCTCGACGTCGTCGCCTACGCGGGCGAGAACCACGGCGGCGTGAAGCCCGCGAACTTCCTCGACATCGGCGGCGGCGCCTCGGCGGAGGTCATGGCCAACGGACTCGGCATCATCCTCGGCGACCCGCAGGTCAAGAGCGTGTTCGTCAACGTCTTCGGCGGCATCACCGCGTGCGACCAGGTCGCGAAGGGCATCGTGGGCGCGCTCGCCGAGCTCGGCTCGGCCGCGAACAAGCCCCTCGTCGTGCGCCTCGACGGCAACAACGTCGTCGAGGGCCGCCGCATCCTCGAGGAGGCGGCGCACCCGCTCGTCACCCTCGCCGAGAACATGGACCAGGGCGCCGACAAGGCCGCCGAGCTGGCGAACGCGTAAGGGGCGTACGAGAAATGACGATCTTCCTCAACAAGGACTCCAAGGTCATCGTCCAGGGCATCACCGGCGGCGAGGGCTCGAAGCACACCGCGCGCATGCTCGCGGCCGGCACCCAGGTGGTCGGCGGCGTGAACGCCCGCAAGGCCGGCACCACGGTGCTGCACACGGATGCCTCGGGCAACCCCGTCGAGCTCCCCGTCTTCGCCTCCGTGGCCGAGGCCATGGCGCAGACCGGTGCCGACGTCTCGATCGCCTTCGTGCCCCCGGCCTTCACGAAGGACGCGGTCGTCGAGGCCATCGACGCCGAGATCCCCCTCCTTGTCATCATCACCGAGGGCGTGCCCGTGCAGGACTCGGCCGAGTTCTGGGCCTACGCCAAGGAGAAGGGCGCGAAGACCCGCATCATCGGCCCGAACTGCCCCGGCATCATCAGCCCCGGTGAGTCGCTCGTCGGCATCACCCCGGCGAACATCACCGGCAAGGGCCCGATCGGCCTCGTCTCGAAGTCGGGCACGCTGACGTACCAGATGATGTACGAGCTGCGCGACCTCGGCTTCTCGACCGCCATCGGCATCGGCGGCGACCCGATCATCGGCACCACGCACATCGACGCGCTCGCCGCCTTCGAGGCCGACCCCGAGACCAAGGCGATCGTCATGATCGGCGAGATCGGCGGCGACGCCGAGGAGCGCGCTGCCGACTTCATCAAGGCGAACGTGACCAAGCCGGTCGTCGGCTACGTCGCGGGCTTCACCGCCCCCGAGGGCAAGACGATGGGCCACGCCGGCGCGATCGTGTCCGGCTCGGCCGGCACCGCCCAGGCGAAGAAGGAGGCCCTCGAGGCCGCCGGCGTCAAGGTCGGCAAGACGCCGTCCGAGACGGCGCAGCTCCTCCGCGAGGTGTACGCGGCGCTCGGCGCGTAAGCACGAGACCGCAGCCGGGGCATCCCGGTTGGAACGACAGAACCCCGCAGGCCACCGGCCTGCGGGGTTCTGCGTACGACGGGCTGAATCGGGGGCGCCCGTCGCGTCGATCACCTCATTTCCGTTGCTGCGCCTCCGATCACGGGTCCACGACGACCGTGCACACGTAGGTGCCGGGCAGGAGGTTCGGCAGCGTCACGCTCCCGTCGCCGTCACCGCTGGTGAGTGGCAGATCGGGGTCGACGGCGCTGGGTTCGCAGTCGACGCTCGAGAACGTGCCGCCATCCACCTGCGAGTTGACGCTCACCGTGATGTTCGTCAACGGCGTGTTGTGGAATGCGACCAGATCGGCATCCGAGATGTTCTCGGCGCAGTCGCTCTCGACGACCGTGGCCACCTGATCCTGATCGCCCGTATCGAGTACGTACCCGGCGGGTACGGTCTCGTGGACGACGTACTCGTCACCCGCTTCGAGCAACGCGCTCACGAGCAGGCCAGGGACGCATGCGACGCCCTCACTGTTCGTCTGGACGGTCGTTCCGGCGTCGGGCAGTTCGCCGCCGAAGACGGTGAAGGTGACGCCCGCGTGCGGGTGGTCCCCTCCGATGCCTGCGGCCGCGTGCTTGCGCGTCTTCACGATCTTGATCGCGCCGACGTCGCGTGCGTTGTGGAAGGTGCACGTGACCGTCTCACCCGGGCCGACGTCGATGCCGGTCAAGGCAGCCGTTCCCGTTCCGGAGGGCGAGCCCCCGTCGCAGTTCGCGCTCACGAGGTGCCAGTTCGCAGGGACGACCTCGCTCACGTCGAAGGCACCGGGCACGAGGTTCGTGAAGGTCTTCGACACCGCGGTATCTGCAGCGACGGTGGTCAGGTCGAACGATGCCGGGCTGAGCGTGTTCGACGTGTAGCCGAACGTGCCCGTTCCGTCATCAGTGACCTTCTCGACCACGAGGGTTCCACGCGCCTTGTTGTGGTAGGTGCAGTCGAGCGTATCGTCGGCGCTCTCGAGGTCGAAGGTGACCGTTCTCCCGCTGATCTGGAAGTTCGCTCCGTCGGTGCTGGCGCTGCAGTCGATGCTGTCGAAGTCCCAGCCGCCGGTAGGAGCGGTCTCCGTCACCGTTCCGGTCTCACCGATCGGCACCTTCGCGAACGACTTCGATTCGCCATCGGCGAGCTGGAAGCTCGCATCAGCCGGATCGCTCGAGAAGGACTTCGTGAAATCGAAGAGCTTCGTCGCGCCGTCAGGGTCGGTCTGCTTCCTGATGATGACGCCGCCACAGGTCGGGAAGTTGGTGTCGATCGGGGCGATGAAGTCCTTCAGCGCGGCGGTGAAGGCGTCGGAGGACCGGCTCTTCAGGTACGCGCTGCCGAACGTCGCGCACTCGTCGAGGGTGCTGGCGAGCGCCGTGAAGTCGAGCGTCGCCTCCCCGAAGGTGCGTGCCGAGATCGAGCCGAGCCCGTCGGCGTTGCCGCTCGTGATCGCGGAGGTGTTGATCGACCCGGTCGCGAGTCCCTGTGCGGTGAAGTTGACCTTCGTCGACCAGCACGGAAGGCTCCCCGCCTCGCAGGCGTTGAGCGGCGACGCTTCGAACGCGGTGAGCCATCTCGACACCGAGAGCTGGGGGTTGACGCCGCCGTTCGACAGGTCGTACTGGATCAGCACGTCGCCGTGGGTCCGTTCCGGTGTGACGCCGTTGCCCGAGTCCTCGCCTGACTGGTTGAACTCGAAGTCCATGTTCGTCGTGCCGGTCGGATCCTGGACGCGATGCCAGAACAGGTGCAGGTACTGGTGTCCGCCAGCGGTCGTCTCGAGGTAGAACCCGAAGTTCTTGAGGTCGCTCTTGTTCGGCGGGATGCTGCCGGTCACGACCGAGGGAATCTCGGTGTCTTCCTTCGTTCCTTGGCCGAACGAGTTGTCGGTCTTCGGGTTGGCGATATCGGTCGTCCGCTCCTCGGTGACGGCTGCCCAGTCGAGGTTCCCCGTATGGTCGACGACGAGGTTCGCATTGGTGTCGATCTCGAACGTGCTCGTGCCGAACGGGACATGGCTCGCATAGGCCGGGGCGACCGCGAGGCCGCTGATGACGAGCCCTGCCGCAGCGGCCACGGCGATCAGCGGAGATCTCCGTCGACGCTGTGGGGGCGGGGTGGGACAGGACTCGGGTTGGGTGCGCATGGGCATCGTCGCCTCCAGGGATTGCGCAACGTCGTCCGGGCCGGGCGGACCGGACGGTCCCGGCGGGAGCGATGTGTTGGGGGCGGCAGTGCGCGGGCGTGGCAGGGCGTGCGGGTGACGGTCGTCTCCCGCCGCCGTGGGTGAGGCGGGGCGGGATGCATCAGACCCGGGGGGAGTCTCAGGTTTTCACCACGCACGCTACTCCGATGGGCACCGCCCCGACAGAGTATCTGAGTATTTCTCATAACCCAGAACGGGGGTCACGGCGGCGTCGGCGTGAGAGAGTGACGGCATGAGCATCGAAGAATCGGATGCCCCGCGCGATCGGTCGGCCCGCAGGAAACCCGCCGAGCTGCGGGACCATCTCGTCAGAACCGCCTTCGTGACCGAGGAGTCGGTCTACGGCGTCGTCCTCGTCTCGGGCATGATCGTGGTGGCCGGCACCCACGGCTCGACCTCGTGGCAGGTCTTCTGGATCGTGGCGACCACCGTCGTCGTGTTCTGGGCCGCCCACGTCTACGCCGGCACCGTCTCCCGGCACGGCCTCGCGATCGACAACGTGATGCCGCTGCGGCAGGCGTTCGATGCGGCGCTGAACCACTCGCTGGGCCTGCTCGCCTCGGCGACGCTGCCGTCGTTGATCCTCCTGCTCGGCGCCCTGCGGGTGGTGCCTGACGCGCTCACGATCTGGTTGGCGCTCTGGGCGGGCGTCCTGGTGCTCGCCGTGCTCGGATTCGTCGCGTACCGCCGGCGGGGTGCGCCGCTGCACATGCAGCTCCTCGGCGCGCTCACCACGGCGGCGTTCGGCCTCGTCATGATCGTGTTGAAGGCCTTCATCCACTGATGCGCGGGCGGGCCCCGAACCGCTATCGTCATGCCAAGGGGGGCCACGATGCCGAAGATGACGAATGCCGACCTCGAAGCGCGGATCGCCGAGCTCGAGGCCGAGAACGCACGACTGCGGACCGCCGAGACGATCGAGGTGCCCGGCACGCCGGACGCCGTCGTCGTCGAGAAGCCGCGCGGTCGCGGGCGCGGCCGCACCGTCGCCGCGGTGCTGCTCGTCGTGATCGGGCTGCTGCTCGCGCCTGTCGCGGTCGTCGCGGGGTGGGCCCGGCTCGAGCTCGTCGACACCGACCGGTTCGTGCAGACCTTCGCGCCCCTCGCCGAAGACCCCGAGGTGCAGGAGTTCGTCGCCGACCAGGTGACCGCGGCCATCGAACGCGAGGTCGACATCCCGCAGCTGACCGCCGACCTGTTCGACGGCATCCGCGCCCTCGACCTGCCGCCCCGCGCGGAGGCGGCACTCGGCCTCCTCGAGGCGCCCGCGACCCAGGGCCTGCAGTCGCTCGTCGCCGACGTGGTCAACCGGCTCGTCGCCTCCGACGCGTTCGCCGACATCTGGCGCACGGCGCTCCAGACGAGCCATACGCAGTTCATCGCGGCGATGCAGGGCGACCCCGACGCGATGCTCGAGGTCGGCGGCGACGGCACGCTGGCGGTGCAGATCGGGCCGATCATCGAGGCGGTGAAGCAGCGGCTCTCCGACCGCGGCGTCGGGTTCGCCGACGCGATCCCCGTGGTCGAGCAGAGCATCGTCATCGCCCAGGGCGACGCCCTCGCGCTGGTCACCACGCTGTACGCGGTCGCGGTCGGCATCGGCACCTGGCTGCCGTGGGTGGCGCTCGCCTTCCTCGTCGCGGGCGTCCTCGTCGCGAAGCGACGCTCGACGGCATTCGTCTGGACGGCCGGCGGCTTCGCCCTCGTGATGGCCCTCCTCGCGGCGGGCTTCGAGATCGGCAAGGTCGTCTTCATCGCGACCGTCAGCCCGAGCCCCATTCCGGGCGATGCCGCCGAGGCGATCTACGCGCAGCTCACCGAGCTGATGCGCTCGACGACCGTGGCACTGCTCGTGCTCGGCCTGTTCGCCGCGCTGATCGCGTGGCTCGCCGGCCCCTGGGCGCCGGCGCGCTCGCTCCGCGGCTTCGCCGGCAGCGGCTTCGCGGCGCTCCGCCGAGCGGGCGACCGGCACGGGCTCTCGACCGGGGCGTTCGGCCGTGCGCTCGACCGCTCCCACGGGCTGATCGCCGGGGCGATCGCGCTGATCGCCGCGGCGGTCATCCTGTTCAACCGCCCCGTGACCACGGCGACGGTCGTGACGACCGTGCTCCTCGCGCTCCTCGCGCTCCTCGTCCTCGAGATCCTGCGTCGACCGGTCGACGAGCCCGAGGCCGCGGATGCGACCGTTCCGGTGGCCGATACGGGCGAGACCGGTGAGACCGCCGAGATCGGGGATGGCGACGCGGATTCGGCGCGCGCCGACGATGAGGAGTCGGACGAAGCGCTCATGGCCGAGGGGCGCTCGTGACGGGCGACCGCGTGTCGGGCCGCACCAACTGACCGCCCGTCGCCGTGGCGGGCGGCTTCGGCGCCGGGTTCCGCTAGGCTCGGCGAGGTCATGAGACGTACGACGATCGCCCTGCTGGCCGCCCTCGAAGCCGCCGTCTCCGCGCTCATCGGTCTCGGCGTCGTGCTCGTGCCGCTGCTCATCGTCTGGGCGGTGCACTTCGGCCTCGCGGTCGATGCCGCCGCGTTCTTCCGGGCCGCGGCCGATCTCTGGCTGCTCGGCCACGGCGTCGACCTCGTGCTCCAGCTCGACCCCGTCACCGCGGCGCGCATGGCGCTCCCGGGTGCGGGCGATCCGTTCCCGATCACGATCGCGCTGCTCGGCTTCGCGCTCGCCTCAGTCGCCGTCGGCCGCCGCATCGGCCGCCGCTCGGCCGCCGCCGGGCACTCGATCACCGGGTCGGTCTCGGCGATCGCGGTCTACGCGCTCATCGGCGCGGTGCTCGGGCTCGCCGCCGGATCCGAGGCGGCGCGGGCCTCGTTCTGGCAGGCGATCGTGCTCCCCGCCTTCGTGATGGCCCTCGGCGTCGTCATCGGCGCCGTGCTCGAGACGCTGCGCGAGGCGAACCTCGGCGACCTCGCCGGCGGCTGGGTGCGCGAGCGCCTCGACGACCTCCCGCCGGCCTGGGTCGACGCCGTGCGACGGGCGGCGCGCATCGGCGGCGCGGCCGCCTTCGGCGTGCTCGGCGTCGCGGCGGTGCTCGTTGCCTCGCTCATCGCCGTCGACTACGCGACCATCGCGGGCCTCGGCCAGTCGCTCGGCGCCGGCGTCGACGGCGGCATCCTGCTCACCGTCGTCGAGCTCGCGTTCATCCCGAACTTCGTGATCTGGGCTGCGGCGTGGCTGCTCGGCCCCGGCTTCGCGATCGGCGCGGGCACGACCGTCGCGCCGGGCGGCACGGTGCTCGGGCCGATCCCCGGCGTCCCGCTGCTCGGGGCCCTGCCGGGCGACGCCCCCGTGCTCGGGGTGCTCTGGCTCCTCGTCCCTGTGGTGCTCGGCTTCGCGGGCGCGTGGTTCGTGCTCGGGCGCGACGCCGCGACCCTGGTGAGCACCGATGCCCGCGGCGACGTCGGCTCGGAGCCGTGGTGGTACCCGGTTGCCGTCGGCGTGGGGTCGGGCGCCGTCGCCGGCATCGTGATGGCGCTCCTCGCCTGGTGGTCGGGCGGCGCGGCCGGTCCCGGCCGACTGGCCGTCGTGGGCCCCGACCCGTGGGCCGTCGGCCTCGTCGCCGCCGTGACGGTCGGTGTGGGCGCCGTCGCGGGCGGCGTGGCGGCATGGGTGCGCCTCCGCGAGCGCGCTCCCGAGTACTCGGGCCGCTAGGCGGCGTCCGGCGCCGTCGTGGCCGCCTCCGGCGGCCGGTAGGCTCGAGGGGTGCTGAAGCTCGTCGTCCTCATCTCCGGCGGAGGCTCCAACCTCCGGGCCCTGCTCGAAGCCGCCGAGGACGCAGAGTTCCCGGCCCGCGTCGTCGCGATCGGCGCCGACCGCGAGGCATCCGGTCTCGTGCTCGGCGAGGAGTTCGGAGTGCCGACCTTCACCGTGCCCTACACCGCCTACCCCGACCGCGACGCGTGGGGCGCCGCGCTGATCGAGGCCGTACGCCGCTGGGAGCCCGACCTCGTCGTGCTCTCGGGGCTCATGCGGCTCGTGCCGCCCACGGTCGTCGACGCCTTCTCGCCGCAGCTCATCAACACGCACCCGGCGTACCTGCCCGAGTTCCCGGGCGCGCACGGCGTGCGCGACGCGCTCGCCGCGGGCGTCGCGCAGACGGGCGCGAGCCTGATCGTCGTCGACAACTCCGTCGACGGCGGCCCGATCATCGCGCAGGAGCGCATCCCCGTGCTGCCGGGCGACACCGAGTCGACCCTGCACGACCGCATCAAGCCCGTCGAGCGGCGCCTCCTCATCCAGGCCGTGCTCGACATCGCCAATTCGCACCTCGACCTGAAGGACCTCGCACGATCATGAGCGGCCACGCCATCGACCCCAGCCTCTACCGCGAACGCGACCTCGTGCCCGTGCGTCGCGCGCTCATCGCCGTGAGCGACAAGCGCGGCCTCGTCGAACTCGCGACCGCACTCGTCGGCGCCGGCGTCGAGATCGTCTCGACCGGCGGCACCTCGAAGGCGATCGCCGACGCCGGCCTGCCGGTCACGCAGATCGCCGAGGTCACGGGCTACCCCGAGCACCTCGACGGCCGCGTGCGCACGCTGCACCCGGCCGTGCACTCCGGCCTGCTCGCCGACCTGCGCCTCGAGTCGCACGAGCAGGAGCTCGCCGGCCTCGGCATCGCGCCCTACGAGCTCGTCGTCGTGAACCTCTACCCCTTCGTCGAGACGGCGGCCTCGGGTGCCGAGCCCGACGCCGTGGTCGAGCAGATCGACATCGGCGGGCCCGCGATGGTGCGCGCCTCCGCGAAGAACCACGCGAACGTCGCGGTCGTGGTCTCGCCCGAGCGCTACGACGAGGTCGTGGCCGCGCTCGCCGCGGGCGGCACCACCCTCGCGCAGCGGCGCGAGCTCGCCCGCGAGGCGTTCCGGCACACCGCCTCGTACGATGTCGCGGTCGCCTCGTGGATCGGCAGCGTCGTCGCCCCCGACCAGGCGGCAGAGGTCTCGCCGTTCCCGGCGTGGGTCGGCGGCACCTGGACGAAGGACGCCGACCTCCGCTACGGGGAGAACTCGCACCAGCAGGCGGCGATCTACTCCTCGCAGGGCGGGCGGCCGGGCATCGCCCAGGCGGTGCAGCTGCACGGCAAGGAGATGAGCTACAACAACTACGTCGACGCGGATGCCGCGGTGCGGGCCGCCTTCGACTTCGACGAGCCCGCCGTGGCGATCATCAAGCACGCCAACCCGTGCGGCATCGCCGTGGCCGCGGCCGGCGCGGCCGACACGATCGCCGACGCCCACCGCCGCGCGCACGAGTGCGACCCGGTCTCGGCGTTCGGCGGCGTGATCGCGGCGAACCGCGTCGTCACCCGTGAGATGGCCGAGACGGTCGCCGGCATCTTCACCGAGGTGCTCGTGGCGCCGGCGTTCGAGGCCGAGGCGATCGAGCTCCTCACGCAGAAGAAGAACATCCGCCTGCTCACCCTGCCCGAGGGCTTCGCGCCCACCGCGGTCGAGCTCAAGCAGATCTCGGGCGGCGTCCTGCTGCAGCAGGCCGACCGGCACTTCGCCGCGGCCTCCGAGTGGACGCTGGCCGCGGGCGAGGCGGCCGACGCCGAGACCCTCGCCGACCTCGAGTTCGCCTGGCGCGCGTGCCGCGCGGTGAAGTCGAACGCGATCCTGCTCGCCTCGGGCGGCGCCTCGGTCGGCGTCGGCATGGGGCAGGTCAACCGCGTCGACTCGTGCAAGCTCGCGGTCGAGCGGGCCGGCGACCGCGCCGCCGGTTCGGTCGCGGCGTCCGACGCGTTCTTCCCGTTCGCCGACGGGCTGCAGATCCTGCTCGACGCAGGCGTGAAGGCCGTCGTGCAGCCGGGCGGTTCGGTGCGCGACGACGAGGTCGTCGCCGCCGCCGCGGCGGCCGGCGTCACGATGTACTTCACGGGCGAGCGGCACTTCTTCCACTGATCGGCCGGGTTCCGCGGGGTGCACGGCATGCGCCCCGCGGCATCCGCCCGGCGGTACCCTTGAATCGACCCTGCGCACACCACGCGCGGGCCAGGTTCCGCCCACGAAGCGGATGATTCGAGGAGAACGATCGATGTCGATCACCCACGCCCCGGCGCGAGCCGCCGAGGTCAGCGCCACCCTGCCGAGCGACGCCCCCGACCACGAACGGGTGCTCATCACCCGCGGTCCCCGCTCGGGGCTCACCGTCATCGTCGCCGTGCACTCCACGCGCCTCGGCCAGGCGCTCGGCGGTGCCCGAGTCTGGAACTACGGGCACTGGACCGACGGCCTCGCCGACGCGCTCCGCCTCTCTCAGGCGATGACGATGAAGAACGCCGCAGCTGGCCTCATGCGCGGCGGCGGCAAGTCGGTCGTCGTCGTGCCCTCGGGCGTCGTGCTCGACGAGGTGCAGCGCCGCGACGCGATGCTCGACCTCGGCGACGCCGTCGAGTCGCTCGGCGGTGCGTACATGACCGCCGAAGACGTCGGCACGAGCGCCGAGCTCATGGCCGTCGTGCACGAGCGCACCGAGCACGTCTGCGGACTGCCGCCCGAGCAGGGCGGCGTCGGCGAGCCCGCCGACGCGACCGCGGCCGGCGTGCACGCCTCGATCCTCGCGACGCTCGGCCACGTGTTCGGTTCGAAGGACGCCGCCGGCCGCCACTTCGTCATCTCGGGTCTCGGCCAGGTGGGCGGCCGCCTCGCGCGCAGCCTCGCGGCCGCGGGCGCGCGCCTGACCGTGACGGATGTCGCGGAGTCGAAGCGTGCGCTCGCCGACGAGCTCGGTGCCGCATGGGTCGACCCCGCCGAGGCGCACCGCGTCGAGGCCGACGTCTTCGTGCCCTGCGGGCTCGGCGGCGTGCTCACGCCCGAGGTCGTCGGCGAGCTGCGCGTCGCCGCCGTCGTCGGCGCCGCGAACAACCAGCTCGCCTCGCGCGACGTGGCCGAGCTGCTGCGCGATCGCGGCATCGTCTGGGCGCCCGACTTCGTCGTCAACGCCGGCGGTGTGATCTACCTCGACGTCGCCGGCCAGCCCGGCGCCGACCAGGCCGCCCTCGACGCGCGCATCGCCGGCATCGGCGACGTCGTCGCCGATGTGCTGCAGGACGCCGTGTCGACCGGGTCGACGACGCTCGACGCCGCCGAGCGGCTCGCCCGCGCCCGCCTCGACGCCGGTCGCTGATCGCCTCCGGTGGGCATGCCACGGCGTGCCCACCGGACGGGCGTTCCGCAGGCGTTCGGCCGTCGCCCCGAGCCGTCGACCGCGAGGCGGCGCCCGCCCGCGCCGCTAGGCTCGTGCCATGACCTCCCCCGTCCCGCCGGCTTCCCCCCTGCCCGCAACCCGCCTCGCGGCTCGCTTCACGCCCGCCGCGACCCGCGGGCGCCGGACGGCGGCGGCCCTCGTCTCCGCCGCCGTCGTCGCGATCATCGCGATGAGCGTCGCGGTGCTCGCGTTCTTCATCGGCAACGGCCAGTCGCCGACCGTCTTCGCGCAGGTGTTCGGCCACTTCGCCCTCGCGGCGTTCTTCGCCTGGGCGCTGCTCTCGATCGCGAACGCGCTCGGCGCCACGCGCGCGTGGTTCCTCGCCCTGATCACGGGCATCACCTCGGCCTGCCTCGCGGCCCTCATCGCGACGACGATCATGGTCGCCCTGACCGCGCGTTCGCCGTTCGGGCCGCAGGCGTTCCTCTTCGTCATCGGCTCGCTCGTGAGCCTCAACCTGATCTTCGTGATCGCCGTCGTGCTCGGCCAGGTGCTGCTCGCGCCCCGCGTCGTCCACGGCGTGCTGAGCTACGCGCCCGTGCGCGAGCCGCGGCGGATCGCGCTGGTGCGCATCCCCGCGTCGAACCTCGACGAGGCCGAGCTGACCCACGTCGAGCGCCGTCCCGTCGACCAGTCGCTCGCCGACGAGCAGTGGGACAACTACTGCGCCGCCCTCGTCGCCGAGGGATGGGAGACCGTCGAGGTCGACGCCGCGCCCGAGCTGGCCGACTCGGTCTTCGTCGAGGACACGGTCGTGATGTTCGACGACCTCGCCCTGATCACCTTGCCCGGTGCTGAGTCGCGCCGCCCCGAGGTCGAGGCCGTGGAGCGGGCGGTGCGCTCGATCTCGCGCGTGAGCGTCGCGCGCATCGAGGCTCCGGGCACCCTCGACGGCGGAGACGTGCTGAAGGTCGGCGACGTCGTCTACGTCGGCGCCTCCTCGCGCACGAACGCCGAGGGCATCCGTCAGCTCC
The DNA here is from genome assembly GCF_042884835.1 of Agromyces sp. NPDC058104. NCBI lineage: Bacteria > Bacillati > Actinomycetota > Actinomycetes > Micrococcales > Microbacteriaceae > Agromyces > Agromyces sp. NPDC058104. The sequence goes on along the minus strand of NZ_JBHVTD010000001.1, from coordinate 544,224 downwards.
GCGGGCTCCTCGCACCGCACGGCTACACCGTCGTCGGCGTGCCGATGTCGAAGGCCCTCCACCTCAAGAGCGCCGCGACGGCTCTGCCCGACGGCACCGTGATCGGCGACCCGGCGCTCCTCGACGTGACCGAGCTGTTCCCGCGGTTCCTGCCGGTGCCCGAGCCCGAGGGCGTCGCGGTCGTCGCGCTGTCGGCGACGTCGCTGCTCATGTCGGCGTCGGCCCCGCGGACCGCGGCGATGCTCGCCGGGCTCGGCTACCGGGTCGTGACCGTCGACATCAGCGAGTTCGAGAAGCTCGAGGGCTGCGTGACCTGCCTGTCGGTGCGGGTGCGCTGACGCCGCGATCCGGGCCTCGCCGTGCGCTGCGTGCGCTGCGTGCGCTGCGCGCGCTGCTCCTGCAGGAGAATGGGCCCGATGCCTGCCCCACCGCGGGGATGTCGACCATTCTCCTGCACGAGCAGCAGGCGGGGTTCAGCCGACGGCGCGCCCGTCGTGCAGCTCGATCACGCGATCGGCGCGACTGACGAGCGCCGCGTCGTGCGTGGTGACGACGGCGGCGACGCCCCGGGCGTGCACGAGATCGCCGATGAGATCCATGACGGTGCTCGCCGTGCCGCTGTCGAGCTGGCCGGTGGGCTCGTCGGCGAGGAGCAGTTGCGGACGCGCCGCGAGCGCACGCGCGATGCCGACGCGCTGCTGCTGGCCGCCGGACAACTCGTACGGCCGCTGGGCGGCATGGCCGCCGAGCCCGACGAGCTCGAGCGCCTCGGCGACGCGTGCGGAGCGTTCGGCGGGCGGCGTGCGCTGGAGCCGCAGCGGCACCTCGACGTTCTCCGCGGCCGACAGCACGGGGATGAGCCCGAACGACTGGAACACGTAGCCGACCCGGTCGCGCCGCACGGCGGCGAGCGCCTCCTCGCCGAGCTTCGACAGGTCGTCGTCGCCGAGCCGCACCGTGCCCGAGGTCGGGCGGTCGAGCCCGCCGAGCAGGTTCAGCAGGGTCGTCTTGCCGGCGCCCGAGCGGCCGGTGACCACGACGAGCTCGCCGGGGTGCACCTCGAGGGACACGCCGTCGACCGCGTGCACGGCGCCGCCGCGGCCCTCGAAGACCCGGCTGACGGATTCTGCGCGCAGCGCGCTCATCGCTCCTCCTCGGTTCGATCGGATGCCTCGGCCTCGGCCTCGGCCTCGGCCTCGGACGCGGGCCCGGTGGCGGGCTCGGCGGCGTGCCGCGCCCGTCGCCCGTGCGCCCGGGCGCCGGGAGCGGCGGGTTCCCCGCCGGGCGTCGCGGTCGGCGCAGGCGCGGGGGTCTCCGGCCGTCGCTCATGACCGGGCCAGACGCCGACGTGATCGCTCTCGAGCGCGAGTCGCACGCGATCGCGCAGCTCGAGGCTGTGCATGAAGTCCTGCGGCAGCTGGAGCCGCCCGACGCGGTCGAGCACCGCGAACTCCTCGGCGACGTGCTGCTCCTCGCCGTGCTCGTCGACGCGCGTCGAGCGCAGCACCTCGGTCGAGGTGCGGCCGTCGCGGATCTGCACGGTGCGCCGGACGTGACCCGACACGGTCGGGTCGTGCGTGACGATGAGCGTGGTGACGCCGAGCTCCTCGTTGACGCTCCGCATCGCCTCGAGCACGGCCGCGGACATGGCTTCGTCGAGCTCGCCGGTCGGCTCGTCGGCGAGCAGCACCAGGGGGTCGTTCGCGAGCGCGACGGCGATCGCGACCCGCTGCTGCTGACCGCCCGAGAGCTCGCCGGGCCGGCGGTCGCGTTCGGCGCCGACCTCGAGCAGCTCGAGCAGTTCGTCGACGCGGCGGGCGCGTTCGGCCCCGCGGCGCGTGCGGGCGACGTTCATCGCGAGCGCGACGTTCTCGGCTGCCGTGAGGTAGGGGAGGAGGTTGCGGGAGGTCTGCTGCCAGACGAAGCCGACGGTGCGCCGGCGGTAGGCGACGCGTTCGCGCGAGCCCATCGTGAGCAGGTCGTGGCCCGCGACCCGGGCGACACCGGCGGTGGCGGTGTCGAGCCCGGAGAGGATCGTCAGCAGGGTCGACTTGCCCGAGCCCGAGGCACCCACGACGGCGACCATCTCGCCCGACTCGACCCGCAGGTTCAGCCCCTGCAGGGCCTGCACCTCGACGCCGTCGGCGGTGAAGATGCGCACGAGGTCGGTGCACAGGATGTGCGGTTCCTGGTCGATCGGCATGGGTCAGCCCTCCTCTTCCTTGCGCATGGCGCGTGCCGCGCTCGCCTCGCCGCCGACGCGCGACGCCAGCAGCACCGCGAGACCGGTGACGACCACGGAGCCCACGAGCACCGCGCCGATCAGCCACGGGTCGAACACGACCCCGGGCTGCTGGTCCGCCCCGGTGAAGGCGCGCAGGTCGATGCCCTGCAACACCACGAAGGGCAGCACGACGCCGAGCAGCGCTCCGGCGACGAGCGCCACGACGACGACCGGGCAGACCTCCCACGCGACGAGCGCGCGCTCACCGCGACGGCGCAGGCCGAGCGTCGTGAGCAGCGGGAGCAGCCGTTCCCGGGCGGGCCGCCCGACCACGAGCGTGAGCACGATCGCGAGGGCCGTCAGCAGGCTCGACAGCACGATGGCGCCGACGAGCGAGACCACGAGCCCCTGCGTCACCGAGGTCGACGCGAGTTCGTCGCGGAGCATCGTCGGCGTCGTCACGGTGGCGTCCTCGCCGGCGATCTCGCCGAGCGCGGCGGTCACGGCAGCCGCATCGGCGCCGGGCTCGAACCGCACGAGCACGCGATCGGGCACGAAGGTGCCGACGAAGCCGTCGGCGTTGTCGCGGTCCATGAGCACCCAGCTGGTGCGCGGCCAGTAGGCGGTGCGCCCGTCGACGACGCCGACGACCTCGAACGCGTCCCGGTCGAGCTCGACGTCCTCCGCACCCTCGATGGAGTCGGCGATGACCTTCGAGATGACGACGGGGACGGCGTCGGCACCCGTCTCCGACAGCTCGTCGGGCAGCGGGGTCGCGCCAGAGCGCCCGGCCTGCACGGCGCGCATCTCGTCGGCGTCGACGACGATCAGCGTCGTCGTGCGCAGCCGCCCGTCGATGCCGACCTGGATCGAGTCCGTCGCGTACACCGGCGCGATCGCCTCGACCCCGGGCACCGCCGCGAACGCCTCCTGCTGCTCGAGCGTGAAGGGGGTGCCCGCCACGGCGGCGTCGGCGCCGACCCGCGCGTCGGCGGCGTCGTCGACGCCGGTCTGCACGGTGCCGAGCAGCACGGCGGAGAACATCGCGATCGAGACGCCCACGACCACGGTGAGCACGGGCACGACGCCCGCGGAGGGGTCGCGGAGCGCCCGGGCCGAGCCGAGGAACGCCACGAGCCCTCGGCCGCGCGAGGCGGCGCGCACGATCGCGGCGAGCGGGATCGGGTAGAGCCGCAGCACGATGAGGCACGTGAGGACGGCGAGCAGCAGCGGCACCGCCGCGAGCAGCGGATCGACGCCGACGTCGGCCGCCGAGGTCGCGAGGCCGCGCCGGAGGAGGAGCACGACCGCCGCGACGGCGACGATCGCGACGAGAGCCTCGAGGATCCACCTGAGACGCCCGCCGCCGCGAGCGGCGAAGTCGGCGCGGGCGCGGCGCAGCGGGCTCAGCGCGGGCGCCGAGCTCACGAGGAGCGCGGCCGGGGTCAGGGCGAAGAGCGCGGCGATCACGAGGCCGGCCGAGCCGCCGTCGGCGGGCACGGCGAGGGTGCCGAGCACGGCGCCGAGCGCGGCGGCGGGCACGCCGATGACGGCGCCCTCCACGGCGAGGATGCCACGGAGCTGCCCGGTCGACGCGCCGCGCGCCGCGGCCAGCTCGAGCCCCTGCCTGCGCCGTTCGAACACGACCCGCGCGCCGAGCACGAGCACCGCGACCATCACGCCGATGGGGCCAGAGGCGACGGTCGCGAGCACCGTGTCGCTCGCTCCGGCCGCCGTCGCGGCCGTCGCGAGGGCGTCGCCGAGCCCGCTCGAGAACCCGACGACCCCGATCGTCGAGAAGTAGTACTCCCACTCGCCGGAGCCGACCGGGTAGCCCACGCTCGTGAACTCGTCGAGGTCGCTGCGGAGCTCGGCCGAGCGGTCGGCCCGGATGCGATCGTCGGCGACCGGGAACCACATCTCGAGGGTGGTCGGCAGCTGCGACCGCTCGAGCGCCGCCCACGAGTTCGGGTGCGCGAAGCCGAGACCGGTGATGCGCAGGGTGCCGTCGGCCGTGAAGGCGACCGAGGGTTCGAGCGGCACGGGCAGGTGGGTCCAGAACCCGTCGTCGGGGTCCTTCGCCGCGAAGGTGCCGACGAGGACGACCCGCTGCGAGTCGGCGCCGAGCGGGATGCCTCGCTCCTGGCCGATCTCCCAGTGCATCTCGCGCGCGAACGCCTCGGAGGCCACGAACTCGAGCGGCTCGGCGCTCGGGGCCGGCCCGGCCGGCTCCTCGTAGACGGCCGGCACGCCCGGATCGCTCTCGGTCGGTTCGACCGGCTCGGGCGCGTCGAGCGCGGTCGGCCAGGCGCCGGCGGTCAGCTCGATGTGCTCGTCGAGCCGGGGGTCGAAGCCGGCGTAGAGCACGTAGTCGGTCGAGCCGGGGCCCGCGCCGTCGGGCTTCGCGGAGTTCGGTCCGGCGATGACCGCCTGCAGGGGGTCGTCGGTCACCCGCGCGAGCTCGGCGGGCATCTGGTCGCGGATCGCGAGGAGGCGCTCCTCCTGACCGCCCCACACCGCATCGACGTCGTCGGCGAGGGTCGTGGCGCCCGTCGACGGACCGAGCTCGGGAAGGGCGGAGCGGTTCGCCGACAGGAGGTCGAGCTCGCGGGCCGGGAACTCGGCGAGGTGCTCGGCGAGCGCCGCGGTGTGCATCGCCGCGACGGCCCGGGGGAGCGCGGTCGCGAGGAGCGCGCCCGCCGCGACGAGCAGGGCGAGCATGACGGAGGCGACCGGCGCGGCGAAGAACTGCCGGCGGAAGAGGCCGACGGAGGTCAGCGTCGAGTGGTGCCGCGCGCTCATCGTTCCTCCTCCCGGAGCCCGGGGCGTCCTGCCGTCCGTCGGACCGCGCGAGCCGCCGCCGCCGCGATGAGCGCTGCGACCAGCGTGAACGCCGCGAGCACGGCGAGCCAGGGCCAGAGCTCGAACCCGAAGTCGGCCACGAGCGAGGCCGGGGCGTCGGCGACGGTCGCGCGGGCGAGCTCGCGTGCCGTCAGCCACGCCGTCGCGACTCCGATGACGGCGCCCATCGCGATCGCCGCGACCACGGTCGCGGCCAGCTCGGCGAAACGTGCGCGCGCCTGCACCCCGGGGGCGACGCCGAGCACGCGCAGCACGACGATCTCGCCGAATCGGCTGCCGGCGAGCGCGCTCGCGAGCGCCGTGAGCGCGATCAGGGCGAACAGGAGGGCGCCGGCCGCGCCGAGCCAGAACGTCGCGATCGCCGGGGTGATGAGCTCGGCCGAGGAGGCGTCGGCCCGGGTCGTCGAGGTCGCGGCGGTGCGCTGCCCGCGATCGATCGACTCCGCGGTCTCCGACGGGTCGCTCGACGCGAGCCAGCGCTCGCCGAACTGCGGAACGCCGGCACCCGAGTCGAAGGCGGCCCGCTCGAGCGCGCCGAGATCGGCGAGGATCGCGTCGCCGCCGGCGGTGGGCACTGCGGGGACGATCCCGACGACGACGGCGTCGATCTCGGCGCCGCCCGTCACGATCCGGAAGTCCACCTCGTCGCCGGCCTCCGCCGAGATCCGGGTCGCGAGCTCGGAGCCGAGCACGATCTGCAGCGGCTCCCCGCCGCCGGCGAGGGGCGCCCGTACCTCGGGGTCGCTCGCGGAGAGCTCGACGGTCTCGAACGCGCCGGCGAGCTCGCGCGACGGGGCCTCGCCATCGACGCCGATGCCGCCGAACGAGACCTGCACGCCGCGGGCGCCGGGGGAGTCGACGAGACCGGCCGTGAGGCCGAGGAGGCGGAGTCCGGGGGCATCGGGGAGCTCGAGCCGGGCGAGGCCGCCGCCCTCGGCGATGCCGACCGAGCCCGCGGGCAGGCGCGTCGCGGCGCCATCCTCGGTGAGGAGCCACACCCAGACGCCGACCTGTCCCGGCGTGCCGCCGGGAGCGCGGACGCCGACCTCGATCTCGAGCGTGGCGGCCTTATCGGGCAGCGGCACCGCGGCGGCCCCGGCGGATGGGGCCAGCTCGCCGGCGGCCCGTGCGAGGCCGGTGCCAGGGGCGATCGCCTCGAAGCCGCTCGCGGGCGCGGCGACCAGGGTCGCGGCGTCGGAGCCGAGCCGCACCTCGCCGCGGAAGACCGGGCCGTCGGCCACGACGCCGGGGACCTCGGCGAAGAGCTCGCCCGACGCGAGCGGGTCGACGCCGCGGACGACGTCGCGCCCCGGGAACGAGACGCGGACCTCGCCCCCGGTCGCGAGCGCCGCGGCCTGACGGTCGACGGACTGCCAGGCGCCCGCGAACACCGCGGCGAGGGTGAGGCCGGCGACCGCGAGCATCGTGACGAGGGAGGCGGAGGCGAACAGCGAACCGCGTCGCGCGAGCTGCCGCATCGGCAGAGCCGGGATCAGCGCCGGGCGGGCGGCGGCCAGCCGCTCGAAGAGCACCCCGATCGGGCGCGAGAGGCCGAGTGCGAGGAGCGACAGCGCGAGCAGCACGAGGACGGGGGCGAGCACCGCGAGCGGATCGACCTCGACCGCGCCCGAGGCGCCGGTCACGAGGGGCGAGCCGTAGAGCCGGAACTGCCAGAGGGAGATCGCGGCGGCGACCGCGATCAGCACGACGCCGCCCGCGACGGCCGTCCGCGGCATCCGGCCCTGTTCGTCGCCCGAACCGCGCTGGACCGGTCGACGCGCGTCGCCGAACGCGCGGCCGGCGACGAGCAGCACCGCGATCACGACGCTCGCCGCCGCGACGAGCCAGCCGATGACGGCGTCGCGGGCCTCGCCCGGGCGCAGCATCGAGAGGGCGACCGCCGCCGAGGCGGCGCCGATCGCCGCGGCCGGGACGCCCACCGCGAGCACCTCGACCGCCGTGTCGCGGGCGAGGCGCGTCGCCGAGGCCCCCCGCGCGCGGAGCAGGAGGGTCTCGCCGCGGCGCGCCGCCCCGAGGAGCGCGGCGAGGCGGGAGAGCGCCGCGATGCCGGCGATGGCGAGCAGCAGGACCGGCACCGGGGCGAGCGCGCGCACGGCGCCGAGTCCGGCGAGCAGGCGGCTCAGCGTGCCGTGGAGGCCCCCGGACGCGGCCAGCCCGCTCGTGCCGAGCGCGTCCTGATTGCGGAAGGCCGGCTCGACGTCGGGCAGCGCGGCACGCAGGGCGGCCGCCTCGTCGGGCGATGTCGTCGCGGGGTCGACGATCGCGGTCCAGCGCACGATCGCGGCGGAGGGCGCCGCGACGACGGCGGCCTCGTCGACGAGGAACGGGCCGGCGCCCCCGTCGGCGACGCCGGTCGCCACGACCGCCTCGCCGAACCACAACGGGTCGGTTGGGTCGAGGGGCTCCCAGATGCCGACGACGAGCAGGGTCGGGCCGTCGTCGACCGTCACGAGCGAGCCGGGCTCGAGGCCGAGCGCCGTCGCGGCGGCCGCGTTGACCGCGGTCGGCACCGCACCCTCCGCGCTCGCGTCCTCGGCCGACGTGCCGGCGCCGGGCCACTCGCCCGCGAGGAGGTCCGCACGGTCCGCGACGGCGGGATCGGCGGTGAGCACGGCCTCGAAGTCCTCGTCGCCGGCGCTCGCCGGCGACGGCAGGGCCTGCGCACTCCGCTGCCAGCGCGCGCCGTGGGGCACGATCATGCGGTCGAGCACGGCGGCGGCCGCCTCGGACTGGGCGGCCGCATCGCTCGCGAGCCGGATCTGCCACCTCGCCGCCCCGGCGACGCCGGTCGCCGACTCGAGGCCCGTGCGCAGCCCGCTCGTCGCGGCCCCGGCGAGGGTGTCGAGCGCCGCCGTGCCCAAGCCGGAGAGCAGCAGCACCACGGCCGCGATGCCGCCGAGCACCCCGAGACGGGCGTTCGCGCGGGCGAACGCCGTCCGTGCAGTTCCCACGCGGGCTCTCCTCATCGATCGGGACGGCACGCGGGCGGTGCAGGGCCTGGCATGCGGTCGCCTCGATGCGGCGGCGGCACGCGGTCCCGCGTGGCGACGAATTCGGACACTCTACTCCTGAAGCCGGTCTTGCATACCAGCGCGAGATCCCCATATTCTGAAGGGCTGGCCGCCGCATCCCTACGCGGGCGGCCTCGAGGGTATCGAAGACGATGACGCAGGAGGACACCATGCAGACAGACATCAACGCCCGCCAGGTCGCGGTCGATGGCGCTGCCCGCCGTCCGTCCCCGGTCGCGCCGTCCGCGGGGTAGCGCCCCCGACAGCCGCAGGCGCTCTGCCTGCACGTTGCGCGGCCGTGCCGCGCCCGACGCGTGTTCCGCGTCCATGATCTCCGTTCACTCCACGCCGAGTCCGGTCGCGCCGCGACCCCATCGGCCACTCCTCCGAGAGGAATCCGGCTTTTGTCCGACACCGTCCAGCCGCAGCAGCCCGCTGCGACCGAACCTCCCGCGCACGAGCAGCTCGGAGCGCTCCGCGCGCTCTGGCGCCTGCGCGAATACGCAGGACCCGCGATGCCGGCGTTCGGCGCGAGCATGGCCGCTGCGCTCGTCGCGCAGCTCATCGCGCTGACGATCCCGCAGGTCCTCCAGCAGATCGTCGACGGCCCGCTCGCCGACGGCGAGGCCGACGCCGTCATCCCGCTGGCGCTCCTCGTCTTCGGACTCGGCGCCGCCGAGTCGCTGCTCTACGCCCTGCGCCGCTGGCTCGTCGTCGGGCCGGGCACCAAGGTCGAGGCGCGCATGCGCAACGCCCTCTACGCGAAGCTGCAGGACCTGCCCGTGAGCTTCCACGATCGCTGGCCGAGCGGCCAGCTGCTCTCGCGCGCGGTGAGCGACCTCGGCCTCATCCGGCGCTGGTTGAGCTTCGGCCTCGTGCTGACCGGTGCGAACCTGGTGATCATCGTGGTCGGCGTCGGCATCCTCATGTCGATGAACTGGATGCTGGGCCTCATCTTCCTCGTGTGCACGACGCCGCTCTGGTGGGCCGGATGGAAGTTCGAGGGCCGCTACTCCGAGCAGTCGCGCCTCAGCCAGGACCAGCAGGGCGACCTCGCGACCGCGGTCGAGGAGTCGGTGCACGGCATCCGCGTGCTCAAGGCGTTCGGGCGCGGCAAGCACGCCTTGACGAGCTTCCGGGCGAGGGCCGAGTCGCTGCGCTCGACCGAGATCGAGAAGGCCCGCCTCGACGCCAACATCTGGGTCTGGATCATCGTCGTGCCGACGGTCGCGCTCGCGATCTGCCTCGTGCTCGGCATCTGGCTCGCGGCCAACGGCCAGCTCACGGTGGGAGAGCTCGTCGCGTTCTTCGCCACCGCGACGGTGCTCGCGTGGCCGATCGAGTCGATCGGGTTCATGCTCGCGTTCGCCCTCGACGCGCGTACGGCGACCGACCGCTTCTTCGACATCCTCGACAGCGAGAACACGATCGTCGACCCCGCCGAACCGAAGCACGACGAGCGGCCGCGCGGCGAGCTCGCCTTCACGGGCGTGCACTTCCGCTACCAGGACTCGCCCGAGCGCTTCGGCGACCTGCTCGACGGCGTCGACCTCGTCGTCGAGCCGGGGGAGACGATGGCGCTCGTCGGCCTGACCGGTTCGGGCAAGACGACCATGACCGCGCTCACCACACGGCTCTACGACGTCACCGGCGGCTCGGTCGAGCTCGACGGCGTCGACGTCCGCGCCTTCACGCGCGAAGAGCTGCGCAGTCACATCGCGATGGCGTTCGAGGATGCGACGCTCTTCAGCGCCTCCGTGCGCGACAACGTGCTGCTCGGCCGGCCCGAGCTCGCGGGCGACGAGCCCGGCGTGAAGGCCGAGGCCGAGCGGGTGCTCGACGAGGCGCTGCGCATCGCGCAGGCGGGCTTCGCCTACGACCTCCCCGAGGGCGTCGACACGAAGGTCGGAGAAGAGGGCATGAGCCTCTCGGGCGGGCAGCGGCAGCGGCTCGCGCTCGCCCGCGCGGTCGCGGCCAAGCCCGCCGTGCTGGTGCTCGACGACCCGCTCTCGGCGCTCGACGTCGCGACCGAGGCGAAGGTCGAGGCCGAGCTGCGCTCGGTGCTCGCCGACACGACCGCGCTGATCGTGGCGCACCGCCCGTCGACGGTCATGATGGCCGACCGGGTGGCGCTCCTCGAAGACGGCCGGGTCACGGCCGTCGGCACGCATTCCGAACTGCTCCGCGAGAGCGAGCACTACCGCTTCGTCATCTCGAGCCTCGAGGAGGACGAGCGTCGCCACGGCGTGGGCGATGCGGACGAAGCATCCGAACCGATGCGAGAGGAGGCGGCATCATGAGCGTCACCGGCGTACAGGGTGAAGAACGCGACGAGTACTCGAAGGCCGAGTCGCGTCACATCCGCCTGCGGTCGCGGCGCCTGCTGGGGTCGCTGCTCAAGCCCCTCGCGGGCAAGCTCTGGCTGACCGCGGCCGCGGTCGTCGTCTCGTCGGCGGCGCAGGTCGCGGGCCCCGCGATCATCGCCTACGGCATCGACCAGGGCATCCCGGCGCTCGTCGAGCAGAATTGGTGGCCCGCCGCCTTCGCCGGCGTCGCGTACCTCGTCACCGGCGTGGTGGGCGCGTTCCTCATCGCGGTCTACATCCGGCTCTCGGCGCGCATCTCGCAGGCCGTGCTGATCGACCTGCGCACGCGGGTGTTCCTGCACACGCAGAAGCTCTCGCTCGAGTTCCACGAGTCGTACACCTCGGGCCGCATCATCTCGCGGCAGACGAGCGACCTCGACGCGATCCGCGAGCTCATGGACGAGGGGCTCACGCTGCTCGTCCGCGGGCTCATGTACATGGTGTTCACCGCGATCATGCTGTTCGTCATCGACGCGCCGTCGGGGTTCGTGCTGCTCGTCGCGCTCATCCCGCTCGGCGTGCTCACCCGGTGGTTCCAGGTTCGGTCGCAGACGCTGTTCCGGCGCTCGCGGGTCGCCTCGGCGAAGCTCATCGTGCAGTTCGTCGAGACGATGACGGGCATCCGCGCGGTGCAGGCGTTCCGCAAGGAGCGCCGCAACGAGCAGGAGTTCGGCGGCCTCGTCGAGGACTACCGCGACGTCAACGCGAAGGTGCTCGGCCTCTTCGTCGTGTTCAACCCGGGGCTCGCGCTCATCGGCAACACGGCGGTCGCGGCGGCGATCGTGCTCGGCGGGTTCCGCGTCATCGACGGCTCGCTCGGGGTCGGCGTGCTCCTCGCGGCGGTGCTCTACACGAAGCGGTTCTTCGACCCGATGGAAGACCTGGCGATGTTCTACAACGGGTACCAGTCGGCCTCCTCCGCGCTCGAGAAGATCTCGGGCGTGCTCGAGGAGGAGCCGAGCGTGCCCGACCCTGCGAAGCCGGTCGACCTCTGGAACGCGGAGGGGCGGGTGCGCTTCGACGGCGTCGAGTTCGCGTACACGCAGGGACGGGTCATCCTGCCCCGCTTCGACCTCGACGTGCCGGCGGGGCAGACGATCGCCCTCGTCGGGTCGACGGGCGCGGGCAAGTCGACGCTCGCGAAGCTCATCGCGCGCTTCTACGACCCGAGCGACGGCGTCGTCTCGCTCGACGGTGTGGCGCTCAGCGACCTCCACCCGAAGGACCTGCGTCGCGCGATCGTCATGGTCACGCAGGAGGCGTACCTCTTCTCGGGCTCGGTCGCCGACAACATCGCGCTCGGCAAGCCCGACGCGACGTTCGACGAGATCGTGCGCGCGGCGCAGGCGGTCGGCGCCCACGAGTTCATCGAGGGACTGCCGAACGGGTACGACACCGACGTGAACAAGCGCGGCGGCCGGGTGAGCGCGGGCCAGCGCCAGCTGATCTCGTTCGCCCGCGCGTTCCTCGCGAACCCCGCGGTGCTCATCCTCGACGAGGCGACGAGCTCGCTCGACATCCCGAGCGAGCGGCTCGTGCAGGAGGGGCTGACGAAGCTCCTCGCCGACCGTACGGCCGTCATCATCGCGCACCGGCTCTCGACGGTCGCGATCGCCGACCGCGTGCTCGTCATGGAACACGGGCGCATCGTCGAGGACGGCGCGCCCGCCGAGCTCATCGGCGGCTCCGGCCGCTTCGCGGCGCTGCACGCGGCCTGGCGGGACTCGCTGGTCTGAGCGCTCGCGCGGTGCTCCGCGAGATCACGGCATGACGGATGCCTCGCGCCCCACCCGGGGCGCGAGGCATCCGTCGTCGTGCGCCGACCGCCTCACCGCGGGACGACCACCACGGGCGCCGCCGCGCTGCCGTCGAAGCCGCTCGCCGGCCGGAGCGCGTAGGCGCCGACCGAGGGGATCACCACGAGGTCGCCGACCTCCATCGGCGGCAGCGGGCGGCGCGGGGCGGTGACGTCGCGGCGGTCGTCGCCGGGGACTGCGAGGGTCGTCGGCACCCGGTCGCGCGTGAGCAGCCTGCGGATGGCGCGCTCGGTCGCGCCGTCGACGACCTGCTGGCCGCCGAGCTCCTCGGCGGCGAAGACGAGCGGGCCGTCGGCGTCGTGGCGCAGCGCCTCGCCGAGGTCGTGCGGGCCGCCGTCGAGGGCGAGCCATCGGCCGTCGGCGCGGTCGGCGCGGTCGACGACGCGTGCGACGAGGGTCATGGCCGGCTCGGCGATGAAGCGCCCGGGCGCGATGACCAGCCGCAGGTGCGCGGGCGCCGCCGCGATCGCAGCGCGGATGCGTGCGGCGACGGCCCCGAGGGCGGCACCGTCGGCGGCGGGGGGCAGCCCGCCGCCGAAGTCGAGCATCTCGAACCGGGTGCCGTGCCGGCGCTCGAGCGAGCGGACCAGCGCGAGCGAGCCGCGGATCGCGTGCTCCCACACGGCGGGGTCGCCGTGACCGTCGCCCAGGTGGAACGCGAAGCCCGCGACCCGGAGCCCGACCCGGCGGCAGTGGGCGACGAGCGCGGGCGCGTCCTCGACGGAGATGCCGGACCCGGCGGACGCCCCGGCCTCGGAACCGGGGAACGCGAGCCGCACGAGCACGGCGACGTCGCGGGGGAGCCCCGCGAACTTGGCGACCTCCGAGGCGGCGTCGACGACGAAGGTCCGGATGCCTCGGAGGTAGGCGCTCGTGAGGTCGTCGACGCGCCGGACGGGGTTGGTGTGCACGACGTGCCGCAGCGGGACGCCCTCGCGCTCGAGCAGCGTGACCTCGCCGCGGGAGGCGACGTCGAAGCCCGCGCCGAAGGCGTGCGCCGCCCGGATCGCGGCCGGATGCGGGAGCGCGGCGAGCGCGAAGTGGAGGTGAACACCCGGCAGCTCGCGCCGCAGCGCGAGGAGCTGGGTCGTGACGCGATCGGTGTCGAGCACCAGCAGAGGGCTGCCGTGCGCGGCGACGAGCTCGGCGAGCCGGATGCGGGACGCGTGACCGGCGAGTCCGCGGCGCACGAGCTCGCGATGCGGCGGGAGCTCGGGAGCCGGCACCGGGCGGGGGCCGCGCGACCGGGGACGGGCGGTGCGCTCCCTGGCGGAGGCGGTGGGGGTGAGGGTTGCGCCGAACATGAGACCGATGCTGGCCGAGCGACGGGCCGCCCGGATCAGGACCGTCCACGATTCCGACTGGGTGTTCACCCTGAGCCGCCGGCGGCACGCACGTCGCACGGGCAGCCTGCCACGTCGCGGGGGCGAGGGGATCCGGGTACCCCCTGAAGCGGGGGAGCGGCGCAGCGGCCGAACGCGGTACAGTCACGAAAGGCGGGGGCGACCGGTTCGGTCGCCCGTGCCCGTTTCACGGCTCGGATCCAATCGGTTCGGCGCCCCGGGTCGACGGTGTGGAGGTGCCCATGGACGAGACGTCCCGACCGCTTCGCGTCGCCATCGCCGACGATGCACTGCTCCTTCGCGAGGGCATCGCGAAGGTGCTCGAAGGCGGGGGCCTCGAGGTCGTCGCCTCGGTCGGAACGGGCGAGGAGCTCGTCGAGGTCGTGCGCGCGGGCGGGGTCGACGCGGCCGTGCTCGACATCCGCATGCCTCCGAGCTACCGCGACGAAGGCATCCTCGCGCTCGAGTCGCTGCGCGCGAGCGGGTCCACGATCGGGGTCCTGCTGCTCTCGATGTACGCGACGCCCGAATACGCCCTGCGCGTGATGGGCGCCGGCAGCGGCACCGGCTACCTCCTCAAGGAGCGGGTCTCCGAGCCGCAGACCCTCGTGCGGGCCGTCGAGACGGTCGCGTCGGGCGGTTCCGTCGTCGACCCCGAGGTCGTCGAGCAGCTCGTGCAGCGCACCCGCGCCGATGACCCGCTGTCGCGACTCACCGAGCGCGAGCGATCGGTGCTCGAGCTGATGGCCCAGGGGTACTCGAACGGCGGCATCGCCCAGACCCTCTTCCTCGGCCTGAAGACCGTCGAGACGCACGTGCGCTCGATCCTGCAGAAGCTCGACCTCGAGGAGTCGCCCGAACACCACCGGCGGGTGCTCGCGGTGCTGACGCTCCTCGGCGCGAGGTGATGGCCCCCGGCCGACGCGGCCGGATCATCAAGCGCACGATCGCCATCGCGTCGGTCGTCGCGCTGAGCCTCACGATGGAGATCACGGGGTTCGTCGCGTCCACGGAGTCCGAGCGTCCGGAGGTGAGCTACGTCACGCTGCACGCGATCGTCCCGCTCGTGTTCGCCGCGTGTGCGGGCGTCGCGTGGTCGATCGGGCCCTCGCGCGTGCCGGCGCGCCTCATGGTGCTCTTCCCGGTCGTGTGGATCCCGCTCACCTTCCTCCGCGTCATCGAGGACCTGGGCTGGCTCTGGCCGCTGCTCTACGGCGTGCACCTCTGGTGGGGCCTGCTGACCGGCATCCTCGTGCTGCTCTACCCGCGCGGCGACTTCGGCGACCGCTTCGCCCGCGTGATCGGCGCGATCGCGCTCGTCGCCTCGGTCACCTACCTGCTCGGCACGGTGCTCCTCGCCGAGCCGCCCGCCGCGCTCTGCGACTGCGCGCCGAACCCGTACCGCATCATGGACGCGCCCGTCGTGGCCGGCGTCATCGACATCGGCTACCGTCTCATCGGCGTGCTGCTCGCGCTCGTCATCGCCGGTCGCTTCCTCGTCCGCTGGGTCCGCGGCAGCGTGCCCGCGCGGACGGTCGCCTTCCTCATGCCGCTGGCCCTCCTCGCCTGGGCGACGACGCTCGCCGCGCAGGCCGTGACCTATGCGGCCAACGCGACCGCCCCGCAGGTGCTCGCGACCGTGTCGCTCGTCGCGATCGCCTCGATCCCCGTGAGCTTCGTCGCCGGCATCTCGCACACGCGCAACATGCGGGCGCGCGTCGCCGACCTCATGCGCATCACGCGCGAGGGCGCCGATCGCGGACTCTGGGCCGAGTCGCTCGCGCGCACCCTTCGCGACGCCTCCGTGCGGGTCTACTGGTGGGACGAGGAGCGGGGGCGGTACGCGGATGCCGCGGGCGACCCCATCGAGCACGACCCCGCCGACCGGAACGGCGACCACAGCCTGCTCCCGGTCGCCTCGCCGACGGGCATGCCGATCGCGCTCATCCGCCACGACCGGGTGCTCACCGACAACATGCGCCTGCTCGACGGCGTGTCGAGCGCGCTCCGGCTCTCGGTCGACAACGGGCGGCTGCGCTCCGAGATCGAGCGCACCCTCGAGCAGGTGCGCCAGTCCCGCGCGCGCATCGTCGAGGCGGGCGACGAGGCGCGTCGCCGCATCGAGCGCGACCTCCACGACGGGGCGCAGCAGCACCTCGTCTCGCTCGGCATGCGGCTGCGGCTCGCCGCGAACCAGGCGCGCGACCGGGGGGTCGAGCCGCTCGGCGTCGAGCTCGACGGCAACATCGCGATGCTGAACGACGCGCTGAAGGAACTGCGCGAGCTCGCCCACGGCATCCACCCCTCGCTGCTCTCCTCGGGCGGGCTCGCGCTCGCCGTGCCCGAGCTCGCCGGTCGCTGCCCGGTGCCCTTCGAGATCGACGTGCAGGCCGAAGGACGACTGCCCGAGGTCATCGAGTCGACCGCGTACTTCGTCGTGGCCGAGGCGCTCGCGAACGTCGCGAAGCACGCGCAGGCGACGCGCGGCTGGGTGCGAGCCCACCTCGTCGACGGCGTGCTCGAGCTCGTCGTGCGCGACAACGGCGTCGGCGGCGCCTCGCCCGACGGCAGCGGCATGCTCGGCATCGCCGACCGCGTCGACGCCGTCGGCGGCCAACTGACCGTGGAGAGCCCCGCCGGGGCGGGGACGACCATCACCGTGCGGATCCCCGTCGCCGCAGGGTGAACGGGCGCCGGCGCACGGCGGCGTGGACGGGCGTGGCGCCGGGTCAGGGCCGCCAGCGCGCCGCGGAGAGGTCGATGCGGTAGCCGTCGGCGTCGGCGGAGGGACGGAGCGGGGTGCCCTCGAGCTCGTAGTGCGGTCGAGCCCGCTCGGCGTGCCCCGCCGGCGGTCGCCCGCCCGCGCGGATGACGCGCCACCACGGGACATCCGCGCCGTACCTCGCCATCACCTGGCCGACGGCGCGCGCACCGCGCGACCCGAGCATCGCCGCGACGTCGCCGTACGTGGCGACGCAGCCCGGCGGGATGTCGTCGACGACGGCGAGCACCGCATCGACGAACCCGGGCGGATGCTCGGGGAGTGCGCGGGCCACCGGCTCAGAGCTCGAGCGCGCCGATCACGTCGCCGTACGCGGTCTCGCCGATGTCGGCGAAGCCCACGCGGTGGAAGAACGCCTCGGGCCCCTCGTCGCCGGGCTCCCACAGCACGGTGATGCGGTCGAAGCCGCGTCGCTTGGCCTCCTCGGCGAGCGCGGTCGCGAGGAAGCGGCCGACGCCCTTGCCCTGCACGTCGGCGTCGACGTTGATGCGCCAGATGCAGGCTCGGAACTCCTCGTGCGGGTTCTCGGGGTCGAAGTTGCCGTGGATGAAGCCGACGACGCGGTCGCCCTGCAGGGCGACGCGCTGCCACGCGGTCTCGGGATTCACGACCGAGGCCTCCGCCGAGTAGGTGACCGGCGCGATGAACTGCTCCTGGCCGGGCTTCAGCGACAATGTGTTCGCGGCCACGATGTTCGACGCGGACAGGTCTTCCAGTCTCAGCTCAGCCATAGCGCCAAGGCTAACCCGTGATCCCCGAGGTCGGTAGCCGGGATGTCCCTGAGTCGACCCCGAGCCGACCTCGTCGGGGCTGGCCGCCCGCCCCACGCCTCGGTCCATTGTCTCGATGTCGAGATATTCTGCCGACGCGGTAAGCTGGCAGACGGCGTGTCCGCCCACGAGACTTCCTCAAATTCCCCGAGAGATCCAAGGAGAACTCAACTTGTCCAAGATCAAGGTTGAAGGCACGGTCGTCGAGCTCGACGGCGACGAGATGACCCGCATCATCTGGCAGGCCATCAAGGACCAGCTCATCCACCCGTACCTCGACGTGAACCTCGAGTACTACGACCTCTCGATCCAGAAGCGCGACGAGACCGACGACCAGATCACCGTCGACGCGGCCCACGCCATCCAGAAGCACGGCGTCGGCGTCAAGTGCGCGACGATCACGCCCGACGAGGCGCGCGTCGAGGAGTTCGGCCTCAAGAAGATGTGGCGCTCGCCCAACGGCACCATCCGCAACATCCTCGGCGGCGTGATCTTCCGCGAGCCGATCATCATCTCGAACATCCCCCGCCTCGTGCCCGGCTGGAACAAGCCGATCATCGTCGGCCGCCACGCCTTCGGCGACCAGTACCGCGCCACCGACTTCCGCTTCGAGGGCGAGGGCACCCTCACGATGACCTTCACCCCGAAGGACGGCTCGGAGCCCCAGCAGTTCGAGGTCTTCCAGTCGCCCGGCTCGGGCGTCGCGATGGGCATGTACAACCTCGACGAGTCGATCAAGGACTTCGCGCGGGCCTCGCTCAACTACGGCCTCTCGCGCAACTACCCGGTGTACCTCTCGACGAAGAACACCATCCTCAAGGCCTACGACGGCCGCTTCAAGGACCTGTTCCAGGAGGTCTTCGACACCGAGTTCAAGGCGAAGTTCGACGACGCCGGCCTCACCTACGAGCACCGCCTCATCGACGACATGGTCGCGGCCAGCCTCAAGTGGGAGGGCGGCTACGTCTGGGCGTGCAAGAACTACGACGGCGACGTGCAGTCCGACACGGTCGCGCAGGGCTTCGGCTCGCTCGGCCTCATGACCTCGGTGCTCGCGACGCCCGACGGCAAGGTCGTCGAGGCCGAGGCGGCGCACGGCACGGTCACCCGCCACTACCGCCAGCACCAGCAGGGCAAGCCCACCTCGACGAACCCGATCGCCTCGATCTACGCCTGGACGCGCGGCCTCGCGCACCGCGGCAAGCTCGACGGCAACCAGGAGCTGATCGACTTCGCCGCGACCCTCGAGGACGTCGTCATCAAGACGGTCGAGTCGGGCGCCATGACGAAGGACCTCGCGCTGCTCGTCGGCCCCGAGCAGGGCTACCAGACGACCGAGGAGTTCCTGAACTCGATCGACGCGAACCTCAAGGCGCGCCTCGGCGCGTAGCCGGGCGCCGCGCACGCGGCGACCGATCCCGAAGGGCGGGTGCTCCGGCACCCGCCCTTCGTCGTCCTCCCGGGATTCGCGCACCGCCGGGGGCAGGATGGAAGACATGGCTCGCATCCTGCACCTCGCCCGCCGCTACTGGGTCGTCACGCTGACGCTCGCGATCGGGGTGCTCGGCATCGTGCTCGCCCTCGTCGGGGCGGGGGCCGCGGTGCCCTGGATCTTCAGCGGGTACGCGCTCGTCGTCGCCGCGTGGGAGGCCGTCGGGATGGTCCGCGACATCCTGCGGGGGCATTGGGGTCTCGACATCCTGGCGATCACGGCGATCGTCGCGACCGTGCTCGTCGGCGAGTACGTCGCGGCGCTCCTCGTCGTGCTGATGCTCACGGGCGGCGCCGCGCTCGAGGACTACGCGAACCGCCGGGCGAAGCGCGAGCTCGACGCGCTGCTCACGCGCTCGCCGCAGCTCGCGCACCGCATCGACGGAGACGACCTGGTCGACGTGCACGTCGACCAGGTGCGGCCCGGCGACCGGCTGCTCGTGCGGCCGAGCGAGATCGTGCCCGTCGACGGCGAGCTGCACTCGGCCGAGGCCGCCTTCGACGAGTCGTCGCTCACGGGCGAGAGCGTGCCGGTCGAGAAGCAGCGCGGCGACGCCGTGCTGAGCGGCTCGGTGAACGGGCAGGCGGCGATCGAGATCGTCGCCACGGCGACGGCCGGCGACAGCCAGTACCAGCAGATCGTCTCGCTCGTCGCGCAGGCCGCCGAGTCGAAGGCGCCCGTCGTGCGTCTCGCCGACCGCTACGCCGTGCCCTTCACGGTGTTCTCGCTCGGCCTCGCCGGCGTCGCCTGGTGGGTCTCGGGCGACCCGGTGCGCTTCGCCGAGGTGCTCGTGCTCGCGACGCCCTGCCCGCTGCTCATCGCCGCGCCCGTCGCCTTCATCGGCGGCATGAGCCGCGCCGCGCGCAACGGGGTCATCGTCAAGGGCGGGGGAGTGCTCGAACTCCTCGCCCGGGCGAAGACGGCCGTCTTCGACAAGACCGGCACCCTCACCCACGGCGAGCCGAAGCTCGTGGCTGTGAGGCCCGAGGCCGGCCTGTCGGGCGACGAGCTGCTCGGCCTCGTCGCCTCGGCCGAGCAGTACTCCTCGCACGTGCTCGCGGCGTCGATGATCGAGGCGGCGAAGCAGCGGGGCCTGACCCTCACCGAGGCCGAGTGGGCGCGCGAGGCAGCCACGAACGGCGTGACCGCGAAGCTCGGCGACCGCGAGGTCGTCGTCGGCAAGTTCGCGTTCGTCGCCGAGCGCGCGCCGGAGGCGCGGCGGACCGAGATCGCGCCGGGCGAGCTCGCGGTCTACGTCGCCGTCGACGGCCGGTACGCCGGCGCGCTGCTCGCGAGCGACCGCCTCAGGTCGAACGCGAGGGCGACGCTCGCCCGGCTCGACGAGCTCGGCGTGCACGACACGATGATGCTCACGGGCGATGCGAAGGCGACGGCCGACCACATCGCCGCGGAGCTCGGCATCACGCGGGTGCGGGCCGACTGCCTCCCCGGCGACAAGGTGCGCGAGGTCGCCGCGGTCGCCGCGCGGCCGGTGATCATGGTCGGAGACGGCGTCAACGACGCCCCCGTCCTCGCCGCGGCCGACGTCGGCATCGCGATGGGGGCGAAGGGGGCGACGGCCGCGAGCGAGTCCGCCTCGGCGGTGATCCTCGTCGACGACATCTCGCGCACGGCGAAGGCCGTCGAGATCGGCCGCGACACCGTGCGCATCGCACTCCAGAGCATCTGGATCGGCATCGTCGTGAGCGTCGGCCTCATGGTGGTCGCGGCGTTCGGCGTGATCCCGGCCACGATCGGGGCGCTCCTGCAGGAGGTCGTCGACCTCATCGCGATCCTCGCGGCGCTGCGCGCCGTCGGCGGGCGGCTCGACGCCAAGCGCGAGGTCGCGGCCGAGGCATCCGAATCGCGCCTCACCGTCGCGTAGGTCACGAATCGGTAACGCGGGCACGAAGTCGTGTCGAACACTTGCGCATGGTTTGTTCGTAAGGTTTACTAACAAACGTGACTGCAACGGATGCGCAGCGAGGCCCGGTCACCACGGAGCCGACGCCCCCCACCTCGGTGGCGCATTCCGACCTGCTCACGGTGCCCTTCGCCGGCGCCCCGATCTTCACCCGCTCGCGCGCCCTGCGGCCCACGGGCAAGGTCCTGCCCGAGCACGCGCGCAGCCACAACCGAGCGCTCGTGCTGCAGACCCTGTACAGCTCCGGCGCCCAGAGCCGGGCCGACATCGCCCGCGAGACGGGGCTCACGCGCGTCACCGTCTCCGACCTCGTGGCCGAGCTCATCGCCGAGGGGCTCGTCGTCGAACTCGGCCAGCGCGAGGACGCCCGGCCGGGCAAGCCCGCCACCCTCATCGACGTCGCCCGCGACGCGTTCCAGATCATCGGGCTCGACCTGTCCGAGCACGAGGTCTTCCGGGGCGCCGTGACCGCGCTCGACGGAACGATCGCCGAGCGCGCCGAGCTCGCGCTGGGCGGCGCGACCGGCGAGGCGGCGGCGCAACTCGTCGAGCAGCTGGTCGACCGGCTGCTCGCACTCGCCACCATCCCCGTGCTCGGCATCGGCGTCGGCTCGCCCGGTGTCGTCGACCCCCACGGCGTCGTGCGCTCGGCCCCGAACCTCGGCTGGGTCGACCTGCCCCTGCAGGAGCGGCTCGCCGCCCGCACCGAGCTGCCCGTGCACGTCGCGAACGACGCGAACGTCGCGATCCTCGCCGAGCACGGCGAGACCCTGCTCGACGACCTCCTGCTCGTCAAGGTCGGGCACGGTGTCGGCGCCGGCCTGATCGTCGGGGGCCGCCCCGTCATCGGCGGCGGGTTCGCCGCGGGCGAGATCGGCCACGTCGTCGTCGGCACCGACGGCGGCCCGCGCTGCGCGTGCGGCAAGGACGGATGCCTCGAGGCCTGGGTCGCCGAGCCCCGCCTCACGGCGCAGCTCGAGGCCGTCGGCGACGTCGACGCCGCCGACGCGCGCGACGAGATCCTGCGCGAGGCCGGCCGCCGGCTCGGCATCGTGCTCGCGCCGGTCGTCGGCGCCCTCAATCTGACGGAGGTCGTGCTCAGCGGCCCCGCCGAACTGCTCGACGGCGCCTTCCACGAGGCGACCGTCGACACGCTCCGGAAGCGGACGATGGCGGAACTGAACCGTGATCTGAGGCTCCGGATGTCCGAGCAGGCGGAGGACATCGTCCTCCGCGGCGCGGCCGTCATGGTCCTCTCCGGACAACTCGGAGTCTCGTAATGGACTCCAGGCACCAAGGGTGACAGCGAACCCCCGCTGTTTCCCCACCCCATGAAAGGAAACGACAAATGAGGAAACTCGGCATTGTGGCGCTCGGCGCCGCTGCTGCCCTGACCCTCGCCGGTTGCAGCACCGGTGGTGGGAACGAGTCGGCCGACGGTGGCGACATCACGGTCTGGGTCGTCGGCAGCGACACCCCTGAGGACGCGCGCGCCTACCTCAAGGAGACCTTCGAGTCGGAGAACGACGGTTGGACCCTCACGGTCGAGGAGAAGACCTGGGCCGACGTGAGCGACACCTACGCAGCTGCGCTCCAGTCGAACGACTCGCCCGACGTGGTCGAGGTCGGCAACACCCAGACGGCGAGCTTCGCCGACCAGGGCCTGTTCCTCCCGCTCGACGACTTCGCGACCGACGACTACCTGCCCGGTCTCGTCGAGTCGGCCACGTACGACGAGGAGCTCTACGCCGCGCCGTACTACGCCGGTGGCCGCATCGTCTTCTACAGCCAGCAGATCCTCGGCGACACCCCCGTGCCGACGACGCTCGACGAGTACGTCGCCACGGGCAAGGAGCGCCGCACCGACACCGTCTCGGGCATCTGGGCTCCGGGACGCGACTGGTACAACGCCCTTCCCTACGTCTGGGCGCACGGCGGATTCATCGCCGAGAAGGACGGCGAGGAGTGGAAGGCCGGCTTCTCGAGCGAGGGCGGCGTCGAGGGCCTGACGCAGCTCCAGGACGTCTACCTCAACGCCTCGAACGCCCCGAAGGACGGCGACGAGACCGACCCGCAGGTGCCGTTCTGCGCCGGTGAGGACGTCTTCCTCTCCGCCCCCGCGTGGGTGCAGTGGTCGATCACCGCTCCGGCCGACGCAGAGGCGCCCGGCTGCGCCGACACCTACGGCTCGGACCTGAAGGCGTTCGCGCTGCCGGGCCTCGAGGCCGGTGAGACCGCTCCGATCTTCGCGGGCGGCTCGAACATCGCCGTCGCGACCAAGAGCGCGAACCCCGAGCAGGCTCGCGCCGCGCTCGACATCATGGCGAGCGCCGGCTACCAGGACCTCCTGGCCGCCGGTGGCCTCACCCCGGGCCTCACCGCCTCGGCGGCGAACCTGCCCGACACCGAGATCGCGAAGGCCCAGGCCGTCGCGCTCGAGAACTCGAAGGTGACCCCGACCACCCCGAAGTGGGCCGAGGTCGAGGCTGCGCAGATCATCCAGGAGGCGCTCGTGAAGATCGCCCAGGGTGGCGACGTGGCGGCCATCGCGGCCGACCTCGACGCGCAGATCGAGGAGATCCTCAACAGCTAGCCTGTTGAGCCCCGCGGGGGCGGAGTCCCACACAGCTCCGCCCCCGTTCCCCTGCAACGAACTCGAACGGCGCCGGTGCCGCGAGACGTACCATCAGTCATACCCCGCGTCCCCCCGCGGACACCCGGAGGAAGAGCCATGAGCGCAACCCTCGCCGAGCCTGACGCAACGCCGCGCACGCCGAACACGAAACCACCCCGTCGACCCCTGAACTCGCCCGCCGGCGCCCGCAGGAAGAAGCGGCTGCCGTGGGCCCCCTGGCTGCTGCTCGCACCCAGCATCGTCCTGCTCGCGGTGATGGTCGTCTACCCGACCATCGTCATGTTCATCACCTCGTTCACGGATCTCGAGATCAAGAACAAGATGCTGGGCACCTCGCCGAACTTCATCGGCTTCGACAACTACATCGAGGTGTTCACGAAGTCCGACTTCCCGGCGGTCCTCGTCCGAAGCCTCGGCCTCATGGTCGTGCTGACCGTGCTCATCGTCGTCGGCGGCATGCTCATCGCCCTGCTCATGCTGCGGCTCTCCAAGGGCATGCGCCTGCTCGTCTCGATCGGCCTGCTCTTCGCCTGGGCGATGCCGCCGCTCTCGGCGACCGTCGTCTGGGGCTGGATCTTCGACACCGACTACGGTCTCGTCAACTACGTCCTGAACACCATCACCGGCACGCAGGACTGGCGCGGACACGGCTGGCTCGCCGACCCGTGGTCGTTCATGATGGTGCTCACGATCATCATCGTCTGGCAGGGCATCCCCTTCGCGGTGTTCACCTTCTACGCCGGTCTCGGCCAGGTGCCCGACGAGGTGCTCGAGGCCTCGCAGCTCGACGGCGCCCATTCGGTGCAGCGCTTCCGCTTCATCGTGCTGCCGTACCTGCGCAACGTGATCACCGCCGTGATCGTGCTCGAGACGATCTGGAACCTCCGCATCTTCACGCAGGTCTATGCGCTGCAGCAGCAGGGCGGCATCGTCTCCGAGACGAACGTGCTCGGTACCTACCTCTTCCGCCAGGGCCTCGGCGAGTTCGGCGTGACCGCCGCGATCGGCGTGTTCATGGTCATCCTGCTCATGGGCATCTCCTACTACAACGTCCGCTCCAGCCTGAAGGAGGAGGAAGCGTGACCACGCAGATCTCTCCCGCCGTCCAGCTCGCCGAGACCCCCGCGTCGGTGACGCCGCACACGCAGAAGTCCCGTCGAACCCACCGGTTCGGCGCCCCCAAGATCGTGATCAACGTGGTCGCCCTCCTGGTCTTCCTGTGCTCGGTGTTCCCGGTCTACTGGATGGTGAACATGTCGTTCACCCCGTCGAACCAGATCATCAGCCGCACCCCGAGCTTCTTCCCGCTCGAGTTCACCTTCAAGAACTACGTCACCGCGTGGACGCGCGAGGCCGCCCCCGGCCAGACCGACTTCCCGCACGCGCTCGCCTCGAGCCTCGGCGTCGCGATCGCCGTCGTCGTGGTCTGCGCGGTCTTCGCCTTCCTCGCCTCGATCGCGATCGCCCGCTTCGCCTTCCGCGGCCGCTATGTGTTCATCGTGAGCGTGCTCGTCGTGCAGATGGTGCCCGGCGAGGCCATGATGTTCACGATCTACAACATGATCGACGACTGGCGACTGATGAACACCCTCGTCGGCCTGTTCATCGTTCACCTCGCCTCCGTCGTGCCGTTCACGATCTGGACCCTTCGCGGCTTCGTGGCCGGCGTGCCCGCCGACCTCGAGGAGGCGGCGATGATCGACGGCTGCACGAAGGCGCAGGCGTTCTGGAAGGTCACCTTCCCGCTGCTGGCCCCCGGTCTCGTCTCAACGGGCATCTTCGCCTTCATCCAGAGCTGGAACGAGTTCACGATGGCCCTGCTCCTCATGAAGGGCTACAACCTCACGCTCCCGCCGTGGCTGAACTCCTTCCAGTCGGCGACCGAGGCGACGAACTGGGGCGCCGTGATGGCGGGTTCCACGCTCATCGCGCTCCCCGTCGTGATCTTCTTCCTCTTCGTGCAGGGCCGGATGACCGGCGGCCTCGTGAGCGGAGCCGTCAAGGGATGAGCGCCGAGAACCACACCGGTGCGGCCGCACAGCTGCACCGGGACATCCTGACGACCCTGCTGCCGGGCTTCGACGGCCCGGTCGCGCCCGAATGGGTGCTCGCCCGGCTGCGCGACGGCCTCGGCGGCGTGTGCCTCTTCGGCGAGAACGTCGTCGACCCCGAGCAGCTGCGGGCGCTCAACGAGAGCCTCCGCGCGGCGAACCCCGAGGCCGTCATCGCGATCGACGAGGAGGGCGGCGACGTCACCCGGTTGTTCTACGACCGCGGCGCCCCGTTCCCCGGCAACGCCGTGCTCGGCCGCATCGACGAGCTCGAGCTCACCCGCCGTGTCGCGGCGGAGGTGGGGCGCGCCCTCGCGGCGACCGGCTGCACCGTGACGTTCGGGCCCGACGTCGACGTCAACGCCAACCCCGACAATCCCGTCATCGGCGTGCGCAGCTTCGGTGACGACCCGGTGCTCGTCGCCCGGCACTCGGCCGCCTGGGTCGAGGGCCTGCAGCAGACGGGCATCGCCGCGAGCGCGAAGCACTTCCCGGGGCACGGCGACACGGCGACCGACTCGCACCTCGCACTGCCGGTCGTCGACGTCCCGCTCGAGACGCTGCGCGAGCGCGAGCTCGTGCCGTTCCGCGCGGCGATCGAGGCGGGTACCCGCACGATCATGACGTCCCACATCCTGATCCCTCAGCTCGACGCAGAGGCTCCGGCCACCCTCTCCCCGCACATCCTGCACAGCCTGCTCCGCGGGGAGCTGGGTTTCGAGGGCGTCATCGTGACCGACGCCCTCGACATGAAGGGGGCGAGCGGCGCGCACGGCATACCCGAAGCCGCAGTGCGCGCCCTCGCCGCCGGGTGCGACCTCCTCTGCATCGGGGCGAACAACTCCGACGAGCAGCTCGGCGAGATCGTCGCGGCGGTCGCCGACGCGATCGATGCGGGCCGCCTTCCGGCCGACCGCGTCCGCGACGCGGCCGCCCGGGTGCGCGCGCTCGCGGCGACGGCGCCGGCCGTGCCGGCCGGCCCGGCCGCCCCGAGCGTGATCGAACCCGCCCACGACGACGAGGAGATCGCGCGCGTGGTGGCCTCCTTCGAGGTCGCGGACGCCGTGCCCGGGCGTCTGCACGGGGCGTCCGGCATCGGCACGGTCGTCCGCGTCGACACCGTGGCGAACATCGCCATCGGCGTGTCGCCGTGGGGGCCATTCGCCGCCGAGGCGGTCGCCGAGCGGCCGTCGTGGCTCAGCCGCGCCGAACTCGTCGCGGTCGCCCACGGCCAGGCGCTCGACGACCCCGCCGGGCTCCCGGGTCCGGTGCTCGTCATCGGCAAGGACCTCCACCGCCACGCCTTCGCCCGCCGCACGATCGACGCGCTGCGCGCCGTGCGGGACGACGTGGTGACGATCGACATGGGCTGGCCGTCGCATGACCGCGGCTACGCCGACGTCGCGACCTACGGCGCCTCGCGCCTCCTCGGCGACGCGGTGCTCGCGTTCGTCGACGGCGTGCTCGCGCCAGTGGCAGCGCGGTGAGACTCGGCATCGACATCGGCGGCACGAAGACCGCGGCCGTCGCGCTCGCCGACACCGGCGAGCTGAGCGACCAGGTGCGCATGCCGACCGGATTCGGCGCGGAGGCGGTCGTCGAGACGGCGCTGCGCACGGTCGAGCGGATGGCCGAGGTGTCGGGCGTCGGCGCGAGCGCGTTCTCGTCGATCGGCATCGGGATCCCCGGCGCGGTCGACACCGCGACGGGCCGGGTGGCGCACGCCGTGAACCTCGGCCTCGAGGGGCTCGACCTGGGCCCGCGGCTGGCCGACCGGCTGGGCGTCGAGGTGCGCATCGAGAACGACGTGAAGGCGGCCGCGCTCGGCGCGCATCACCTGCTCGGCGCGGCGAAGGGTGCCGTCGAGGCATCCGCGCCCTCGGCCGAGCGCTCGATGGCCTACCTGAACCTCGGCACCGGCCTCGCCGCCGGGATCGTGCAGGGCGGCCGCCTCCTGAGGGGCGGCCACGGCGTCGCGGGCGAGATCGGGCACATCCCGATCGACCCGGCGGGGGAGCCGTGCGGCTGCGGCCAGCGCGGCTGCCTCGAGACCGTGGCCTCCGGCTCGGCGATCGCGCGCATGTGGTCGTCCGAGGCCGAGCTGCCGGCCCGGGAGCTCTTCGACCGGGCCGCGGCCGGCGACGCGGAGGCGATCGCGGTCCGGGAACGATTCCTCTCGGGGGTGGCGGCCGCGGTCCGGCTGCTCGTGCTCACGACCGACGTCGACGAGGTCGTGATCGGCGGCGGGCTCGCCGCCCTCGGCGCACCGCTCGTCGACGGAACTCGCCGTATCCTGAACGGGTGGTCCGCCGACTCGGCGTTCCTCGCCTCTCTCGGGCTCGCGGAGCGGGTCCGGGTCATTCCCCTCGGATTTCCGGCAGCCGCCGTGGGCGCTGCCCTGGTAGGAGTTGCGCAATGGCAGAAGTCGTAGTCGTCGAGAACGAGCAGGCGGCGGGCGAGCTCGTCGCCGGGTCGATCGTCGCGCTGATCAGGCAGAAGCCCGACGCGGTCCTGGGTCTCGCGACCGGCTCGACCCCGCTCGCGAGCTACCGGGCCCTCGCGGAGCGGATCGCCGCCGAGTCGATCGACGTGCGCGGCGTGCGCGGCTTCGCGCTCGACGAGTACGTCGGCCTGCCGGCCGGGCATCCCGAGAGCTACCGCGCCGTGATCACCCGTGAGGTCGTCGAGCCCCTCGGGCTCACCCCCGAGCTCGTGCGGGTGCCGAACGGCGACCCCGCGACGATCCAGCACGCGGGCGCCGACTACGAGGCCGCCATCACGGCGGCGGGCGGCGTCGACCTGCAGATCCTCGGCATCGGGCGCACCGGCCACATCGGCTTCAACGAGCCCGGCTCCTCGCTCGCCTCGCTCACGCGCGTGAAGACGCTCACCGAGCCCACCCGCGTCGACAACGCGCGCTTCTTCGACTCGCCCGAGGAGGTGCCCATGCACTGCATCACCCAGGGCATCGGCACGATCCTCCGGGCCCGTCACCTCGTGCTGCTCGCCTTCGGCGAGGCGAAGGCCGAGGCCGTGGCCGCGGCGGTCGAGGGCGGCGTCTCGGCGAGCCAGCCGGGCTCGGCGATCCAGCTGCACCCCCACGCGACCGTGATCGTCGACGCGGCGGCCGCGTCGCAGCTCGCGAACCTCGAGTACTACCGTCACGCCTGGGCGAACAAGCCGGCCTGGCAGGGCATCTGACCGGTCACGTGCGAACGAGACGGATGCCTCGGGCGGGATCCCGCCCGAGGCATCCGTCGTTCTCGGGGCGAGGGCGCGATGACGGGCGGCGCGCTCAGTGGGGGAGCGTCGCCGGGAGTTCGGCGAGATAGCCCTCCTCGTCGAAGTCGTCGAAGAGCTGGCGCTGGATCATGAACCCCTGGCCGAGCGCCATCATGATGGGCAGGGCGCGAGCGAGACGCGCCTCGGCCTCGTCGGCCGGGTAGTTGGCGGCGAACCACGGCCGGATCGCGTCGCTGAAGGTCTCGCGGATCGAGCGGACCGGGCCCCGGATCGTGTCGCCGAGCTCGGTGTCGGTGGCGGCGGCGGCCCAGAGCTGCACCAGCAGCCGGGTGTCGAAGTGCGCGCGCATGCCTCGCAGCACCGTGGCGAGCACCTCGCCCGGCGTGAGTGGCGCCTCGCCCTCCGCCTGGCGTGCGGCGACCTCGAGTCGCCGCTGCCCGAGCGTGCGCTGGGCCACCGCGGCGAGGAGTTCGACCTTGCTCGGGAAGTGGCCGTAGATCGCCCCGGCGGAGAGCCCGGACTCGGCGATGATGTCGGCCATCGAGGCGCCGTCGAGGCCCTTCGAGGTGAAGGCGCGCAGCGCGGCGTCGAGGATCTCGTCGCGCCTCGCCGCGCGGTACTCGTCGCTCACCTTGGGCATCGGCCGCCTTCCGCTCGGAAAACCGAATGATCGTTCTTGACAAGCATACGAGCCGGGCGCATTCTTATAAAGAACGAACATTCGTTTTTATTCGACTTCGGAGGAGACCATGGCGCACTCGGATGCCACGCAGTCCCACACCCCGCTCGCGCGTGTCGTCGGCGTCGGCCTTGCACTCGCGGCGGTCGTCGCCGTCATCGTGCTCGCGTTCGCCTGGCCCTCGGTGACGGCCGAGGCGAAGGACCTGCCGATCGCGATCACCGGGCCCGCCGAGGCCGTCGCCGCCGCGGAGGAGGCGGTCGACGCGCAGCAGCCCGGCGCGATCGCCTTCGTCGAGGTCGACGATCGCCCGGCCGCGGTCGACGCGATCGAATCCCGTGAGGTGTACGGAGCCGTCGTGCTCGGCGACGAGCCCGAGGTGCTCAGCTCCTCGGCCTCGAGCCTCGTGGTCGCGCAGCTGCTGACCGGCATCGCGAGCGGGCTCGAAGAGGGAGTCAACGCCCAGGCGGCCGCAGCGGCGGCCGCTGCGGGTGCGCCGGCAGCCCCGCCGCACGTCGACGTCGTCGTCACCGACGTGGTGCCGCTCGCCGAGACCGATCCTCGTGGAACGGGGCTCGCGGCGGCGCTGTTCCCGCTCGTGCTCGGCGGGATGCTCGGCGGGATCGCGATCTCGCTCGCCGTCATCGGCGCGATGCGCCGGGTGCTCGCGGTCGTCGTCTACTCCGTGGCGGGCGGGCTCGCGCTCACGGGGATCCTGCAGGGGTGGTTCGGCGCGCTGCAGGGCGACTACTGGGTGAACTCCGCGGCGATCGCGCTCGCGCTCGCCGCGATCGCGGCGCCGATCACCGGGTTCGTCGCCCTCATCGGGCGGGCGGGCATCGCGGTCGGCCCGGTGGTCATGCTGCTCTTCGCGAACCCCATCTCGGCGGCGGCGATGCCGAAGGAGTTCCTTCCCGAGCCTTGGGGCGACGTCGGCCAGTGGTTCCCGCCCGGGGCTGCGGCCACGCTCGTGCGCGAGCTCTCCTACTTCCCCGCCGCGGAGACGACGTTCCCCTGGCTCGTGCTCGCGGGCTGGGCCGTCGGCGGACTCGTGCTCTCGGTGCTCGGCCACTTCCGCACCGCGGGTGGCGCGGAGAGCGATGCGGAGGCCGACGCGGTGGCCGACGCCGAGGCGGCGGCCGATGCCGAGGCCGCGGCCGATGCCGCGTCCCGCGCCGATGCCTCGGCCCGCGCCGGGGCCGCCTGACGCCGAGCGGCCGGGGTCAGCCCGCGAGCTCCTTGCGGCCGTTGATGATGCCGCTCACCGCGGCCACGACGGCGAAGACGATCGCCACGACGGGCTGGCCCAGCATCCACCAGCCGATCGCCGCAGCCGAGAAGATCGCGATCTCGACGAGCGCCTTGCCGAAGGGGTCGATGCGGAAGACCGCCTTGGGCGACATGAACAGCGCCCACGCGACGATCGCGAGCGCCGGCGCCCCGAGCCCGATCAGCACGCCCGGCCACGGCAGCGGGAACGCCATGAAGCCCCAGATGCCGAGCGAGACGAAGGCGAACAGCTCGAGGAAGAACCGGAGGATGTCGTTCGGGCCGATCTTCGGCTGGGCCTGCTGCGGGGTCTCGGGTGCGGTGCTCACAACCCTCGAGTCTACCCGCGACGCTCAGCGGAAGATGATGGTGCGGGCGCCGTCGAGCAGCACCCTGCGCTCGGCGAACCACTTCACGGCCTGGCTCAGGGTGCGGCTCTCCTCGTCCTGGCCGATCGCCACGAGCTCTGCGGGGCTGCGCGAGTGGTCGACGCGCACGACGTTCTGCTCGATGATCGGCCCCTCGTCGAGGTCGCTCGTCACGAAGTGCGCGGTCGCCCCGATGAGCTTCACGCCCCGGGCGTGCGCCTGGCGGTAGGGGTTGGCGCCCTTGAACCCGGGCAGGAACGAGTGGTGGATGTTGATGCAGCGTCCCGCGAGGGCCTCGCACAGCTCGGGGGAGAGGATCTGCATGTAGCGGGCGAGCACGACGAGTTCGATGTCGTGCTGGTCGACCGCCTCGAGGATGCGCCGTTCGAAGGCGGCCTTCTCGTCGGCGTTCGTCACGGCGGCGGATTCGAACGGAACCCCGTAGAAGTCGACGAGATCGCGGAGCGTGCCGTGGTTCGAGAGCACGAGCGGGATCTCGACGGGCAGCTGGCCCGCGCGCTGCCGGAAGAGCAGGTCGTTGACGCAGTGGCCCGCGGTCGAGGCGAGCACGAGGGTGCGCAGCGGCCGCCCCACCTCGTCGAGGTGCCACTGCATGCTCCAGCGCTCGGTGACCGGCGCGAGCGCCGCCTCGAACTCGGCGCGCGTCGCCCGCGACTCGACCTGCAGGCGCATGAAGAAGCGGCCGGTGTCGAGGCTCGCGAACTGCTGGCTCTCGGTGATGTTGCCGCCCGAGGCGACGATGGCGCCGGAGATCGCGTGCACGATGCCGGGGCCGTCGGTGCAGCTCAGGGTCACGACCCAGTGGTACAGGTGATCGGGGGCGGCATCGGTGGTCATCCGCCCAGATTACCGGTGCGAGGATGCCTCAGCCGACGAGCCCGTTGACCCACTCGCGCACGGTGCCCTCGCGGAGCGGTCCGACCCGGCCGTCGCTCGTGTACCGGATGCCGAGGCGGTCGCTGTTGCGGATGCCCTGCACGTACCAGTCGGAGGCCCCCGCGCGGTCGAGCTCGACGACCTGGCTCGTCCACGGCACCGTGAGCAGGAGGCTCGCCCCGGGCCGGCCCGAGAAGGCGAGCTCGTAGCGCTGGCCCCGGCCCGAGACCTCGAGCCCCGGGGTCTCGAGCGAGAACGTCGCCTCGTCGGAGAAGGCCGAGACGTTGCCCGCTGCGTCGACCTGCCGGGCGGCGAGTGCGTGCCGGCCCGCGGCGAGTCCGTCGTACTCGTGGGACCACCCGCCGTCCGCGTCTGCGACGAGCGCCGTGGTCGTTCCGTCGAGCACGAGCTCGACGTCGGCGCCGGGCTCGGCGGTGCCCGAGACGATCGGGTCGACGAGTCCGCCGGCGGTGTCGATCGTGGAGATCACCGGCGCGAGCGCCTCGGTGTCGCCCGGCGTCGGTGTGGGGGTCGGCGTCGGTGTGGGCGTCGGTGTCGGGGTCGGGGTCGGTGTCGGGGTCGGGGTCGGCGTGGGCGTGGGGGTGGGCGTCGGGGTGGCCGTGGCCTGCGGCGGCTCCGCCACGGGCGCGCCGGGGTCGCCCGGGATCGACGGTTCCTCCGCGACGACGTCGTCGATCACGGCGACGGGCGGGACCGGCGGCTCGGCGAGCGGGGCGGGATCGGCCGCATCGGCCGGCTCGGCCCCGGGCACGTCGTCGACCACCTCGCTCGTGGGCGCTGCGATCGGCTCGTTCGTCGGGGCGAGGCTCGGGGCGACGACGGCGACCGCGACGACGGCGGCGGTGAGCACGAGCGCTCCGGCGCCGATCGCGACACCGGTGCCGCTGACGGCCCCGACGAGCCCGGTGCCTGCGGCGCCGCCGCCCGCGCCGCCTGCGCCCGCACCGCCTGCGCCGGCACCCGAGGCGCCCGCTCCGGATCCGGCAACGGACGTCCCTGCGCTCCCGGCGACGCCGACGCCGCCCGCAGCGATGCCGCCCGCGCCCATCGCGTACTCGGCGACCGGCACGCCCTGCGACAGCCAGGCGGAGTACGCGGTCGCACCGCCGACGCCGGCGGCGAGCGGCAGCAGCACGAGCGCGAGCTTCGAGCCCACCTCCCTGGCCTCGGCCGCGACGATCGTGCAGCGCGCGCAGTCGTCGAGGTGCGACTCGAGCTTCGCGGTGTCGCGCGGGCGCAGCTTGCCGCGCGTGTAGCTGCCGAGCCGGTCGATCGTCCAGCGGCATTCGGGCTCGGTCGAGTTCTTGAGGTGCGCGCGGATCCACGCCTGGCGGAGCCCCTCCCGGGCGCGGTAGGCGAGCGCGGCCGTGCTGTTCGCGCTCATGCCCACGAGCGGGGCGACCTGCTGCGGGCTCATGCCCTCGACCTCGCTGTACCAGAGCACCTCCTGCCAGCGGGTCGGCAGCGAGCGGAACGCCTGCGCCGTGGTCGAACGGTCGAGGGCGTCGAGCGTCGCCGCCTCGTTCGTCTCGGGGTCCTCGAACGACTCGAGCGTCTCGAGATTGGTCTCCTGGCGGGCCCGGCCCCAGCTCGCCGCGGTGTTGCGGATCGTGGTGAAGAGGTAAGGGCGGAACGCGGCCGTCGGCCCTTTGCCGGCGAGGATCGCGTCGTAGATGCGCGTGAACGACTCGGCGACCAGGTCGTCGGGGTCGAGCGAGCTGAACGAGCGGGCCACGGTCCGGCCGGAGGCCGCATGGCGCTGCCAGAGCTCCGCGTAGGCGGAAGCATCGCCGCGGCGGGTCCGCTCGATGAGCGCGGCATCGGCGGTGTGGTCGGTGCGCACGGTGGGCACGCGCGGCTCCTTCGGGGTTCGGGTCGGT
The DNA here is from genome assembly GCF_042884835.1 of Agromyces sp. NPDC058104. Lineage (NCBI taxonomy): Bacteria > Bacillati > Actinomycetota > Actinomycetes > Micrococcales > Microbacteriaceae > Agromyces > Agromyces sp. NPDC058104. The sequence continues at coordinate 510,569 of NZ_JBHVTD010000001.1, read as the reverse complement.
CCACCTGAGAGACGCGTCGAGGCGGGGATCATGACGCGGATCGGGGGTTCCGGATCATTCCACCAGATTTTTCCGGGAATCGCGTCATAGATCCGCCGGGGCGACGTCTTCTCCTGTGAGGGCGTGCACTGCGCCCTCGCCTTCCGCCGTCTCGGAGACCCGAACTCCGAGACGGAAGCCGGGTACCCGCCGGCGGGACGAGGCGCCCGGGGGAAAGGGCGGCTCGATTCGAACGGCCGGGCTCCGAGACGATGGGGAACACGTCTCGGGGCCGGCCCTTCTCCCAGCGCCCGGGCCGGGCGCGGCTCAGGCCAGCCGGCCGCCCGCCGCCCAGACCGCCTGCACGTCGAGCTCGTCGCCGAGGAGCACCGCGTCCGCGGCGTAGCCGCGGTCGAGCCGGCCGAGGTCGTGCGCGCGCCCGATCGCGGCCGCCGGCACCACCGTGAGCGCGGCGATCGCCTGGTCGAGCGGGATGCCGCTGTCGACGACGGCGCGACGCAGCGCCTCGTCCTGCAGGAGCGTCGATCCCGCGATCGAGCCGCCCTCGCGGAGGCGGGCGACGCCCTGGTCGACGACGACCTCCAGCGTGCCGAGGAGGTACTCCCCGTCGGCGGATCCGGTCGCCGCCATGGCGTCGGTGATGAGCGCGACCCGCCCCGGAGCGCCCGCGAAGGCGAGCTTCACGACGTCGGCGTGGACGTGCACACCGTCGTTGATGATCTCGAGGGTAACGTGGTCGGCGTGCATCGCCGCGACGACGGGGCCCGGCGCGCGGTGGTGGATGCCACGCATGCCGTTGAACGCGTGCGTCAGGATCGTCGCGCCCGCCCCGAACGCGGCGAGGGCGGTGTCGAAGTCGGCCCCGGTGTGCCCGACCGCGACCGCGACGCCGGAGTCGACGAAGCGGCCGATGGCCTCCGTCGCCCCGGGGTGCTCGGGCGCGATCGTGACCTGGCGCAGCGTGCCGTCGGCCGCGGCGAGCAGCCGATCGACCGAGTCGGCATCGGCGGTGCGCAGCAGCGACGGGTCGTGGGCGCCGCGATAGGCGTCGTCGAGGAACGGCCCTTCGAGGTGGGAGCCGAGCACGCGCGGGTCTCGACGCGAGAGGCCTGCGATCATCGCGACCTGCTCGGCGAGCCGGTCGACGGGTGCCGTGACGAGCGAGAGCACCGTGCGGGTCGTGCCGTGGGCGTTGTGCACGGCGAGCACGCGCTCGATCGCCGCCTCGCCCTCGTCGGCGGACGCGCCGCCGGCGCCGTGGCAGTGGAGGTCGATGAACCCAGGGACGAGGAATCGCCCCGAGGCATCCGTCACGCTCGTGTCGGGGGCGACGTGCTCGCGCCAGGCATCGCCCAGCCCGCGCTCGGCGACGCGGCCGCCCTCGAAGCGCACCCAGGCGTCGGGCACCGTGTCGAAGCCGCTCACGATCCGCGCCGAATGGATGATCGTGGACCCGTTCGGGGCGGAGGCGGGTGCGGTCGGGACGACTGGGGTGCTCACCTAAGCAACGATAACGTCGTAGCCGTGGTCGGCCAGCCGCGCCAGCTGCGCCTCGGTCACGCCCGAGTCGGTGATCAGCGTCGAGAAGAGGCGCCGCGAGCCGATCGCGGCGAACGCCCGCTTGTCGAGCTTCGACGAGTCGGCGACGAGCACGGGATGGGTGGCACGCGAGGCCATGAGCGCGTTCACCGCCGCCTCGCGCTCGTCGTGCGAGGTCGGGCCGATCGCGGGGTCGATGCCGTTCACGCCGATGAAGGCGTAGTCGAGCGTCACGCTGCCGAGCACCGCGTCGGTGTACGCGCCGACGAGCTCGTAGGAACGCGCATGCACCACCCCGCCGGTCACGACCGTCTTGATCTGCGGCCGGATCGCGAGCTGCATGGCGATGTTGATCGCGTTCGTCACGACGGTCAGGCTCGGGTCGTTCGCCGGCTCCATGATGTCGGCGCGCGACATGAGCGCCTCGACGATCGCCGTGGCCGTCGTGCCGCCGCAGAGGCCGATGACGGCTCCCCGCGGCACCATCGCGCTCGCCGCCCGGGCGATCGCGGCCTTCGACTCGGGGTTCTGCTGGTTCTTGTAGCGGATCGGCAGGTCGTACGCGACCGAGTGGGCGACGGCGCCTCCGCGGGTGCGGGTGAGCAGCTGCTGGCTCGCGAGCGCATCGAGGTCGCGTCGGGCCGTCGCCGGCGACACTCCGAGCTGGTCGACGATCTGCTCGACCTCGACCTGGCCGCCGTCGGCGAGCAGGTCGAGGACGGCGCTCAGGCGCTCCGCGCGATTCATCCGATCCCGTCCCTTCCGGTGGTGCCCGCCGTCGCCGGCGAGGCGAACAGCCTCAGCATGCGGCCCGCTTCGATGCGCACCGCGTCGCGGCCCGCCGCGAGGTACTTGCGAGAGTCTACGGCCGTGGGGTGCTCCGCGAGGTAGTCGCGGATCGCGCCGGTGAATGCCGCATTCAGGTGCGTCGACACGTTGATCTTCGTGAGGCCCGCGGCGATGCCCGCGACGATGGTCTCGTCGGGCACGCCGGAGGAGCCGTGCAGCACGAGCGGCACCGGCACGGCCGCGTGCAGCCGGGCGATGAGCTCGAGGTCGAGCGCTGCGACCCGCTCGGTCATCGCGTGGGACGAGCCGACGGCGACCGCGAGGGCGTCGACCCCGGTCTCGGAGACGAACTGCGCCGCCTCGGCCGGGTCGGTGCGGACGCCTGGCGCGTGCGCGCCGTCCTTGCCGCCGATCTCGCCGAGCTCCGCCTCGACGAGCACGCCCGCCTCGGCCGCCCGCGCGACGACCCGCCGGGTGGTCGCGACGTTGTCGGCGAAGTCGAGCTTCGCGCCGTCGTACATGACCGAGCCGAAGCCGCGGTCGATCGCGCGGAGCGCGAGCTCCACGTCCTCCGCGTGGTCGAGGTGGACGGCGACGTCGGCGCTCGAGGCCTCGGCGACGGCGAGCGTCGCGCGCGCGATGGGGTCGAAGCCCCCGTGGTAGTTCACGCAGTTCTCGGAGAGCTGCAGGATGACCGGCAGGCCGGTGTCCTCCGCGGCGCCGACGAGCGCCTCGGCCGTCTCGAGGTGCAGCACGTTGAACGCGCCGATCGCGGTGCCGGCCGACGCGGCGGCCTCGAGGACGGTGCGGGTGGGGATGAGCGTCATGCGGTGGTCCTCGGGTCGGTCGCGGGCGCCTGCTGCGCCCGCTCGGTGTTCGCCTGGTCGGCGGCGGATGCCTCGTGGTCGCCCGTGACGACGACCTCGGCCTCGAGCCGCACGTGGTCGGGCGAGAGCGCGCCCGCGACGGGCATGAGCACGGCCGAGGCCGACCATGCCGTCGCGCGCCGCGCGAGCGCGGCCCGAGCGGCGATGCCCTCGCGGCCCGGGTCGCTCACGAGCGACGGGGCGGTGGCCACTGCGGCGGCGATCGCCGCGACGGCCGCATCGCCCGCACCGGTCGCGTTGCCGTGGAGCGGATGGGGCAGCCGGGCGCGCACGCCGTCGGTGCGGTCGGCGTGCGAGAGCACGAGCAGCCCCTCGGTGCCGAGCGAGACGAGCACGAGTCGGGCGCCCGCGTCGAGCAGCGCACGGCCTCCGGCGACCGGATCGTCGTGGCCGGTCACCTCGGCGAGCTCGTCGCGGTTCGGCTTCAGCACCGTCGCACCCGCGCGGGCGGCGGCGACGAGCGCCGGTCCGCTCGTGTCGACGATCACCGTTGCGCCCGCGGCCACGAGCTCGGCGACGAGCCCGGCGAGCTGGTCGGGGCCGAAGCCGGGCGGCAGGCTGCCGCTGATGACGACGACGTCGGCGCGGCGGCCGAGGCGGGCGGCCTCGGCCAGGAGGGCGTCGGCCTCGGCGTCGGCGAGGGGTGCGCCGTGCTCGTTGAGGATCGTGGTCTCGCCGCTCGACTCGTCGACGAGCGCGAGGCTGCGTCGCGTCTCGCCGCGCACCGGAACCAGCCGGTGGGGGATGCCGCTGCGTTCGAGGTCGTCGGCCAGTCGCGCGCCGGCTGCGCCGCCTGCGGTCGTGAGCGCCAGCACCTCGTGCCCCTCGGCGGCGAGCACCCGTGCGACGTTCAGGCCCTTGCCGCCGGCGCGGGAGACGCCGGCCGGCACCCGGAGGGTCTCGCCGGGGCGCAGCTCGGCGAGGTGCCAGGTGAGGTCCTCCGCGGGGTTCGGGGTGACGGTGAGGATCACGGCGCCGCCGTCCCGGCCGCGCTCGCGGCCCTGGCCGCGGCGAGGTCGCGCGCGGCGAGGGCGGTGCCGAGCAGGCCCGCGTCGTCGCCGAGCTCGGCGCGCAGGAGCACCGGACGGCGATGGAAGCTGAGGAGCGCGTCGACCCGGGCGGCGAGCGGTTCGAAGAGTGCCGGCCCGGCTTGCGAGAGGCCGCCGCCGATGACGATCGCCTCGGGCGCCAGCGTCGCGACGAGCCGGGCGATGCCCTCGGCCAGCGCCTCGATGGCGGAGTTCCAGATGTCGTCGGCGAGCGGGTCGCCCGCGCGTGCGGCCTCGAGCACCGCTCGGGCCCCCGAGACGTCCCGGCCGCTCGCCGCACGGTACCGCCGGGCGATGGCGCCGGCCGAGGCGACCGTCTCGAGGCAGCCGATCGCGCCGCAGGGGCAGCGTTCGCCGCGGGGGTCGGCCAACGAGTGCCCGAACTCGCCCGCGTAGCCGCCGGCCGAGTACGGCTGGCCGCCGATGAGCATGGAGCTCGCGATGCCGGTGCCGATCGCGAGCACCACGGCGTCGTCGTAGCCGCGTGCGGCCCCCAGCCGGTGCTCGGCGTCGCCCGCGGCCCGCACGTCGTGGCCGAACGCGACCGGCAGTCCGAGCGCGTGCTCGGCGAGGTCGCGGATGGGGGCGTCGCGCCAGCCCAGGTTCGAGGCGAACAGGCCGAGCCCGCGCACCTCGTCGACGAGCCCGGGCACGCTCACGCCGGCCGCGACGACCTGGACCCCGGGGTGCTCGTCGCGCAGCGTCCGCGCAAGGCCGGCGAACGAGGCGGCGACCGCGCGCGCGGAGTCGACGGGATCGAGCGCGGTCGGCGTGCGCCGGAGCCCGAGCACCCGCCCCGCGGCATCCACCATCGCCGACTTCGTGTCGGTGCCGCCGACGTCGAAGGCGAGGACCGCGGCGCCGGGGCCGAGCGGTGGAGCGAGGTCGGTCATCGGGTCAGCCCTCGAGGATCACCGAGCGCGTCAGGTTGCGCGGCTGGTCGGGGTCCAGGCCGCGCGCGAGGGCGCGGGCGAGCGAGACGCGCTGGGCGCGGACGAGGTCGGCCATCGGGTCGAGCGCGCTCGTCTCGAACCGCGCGCCGGTCGCGGCGACATCGCCCGCGAGGCCCTCGGGAGCGGGGCCGAACTGCCAGGTCACCCGGCCGGGCGCGGCGATCGAGATCGGGCCGTGGCGGTACTCCATGGAGGGGTACGACTCCGTCCACGACTGCGAGGCCTCGCGCATCTTCAGCGCCGCCTCGTGGGCGAGGCCCACCGAGAAGCCGCGGCCGAGGAAGGTGTACTGCTCGGCGTCGACGAGCGCCGGGTCGAGGTCTTCGGCCAGCGCCAGCTCGGCGTCGGCGATCGCCGGCGCGAGGTCCTCGCCGAGCGAGGCGCGGAAGAGGGCGAGCGCCGTCGTCGCGAACCGGGTCTGCACGACCGACTCCTCGTCGGCGAAGGGCAGGGTGATCGCGTCGTCGACGAGGTCGACGAGGGGCGATTCCGCGTCGCCGATGACGCCGATCGTGCGGACCTGGCCGCGGACGTCCTCGACGAGCTGGAGGACCTCGGTCGTCGTGCCCGAGCGGGTGAGCGCCACGACGGCGTCGTACCCGCGGAGCGGGAAGGCCTCGGACGCCGCGAACGCGTCGGTCTCGCCGTGGCCGCCCGACTCGCGGAGCCACGCGTAGGACTGGGCCATGAACCACGAGGTGCCGCAGCCGACGACGGCGACGCGCTCGCCGCGGCGCGGGAGTCGCGACTGCTCGTCGCGGAGCTCGGCCGCGCGCGCCCAGGTCTCGGGCTGCGAGGCGAGCTCGGCGGCCATGTGGGCGGCGGGGGCGGAAGCGGAAGGCAGGCTCACGTGGGCTCCAGTCGGGGTGGTGCGGCCGTCGAGTGACGACGATGACGCCTCAATGATTGCAGATGACTGCAATACGTGTCCAACGATCATGGAAAAGATCGTTTACTGCACTGTCCCGTGTTCGAGGGGTTTAGTGAGGGATCCGAACAAAATCCGGTAACAAATGGCTCTCCAGCCTTGACGGCCGAGCGGGGAGCGGAATAGATTTCCCAGCGTCGAGTGAACGCACCTGATCGTTTGCTCGGTCAAACGTTCATGAAACTGCACAGATCTTCGAGATCGGTGCAAGATGGACGATACGCATCGGCGCGTTGAGACCTGCTCTCGTCGATGCGCCACCCAACACAGTGAGGAAGCATCCAATGAAGAAGTCTCTGCGCCTCGGCGCCGCGGTCGCGCTCGCCGCCACCGCCTCGCTGACGCTCGCCTCGTGCGGATTCGGGGGCGGTGACAGCGGCGGCGACGCCGGCGGGAAGACCACGCTCGACCTGCTCGTGCCCAGCTACTCCGACAACACCGAGAAGCTCTGGAACGACGTGATCGACGGCTTCGAAGCCGAGAACGAGGACATCGACGTCAAGCTCGAGGTCCAGTCGTGGGACAACCTCGAGTCCGTCATCACCACCAAGATCCAGGGCGGCGAGGCCCCCGACATCTACAACGGCGGCCCCTTCGCCGGATTCGCGGCCGACGGCCTCCTGTACGCCGCTGAGGACGTGGTCTCGCCCGAGACCTTCAGCGACTTCCAGGACTCGTTCATCGCGAACGCCGAGGTCGACGGCACCGCGTACGCGCTGCCGCTGATCGCGTCGGCGCGTGCGCTGTTCGTGAACAACACCCTGCTCGAGCAGGCTGGCGCGACCGCGCCGACCAACTGGGACGAGCTGCTCGACGCGGCGACCAAGGTCTCGGCGCTCGGTGGCGGCGTGGCCGGTTACGGCATGCCCCTCGGATCGGAAGAGGCGCAGGCCGAGGCGGCCGTGTGGCTCTGGGGCGGCGGCGGCACCTTCGGCGACGCCGACGCGATCACGGTCGACGACCCGGCGAACCTTCCCGGTGCCGAGCAGATCAAGAAGATGATCGACGCGGGCGCCACGCAGGCCGACCCCGGATCGACCGACCGCTCGCCGCTCATGGACATCTTCATCCAGGGCAAGATCGGCATGCAGGTGGGCCTCCCGCCGACCGTCGGCCAGATCGAGGAGAACAACCCCGAGCTCGACTACTCGATCGTCCCGATCCCCACGCAGGACGGCTCGCCCTTCACCCTCGGCGTCATGGACCAGCTCATGGCCTTCAACAACGACGACGGCGCGAAGCAGGACGCGATCACGAAGTTCTTCGACTACTACTACTCGGCCGACGTGTACGTGCCGTGGGTGCAGACCGAGGGCTTCCTCCCCGTCACGAAGTCGGGTGCCGAGGCGCTGCAGGACGAGGAGGCGCTCGCGCCGTTCCTCGAGGTGCTGCCGAACGCCCAGTTCTACCCGAGCACCAACCCGAAGTGGCAGGCCACGGACGGCGCGTTCAAGTCGCTGTTCGGCCAGATCCAGACGAAGCCCGCTCAGGACGTGCTGACCGAGATCCAGGCGCAGGTCGACGCGAGCTGACGCTCGCTCGATGAAAGACGGAAGGGTTCGGTGATCCCCGCACCATGAGTTCCACGACCGAAGCATCACCGAACCCGGCGGGGGCGACCACTGGTCGCCCCCGTTCCGGGGGATCGGCCGCGGGCGGCGCCGCCCGCGGCCGGCCCGGCGGGCGCGACCTCCTCGTCGCCCTGCCATGGATCGCGCCCGCGCTCCTGCTCATCTTCGGCGTCGTGCTGTTCCCGGCCGGCGTCATGTTCTACAACTCCACCCGCGACATCTCGCTCTCGGGCCTCGACAAGGGCTCGGTCGGCTTCGACAACTACGTCGAGGTGTTCAACTTCCCGTACTTCTGGCCGATCTTCTTCCGCACGATCGTGTGGGTGGTCGTCGTCGTGGCGTTCACCGTGCTGATCTCGCTCGGCCTCGCCCAGATCCTCAACAAGGCGTTCCCTGGCCGTCGGCTCGTGCGCCTCGTCGTGATCATCCCGTGGGCGGCCTCGGTCGTCATGACGACGATGGTGGTCTACTACGGCCTCGAGCCGTACTTCGGCATCATCAACAAGTTCCTCGTCGACATCGGCCTCGTCGACACCCCGGAGGGCTACGGCTGGACGAAGAACCCCACGACCGCCTTCATGTGGGCGATCATCGTGGCGATCTTCGTCTCCCTGCCGTTCACGACCTACACGATCCTCGCGGGCCTCGCCACGGTGCCGAGCGACACGCTCGAGGCGGCCCGCATGGACGGCGCCGGCCCCATCCGCACGTACTTCACGGTCGTGCTGCCGCAGCTCCGCGGCGCACTGAGCGTCGCCGTGCTCATCAACATCATCAACGTGTTCAACTCGCTGCCGATCCTGAGGGTCATGACCGGGTCGATACCCGGCTACGACGCCGACACGATCATGACGATGATCTTCAAGTACATCCAGAACCAGCACAAGGTCGACGTCGCGAGCGCGCTCTCGGTCGTCGCCTTCCTCATCGTCATCGTGATCGTCGCGGTGTACGTGAAGGTCGTCAAGCCCACGCGGGAGATCTGATGAGCGTCACCGAAACTCGCGCCATGCTCGCCGCCGACGCCGGCCGCGGGGCATCCCGCGGCACGGCCGCCCCTCGCAAGCGCCGCTACACCGAGGACCAGGTGCCGCTCGGCAGCGTGCTGCTGCGCATGCTCGCCGGGCTCGTCGTGCTCGTCGTGTTCATCGTGCCGTACCTCATCATGTTCTTCGGCTCGGTGAAGACGAAGGCGCAGATCCGCTCGGTCGATCCCACCTACCTCCCCACGGAGTGGCACTGGGAGAACTACATCAACATGTGGTCGACGCCCGAGACGCCGCTGCCGCAGAACATGGTCTCGACGATCGTGATCTCGGTGTTCGCGACGCTGCTCGTGCTCGCCGTCGCGCTGCCCGCGGCGTACTACACGGCGCGGTTCCGCTTCCCGTTCCGCATGGTGTTCCTCTTCCTCGTGATCGTCACGCAGATGCTGCAGCCCGCGGTGCTCACGTCGGGCCTCTTCCGCCAGTTCACGACGCTCGGCATGATCGACACCTGGGCGGCGATGATCTTCATCAACGCGGCCTTCAACCTGTCGTTCGCCGTCTGGATCATGCACTCCTTCTTCGCGGGCATCCCGAAGGAGATCGACGAGGCCGCGCAGATCGACGGCGCCGGCCGGCTCACGGTGCTCTTCAAGATCAACCTGCCGCTCGTGTGGCCGGGCATCGTGACGGCGATCGTGTTCACCTTCGTCGCGTGCTGGAACGAGTTCGCGGCCTCGCTCGTCATCCTCTCGACGGCGGGCAACCAGCCGATGTCGGTCGCCCTCACGAAGTTCGTCGGGCAGTACGAGACGAGCTGGCACTACGTGTTCGGCGTCTCGATCGTCGCGATCATCCCCGTGGTGGTGCTCTTCATGCTCATCGAGAAGCGCCTCGTCGGCGGCCTGACGGCGGGCAGCGTGAAGTAGCGCTCGGCGCGCACGGGCAGGCGGATGCCCCGGGGTCGCCCCCGGGGCATCCGCCTTCGTCGTTCGTGCCGCGATCACCGTTTCAGGAATTAGTGAGCTGCTCAGGACGAATCCGCCGAAAACGACCTGAACAGCTCACCTTCTCCTGAATCACCGTGCCCGCCCCGTGATCGCGACGGCCGTCCGCACCTCGTGCTCGGCGGCATCCCAGCCGAACAGCACGGCTTCGTAGTCGTACCGGAACACAGTGAACCCCATCAGCACGAGACGACGGTCCTGCGCGAGATCGCGCTGCCGCTGCTCCTTCGTCCTGTGGAAAGAGTGCGCTGTTCAGGACGAAACTGGCGAAATCGACCTGAGCAGCGCACTGTTTCCAGAAACGGTGAACGGCGACGTGCGCCCTGCGCCGCGCGTGCGCCCTGCGCCGCGCGTGCGCCCTGCGCCGCGCAGGGCCGCGCTACTCGGCCCAGTCGACCCCGCCGACCTTGCGGTAGGCGACGCCGAGCGCGTCGAGGTGGGCGCCGAGCGTCACGAGCCGCGTGCGGAAGCCGGCCTCGTCGCGCGCGTCGGCGGGCGACCAGCCGACCTCGGCGATCGCGGCGATGCGCGGGAACACCATGAACTCGAAGTCGGGCACCGTCTCGATCGTCTCCGTCCAGATGGAGGCGGCGACGCCGAGGATGTCGGACTCCTCGAGCCCCTCGACCGTCTCCTCCGGGCGCCACGCGTAGGCCTCCTCGAGCGTGATCGTCGAGGCCCACCGCGTGCCGAGCTCGGTGCCGAGCGGGCCGGCCGGACGGTCGGGGTACATCATGTCGAGGTAGGTCGTGTCGGCGGGCGCCAGCACGAGCCGGCCGCCCTGCTCGAGGAAGGAGCGCGCCTGCCCGGCCGACTCGGGGTAGGGGCGCACGGGCTCGTCGCGGCGGTTCGGTGCCATCTCGTGTGCGGCGGTGAGATCCCAGTAGTGCCCGATCGTGCCGGGCGGCAGCTCGCTCGACGCGCCCATCTCGTGGTACGCGATGACCGTCTTGCCGGTCGCCGCGGCCGCCGTCGTGATGCGCCCGACGAGGTCGAGGAAGTCGTCGTGCTCGGTCGCGAGCGGCTCGTCGCCGCCGACGTGGATCCATGGGCCGGGCGTGAGCTCGGCGACCTCGCTGAGCACGTCGGCCAGGAAGCGGTCGGTGGCCTCGGCCCGGGCCGGGTCGGCGCAGAGCGACGAGAAGCCGACCTCGACGCCTTCGTAGGGCTCGCGCGCGACCCCGTCGCAGTTGAGCTCGGGGTAGGCGCTGAGCGCGGCGTTCGTGTGCCCGGGCAGGTCGATCTCGGGCACCACCGTGATGAAGCGCTCGGCCGCGTAGTCGACGATGCGGCGGTAGTCGTCCTTCGTGTAGAAGCCGCCGCCCCCGCCGCCGACCGACGTCGAGGCGCCGACGCCGGTGAGCTCGGGCCAGGCGTCGATCTGCAGCCGCCAGCCCTGGTCGTCGGTGAGGTGGAGGTGCAGCACGTTGAGCTTGAGCAGGGCCATGCGGTCGAGATGGTCGAGCACGTCGTCGACCGCGATGAAGTTGCGGGCGACGTCGACGAGCGAGGCGCGGTAGGCGAAGCGCGGCTCGTCGGCGATCGAGACCGCCGGCACGAGCCAGCCGCCGTCGGGGGAGCGCGTGGCATCCGCGTGCTCGATCTCGGCGGGCAGGAGCTGACGCAGCGATTGCGTGCCCAGGAAGAGCCCGGCGGGCGCGCTCGCGGTGATGCGCACGCCGTCGGCGCCGCTCACGAGCGTGTAGCCCTCGTTGCCGAGGGCGGCGTCCGCGTCGACGACCAGCTCGAGGTCGGTGCTCCGCGCGGTCGAGTCGTCGGATGCCTCGGCGTCGCCGTCGACCACGGGGAGCGGGAAGCCCGTGGCCGCCCTGGCGGGTGCCGCGAAGGTCTCGGCGACGGCTCGGGCGCCCCCGCCGACGGCGACGAGACGGGCGGCGTCGGTGAGGGTGAAGGGGCTGCCGTCGGCGAGCTCGAACTCAGCCGGGGCGGGGACGATGCCGGTCACGACGACTCCGTTGCGGTCGGGTTCGCCGGTGCAGGCCGTGAGGGCGAGCAGCGCCCCGACGAGCGCGGCGGCGACGAATGGGAAGCGGGGGAATGTGCTGCGGCGATGCATGCGACCTCGAGACCGAAAAGCAGGAAACTTGACGAATGGGGCGCACCATATCCTGCCACGTCGGATGCCTCGCCGACAGCCCCGAGCGCATCGCGAACCCCGGCCGGACCTCGCCCAGCGCGGGGAGTCGCCCCGAGTCGCCGTGCGTCGCGGTCGGCGGCGGTGCGGGGCATCCATTGCTATGCTTGCGATCGTCGCGACTGGCGTTGAGATGGATTCCCATCGGGGAGCGACTGCTACGGACCGACCGCACGCCTGGGCCGGTACGACTGCTTCCGCGCGAGTCGCGGAGGCAGCAACCCCACATAGGTCCGTATGTCATAAGGAGCCAGTCTTGGCCGAATCCATCTTCAACGCGCCCCTCTCCGAGGTCGACCCCGAGATCGCCGAAGTTCTCGAACTCGAGCTCGGTCGTCAGCGCGACTACCTCGAGATGATCGCGAGCGAGAACTTCGTTCCGGTCTCCGTGCTCCAGTCGCAGGGCTCGGTGCTCACCAACAAGTACGCCGAGGGCTACCCGGGGCGCCGCTACTACGGCGGCTGCGAGTTCGTCGACGTCGCCGAGTCGCTCGCGATCGAGCGGGCGAAGTCGCTCTTCGGCGCCGAGTACGCGAACGTGCAGCCCCACTCGGGCGCGACCGCGAACGCCGCGGTGCTGAGCGCGATCGCCACGCCGGGCGACACCATCCTCGGCCTCGAGCTCGCCCACGGCGGCCACCTGACGCACGGCATGAAGCTGAACTTCTCGGGCAAGCTCTACAACGCCGTGTCGTACGGCGTCGACCCCGAGACCTTCCTCGTCGACATGAACGTCGTGCGCGACAAGGCCCTCGAGCACCGCCCGCAGGTCATCATCGCCGGCTGGTCGGCATACCCCCGCCACCTCGACTTCGCGGCGTTCCGCGCGATCGCCGACGAGGTCGGCGCGAAGCTCTGGGTCGACATGGCGCACTTCGCCGGCCTCGTCGCCGCGGGCCTGCACCCCTCGCCCGTGCCCTACGCCGACGTCGTCTCGTCGACCGTGCACAAGACCATCGGCGGCCCCCGCTCGGGCTTCATCGTCTCGCGCGACACGGAGCTCGCGAAGAAGCTCAACTCGAACGTGTTCCCCGGCCAGCAGGGCGGCCCGCTCATGCACGTGATCGCCGCGAAGGCGACGGCGTTCAAGGTCGCCGCCTCGGCCGAGTTCAAGGACCGCCAGGAGCGCACCATCCGCGGCGCCCAGATCCTCGCCGACCGCCTCACCGCCGACGACTCGCGCGCCGCCGGCGTCGACGTGCTCACGGGCGGCACCGACGTGCACCTCGTGCTCGCCGACCTCCGCAACTCGAAGATCGACGGCCAGCAGGCCGAAGACCTCCTGCACGAGGCGCTCATCACCGTCAACCGCAACGCGGTGCCGTTCGACCCGCGCCCGCCGATGGTCACCTCGGGCCTGCGCATCGGCACGCCGGCGCTCGCGACCCGCGGCTTCGGCGACGCCGAGTTCACCGAGGTCGCCGACATCATCGCGCTCACGCTCCAGGGCGGGGCGGATGTCGCGGCGCTCCGCGGTCGCGTCGAGGCGCTGACGGCGGCGTTCCCGCTCTACCCCGGCCTGCAGCAGTAGGCCGCCGCCGGGCGGGGCGACCCGCCCCGCCCGGCCCCACTCCGTCGCATCCGACCGTCGCCCGTCACCCGTCACCCGTCACTCCAGGGAGCACCCATGACCGCCATCACGCTCGACGGGGTCGCCACGGCGTCCGCCGTGAAGGACGAGCTCGCCGCCCGCATCGCCCAGCTGAAGGCGAAGGGCGTGACGCCCGGCCTCGGCACGCTGCTCGTCGGCGACGACCCGGCCTCGCGCTCCTACGTCGCGGGCAAGCACCGCGACTGCGCCGAGGTGGGCATCGAGTCGATCCGCGTCGACCTGCCCGTCACGGCGACCGAGGCCGACGTGCGGGCGGCGATCCGCGACCTCAACTCGGCGCCCGAGGTGACCGGGTACATCGTGCAGCTGCCACTGCCCGCCGGGCACGACGAGAACGCGATGCTCGAGCTCATCGACCCCGACAAGGACGCCGACGGCCTGCACCCGACGAACCTCGGCCGGCTCGTGCTCGGCATCGAGGGCGAGCTGCACTCGCCGCTGCCGTGCACGCCCGCGGGGATCGTCGAGATGCTGCAGCGCTACGACGTGCCGATCCGCGGGCGCCACGTCACCGTGATCGGTCGCGGCCTCACCGTCGGCCGCCCCCTCGGCCTGCTCTTCACCCGCAAGGGCCTCGACGCCACGGTGACCCTGACGCATTCCCGCACGCAGGACCTCGCCGCCGAGGTGCGCCGCGCCGACATCGTCGTCGCAGCCGTCGGCGTGCCGCACCTCGTGAAGCCCGAGTGGGTGAAGCCCGGCGCGGCGGTGCTCGACGTCGGCATCACCCGCGTGCAGGACGAGGAGACCGGCAAGGGCCGGCTCACGGGCGATGTCGACCCCGGCGTCGCGGCGGTCGCGGGCCACCTCTCGCCGAACCCCGGCGGGGTCGGCCCGATGACCCGCGCCATGCTTCTCGCGAACGTCGTGAAGGCTGCGGAGCTGCGCCTGGAGGCGTGACCCGGGCACCACCCGTTCACCCGACCGCAACGCGGGCGCCACCGGCGCGCCACCCGGGCTCCGTAGCCTGCCCGCATGGTCGAGCCGCACTCGGAACTGCATGACGTCGCCGTCGCGATCATCCCGGCGCGCGGCGGATCGAAGGGCCTGCCGGGCAAGAACCTGATGCGCCTCGGCGGGGTCTCCCTCGTCGGACGCGCGGTCGCCGCGGCGCGCGCAGCGCGCACCGTGGGCACGGTGGTCGTCTCGACCGACGACGAGGAGATCGCGCGGGTCGCCCGCGCGGCGGGCGCCGAGGTCGTCGACCGGCCGGCCGAGCTCGCCGGCGACGCGGCCTCCTCCGAATCGGCGCTGCTGCACGCCCTCGACGAGCACTTCGACGGCAGATCGGTGCCGCCGGTCACGCTGTTCATCCAGGCGACCTCGCCGTTCATCGACCCCTCGGACCTCGACGCCGCGGTCACGCGGGTCGCGAGCCACGAGGCCGACAGCGTGTTCGCCGCCGTCGAGAGCCACGCCTTCCTGTGGCGGGCGGCCGGCGACGGCGCGGTGTTCGGCGCGAACCACGACGCCGGGGTGCGCCGCCGCAGGCAGGATCGCGAGCCCGAGTTCCGCGAGACCGGCGCGTTCACCGCGATGCGGACCGCGGGGTTCCGGGCGGCGCGGCACCGCTTCTTCGGGCGCATCGCGCCGCAGCTCGTGCCCGCCCTGCACGGCGTCGACATCGACACGGCCGCCGACCTCGTCGTCGCGAGGGCGCTCGTCGAGCTCATCGACCGCCCGGCGGGCACCGTCGACGTCGACGCCGTCGTCACCGACTTCGACGGCGTGCACACCGACGACACCGCCTGGATCGACACGGACGGCCGCGAGCTCGTGCGCGTCAGCCGCAGCGACGGGCAGGGCGTCGCGCGCCTCCGCGCCGCGCAGGTGCCCGTGCTCGTGCTGTCGGCCGAGGAGAACCCCGTCGTCGCCGCGCGGGCGGCGAAGCTGCGGGTCGAGGTGCTCCAGGGGGTCCGCGACAAGGGGCCGGTGCTCGCCGAGTGGGCGGCGGCGCGAGGCATCCCGCTCGAACGCATCGCCTACCTCGGCAACGACGTCGGCGACCTGCCCGCGCTCGCCCTCGTCGGCTGGCCGGTCGCCGTCGCCGACGCAGTGCCGGCCGTGCGCGACGCCGCACGCGTCGTGCTCGAGGCCCGCGGGGGAGCGGGCGCGGTGCGCGAGCTCGCCGAACTCGTCCTGGCGGCGCGCCCCGGCGCACCCGCCCCGACCCCGTCACCGCGAACCGAACACGAGGGAGCACTCGCATGACCGCCATCCGCATCGGCCGATCCGTGATCGGGCCGGGTCTCCCCGTCTACGTGATCGGGGAGATCGGCCTCAACCACAACGGCGACGTCGAGATCGCCAAGCGGCTCATCGACGTCGCCGCCGAGGCGGGCGCGCAGGCCGTCAAGTTCCAGAAGCGCACGCCCGAGATCGCGACGCCCGAGCACATGCGGGATGTCCCGCGCGAGACGCCGTGGGGCACGATGAGCTACCTCGACTACCGGTACCGGGTCGAGTTCGGCGAGGCCGAGTACCTCGAGATCGCGTCCTACGCGATCCGCGCGGGGCTCGACTGGTTCGCCTCCCCGTGGGACGTGCCGTCGGTCGAGTTCCTCGAGCGGCTCGACGTGGTCGCGTACAAGGTCGCCTCGGCGTCGGTCACCGACCTCGCGCTGCTCGAGGCGATCGCGGCGACCGGCAAGCCGGTGATCTGCTCGACGGGCATGTCGACGCTCGACGAGATCGACCGCGCGGTCGAGGTGCTCGGCACCGAGCGGCTCGTGCTGCTGCACGCGACCTCCAGCTACCCCATGCCGCCCGAGGAGGCGAACCTCCGCACGATCGACACCCTCAGGGGGCGTTACCCGGGAGTGCCCGTCGGGTACTCGGGGCACGAGCGGGGCCTCCAGATCTCCCTCGCCGCGGTCGCGCTCGGTGCGGTGGCCGTGGAACGGCACATCACGCTCGACCGCGCGATGTGGGGCTCCGACCAGGCGGCGTCGCTCGAGCCGACCGGCTTCGAGCACCTCGTGCGCGACATCCGCGTCATCGGCGAGGCCATGGGCGACGGGGTGAAGCGCGTGTTCCCCGGCGAGGAGGCGCCGCGCGCGAAGCTCCGCCGGGTGCCCGCGCTGTGACGGCGTCGCGCCGACGGCTCGTCGTCGTCACCGACTCGGACTCGTACGTGAAGTGGGGTGCGGCCTTCGCCTCGCGCCTGCCCGACGGGTGGGAGTCCGAACTCGTCGTCCTGACCACGCCCGTCCTGCCGAGCGACCGGCAGTTCGCCGCCGCGCTCGACGGCACCGGGTTCTCGACGCGCTCGGTGCGACGGCTGAGCCTCGACGGGCTCGCCGCCCGGCTCGCGAGCCGCAGGCCCGACGCGGTCCTGCTCGCCCTCCGCGGTCCGCTCGTGCGGGTCGTCGCGCCGATCGTCGGAGCGCTGCCCGACCGCCCCGTCATCGTGAGCGGCTTCCCGGGGCTCACGATCCCGGCCGAGCCGAAGGCGATCGTCTACCGCGAACAGGCCGACCTGATCGTGCTGCACAGCCGGCGCGAGGTGCGCGAGTTCCGGGCGAACGCGCTCGCGCTCGACGTGCCGGTCGAGTTCGGCCTCGCGACGCTGCCCTTCCTGTCGGGGCGCGAGGGCGCGCTCGAGGTCGCCGGCGGGGATGCCACGGGCCCGGCGCCTGCGGCGGCCGGGGGGCGGCACGGGGGCGACCTCGTGTTCGCGGCGCAGGCGAAGGTGCCCGCGCTGCTGGAGGACCGCATCCGGGTGCTGGGCTGGCTCGCCGAGGCCGCGCGCCGGCGACCCGGTCGACGAGTGGTCGTGAAGGTGCGCGCTCGCCGCGGCGAGGCGCAGACCCACGCGGAGGCGTACGACTACGCCGGGCTTCTCGACGACCCCGAGGTTCGAGCGGCCATCGGCGGTGCGCTGCCGCCGAACCTGGTCGTGCTCGACGGTCCGATGGCGCGGTGCCTCGACGATGCGGCGATGCTCGTGACGGTCAGCTCGACCGCGGTGCTCGAGGCGGTCGCCGCGGGGGTTCCTGCGATCGTGGTCGACGAGTTCGGCGTCGAGCCGAAGCTCATCAACACGGTGTTCGCGGGCAGCGGCCTCTTCGCCGGGGCGGACGCGATCACCGGATGGGCGCCGCAGCAGCCGGATCGGGCGTGGCTCGACGACAACTACTTCCACGGCGAGGCGGGCGACGACTGGGCCGAGCGGCTCGAGGAGCTCCTCCTGCTCCGGCAGGCGGGAGCCCTGCCGTTCCGGAGCCGTCGGTACAACCTGACCGGGGGCGCGCTGCGCCGCGCCTTCGAACGCAAGCGCATGCTCGGGCACTACGACCGATCGCTGGCGGGTTCCGTCTCGCTGGCGTTCGCGCTCCCGGCGCGCTGGGTCGTGCGACGGGTGCGCGCCGCGCGACGCCTATTCGCTCGCGGCGGTGTGCTCGTCGACGTGCGCGAGGTAGGCGGCGGCGTTGCGCCGGATGCCGTCGCGCTCCCCGTCGGTGAGCTCGCGACGCACCTTGCCGGGGACGCCCGCGACCAGTGAGCCGGCCGGCACGACCGTGCCCTCGAGGACGACCGCGCCTGCGGCGACGAGGGAGCCCGCGCCGATGACGGCACCGTTCAGCACGGTCGCGCCCATGCCGATGAGGCAGTCGTCCTCGACGGTGCAGCCGTGCAGCACGGCGCCGTGTCCGACGGAGACGCCCCGGCCCACGGTGAGCGGGTAGCCGGCGTCGACGTGGCAGACGACGGCGTCCTGCAGGTTGGAGTCGGCGCCGAGCACGATCGGCTCGGCCTCGGCACGGAGCACCGCGTTGTACCAGACGCTCGAGCCCGCCTCGAGGCGGACGTCGCCGACGATCACCGCGCCGGGTGCGACGAACGCCGAGTCGGCGATCACGGGCGAGGGGATGCCGGCGAGGGCGATGATGCGGGCGGAGGGGTCTGCGGCCATGCCCAGAGCCTATCGACGGCGGCGGGCCATCGTGATGAGCCGCCAGCCGACGCCGACCGCGAAGACGGCGAGGCCGGCGACGATCGAGGGCGGCGGCAGGGCGACGACGAGCACGAGGCATCCGATCGCCCCGGCGGCCGACAGCGCTCGGGGAACCCGGCGCTCGACCGCCGGCTGGGTGAGCGCCGCGAGGTTCGCGACGAGGTAGTAGCCGAGCACGCCGAACGAGGAGAACCCGATGGCCTCGCGAAGGTCGACGGTGAGCACGAGAGCGACGATGACGACGGCCACGACGATCTCGGCGACGTGCGGCACGCGCGTGCGGGGATGCACGGAGGCCAGGCGGTGCGGCAGCTCGCCGTCGCGGGCCATCGCGAGGGCCGTGCGACCGATGCCCGCGATGAGGGCGAGCAGTGCGCCGAGCGCCGCCGCGGACGCGGCGACCCGCACGAGGGGCGCCGCCGCCGGCCACCCCGACGCCTCGACGAGGTCGACGAGCGGGGCGGTCGACGCAGCGAGCGCCGGTGCGCCGAGCGCAGCGAGCAGCACGAGCGCGACGAGCGCGTAGAGGAGGAGCGCGACGACGAAGGCGATCGAGATCGCGCGCGGGATGGTGCGCGCGGGGTCGCGCACCTCCTCGCCGAGCGTGGCGATGCGGGCGTAGCCGGCGAAGGCGAAGAAGATCAGGCCCGCCGCCTGAAGGATCCCGGGCCAGCCCGAGTCGAGGAGGCCGTCGAGCGGGATGCCGCGCTGCAGGACCGAGCCCGCGCCGGCGGAGACGACGAGCAGGAGCACGAGCACGACGAAGCCCACGATGATCGCCGCGGCGCGCGCCGTCCGCGTGATGCCGCGCAGGTTCACCCCGGCCAGCACGATGACCGCGGCGGCGGCGAGCGCCCGCTGCCACTCGCTCGGCACGAGATAGGCGGCGAAGGTCATGGCCATCGCCGCGCAGCTCGCCGTCTTGCCGACGACGAAGCCCCATCCGGCGAGGAATCCGGGCCACGCCCCGAGGCGTTCGCGGCCGTAGCGGTACGCGCCGCCCGACTCGGGATACCGCGCCGCGAGCTGGGCGGTCGAGCTCGCGTTGGCGAACGCCACGAAGGCCGCGATCGCGAGCCCGAGGAGGAGGCCGGAACCCGCGGCCTCCGCGGCCGGCGCGAACACCGTGAACACTCCCGCGCCGATCATCGCGGCGAGTCCGATCACGACCGCGTCGCGCGTGCGGAGGCGCCTGGCGAGCTCTGGTGGGGTCACGGGCGCACTCTACGCCACTCGGATATCGCGTCGGCGCCGCCCCTAGGATCGGAGGATGAGCTCGTCGACGCCCTCGTCCATGCCCACGCACCCGGCGGTCGAACGCGTCGCCGCGTCGCTCTCCGCGCACGGCTTGGAGCCCGAGATCGTCTGGTTCGACGACGCGGTGACGACCGCGCCCCTCGCTGCCGCCGCGCTCGGCGTCGAGGTCGGCCAGATCGCGAACTCGCTCGTCTTCACCCTCGATGGCGAGCCCCTCCTCGTCCTCACCTCGGGTGCGCATCGCGTCGACACCGAGTGGCTCGGCGCCGAGCTCGGCGGCACGATCGGCCGCGCCTCGAAGGAGCTCGTGAAGGACGCGACCGGGCAGGTCATCGGCGGGGTCGCCCCGCTCGGCCACCCGGCCCCGGTGCGCACGATCGTCGACACCGACCTCGCGGGTTACCCCGTCGTCTGGGCGGCGGCGGGCCACGCCAAGACCGTCTTCCCGACGACCTTCGACGAGCTCGTGCGGATCACGGGCGGAACTCCCCGCCCGGTCGAGCCCGCCTAGAACTCGAGTACCCGCAGCCCGTGCGCCGCGGCTCGGCGCCGCCCTGCTCTCGCCCGCTCGCTCCACCCCCTACCCCGGTGCTCTGACACTGAGTCGCCTGCTGGATCGCCCCTGCGGCCTCGCTCTCGGGGCGTTCTGACACTGAGTCGCCTGCTGGATCGCCCCTGCGCCCCAGCCTCGGGGCGTTCCGACACTGAGTCGTTGGGCGACTCAGTGTCAGAGTCATCGGGTGCAAGCCTGAGCGCGCCCGGCTGAGTCACCGGGCGGGTCAGTGTCGGAATCCCTGGGCAATGGCGCCCGGAGCCGCTGAAGGTCGCGATGCAGGCGCGCGATTCGAACGACCGTGTCGGTGGCGCGGCCCACGATGGAGCTCCGTCGGCGAACTCGGCGCGGGCGTGGAGACCGGAGGAGGCCACCGTGACGAGCGAGGTCGCCAAGCATGGACAGCGGCTCGAACATGGGCGCCTCGACGTTGCGGGCCTGGTGCTGCGTGTCCGTCGCGCTGCGGACTTCAGCCAGCGCGAACTCGCGGCGGTCCTGGGCATCGGGCAATCGACGGTCGCCCGGCTCGAAACCGGCAGGAGCGACCCCCGAGTCGGCGAGCTCGAGTGCGTGCTCGCGCTCGCCGGTATGCGCCTCGCCGTCGTCGATGCCGCGAACGACCCCGTCATCCCCGTTCCGTTCGACGAACTGCGCGATCACGGCGGTCGGCGCCCGCCTGCGCATCTCGATGCGCGGCCGCCGCACGATCCTCCGTGGCTTCGCCTGGCCGAGCCTCGTTACGACCGTCCGGAGCCGGGGGTCTGGTTTCACCACCGGCGTCGGCGCGACGAGCGGAGGTCGGAGCTCGGTCTCGGAACCGAGCACGACCACCCGACGGTTCACGATCTTCGCGCCCATCACGCGCGTTCACAGGCGGAGAGATTGGAGCGGGCCCGACGACGAGGTCTCCGCGACTGGATCCACCTGGACGACTGCGTGTGCATCGAGGCGTGCTGGCACGACGGAGATTGCGCCGCGGAGTGCGCCTGCGCCTGCGACGTCTGAGCGCGAACGAGCCGGCTCAGACGTCGCGGCGGGCTCCCTGCGAGGCGCGGACGGCGAAGATCGAGGGCTCGCGGAAGCCGCGCTCGGCGAACGCCGCGGCGACCTCGCGCGTCACGATCGGCACGAGTGCGTCGATCATGAGCGCGATCGCCGAACCGCCGAACCCGCCTCCGGTCATGCGGGCGCCGATCGCCCCGTTCGCCTGGGCCGTCGCGACCGCGAGGTCGAGCTCGGGCACGGAGATCTCGAAGTCGTCGCGCATGGAGACGTGCGAGGCATCCAGGAGGGGGCCGATCGCGCCCGGCCCCTGCTCGTGCAGCGTGCGCACCGTGTCGAGCACGCGCTGGTTCTCGGTCACGACGTGCCGCACCCGGCGGAACGTCTCCTCGTCGAGCAGCTCCGCGGCACGTGCGAGGTCGCCCTCGTGGAGCTCGCGCAGCGACTCGACGCCGAGCGCCTCGGCGCCCGCCTCGCACGAGGCGCGGCGGGCGGCGTAGCCGCCCGTGGCGTGCGCGTGCGCCACCCGGGTGTCGATCACGAGGACGCTGAGCCCCGCCGCGGCGAACCCGAGCGGGATCACCTCGGCGTCGAGGCTCCGGCAGTCGAGGAACACCCCCGAATCGGCCTCGCCGAGCAGCGACGCCGACTGGTCCATGATGCCCGTGGGGGCTCCGACGACCCGGTTCTCGGCGAGGCGACCGACCTTCGCGAGCGTGGGGCGGTCGAGTCCGATCTCCCAGTGCTCGTCGAGCGCCAGGGCGACGGCACTCTCGATCGCCGCCGACGACGACAGCCCGGCCCCGACCGGCACGTCGGACGCGACGTAGAGGTCGACGCCGCGCACGGCCGAGAGGTCGGCGCCGAACTCGCCGAGCGCCCACGCCACGCCGAGCGGGTACGCCGCCCATCCGTCGACCGCCTCGGGCGCCAGCTGATCGAGGTCGATCTCGACCGCCTCGGGCGCGAAGCTCGTCGCGACGCGGAGCATCCGGTCGTCGCGGTCGCCGAGCGCGACCGCCGTGCGCTGCTCGATCGCGAAGGGGAACACGAAGCCGTCGTTGTAGTCGGTGTGCTCGCCGATCAGGTTCACCCGGCCGGGCGACGACCAGACACCGATCGGGCGCCGTCCGAACCACTCGGCGAATCCGTGCTGCGCCTGCGCCACCGGGTCGATCGATCCCGTCGTCTCGCTCATTCCGATGCCTTCCCGATCGCGGCGCGCAGCGCCTCCGCCTGCGTCTCGGGAGGAACGTCCCCGATCCATGCTCCCATCGCGGCCTCCGAGCCGGCGAGGTACTTCAGCTTGTCGGGCCCGCGCCGCGGGCTCGTGAGCTGCAGCATGAGCCGCACCTCGTCGCGCCGCGTGTGCACGGGGGCCTGGTGCCAGGCCGCGATGTACGGCGTCGGGGTGTCGTAGAGCGCGTCGACTCCGCGGAGCAGCCGCCGGTAGAGCACGGCGAGCTCGTCGCGCTCGGCGAGGCTCGTCGCGGCGAGATCGGGCACGTGCCGGTGGGGGAGCAGGTGCACCTCGATCGGCCAGCGTGCGGCGAACGGAACGAAGGTGCTCCAGTGCTCGCCCTCGAGCACCAGTCGGGGCCCGCCGCGCTCGCGCTCGAGCAGGTCGGCGAAGAGCGAGGGGCCGTAGGCGTCGATCGACGCGAGCAGCCGCTCGGTGCGCGGGGTCACGTACGGGTACGAGTAGATCTGCCCGTGGGGGTGGCCGAGGGTCACGCCGATCTCGCGCCCGCGGTTCTCGAACGGGAACACCTGCTGCACCCCCGGCAGCGCCGAGAGGGCCGCGGTGCGCTGCGCCCACGCCTCGATCACGGTGCGCGCGCGCGTCACGGTCTGGGTGCCGAAGGAGCCCTCGTGCTCGGGACTGAAGCAGACGACCTCGCAGCGGCCGACCGACGGACGGCGGCGTTCGAACCCGATCCGGCGCAGCTCGTCGAGCGCGCCCTGCGGGTCGGCGTGCCCGGCCTCGCCGAGCTCGGGACCGAACGAGGGGGAGCGGTTCTCGAAGACGGCGACGTCGTAGCTGCTCGGGATCTCGGACGGGTTCCCGGGCGACTGCGGCGAGAGCGGGTCGAGCTCGGCGGGCGGCAGCACGACGCGGTGCTGGCGGGCGGCCGCGATCGAGACCCACTCGCCGGTCAGGGCGTCCTGCCGCATCTCGGCCGTCGCCGGCCGGGGCGCGAGCTCGCGTACGTCGATCGCGCGCTCGGCGGGCAGCCGGGTGTCGGCATCGTCGAAGTAGACGAGCTCGCGGCCGTCGGCGAGGGTCGTCGGGCGCACGGCGATGCGCGGGTCGATCACGGTCGCGGATGCCTCGCCGCCGGGGTCGCTCGTCTGGGTCACGCGGCACACGATACGCGACTTTCGTTCTGCAAACAAACGCCTTTCGTATTGCAAAGTGCGCCTCGTGCCCCGATGATCGAACCATGGACGACGATCCGCAGCTCGACGCGCCCCGCCGGCGCGAGCTCGCCCTCGCGCTCGTCGCCGAGCGCGGGTTCGTGCGCGTCGCCGAGCTCAGCCGCGCCTTCGGCGTGACGACGGTCACCGCCCGCGCCGACCTCGACGCGCTCGAACGACAGGGCGGCATCCGTCGCGTCCACGGCGGGGCCGTGCCCGTCGGCGCCGCACTCGGCGATGCGCGCCCCGAGCGGGAACCGAGCTTCGAGGAGGCGCTCGAGGCATCCGTCGAACCGAAGCGGCGCATCGGCGAGCACGTCGCGGGCCTCGTGCGCAGCGGCCAGAGCCTCATCCTCGACGTCGGCACCACCACGCTGCAGGTCGCGCGGGCGCTGCGCCGGCGCACCGATCTCGACGACCTCGTCGTCTTCACCAACGGCCTCTCGATCGCGCTCGAGCTCGAGGCCGAGATCCCTCGATTCCAGGTGGTCGTGACCGGCGGCACCCTCCGCCCGCGCCAGCACTCCCTCGTCGACCCGCTCGCCGGTTCGCTGCTGCAGAGCGTGCACGTCGACCTCGCCGTGATCGGCTGCAACGGGGTCGACCCCGTGCACGGCGTCACCAACGCCAACCTCCCCGAGGCCGGGGTGAAGGCGCTCATGCTGCAACGCGCGGCACGCGCCGTCGTCGTGGCCGACGGCTCGAAGCTCGGCGAGGTGCACCTCGGTCGCGTCGGCCCGGTCGACGCGTTCGACGCCCTCGTCACGGATGCCGCGGCGCCCTCCGCGGTCGTGGCCGAGCTCGAGGAGGCCGGACTCGCGGTGGTCACCGCTCACGGCCCCGACGCAGCCCATAGAGTTGAGGCATGACCCAACCCACGGGCGAGCAGTTCGTGCTCGAGACGACGACGTCGAGCGGCCAGATCAGGGCCACCGTCACCGCGGTCGCCGCGGGGCTCCGCACGCTCAGCATCAACGGCATCGACCTCGTGCCGCCCTACGGCGAGGACCAGTCGCCGCCGATGGCCGCCGGCATCGTGCTCGTGCCGTGGCCGAACCGCATCCGCGACGGCCGGTGGAGCCACGACGGCGTCGACCACCAGCTCGCGATCACCGAACCCGCGCGCGGCAACGCCATCCACGGGCTGCTCCGCCACACCGAGTACCAGCCGATCGCGCGCGACCGCGACTCGGTGACGCTCGCCGCCCGCATCTACCCGCAGTCCGGCTACCCGTACCTGCTCGGCACTGCCGTGCACTACGAGCTCGTCGCCGACGGACTCCGCGTCACGCACTTCGTCGAGAACCTCGGGGGCGAGGCGGCGCCGGTGGCGATCGGCACCCACCCCTACCTCAAGATCGGCGGCGTGCCCACCTCCGAGCTGACCCTGCGCCTCGACGCCGCGAGCCACATCGAGGTCGACGAGCGGCTCCTGCCGACCGGCGAGGTGCCGGTCGACGGCACCGAGTGGGACTTCCGCGAGGGGCGCCGCGTGGGCGGGCTGCAGCTCGACGACGCGTTCGGCGAGCTCGCGAGCGACGGCGGGCAGGTGCTGCACTCGCTCACCGCCCCCGACGGACGCAGCGTCTCGGTGTGGGCCGACGACGAGTTCGGCTACGTGCAGGTGTACACCTCGCACGCCTTCCCCGGCGAGGACGGCGAGATCGCGATCGCGATCGAGCCGATGACCGCGCCGGCCGAGGCGTTCAACTCGGGCCGCGGTCTGCGCTGGCTCGGTCCGGGCGAGGAGTGGCAGCTCAGCTGGGGCATCCGCTTCGAGGGCTTCAGCGCCGACTGACCCGGCTCAGGCCGCGCACGCCCCCGAGTCGACCGCATCCGCGAGCCCCGGCGCCTCCTCGGCGAGCGGTGCGAGCGTCGAGATCGGGATGGCGAAGCCGACCGTCGCGACGGACTCCGATCGTGCGAAGACGACGCCGGCGACCTCGCCGTCGACGCTCAGCACGGGGCCGCCCGAGTTGCCATGGTCGACGTCGGCCGAGAGCGTGAGCACGTCGCGGGTCGAGGTGCGTCCTCCCTCCTGCAGGGTGAGCGGGCCGCTCGCGGCCACCCGGCCGGGCCGGAGCTCGAGCGGCCCGCCGAAGGGGTAGCCGGCGACCGCGACCTCGTCGCCGAGCGCGGGCTCGTCGAGCGGGAGCGGCGCCGCCGCGAGCCCCTCGACCGCGATCACCGCGAGGTCGTGGTCGGCGTCGAACGCGACGACTCGGCCCGCGACGGCCGGCAGCCCGGGCGCCTCGACGATCGGCTCGTCGACCCCGGCGACGACGTGGGCGTTCGTGACGATCCGGTCGTCGGCGACGACGAACCCGCTACCCGAGAGGTTCGCACCGCACTCGAAGGCCGTGCCGGTGATGCGCACGACCGAACGCGAGGCCGCGGCGAGGGCCGGGCTGTCGATCGTGCCGCTCGGCGGCGGCTCGGTCGGCAGGGGGGTGTCGAGCACCTGGACGAGCCAGGGCAGCGCCTCGCCGAGCGCGGCGGTGCGGAGCTCGGCCATCACCGACTTCGCGGGGGCAGGGGTCATCTGGTCGAGTGCGCGCAGCACGCTCGAGCCGGCGACGGCGGGCGAGAGCACGGGCACGCCGAGCGCCGAGACGCCTGAGGCGACGAGCGCGACGACGAAGGCGGTGACGAGGAGATTGCCGATCGCCCCGAGCACGCGGTCGAGCACGCCGAGCTTGACCGCCCGCGCTCCGCTGCGCAGTGCCCGGCCGACGACCGCGCCGAGCCAGGCACCGAGCGACAGCAGGATGAGCGCCGTGACGAGCGCCACCGGCGCCCGCCACTCGGGGGCGGGAACGAGCCCGGCCATCCAGGGCATGACGAAGTAGGCGGCGATGCCGCCGGCGACGAGGCCGACGAGCCCGGCGGCGGTGCGCAGGAGTCCGGCGCGCGCGCCGTGCACGACCGCGGCGATGAAGACGAGCACGAGGAGCAGGTCGAGCAGCAGGCTCCAGAGCATCGCGCCTCCAGGGGTTCGTCGTGGTCCGCTCCCAGCCTGAGACATCCACCTCGGAGACTGCTGCGAGGCGCGCGCGCTTCGTCGATCATGCACAAACGCGAGCGGTCCGTCGCGGGCGGTCGCGTAGGGTCTGAGGTGCCCGCGCGCACCCGCCGGGCAGCCCCGACGAAGAGGAGTCACGGATGCGCGTCGGCATGTTCCTGAACTACGCGGGCGGCTTCCGCGAGGCGGCCGACGAGGTCGCCGAGCTCGAGGCCGTCGGTGTCGACCTCGTCGTCGTGCCCGAGGCGTACTCGTTCGACGCGGTCAGCCAGCTCGGGTTCCTCGCGGCGCGCACCGAGCGGATGACGCTCATGAGCGGCATCCTGCAGCTCTACACGCGCACGCCCACGCTCACGGCCATGACCGCCGCCGGCCTCGACCACGTCTCGGGCGGCCGCTTCGAGCTCGGCATCGGCGCCTCGGGGCCGCAGGTGATCGAGGGGTTCCACGGCGTGAAGTACGACGCCCCGCTCGGCCGCGTCCGCGAGATCGTCGACGTCTGCCGCATGACGTGGCGGCGCGAGCCCGTCGTCCACCAGGGGCGCAACTACACGATCCCGTTGCCGGCGGGCGAGGGCACCGGCCTCGGCAAGCCGCTGAAACTCATCAACCACCCGGTGCGCGAGCGCATCCCGATCACCGTCGCCTCGCTCGGGCAGAAGTCGGTGGCGCAGACGGCCGAGATCGCCGACGGCTGGTTGCCGATGTTCTACCACCCCGAGCGGGCCGCGGAGGTCTGGGGCGACGCGCTCGCCGCGGGCACCGCGAAGCGCGCACCCGAGCTCGCTCCGCTCGACGTCTTCGCGAGCCCGGCGCTCGCGATCACCGAGCAGCCCGAGCTCATCGCCGCCGCCATCGACGCGGTGAGGCCCCAGCTCGGTCTCTACATCGGCGGAATGGGGGCACGGGGCAAGAACTTCTACAACGACCTCATCGCGAGCTACGGCTTCGCGGCGGAGGCCGCCCGCATCCAGGACCTCTACCTGGACGGGCGCAAGGCCGAGGCGATCGCCGCGGTGCCCGACGAGCTCGTGCGCGCGGTCTCGCTCATCGGGCCGTCCGGGCACGTCGCCGAGCGGGTCGCCGCGTTCGCCGAGTCGGGCGTCACGACGCTCGCCGTCACGCCCCTCGGGCGGACCTCGGCCGAGCGCGTGGCGCTGATGGCGGGGCTCCGCGCGATCGCGGGCTGAACGCGCCGTCGCTCGAGCTCCGGGCCCGGCGCGGGCGGCCTTCGCCGGGCGGATGCACGGGCCCGCGAGTGTCCCCGAAGTGGGGCCTGCAGACTCTGGTGCCGAGGGGAACTCATGACTAGCGTTGGAGCTGCACGCGAGGTTGCGTGCAGGGGAACCAATGGGAGGGGCCGCCATGGCGGGAACGTTCGAGCTCTCCACGGATGCGAGCGGCGAGGTCCGCTTCCGTCTGGCGTCCTCCGACAGGCGGGTGATCGCCGCCTCGCAGGGCCGCACGACGAGGGCCGCCGCGCACGACGGGATCGGCTCGGTGCGCACGCGCGCCGCCGTCGCCGAACTCGTCGACCGCGCCGAGTGACTCGAACGACCGCCGGGCGGTGCCCATGGCCTCGCCGGCGCGGTCGTGCGCGACCCGCCACGACTCAGCCGAGCGGCGCAACCGCGTCGCCCGTTCCGCTCTCGTCGCGCCGGTCGGCTGCGTAGGCCCACACCGCGAGGGCGAGCATCGGGCCCCAGAACCAGAGCGGCAGCACGAGGTCGAAGACGACGACGTCGACGATCGAGTCCGCGCCGAGCGACAGCATGAACACCGGCACGGCCGAGATCGTGATGATCGTCGCGGCGGCGAGGCCCGGCACGACCGCGAGCCGCGGCGGCACCGGCCGACCGCCGAGCGCGGGCATCCACCGCGGGAACACCCGTCCCCAGGGCAGGATGAGGCCGAGCGTGAGCACGCACGCCGCAGCCGCGCCCGCGCCCAGCATGAGCCCGGTGGCGAGCACGGCCGGTGACAGCTCGCCCCCCGCGGGCGCGAAGAGCGGCCACGGGGTGAGCCAGCTCGCACGCACGAGCGCGTACGGCAGCGGCCCGAGCGCGGCGAGCACGGTGAGCGCACGACGGTGCCGCACGAGCCACGACTCGACGGCGCGCATCTCGCGCGTGGTGCGCCCCGCGACGACCGCGACGGCCGTCCACGCGAGCACCGCGGCGACCGAGACGCCCGAGACGGCGATGGGCGGCGCGTTGTCGACGAGCCCCGCACCGAACCTCGCGAGGAAGCTCGCGACGCCCTCCCACGTCAGCCCCGCCCACCACACCGCGACCCCGATGAGGGCGAGGAGGAGCACGAGGAGCGGGACGCCGAGCCGCGGCGCCCGCACGAGGAGCACCGCGGTGGTGAGCACCCCCGCGACGACGGCGGCGAAGCCGAACAGGTACCCCGCGAAGGTGATGGTGCCGGCGTCGCCGAGGACGACGACGACGGTCGCGGCGAGCAGGGCCGCGGCACCGGCGACGAGGGGCGCGCGCCGGCCGAGCGCGTCCCGCGACAGTGCCGCACCGGCGAGGAGGAGGCCCACGGCACCCGTCGCGACGACGACGGCGGCGAACCGCGCCGGCTCGAGCAGTGCGTTCGCGAGGCTCAGCGAGCCCGGTGCCGTGTACGGGTTCGCGTCGGGCACGAGCCACCAGGCGAGACCGATCGCCGTGATCGCGGCGGAGGCGATGAGTGCGAGCACCGCGAACGGGCGGAGCAGCCGGATCGCGGCATCGGGCCGGGCGGCGACCGATCCGGTGGCGGCTGGTCGGGTGGATGTCATCGTGCACTCCTCTGCTCGGCATCGGGGCAGCCCCCGTGGGGGCCCGGTCCCTGCGTCCCGGCCGACGATCGGCCGGGTCGTCGACAGCGTCCCGCCTCGGGCGGGTCGCGCGCCTCACCCGATCGGGTGAGATGCGCACCGGCGACCCGCCGGTAGCGTGGGGCCGGTGATGGATGCCACGACCGCTCGCCGAGCACCGGGCCTCGCCGACTGGGTGTGGGCCGCGGTGGGTGCGGCGGCGCTGCTGCCGATCACCGTCGCCGAGGTGCTGCGGGAGGCCGGACCCGCCGGAGCCGTCGTCTGGGCGGGCTTCGCCATCGCGCTGTTCGCGCTGCTGCACCTGTTCGTCGCGCTGCGGCGGCGGTGGCCGCGGGCGGCGATCGCCGTGGCATCCGCGCTCATGCTGGGGCTCGCCGCGCTGAGCCTGCCCGGCATGCCCGGGCTCGCCGTGCTGCAGGCCAGTTCGCTCGTCTACCTCGTGTTCGTCTACGCGGCCGCGGCGAGCGACGACCGCATCGCCGGCATCGCCGGGCTCGCCCTCGGACTCGCCGGCGCCGGGATCATCACGGGCCTCATGGTGCTCTCGGACCGTCCGAGCGACATCGGGATGGTCGCGACTCCCGGAGCGCTGCTCGCGCTCGCCGGCTCGCTCGCCGCCGGGGTCGGCGTCGCCTGGGCGCTCGGACGCTACCGCCGTGAGACGCTGCGCAAGCGCGCGGCGCAGGAGCTCGCGCTCGCGCAGGCCGCCGAGCTGCACCTGCAGGGCGAGCTGCGCGCGGTCGCCGAGGAGCGGCGCCGGATCGCCCGCGAGCTGCATGACGTCATCGCGCACTCGCTCGCGGTGATGGTCGCGCAGGCGGAGGCGTCGCGGCTGCTCGTGGGGCGCGACGACGAGCGGGCGCGCGGGGCGGTCGAGCACGTCGTCACGACGGGCCGTGCGGCGATGGCCGACATGCGCGGGCTGCTCGGGGCCCTCGCCGAGTCGACCCGCGGCGACGACCGGGCGATCCGCGAACCGAGCCCCGGGCTGGAGGCGCTGCCGCAGCTCGTCGAGCGCGCGCAGGCGCCGGGGCGCACCGCCGAGTCGGTCGTCGTCGGCGTCCCCGCGGAGGTCCGGCCCGGAGTCGGGCTCGCCGCGTACCGCGTCGTCCAGGAGTCGCTCACCAACACGATCCGGCATGCGCCGCCGCCGACGCACTCGCGGGTGACGCTCGATTGGGGCCCCGGTGCGCTCACCGTCACCGTCGACGACGACGGGCGCGGGAGCGGCGGCGCTGCCGGTCTGGTGTCCCGGGGAGCCGGCCCCGGCCCCGGCGGCGGACCGGGCCTCGGCCGCGGCCTGCGCGGCATGCGCGATCGCATCGAGCAGGTCGGCGGCGTCTTCGAGGCCGGCCCCAGGGTGGATGCCGCGGGCTGGCGCGTCGTCGCGCGGCTGCCCGTCGGGAGCGACCCCGCGACGGGGGTGTCCGATGAGCGGTGACCCGCGGATCCGCGTCGCGCTCGCCGACGACCAGGAGCTCATGCGCTCGGCGCTCGAGGTCATGCTCGAGGACCCGCCCGACCTCGAGCTCGTGGTGCAGGCCGCCGACGGCGTCGAGCTGCTCGAACGACTGCGCGCGCACCGCGCCGACGTGGTCGTGATGGACGTGCGGATGCCCCGGCTCGACGGCATCGAGGCCACGCGGCGGGTGCGGGCGGAGCATCCCGCGGCCCGCGTGCTCGTGCTGACCACCTTCGACCTCGACGAGGTCGTGTTCGCCGCCATCCGCGCCGGTGCCAGCGGGTTCCTCACCAAGGACGCCTCCGCCGAGGAGCTCGCGGCGGCGATCCGCGCCGTCCACGCGGGCGACGCGACGCTCGCGCCGCGCGCGACGGCGAGCCTCATCGACTTCGTGGCGAAGGCGCCGATCGCTCCCGACCGAGAGGCGCTGCTCGCGCCGCTCACGGCGCGCGAGCGGGACGTGCTCGACGAGCTGGTCGTCGGCGCCTCCAACGACGAGATCGGCGAACGGCTCCACCTCACCGGCAACACCGTGAAGACGCACGTCAAGGCGATCCTCGCGAAGCTCGGGCTGCCCGACCGCGTGCACGTCGTCATCTGGGCGTACGAGCAGGGGCTCGTGGCGCGCTGAGGGCGGCCGTCCGCTCGAGACCGAATGTCAGTGGTCGAAGATACCTTCGAATGAAGGAGGTCATTGATGACGAATGCCCGTGCTGTGGAGCCCGACCCTGATGGTGCCCCCGGGGAATTCCGACATCCCGACCCGCTGATTAAAAGTCAGCTGCTCTGCCTCTGAGCTACGGGGGCGTGAACGTGACGCAGAAGCGCTGCTATCGCTGCAAGCAGTCTAGGCCACTCGACGAGTTCAACCGGCTCAAGTCGGCGCGAGACGGCCTGACGAAGCTCTGCAGGGAGTGCAATCGTCAGAAGGCCCGCGAGTACTACGCCAAGAACCGCGAGGCCCATGTGCGCGTGATCATGGCGAGGAAGGCGCAGCAGCGGCGGCTAGCACTCGACGCCGTCGGCGCGTACCTCAGCGCGCACCCGTGCCTCGACTGCGGCGAGTCCGATCTGCGGGTGCTCGACTTCGACCATCGTGCGGGGTGCGACAAGTCCGCCGAGGTGATGCGTCTCGCGCAGAACGGCTACTCGGTCCGCAAGGTCATGAGCGAGATCGCGAAGTGCGACGTGCGATGCCGCAACTGCCACGCGAAGATCACCTACGAGCGCTCAGGCGAGAACTGGCGCACGGCGTTCATGCGGCGGGCCGCCGACGGCGGGTGAGCCGCTCCGGCGCGGCGAAACGGCCGGCCACCGGTGTTCACCGGTGTCCGGCCGCTCGCCACCTCGGGCCGGGTCGCAGCTTCAGCCTCGACGGCTGTGCGCGGTGCCCTTGAGCGGCACAACGGTCAGCTTGCCGCCCTCCTCCGAGAGTGCCTCGGTCGTCACGTAGAGCTGTTCGCCGCGCAGCGATACCGCGGCGGGCATCATGGCGTCGATCACGCCGGTCGCCTCGTCGGCCCCGGGGGCGACGATCGCGACCTGTCCCATGCCCTCCGACCCGCCGAACAGCTCGGCGACGTAGATCGTGCCGTTCGGGGCGACGGCGAGGTTGGTGGCTCCGTTGAATCCGCTCGCCACCGGCACGATGTCGCCGGTCGCCGGGTTCACCTTCACGACCGTGCCGCGCGGCCCGAACGCTGGGCTCTCCTCGCCGCCGGGCAGGCTCGTGACGTACAGCCAGCCGTCGGGGCCGAGCTCGACGTCGGTCGGCACCGGCTCGGTGCGGTAGGGATGGCCGGCGACGCAGGCGGGCCAGCCGTAATGCGCGCCGAACCCGGGCGGCACCGTGATCGGCGCCGACGGGGGCAGCACGGCGACGGTGGAGACCTCGCCGTCCTCGACCGCGAGGATCGCGTTGGCGCCCGCGTCGGCGATGTAGACGGTGTCGCCGACGACGGTCGAGCCGTACGCGTGCGTGTCGACGATGCCGGTGTAGTGCGGCTCGCCGATCGGCGGGAACTCCGGGAACCCGGTGAACTGCGCCTCGCACTCGGGCGACAGGTCCGAGAAGCCGTAGGTGTTGACCGCATCGGGGTTCTCGCTCGCCTCGTAGCCGGCGAGGTCGGCGACGAACGTCGAGGTGCCGTTCGTCAGCGCGTAGAGGCCCGCCTCGACGTGGTCGTGGCCGCCGCGCATGTAGTAGATCGTCGAGCCCGAGATCGCGGGGGCCGAGATCTCCTCGCCGGGCGCCGCGGCGAGCGTCGAGGCGGTGCCCTTCTTGTCGATGCCCGAGAGGAGGCCGGCGAAGTTGCCCGAGACCACCGCGCGTCCGTCGTTCGCGACGGCGAGCCCGAGCGGACTGGGCAACCCGCTCGCGCGGGTCTCGGGGCTGCCGGGCGCCGGTGCAGCGGCTGCGGGCGCGGCGATGGCGGCGGTCGCGACGAGCACGGCCGCCGCAGAGGCGGTGAGGATGCTTCGAGTACGCATGGTTCGCAGGCTATTCCCGTTGCCGTGGTGCCGACGCCCCCAGTGCGGGCGGCCCCAGTGCGGGGGATCACCCGATCCGGGGGACAGACGCAGGGAGCGCGGGTATCCTGTTCCGAATGGCCGCCGACTTCCACCGACCCACCCGGTTCCCTCCTGCACTCTTCGACGGCTTCGTCGGCGGCGACGATCCGGCACGGTTGAACCGGGCGGCGCACGACACCGCGGCGGCGCTCCTCGCCCGCGTCCGGGCGAACCCCGATCCCGAGATCGTCGCGCGGCTGATCGCCTACACGGACCTGCACGGCATCGACGCGATCGCCGAGCTCTGGTCGGGCTCGTCGGCGAAGAGCCTGCCCGGCGCGCTCTGGCGCATCTACCTCCTGCGCACGCTCATCGGCCAGGACGCCGAGGCGCTGAGCCTCGCCTACCGACGCGGCGCGGAGGTCTCGCACACGATCGACCAGGTCGTGGCGGGGGCGGCCGCGCCCACCGGTCCCGACGAGGTGCGCGAGTTGGCCGACCGGGTGCTGCACGGGGTCTTCACGGGCGACTTCGCCGTCGCGCTCGAGCGCGCCGCGGCGTTCGCGCGGGTGGCCTCGGCCGGGTTCACGAGTCTCGCCGACGACGCGGATGCCACGGACGCCGTGCACCCCGAGCGTTCGGGAGCGCTCACCCGGCGCGCGTTGCGCCTCACCGAGCTCGCCGACGAGCTCGGAGCCTGCGCCCGGCTCTGGCGGCGCGACGCCCTCGACTGAGCCGCGCCCCTGCGCGAGGATCGCACGGTGCCCGACCCCCGCGGCCCCCGTGGACGCCGCCGGGAATGAACCGGCCCTCGACGTCGTTTAGACTGTCTGAGGCCGGCCGCAGTAACCCCGGGCTCCAAAATTCGCCGCTCCGAGCGGCCTCGCGCCGAGAGGCGTTTCTGCGGCCGGCCTTTCGCATCCCCCCAGCGAACGCGAGCGCCGCCTACGACCAGTGCGTCGTGCGATCGACGAGATCGGTCGTGCCGAATCGCCCCGACGGCGAAGCGGTCGTGATGGTCCGCCCGACCCGGACGCGGGCGTCGTCGCGCCAGATGTCGGCGAGCGATGCCTCGGCCGCGTCGTCGCCCGAGTCGGCCGCGACCGTGAGCCGCGCGATGCGGTCGGCGAGCACGATCGCCTCGGCCGTGAGCGGGCGCCGCGGCGCGTCCATGATGCCCCACCCGTCCCAGAGCAGCAGCTCGGTGCGCATACGGTGGGCGAGGTCGCCGAGCACATAGCCGTGCACGATCCACGGCCCGCTGATGTCGTGGCCGGGGGCGACGCCGTAGTCGGCGAGGTCGGTGCGACCTTCGCGGTGGGCGAGCCACGCTTCGGCGGCGGTCTCGAATGGGGCGCCCTCGCCCGAGGGCATCTCGTGCACCTCGAAGTCGAAGCCGCCGTCGTCGGCGAGCTCGGGGTCGAACCGCACCCAGCGCCCGTCGCGGCGCATCTCGACGAGGACGTGGTCGTGGTGGAAGCCGGGCTGGAAGTAGGAGGCGAAGCCGAGCCGGGTGCGAGCCGGGACGCCGTGCTCGCGCAGGATCGCGACGGCGAGCAGCGAATGGTCTCGACAGCAGCCGCCGACTCGATCGGCGGGGGCGCGTTCGGCATCGAGGGCGCGGTCGGCCCGCTCGGCGGCGGCATCGAGGATCGACGAGATCCAACGACGGTCGACGTCGTCGAGCTGCGCCGGCGTCGGCGGGGCCTCCCCGGCGCGGTAGTGGGTGATCGTGGCGGTCACGGCGCGGTGGATCGCCCGCGGTTCGGGCGCGATGCCGGCGACGAGCGCTCGGTGCGCTCCGGGGTCGGAGTAGGGGGAGTGGCGTGCGAAGGCACCGGCGGAGCGGGTGGCGGCGGAGTCGGTCATGACGACATCGTGGAGTCTGCCCCGGGGGCGGGGTCAAGCGCCGACGCGCCGGACGCCGGCGTCGAGATCGGGCGGGCGATGCGCAGCGCGATCGCGTCGGGGTCGTCGGGCCACGCTCCCGGATACCACTCGCGGGGCGGTCGTCCGGAGTCGCCCGGCGCGAGCCCTGCGGCGGCGCGCACCGCATCGTAGAAGCGCAGCAGCCCGGGGTACGAGATCTCGCGCGCGGCGAGGTCGACGACGGCGTGATCGCCACCGGGTTCGACGCGCAGCAGGATGTCACGGGTCGGCGTCGCACGCCCGGTGAACGGCACCGCGGTCTCGATGCGGCCGGGCAGGCGCTCGCCGACGGGCTCGTGGAAGAGGACCCAGTGCGCGGGGTCGGCCTCGGCACCCTGCTCGGCCAGATGCCGGCGGATCTCGACGACATCGGCGAGGAAGGTCGGGACGAGCTCGGACTGCTCGACCGTGCGGGCGATGCTCGCGACGACGCGGTCGGGCACCGACTCGACGCGCACGCGCTCGAGCAGTTCGGGCGGCAGCGGGCCGGCGCCCGCATGCGACCCCGAGTCCGTCGCCGCGAGCAGGTCGATCGTCTGGCTGCGCCTGGCGAAGCCCTCGCGCTCCGAGGCCCACCAGGCGCGCAGCCGCGCCCGTGCCTCGCCGGCGGGAGCGTCGAGCAGCTCGCCGATGACGGCGAGGGGGAGGTCGGCGCGGCGGAGCGCCGCGATCGACCGGGCGCGTTCGAGCTGCGCCGGCGCGTAGCGGCGGTAGCCGGTGCGGCCGTCGACCTCGGCCGGCACGAGCAGGCCGCTCGCATCGTAGAGCCGCAGCGCCTTCGCCGACAGCCCGGTGGCGCGGCTCATCTCGCCGGTGCCGAGCGTCTGCATGCCGGTACGGTAGCGCATCGGCGGTCGGCATCCTGAATACCATTGGTGCATGGCCCCGACCGTGACCCTCCTCATCGCCCCGCTGCCCGCCGACGCGTCCGCCGAGGGCGTCGACGCGACCTTCCACGAGGTGGATGCCTCGGAGCCGGCGCTGCGCGTCGGCGAGCTGTCGACGCAGCGCGGCGACGGCATCTTCGAGACGCTCGCGGTCGTCGACGGCCACGCCCAGGAGGCGCAGGCCCACCTGGTGCGGCTGCGCAACTCGGCGGCGATCTGCGAACTGCCCGAGCCCAATCTCGAGCAGTGGCACGCCGCGATCCGCCGGGCGACCGCCGCCCTGCCGCCGACCGGCGAGTTCGCGCTGAAGCTCGTGCTGAGCCGCGGCGTCGAGCACGGGCCCGCACCGACCGCGTGGCTGCACGCGGCGCCCGCGGCCGACTTCACCGTGCCGCGCGAGCAGGGTATCCGGGTCGTGACGCTCGATCGCGGCCTCGCGCACGACGCCGCGGCGAAGGCCCCGTGGCTCCTCCTCGGTGCCAAGACGCTGAGCTACGCGCCCAACATGGCGGCGCTCCGCGAGGCGAAGCGCCGCGGAGCGGACGACACGATCTTCGTCTCGTCCGACGGGTTCGTCATGGAGGGGCCGACCTCGAGCGTCATCCTCCGGCGCGACGGCGTCTACTCCACTCCGGCGCCGAGCGGTGCGATCCTGCACGGCACCACCCAGCAGAGCCTCTTCGACCACCTCGAGCAGTCGGGCGAGCGCACCGAGTACCGCGACATCCCGGTCGCCGAGCTCGTGCTCGCCGACGCGATCTGGCTCGTCTCGAGCGTGCGGCTCGCCGCGGGCGTCACGGCGGTCGACGGGGCATCCGTCACCCTCGACGAGGCGACGACCCGGAGCTTCAACGAGTACCTGCTCAGCCCGCGCGATTGAGTCCGGCCCGCCCCCGAAGGGGGAGTTGCGCCCGAGCCGGCGGGCACTCGCGCCGACTTTGTAAATGTTGCTAACATAACCCAACGCGACCGATGTAGTGAGCGGAGGGGCAATGGCGTCCACACCGGAACGGCCCCGCCAAGCCCCGCGTCATCGCTCGTCGACCGAGGTCTTCGAAGACACCCGAGCGGTCGTCGAACTGCTCGCCAGGCACCGCCTCGTCGTCGCCCCGCACGTCGCCGCGCGGCTGGGCCTCGCACTCAGCGGCGACGCCGACGCGATCATCGAGGTGGCCGGTCGCCTCCGCGCCGCGCAGCGCCTCGGGCACGCCGTGCTGCCCGATCCGCTGCCGCTCGTGCCGGCCATCGAGGTCGCCGTCGCCGCCGACGTGCAGCGGCTGGCGGAGTGGGAGCGCATGCTGCTCGTCACCGCCGCGGTCTGCGTCGACGATCGGGTCGACGTCCTGCTCGCGGCATCCGGCCGGCCGATGGCGGCGCTCGTCGAGGGAGAGGCGAGTCGCCACCTCCTGCTCGTCGCCGGCCACTTCGCCTTCGCCGACCCGCGCATGCGCGTGTGGGCGCACGCCGTCGCCAGCCTCGCCGAGCGCACCGCGGCGCACGCCGGGCTCGCGCAGGCCTACGCCGAGCTCGGCGCCGACGGGCGGGCCACGTGGCACCGATCGCTCTCGACGCTCGAGGGCTCGGAGGAGTTCGTGGCCCCGCTCCTCGCGATCGCCGACGCCGCCGACGCGGCGGGAGAGCCCGAGTGGGCGCACGCCGTCGCCCGTGAGGCGGCGAGCCACGCCTCGGGTCGGGCCGAGGTCGACGCCTGGCGCATCGCCGGCCGGGCCGCGCTGCACGGCGGGCACGTCGACGACGCCAGATGCTGGCTCGGCGGGGTGCTCGAGCACGGCGACGAGGACGAGCGCGCCTCGGTCCTCGCCGACTACCTCATCGCGCGCGCCGCACTCGAGGGCGCCGTGCCGCTCGGCGAGCTCGACGACCGGATCGCGGCGGCGGCCGAGGACGCGGCCGACGGTTCGGGCGGGCCCGATGCGGCCGCCGCCCTCACCGGGCGCTGGTCCGATCTCGCCCGTGCGTCGGCGACGGCGGCCGGCCTGCTGGCCGAGCGCGGCGCTCCGGCCGCCGCGGCGCGACGCCTCGCCGAGGCGGCCCGGTCGACCGCGCGGCACGGGCTCGACGACGGGCCGCTCCGTGCGGCCGCCGCGTGGTGCGCGATGTTCGGCGTCGACAGCGCCGGCGACGGGGCAGCGCCGTCGCCGGCCGGTCCGAGCGACGGCACGACGGTCGGCGCCGTCGCGATCGCGCGCGCCATCGAGCAGGGGCTCGGCGGCAACCCCGAACGCGCGGCTCGCTGGCTGGGGGCGCTGCGCGACACCTCGAGCGATCCGCGCGTCGCCCGCGACGAGCGCGCACCGATCATGCGGGCCGCCCGCGCCGTCGCGGCCGCACTGCTCGTGCTGTGGTCGGGCGAGGTCGCCCGTGCGGGCCAACTGCTCGCGCGCGCGGCGACCGACCTGCCGATCGCGCTGCCGTTCGGCGGCCTGGGCGCGACGCTCGCACGACGGATCGACGTGATCACCACGGGCGACATCGGCGCGTTCGCACGTGCGGTGGAGGCGGCGCAGCCGCCGTCGACCGTCTCGATCCGTGCCGAGGAGCTCGTCGACCGCGCGATCGCCGCACAGTTGCGCGGCGCCCGTGCCGAGGCCGCCACACTCGTCGCACTCGCTGGCGAACGCGAGCAGGCCGGGGGCTGCGGCCTGCACGTCCCGGGGCTCGACCCGGTCGCCGGATGGGAGCCGGGCGGGCCCGAGCCCTCGCCCGTCGGTGGCGCGGAGGCCGGGACGGGGGTGCGGCGACCGCTCGACGCGCGGCTCGCGAGCGAGCTGCGGCGGCGCATGCGGAGCACCGACCGGCATCGCTTCGAGGTCGACTACCGCGTCGCGGTCGATGCCAGCCGCGAGATCGGCTCGCACTACGAGCGTGCGCGAACGGAGCTCATGCTCGCGAGGGCCTGCGGCGAGGCGGGCGCCGCCGATCGTGCGCAGCGGCACCTGCTGGCCGCCGAGCACCTCTTCGACGAGTCGGGCGCGCGGGCGTGGCTCTCCGTCGTCGACGGCGAACGCGGCCTGCTCGCGGTGCCGCAGGCAGCACCGGCCGCCCCCACCGCCGACGGCCCGGTACTCGGGGCGGGGCACGGGCCCGTGTCGGAGGGCACGGCGACGCCGGGTCCGGTGTCACCGCGCGCCCGGGCGGCGCGGGTGGGGGCGGAGCCCGCTTCGCCGGCCGCCGCACCGAAGGCCGGCGCGAGCGCCGCGCCCGGTCGGCCGAGCGCCGAGCCCGCCGGGCCCGCCGAGCAAGCCGGGCCTGCCGGGCCGGCCGGGCCTGCCGAGCTCGACGACCCGCTCGTCGTCTGCCGCAGCGTCTGGGCCGAGGTGCTCACCGAACGCGAGCTCGAGGTCGCCATGCTGGTCGTCGACGGGGCCTCCAATCGCGACGTCGCGGCCAGGCTCTTCGTGTCCGTGCGCACCGTCGAGGTGCATCTCGGCCGGGTGTTCACGAAGCTCGACGTGCACTCGCGCGTCGAGCTGGCGGTGCTCGCCTACCGCATGCGCGGGCTGTCGCCCTCGCGCGCGAGGTAGCCCGCCACGCAGTACGGCGGCCACTGCCGGTCGACGGCCGCTGCGTTCGGTGCCCTACGTGGTCCTGCGTATGCGGGGTTGTGCGGATTCGCCCGCCCGTGCGCCGTCGATAGCGTCGGGCTGCCCGTGGACTGCGGGCTGACCACAGGCAGACAGGAACGAGATGCGAACACTGAAGTTCGGGCGCGGCTCGAAGGCCGCCGTCGCCGCCGCAGGGATCGGACTGCTCCTCGCAGCACTCCTCCCCGCGGCGGTCGCGAGCGCCGCCGAGGCATGCGCCCCGGCGTGGAGCTCGACCGCCGTCTACACGGGCGGCGCGACCGCCTCGCACGGCGGCGTGAACTACACCGCGAAGTGGTGGACCCAGAACAACGAGCCGGGCACGGGCGAGTGGGGACCGTGGGCGGCGGGCGCCGCGTGCGGCACCGGCACCCCCGAGCCGACCCCGACCCCGACCCCGACTCCGACCCCGACCCCGACCCCGACGCCCACCCCCACCCCGACGCCCACGCCGACCCCCGAACCGGGCACCCCCTGGACGTCGAACCCCGACGAGAAGTGCCGCCCCGACGGTCTCTACCAGACCCCCGGCGTCGACGTGCCCTACTGCACCATCTACGACGAGCAGGGCCGCGAGAAGCTGCCGAACGGCCTCGAGCACCGTGTCATCGGCTACTTCACGAACTGGCGCACGGGGCAGAACGGCCAGCCGCGCTACCTCGCGAGCGACATCCCGTGGCAGAAGATCAGCCACATCAACTACGCCTTCGCCCACATCGACGGCCAGGGCGAGGTCTCGGTGAACCAGGACGTCGCAGGCAACGCCTCCACGAAGATGACCTGGCCCGGCGTCGCCGGCGCCGAGATGGACCCGACGCTGCCCTACCAGGGCCACTTCAACCTGCTCACGAAGTACAAGCAGCAGAACCCCGGTGTGAAGGCGCTCGTCTCGGTCGGCGGCTGGGCCGAGACCGGCGGCCATTTCGACGCGGCGGGCAACCGGGTCGCCGACGGCGGCTTCTACACGTTGACCGACTCGCAGGCGAAGATCGACGCCTTCGCCGACTCCGCGGTGCAGTTCATCCGCACGTACGGCTTCGACGGCGTCGACATCGACTACGAGTACGCCAACTCGAACGGCAAGGCGGGCAGCCCCGACGACTTCGCCTTCTCGGAGCCGCGTCGTGCGAAGCTCTGGGCCGGCTACGAGTCGCTCATGAAGACCCTCCGCGAGAAGCTCGACCGTGCGGGCGCGGCCGACGGCACGCACTACCTGCTCACCGTCGCGGCCCCCGCCTCGGGCTGGCTGCTGCGCGGCGCCGAGGTCTACCAGGTGACCCCGTACCTCGACTACGTCAACATCATGAGCTACGACCTCCACGGCTCGTGGAACGACTACGTCGGCGGCAACGGCCCGCTCTTCGACGACGGCAAGGACCCCGAACTCGCAGCGGGCGGCGTGTACGGCGCCTATAGCAACATCGGCTACCTGAACACCGACTGGGCCTACCACTACTTCCGCGGGGCGATGCCCCCCGGTCGCATCAACGTCGGCCTCCCGTTCTACACG
This sequence comes from Agromyces sp. NPDC058104, assembly GCF_042884835.1. Taxonomy (NCBI): domain Bacteria; kingdom Bacillati; phylum Actinomycetota; class Actinomycetes; order Micrococcales; family Microbacteriaceae; genus Agromyces; species Agromyces sp. NPDC058104. Next base: position 469,153 of record NZ_JBHVTD010000001.1, on the reverse strand, counting down.
CGCGGCTGGGACGGCGTGCAGGGCGGCACCGACGGGCTCTACGGCAAGGCCCCGCTCGCCGATCAGACCAAGTGCCCCCCGGGCACCGGCCCGACGATCGGCGGCACCTCGAAGTGCGGCAACGGCGCGGTCGGCATCAACAACCTCTGGCACGACCTCGACAAGACCGGGGCCGAGGTCGGGGCGGGGGCGAATCCGATCTGGCACGTGCTGAACCTGCAGAAGGGCGTCGTGGGCGACTACACGGCCTCGTACGGCGCACCGACGTCGATCAACGGCACGTACACGCACCACTTCGACCAGACGACGAAGACCGAGTGGTGGTGGAACCCCACCACCAGGACGTTCCTCTCGGGCGACTCCGACCAGGCGATCAGCGCGAAGGCCGACTACATCGCCGACAACGGCATCGGCGGCGCGATGATCTGGGAGCTCGCCGGCGACTACGGGTACAACGCGCAGAAGGGGCAGTACGAGATGGGCTCGACGCTCGTGTCGATCCTGCACGACCGCCTCGCGGCATCCCGGCCGTACGACGCGGCGAAGGCGAACGTCACGATGCCGACGAAGGCGATCGACCTTCGGGTGTCGTTCGGCGACTTCGCACTCGGCGACAGCAACTACCCGATCAACCCGAAGGTGACCTTCGCCAACCGGTCGAAGACCGCGATCCCCGCGGGATCGACGATCACCTTCGACACCGCGACGAGCGACACCGGCGCCCTCGGCGAGCAGAACGGCTGGGGTATCACGAAGGTGTCGAGCGACCACACCGGATCGAACGTGGGAGGTCTGAAGGGCGACTTCCACACCTACACGATCACCGTGCCTTCGGGCGGCATCCCCGCCGGCGGCAGCGTCTTCACGAAGCTCTCGTGGCGCCTGCCCATGGCGGAGATCTCGAACCTGCGGGTCAAGATCGGCACCGAGACCTTCGCGACGCTCTCCGACCTGCCGCGAGGCGTCACGGTCGTCGAGCCCTCGACGGGCACCGGCGGCGGCACGGGCGGCGGCACCGGGACGTGCGACGCCCCGGCCTGGAGCGCCACGGCGGTCTACACCGGCGGCCAGCAGGTCTCGTACAACGGCGCCGAGTACACGGCCAAGTGGTGGACCCAGGGCAACACCCCCGGCACGAACGACGTCTGGGGCCAGCCGGTCGCCTGCTGATCGGGTCGCGCCGTCGAGGCGTCCGCGATGCTGCGACGCGGATGCCACGGGCGGGGGTTCCGGCGACGGGGCCCCCGCCCGTCCGCATCCGGGGCGTACGTGATCCTACGTACGCCCCGCCCCGTCCGCCGGTTCATGTGGATCGTGCGGACGCCCGACCGCGGCGTCCGTTCGTAGCGTGAGCGTGTCCAAGGGCGCACGCGCCCGTTCAGTTCCCTTCACCGAAGGACGCCATGAAGAATCAGAGAACTCCGGGGCGCGGACTGCGCCGGGCGATCGCCGCCCTCGCGACCGGTGCGATGGTCGCCGGCCTCGCCGCGATCGGCACCGCACCGGCCGTCGCGGCCGAGCAGTCGCCGAGCGCCGTCAACGGCTACCGCAACGTCGGCTACTTCGCCCAGTGGGGCGTCTACGGGCGCGACTTCAAGGCCAAGCAGCTCCAGACCTCGGGAGCCGCGGCCGACCTCACCCACATCAACTACGCGTTCGGCAACATCCACTACCAGGACCTCACCTGCTTCATCGCGAACAAGGCGCAGGGCACGGGGCCGAACGGCTCCGACGGCGCGGGCGACGCGTGGGCCGACTTCGGCATGGGCTACACCGCGGCGAACTCGGTCGCAGGCACAGCCGACACCTGGGACCAGCCGCTCGCCGGCTCGTTCAACCAGATGAAGCAGCTGAAGGCGAAGAACCCGAACCTCAAGGTCATGATCTCCCTCGGCGGGTGGACCTGGTCGAAGAACTTCTCGAAGGCCGCCGCGACGGACGCCTCGCGCAAGAAGTTCGTGAAGAGCTGCGTCGACCTCTACCTGCGCGGCAACCTGCCCGTCATCGACGGGCGCGGCGGCACGGGCGCGGCGGCCGGCGTGTTCGACGGCATCGACATCGACTGGGAGTGGCCCGGCTCGCAGAACGGCGAGGTCGGCAACCACGTCGACGAGGTGAACGACAAGGCGAACTTCACCCTGCTGCTCAAGGAGTTCCGCACGCAGATGGACGCCCTGAGCGCCGAGAACGGCCACCCGTACCAGCTCTCCGCGTTCCTTCCGGCGAACCCCGCAGACATCGCCTCGGGCGGCTGGAACAACCCCGAGAACTTCCGGTACCTCGACTACGGCAACGTGCAGGGCTACGACCTGCACGGCGCCTGGGACCCGACGCTCACCGGGCACCAGGCGAACCTCTTCGACGACCCCGCCGACACCCGGCCGGCGTCGAAGAGGTTCAGCGTCGACAAGGCGGTGAAGGAGTACCTGAAGACGGGCATCGACCCGAAGCAGCTCGGTATCGGCCTCGCCGCCTACGGCCGGGGCTGGCAGGGCGCGACCTCGGCGAACGCGTGGGGCCCCGCGACGGCCGCCGCGCCCGGCACCTGGGAGAAGGGCAACGAGGACTACGACAAGCTGAAGACCCTCGGCACCGACCACTACGACCCGGCCATCGGCGCGGCGTGGCGGTACGACGGCAACCAGTGGTGGAGCTACGACAACACCCAGTCGACGACCCGCAAGGGCCAGTACATCGCCGAGCTCGGACTCGGCGGCGGCATGTGGTGGGAGCTCGACGGCGACCGCAACGGGCAACTGGTCGGCACCCTCGCCGACAAGCTGCGCGCCTCGGCCACCGGCCCGGCGACCGACCCCACCGGTCCGACGGACCCCACCGACCCCACCGACCCGACGGATCCCACCGACCCGACGGATCCCACCGACCCCACGGGCTGCACCGCACCGGCGTGGAGCGCGACCGCCGTCTACACCGGCGGCCAGAAGGTGTCGTACGCCGGCAAGGAGTACACGGCGAAGTGGTGGACGCAGGGCAACACCCCCGGCACCAACGACGTCTGGGGGTTCGTCGGCCCGTGCGCGACCGACCCGACGGATCCGACCGACCCGACGGATCCGACCGACCCGACGGATCCGACCGACCCGACGGACCCGACCGGCTGCACCGCCGCCGCGTGGAGCGCGACGACCGCCTACTCGGGCGGGGCGACCGTGAGCTACTCGGGCAGCGAGTACAAGGCCAAGTGGTGGACGCAGGGCAACACCCCGGGCGCCGAGCAATGGGGCCCGTGGGAGCTCGTGAAGGCCTGCTGACCCGTTCGGCGGCGGCCGGTCGCATCGAGGCGTCGTGACGCCGCGTCGAGACCGCCACCCCGAGAACCACGGATGCCCCGGAGCGGACCTCGCTCCGGGGCATCCATCATGCCGTGGCCGGCGCGCGCCCGCGCCGGGGCGTCGATCACCCGAAGCGACCCGAGACGTAGTCCTCGGTCGCCTGCACGGAGGGGTTCGAGAAGATCGTCGTGGTGTCGGCGTACTCGATGAGCTTGCCGGGCTTGCCGGTGCCCGCGATGTTGAAGAAGGCGGTCCGGTCGCTGACCCGCGAGGCCTGCTGCATGTTGTGGGTCACGATCACGATCGTGTACTCCTGCTTGAGCTCCTCGATGAGGTCCTCGATCGCGAGCGTCGAGATGGGGTCGAGCGCCGAGCAGGGCTCGTCCATGAGGATGACCTCGGGGGAGACCGCGATCGCTCGAGCGATGCAGAGGCGCTGCTGCTGGCCGCCCGAGAGGCCCGACCCGGGGCGGTCGAGGCGGTCCTTCACCTCGTTCCAGAGGTTCGCACCCCGCAGCGAGCGCTCGACGAGCTCATCGGCGTCGGACTTCGAGATGCGCTTGTTGTTGAGCTTCACGCCCGCGAGCACGTTCTCCTTGATCGACATCGTCGGGAACGGGTTCGGCCGCTGGAACACCATGCCGACCTGCCGGCGCACGAGCACCGGGTCGACCGCCGGGTCGTAGAGGTTGTTGCCGTCGATGAGCACCTCGCCCTCGACGCGCGCACCGGGGATGACCTCGTGCATGCGGTTCAGGGTGCGGAGGAACGTCGACTTGCCGCAGCCCGAGGGGCCGATGAAGGCGGTGACGCTGCGGGGCTCGATCTCGAGGGTCACGCCCTCCACAGCGAGGAACTTGCTGTAGTAGACGTTGAGGTCGCGGACTTCGATGCGCTTGGACACGGGTTTCCTTCTTGCTTTCGGTCGGGCTCAGCGGCCGAGCTTCGGCGCGAACAGACGGGCGACGAGCCTCGCGATGAGGTTCAGCGCCATGACGATGAGGATGAGGGTGAGTGCGGCGGCCCAGGCGCGGTCGAGGAAGGCCTCGGCCGGGTTGCCCTGGTTCGCGTACTGCGTGTAGACGAACACCGGCAGCGACTGCATACGGCCCTGGAAGAGGTTGTAGTTCATGCTCGCGGTGAAGCCGGCGGCGATGAGAAGCGGGGCGGTCTCGCCGATGACCCGGGCGATCGAGAGCATGATGCCGGTCGTGATGCCGGCGATCGAGGTGGGCAGCACGACCTTCACGATCGTCAGCCACTTCGGCACGCCGAGCGCGTAGGCCGCCTCGCGGAGCTCGTTCGGCACGAGCCGCAGCATCTCCTCGCTCGAGCGGACCACGACGGGGATCATGAGCAGCGACAGGGCCACGGCGCCGGCGATGCCGGTGCGGGTGCCCGGCCCCCAGAAGATCGCGAACAGCGAGTACGCGAACAGGCCGGCGACGATCGACGGGATGCCCGTCATGACGTCGACGAGGAAGGTCACGCCGCGCGCGAGCTTGCCGCGGCCGTACTCGACGAGGTAGATCGAGGTCATCAGGCCGATCGGGATCGAGATGAGCGCCGCGGTGCCGGTCATGAGCAGGGTGCCGACGATCGCGTGCAGCGCGCCGCCGCCCTCGCCGGTGACGTTGCGCATCGACATCGAGAAGAAGTCGGCGTCGAATCGCGCGAGGCCGAAGGTCACGACGGTGATCGTGAGCGAGACGAGCGGGATCATCGCGAGGAGGAACGCGCCGGTCACGAGCGCCGTCACGAGGCGGTCGGTCGCGCGGCGGGCGCCCTCGACGAGACGCGAGAAGAGCCAGATCGCCGGGATGTAGAGCAGGGCGCCGACGAGCAGGGCGCCGCCCCAGTCGAAGCCCGAGCCCGAGCCGATCGCGACGACGCCGAAGACGGCGGCGGCAACCGCGACCGCGGTGCCGAGGATCACCCAGGGGGCGGAGGACGGGAGGCGGCCCGCGGTGAGCGAGTTCGCGATCGGGGTGCCCGTCTCGGGCGCGGGGGTCATGGTCTGCAGGGTCATCAGTTCGCTCCCGAGAATTCCTTGCGGCGACTGATGATCCAGCGCGCGAAGGCGTTGACCGCGAAGGTCACGACGAAGAGGATGAGGCCGGTCGCGATGAGCACGTTCACGTTGAGGGCGTAGGCCTCGGGGAAGCTCAGGGCGATGTTCGCGGCGATCGTGGTCGGGTTGACCGAGGTGAGCAGGTCGAAGGTGACGACGTGCGCGGCCGAGAGCACCATCGCGACGGCCATCGTCTCGCCGAGCGCGCGACCGAGGCCGAGCACCGAGGCCGAGATGATGCCCGAGCGCCCGAACGGCAGCACGGCGACGCGGATCATCTCCCAGCGGGTCGCGCCGAGCGCGAGCGCCGCCTCCTCGTGGAGGACGGGGGTCTGCAGGAACACCTCGCGGCAGATGGCGGTCATGATCGGCAGCACCATGACGGCGAGGACGAGCGCGGCGGTGAGGATCGTGCGGCCGGTGGCCGAGACGGTGCCGCCGAACAGCGGGATCCAGCCGAGGTTCTCGTTGAGCCAGGTGTACGCCGGCACGACCGCCGGCGCGAGCACGCCGATGCCCCAGAGGCCGAAGACGACCGAGGGGACGGCGGCCAGCAGGTCGACGATGTAGCCGAGCACGGAGGCGAGCCGGCGGGGCGCGTAGTGCGAGATGAAGAGCGCGATGCCGATCGAGATGGGCAGGGCGAAGAGCAGGGCGAGCGCCGCCGCCCAGACGGTGCCGAAGACGAGGGGGCCGACGTACTCCCAGAAGTTCGTCTCGAGGATCGAGGCGTCGTCCTTGGTGGCTGAGAGCGCGGGGATGCTCTGGACGATCAGGAAGACGGCGACGGCGGCGAGCGTGACGAGGATCATCGAGCCGGCGAACACCGCCGAACGGGAGAAGACGAGGTCGCCGACGCGGAGCTTCGCCTTGATCGGGGCTGGTGCAGAGGTCATCAGGTGCGATCCTCGGGGGTCGGGTTGCGGTTCTGGGGTGCGCCCTCCGGACGAACCGGAGGACGCGGCCGTGCCCGACCCCGTCGTTCCTCGCGGAACTCGGGGGCCGGGCACGAGGTCATTACTTGATCGAGTCGATCGCGGCGGTGACCTTCTCGCGGAGGGTGTCCGAGATCGGGGCGGAGCCGGCGTCGGTCGCGGCCGTCTCCTGGCCCTCGGGGCTGGCGAGGTAGGAGAGGTAGGCCTTCACGAGCTCGACGTTGTCGGACTCGGCGTACTCGCCGCAGGCGATGAGGTAGCTGACGAGGACGATCGGGTAGACGCCGGCCTCCTCCGAGGTGCGGTCGATCTCGATCGCGAGGTCGCCCTCGGCGCGGCCCTCGGCGAACGGCGAGTGGTCGACGATCGCGGCAGCGGCCTCGGGCGAGTACGGCACGAACTCGTCGCCGACCTTGATCGCCACGGTGCCGAGGTCACCGGCGCGCGAGGCGTCGGCGTAGCCGATGGTGCCGTTGCCGTTGGTCACGGCGTCGACGAGGCCCGAGGTGCCCTGAGCGGCCTCGCCGCCCTCGAACGGCCACACGCCGTCGGCCTCCCACGTCCAGACGTCGGCCGCGGCCGCACCGAGGTACTCGGTGAAGTTCTCGGTCGTGCCCGAGTCGTCCGAGCGGTGGACGGGCGTGATCGCGAGGTCGGGCAGCTCGACGCCCTCGTTCGTCGCGGCGATCGCCGGGTCGTTCCACTTGGTGATCGTGCCGGCGAAGATGCCCGCGACGGTCGCCGGGTCGAGGTCGAGCGAGTCGACGCCCTCGAGGTTGAAGATCACCGCGATCGGCGAGATGTAGAGGGGGAGCTCGACGATCGTCGAGTCGGGGGCGCACTTCTGGAAGCCGCCCGCGGCGAGTTCGTCGTCCTTGAACGCACGGTCGGAACCGGCGAAGTCGCTCGCGCCCGAGAGGAACGTCTCGCGGCCGGCGCCCGAACCCGAGGGGTCGTAGTCGATCGTCACGTCGGGGTTCGCGGTCTGGAAGCCGGCGATCCACGACTGCTGGGCCGCGTCCTGCGACGAGGCGCCTGCGCCGACGAGGTTGCCGGCGAGGGTCGAGGTCGACTCCTCGGGAGCGGCGGCGCCGCCCTCGTTCGAGGCGCAGGAGCTGAGCGCGAGCGCCGCGGTGACGGCGATGGCTGCGGGCACGCCGAAACGCTTGAGGTTCACGTGATTTCCCTTCCGGGGATCGTTTGCAGGAGTTGTGGGCCGGTGCCGGCCCGCCTGCGACGCTAACGAGCGCGCCTTACGAGCATCCGCCACCTCGGTAAACGGGAGGTGAACGGATCTTGGCGCGCAGAAACCGCCGGAAGATCGCGCTTTCAGGCGCGCGGCGCGTGCGTCTCGATCGAGATGATGCCCGAGCCCTGGTTCGTCGCGGAGAGGTGCACGACGCTGAACGCCCCCGGCTCGAGCTCGGCGGCGTCGCCGACGTACGAGCCGATCGGGGTCCCGGTCGCGAGGGCGAGCTCCCTGAAGATCTCGGGCAGCACCGGGCCGTGGCTGCAGATCACGGCCGACCGCCCCGCGCGCACGCGCTTGCCGACGACGCGGCGCACCTCCGCCTCGCCCTCGTGCCAGGCGTCCTCGCTGATGCCGGCGTCGCGCCGGACCTCGATCCCGGTGGCGACGGCGAGCGGCGTGACCGTCGTGACGCAGCGCACCGCAGGACTCGACACGATGCGCTTCGGCGCCCACGCCGTGAGGGTGTCGACGAGCGCCGCCGCCTGCTCGACGCCCCGTTCGGACAGCGGGCGCGAGGCATCCGGCCCCTCGAAGCCCTTGCGACCGACCGCCTTGCCGTGACGGAGCACGGTGAGGCTGAAGGTGCGGGTCACGCCCTGCTCGACGAGCGCCATGAAGTTGTCGAGGATCTCGACGTCGGGCTGGTAGCTGAGGTACCCGCGGGCGCGCTTCGGCGTCACCCACTCGAGCGCGGCGACCTCGGCGTTGGGCTTGAACGTCGAGCGCTGCACCGCCTTGTCGCTCACCTCCGCGGCCCAGTAGTGCACGATCTTCTCGCGACCGCTCGGCAGCGGGTAGCGCGAGACGCCGAGCGGCACGCCGAGGGCGACCTCGAGCCCGGTCTCCTCGGCGATCTCGCGCACCGCCGTCTGCGGCAGCGACTCGCCGGGGTCGACCTTGCCCTTCGGGATGGTGACGTCGCCGTACACCGTGCGGTGGATCACGAGCACGTGCAGCTTGCCGTCGATGTGGCGCCAGCAGACGGCGCCCGCCGCGTAGACGGCCGTGGTCACCGGCGCTGCCCCGATCGCGGGCGCTGGGCCGATCTCGTTCGGCGGGCGACCTCGGCCATGAGCACGTTCTGCAGGTCGGCGAGCGGCTGCCCCGACTCGTCGGTCGAGCGGCGGGTCCAGACGCCCTCGCCGTCGAGGTGCCACGAGCTCGTCGAGTCGTCCATCGCGCGGTCGAACAGCCCCTGCACCTCGGCGAGGTGCTGCGGGTCGGCGAGGCGCACGAGGGCCTCGACCCGGCGGTCGAGGTTGCGGTGCATCATGTCGGCCGAGCCGATGTAGATCTGCGGGTCGCCGTCGTTCTCGAAGCAGAACAGGCGCGAGTGCTCGAGGTAGCGCCCGAGGATCGAGCGCACCCGGATGTTCTCGCTGAGCCCGGGCAGGCCGGGCCGCAGGCTGCAGATGCCGCGCACCCACACCTCGACCGGGACGCCGGCGTTCGAGGCGCGGTAGAGGGCGTCGATGATGGCCTCGTCGACCATCGAGTTGACCTTGATGCGGATGCCGCTGGGTCGCCCCGCCTCCGCGTTGCGGATCTCGGTCGCGATCAGCTTCAGGAGCCCCTTGCGGAGGTGGAGGGGAGCGACGAGGAGCCGCTTGAACTTCTTCTCGATCGCGTAGCCCGAGAGCTCGTTGAAGAGCCGGGTCAGGTCCTTGCCGACCTGGTCGTCGGCCGTGAGCAGGCCGAGGTCCTCGTAGATGCGGCTCGTCTTCGGGTTGTAGTTGCCCGTGCCGATGTGGCTGTAGTGCCGCAGCACGCCCTTCTCCTGGCGGATCACGAGCGCGAGCTTGCAGTGGGTCTTCAGCCCCACCAGGCCGTAGACGACGTGCACGCCGGCCTTCTCGAGCTTGCGCGCCCAGGTGATGTTCGCCTGCTCGTCGAAGCGGGCCTTGATCTCGACGAGGGCGAGCACCTGCTTGCCCGACTCGGCGGCGTCGATGAGCGCCTCGACGATCGGGCTGTCGCCCGAGGTGCGGTAGAGGGTCTGCTTGATGGCCAGTACGTCGGGGTCGGCCGCCGCCTGCTCGAGGAACGCCTGCACGCTCGTCGCGAACGACTCGTAGGGGTGGTGCAGCAGCACGTCCTGGCGGGAGACCGCCTTGAAGACGTCGGCGCGGAGGTTCGACTCGGTCGGCTGCAGCTGCACGGCCGTCGTCGGCACGTGGATCGGGTAGTGCAGCTCGGGCCGGTCGAGTCGCGACAGGTCGAAGAGTCCGCCGAGGTCGAGCGGCGCCGGCAGGCGGTACACCTCCTGCTCCGTGACATCCAGCTCGCGGACGAGGAGGCCGAGCGTCACCTCGTCCATGTCGTCGGTGACCTCGAGGCGGATCGGCGGGCCGAAGCGACGTCGCAGCAGCTCCTTCTCGAGGGCCTTGATGAGGTTCTCGGTCTCGTCCTCCTCGATCTCGACGTCCTCGTTGCGGGTCACGCGGAACACGTGGTGCTCGACGATCTCCATGCCGGGGAACAGGTCGCCGAGGTGATTGGCGATGAGCTCCTCGAGGGTGAGGTACCTGGCGTCCTCGATCGACTCGTCGGGGTCAACGCGCACGAAGCGCGGCAGCATCTGCGGCACCTTCACGCGGGCGAACTCCTGCCGGCCGGTGCGGCTGTTGCGCACGCGCACCGACAGGTTCAGCGAGAGGCCCGAGATGTAGGGGAACGGGTGCGCCGGGTCGACCGCGAGCGGCATGAGCACCGGGAAGATCTGCTTGGAGAACACGTCGTGCAGGTGCTCGCGCTCGTCGTCCCCGAGCTCGGCCCACGTGGCGATGCGGATGCCCGCCTCGGCGAGGGCCGGCTTCACGAGGGTCTGGTACGCGGCGGCGTGGCGCTCCTGCAGCTCGTGCGCCTTCTTCGAGATGTCGCTCAGCACGTCGGCCGGGGCGCGGCCGATGTTGGTGGGCACCGCGAGCCCCGTGACGATGCGGCGCTTGAGGCCCGCGACCCTGACCATGAAGAACTCGTCGAGGTTCGACGCGAAGATCGCGAGGAAGTTGGCGCGCTCGAGCACCGGGAGGGTCTCGTCCTCGGCGAGCTCGAGCACCCGCTGGTTGAACGCGAGCCAGCTGAGCTCGCGGTCGAGGTAGCGCTCTGACGGCAGCTCGGGTGCGCCCTCGGTGTCGAAGGGTTCGAAGTCGTCGTCGAAGTCGCTCGCCGTCCGGTCGGAGGTGCGGTCGTCCTCGAGGATGCTGTCGGGGCTCATCCACACATCATGGCACGCGCCCCGAAACGCGCCGATGAGGGCCGGGTTAACGGGGAGTGACGGGGGCTGCGCCGATCAGCGGGCGGTGACGGGCGCCGCGCCCGCGCCCTCGTCGTCCTCGTGGACGTTGAAGCGGTAGCCGACGTTGCGCACGGTGCCGATGAGCGACTCGAGGTCGCCGAGCTTCGCCCGCAGCCGCCGCACGTGCACGTCGACCGTGCGGGTGCCGCCGAAGTAGTCGTAGCCCCACACCTCGCTGAGCAGCTGCTCGCGGGTGAACACCCGTGAGGGGTGCGCCGCGAGGAAGCGCAGCAGCTCGAACTCCTTGTAGGTGAGGTCGAGCGGCTTGCCGTGCACCTTGGCCGAGTAGCTCGCCTCGTCGATCACGACGCCCGAGGTCTGGATGCGCTCGCTCGGCTGGGAGGTCTGCGCGCGCCCGATCGCGAGGCGGACGCGCGCGTCGATCTCGGCGGGGCCGGCGCCCTCGAGCACGACGTCGTCGACGCCCCAGTCGGGCGTGACGGCGGCGAGGCCGCCCTCGGTGACGACGAGCACGAGCGGTGCCGAGAGCCCCGTCGTCTTCAGGATCTGGGAGAGCGCCTTCGCGCCGGCGAGGTTCGTGCGCGCATCGAGCAGCACGAGGTCGGCGTCGGGCGCCCGCACCAGTTGCTCGGGCGACGCAGGGATCACCCTGACCCGATGGGTCAGCAGTGCGAGCGCCGGGAGAACGTCGTCGTTGGCCGTCGGCGTCAAGATCAGCAGCTGCGCCACGCCACACCCTCCAGTAGTAAGGTGCGGTCAATACTACGGGACGGCCGCCGCCGTCCCGCGACACGAACGGGGAGACATGGTCGAGCAGTCCGGGACGCGCTTCGGGTGGGCGAGCGTCATGCTCATCTGGGCGGTCGCGATCGCGGGGTCCGCGATCGTCGGCGGCCTCGCGCTCGCGGGGCAGAGCGACTGGTTCGGGGATGACTCGTGGCTCGGCCTCTACGGGGCGCTCGGCGTCGTGCTCGCCGCCGCCGTGATCGGCACGCTCGTGGTGCAGCTGGCCACCAGGCGCCCCGAGGGCTTCGTCGGGCGCGTCTCGGCATCGATCGGCGGCGCGGTCGTCGTGGTCGCGCTCGCCGCACTGCTGCTCGCCCCGTTCGCGACGGCCTGACCCGCGACCCGAGCCGCGCGGGCAGCGGATAGACTCGCAGTATGTCTGAGCTGCTCGCCCTCGAACTCCTCTTCATCGGCCTGCTCGGCCTCGCGAGCCTCGCGATCGCGTGGGTCAGCGGGGTCGTGGTCTACAAGCTCTTCAAGGGTCAGCGCTAGGCGCTGGTGACGACGTGGCGATGATCGAGCTGCCCGTCGACCTCCCGGCCGAGCTCGTCCCGCTCTCCTGGCTCCTCGGGGTCTGGGAGGGCTCCGGGGTGATCGACTACGCGGTCGGCGACGAATCGGTCACGCGCGAGTTCGGGCAGCGGCTGAGCTTCAGCCACGACGGGCTGCCCCACCTGAACTACACGTCCTACACCTGGCTGTTCCCCGCCGAGGAGGGCGGCGACCCCACTCCGCTCGCAACCGAGACCGGCTACTGGCGTCTCGCCCGCGAGCAGGGCGACGGCGACCCGGGCCCTGCGCTGCTGCCGGCGGTCGGCGAGCCGCGATTCCCCGACGCCGAGGCGGTCGAGGCGCTGCGCAACGACGACGGCGGCTTCGACCTCGAGGTGTCGATCGTGCACCCCGGCGGCGTGAGCGAGCTCTACCTCGGCCAGGTGAAGGGACCGCGCATCGATCTCGCGACCGACGCCGTCATGCGCGCTGCCGGTGCGAAGCCGTACTCGGCGGCCACTCGGCTCTACGGGCTCGTCGAGGGCCACCTGCTCTGGGCCTGGGACATCGCCGCGCTCGGCCAGGACCTCCGCACCCACGCCTCGGCGCGCCTCGGCAAGGTCGACTGATGACCGGATCGCCGTTCCTGGGCCTCGGCGGCGCCGTGCCGTCGGAGTCGTCGCCGGCCGTGGCCGGCCACTACGGCAACCCCATGGTCGAGCAGCGCCGCCTCGAGCGCGGCGAGGCGATCGTCGACCTCTCCGACCGCGGCGTCGTCACGGTGACCGGGCCCGACCGGCTGAGCTGGCTGCACTCCATGGCGAGCCAGTCGTTCGACCGCCTCGCCCCTGGCGAGGGCATCGAGGCGCTGCTCCTCGACGCGGCCGGGCACATCGAGCACGCCGTGCACGCGGTCGACGACGGCGAGACCGTCTGGCTCGTCGTCGAGGGCGACGAGGCCGCGCCGCTCGCGGCCTGGCTCGACCGCATGCGGTTCATGCTGCGGGTCGAGGTCGCCGACCGCAGCGCCGAGTCGGCCGTCCTCGCGGCGATGTCGACGTCCGCGCTCGACGCGGCCGTCCCCGCGTACGCCCCGGCCGGGGTCGCGCTCGACTGGGTCGACCCGTGGGCCACGGGCCCCCGGCCCGGCGGCCACCAGTACGCCGACGCGGCCGGCCACCCGGCATCCGGCTGGCGTCTCATCGAACGCATCGTGCCGCGACCGGCCCTCGCCGCCGCCGCCGAGGCGGTCGCCGCCGGGCGCGTCGCCGTCGCCGGAGCCCTCGCCCTCGACGCGCTGCGCATCGCCGCCTGGCGTCCGCGCCTCGCGAGCGAGGTCGACGAGAAGACGATCCCGCACGAGCTCGACTGGCTGCGCAGCGCCGTCGACCTCGGCAAGGGCTGCTACAAGGGCCAGGAGACGGTCGCGAAGGTGCTGAACCTCGGCCGGCCGCCGCGCCGGCTCGTGCTGCTGCACCTCGACGGCAGCGACACCGTCCTTCCTGCTCCCGGTGACGAGGTCGTCGGCGAGAAGGTGCGCCCCGAACCCGCCGACGGCGAGGCGCCCGAGCGCAGGGTCGTGGGGCGGGTCACCTCGAGCGCGATGCACCACGAGCTCGGGCCGATCGCGCTCGCCGTCGTGAAGCGCGCCGTGCCCGCCGAACTGCCGCTGATCGTGCTGAGCCACGGCATCGACATCGCCGCCGCCCAGGTCGAGATCGTGCCGGCGGGGGCCGGCGCCGCCGTCGAGGTGCCGCGCCTGCCGCGTCTCGGCGTTCGCAAGCCCTAGCCGGCCGCGCGAGTCCCGGGCGGCCGCCGGCGGCCCGAACCTCCGCCGCCGTCCGCTCCCGATCGGGTCGCGCGCGCGTGCGGGGCCTCGGCGGCGCCGGCGCCGGCCGCGGGGCATCCGCGCCGTGCCCGCCCCGCGCGCGACGATGCCCCGGAGCCGAGGGCCCCGGGGCATCGCCTGCCGCCCGCTACTTGCAGTTCAGCTGCGTGTACTTGACCTTGACCTCCTTGACGTGCTCGCGCTCGCCGTCGTGGTGGCGGACCGCGACCGTGATGCTGCCCTTCTTGAGCTTGGCCGTACCCGTGTCGAACAGGTGGTACACGGCCGAGCCCGAGGCGACATCGGCGATCTCGTGCGCGCCCCACGGCGTCGTGATGACGACCTCGGAGGCCACGTTGCCGGTGTTCGCGGCGTACACCGCGAGGTGAGCGGACCCGGCGACGCACTGGGGCGCCGCGCTCGCCGTGACTCCGAGCTCGACGGGCAGCGGCTCGTCGATCGTGATCTCGGCGGTCTGGGCCTCCTCGGCGTTGCCCGCGACGTCGGTCGAGCGGTACTCGACGGTGTGCGCGCCCGCGCCCGTCACCGTGACCGGCTCGGCGTAGGCGACCCAGTCGCCGCCGTCGACCCGGACCTCGGTGCCGGCGACGCCCGAGGTGTCGTCGACCCCGGCGAGGGTGAACACCGCGCCGCGGACGATCTCCTCGACCGTGGCGGTCGTGACCGGCGCGACCGTGTCGAGCCGGACGCTCGCCGAGCGCTCCTCCTCGACGTTGCCCGCCTCGTCGGTCGAACGGTAGCGCACCGTGGTCTCGCCCTCGCCGGTCACCTCGACCGGCTCGGTGTACGCGGCCCACGCGCCGTCGCCGATGGCGTACTCGGTCGACGCCACGCCGGTGCCGTCGCCGTCGCCCGCCTCGAGCGAGAAGCTCGGAGCGGACGTGTACCAGCCCTCGGCGCCGTCGGGCTCGGCCGGGCTCCAGGCGAGCTCGGTCGCGGGCGCCGTGACGTCGACCTGCGGCACCTCGAGGTCGAACGAGTCGAACTCGACGACGACCGGCTCCTCCTGCTGCGGGCCGATGGCCATGAGGCCGATGCCGCGCAGCGGGCGGTCGAAGGCGATCGCCGCGCCGATCGACGTCCAGTTGACGCCGCCGTCGCTCACCTCGGCCGTGTAGCTCGACCCCGACTTCGTCACGCGCAGGTACCAGTACCCGCTCTCGGACGAGTTCGCGATGTCGAGGTTGCGGCTGCCGATCCCCGTGGCATCCTTCTCGCCCGCGAGCTCGGCCCGGAGGTCGAGCGCGCTGCCTGGGTTGTTGTAGGCGACGACGTCGGCCTTGACGTAGTTGTCGTCGTCGGCCCACATCAGCAGGCCGGCGAGCTGCCAGCGGTGCTTCAGCGGAGCCTTGAACTTCGTCGACGCCACCCAGTCGCCCTCGGGCGCCTTCGTGAGGATGAAGTTGCGCGGCGAGATCGGGTTGCTGCCGTTGATGTCGCCCGGCTGCGTCTCGATCTTCAGGTGGCCGTCGGCGACCTCCAGGTGGTTCGAGTCGTAGCGCACGCTCTGCGCCCAGCGGCAGCCGTCGAGCGACGTGCCGTCGAACGCATCGCTCGGCGTCACCGCCGCGCTCGCGCCGGCGTCGGGGGTGACGCGCAGCCAGTCGACCTTCGCGACCACCGGGGTGCTGCCCAGGTCGCCCGCCGCCATCACGCCGAGGCGCGAGTTCGGCTTCTGCGAGAGCTGGCCGGCCAGCGCCGTCCAGTTCGTCCCGTCGGCCGAGTAGGCGCCCTTCAACACGCTTCCGTCGCTCGTGAGCTTCAGGTGGATCGTGCTCGGGAAGTCGGCGGGGAGCGCCGGTGCCGCGGCGGTCGTGCGGGAACCCGCCGTCTCGCTCTGGAACTCGATGAAGCGCCCGCCGCTCTGGTTGCGCACGAAGGCGAGCTTGTTGTACTCGTCATCGCTGCCGTGGAGCACGACGCCCGCCCACTGCCAGTGCGAGGTGTGCGCGAGGTCGATCTTCGTCGTCGCCTCCCACGCCCCGGCCGGGGTGGGCTTGCCGATGAAGCTGACCGGACCGGTCGACGCCTCGTTGATGTCGCCCGCCGTCACGGGGAGCGAGACCGCACCGCCCGACTGCGTGACCGGCACCGCGCCGGAGCGGACCGTCCACGACGGCGCGAGCGCCGGGGCGTCGAACTCGTCGGAGAACGGTGCGCCCGTGCACATGAGCGGCTCGAGCGGCTTCTCGGGCTCGGGGCCCTTCGGCTCCGTGTCGATCGCGAACTCCGAGAAGTCGACGGCGCCCGCCGTGCCCGAGTGCGCGACCATGAACATGCCCACGTCCTGCGTGCCTGCGGCGTCCGCGAGGGTCACCGCGCCGCCCACCTGCGTCCAGCTCGTGCCGTTCTTCGAGAAGTAGGCCGTGTACTCGGTGCCCGAGCGCTTGAGCTTCACCCAGGTGGGGTAGCTCGTGGTGCCGCCGGCGACCGAGGTGTTGAGCTGGCCGTTGCCGTCGGGGTCCGCGAGGAACTCCACGCCGTTGCTGGGACGGATGCCGACCATCGCGTAGCCGGGCGAGCTGCCGGGCTGCGTGAGGTCGTTGCGCACGATGATGCCGGCCTTGGCCGACCCGTTCGTGTTCTGCTGGGCGTCGACCTTGACGACGGCCTCCCAGTCCTCGTCGCCGCCCGCCGGAGCGTAGAGCGTCGAGTACTCGTCGGTGCCCTGCCAGGTGTTGTCGCCCGCACCGGTGATGCGGAACTTGCCCGAGCCGATGCGCTCGAAGAGCCCGTCGGCGTTCGTGAAGGGCACGAGGTCGCCGAACAGCTCGCCGACCTGCGAGAGCACGACGCGCGAGGTCTTCGACTTGCCCGCCGCGTTCGTCGCGACCGCGGTGAGTTCGTAGAGCCCCTCCTCGGGCGACGCCCACTGGGCGGCGTACGGCGCGTCGGTATCGGTGCCGATCGACTCGCCGTCGACGAAGAACTCGACCGACTCGACCGAGCCGTCGGCGTTGAGCTCGTCATCCGCCGCCGCCTCGACCGTGACGTCCTGCCCGGGTTCGAGCTGCACGCCCTGCTCGGGCGAGGTGATCGCGACCTCGGGAGCCGCGGTCGGGGACGAGCCCCGGCCGATCGCCTCGAGGAAGTTCAGCTTCACCTCCCCGCCGCGGAACACGAGGACGAGGTTCATCGACTCGCCCGAGAACCCGCTCACGTCCAGCGTGACATCCGCGAACCGGGTCGAACCGGTGGCCGGGACCGCTGCGGTCGCGAGGAGCTCGCCGTCGGCGGCGCCCTTGCGCAGCTCGATGCTCGAGCCCTCCGAGACCGCGGAGACCCGCAGTGCGAGACGCTCGATGCGGTGGAAGCTCACCGGGTCGTAGTTCACCCAGTCGCCGTCGCGTGCGACGACCATGCGGTCGCCCTCGGCGCCGCCGACGTCGCGACTCGCGACGACCGAGACGCCCGGCGAGGAGGTGTCGAAGAACTCGGCCTGCTTCACCTTCGGGAACACGAGCGTCGTCGCCGAGCCCGTGAGGGGGTTCGCGCCGCCCTCGCCGCCGTGGTCGGTGTACCTGGCGTCGATCGCGAAGAAGATGTCCTCGTCGGGGGCGTGGCCGCCGAGGCTCGTCGGCGTGGTGCCGGTGAGCCCGCTGAGCGGCGTGAGCGGGTGCGCGTGGTCGTCGTGGCCGAGCGCCGGCTGGATGATGACCTCCGAGCCGTCGACCGTGCCGTCCTCGGGGTCGCTCACCTGGGAGGCCCAGTTGAGGTCGTCGCCGAAGTCGAAGAACGCGCCGTCCGGCGGCAGCGAGATGCCGACGCTCGGGCGGGTGTTGCCGACCGTGATCGGCGCGGTGGTCGTGCCGGTCTTGCCGTCGGGGTCGGTGACCGTCAGACGGGCGTCGTAGACGCCGTCGGCCGCGTAGCTGTGGCTCGCCTGCGGGGTCGTGGCGTCGGTCGTGCCGTCGCCGTCGAAGTCCCACGCGTACTGCAGCGACGCGTTCTCGGGGTCGCTCGAGCCCGAGCCGTCGAAGGCCACCGCGAGTGGAGCCTGACCCGAGTCGCGGTCGATCGAGATCTTCGCGATCGGCGATCGGGAGCCCTGGATGTAGTCGATCCGGTGCAGGCCCGAGTTCGGGTTGTCACGGCCGAAGCCGCCGCCCCAGTCGAGCACGTAGAGCGAGCCGTCGGGGCCGAAGCGCGAGTCGATCGGTGCGAGGAACTGCTCCTGCGGGAGGAATGCTTTCACCTTCTCGATCTGGGCACCTGGGGCCTTGTCGCCGCCTGCGAGCTGGATGGAGTACATCTTGTTGCGCGCCCACTCGTAGAAGAAGGGCTTGCCGTCGTACGACGCCGGGAACTTCGTGTCGCTCACGAGCTCGGGGTCGTAGTCGTACACCGGGCCGCCCATGGGGGCGAGGCCGCCGCCCTGCGGGATGATGCCGGGCACCGAGGAGCGCTTGTAGCCGTAGGCCAGGTCGGCCCCGCGCGCTGCGGGGAGCTCGGTCAGGCCGGTGTTGCGGGGCGAGTCGTTGATCGGCGCGTCGCAGTCGAAGAAGTCGCCGACCGTGACGGGGTTCGTCGTGTAGTCGACGTCGCGGAACGGCTCGTTCTGGCCCATGCAGAGCGGCCACCCGTAGTTGCCGGGGCTCGTGATGTAGTTCCACTCCGCGATGCCGGCGGGGCCGCGCGTGGCGGGCGCGTCGCTGCCGTTGTCGGGGGAGTAGTCGGCGAGGCTGATCGCACCGGTCGACTGGTCGACCGAGAATCGGAACGGGTTCCGGAAGCCCATGGCGTAGATCTCGGGCAGCGTCTTGTCGCCCGGGTCGTCGGCCTCGGGGAACAGGTTGCCCTCGGGGATCGTGTAGCCGGGGCCGTCGGCCTTCGGCGTGATGCGCAGCAGCTTGCCGCGGAGGTCGTTCGTGTTCGCCGACGTCTCGCGGGCGTCGTGGAACGTGCCGGGCCGCGTCGAGAGCGGGGCGTAGCCGCCGGAGGGCTCCGAGTGCGGGTTCACGTCGTCGCCGACGCCGAGGTACAGGTTGCCCTGCGCGTCGAAGTCGAGTCCGCCGCCGGTGTGGCCGGGCTCGTCGGGCAGGCGCCGCGCGGGCACCTCGATGATGAGTTCCTCGCTGGCCGGGTCGATGACGCCGTTCTCCATCGTGAAGCGGGAGACGCGGCTGAAGAAGCTCGACGGGTCCGAGTTGTCGGGTGCGTCGGGGGAGCGGTAGAGGTACACGCGCCCGTTCTCGGTGAAGTCGGGATCGAGGGCGATGCCGAGCAGGCCGTCCTCGCCGCCCGAGTACACGTCGAGCTCGAGGGCGGTCGTCACGGCGTTCGTCGCCGGGTCCCAGACCCGGACCTGGCCGCGCACGAGCTCGGTGTAGAACACTCGGCCGTCCTCGGCGATGTCCATCGCGAAGGGTGCCGAGGTGTTCTCGTCGAGGGCGACCTTCTCGAAGTTGCTCCAGACGGTGCCGCCGCAGTCGCCGGCCTCGACGCCCGCGGCGTACTTCACGCCGCCGACGATGTGCTCCATGAGGTCGGGCTCCTCGAAATGGGAGCCGAAGTGGCCCATCGCCGTCACCCAGGCGCGCCCGCCGTCGTACGGCTTGCACCACGAGATCGGGTGGTCGTAGCCCATGGCGTTGCTGCCAGGGGTGTAGGTCGACTCGTCCATCGAGGCGAGCACGTGCGCGGTGCCGCGGACGTTGTTCGAGAAGTTGTACCACTCGTCGGAGCGGTCCCAGCGGTCGGCCTCGAAGTGCTCGGTCGAGGGATGCGTGTGGTCCTCGATCCGCACGGTGCCGGGCTGGCCGGGGTCGGTGCCGGTGGCGGCGTGGCCCGGCATGAGCGAGCCGACGAGCTCGTCCCACCAGGCGTAGTTGCCGCGCATGTCGGTGGCGTTGTGGATCGCGACGATGCCGCCGCCCGCCTGCTGGTAGCGCTCGAGCGCGGCCTTCTGGTCGGCGTTCCACGGGTCGCCCGAGGTCTGGAACATGATGACGGCGTCGTACTCGGCGAGGGCCTGGTCGTTGAAGACCGTGGAGTCCTCGGTGTGGGTGACCACCATGTCCTCGGCTTCGAGGGCCGCCGTGATCAGGGGGGTCCCCTTGTCGATCGCGTCGGTGTGCCGATACTGCGTGGTCTTGGTGAAGATCAGCACATGGGCGCCGTCATGCGCCTGCGCTGGTGTCGCGGTGGCGACGATGGCGCCGGCCGCGAGGATCGAGGCCACCGCACCGGCGAACAGCCGGGAGATGGCGGGGGGCAACTTCAACAGCATGAGACCTCCATTGGTTTCCAATGCTGGACACGTCTGAGATCACGACCGTGTGCGCGTCCGGTCCCGAACCTAGGGGAGACTTTTGCCGTTGGTCAAGCAAAAGATGTGACAACATCGACTTCTTAATCATCAGGACTGTTGAGTAATGTCTCCGCCTGCGCAGAATTCGGTGCTCGACGCCAGAGCGCGGGCCGAGCTCGCCGGCCGGCCGAGCCGGGGGTCGATCAGGGAAGCGGGGCGACCGCCGACCAGGGCAGCGTGAGCTCCCCGAGGCGAGCGCGCCGAGGCCCGCCGACGATCGGCCAGCCCTCGTGGCGCAGCGTCGCGACCGTGGCGATCCAGCGCTGGGACGGCCCGTAGACGGCCATCGCCGCATGCGTGCGCCACGCGAGGTCGAGGTCCCCGAGCAGCCGGTGGATCCGTTCGCCGGGCACGTTGCGGTGGATGAGCGCCTTCGGCAGGCGCTCGGCGACGATCGAGGGCAGCTCGAGGCCCGAGCGTCGCAGGCTCACGGTGAAGGTCCGAGGCCCGGATGCCCCGAGCCCCACCCAGCTCGACACCCGTCCGAGTTCGTCGCAGGTCCCCTCGACGAGCAGCCCGCCGGGGGCGAGCCGGGAGCGCATGAGCGCCCACGCGTCGCCGACCTCGGCCTCGTCGTACTGGCGCAGCACGTTGAACGCCCGGATCACCGCCGGGCGGCGACCGGCGGCGACCGGCACCTCGAAGCCGCCGATCGCGAAGTCGACCTCGAGCGCTCTGCCGAAGTGGGTCTCGCCCGCCCGTACCGCGGCGAGCTGCTCGCGCGCGACGCGCACGCGCTCGGGTTCGATCTCGAGGCCGAGCACCTCGACGTCGGGGCGCACCTGGGCGAGCCGCGAGGCGAGCTCGAGCGTCGTCACCCCGCTCGCGCCGTAGCCCAGGTCGACCACGAACGGGTCGTGCGCGTGCAGCAGCGCGGGATGCGCGGCGATCCACCGGTCGACGCGACGCAGCCGGTTCGTGTTCGTGGTGCCGCGGGTGACGTTGCCCACGCGCTGTCCGGGCCGGAGGCGCCTGGGGCGGGGCGAGGCATCCGGGGGCATGTCCCAAGTCTGGCAGCCCGGCGGTCGCGTCCGCGGCAGGCCGGGGTCATCGGGCTTCACGCGGGCAGGGCCGAGGATGCCTCGCCGCTAGGCTGGTGGCATGCCTCACACCCTCGTGCTGCTCCGTCACGGCAACAGCGAATGGAACCAGAAGAACCTGTTCACCGGCTGGGTCGACGTCCGGCTCTCCGAGCTCGGCCGCACCGAGGCCGCTCGCGCGGGCGAGCTGCTCGCCGAGTCGGGGCTGCTGCCCGACGTGCTGCACACCTCGGTGCTGACCCGCGCGATCCAGACGGCGAACATCGCCCTCGACGTCGCCGACCGCGGGTGGATCGACGTGCGTCGCAGCTGGCGCCTCAACGAGCGTCACTACGGCGCCCTGCAGGGCCTCGACAAGGCCGAGACGCTCGAGAAGTACGGCCCCGAGCAGTTCCAGCTCTGGCGCCGATCGTTCGACGTGCCCCCGCCCGTCCTCGCCGACGACGCCGAGTGGTCGCAGGTCGGCGACCCGCGCTACGCGAATCTCGCCGATGGCGAGCTGCCCCGCACCGAGTGCCTGAAGGACGTCATCGCGCGCATGCTGCCGTACTGGCAGTCCGACATCGTGCCCGACCTCGCCGCGGGCAAGACCGTGCTCGTGACGGCCCACGGCAACTCGCTCCGGGCGCTCGTGAAGCACCTCGACGGCATCGGCGACGACGACATCGCCGAGCTCAACATCCCGACCGGCATCCCGCTCGTGTACGAGCTCGACGACGAGTTCCGGCCCGTCAAGCCGGGCGAGTACCTCGACCCCGAGGCGGCCGCGGCCGGTGCGGCAGCGGTGGCGGCGCAGGGCAAGAAGTAGCGCGAAGCACGAGAAGGGCGGATGCCGTACGGCATCCGCCCTTCGTCGTGCCGGTCGCCGCTCGCGACCGTCGTGCGCTCAGAGCGCGGACTTCTCCGGGTCCCAGTCGCCGGTCGCCAGGTACTGCACCTTCTTCGCGATCGAGACCGCGTGGTCGGCGAAGCGCTCGTGGTAGCGGCTCGCGAGCGTCGCGTCGACGGTGTCGACCGTCTCGCCCTTCCACTTCTCGCCGAGCACCTTGTCGAACACCGAGAGGTGCAGCGCGTCGACCTTGTCGTCCTCGTTGCGGATCTGCTCGGCGAGGTGCACGTCCTCCGTGCGGAGGAGCTCGACCAGCTTGCGGGCGATCTCGACGTCGAGCCGGCCCATCTCCGAGAAGGTCGGGCGCAGCGACTTCGGCACCACCTTGTCGGGGAAGCGGTAGCGGGCCAGCTGCGAGATGTGGGTCGACATGTCGCCCATGCGCTCGAGCGAGGCGCTGATGCGCAGCGCGCTGACCACGATGCGGAGGTCGCGGGCGACGGGCTGCTGCTTGGCGAGGATCGTGATCGCGAGCTCGTCGAGCTCGACGGCGGCCTGGTCGATCTTGTCGTCGTCGGCGATCACCTCCTCGGCGAGGCTCACGTCGGAATCGTTGAACGCCCGGGTCGCCTTGTCGATGGAAACGGCGACGAGGTCGGCGATCTCGACGAGTCGCTCCTGCACCTCGGCCAGCTCCTGCTGGAACACCTCACGCATGCTCGAATTCCTTTGGCTCTCATCGTCCGCGCGCACAGCACGAACCCTCCGGGACGACCCGGCTCCGGGCCATCCTCCCGGCTGGAGGTGAACAACAGGTGCCGGGACGCTGAACACTCCCTAACGTAGCGCCGCACAGCGGGAAGACGGCGTTCGGGCGGTTGCCGCGTCGTTAGTCTGGTGCCATGGACTCCACCTGGGCAGTGCTCACCGCGCTCGCCTTCGGCGTCTTCCTCGGCGCCGCATTCATGGTCGTGCTGCACGTCGCGGAGCGGCGCGGCTCGAGCGCGGCGCGGGTCGTCGCGCCGACGATCCCCGACGGGGTCGACCAGGTGCTCGAGGTGCTCGAGTCCGCGGGCGTCGTGCTCGATCCGTCGAACAACGTGCTGCGCGCCTCGCCCGGCGCGCTCTCGATGGGGCTCGTGCGCCAGCAGGCGCTCGTGCACCCCGAGCTGCTCGAGCTCGTCGCCTCGGTGCGGCGCACGGGCGACCCCGTCGCCGACGAGCTGACGGTCGCCCGCTCGCCGCACGGCGACTCGCCGCTGCGCCTGCGGGTGCGGGTCGCGCGACTGGGCACCCGCTTCGTGCTGCTCCTCGCCGAGGACCGCACCGAGTCGCACCGCCTCGACGAGGTGCGCCGCGACTTCGTCGCGAACATCAGCCACGAGCTGAAGACGCCGATCGCGAGCGTCAGCCTCCTCGCCGAGGCCCTCGACCAGGCGGCCGACGAGCCCGACCAGGTGCGCCGCTTCGCCGGCCGGCTCTCGGTCGAGGCGACCCGGCTGGCGCACATCACGAGCGAGGTCATCGAGCTGTCCCGGCTGCAGGCGCGCGACGCCCTGCGGCCCGACGTGCTCGTCGACGTCGACGAGATCGTCGCCGCGGCCGTCGACCAGAACCGGGTCGTCGCCGGCGGCAAGCGCGTCGACATCGCCGTCAAGGCGGGCACGGGGGCGCAGGTCTACGGCGACCGCGCGCTCATGGTCGTCGCGGTGCACAACCTCGTCGCGAACGCCATCGCGTACTCGAACGAGGGCGGCCGGGTCGGCGTGGGGGTGAAGGTCGAGGGCGACGAGGTCGAGATCGCGGTCACCGACCAGGGGATCGGCATCGAGAGCGACGACCTCGATCGCGTCTTCGAGCGCTTCTACCGGGTCGACCAGGCCCGCTCGCGCAACACCGGCGGCTCGGGGCTCGGGCTCAGCATCGTGAAGCACACGGTGCAGAACCACGGCGGCGACGTGCGCGTGTGGTCGCAGCCCGGCCGCGGCTCGACCTTCATGATCAAACTGCCGCTCGCCGAGACGCCCATCGTCGCGGGCCGGGCTGCCGACGAGGCCGACGGGGCCGCTGCGACCCGGCCCGGCGCACGACCCGCTGCGAAGCTCGCAGCATCCCAGCAAGGAGACCGTACGTGACCCGCATCCTGCTCGTCGAAGACGAGATCGCCCTCTCCGACCCGCTGAGCTTCCTGCTCGAACGCGAGGGCTACGAGATCGAGGTCGCCGCCGACGGCCCGTCGGCGATCGCCGCGTTCGATCGCGACGGCGCCGACCTGGTGCTGCTCGACCTCATGCTGCCGGGGCTGCCCGGCACCGAGGTCTGCCGTGAGATCCGCACGCGCTCGACGGTGCCGATCATCATGCTCACGGCGAAGGACTCCGAGATCGACATCGTCGTCGGGCTCGAGCTCGGGGCCGACGACTACGTCACGAAGCCGTACAAGACGCGCGAGCTGCTCGCCCGCATCCGGGCGGTGCTGCGTCGTCGCACCGAGATCGAGGACTTCGACGAGGCCGTGCTCGAGGGCGGTCGCGTCAAGATGGACGTCGACCGCCACACGGTCGAGGTCGACGGCGCCGCCGTGCCCATGCCGCTGAAGGAATTCGAGCTGCTCGAGCTGCTGATGCGCAACCCGGGGCGCGTGCTCACCCGCGGCCAGCTGATCGACCGGGTGTGGGGCTCCGACTACTTCGGCGACACCAAGACGCTCGACGTGCACATCAAGCGCATCCGCTCGAAGATCGAGGTCGCGCCGTCCGAGCCGGTCCAGCTCGTCACGGTGCGCGGCCTCGGCTACCGCTTCGAGGCCTGACGCCGGCGCCCGCAGGGCGCAGACATGCGAAGAGCGGATGCCGCGTGGCATCCGCTCTTCGTCGCGTTCAGGGGTTCGCGCTCAGGGAACGAGCGACTCGTACTCGGGCAGGCGCCCGTCGAGCACGGGGACCTGCTTCTCGACGCCCTCGGAGGAGCCGACGTGGAAGTAGATCGGCAGGAGCGAACCGGGCTCGGTGTCGATGCCCTCGAGGACGATCGGCTCGACCTCGTCGATGCCCTCGACCGCGTCGGTGCCGAAGGCGACGGTCGCGCCGGCGTCGACCGGGATGCTCACGGTGTCGCCGCCGTCGACCTGCACGTCGAGGTCGACGTCGTCTTCGCCCGTGTTCACGATCGTCAGGACGAGCGTGCCGTCGACGCCGTCGTCGCTGACGACGAGGATGTTGCGGAGGTCGAGGTCGCCGACGTTCGCGGAGACGCCGTCGCTCGCGTCGTAGTGCTCGGTCGTCGCCTGGTAGGTGAGCATCGAGCACCCGCTCGCACCGAGTGCGACGCCGAGGGCCAGAGCAGCGGATGCGGCGAGACGCGCCTTCACAGAACCTCCAAGTGCGAAACTGCGCGCACGAACCAGGCGGCACGTGCGATCGAATCCGAGCATATCCTACGCGGAGCGGCCCGCGAGAAGGGGAGGCGAACCTTAGCATGATCGGGAATGTGATATCCTGAAAGTTGCCGAAAGGACTATCATTCATGCTTTTTGAGGTTGGCGAAACCGTCGTTTACCCCCACCACGGTGCCGCAACGATCACCGAGGTCAAGAAACGCATCATCAAGGGTGAAGAGAAGCTCTACCTCAAGCTGAACGTCACGCAGGGAGACCTCGTCATCGAGGTGCCCGCCGAGAACGTCGACCTCGTCGGCGTCCGCGACGTCATCGGCAAAGAGGGCCTCGACAAGGTCTTCGAGGTGCTGCGCGCCCCCTTCACCGAGGAGCCGACCAACTGGTCGCGCCGCTACAAGGCGAACCTCGAGAAGCTCGCATCCGGTGACGTGATCAAGGTCTCGGAGGTCGTGCGCGACCTCTGGCGCCGCGATCAGGACCGCGGCCTCTCGGCCGGCGAGAAGCGCATGCTCGCGAAGGCACGTCAGATCCTGATCTCCGAGCTCGCCCTGGCCGAGAAGACCGACGAAGAGGCGGCGTCGACCGTGCTCGACGAGGTGCTCGCCTCCTAGCTGGGCAGCTCGATCCTTCGACGAACGGCGGGTGCGTGCGCACCCGCCGTTCGCCGTCTCCGGCGTCGTGCCGATCGTGCGTCGACGTCTCGGTCCCGGCGCCCGGGACTACGCTCGAAGCGTGAGTTCTGCGATCGCCGTCATCGTCGTCGCCGCGGGAAGCGGCACCCGTCTCGGTCACGCCGAGCCGAAGGCCTTCGTGCCGCTCGGCGGGGGCACGGTGCTCGCCGAAGCGGTCTCGGGCGTGCTCGCGATGCGTCAGGCGCCGCACCTCGTGCTCGTGGTGCCGGGCGACCGCGTCGAGACCGCACGCGAGCGGTTCGCCGCGGACGCGGGGGCGGCAGGCGCCTCCCTCGACGTCGTCGCCGGGGGCGCGAGCCGGCAGGAGTCCGTCGCCGCGGGTCTCGCCGTGCTGCCCGCGTCGGTTCAGACGGTGCTCGTGCACGACGCCGCGCGCGCGCTCACGCCTGCCCTGCTCTTCGACGAGGTCGCGGCCGCCGTGCAGGCGCGCCGGCACGGCATCGTCCCCGCGCTCGACGTCGTCGACACCGTGAAGCGCGTCGCCGACGACGGACGCGTGATCGAGACGGTCGATCGTTCGAGCCTGCGCGCCGTGCAGACCCCGCAGGGCTTCCCGCGGGCGTCGCTCGACCACGCCTACGCCACCGCGCGAGACGAGTTCACCGACGATGCGGCGCTCGTGGCCGCCGCCGGGCTCGTCGTCGAGACGGTGCCGGGCGACGTCCGCGCCTTCAAGATCACCGTTCCCGCCGACCTCCGCCGCGCCGAGCAGCTCGTCGCCGAGCGGCGCGCGGCCGCGGCCGTCGGCCGCCCGGCCGCCGGCCCGGCCGACGGCGGGGCCTCCGAGGCGGCGCACCCGGCACTGCCCAGGATCGGCACCGGCACCGACGTGCACGCCTTCGCCGACGACGACTCGCCCCTGTGGCTCGCGGGCCTGCACTGGCCCGGCGAGCGCGGGCTCTCCGGGCACTCCGACGGCGATGCGGCAGCGCACGCCGTGTGCGACGCCCTGCTCGCCGCGGCCGGACTCGGCGACGTGGGCTCGATCTTCGGCACCGCGGACGTGCGGTTCGCCGGAGCCCACGGCGAGGTGTTCCTGGCCGAGACGCGGCGTCTCGTCGAGGCATCCGGCTACGTCATCGGCAACGTCACCGTGCAGATCGTCGGCAACCGACCGAAGCTCGCCCCTCGACGGGACGAGGCGGAGGCGCTGCTCTCGCGCGTCCTCGGCGCCCCGGTCAGCGTCGCCGCGACGACGAGCGACGCGCTCGGCTTCACCGGTCGAGGGGAGGGCGTCGCGGCCGTCGCCACGGCGCTCATCGTCCCGGCCTGAGGCGCGGGGGCGACGCCCGCCGTGGCGGCGCGGGGCACCGCGACGCGGGCAGCGAGGGGCCGCGCCGGTAAGCTTTGCAGGTGACCGTGCGACTCTACGACTCGAAGGCCCAGGCGCTGCGCGACTTCGTGCCCCTCCGGGAGGGGCGCGTCGGCATGTACGTCTGCGG
This sequence comes from Agromyces sp. NPDC058104, assembly GCF_042884835.1. Classification (NCBI taxonomy): domain Bacteria; kingdom Bacillati; phylum Actinomycetota; class Actinomycetes; order Micrococcales; family Microbacteriaceae; genus Agromyces; species Agromyces sp. NPDC058104. Next base: position 441,506 of record NZ_JBHVTD010000001.1, on the reverse strand, counting down.
GCCGACGGTGCAGTCGAGCCCCCACATCGGGCACCTCCGCAGCGCGCTCGTCTACGACATCATGCGGCGCTGGTTCGCCTACCGCGGCAACGACGTGGTCTTCGTGCGCAACGTCACCGACATCGACGACAAGATCCTGCAGGTCGCCGTCGACGAGGGCACGAGCGACACGTGGTGGGCGCTCGCGTACCGGGTCGAGCTCGAGTTCACCGCCGCGTACAACTCGCTCGGCATCCTCGCGCCGAGCTACGAGCCCCGCGCGACGGCCAGCGTGCAGCAGATGCAGGAGCTCATCGCACGCCTCATCGAACGCGGCCACGCGTACCCGGCGCCCGATGACTCCGGCGACGTCTACTTCGACACCGCGAGCTGGCCCGCCTACGGCGAGCTCACCCGGCAGTCGCGCGACAAGATGGAGGCGGCGGCCGACGCCGACCCCCGTGGAAAGCGCGACCCCCGCGACTTCGCCCTGTGGAAGGGGCGGAAGCCGAGCGAGCCCGAGTCGGCGAGCTGGCGCTCCCCGTGGGGCGACGGCCGGCCCGGCTGGCACATCGAGTGCTCGGCCATGGCCGCCCGCTACCTCGGCGCCGAGTTCGACCTGCACGGCGGCGGGCTCGACCTCCGCTTCCCGCACCACGAGAACGAGCTGGCGCAGTCGACCGCGGCCGGCGACGGCTTCGCACGGTACTGGGTGCACAACGGCCTCGTGAACATCGGCGGCCAGAAGATGTCGAAGTCGCTCGGCAACTCCGTCTACGCCGCCGAGCTCTTCGCCCTCGCGAGCCCGCTCGCGGTGCGATACCTGCTCGGCCAGGCGCATTACCGCTCGACCCTCGACTACGCGCCGGCCTCGCTCCTCGAGGCCGAGGCGGCCGTCGACCGCATCCGCGTCTTCCTCGAGCGCGTCGAGCGGCGGCTCGCGGGCACCCGCTTCGCGGGCGTCGGCGCCCCCGTGGCGCCCGAGGCGTTCGAAGCCGCGATGGACGACGACCTGGGCGTGCCCCAGGCGCTCGCGGTGCTGCACGACACGGTGCGCGCCGGCAACCAGGCGCTCGACGCCGAAGAGCTGCACGAGGCGGCGACCGCCCACGGGCAGGTCGTCGCGATGGTGCAGGTGCTCGGCATCGATCCCCGCGACCCCCACTGGTCGGCGGCCGAGCAGGGCCCCGCCGCCGCGGCGCTCGACGTGCTCGTCCGCCGCCTCATCGACGACCGGCAGGCCGCGCGCGAGTCCAAGGACTACGCCGCTGCCGACCGCATCCGCGCCGAGCTCACGGCCGCGGGCATCACCATCGAAGACAGTCAGACCGGCACGCATTGGAGTTTGGGATCATGAAGGGCAGCAGCGGCAAGTCGCGCGCCGGAGCCGTGCGGAAGGCGAAGAACAAGCAGGTCGGCTCTGGCGGCCAGGGCCGCCAGGCCCTCGAGGGCAAGGGGCCGACCCCCAAGGCGGAGGACCGCGCCTGGCACCCCGCTGGCAAGCGCAAGGCGGCGCAGGAGCGCTACGCCGCGGCCGGCGGCAAGGGCCGGCCCGGCGGCAAGGTGGCCGGCGGCGGCCGTGGCTCGAGCGCGCCCCGCGGCGCCTCCGGGGCGGCACGACGCTCGAAGTCGGGCGACGAGTCCGAGATCGTGACGGGCCGCAACTCGGTCGTCGAGGCGCTGCGCACCCGCATCCCCGCGACGACGCTGTACATCGCCGCCCGCATCGAGATGGACGACCGCGTCAAGGAAGCGGTGAAGATCGCCACCAACCGCGGCATCCCCATCCTCGAGGTCATGAAGCCCGAGCTCGACCGCCTCGCCGGCGAGGGCGGCGTGCACCAGGGACTGGCGCTCAAGGTGCCGCCCTACGAGTACGCGCACCCGATGGAGCTCCTCGACGAGGTCGTCGCCCGCGACGAGACGCCGCTCCTCGTCGCCCTCGACGGCATCACCGACCCCCGCAACCTCGGTGCGATCCTCCGCTCGACGGGCGCCTTCGGCGGCCAGGGCGTCATCGTGCCCCAGCGCCGCTCCGTCGGCGTGAACTCGGCTGCGTGGAAGACCTCGGCCGGCGCCGCCGCGCGCGTGCCGGTCGCGATGGCCGCGAACCTCACCCAGACGCTCAAGGGCCTGAAGGAGCGGGGTGTGTTCGTGCTCGGCCTCGACGGCGAGGGCGACGTGTCGCTGCCGGGCCTCAGCTGGGCCGACCGTCCGATCGTCGTCGTCGTCGGCAGCGAGGGCAAGGGCCTCTCGCGACTCGTCGCCGAGACCTGCGACGCCATCGTGTCGATCCCGATCAGTGCGACGACCGAGTCGCTCAACGCGGGCATCGCCGCCTCGGTCACGCTCTACGAGATCTCGAAGCTCCGCGCCGCGGGCGAGTAGCCGCGGCGGGCCGCGTCACCGCGGGGCATCCGGGCGGATGCCTCGCGGCCGCACTCAGACCTTGAGGCGCCAGTCGTCCTCGTCGTCGGGGTCGATCGCGCTCATCGCCGCCGTCTCGGTCGGCACGACCTCGATCGCAGCGGTCAGCGACCCCGTCGGCGGGTCGATCATGGTCGCCTCGTCGCGCCGGTGGCGCAGCACGGTGTTGATGTACGAGGTCACGGCCTCGGCGAGCGGGATGTCGTGCCCGGCCTGCTGCGCCATGAACCAGCGGTGCTCGAGCAGCTGGTGGAACACCTCGGCCGGCTCGAGCTTGCCCCGCAGCTCGCGCGGGATGGCGCGCACGACGGGTTCGAACACGCGCATGAGCCACTCGTGCGCCACCATCTCCTCGTCGAGGTCGCCCTTGCCGTAGGCGGCGCGGTACGAGTCGAGGTCGTTGAGCAGGCGACGGGCCTGGTTCTCGCCGGCGTCGAGGCCGGTGAGCCGCAGCAGCCGGCGCTGGTGGTGCCCCGCGTCGACGACCTTGGGCTGGATCCGCACGGTCGTGCCCGAGGCATCCGTCTTGATGGCGAGCTCCTCGATGTCGAAGCCGAGCTCGTTGAGCCGGTTGACGCGCTCGTTGATGCGCCAGCGCTCGGCGGAGGAGAATGACTCGGATCCCGTGAGCTCGGTCCAGAGGCTGCGGTACGCCTCGACGATGCCGTTGGAGATGCGCACGGGGTCGAGCTCGTCGGCGACCTTGCCGCCGGCCTCGAGGTCGAGGAGCTCGCCCGCGATGTTCACCCGCGCGATCTCGAGGTCGTTCTCGCGCTGCCCGTTCGAGAGGCCGCCCTCGTACAGCTTGCCCGTCTCCGCGTCGACGAGGTATGCGGCGAACGCGCCCGCGTCGCGGCGGAAGAGCGTGTTCGAGAGCGAGACGTCGCCCCAGAAGAAGCCGACGATGTGCAGGCGCACGAGCAGCACCGCGAGCGCGTCGACGAGGCGGGTGGCCGTGTCGGGGCGCAGCGTCTGGGAGAAGAGGGCGCGGTACGGCAGCGAGAACCGCAGGTGCCGCGTGACGAGCACCGGCTTGAGCTCCTCGCCCTCGTCGTCGCTGCGGTTCGTGATGACCGCGACGGGCTCGACGCACGGGATCTCGAGGCGCTGCAGGGTGCGCAGCATCTCGTACTCGCCCTTCGCCATCTCGGCGGTCGTCTCCTTGATCGCCACGACGTGGCCCCCGAGGTGGGCGAAGCGCACGAGGTGGCGGGAGATGCCCTTCGGGAGGGCGGCGATCGCGTCGCTCGGCCACGACTCGAGCGGGAGGCTCCACGGAAGGTCGAGGAGGGCCGGGTCCGCCATGGCGGAGGTGATCGAGAGGGAACCGCTCATGGGTCGATCCTTCCAGTGCGCGCACCGTTTCAGGAATTCGTACGCGATTCAGGGCGGAATCGCGGAGATCGTCCTGACGAGCGGCCTATTTCCTGAAACGCGGATGCCGCGGGGCGGCGTCTCGATCCGAGCGACGCCCCCGGAGACGACGATGCCGGCCGGGCCGCGGCCCGACCGGCATCGAGGTCATGCGTGCGTCAGCTGACGACGGCCTTGTTGCCGAGGCGGTCGCCCGACTCGGCGTCGAAGAGGTGCACGTGGTTCGGCGTCGCGGTGAGGTACACCTTGTCGCCGGCGTTCGGGTGCGCGCGGCCGTCGACGCGGGCGACGATGTCGGTGCGCTTGCCCTCGACGACCGAGTGGCCGTAGAGGTAGCCGTCGGCGCCGAGCTCCTCGACGAGGTCGACGTCGACCTCGAGGCCCTCGCCCGGGGTCGACGAGACGACGATGTCCTCGGGGCGGACGCCGATGGTGGCGACCGTGCCCGTGGCCTCGGCGAGGACGTCGCGGTCGACCGGCACGACCGCCGAGCCGAACTTGACGCCCGACTCGACGAGGTCGGCGTGGAACAGGTTCATCGCGGGCGAGCCGATGAAGCCGGCGACGAAGACGTTCTGCGGCTTCTCGTAGAGGTCGCGCGGGGTGCCGACCTGCTGGAGCAGGCCGTCCTTCAGCACGGCGATGCGGTCGCCCATGGTGAGCGCCTCGGTCTGGTCGTGCGTGACGTAGACGGTCGTGACGCCGAGGCGGCGCTGGAGCGACGCGATCTGGGTGCGGGTCTGCACGCGGAGCTTGGCGTCGAGGTTCGAGAGCGGCTCGTCCATGAGGAAGACCTGGGGCTGGCGCACGATGGCACGGCCCATCGCGACGCGCTGGCGCTGGCCGCCCGAGAGGGCCTTCGGCTTGCGCGAGAGGTAGGGCTCGAGGTCGAGGAGCTTGGCGGCCTCGAGGACGCGCGCGGCGCGCTCCTCCTTGCCGACGCCGGCGATCTTGAGCGCGAAGCCCATGTTCTCGGCGACCGTCATGTGCGGGTACAGCGCGTAGTTCTGGAAGACCATCGCGATGTCGCGGTCCTTCGGGGGCACGTCGGTAACGTTGCGGTCGCCGATGAAGATGTTGCCGTCGTTGACCTCTTCGAGGCCCGCGAGCATGCGGAGCGACGTGGACTTGCCGCAACCCGACGGGCCGACGAGCACGAGGAACTCGCCGTCGGCAATCTCGAGGTCGAGCTGGTCGACCGCGGGGCGGGTGCCGCCCGGGTACAGGCGGGTGGCCTTGTCGAACGTGACTGACGCCATGGTTCTTAATCTCCTTCACCGGCAGGTACGTGCCGGACGATCCGTAGTGAATGGAAGCGCGTCGACATCGACGCCTCCTCAGTATCGCACGCGCGACGGGCGCGCCCGACCACGGGGCGGATGCCCCTGCGTCCGCCCGGGAGGCATCCTCGCAGCTGCGACCCGGCGCGCGCGGAGAGCGCGTTCAGTGCCCGTTTGGGTGATTCACAGCCATCCTCCCTACTATCGTCATTGCGTGCGCCTGCACTCGCGCGCGCCCACACAGCGACCGGAGTGACCATCGATGAGCAACGGCGGATCGAACCAGCCACGCCCCACCCGTAACGAGCAGCGCGAAGCCGCGCGCGAGAAGGCCAGGGAGCTGCGCGAAGCGCAGAAGAAGCGGGAGCGCCGCAACAAGTTCCTGCTCATCGGCGGCGTGACCGTCGCCGTCGTGCTCGTGATCGGGCTGGTCATCGGCGTCGTCGTGCAGAACATGAAGCCCGCGGGCCCCGGCCCGGCCAACATGGCGAGCAACGGCATCCTCCTCACCGGGGTCGACGGCGTCATGACGCCTGTCGAGACGAAGTCGCTGCCCGCCGATGCCGACCCGATCCCGACCGAGCAGGACGACAGCGGCACCGTCGCGAACATCGTCGTGTACGTCGACTACCTGTGCCCCTTCTGCGGCCAGTTCGAGACGACGAACGGCGAGGCGATCCGCACGATGGTCGAGCAGGGCGCGGCGACGCTCGAGACGCACCCCCTCGCGATCCTCACGAACAAGTCGGCGGGCACGCAGTACTCGCTGCGTGCGGCGAACGCCGCGGCGTGCGTGGCCGACACCTCGCCCGAGGCCTTCTTCGACTTCAACGCGCTGCTCTTCGCGAACCAGCCCGAGGAGGGCACGACCGGTCTCACGAACGACGAGCTCAAGGGCTTCGTGAAGGAGTCCGGTGCCTCCTCGGTCGGCACGATCGAGAGCTGCATCGACTCGAAGCAGTTCCACGGCTGGGTCAACAACGCCACCGAGCGCGCGCTCACCCAGCCCGTGCCGAACTCCGACCTCGAGTCGATCAAGGGCACCCCGACGGTGCTCGTGAACGGCAAGCAGTACGTGGGCTCGCTCACCGACCCGGCCGAGTTCCAGTCGTTCGTGCTGCAGGCCACCGGCGAGGCGTTCTCGGAGTCGACCTCCACCCCGTCGCCGACCCCCACCCCGACGCCCGCGTCGTAGCGGAGCGATCCCGACGAGGGCCCGGCGTTCGCGCCGGGCCCTCGTCGTCGGTGCAGCCCGGGTAGGATGACCCAGCGAGGCATCCCTCACTGCCGGCTTGGCGCAATTGGTAGCGCACCGCTCTTGTAAAGCGGTGGTTACGGGTTCGAGTCCCGTAGCCGGCTCTTGACCGAAGACATCTCCGACGCCTCGTCGAACGCCGAACCGCCGAGCCACCCCCACCGCCACGCGCACGCCCATCCCCACGTCGAGCGCACCCGGATGCCGCTCTGGATCGCCGTGGTCCTCGCGATCCTGTTCGGCGCGGGCACGGCGCTCCAGTCGCGCATCAACGGCCAGCTCGCCGCCGAGCTCGACGACCCGTACACGGCGGCGGCGATCTCGTTCGGCACCGGCCTCGTCATCCTCGCGGTGGCGCTCGCGGTGTGGCGGCCGGGCCGGGAAGGGGTCGGACGGGTCCTCGCCGGCCTCCGCGCCGGGCGCCTCGCGTGGTGGATGGTGCTCGGCGGACTCGCCGGCGCCTGGTTCGTCGTCACCCAGGGCCTCTCGGCGGGCGTGCTCGGCGTCGCCATGTTCACGGTCGCGATCGTCGCGGGCCAGACCATCGGCGGCATCGTCTTCGACCTCATCGGCCTCGGCCCGGGCGGCCGGCGCCCGCTGACCCCGATGCGGGTGCTCGGCGCACTGCTGGCGCTCGTCGCGATCGGCTGGGCGGTGTCGGCGCAGCTCGCGCACGACGTGCCGCTCCTCGTGATGCTGTTCCCGTTCGTCGCAGGACTCGGCGTCGGGTGGCAGCAGGCCGTCAACGGGCGGGTGAAGGCCGAGGCCGGCAGCGCGCTCACCGCCGCGTTCGGCAACTTCCTCGTCGGCACCGTCGCGCTCGTGGTCGTCATGCTCGGTCACGCCGCGATCGCCGGATGGCCCGAGCGCCTGCCGACCGAGCCGTGGCTCTACCTCGGCGGCGCGATCGGCTGCATCTTCATCGCGGGGCAGGCGCTCGTCGTCCGCGTCATCGGCGTGCTGCTGCTCGCCCTGTGCGGCGTCGCCGGACAGCTCGCGGGGGCGCTCGCGCTCGACCTGCTGCTGCCGACCGGCCGCCCGGTCGACGGCGCGACGATCGGCGGCACCGTGCTCGCGGTCGTGGCGGTCGCCGTCGCGTCCATCCGGTGGTCGCGCCACCGCCACCGCGCGGTCGAGCCCGACGCCGACGGCGGCGACGCCGCGGTCACCCGATCGAGCTGAACCTCGGCGCCGGCCGTCCCGACGGGCGACCGGGGCGCCCGCCCTCGGGGCGGCCGCCGACGTAGAGCCAGCCGAGCAGCTGCTCGCCCGGTTCGAGCGCGTGCATCTCGGCGACGAGCGGATGCCGGGTGAACGGGCCGGTGCGCCACATGACGCCCCAGCCCGCCTCGTCGAGGAGCAGGCTCAGCAGGTGTCCGACGCCCGCCGCGGCGACCAGCTGCTCCCACTCGGGTGCCTTCGGGTGGAATCGCGGCGAGAGCACGAGCGCGAGCACGAGCGGCGCGCGCAGCGGCTTCGCCGCGAGCTTCTCGGCCGCGGCGCCGTCGAAGCCCGACGCGGCCGCGAGGGCCGCGCCGAGCCGCTCGCGGGCGGCACCGCGAAGGGCGATCGTGCGCCAGGGGCGGAGCGCCGCGTGATCGGCGACCCGCTCGGCGACGCCGAGGAGCTCGAGCAGCTCGGCGTCGCTCGGCGAGCCGTCCGTCACCTTGGGCGCCGAACGCCGGGCGAGCGCCGCCTCGCGAACCGAACCCACCTCAGGACTCGGGCGTGAAGCCGAGGGCGAGCGAGTTCATGCAGTACCGGTCGCCCGTGGGCGTGCCGAAGCCGTCGGGGAAGACGTGGCCGAGGTGCGAACCGCAGTTCGCGCAGCGGACCTCGGTGCGCACCATGCCGAGCGTGCGGTCCTCGATGAGCTCGACCGCCTCGGGCCGTACCGACTCGTAGAAGCTCGGCCATCCGCAGCCCGAGTCGAACTTCGTGCCGCTCTTGAACAGCTCGGCCTTGCACGCCGCGCAGTTGTAGACGCCGGCGCGCTCCTCGTCGAGCAGCTCGCCCGTCCAGGGGCGCTCGGTCGCGGCCTCGCGGAGCACCGAGTACTGCTCGTCGCCCAGCTCGGCTCGCCACTCGGCATCGCTCTTGTTCACGGGGTAGGACATGGGGTGCTCCTCTCGGGGGTCGACGGGTTCAATCGTCGCAGCTCGGCCGCGGGCATTCGTGCGGCCGCACCGGGTGCAACGCCGCGCGGCGGCCGTCTGTTCCGGCCGACGGTACACGCCGGGACCACTCGGCGCACTCTCGGCGGGCGTTCCCTAGGATGTGCTGCAAGGCGGTGCGTCGACCGCCCGACGGGAGGAACGGATGAGCGCAGAGCGTCTGCCGGACCGGCCCGACTCCGTCGGCCTCGACGACCGCCAGCGTCGCGTGCTCGCCTTCGAGGCCCGTGCCTGGCAGCAGCCGGCCCGCAAGGCCGAAGCGATCCGCGACGAGTTCGGCATCTCAGCCGCCCGCTACTATCGGATTCTCGGCGAGCTCATCGATTCGCCGGCGGCGCTCCGCCACGATCCGATGCTCGTCAAGCGACTGCAGCGGATGCGATCGGCGCGCCGGGCGGCGCGCTCCAGCCGTTCGATTCCCCTCGGCCGACCGCTCGACTGAGCCCGGCCCCGACCCGATCTGGATCCCATGGCGCAGAAGTTCCCTCGCGATCGCTTCGACACGATCCCGCACGGCATCGACCGCGTCGGCGCCCACCGTGCGCCCGCCCGGCGCGGTGCGCGATGGATCCGGTTCGGCTGGGCCGCGCTCGCGACCGTCGTGCTCGCCGGCGTCGGCATCGCGGGGGTCATGGTCTTCAACGACCGGCTGAACGCCGCGAGCGGACCGGATCCGGCCGCGACGCCGACGCCGACGGCGACCGCCGAGCCCACGATCTCGCCCGAGGTGAAGGTGACGGTGCTCAACGGCACCGGCACGGCCGGGCTCGCGGCGAAGGCCGCCGAGACGCTCACGGCGGGCGGGGTCCCGGTGGATGCGACGGCCAACGCGAGCGAGAACGACCTCACCGAGACGGTCGTCTACTTCGCCACGCCCGACCTCGAGGGTGCCGCGCGCGGCGTCGCGACGCTGCTGCCCGAGGCCGACGTGCGTCTCTCCGAGACCTTCGCGGCGACAGGCACCCCGCTCGTGCTGGTGCTCGGTTCGGACTATGCGGAGGCCACGGCCGGCTGAGCCGGCCGAATCGTTGCCATTCTGCGACCATTCGTGACGTGCACCCCCTTGCGTCCGAGCGGCGCGATGTGACTATCTGGAGTTGGTCGCCCGGGCCCGCGTGCACGTCCGGTACCTCAGGTGCCTCGTTCGCCCGCGTCGAGGGCGACCCGGTACAGGCGACAGGCACGTGCTGATCCACACACCGCAACATGGGAGCAACGCATGGCGAACGGAACCGTCAAGTGGTTCAACGCTGAAAAGGGATACGGGTTCATCACTGTCGACGGCGACGGGCAGGACGTCTTCGTCCACTACTCCGCCATCGACATGGCCGGGTACAAGGTGCTCGAAGAGGGCCAGCAGGTCGTGTTCGAGGTCGGCACGGGATCGAAGGGTCCGCAGGCCGAAGCCGTTCGTCCCGCCTGAGCGCACGCGTATTCCGAACGCGCCGTCGTCCCTCCGACGGCGCGTTCGGCGTGTCGGCGCAGTTCGCGGTCGGTCGATTCCCGAGCGTCACTAGCATGTGGCTATGGTCACGGGGGGCCGACGGGCCTTGCGACGGCGGGGGATGCGCCTCGTCGCCGTCGCGGTGGCGGCGCTGCTCCTCGCCGGCTGCCAGCCAGGCCCTCCCGAGCCGGTCCCGACGCCCGGGCCGACGGCCGAGCCGCGTCCGGTCGGCAGCTCGCAGCCGCTCGCCGTGGCGTTCTCCCCGCTGCGGGGCACGCCGACCGACCCGGCGGCGCCGAGGCATCCCTCGCTCGCCGCCAAGATCGACAACCACGAGGACGCGCGCCCGCAGATCGCGCTGAATCGCACGGACCTCGTCTTCGAGGAGCTCGTGGAGGGCGGGCTCACCCGCTACCTCGCGGTCTGGCACTCCGACCTCCCGCCGACGATCGGGCCGGTGCGCTCCATCCGGCCCATGGATCCCGACATCGCCTCGCCGCTCGGCGGCGTGATCGCCTACTCGGGCGGGCAGGACCAGTTCGTCGCGATGATGATGGCGACGCCGCTCGTCAACGTCGTCTTCGACCTCGACGAGACCGGCCTGTACTCGCGCGCCGACGAGCGTCCCGGTCCGCACGACGTGATCCTCGACGCCGCCGAGACCATGGCGCGCAACGCTGCGCTCGCGCCCCCGCCCGTGCAGTTCGACTACGGCACCGCCGATCCGCTCGCCGCCCCCGAGCTCGCCGCCGCGCCGACCTCCCGTATCGCGCTGGTCTTCTCGGAGGCGCGCGCACCGACGTGGGACTGGGACGCGGGCTCCTCGTCGTGGCTGCGCTCGCAGGAGGGGGTCGCGGACGTCGAGGAGGGCGGAGCGCGGGTGCGGGCGACGAACGTCGTGACGCTCGAGGTCGGCATCGACTGGCGCTACGGCGAGGTGCCGAAGACCGTGCTCATCGGCTCGGGCGAGGCCTGGGTGTCGGTCGCCGGGCGCACGGCGCACGGCACGTGGACGAAGGACGCCGCGGCCGCGCCCATCACCCTCGCGGCCGATGACGGCTCGCCGCTGCGGCTGGCGCCGGGCAACACCTGGATCGAGCTCGTGCCCGCGGGCGGCAGCGCCTCGTTCACCCCCTGACGACGGCCGCGCTGTTCGCGCTGGGCGTGCGCCGAGGGCGCCGGGCTCGCTTGCACTCGTGGCGGTCGAGTGCCAGAATCGTCTTAGCACTCACGTGATTTGAGTGCTAATCACGAATCTTTGAAGACGTCCGAGAAGGGGCGAGAAACACACATGGCAAAGATCATTGCTTTCGATGAGGAGGCCCGCCGCGGCCTCGAGCGTGGCCTGAACACGCTCGCCGACGCCGTCAAGGTGACCCTCGGCCCGCGCGGTCGCAACGTCGTGCTCGAGAAGAAGTGGGGCGCCCCCACGATCACGAACGACGGCGTCTCGATCGCCAAGGAGATCGAGCTCGACGACCCGTACGAGAAGATCGGCGCCGAGCTCGTCAAGGAGGTCGCCAAGAAGACCGACGACGTCGCCGGCGACGGCACCACGACCTCGGTCGTCCTCGCCCAGGCGCTCGTCCGCGAGGGCCTCCGCAACGTCGCCGCAGGCGCCGACCCCATCTCGCTCAAGCGCGGCATCGAGAAGGCCGTGCAGGCCGTCGAGGCCGAGCTCCTCGCGAACGCGAAGGACGTCGAGACGAAGGAAGAGATCGCCGCCACGGCGTCGATCTCGGCCGCCGACGAGCAGATCGGCGCGCTCATCGCCGAGGCGATCGACAAGGTCGGCAAGGAGGGCGTCGTCACCGTCGAGGAGTCGAACACCTTCGGCACCGAGCTCGAGCTGACCGAGGGCATGCGCTTCGACAAGGGCTACCTGTCGGCGTACTTCGTCACCGACCCCGAGCGCCAGGAGGCGGTCTTCGAAGACCCCTACATCCTGATCGTCAACAGCAAGGTCTCGAACATCAAGGACCTGCTGCCGATCGTCGACAAGGTGATCCAGACCGGCAAGCAGCTGCTCATCATCGCCGAGGACGTCGACGGCGAGGCGCTCGCGACCCTGATCGTCAACAAGATCCGCGGCATCTTCAAGTCGGTCGCCGTCAAGGCCCCCGGCTTCGGCGACCGTCGCAAGGCGCAGCTCCAGGACATCGCGATCCTCACCGGCGGCCAGGTCATCTCCGAGGAGGTCGGCCTCAAGCTCGAGAACGTCACCCTCGACCTGCTCGGCCAGGCCCGCAAGGTCATCATCACCAAGGACGAGACGACCATCGTCGAGGGTGCCGGTGACGAGGAGGCCATCGCCGGCCGCGTCGCGCAGATCCGCAAGGAGATCGACAACACCGACTCCGACTACGACCGCGAGAAGCTCCAGGAGCGCCTCGCCAAGCTCGCCGGCGGCGTCGCCGTCATCAAGGCGGGCGCGGCGACCGAGGTCGAGCTCAAGGAGCGCAAGCACCGCATCGAGGACGCCGTCCGCAACGCGAAGGCCGCCGTCGAGGAGGGCATCGTCGCCGGTGGTGGCGTCGCGCTCATCCAGGCCGGCAAGACCGCCTTCGAGAAGCTCGAGGTCTCGGGCGACGAGGCGACCGGTGCGAACATCGTCCGCGTCGCGATCGACGCGCCGCTGAAGCAGATCGCCCTCAACGCCGGCCTCGAGCCGGGCGTCGTGGTCGACCGCGTGCGCAACCTCCCGGTCGGCCAGGGCCTCAACGCCGCGACCGGCGAGTACGTCGACATGCTCGCTGCCGGCATCAACGACCCGGTGAAGGTCACCCGCTCGGCGCTGCTCAACGCGGCCTCGATCGCCGGCCTCTTCCTCACCACCGAGGCCGTCGTCGCCGACAAGCCCGAGAAGAACCCGGTCCCGGCCGGCGACCCCACGGGCGGCATGGACTTCTAAGCAGTCCGCGACACACGAATCGCGCGAAGGGCGCCTCCTCCGGGGGGCGCCCTTCGTCGGTTTCGGGGACGCCCCGTGCACGATGCCGAACCAGCGCCGAGCCGTTGTCGAAACGTTGCCCTGGCACACCCCGTCCTGACGATACGCTGACCGAATGTCGAGTCCCGAACCTCGACGATGGCTCGCCCTCGTCATCGCCGCGTCCACCGTCGCGCTCCTCGCCGCATGCGTCGCCGAGACGCCGTCGCCCACAAGCGTCCCGACGCCGAGCCCGAGTCCGAGCGTCTCTGCCGGGCCCGTACCGGTCGACGCCCCGACGCCCCGCTTCGCTGCCGGGTGCGAGGACCTCCTGCCGACGACGTCGTTGCAAGCCTTCCTCGGCGACGGCGTGGCGCCGCTCGCTGCCGTCGATCTCGGTGCGGTGAGCTCGCCCGACGCGTCGGCCGCGGCTCAGCTCGGCGCACTCACGTGCGCGTGGGACGACGGTCGACCCTCGACCACATGGGTCGGCCCCGCCGCCGACGCCCAGACGGTGCGGCTGCAGCTCCTGCCCGAGGGCGAAGCGGAGGCGCTCGCCTACGTGGACCTCTACGCGGGTCCCGACATTCCTGCGGGCTACGGGCCGGGTTCGCAGGGCCCGAGGTGCGTCGTCCACGAGGTCGACGCGTTCTGCGAGCTCTACGGCTGGATGGAGAACGCCTGGATCGAGCTCGCGCTGCACGGCATCGTGGCGGAAGACGGAGATACCGACGCCTCGCTCGCAGCGGAGTTCACGGCGATGACCGACGGGATGCTCGCAGCGCTCGGTGCGGGCGGAGCGCCCGGTGAGGCGTGGACGCCCCCGACCTCGACGAACACGATCGACGAGTGCGCGCAGCTCACGACGGCCGAGGAGATCACCGAGGTGACGGGCCTGCCCGAGCTGTGGTTCGGGCTCTCGTGGGACGGGCCGAGGGTCGGGCAGTACTGGTACACCACCACGACCGCGGGGGCCCTTCGATGCACGGTCGGGTTCACTGCCAGCGAGGCGAGTTACGGCACCGTCTCGCTGCTCCCGGGAGGTGACTGGCGCTACCTCCTCGAACGGGAGACCTGGCTGGCCGACGGCGGTGAGCCCGTGGGTGTCACGGGTCTCGCTGCCGACGACTCGGTGCTGCGGTGCGCCGACGACGAGGCGCCGTGCGTGCTCGATCTGCGTCTGGATCGCGACTGGCTCCGCATCTCGTTCCCGACGGTTCCGCCCGAGAGCGTCACGTACCTGCCTGAGGGAGTCGACTTCGCCGCGGCTCGGGCCTCGATCGTCGAGCTCGCGAACCGCATCGTCGCGAACGCGGGCTGACGTCGGTCGTGCCGGACCTCCCGGGAGGTCCGGCGCGCACCCGTCGCGCTTAGCGCAGGAACAGCCGCGCGTTCGCCTGCTCGGCGTCGGCGTACTGCGTCGCGGCGATGCCGAGCGCACGGCTCAGCCCCACGAGGCTCTGCTCCACCTGCAGCTGGGTCGCCCGCCAGTCGGAGACCGCGCCCTGGAAGGCGCTCGAGGCCTGCCCCGACCAGGACGACTGCAGGCCCGTGAGCTGGGCGAGGAGGGCCTGCACGTCGGACTGGATGCGCGTGATCGTGCCCTGCGCGGTCTGGGTGGCTACGGCGACCTGTTCTGCGTCGACGTGGTAGCTGGTCATGGGGCATCCCTTCGTTCGGTGTGCCCACACGCTACGAGGCGGTCGGCCCGGGCGGGGCACCGCGCCTCGCATCGGGTCGGATGTCAGTGCCTGGACGCGCTGGGGAGGAGGGGACCGCGAGGACCGGGCGCAGGGGACGGGATGCGGACCCGCAGGCGCCCTCAGGGGACGGTGGCCGAGGCCCCGGGCCCGCCTCAGCCCTCGGCGATGGGCTGCGGCGCCGCCGACGACCCCGCCAGCGGCAGCATGACCCGGAACGTGGCCCCGCCGCCCGGCGTCTCGACCACGTCGACCGCGCCGTTGTGCGCCGCCACGATCGAGGAGACGATCGCGAGGCCGAGCCCCGAGCCGCCCGTCTCACGCGTTCGCGACGTGTCGGCGCGCCAGAAGCGCTGGAAGATCTTCTCGCGGATCTGCGGGGGGATGCCCTCGCCGTGGTCGACGACCTCGACCACGGCACGTTCGGCGACGTCGTCGACCGACACCCGGATCTCGAGCGGGCTGCCGTCGTTCGTGAAGCGGATGGCGTTGCCCATCAGGTTCGTGATGACCTGGCGGATCTTGTTCTCCTCGGCGAGCACCACGGCGCGGCGCACGGGCTTGGGCGACGTCTCGGCGGCGTGGACGGCCGCGGCCTGCGCGGCCGCGTCGGCCGCGGTGCGTTCCGCGGCCCTCGCCGCGGCATCGGCGCGCGCCGACTGGGCCGCGTTCTGCCGGCTCGCACGCCGTGCCGCCTGCGCCGCCGCCGTCGCCGCACGGCGGGCGGCCTGCGCCTCCTTGCGGGCGAGCGCGGCGGGGGAGGGCTCGCTCCGGGGCTGTCTGCCCCGCAGGCGGGCCAGCGTCGCCCCGGCGAACGAGATGGGACCGGTCGCCGCGCGGGCGGCGGGGTCGAGCTCGACCTCGAGCTCGGGCGCGTCGGCCGCGGCATCCGGGTCGCCGAGTTCCTCGGGCGCGATCACCGTGACCGTGCGGTCGGGGTGCGCCGCCATCGTGTCGAGCGCCGCGTCGCGCGCGAGCGGCACGAGGTCGACCTCGCCGAGCTCGAGCGGCTTGGCCTCGTCGAGCCGGGCCAGGGCGAGGAGGTCCTCGACGAGGCCGCCCATGCGGATGGCCTCCTTCTCGATCCGGTCCATCGCCTGCGCGACCTCGTCGGGCGACTGGAGGGCGCCCATGCGGTAGAGCTCGGCGTACCCGCGCACGGAGACGAGCGGGGTGCGCAGCTCGTGCGAGGCGTCGCCGACGAATCGGCGCATCTGGTCGATCGTGCGCGCGCGGTCGCGGAATGCGCGGTCGATCCGGTTGAGCATCGTGTTGAGCGAGCGGTTGAGCCGGCCCACCTCGGTGTTCGGGGTCGCGCCGCCGAGGCGCTGGCTGAAGTCGCCGTCGGCGATCGCGGCGGCCGTGCGCTCGACCTCGCGGAGCGGCCCGAAGGTGCTCGTCACGAGCATGCGGGTGAGGAGGGCGCCCACGAGCACCACGCCGAGGCCGAAGCCGAGGAAGATCGTGAGGTAGACGGCGAGCAGTCGCTCGGTCTCCTTCGAGGAGATCGCGATCACGATCGGCACCAGGGTGCCGTGCGAGTCGGCGGTCATGAGTGCGGAGACGGCGCGGAAGGTGGGTTCGCCGTCGGCGTCGTCGAGCGGGAAGGCGGCGTAGTGCCCGCTGTTGCGTGCGGTCACCTGCGCCTGGGTGAGTGTCTCCGGGATGTCGGGCCACTCCGCGGCGGGCTTGTCCTCCCAGTTGCTGCGCTTGTACTCGCCGCTCGAGGTGTAGATCGCGACGAAGACGTCGTCCTCGGGGGTGAAGTCGAGCTGGTTGAGGTTCGTCTGCGCCCGCGGCTTGTCGCTGTCGATGTCGAAGTACCGCTCCATGCTGCCCGAGGCGATCGCCTCGAGCTTCGACTCCAGCTGGTCCTCGACGTACGAGCGCAGCATCGCGGCCGTGCCGATGCCGGAGACGAGCAGCCCGAGCGTCAGCATCAGCACCGTCACCCCGGTGATCTTGGTGCGGAGCGAGATGCGGTTCCACCGCTCGAACAGGGTCTGATTCATGGCGGGCCGAGTCTAGGCGGCGGAACCTGAGTCAGGGCTTGGAGGAGGACTTGAGCATGTACCCGAACCCTCGCTTCGTCTGGATGAGGGGTTCGGCCGAGTGCTGGTCGAGCTTGCGACGCAGGTACGAGATGTAGCTCTCGACGATGCCCGCGTCGCCGTTGAAGTCGTACTCCCACACGTGGTCGAGGATCTGCGCCTTCGACAGCACGCGGTTCGGGTTCAGCATGAGGTAGCGCAGCAGCTTGAACTCGGTGGGGGAGAGCTCGACGGGCACCTCGCCGACGAGCACCTCGTGGGTGTCCTGGTCCATCGTGAGCTCGCCGGTGCGGATGACCGCGTCCTCCTCGGCGTGCATGGTGCGGCGCAGGATCGCCTTGATGCGTGCGACGATCTCGTCGAGCGAGAACGGCTTGGTGACGTAGTCGTCGCCGCCGACCGTGAGGCCGGTGATCTTGTCCTCCGTGTCGTCCTTCGCGGTGAGGAAGAGGATCGGCGCCGTGTAGCCCGCCGACCGGAGGCGCTTGGTGACGCCGAAGCCGTTCATGTCGGGCAGCATCACGTCGAGGATGATGAGGTCGGGCTCCTCCTCGAGCACGGCCGAGATGGTCTGCGCGCCGTTGCCGACGGCGCGCACCGCGAAGCCCGCGAAGCGCAGGCTGGTGGTGAGGAGGTCGCGGATGTTGGGCTCGTCGTCGACGATGAGAATGCGAGGTCCGTCGCTCATGTCTCGATTCTCTTGACGTTCGCTGAATCTTGGCTGTGAGTCGTGTGGATGACGGGTCACCGCGGGGTGGGGACGACCCGGATGCAGCACCCTCCGGCGCCGGGATCGAGCAGCACCCGTGCGGGGTCGGTGCCGGTCGAGCGGGCCATGCCGCAGACGAGCGCGTGGTTCAGATCGCAGACGACGGACGCGTTCTCGAGGGCGAGCCGGTGGAACGGACAGGTGCCGAGCGTCACCCCGGCGTCGCCGTCGTCGTGCGGCTCGAAGCCGGCGTCGGCGAGCGCGGTGCCGAGGTCGGCGGAGGTCCCGGCGAGCCCCCGCCCGGCCCGATCGGCGGCGTCGTGCAGCGCGTCGCGCATCGGCACGCCGTCGTCGACGGCGCGCCCGATCGCCTCGGCCATGACCCGCCCGCCGAGCTCGTAGAGCCGCGACGGCAGGCTCAGGGCGATCTCGTCGTCGGCACGGCGGTAGAGCTTCGCCGGCCGCCCTGCGCCGGGGCCGGTGCGGCCGGTGAGCCGCCGGGACTCGGTCGTGAGCAACCCGGCGTCGACCAGGCGATCGAGGTGGAAGGCGGCCGTGCTGCGCGGCAGGGAGAGCACCTCGGCGACGTGGTCGCGACCGACGGCCTCGCGGCTGCGGGCGACCACCCGGTAGACCCGGCGCCGCGCCGGGTCGGCGAGCGCGCCGACCGCTCGGATCGCGTCGGGGTCGCCGTTCGCTGCGGTGCCCATGATCGGATCATATCTCTAAATGCAGCGAATCTTGACAAAAGAATTTCGCAGGCCTAGCCTCGGCAGCAGAGGGCCGGCCCGGAGGGAAGCATGACGTCGAGCGAATTCGCAGCCGCGGCCGAGGTGCCGAGACTCCACGCCGTGACCGCCGCCGAGGCGGAGCACGCCGTCGACCGCGAGGCGGCGGCCGAGGCGGTGCGGGCGCTGCTCGTCGCCCTCGGCCGCGACGTCGAGAGCGAGCACCTCGCCGAGACACCGCGGCGCGTCGCCGACGCCTACATCGAGATGCTGACGCCCCGCCCGTTCACGCCGACGACCTTTCCGGGCGAAGGCTATGGCGAGCTCGTCGTCGTCCGCGACATCCCGTTCGACTCGCTCTGCGAGCACCACCTGCTGCCGTTCCGCGGCGTCGCCCACCTCGGATACGTGCCCGGCGGCCGCATCATCGGGCTCTCGAAGCTCGCCCGCGTCGTCGAGCAGTACGCCCGCGACCTGCAGGTGCAGGAGCGGCTGACCGTGCAGATCGCCGACCGGCTCGTCGAGGTGCTCGATCCCGAGGGCGTGGGAGTGGTGCTCGAGGCCGAGCACCTCTGCATGTCGCTGCGCGGCGTGCAGGTGCCGGGCACCCGCACCATCACGAGTTCGCTCGCGGGCGTCGTTCGCGACGACGACCGCGTCCGCCGCGAGTTCCTGGACCGCTGCGGCATCGGCAGGACGGAGCAGTGAGATGAACGAGGAACGACTGGTGATCGTCGGCGGCGGGCTCGCCGGAGCCCGGGCCGCGGAGGGCGCGAGGCAGGCGGGGCATGCCGGCCCCATCACGATCGTCGCCGGCGAGGACGCGATGCCGTACATCAGGCCGCCCCTCTCGAAGGAGTTCCTGACCGGGGCCGCCGAGCGCGACGTCGTCGAGGTGCATCCGGTCGAGTGGTACGCCGACGAGCGCGTCGAGGTGCTGCGCGGGGTGCGCGCGACCGAACTCGATCCCGCGGCGCACCGGCTCGGTCTCGCCGACGGTCGCACGCTCGACTACGCGCGCCTGCTGCTCGCGACCGGGGCGAGCGCGCGCCACTGGCGCGCGCCCGAGGGCGAACTCGACGGCGTGCACGTGCTGCGCTCCTTCGCCGACTCCGTCGCCCTCCGCGACGCGCTCTCGCCGGGCGGGCGGCGCATGGTCGCCATCGGCGCAGGCTGGATCGGGCTCGAGGCCGCTGCCGCCGCGCGCGGGTACGGCGACGAGGTCACGGTCGTCGCGCCCGAGGCGGTTCCGCTCGCCGCGGCCGTGGGCGCCGCCGTCGGGGGCGTGTTCGCCGAGCTGCACCGGGCGCACGGCGTCGATCTCCGCATGTCGACCGGGGTCGCGGGCATCCGCGGCGCGGAGGGCCGTGCGACGGGCGTCGAGCTCGACACGGGCGAGACCCTGCCGGCCGACCTCGTGCTCGTCGGCATCGGCGCCGTCCCCGAGACGGGCCTCGCCGAGGCCGCAGGCCTCGAGGTGCGCAACGGCATCGTCGTGGATGCCTCGTTCCGCACCAGCGCCGACGACGTCTACGCCGTCGGCGACGTCGCGAGCGTCTACCACCCGGTCCTCGAGACCCACCTGCGCACCGAGCACTGGGCCAACGCCGAGAACGCGGGGCGGGCCGCCGGCCGCGCACTCGCGGGGGAGACGCTCGAGTACGCCGAGATCCCGTACTTCTACACCGACCAGTACGATCTCGGCATGGAGTACTCGGGCTACGGCACCCTGGCCGACGGGGCCGATCCCGTCTTCCGCGGAGACCGCCAGGCCCGCGAGTTCATCGCCTTCTGGCAGCGCGAGGGGCGCGTCGTCGCCGGCATGAACGTCAACGTGTGGGACGTGAACGACGCGGTGCAGTCGCTCATCCGCTCGGGCGCGAGGCTCGACCCGGCGCGTCTCGCCGACCCGGCGGTGCCCCTCGACGAGCTCGTCGCCGAGGCATCCGCGTGACCGCAGCGCCGCCCGTCGCGTGGGCCGACCCGAACCTCGCCGAGCCGGTGCGCCGCATCGCGGGGCGCGACGTCGACTTCCGCACCTCCATCGCGATCATGGCGGTCGTGAACCGCACGCCCGACTCGTTCTACGACCGGGGCGCGACCTTCGGTCTCGACGCGGCCGTCGACGCCGCGCGCCGCGCGATCGACGACGGTGCGGCGTGGATCGACATCGGGGGCGCGAAGTTCGGCCCGGGGCCCGCGATCCCCGTCGCCGAGGAGATCGACCGGGTCGTGCCCGTCGTCGCCGCGCTCGCCGGGTCGGGCGCCGCCCTCTCGGTCGACACCTTCCACGCCGAGGTCGCGGCCGCCGCGATCGCCGCCGGAGCGCACGTGATCAACGACACGACCGGCGTGCACGACCCCGCGCTCGCCGAGGTCGTCGCCGACTCGGAGGCGACGCTCGTCATCACCCACAGCCGTGCGGAGCCACGGCAGTGGTACCCGAGGCCGCAGTACGAGGACGTCGTCGGCGACATCTCGGCGTTCCTCGAGCAGCGCACCGCGCTCGCGGTCTCGCGCGGCGTGCCCGAGTCGCGCATCGTGCTCGACCCCGGCCACGACCTCAACAAGAACACCCTGCAGACGCTCGAGCTGACCCGGCGGTTCGCCGAGTTCACGAGGCTCGGCTTCCCCCTCGTCGCCGCCGTCTCGAACAAGGACTTCATCGGCGAGAGCCTCGACCGGGCCCGCGGCGAACGACTCGCGGGCTCGATCGCGGCGGCCGTCTTCTGCGCGGCGCAGGGCGCGCGCATCCTGCGGATGCACAACGTCGCAGAATCGGTCGACGCCGCGCGCATGGTCGAGGCGATCATGGGATGGCGCGAGCCCGCGTACCTCAAGCACAACATGCTCGACGGCCCGAACGAGGAGCCGTGAGCACGGCCGGGGGCGGGGCATCCCTCGACGACGGCGAGCCGGCCGGCGAGGTCGACGGTGCGCGCCTGCTCGCCGCCTACGCCCTGCCCGACCGGGCGACCCCGCGCGTCCGCATGAACTTCGTGATGAGCGTCGACGGCGCGGTCACGCTCGACGGCCGCAGCGGCGGGCTCGGCGACGACGCCGACCGGCTCGCGATGGGCGTGCTGCGCACCCTCGCCGACGTCGTGCTGGTCGGAGCCGGCACGGTTCGCGCCGAGGGCTACGGCGGGCTCGGCCTCGGCGAGGCCGACGTCGCGTGGCGGCGCGAGCACGGGCTGGCCGACCAGCCCCGCATCGCCGTCGTCTCCTCCGCGCTCGAGCTCGACCCCGGGCACCCGTTCTTCGCCGAGACGGTCCTGCGCCCGATCGTCGTCACCCACGCGGCATCCGACCCGGGGCGCCGGGCCGCGCTCGCCGAGGTCGCCGACGTCCTCGTCTGCGGCGCGACCGCCGTCGACGTGCTCCCGATGCGCGACGCGCTCGCGGCGGCAGGCCTCCCGCAGGTCCTCTGCGAGGGCGGCCCCCACCTGTTCGCCTCGCTCGTCGAGGCCGACGCCGTCGACGAGCTGTGCCTCAGCCTCAGCCCGCTGCTCGTCTCGGGCGACGCCGGGCGCATCACGGCCGGCGGGCACGAGCACGCGCGTCGGATGCGGCTCGTGCACGCGATCCCCGCCGGCGACCTGCTGCTCCTCCGCTACGCGCGCGAGCGCTGAACGCGCCGCGCACCCGAGGCCGGCTCAGGCCGCCGGGTCGAGGGTGTGCGCGTCGAGGATCGTGTACGAGTAGCCCTGCTCGGCGAGGAACCGCTGCCGGTTCTGCGCGAAGTCCTGATCGACGGTGTCGCGCGAGACGAGCGTGTAGAAGTTGGCGCTGAGCCCCGACTCCTTGGGCCGCAGCAGCCGGCCGAGTCGCTGCGCCTCCTCCTGCCGCGAGCCGAACGAGCCCGAGACCTGGATCGCCACGGTCGCCTCGGGCAGGTCGACCGAGAAGTTCGCGACCTTCGACACCACCAGCACCGGTGTCGTGCCGTCGCGGAACTCCTGGAAGAGCCGCTCCCGTTCGTCGACCGGCGTCGAGCCGGTGAGCTGCGGGGCGCCGAGCTCCTCGGCGAGCTCGTCGATCTGGTCGAGGTACTGGCCGATCACGAGGATGCGCTCGCCCGCATGGCGGGCGACGAGCTCCTTCACGACGCCGAGCTTCGCCGGCGCCGTCGCCGCGAGCCGGTAGCGCTCGTCGTCGGCGGATGCCGCGTACGCGAGCCGCTCGGACTGCGGCAGGTCGATGCGCACCTCGAAGCAGGCGGCGGGGGAGATGAAGCCCTGCGCCTCGATCTCCTTCCACGGGGCGTCGAATCGCTTGGGGCCGATGAGCGAGAACACGTCGCCCTCCCGGCCGTCCTCGCGCACGAGGGTCGCCGTGAGTCCGAGGCGCCGGCGCGCCTGCAGCTCGGCGGTGAGCTTGAACACGGGCGCGGGCAGCAGGTGCACCTCGTCGTAGACCACGAGGCCCCAGTCGAGGGCGTCGAGCAGGGCGAGGTGGGCGTACTCGCCCTTCCGCTTCGCGGTGAGGATCTGGTACGTCGCGATCGTGACCGGCTTGACCTCCTTCACCTGCCCCGAGTACTCGCCGATCTCGTCGGGAGTGAGGCTCGTGCGCTTCAGCAGCTCGTCGCGCCACTGCCTGGCGCTCACGGTGTTGGTGACGAGGATGAGGGTCGTCGTCTTCGCGGTCGCCATCGCGCCCGCGCCGACGAGGGTCTTGCCCGCGCCGCAGGGCAGCACGACGACGCCCGAGCCGCCCTCGAAGAAGTTGTCGACCGCCTTCTGCTGGTAGTCGCGCAGGTGCCAGCCCGACTCGTCGAGCTCGATCTCGTGCGGCGTGCCGGGGGTGTAGCCCGCGAGATCCTCGGCGGGCCAGCCGAGCTTCACGAGCTCCTGCTTGAGCTGACCTCGGGCCCACGGCTCGACGAGGAAGCTCGTGTCGCCCACGCGCTCGCCGATGAGCGGCGCGATCTTGCGGGCGCCCACGACCTCGGTCAGCACGGCCACGTCGTCGCCGTGCAGCCGGAGCTCGCCCCCCTCGGTGCGGTCGATCACGAGTCGGCCATAGCGGCCGACGGTCTCGCGCATGTCGACGGCGACCGTCTGCGGTACCGGGAACTTCGCGTAGCGCTCGAGGGTGCCCAGCATGTCCTCGGCGTCGTGGCCCGCCGCACGGGCGTTCCAGAGGCCGAGCCGGGTGATCCGGTACGTGTGCACGTGTTCGGGGGCGCGCTCGAGCTCGGCGAACACCGCGAGGTCGTGCCTGGCGTCTTCGGCGAGCGGGTGCGCGACCTCGAGCAGCACGGTGCGGTCGCTCTGCACGATGAGGGGGCCGTCTGACATAACCGTCGAGTCTACGCCCGCTCGGTGGGAGGGTCGCCGGGCGGGGCCCCGGGCGCGTCGGCGGCGGGTCGGCCCTCGACGGACGCCGGTCAGACGTCGGCGGGCGCGGGGGCGACCGCCGCGATCGCCGACAGCGGCAGGGTGCGCTCGATGTCGGCCTTGCGGTCGCGCGCGCGGAGCCGGCCGTTCGCGACGCTCGCCGGCGCGAGGAGGTAGTCGGCGGTGTCGCCGCCCGGCATCCGCACGGTCACCGTCAGCGTCTCCTTCGAGCGGGCGGCGGCTTCGAGCTGACGGGCGAGCCAGGCCCGTTCGGCGTCGTCGCCGGTCTGCTCCTGCGCCATGCGCGCGAGCATCGCCGCGATCGGGTCGCTCGCCGGCGCCGGGACCGGGGCGGGCGCGAGCCGGTGCCGTTGGAGGCGGACGATCTCGCCTGCCGCGTCCTCGGCGGCGACCGGGTACTTGGCGTCGGAGAGGGCCCAGAAGACGACGTCGGGTGCGAACCGCGAGAGCAGCCGGTGCGTGCCGGTCTGGCGCAGGGCGAGCGAGGAGAGCGACTGGTCGACCGCGAGCGTGCGGATGAGCTGCTCGTCGTCGGAGCGGATCGACGCCCGCGCCGGCGCGTCGGACTCGGCCGCGGTCGACACGCGCACGGCGCCGAAGCGCTCGGCGGCCTCGGCGACGAGATAGGCGAGCGGCTGCGGGATGCCGGTGAGCGAGATCCCGCCGAGGAACTCGAGGATGGAGTCGGCGGTCTCGCCGGCGGCGAGACCGCGATTCACGGATGCCGCGCTCACGCGATAGGTCGAGGCGAGGTCGCGGCCCTCGACGTCGGCGACGCCGCGGAGCCGCCCGTCGAGCGCGGGCTCGAGCGGACCGGGCGCGACGATCGAGAGATCGTGCTGGAGGTAGACGCGGTCGACCTGGGCCGGGAAGTGGGCGGCGACGAGGTCGGCCGCGCGCTCGAGCTCGCCGCCGAGCACGAGCCGCCCCGCCTCGACCGGCTCGCCCGATACCGCGAGGCCGAGGGCCTCCGCCTCGCCGAAGAGCCGCTCGAGGCCGTCGTCGAGCCAGGCGCCGCCCGCCGGGTACAGCCACCGCACGTCGTCGCGCAGCGCGGTCGCCGTCAACGGATCGTTGCGGCGGGCGACGAGGCGATGGAGCGTCTCGGGGATGCGGTCGCGCCAGCACTCGGCGAGTCGCAGCCACCGGCCGCGCGCGGACTCGAGCGACCACGCCGCACCCAGGTCGGACTCGAGCCAGAAGGCGCCGTCGCGGACGACCAGCCCGGCCTCGTCGGCGCGGTGGAAGAGACGGGGGAGCGCGTCGAGCTCGGTGCCGCTCGCCTCGGCGAGCCGCTTCGAGTCGGGCAGGGCGAGACCGCCCTTCGCGAGCTCGCGGGCCGGTTGCGCCCCCAGCGCGGCGAGCAGCTCGGCCGTCGCCGTCACGGTCGCGTACGCGGCCTCGGAGGAACGCCGTTCGAGCAGGCTCCGGTCGACGGAGTCGCTCGGCACGAGCACCGGGGGAGCGGGGGCGGCGAGATCGCCGGCGGTCGGCAGGTCGACGCCGAGCCGCGGTACGAGCCGGGCGGCGACGGCGCCGGGCACGTGGACCCGCGAGTCGCCGGCCACGACGAGGAGGGAGCGGGACAGGTCGTCGAGCAGCTCCCGGGTCGCATCGACCCGGGTGCTCGTCGCGCCCAGCCCCGTGAGCTCGCCCCGCACGGCCTCGACGGTGCTGCCGCCCGTGCCGTCGGCGAGCGCGGCCGCGACCGCGAGCACCGCGAGGTGGCGGCGGTCGAGCCGGCCGATGGCTTGGTCGAGCGAGTCGGGCGCGAGGAGCGCCTCGGCGAGATCGAAGAGGTCGTGCACGCCGGTGGTCTCGAACTCGCGCGTCCGCAGTGCTGCGGCGAGATCGTCTCGCGTCAGCTCGCGGAGTCGTGCGGCGAGTTCGAGCATCGTCTCCGTTAGCTCGATCCGGCTCGGGACTCGCGGGATCGGCGCACGCTGTTGATGATGAGCAGCACGATGAGGAGCACGAACGCGATCGGCAGGCCGAACAGCGGGAGGATCGTGACGACGGGCCAGATGCCCGAACCCATCTCCTGACGGGACACTCCCGAGAAGGTGCCGATCATGACGGCGAAGAAGCAGACGATCGAGAGCCCGACGATCGACGCGAACATCACCGCGAGGATGCGCTCAGCGCGATGCTCGGAGATAGGGCCGGAATCGCTCACCCGTCAAGAATAGGGCACGGAGGCCTCGCTACGGGGGACGTGACTCTAGACTGGAGGGAGAACGGCGCGTTGATTTCGGCGCGCCGTGAGACGTATAAGCGAGGTTTCCACGATGCCCACCGGCAAGGTCAAGTTCTACGACGAGGACAAGGGTTTCGGCTTCATCAGCGGCGATGACGGCCAGGAGGTCTTCCTCCATGCATCAGCCCTCCCCGCCGGCGCGACCGTGCGTGCGGGCAGCAGGCTCGAGTTCGGCGTGGCCGAGGGCAAGCGCGGCGCGCAGGCGCTCTCGGTGCGCGTGATCGACACGCCGGTGAGCCTCACCAAGATCCACCGCAAGCCGGCCGACGACATGGCGATCATCGTCGAGGACGTCGTGAAGGTGCTCGACGGCATCGGCGCAGACCTTCGCCGTGGCCGCTACCCCGAGAAGTCGAAGGCGCGCACCGTCGCCGCGGTGCTGCGGAAGGTGGCTGACGATCTGGATGCCTGAGACGCCCGACATCCAGCACCCGGCCGCCGACGAGTCGGCGGACGCCGCCGCCGCCCGAGCGGCGGGGACGGCCGAACCGTCGCACGAGCATGACGCGGCCGACGGCACGGCGGACGCGGTCGTCGAGGCGGCGGACGCGGTCGAGACGGCGCCTCCGGTCGCCGACGAGGTGCTGCTCGCCTCGGTCGACCTCGCCCGGCGAGCGCTGCTCGAGGTGACGGCGCCCGAGACGGTCGGCTCGGTCATCGGCCACACGGTCGAGGGCGAGCACGTGCTCAGCCTGCTCTTCGCCTCGGACCTCGCGGGCTACCCCGGCTGGCGGTGGAGCGTGACGATCGCGCGCGTCGACGACGCGGAGCCGACCGTGCTCGAGACCGAGCTGATGCCCGGCGAGCAGGCGCTGCTCGCGCCCGAGTGGGTGCCGTGGTCGGAGCGGCTCGCCGAGTACCGCGCGGCCCAGCAGGCGGCCGCCGAGCTCGCCGCCGCCTCGGCCGAGGGCGACGAGTTCGAGGACGAGCACGACGACTCCGACGAGGAGGACGCCGACGAGGATGACTCCGACGAGGACGACTCGGACGACGACTCCGACGACGACGGGATCTCGCACGACGACGTCTTCGACGGGATCGACATCGACGCGCTCGACGTCGACGAGACGCAGGTCGAGGGCGACTCCGACGACGAGGATGACTCGGACGACGAGGATGACTCGGACGACGAGGATGACTCCGACGACGAGGATGACTCCGACGACGACTCCGAGGACGAGGACGAGGACGACGACGAGGACGACTCCGACGACGAGGACGACTCGGACGACGACGACTCCGAGGACGAGGGCGAGGACGACGACTCGGACGACTCGGACGACGACGAGGCGACGCCGACGGCGTGACCCGGGCTCAGGCCGAGAGGCCGGATCCGTCGTCGCGCGGCTGACGGGCGCGGCGACGGATCACCTGCACCACGACGATCCCGACGACCCCGAGTGCGACCCCGACGATCGCGGCCGCGAGGAACCACCCGAGCCCCGCGGCCGCGAGCGGTGCGCGGAACAGCAGGCAGACGGCGGCGACCACGAGCCATCCGATCGTGCCGGCGACGAGGGCCTTGCGCGCGTCGGCCCGCGCGGGCGCCGGATCGGGGCGGCGCTCCTCCTCGCTGAGCCAGAGGCGCACCCGGTCAGCCGATCCGCTCGAGGACGTGGTCGATCGAGGCGATGAGCTTGCGGACGTCGTCGGGCTCGATGGCGGTGAAGGTCGCGATGCGCAGCTGGTTGCGGCCGAGCTTGCGGTACGGCTCGGTGTCGACGACGCCGTTCTCTCGCAGCACCTTCGAGATCGCCGAGGCGTCGACCGACTCGTCGAAGTCGATCGTCACGACGACCTGCGAACGGTCGGCGGCATCTGCGACGAACGGGGTCGCGACGCTCGAGGCCTCGGCCCAGTCGTACAACAGGCCGGAGGACTCGCGGGTGCGCGCATCCGCCCACGCCAGGCCACCCGAGGCGTTGATCCAGTCGATCTGGTTCTCCATCAGGAGCAGGGTCGCGAGCGCCGGCGTGTTGAGCGTCTGGTCGAGGCGCGAGTTGTCGACCGCGTTCTTCAGCGAGAGGAACTCGGGGATGTACCGGTCCGATGCGGCGACGCGCTCGACCCGCTCGATCGCGGCGGGCGACATGAGGGCGAACCACAGGCCGCCGTCGGCCGCGAAGTTCTTCTGCGGCGCGAAGTAGTAGACGTCGAACTCGCCGGCGTCGACGGCGGCGCCGCCCGCGGCGCTCGTCGCGTCGATCACGGTGAGTGCGCCGGGGTCGCCCGCGACGCGCTCGACGGGGGCCTGCACGCCGGTCGAGGTCTCGTTCTGCGGCCACGCGTAGACGTCGAAGCCGGTCGCGGGCTCGACGCGCGCGCTCGTGCCGGGCGCTGCCGTGCGCACCTCGGGCGACTCGAGCCAGGGGGCGCCGGCCGCCTTGGCGAACTTCGCGCCGAACTCGCCGAACGAGGCGAGCTGCGCACGACGCTCGATGAGGGAGACGGCGGCCGAGTCCCAGAAGGCGGTCGAGCCGCCGTTGCCGAGCACCACCTCGTAGCCGTCGGGGAGCGAGAACAGCTCGGCCAGCCCGGTGCGGACCCGGCCGACGAGATTCTTCACGGGTGCCTGGCGGTGCGAGGTGCCGAGCAGGGCCGGGCCGAGCTCCGCCAGGTGGGCGAGCTGCTCGGGGCGCACCTTCGACGGCCCGCATCCGAAGCGTCCGTCGGCGGGCAGCAGGTCAGCGGGGATCACGAGGCTCGGCATGCGACGAGTCTAGCGAGACGGTGGTGGCCGCTAGGCTTGATGACGGGCTGCGACGAAACGGGAGGATACCGCGTGACCGATCTGATCGATACGACCGAGATGTACCTGCGCACGATCCTCGACCTCGAAGAGGAGAACATCGTGCCGCTGCGCGCGCGCATCTCCGAGCGTCTCGGTCACTCCGGCCCGACCGTCTCCCAGACCGTCGCCCGCATGGAGCGCGATGGGCTCGTCGTCGTCTCGGGCGACCGCCACCTCGAACTCACGCCCGAGGGCCGCAGCAAGGCCGTGCACGTCATGCGCAAGCACCGCCTCGCCGAGCGTCTGCTCGCCGATGTCATCGGCCTCGAGTGGGAGTACGTCCACGACGAGGCCTGCCGCTGGGAGCACGTCATGAGCGAGCAGGTCGAGCGCCGCCTCATCGAGATCCTCGGCGGCCCGAAGGAGTCGCCGTACGGCAACCCCATTCCGGGTCTCGAAGAGCTCGGGCTGCCGCCCGCCGACCCCTTCATGTCCGGCGTGGTGAACGTCGTCGACGCGGTCGCCGACCGCGACGAGCCCGTGCGCGGCACCGTGCGCCGGCTCGGCGAGCCCGTGCAGTTCGACCCCGAGCTGCTCGGCCAGCTCAAGCAGGCCGGCGTGATGCCGGGCGCGCTCGCGAGCTTCAGCCGCGCGGGCGGCTACGTGCTCGTGGAGGTCGACGGGGCCGAGGGCGGCATCGAACTGCCGACCGAGGTCGCGGGCCACCTCTTCATCAGCGTCTGAGTCGAGCGCCGTCGTCGCGCGATTCCGCCGATCTCCGCCGCGCCGTGATCGAAATGTGACATTCGGGCCCTCCTCGCGTACCCTCGTACGAGTCCACCGGCACGAAGCCAGCCGGAGGGCCCGGGGTCGAGACGCTCCCAGCGCTCACCGCTCGACCCGGTACCCGTGAGGCGCCCTGCGCGCATCAGGTGAGACGACATGCAGATGGCGTGGGGCGACGGAGGTTACATCTTGGCTCGACTCTCCCGGCGCCGTCCCACCAGGACCCGCGCTCGCGGGGCCGCGACGAAGGCGATCATCGCCTCGAAGGCCCCCGGTTCCCCCACCACCCCCCAATCCCAGGATCTCGCGAAGGCCGTCGCCGCGACGCCGCTGCCGTCGACGAGGCGCCTCCGCCGAGGCGGGCTCGCCAACATCCTCGTGATGACCGCCGCGGCCGGCATCGTCGGCACGCTCGCGATCCCGGCCTACGCCATCGCTCCGGGCAGCGTCGGCCCCCAGTTCGGCGAGACCGACGCGACCCGGCTGTCGAAGGCGCAGGCGCAGACGGTCGAGGTCACCGACGACGTGATCGCGGCGCCCGTGGCCGACGACGGCTATGCGGCCGTCTCCGGCGAGGAGATCCGTGCCGCGGCCGAGGCCGCCGCAGCCGCCGAGGCGGCCCGCGTCGCCGCGGAGAACGCGATGACCTCGTACGCGGCGTCGTACGACGGCCCGTCGGTCGGCGACTTCCTCGCGAACCCGCCGTACCCGAGCTTCGACCTCGCGAGCGTCTACAGCGTCGCCACGCAGTACATCGGCACGCCCTACGTCTACGGCGGCGCGACGCCGGCCGGCTTCGACTGCTCGGGCTTCGTCATGTACGTCTACGCGCAGTTCGGCGTCAGCATGCCCCACTCCTCCGCCGGGCAGGGCGCCATGGGCACCGTCATCTCCGAGGCCGACGCGCAGCCGGGCGACCTCGTCATCATGGACGGCCACGACGGCTTCTACGCCGGCGACGGCATGATCCTGCACGCTCCCTACGAGGGGGCGTCGGTGCGCGTCCAGCCCATCTGGACGAGCGACTACTCGATCGTGCGCATCGGCATCTGAACGTGAACACCGCGTGTCCTGCACGCGACGAACGGCGCGCCGGGAGTTCCCGGGGCGCCGTTCGTGCTTTAGCCTGAAACCCTGACGATCCGAGATACCGGGCAGGTGAAGCCGATGGTGAAGGCGCACAGCATCCATTCCACGGGTGCGCGCGCGCAATTCCGCCAACGGCGCAGCAGTCAGCCGAGTACCATCCGCGCGAACGCGCCGACGGGCACTGTCTTCACGACGGTGCCCGTTTTTCGTTCTCCGGGTGCGTCCGGCGCCGCCTCCTCCCGCAGTCCGGCCCCCGCCCGGGGCGCCGTCGGGCCGTCGGATCCTGCACGCGGCTGGAAGCCATCCAGCCCCGATCGGAAGGCCCCCCATGCGCACACTCGTGCTCAACGCCGGATATGAACCGCTCGCCGTCGTCTCCTTCAAACGGGCGCTCCTGCTCGTGATGAACCAGAAGGCGACCGTCATCCTCCGCGAGGAGGGCAATCCGGTGTGCGCGGCGAGCGGCAACTGGGACAGGCCCAGCGTCATCCTCCTGACCCGGTACGTGCGAGCGCCCCGATCGCACCAGGTGCCGGTGAGCCGCCGGGGCGTGCTGCGCCGCGACGACCACCGCTGCGCGTACTGCGGGCGATCGGCTGCCACGATCGACCACGTGCTGCCGCGCTCTCGCGGCGGGCGCGACACCTGGGAGAACCTCGTCGCGTGCTGCCTCAGGTGCAACAACACGAAGAGCGACCGCACGCCGGCCGAGATGGGCTGGGAGCTGCGCTTCACGCCGAAGATGCCGAACGGCCGCAGCTGGGCCGTCCGCGGCGTCGAGCGGCCGCTGCCGCAGTGGAGCGAGTACCTCGCGACCGCCGCCTGAGTGCCGCTCCGAGCCCGTTCGGCCGGTCGTCGCCGCCGACGCGCGCCGACCGCGCCGGCGCCGGGAGCGTCGTCGTGACAAACGAGGCGGGCGTGCCCTAGGGTAGGTCGGGTGCGGACCGCCCCCCGAGATCCTGAGCATGGTCGTCGTCGACGCCCAGAGCCGGTAGCTTCGACCTCGCGCGCACCGCGACGCAACGGCCCGATGCGAGTGCTCTCGACCGTCCTCGTGGTCCCCGCGATCGTCGGCACCGTCGCCCTCCCGGCCTACGCCATCATCCCGGGCGGCAGCGAGTTCGGGGCATCCGGCGACTTCAGCCTGAGCGTCGCCGAGGCGCAGGACGTCTCGGTCGGCGCGCTCGCGAGCGGCGCGCCGATCGTCTCCGACGGGTACGCGGTGACGACCAAGGCGTCGATCGAAGAGGCGCGACTCGCGGCCGAAGAGGCCGAGCGGGCGCAGTGGGCCTCCGAGCTCGCCTCCCGCGGCGGCGGCAGCTACGCCCTGTACACCGTCCGCGCCGAGGGCGACGACTACCCCTGGTGGGACCAGCTGCCCGATGACTACGGCGGCGGGCTCTCGCCGCTCCGCTACTACTACCGCGAGTGCGTCGACTTCGTCGCCTGGCGGCTCAACCGCGACGCCGGCGTGACCAGCGCCCCGTGGAAGTGGGACTGGTCGAACCTCGCGTCGGGCAGTGCCTACGCGTGGGCCGACGAGTGGGTGAACCACGGCTGGCCCACCTCGAGCACCCCGGTCGTCGGTGCGGTGGCGTGGTTCCCGTACAACCACGTGGCCTACGTGCAGTCGATCAACAGCGACGGCTCCGTGAACATCGAAGAGTACAACCAGAACTCCGACCACTCGTACCACCAGCGCACGATCCCCGCGGGCGACGCGCTGTACCTGTACCCGCCGGCCTGATCCGTCGGCCTCGAGCGCCGGGCGTGCCCGGCGGCTCCGTCGAGCCGCCGGGCTCCGGGTGAGCCGACGGCTCCGCGACCCCTAGGGCACTCGGGCGAGGCACGCCGGCGCGGGCGTCGCGACCGTGTCGACGACCTCCAGCGGCACTCCCGTCTCGTCGAGCGCGATGATCGCGATCGAGTCGGAGGCCTGATCGGCGACGAGCGCGAAGCGCTCGTCGTGGCTCAGCTCGAGGTCGCGCGGGTGCCGCCCGCCGGTCGGCACGGTGGCGACGAGTTCGAGCGTGCGCGCCTCGACATCGAGGCGCAGGCCGCGCAGGGCGTCGGCATCGCGGTCGCCGACGAGCACGATTCCGCCGCGGGTGAGCCGGATGGCCGAGCAGCCGAGGCCGCGCGGCTCGGTGTCGGGTCCGATCGGGAACCAGGCGAGTTCGCGGCCCTCGACGAGGTCGATCAGGCTCACGGTCCGGTCGAGCTCGTTGGCCGTGACCGCGAGGTCGCCCGAGACGACGAGGTGGCGCGGGCCGGCACCCGGGTGGATCACGATGTGGGCGCCGTCGTCGGTCTGGAGCGACTCGGGCAGGCGGCCGAGGCCGATGACGCGCACGCGGTCGGCGCCGAGGTCGGGCACGAGCAGCCGATCGCGATCGTGGTCGAGCACCGCCTGGTGCGGGTGCGACCCGGCCTGTCGCTCGAGGTTCGGGCCCGAGCCCGAGAACTCGGCCTCGAGCACGACGTCGGCCGAGGCATCGGGCGCGAGCGGGTGCACGGTGAGCCGATGCCCCGAGTAGTTCGCGGCGAAGGCGATCTCGCCCGACTCGGTGAACGCCAGGTGGCACGGGTCGCCGCTCGTGACGCCGACGCGGCTGAACGGGGCGAGCCCGTCGCCCTCGAAGGTCCAGCTCGAGATCCGGCCGTCGGCGAGCTCGTGCACGACGCCGAGCACGCCGGCCGCCGAGGAGACCGCCAGGAACATGGGGTTCGGTCCGACGTCGATCGGCTCGCCGAGCCTCGCGAGGCCGTCGGCGTCGAGATCGAGCGAGCGGATGCCGCGGGCGGGCGAGCCCAGCGCGCCGAGCGTCGACGCACCGACCCAGAATCTCGTCGTGCCCGTCTCGATCATGCCGACTCCGTCCTCGCGGCCGGGCCGCGCGTCCACGCGCACCGTGCGCCGCCGATCACGCTACCCGAGAGCCGATAGACTCGTACGACCGGCCTCTGTAGCTCAATGGAAGAGCGACTCCGTCCTAAGGAGCAGGTTGGGGGTTCGAGTCCCTCCAGGGGCACCGTCGAGGTGCACGCGCCCGCGTCGTCCGAATCCGAGCGATTCGGGACGTTCGGCGCGTGTCTCCCCCGAACGGGGGGATTTCCGGTGCTACGCTCGAAGGACTTCGCAGCGACGGCGGCGACGATGTTTCGGGTACATCGCCTCCTCCTTACCGTGGCAGCGGAGAGCGACGGGGAAGGGATCCGGGGGGCAACAACCCCTTCCTCGCCTTGCGACGCGTGTGCCATCGGGCGTGCGCCATCGTCGGGTTCGCGACCTACCCGCGTGGTCCGGTGATGGCCGGGCCGGCGATTCCCCCTCGCCGGCCCGGCGGTCCCGACCGTCTCCGTGCGTTCGCACCGACGCGGCTATCCGCCGATCAGCCCGCGCAGGTCGTCGGCCGTGAGCGATTCGCTGAACAGCTCGTCGTCGTCCATGAGCGACGACACGAGCGCCGCCTTCTTGGCCTTGAGCGCCATCACCTTCTCCTCGATCGTGCCCTCCGCGACCATGCGGTAGACCATGACGGTCTTCGACTGGCCGATGCGGTGCGCCCGGTCGACCGCCTGCGCCTCGCTCGCGGGGTTCCACCACGGGTCGAGGAGGAAGACGTAGTCGGCCTCGGTGAGGTTGAGGCCGAACCCGCCCGCCTTGAGGCTGATCAGGAACACGGGGGCGTCGCCGGTGCGGAAGCGGTCGATGACCTCGCTGCGGCGCCGGGTCGCCCCGTCGAGGTAGGCGTACGGCACGCCCGCCGCGTCGAGCCGGGCGGCCGCCAGCTCGAGGAACGAGGTGAACTGGCTGAACACGAGTGCGCGGTGCCCTTCGGCGATCACCTCGTCGAGCTGGTCGAACAAGGCGTCGAGCTTGGCCGAGGGCACGTCCGCATACTGCTCCGAATCGATCAGCGCCGCGTGCAGGCTCAGCATCCGCAGGAGCGTCAGCGAGCGGAACACCGTGAAGCGGTTGCGGTCGAGGTCGTCGATGAGCCCGAGGAGCTTCTGGCGTTCGCGCTGCAGGAAGGTGTCGTAGATGCGGCGGTGCGCCGGATCGAGCGCGACCTGGAGCACCTGCTCCTGCTTCTCGGGCAGCTCGGGAGCGACGAGCTCCTTCGTGCGGCGGAGCACCAGCGGGCGGATGCGACGTCGGAGCGCCGCGAGGCGCTCGCCGTTGTGGTCGATCTCGATGGGGCGGCGGTAGCGCTCGGCGAAGGCGCGGCCCGACGGGAAGAGCCCGGGCGCGACGATGCGGAGCAGTGCCCACAGCTCCATGAGGTTGTTCTCGACGGGGGTGCCGGTCACGGCGAGCCTGAACGGCGCGCGGATGTCACGGGCGGCCTGGTTCGCCTTCGAGTTGCCGTTCTTCACGAACTGGGCCTCGTCGAGCACGAGCCCCGACCAGTCGAGTTCGGCGAAGGCCTCGGCGTCGAGCCGCAGGATCGCGTAGCTCGTGACGACGAGATCGGCCCCGGCGATCGCGTCCTCGAGGCGCCGGCGGCTCGCCGCCTGGGTGGCCGTGACCGTCGCGACGCGCAGGCCGGGGGCGAAGCGCTCGGCCTCGCGCGCCCAGTTCGACACGACCGAGGTGGGTGCCACGACGAGGAAGGGCGGCGCCGTGGCATCCGCCTGCGCTCGCGCATGGGCGACGAGCGCGAGCGTCTGCGCCGTCTTGCCGAGGCCCATGTCGTCGGCGAGGATGCCGCCGAGGCCATGCTGGTGGAGGAATGCGAGCCAGCGGAAGCCCTCCAGCTGGTAGGGCCGCAGCTCGACCGCGAAGCCCTCGGGCTGCGGGATCGGCTCTATGCCCTCTGGGGCGTTGAGGCCCGCGACGGTCTCGCGCCAGGAGACGGCGGCCTCCGACTCGTCGGCGAGGTCCTCGAACTCGGCCCAGAGGCTCGTCTGCGTGCGGTGGATCGGCAGTTCGCCGCCCTCCCACTCGTCGAGCGTGCCCGCCTCCTCGAGGAGCTCGCGGAGCGGCGCGAACACGGGCTGGTCGAGCGAGAGGTAGCTGCCGTCGATGAGGAGGAGTTTCTTCCGCCCGTGCGACAGCGCGCTGAACAGCGGGCCGAACGGCACCTTCTTTCCCTCGACGGTGACGACCACGCCGAGGTCGAACCAGTCGGTTCGCTCGCTCTCGACCGTCGTCACGGTGAGCTTCGGGGCCTCGGTGAGCTCGCGGTACTCGGGCGCCTCGCCGACGACGTCGACCCGCACCCGTTCGAGTTCCTCGAGGCGCGGCTGCACGCGGGTCGAGAACTCGGCTGCATCGATGCCGCGCAGCACGACGACGGGTCTGAGGCTCGCGGATGTCCCTGTGCCGCGCCCGCGACGGTCGAGGCCGCCGAGCGCCCGGGGCGAGCGGAGGAGCGCTCCGGAGGTCGGGTCGCCGGCGATCTGCTCGACGACGAGCTCGGCCGGGCGCCGCTCGCGGGCGGGGTCGTGGAACTCGGCGTCCGCGGCGTCGAGCGGGAGGCGGCGCCCGCCGTCCGTCTCCCACTCCCACCCGAGGCGCAGCAGGTGGCCCGGCTCGTGGGTCACCGTGGCGACGAGGGTCGCGGGCGGGAGGGCCGGCAGCTCGACCGCGGGGTCGTCGTTCGTGATGCGCACCGCGCGCGCGAGCCGCGGGTACTCCTCGCGGGCGAAGTCGCCGATCTCGGCTGCGGGCACGACGATGGGCTCGGTGCGCCGCACGACGGCTCGCGCCGCCGGGGTCAGCGGGGCCGCGAGCGGTGCGAGACCGATGCGGCCTGCGGCGAAGTCGAAGGCGTAGACCCCGTGGTCGCCGATGAGGCGCGCGCTCGTGCTCGCGTGCCGCTCTCCGTCGATCGCGACGGTCGGCACGAGTTCGAGGCCCGCCGGGGCCGGGGGAGCGGCGGCCTCGGGCCCGGAGGCGGGGTCGGCGACGGCGTCGACCTCGGTCGCACGCGCCTCGAGGCTGATCTCCGCGGCGTCGCCGATCACGATCTCGGTCTGCGCGGTCGACCCGACGAGGGCGATGCCGAGCGAGGCGGCCTGTTCGAGGAGCGCCCAGAGCGTGGCGCTCTCGTACTCGTCGAGCGAGATCCATGCCGAGCCGTACTCGGCGAACGCCGAGTGGCGTGCGCCCTTCAGCATCGAGAACTCGCCGAACCAGCGCGCCTGACGGGGGTCGAAGCCGCCGGCGCCGCCCTGGAATCCGACGTTCTGCCAGGTCAGGTTGGCCTTGATCCAGCCGCCCCGGGCGCCGCGCGTCACCGGGCGGACCGCGAGGCGGTCGACCGAGGCCTCGGTCGTCGCCGGCTCGTCGCGCGCCGTCTGCCGCGGGCCGCCCCCGCGTCGCGCGATGCGCTCGCGCAGTTCGAACTGCAGGGCCAGCGGCTGACGCGGCGGCGCCTCCCCGGCGTCGCGCCCGATCGTCCCGGTCAGCGCCTCGAGCTCCGCGCGCCAGCCGCGACCGGCGGCGTCCTCGATCTCGTCGGCCGGCGCGGCGGCCTGCTGCCGGTGCCGCTCCGCCGACGCGAGCAGGACCGCTGCGACGTGCTTGCAGTTGCGCCCCACCGGGCAGCTGCAGGTGCCCGACAGGATCGTGGTGCGGCCGGGGATGCCCAGGTCGAGCCGGACGTTCACCCGGTACGACTCGGCCGAGCTGCCCCGGACGACGGCGCCGAGCCGGAAGCCCGCCGGCTCCCAGACGAGCTCCTCGACGGCGCCGGAGCGTTCGACGGTGCGTCCGCGGCTGAGACTCAGCGGGCCCACGAGGCGGGCGATGGCGAGTTCCTCGACGGGCGGGAATGAGTCGGAGGGCATCCCTCTATCGTCGCATCCGCAGGAGCCCCCGCGCGCCTCGTCGTCGCCGCGGGCCGGGCGCCTCCGAGCCGTGTGCGCGGCCCCGGCGCTCAGCTCCAGTCGACGGCGTGCATCCAGCCGGCGATGTACGCGCGCTCGTTCTCGTCGAGGCGGACGGGCGTGCGCGGCACCCCCATGTCGGCCTCGCAGAGCTCGAGGATGCGCCGAACCACGACGGTGCGGAGCGGCGCCTCGAGGTTCTCGAGGATCTCGCGCCGGAGCGGCCCCTCGAGCATGGGCCACCAGACGCCGATGGGGGGCAGGGCCGGTCTGTCGTGGCGGGCGGGCGGCGGACGATCGATGGTCGAGCTCATTGCGCGTCCTCCTCGGAGGTGCGGCCGGTCTCGGGATCGCGGACGACGACGCGCTCGTCGGCGTCGGCGTCCTCCTCGGCCTGCTGGTGCTGTTCGGAGGCCCGGAGCGCTTCGTCCTGCTCGTCCTGCGCGCCGGGGTCGTCGGATCGTACGTCGCTCATCGATGCTCCTCGCGCCGCCGCCGGCTGCGTCGTCCGGCTCCATCGACTTCGACGGTACGCGCGGCCCTGTACCGAGGGGAGGGGATTGACCGGCCTTCGACCCGGTGCTACCGCCGCGGCGCACGGAGGTGCAGGATGGTCGGATGGACCTCCCGGTGATGCCGCCAGTGCCGCCCATGCTCGCCAAGTCGGTGAAGGAGATCCCCGACACCGGACACGTCGAGCCCAAGTGGGACGGGTTCCGCACGATCGTGTTCAAGGACGGCGACGAGATCGAGCTCGGCAGCCGCAACGAGCGGCCCATGACCCGCTACTTCCCCGAGCTCGTCGATGCGCTTCGCGAGAACCTCCCGCCGCGGTGCGTCGTCGACGGCGAGATCGTCATCGCGACCGACGGACGGCTCGACTTCGAGGCGCTGCAGCAGCGGATCCACCCCGCCGAGAGCCGGGTGCGGATGCTCGCCGAGCACACGCCGGCCTCGTTCGTCGGCTTCGACCTGCTCGCCGAGGGCTCAGACGACCTCATGCCGCGGCCGTTCGCCGAGCGGCGCGCGCGTCTCGTCGACGCGCTCGCCGGGGCATCCGACCCGATCTTCACGACCCCCGCGACGGGCGACCCGGCCGTCGCGCGCGACTGGTTCACCCGGTTCGAGGGAGCGGGGCTCGACGGCGTCGTCGCGAAGCCGCTCGACGGGGCCTACCTGCCCGACAAGCGCGCCATGTTCAAGATCAAGCACGAGCGCACGGCCGACTGCGTCGTCGCCGGCTACCGGTGGCACAAGTCGGGCGACGTCGTCGGCTCGCTGCTGCTCGGCCTCTACGCCGACGACGGCCGGCTGCAGCACGTCGGCGTCGTGGCCGCGTTCCCGATGGCCAGGCGGGCGAGCCTCGTCGCCGAGCTCGAGCCGCTCGTCGCCGCGGACCTCGCCGAGCACCCGTGGGGCGGCTGGGCCGAGGAGTCGGCGCAGCAGGGCGGCCGCATGCCCGGGGCCGTGAGCCGATGGAACGCCGGCAAGAACCTCTCGTTCGTCCCCCTCCGCCCCGAGCTCGTCGTCGAGGTCGCGTACGACCACATGGAGGGCGACCGGTTCCGCCACACCGCGCAGTTCCGGCGGTTCCGCCCCGATCGGACGCCCGAGAGCTGCACCTACGCGCAGCTCGAGGCGCCAGACGGGCTCGACCTCGCCGAGATCCTGCCGCTGCGCGGCTGAGGCGGCGTCAGAGCACGGTTCGGAGCCCCGCCGGCATCGCCGTGTGGTGCTCGAACACGAGGTTCGTCTCGGTGAGCGCGACCGCGGGGTTCGCGGAGAGGTTCTTGAGCACGAACTGGCGGACGTGGTCGCTGTCGCGCACGCGGACGTGGATGAGGAAGTCCTCGGAGCCGCCGAGGAAGAAGAGCTGCGCGACCTCGGGCTGCGTGCGGAGCTCGTCGGAGATCTGCTCCATCAGGTGACGGGCGCCGGGGCGGATGCGCACGCTCACGAGCGCCTGCAGGTGGTAGCCGAGCGCGGCCGGTGAGATCTCGGCGGTGTAGCGCACGATGACGCCGCGTTCGCGGAGGGAGCGGACGCGGGCGAGGCACGTCGACGGCGAGACGCCGACGGCGCGCGCGAGATCGACGTTGGGGATGCGCGCGTTCTCGTGCAGGAGGGCGATGATCTGCCGGTCGATCGCGTCGAGCACCACGGGCGCCGGCTCGACGCCCGGAGCGCTGATCTGCGGTGCATCCGCCATCGGAACCCTCGCTTTCGCATGAATGAATCAGATCGGATGATTCTACCGAATCTTCCACGGTTGTTCTTTCAGAACGGCGAACAAGCGGCGATGATGTTCGCATCCATCCACATTCCATTCGGTCGACCCGTGCGGTCGACCGAGAGCTATTCGGAGCAATCATGCGTATCGGCGTGCCCGCTGAGATCAAGAACAACGAATTCCGCGTCGCGATGAACCCGGCCGGCGTGCACGCGCTCACGCAGCGCGGCCACTCGGTCGTCATCGAGGCGGGCGCCGGCCTCGGCGCCGGCTACACCGACGCCGAGTACGCCGAGGCGGGCGCCGGCATCGTCGCCACCGCCGCCGAGGCGTGGTCCGCCGAGCTCGTGCTGAAGGTCAAGGAGCCCATCGCGAGCGAGTACGGCTACCTCCGCGACGACCTGACGCTGTTCACGTACCTCCACCTCGCGGCGGACCTGCCGCTCACGCAGGCCATCCTCGACTCGAGCGTCACCGCGATCGCGTACGAGACCGTGCAGCTCGCCGACCGCTCGCTGCCGCTGCTCACCCCCATGAGCGAGGTCGCCGGGCGTCTCGCCCCGCAGGTGGGCGCCGCTGAGCTCCACGCCTCGAAGGGCGGCCGCGGCGTGCTGCTCGCGGGCGTCCCCGGCACCGCACCCGCCAACGTCGTCGTCATCGGCGGCGGCGTCGCCGGCGAGCAGGCCGCGGCGACCGCCCTCGGCCTCGGCGCCGACGTGACCGTCTTCGACATCTCGCTGCCGAAGCTGCGCGAGATCGACGGCCGTTACCACGGCCGCATCAAGACGATGGCGTCCTCCTCGTACGAGATCGCCCGCGCGCTGAAGACCGCCGACCTCGTCGTCGGCGCCGTCCTCATCCCCGGCGCCGCTGCGCCGAAGGTCGTCACCGACGAGATGGTGGCCTCGATGAAGCCGGGCGCCGTGCTCGTCGACATCGCCATCGACCAGGGCGGCTGCTTCGAGGGCTCGCGCCCGACGACGCATGCCGAGCCGACCTTCAAGGTGCACGACGCGATCTACTACTGCGTCGCGAACATGCCCGGCGCGGTTCCCGCGACCTCGGCTCCCGCCCTCATCAACGCGACCCTCCCGTACGCGCTGAAGATCGCCGACCTCGGCTGGGAGGCCGCGCTCGACGGCGACGCCGCGCTCGCGAAGGGCCTCAACGCCACGGCCGGCAAGCTGACCTACGAGCCCGTCGCCGCCGCGCACGGCCTGGAGTACACGGCCCGCTGATCCCGACGCGGGGCGCGCCCGTCGCGCCCCGCCGAGACGTCACCCCTCGCAGCCGATCGACCGCCACTGCACAGGCGGTCGCGAGGGGTGCGGAACCGTCGTGCGGGGCGTGCTCCCGCTGCTCCGCACGACCGGATGCCCCGCCCACGACTCGTGGGCGGGGCATCCGTCATTCTGCGCCGGGACCGGCGCGTCGCGAACGGGCTCGCGACCGCACCGGGCGGGCTCGGCTCGGCTCGGCTCAGGCGAGGCTGAGGAAGAGCCGTTCGAGTTCCTCGACGTCGGGCTTCGCCGCGGCGCCGGGCTCTCCGCCCGTCGACGCCTGCTCGTCGGCGAGGCATTCGCGCAGCGCCGAGGAGATGATCGCGAAGCCGGCTCGGTCGAGGGCGCTCGAGACCGCAGCGAGCCGGGTGACCACGGTGCGGCAGTCGGCGCCCGACTCGACCGCCTCGATGACGGCGCCGAGCTGGCCGCGGGCGCGCTTCAGCCGGTTGGCGATGCGCCGCTGCTCGGCCAGGCGGCCGGCATCGGCGCCCTCGTCGCCGATCGCGTCGATCACGAGGTCCTCGACGGGCGCGCTCATCCCGCGCCGCCCATCTCGACCGGGAGCCCGGCGCGGTACCACTGCAGGATGCCGCCGTCGATGTTCACCGCGTCGACGCCCTGCTGCTCGAGGTAGGCCACGGCCTGCGCGCTGCGTCCGCCGACGTGGCACATGACGAAGACGGTGCGATCGCGCGGCACCTCGTCGAGCCGGGCGACGAGCTCGCCCAACGGGATGTGGTGGGCGCCGTCGACGCGCGCCTGGGCGAGCTCCTCGGCTTCTCGGACGTCGATGATGTACGCGTCGTCGGTCGCGTGGACCTCGGTGGGGGAGAGTGACTGCATCGGATGCCTCGTTCCTTCTTCCGGTCGTTCGGAGGTGGTCGTGTCTGGAGATCGGCGGGGAGCCGGGAGCGGTGGGATGCGGCGCCTCAGGCGGCCGCCTCGAGGCGGCCGGGCCCCGCGGAGGCGAGCTCGCGGGCGCGCATGCCGTCGCGCCAGGTCAGGAATCCGCCGTCGAGGTTGACCACGTCGTGCCCGAGCGCGGCGAGCAGGCGCGCCGCGGTGTGGGCGCCCTGGCCGACCCGGCAGTGCACGACGATGCGGCGCCCGGCGTAGTCGGCGTGGGCCTCGCGCAGCCGCTCGACGGGCACCCACCGGGCCCCGGGGATGGCCCCCTCGGCCAGCTGGGCCTCCGCGCGGACGTCGAGGAGCGCCGCGCCCGCCGCGAGCTCCGCGTCGAGCTCGTGCCACTGGATCACCCGGTCCGTGCCCGCGGCGAGGTTCTCGGCGATGTAGCCCAGCTGGTTGACCGGGTCCTTCGCCTGGCCGAACTGCGGGGCGTAGGCGAGCTCGAGCTCGGCGAGCGAGGAGGCGGTCATGCCGGCGCCCATCGCCGTGGCGAGCACGTCGATGCGCTTGTCGACGCCGTCGGTGCCGACGGCCTGGGCCCCGAGGATCAGGTCGCTCGCGGCGTCGACGACGAGCTTCAGCGACATCGGCGACGCGCCGGGGTAGTAGCCGGCGTGGGAGAGCGGGTGGGAGTGCACGACCCGCACGGCCCGTCCGCGTTCGCGAGCGGTGCGCTCGGTCCAGCCGACGTTCGCGACCGTGAGGCCGGCGACGTCGATGATCGCGGTGCCGAGCGCGGGACGTGCGGCAACCGGGCGCCCGGCGATCGCGTCGGCCGCGGCCCGCCCGTGGCGGTTGGCGAGGCCCGCGAGCGGCACGAGTCGGGCGCCGCCGTCGACGGCGTCCCGCTGCTCGACGGCGTCGCCGACGGCGAAGATCGCGGGGTCGCTCGTGCGGTGCGCCCGGTCGACGACGATGCCGCCGCTCGGGCCGACGGCGAGGCCGGCCTCGAGGGCGAGGCCCGTCTCGGGCACGACGCCCATCGCCGCGACGACGAGGTCGGCGGCGAGGCGGGTGCCGTCGTCGAGTCGCACGTGGTCGGCGGCGACGTGCTGCACGGTGCGGCCGAGTCGCAGGGCGACGCCGTGCGCGGCGAGGTGGTCGGCGACCGGGGCCGCCATCTCCTCGTCGAGGGCGCCGAGCAGTTGCCCGCCGCGCTGGACGAGCGTGGTCGTGAGCCCGCGCCGGGCGAGGTTGTCGGCCATCTCGAGCCCGATGTAGCCGCCGCCGATCACGACGGCGTGCCCCGCGGGGGTGTCGTCGAGGCGGTCCATGATGCGGTCGAGGTCGTCGAGCGTGCGCAGCGTGTGCAGCGGCGCGCCGGCCGCGACGTCGTCGGGGCGACGCGGCGCCGCGCCCGGTGCGAGCACGAGCTCGTCGTAGCGCAGCGACTCGACCCGGCCGCTCG
The DNA here is from genome assembly GCF_042884835.1 of Agromyces sp. NPDC058104. NCBI lineage: Bacteria > Bacillati > Actinomycetota > Actinomycetes > Micrococcales > Microbacteriaceae > Agromyces > Agromyces sp. NPDC058104. The sequence goes on along the minus strand of NZ_JBHVTD010000001.1, from coordinate 398,563 downwards.
TGAGGTCCCGCACGGCGACGGTCCGTTCGGCGCGGTCGATCGCGATCGCCTCGTGACGCACCCGCACGTCGATCCGGAACCGCTCGGCGAGGCGCTCGGGCGTCTGCAGCGAGAGGGCGTCGCGCTCGGCGATGACCCCGGACACGTGGTAGGGGAGCCCGCAGTTCGCGAAGGAGACCGCGGAGCTGCGCTCGACGACGATGATCTCGCGCGCCTCGTCGAGGCGGCGCAGGCGCGTGGCCGCGGACATGCCTCCGGCGACCCCGCCGATGACGACGGTGACGCGCGGCGAACGGGGGGCAGGGCTGTTCGGGAGCATCCGATGACGCTAGCACAATACCCTGGGGGTATCGAATGAGCGCTCGATACGGCGATGCTCCGAGGAATTCGCGTGTTTCGCCTTAGGGTGTCGGTGTGCAGCGGCTCGATCGGAACGACGACGCCGAGGACGAGATCCTCGGCGAGGAGGCCGATGCCGCAGCCGACGACCTCACCCCGGACGACATGCAACAGGACATCACGAGCCCCGACGGCGTCAGCCTGGGCGACCCCGAACTCATCGCCGGCAACGTCGCCGAGCCGAGCTGGCGCCGCTGGAGCGCCGAGCTCGCCTCGGTCGGCGGCCGCTCGCCGCTCGTGCGGTTCGTCGACACGCCGCGCACCCGTATCGAGCTCTCGACCACGCATCCCGGCGGGCTGCCCCAGTTCATCACCGGCAAGTCGACGCTGCTCTCGAGCCTCATCCGCGACGAGCTCGCGCTCCGCAACGCCAGGCTCGCCGCCGCGGAGATCACCCAGAAGGGCATCGAGCTGCGGAGCGTCCGCGGCATCGAGTCGGTCCACCTCGCGATCGGCCTGGCCTCGTGGCGCAACGGGGGCGAGGAGTTCCTCGCGCCCGTGCTCCTGCGTCCGCTCGCGATCCGCCGCTACGGCCGCGACTTCGAGCTCAAGCTCAAGGGCCAGCCGTTCTTGAACCCCGCGCTCGCCCGTGAGCTCCGCGAGCAGTTTCAGATCACCCTCGACGCCGAGGCGTTCGTCGCGCTCGCGATCACGAACGGGGCGTTCAAGCCGCAGCCGGTCATCGACCGCCTGCGCGGCCTCACCAGCCACCTCCCGTGGTTCCAGGTCGCTCCGCGGCTCGTCGTCTCCTCCTTCGCCGAGGTCGGCCCCGAGATGGCGGCGGATGCCTCGCGGCTCGAGCACCCCGTGATCGACGCCCTCGCGGGCAACCCGGCGGCCAAGGCGGCGGTCGCCGCCGCCCGCGACGAGCCGGTGCGCCCCGTCTCGCAGGACGAGCGGCCGCCGTCGACCGACACGCTGCTCCTCGACGCCGATCCCGAGCAGGAGCAGGTGATCGCCGAGATCGAGGCGGGCTCCTCGGTCGTGGTGAAGACACTGCCCGGCACCGGCGGCACGCAGACCGTCGTCAACGCCATCGGCGCGCTCGTCGCGAAGGACAAGCGGGTGCTCGTCGTCGGCTCGCGCCGGGCGAGCCTCGACGGCATCGCGCACCGGCTCGGCCAGATCGGCCTCGGCGGCGCCGCCGTGACCACGGCCGGCCTGCGGCGCGAGCTCATCCAGTCGATCTCGCGCAACGAGAAGGCCGAGCGGCCGCGGGTGGCCGACGTCGACGACGCGCTCGTGCGACTGCGCAAGGTGCTGCTCGACTACCGCACCGCGCTCACGCGGCGCGACCCCGAGCTCGAGGTCTCGGTGCTCGACGCCCTCGGCGAGCTCGCCCGCCTCGCGCTCCTGCCCACGCCGCCCTCGACGACGGCGAGGCTCGACCACGCCGCACTCGTCGCCCTCGCGAGCGGTCGCGGCGAGGTCGCACGCGAGCTCGCCCGCGCCGCCGAGCTCGGCGAGTTCCGCTACGGCCCGGGCGACTCGCCCTGGTACGGCGCCGCGTTCGCCAGCTCGGCCGAGGCGACGAACGCCCACGAGCTCGCGAAGCGCCTGAGCTCGGTCGAGGTGCCGCGGCTGCTCGAGCGCGGTCGCGCGCTCATCGCCCAGACCAGGCTCCGCGAGTTCGAGTCGATCGCCGAGCTCGGGGTGTTCCTGCGGCTCCTCCTCGATGTGCGCGAGACGCTCGACCGGTTCCAGCCGTCGGTCTACGACCGCCCGCTCGGCGAGCTGATCACCGCGACGGCGCCCCGGCGCGAGTCGCCCGGCATGTCGGGCGCCAACCGGCGCCGGCTGCGCAGGCACGCCCTCGAGTACGTGCGCCCCGGGGTGCACGTCACCGACCTCAACGCGGCGCTCCGCGGCATCCAGCAGCAGCGCACCCTGTGGCAGCGCTACTCGGACGCCGGTGCGATCCCCGGCGTGCCGGTCGGGCTCGACGACGTGCACGTCGCGTTCCAGCACGTCGCGACCGACCTCGCCACCCTCGACGCGCCGCTCGACATCGTCGGCACCCCGCGCCAGCTCGCCGCGCGCCCCATCCGCGAGCTCGTCGCGACCCTCGCCGGGCTCGCCGCCGACTCCGAGGTGCTCGCGAACCTGCAGGAGCGCACCGCGATCCTCGGGCGCCTGCGCGACCTCGGCCTCGACCCGCTCCTCCTCGACCTCGCCCGGCGCCACGTGCCCGAGCCCGCGGTCGCGGGCGAACTCGAGCTCGCGTGGTGGCAGTCGGTGCTCGAGCAGGTGCTCGCGAGCGAGAAGGCGCTGCTCGGCGCGAACACGACGGTGCTCGACCGCCTCGAGGGCGACTTCCGGCTCGTCGACGAGGCGCATGCCTCGGCCGCGGGGCCGCTGCTGGCGTGGCGGCTGGCCGAGAACTGGAAGGTCGCGCTCGTCGACCACCCCGAGCAGGCCGGGACGCTCAAGCGGATGCTCCGCGGCGACCGGGTCCGCGTGAGCGCCCTGCAGAGCGAGGTCCCCGACCTCTTCCGCGTGCTCGCGCCCGTCTGGCTCGCCTCGCCCTACGAGGTCGCCGCCATCGACGACCGGATCCCGTTCGACACGGTGCTCCTCGTCGACGCCGGTGCCACGACGATCGCCGAGAACCTCGGAGCCATCCGCCGGGCCAGGCAGGTCGTCGCGTTCGGCGACCCGGTGACCCAGACGCCGACCCTCTTCGAGACCGGCATCGACGACGGCGACCAGCCGGCCGAGGCCGACCACGGCGTCGACGCCCTGCACGCCGACTCGGCGCTCGCGCGTCTCGGCGAGCTCCTGCCGACGCTCACCCTCACCCGCAGCTATCGTGCGGGCGGCGAGGACCTCGCCGAGCTCGTCAACCGCCGCTTCTACGCGGGGCGGATCGTGTCCATGCCGTGGGCCGGCAGCTTCCTCGGGCACGGCAGCCTCGGCCTCCACTACGTCTCGGGCAACGGGCTTCCCGACGCCGTGACCGGCACGGTGGAGTCGATCGACTCCGAGGTCGCGAAGGTCGTCGAGCTCGTCATGGAGCACGCCGTGAAGCGGCCGCGCGAGTCGCTCATGGTGATCACGGCGAGCACCCGCCACGCCGCGCGGGTGCACCAGGCGGTGCTCGCCGCGTTCGCGAAGCGCACCGACCTCAGCGCCTTCATCCTCAAGGACCGCGCCGAGCCCTTCACCGTGCTCACGCTCGAGCAGGCCGTCGCGCAGAGCCGCGACCGCGTGATCTTCTCCATCGGCTACGGCCGCACGCCGCATGGGCGGCTGCTCTCGAACTTCGGCTCGCTCGGCGAGCCCGGCGGCGACCGGCTGCTCGCCGTCGGCATGACCCGCGCACGGCGGTCGATGGACCTCGTCTCGGCATTCCGGCCCGAGGACATCGACGAGTCGCGCCAGAGCCACGGTGTGCTGGCCCTCGCCAACGTGCTCACGCAGACCGAGGAGCGCGCGGCCGACCGCGGCGAGGCGAACCCGCCCGGGCCGATGCTGCGCGACCTCGGCGCGCGGCTCGAGCGGCGCGGCATCCGCGTGAGCGTCGGCCACCGGGGGCGGCTCGCGCTCGCGGCGGCGCACGCGGGCAAGGCCGTGGTCGTCGAGACCGACGACGCCTTCGCGGGCCAGAGCCTGCGCGAGTCGCTGCGGCTCCGCCCCGACGTGCTGCGCCGCCTCGGCTGGCACTACCTGCGGGTGCACAGCTTCGAACTCTTCGGCAACCCCGACGCCGTCGCGGCGCGCGTCGCCACGCTCCTCGGGAAGCCCGACCCCGCGGCCGAGGGCGACGAGCCGCCGCGCGCACCGTGAGCGACGAATCCGAGCCGACGACGCCGAAGCCGCCCCGTCAGCGGGTCGAACGCGCGCCGGGTCGGGCGCGACGGGCGCGGCTCACGCCTGCACCCGGGTCCGATCCCTCGCCCGAGGCTCCCGTCGAGCGCGAGGCGCCGCGCGCCGATCCCGGCACCGCGCCCGGCGGAGCGCCGCGCGCGCCGTCGCCCGACGACGAACGGCTGACCCGCGATCGTCCGCCGCACTGGCAGCGCGACTGAGCGCGAGCGCACGACCCGACGCCGGAACAGGATGAGCCGGCCGGCACCGCCCTCCGGGCGACGGCCGACCGGCTCATCCTGTCGGAGCGGATCGCTACTGTTCGGTGTGGCGCCCCGCCGAGGCGCCGCCGGCTGCCGGCCCCTGCTCGGCGAGCAGGTCTCGGATCTGCGCGAGCACGGCGAGCTCGGTCTCGGGCTCCTCGGGGTCGGGCTGGCCGGCCTTGCGCTTGGCCTCGGCGCGCTCCTTGAAGTGGTTCATCGGCATGACGAAGACGAAGTAGACCACGGCCGCGACGGCGAGGAACGAGATGACCGCGCCGATGATCGCGCCGAACCGGAACTCCGCGTCGCCGATGGTGACGACGAGCGCCTCGTCGAGGCTCTCGGCTTTGAACAGGAGCCCGATCAGCGGGTTGATGAGGTTCGCCACGATCGAGTTCACCACCGCGGTGAACGCCGCACCGATGACGACGGCCACGGCGAGGTCGATGACGTTGCCGCGCATGATGAATTCCTTGAAGCCCTTGATCACGCTTCTTCCCCCTCGGGTCGCTTGTGAGACGGGCACCACGCTAGCCGAACGTCAGGAGGCGGCGGTGGAGCCGCTCCCGGCGCTTCCGCCACTCGTGGAGGAGGACGTCGACGAGCCGGAGGCCGAGCCCGAGCCGGAGCCCGAGCCCGAGCCGGTCGAGCCGCCCGTCGACGACCCGCCGCCCGCACGCGAGTCGGTGCGGTAGAAGCCCGAGCCGTTGAAGGTGACGCCGATCGTGTTGAAGAGCTTGCGCAGCTTGCCTCCGCAGACCTCGCACACCGTCAGCGTGTCGTCGGTGAACGCCTGGTGGATGTCGAAGGCGTTGTCGCACTCGGTGCAGCGGTAGGAATAGGTGGGCATGGAACTCTCCGGTCGTGGAGACCGGCCGATCCGGTCAGAAGGCGATGATTCGGGTGGGGGTCACGACGCCGTTCACGGGCTGGTCGTGCACCTCGCGCGGCACGTGCTCGACGAACTCGCTGTCGAAGACCACGGCGTACACCGGAGGACATTTTCCCATCGAACCGAGGGTCTTGTCGAAATAGCCCCTGCCCCAGCCGAGCCGCATGCCGCTCGCGTCGATCGCCGCGGCGGGGATGACGATGAGGTCGACGTCGTTGATCGCCATCGGCCCGAGGAGCTCGCCGACGGCCTCGGGCGTGCCGTGGAGGCCGACCGTCTCGCTCGCCTCCTCGCCGACGGTCCAGTCGAGCAGGCCGTCCTCACGGGTGATCGGGAAGAGCACGCGGATGCCCCGTGCCTCGGCCCAGTTCACGAAGGGCCTCGTGTCGGGCTCGGACGGCATGGACAGGTAGCACGAGATCGACTCCGCCTCCGTCGACCCGATGAGCTCCTCGAGCCGCGCGGTGAAGCCCTCGGTCGCGAGCTCGCGCTCGTGCGCCGGCATGTTCTGGCGGCGTTCGCGGAGCTCGGCGCGCAGGATGCGCTTCTGGACGTCCGGATCCTCGGGCATGGCACACATCCTAGGCCGAGGCCCCGGGAAGCGGGCCGCCCGGGGCCGGTCGGCGGGGGCCGAACGGCTACGCTGGAGCCCATGACTCAACGGATCACGAAGGCGGTCATTCCTGCGGCGGGGTTGGGGACGCGGTTCCTGCCGGCGACGAAGGCGATGCCGAAGGAGATGCTGCCGGTGGTCGACAAGCCGGCGATCCAGTACGTGGTCGAGGAGGCGGTGAATGCGGGCCTGACGGACGTGTTGATGATCACGGGTCGGAACAAGAACGCGTTGGAGAATCACTTCGACCGGGTGGCCGAGTTGGAGGCGACCCTGGAGCGGAAGGGCGATACGGCCAAGCTCGAGAAGGTGAACGAGTCGACCGAGCTGGCCGATATGCATTACGTGCGGCAGGGCGACCCGTTGGGGCTCGGGCATGCGGTGCATCGGGCGCACATGCATGTGGGTGATGAGCCGTTCGCGGTGCTGCTGGGTGATGACATCATCGACGCACGTGACGAGTTGCTGACGCGGATGCTGGACGAGCAGCAGAAGCGGGATGCGTCGATCGTGGCGTTGTTGGAGGTGGATCCGGATCAGATCCACCTGTACGGGGCGGCGCAGGTCGAGGCGACGGAGGACCCGGATGTGGTGCGGATCACGGGGCTGGTGGAGAAGCCCGCGAAGGAGGTCGCGCCGTCGAACTATGCGGTGATCGGCCGGTATGTGCTGAAGCCGCAGGTGTTCGACGTGCTGGCGGAGACGGCGCCGGGCAAGGGCGGTGAGATCCAGTTGACCGACGCGTTGATGACGATGGCGGAGGACGTGGCGGGCACGGGCGGGGTGTACGGGGTCGTGTTCCGGGGTCGCCGGTACGACACGGGCGACAAGCTGGACTACATCAAGGCCGTGATCCAGCTCGCGGTCGATCGCGACGACCTCGGTGCGGAGCTGAAGAGCTGGCTCGTCGACTACACCGCACACCTCGAAACCGACTGACGATGGCCGCGGTCGCCCTGCCCACGCTCCGTGACGGCGAGGTCACGCTCCGGCCCATCCGCGTCCGCGATGCGAAGGCGCTGGAACGGGTGCTCCTCGCCAACCGCGGCTGGCTCCGCCAGTGGGAGGCGACCTACCCGGGCGGCGGCTCGTTCATCGACGCGCGCGCGTCGATCCGCAATCTCCTCGCGCACGCGCGGAGCGGCCACGGGCTGCCGTTCGTGATCGAGGTCGACGGGCAGCTCGTCGGCCAGCTGAACGTCTCCTCGATCAGCTACGGCTCGCTGTCGTCGGCGACGATCGGGTACTGGGTCTCCGAGGAGGTCGCAGGCCGGGGCATCACCCCCACGGCGGTCGCGCTCGCGACCGACTACTGCTTCGGCGTCCTGCGGCTGCACCGCATGGAGATCTGCATCCGGCCCGAGAACGGTCCGTCGCTGCGCGTCGTCGAGAAGCTCGGCTTCCGCTACGAGGGGCTCCGTCGCCGGTTCATCCACATCGACGGGCACTGGTGCGACCACTTCTCCTTCGCCCTCGTCAGCGAGGAGGTGCCCCGCGGGGTGCTCCGCAGGTGGCGCGAAGGACGGGTGCCGCGAGATGCGGCACGCGTCTCCGCGGGCGACCTGGCGGCGAGCGAACGACCTCTTCCCCTGACAGATCGCTGAACACGCCCGAGTCCAGTCGGAGCAGGGACGCCCGGTGACTTAATGTTGTCGCCATGGATGTGATCGGCGGGGGGGTCCTGGTGGCGGTGGCCGCCGCCCTGTGGATCGCGTACCTGCTGCCGAACTGGCTGCGCCGCCGGCAGTACCTCGCGACGGAGCGCAACGCGGTCCGCCTCCAGCAGACGCTCCGCATCCTCGCCGAGACCGCCGAGACGCCCGAGCCGGTCGTCGTCGAGGCGACGGCCCGCGAGGTCGCCACCCAGCAGCGGATCCTGCACGAGCACGAGGAGACCGCTCGACTCGCCGCCCAGGCGGCCGAGCAGATCGCGATCGCCGAGCGGCGCGAGGCCGAGGAGATCGCGGATGCCGCGCGCGCACGCGCCGAGGCCGCGCTGGCCGCACGTGCTCCCGTCACCGAGCCGATCGCGCTGCCGACGAGCCCGCCCGGGGCCACGGGGCGTTCCGCGCGCCTCGCGCTGCGCCGCAGGCGCGCCCTCTGCTCGCTCACCGCGTTCGCGGCGCTCCTCACCGTCATCGGCGGCCTCGTGGCCGCCGCATTCGGCGCGTCGCTGCTCATCGCCGGCGTCGCGGGGCTCGTGCTCCTCGCCGCCGTCGGCGGCCTCATGGCGCTGGCACGGGTGCGCCCGCAGCGACCGACGTCGAGCGTCGCCGCCCCTGAGCGCACCGCCGTCGACTTCGAGCCGATCGAACTGCCCGACACGCCCGTCGAACCCGCAGGGTGGACGCCGCAGCCGTTGCCGCGCCCGCTGCACCTCTCGCGCGGCACCATCGCCGCGACGGCGATGGCGTCGATCGAGGCCGCAGCGGAGCTCAAGCGCGCCGAGTCCGAGGCCGCGCTCGCCCGCCGCGCCGAGCGGCTCGCGCCGCCCGTGCCGTCGATCAGCCCCGCGGCACCCGCGCCGGCCGCGGAGACGCGCCGGGCCGCCGAGCCCGCGCCCGCGGCGAACCCGTATGCGCGCATGGGCATCGTCGACGACTCGCGACCGGGCTTCGACGACCTCGACGCGGTGCTGCGCCGCCGCCGGGCAGCGGGCTGACCCGCAGGTGGTCAGAGTCACCCCTGGAAGGGTGATAGGCTCGTTCTCGCTCGGGCCCATGGCGCAGTTGGTAGCGCGTCTCGTTCGCAATGAGAAGGTCGGGGGTTCGAATCCCCCTGGGTCCACCGAGTCGAAGGGCTCCCGCACTGCGGGAGCCCTTCGTGCATCTCCGGCGGTCATCGGCGGCCGTCCGCGACATGGTGAGTTCTCCCCATTCCGACGGTGCGCCGACGCCTCTAGTCTGAAGCGAGCCCGAGGGTTGGGCCTGTGGACCTGCGAGAAGGAGTGGTATGAGTGCCGACGTCGAGATCCCGTACGAGGTGCTCAACGAGCTCAACGGTTCGTTGAAGCAGATCATCGTCGAGTTCGATCGCGCCGGTTCGCGGTCGAACTCGCTCGAGTCCGACATCGGCCGCCCGCTCGGGCGCGGCGGGCTGCGCGCGCAGGTCGACAAGTTCGAGGGCGCATGGAACGACAAGCGCGAGACCCTCAAGCAGGACATCGCCGAGCTCCAGAAGCACGTCGAAGACGTCGGCCAGGGCTGGAAGGACTGGGACAGCGAGGCTGCGGCGTCGCTGTCGCTCGACCACGAGACCGGCAACTACCCCGAGGAGGCCTGACCATGGACGGTTCGCCCAAGGGCCGCGAGATCCGCAAGATCTCCGGCGACGGCGCGGCGATCGCCTCGCGCGGCGGCGACATGCAGTCGCTCGGCGTGCAGATGCGCGAGTCGGCGGCACTGCTGAGGTCCATCGTCGACGGGGCAAAGGGCAAGGGCTACTCGATCGACAGCCTGAAGGAGACGGCGGGCGAGGTGCACTCCGACCTCGCGAAGGCGGGCGAGCGCTACGAGCCGAGCGGCAAGGTCATCCGCGAGTACGGCGAGGCGCTCGTGGAAGTCCAGCCGACGATCGACACGATCGTCGAGAACTGCGTCGAGCTCTGGGCGAAGTACCAGTCCGCGAGCGGTGCCTACGGCGACGCGGGTCGCCGGATCCCGCCGACCGACGAGACCGCCGCCGAGGCCGCCCTGCGCGAGCAGGGGCTCGACGACCTGCGGGGCGACCGCGATGCGGCGTACGAGCTGTGGGAGCTCGAGGCGGCGAAGTACGACCTCCCGTACGAGACCTGGGACAAGGCGTACGACGACGCCCTCACCGGGCTGGAGGACGCGAACGAGCGCGGCGTCTCCGACAGCTTCTGGGACAACGCGCTCCCGGCGATCGAGGTGATCCTCACCGTGCTCACCTTCGTGGGCGTCGCCCTCGCGATCGCCGCGATCGTGATCGGCGGTCCCTTCATCCTGCTCGCGGCGGCGCTCGTCGGCATCGCCGCACTCGCCCTGACCGTCTGGAAGGTCGCGGCCGGGCGCGGCGGCTGGCAGGACATCCTGATCGCCGCGATCGGCGTGTTCCCGTTCGGTCGATTGGCCAAGCTCGGCACCCTCTTCAAGGGTGCGGGCACGTTCGCGTCGCGCCTCGGCACCTTCGCGAAGGGGTTCGGCAGCGACCTCGTGGGCATCTCGGCGTTCCGCGAGCTGCGCGCACTGCGGGGGCTCCAGGGCTTCCTGCGCGGGCCGGTCACCAACTCGGCGGGCAACCTGACGCAGAGCCGTGGCATCCTCGACCAGATCGCCACCGTGCGCAACGCGGTCGACGGCATCTCGTACAGAGGCCTCGCCGGCTGGTCGCGCATCACCGGCGGCTCGGCCGCGCCGATCTCGAACGTCCTCAGCGACGTCTTCGCCGGCGCGGGGCCCGCGGTCACCAACCGCATCAACGGGGCGCTCGCGGGCACGGTGCTCGACGGCGCGCAGCACGGCAACGGCGCGCTCGACATCGCGCTCAACGTCATCGACAGCGTTCCCAAGCCGGGTTACGGCGCCTACAACGACATCGACGGCATGATCGGCGACGCCGGCGACGCCGCCGATGTCGATCGCTGGTCGGGCGAGCTGGCTCGGTCCGCCCGGTGACGGGCGCGGGGCATCCCTATGCTGGAACGGTGCTGAACTACTCGCTCGACTACGAAAGCAAGTGGTGGCTGCCGGTGCCGGCGGCGTTCCCGACGCCCGAGGGCCAGGAGCTCGATGAGTGGGCGCGGGCCACCGCGGCCTCCTCGAACATCTCGGCGGCGTGGATCGACTCGCCCCTCACCTCCCAGTTGCCCGAGCTGCTCGCCGCGCAGGTCTACGGCCTCGACCCGGGTCGTTCGGCGGCGCTGTGGTACTGCCCGTACGGTCTGCCGGCGGCCGGGGTCGCTCAGCTGTTCATCTCCGAGCGGGCCGATGACGACCTGCTGAGCCCCGCCGATGAGATCGCGGCGCTTCCGAGCTTCGTCGCGGTGCGCCCGCTCGAGGTGCGCGCCGCCGGCCTCGGCGCCGGCGTGGGGTACTCGCGCATCGTCGGCGACGAGGAGGGCGGCCCGACGGTCGCCGAGCTCGGCTACGTCTTCACCCCGCCGGGGGCCCGCGTGGCGATCATCGCGCGCAGCGGCGACGCCGAATCGATCGGGCTGATGGCGCCCGAGCTGTGGGCACTCGTCGACTCGATCGTCCTGGAGCGCGCATGAGCCCCGTCACACCGGCCGTCCCGGACTTCCGCATGCTCTTCCCGCCCGGCTGGGTGCGGCACGACCCGTCGACGGAGTCCGAGCGCGAGCTCCTCGACCAGATGCGGGCGAAGATGCGGGCGTACGCGCGACCCGACCTCGAGTTCGAGCTCACCATGACCGTCAAGTCCGCGTTCCGCGAGCTGCGCGAGCGCTCGGGCATCGCGATCTACCTGCCGACCGGCGCCGAGGGCACCGCGCTCGTGCCCATGTCGATCACGGCGACGCGCTTCACGGAGCCGAGCGGTGCGTCGCTCGACGGCCGCGTCACCGACCTGTTCCGGAACCACGAGGCCGACTTCCTCGGCGACGACCGCACGATCGTGCGCTGGCGCCGCACGATCGCCAGGCTCGAGGGGCTCGAGGGCGCGGTCAACGAGCAGGTCAACTACCTCGTTCCGGTTCCGGGCACCTCGCGCCGCGATGCGGTGCTCATCTCGACCGCCGTGCTGCGCGACGGCACCGAGCCCGTCGATGAGGCGTTGCTCGAGTCGTGCCTCGTCCTGAGCGACGCCATCGTGAGCACCTTCGCGTGGGCACCGGGCGGGCGAACGCCGTGATCGACCTGCAGCAGTGGGCGAAGCAGACGCCGCGCGGGCGCGACCCGTACGACGTCCTCGTCGAGCTCGACGCGATCCAGCGCGACGCCGCGCAGGGCGCCGGGCCGGCCGGGCGCGGGGGGCGTGCTCGGGCGGCGGGCACGGTGGCCGGCGTCGCCGAAGACCGGCGCACCGCACTCGACGTGCTCGTCCGTCGCGGCGTGCTCACGGCGCAGGTCGCCGAGGCCGCCGCCGCGGCGCCCATGGGCGAGTCCGCTGCGACGGCGTCGCGCCCGCGCGGGCGCGCGCGTCCGACGGCCCTGCCGACCCGCATCGTCGAGGATCGGCCGACCGACCCCGGGGCGGTCGTCGGGGTCGCGCTCGTCGCGCTCGCTCCCGTCTCGGTCGTCGTCGCCCCGTTGTTCGGACTCGACCGTCTCGCCGGCGACGCGGCGTCGACGGCCCTGCTGCTCGCCGGCGAGCTCGTGCTCGCCGTCACCGCGGGGCGCGGCCTCCCGAACGCACCACGGCGGATCGGGCGGCTGAGCCCGGTCGCGCTGCGCTGGATCGCGGCCCTCGGAGCCCTCTCGCCCGTGCTGGTGTTCGCGACCGCGATCGCCAATCCGAGCGCCGCCTCCGAGTACGTCGGATGGTTCTACGGCGTGCAGTGGATGATGGTGCTCGGCCTCGTCGCGTTCTCGGAGATCGCGCGTACGCAGGACTGGCGCGCGCGCGGAGGCCGCTCCGCCGATGCCCGGGTCGAGCGGGGCGATCCCGTGCGGGTCGACGTCGGAGCGTTCCTCGGCCTCGCGCTCGTCATCGTCGCGCCGCTCGTGGCCGCGGCGAGCCTGTTCACCGCGTTGCCCGCGGTGCCCGGCGCCTGGAGTGCGACGGCCCTGCTCGTCGCGGGCGCGATCGTCCTCGGGGCGACCGCCGGCCGAGCCGACTCGCTCGCCCCGTCGCGCCGCGGCCGGCTGAGCTCCCGTGCGCTCGTGTGGGTCGTCGTGGCGGCTGCTGTCACGCCCGTCGTCCAGTTCGCGGTGATCCTCGCGAACCTCGACGGGCCGGCCGCCGCGATGCGCATCTGCCTCAGCGTGCAGACCGTCGTCGTGATCGCCATGATCATCCTGCCGATGATCGCTCGCCGTCAGGAGCGCGGCGGCCCGCTGCACGACTGAGCGGCGGCCCGGGCATAGGCTGGAACGGATGTCTGTGCCTCCCGTCACCCGTTCGATCCCGCTCTCCGAGCAGCACCGCTGGCGCGCGTTCTGGGTGTGCGTCGCGGTCGCGGCGCTCACGATCCTCGACCTCTCGAAGGTGAACGTCGGCCTGCCGGCCATCGAGGACGCCTTCGACGCGGGATCGACCGAGCTGCAGCTCATCGTCGCGGGGTACGTCCTGACGTTCGGCCTCACGCTCGTGCCTGCGGGGCGCATCGGCGACCAGCGCTCGCGCAAGACGCTGTTCGTCATCGGCCTGAGCCTCTTCACGCTCACGAGCCTCGTCGCGGCGCTCGCGCCGAACGCGACCGTGCTGCTCGTCGCGCGGCTCCTCCAGGGCGTCGCCGCCGGCATCCAGATGCCCCAGGTCCTCGGCATCATCCAGGAGCTCTTCCACGGCAAGGAGCGCGGCAAGGCCTTCGGGCTGTTCGGCGCGACGATCGGGCTCGCGACCGCCTTCGGGCCGACCCTCGGCGGGCTCATGATCGCGATCGGCGGCCCCGAGGACGGCTGGCGCGGCATCTTCTGGATCAACGTCCCGCTCGCGCTCGCCGCCATCGCGCTGGCGATCTGGCTGCTGCCGCAGACGCGGCATCCCTCCGGCAAGCCGCTCTCGCTCGACCCCGTCGGCCTCACCCTGTTCGCGATCACGGTGCTCTCGCTGATGTGGCCGTTCCTCTTCACGACCGGCTCGCCCGACGACGATCCGGCGCGATGGTGGGTGCTCGTCGTGTTCGTGTTCGCCGCGACGGCGTTCATCGCGTGGGAGCGCCACTACGCGGCCTCCGGCCGTCATCCGCTCGTGCCGCTCAACCTCTTCGCCGTGAGCTCATTCCGCAACGGCACCGCGCTCGCCGCCGTGTACTTCGCGGCCATGCCGTCGATGTTCCTCCTGACGACGCTCTACCTGCAGCACGGCCTCGGCCTCGCGGCGGTCTTCGCGGGCATGGTCGGCATCGGCTTCGCGCTCATGAGCGCAGTGGGCTCCTGGGTCGGCGGCAACCTCGTCAACCGCATCGGCCGCCCGCTCGTCGTCTGGGGGCTCGTGCTGCTGCTCGTCGGCATCGGCCTGCTCGTGCTCCTCGCGATCGTGACGCCGCCCGAGGTCACGCCGTGGGCGATGGCCGGCGCGATGGTGATCGGCGGCGCGGGCGGCGGACTGGTCGTCTCGCCGAACCAGACGCTCACGCTCATGGACATCCCGGTGAAGCAGGGCGGGCTCGCGGGCTCGGTCGGCCAGCTCGGGCAGCGCATCGGCACCGCGATCGGCACGGCGGTGACGCTCTCCCTCTTCTACTCGACCATCTTCCGCGAGTCCGAGGGCGAACCCGATCTCGTCGTCTACCACGACGCGTACGGGGTCGGGATGCTCGCGGTCGCGGTGTTCGTCGCGATCGCCTTCGCGATCGGCGTCGCCGACCTCGGGGCGCGGCGGCGGGAGCGGCGCCCGATCGGCGGAGAGGGATCCGACACCGCCGACTGACCGCGCTCGGCTGAGCGCGAGCACGCGCGGCGCTCAGCGGATCGCGAGCACGCGCGCCCGCTCCTCCTTCGGCAGGTGCTCGATCGCGGCCCGGAGGGCGACACGGGGCATCGTCGCGGCCCGGCGCTCGACGAGCGTGACGAGGCGCGCCTCGTCGAGGTCGCCGGCGGTCCGCAGCACCCAGCCGACGGCCTTCTGGACGAACGGCGCCTCGTCGAGGGCGAGGCGATCGGCGAGGGCGAAGGCGTCGTCGGTCTGCCCGCGCCTCAGGAAGGCGAAGGTCGCGACGAGCGCGGTGCGGCGTTCGGGCCAGAAGCCGGATGCCGCGAGCCGGTCGAGCGGCGCTCGGTCGCGTTCGAGGAGATGGACGCCGATGACGTCGCGAGCGGCGAGGTCGACGAGGTCCCACTGGTCGATGCGGTCATGGCGGCGGAGGTAGAGCTCGTACAGCTCGGTGCGCCGGGCCTCGTCGCTCGCGCGGTGCGCAGCGGACTTGCCCATGATGCTGCAGGCGAGGGCGCGCACCTCGTGCGTCGGCTGTTCGAGCAGTGTCTCGAGCTGGTCGGCCGGGAGGTCGATCGCCGACTTCGCGAGGTCGAAGACGGCGCCCATGCGCACGCCGATGAACGGCGCGGACGCGTCATCGGGGAAGTAGCGCCGGTACTTCACCCGCTCGTCCTCGCTCGCCAGCCCTTCGAGTCGAGCGATCAACCCCGCAGCATCCACCCTGAGCCCCCTTCGCGGCAGCCGTCGGGACCAGCGTAGGGGTTCGGTCAGGCGGCGAGGTGTGCGACGGGCGTGAGGAGCGCGGCGAGCTCGGCGGCGGAGAGCTCGCGGCCGAAGGCCGGGTGGCCGGGCTCGAGGGCGACGCCGTGCGCGAGCGCACCGCCGTCGACGGGGTCGAAGCCGATGGCATCGATGAGCGCGGCGACCTCGGCGCGCGCCTCGTCGTCGTCGCCGACGACCGCGAGCGCGCGGCGGAGCGGATCGCCGGCGGGGAGGCTGTCGTCCTCCATCTCGTGGTAGCCGAGATGGTTGAGGGACTTCACGACGCGGGCGCTCGGGTTGCGGGCGGCGTTCTGCTCGCTCGTCGTGCGGGGGTCGGCGTCGACCTCGGCGATGTTGCCGTCGACCGGGGGCCAGTAGTTCATGGCGTCGACGACGATGCGGCCGTCGAACGCGGGCCACGGCACAGTGCCCGCCTTGCCGAACGGCACGGCGACGATGATGATGCGCGCTTCGGCGGCGAGCACCTCGGGCGCCACCACTTCGGCACCGGGGGCGACGACGCCGACGAGGAGCTCGAGCGCGGTCTGCCGGGGCGAGCCCGACATCAGCACGCGGTAGCCGGCGTCGACGAGCAGCCTCGCGAGCGCGGTGCCCACCTTGCCCGCTCCGAAGATGCCGATCACCGGACGTTCCGTCACCGTTCCATGCTCCCATTCCCGACGCACGATCACGAGATGGATGCGTCGACATGGAAGTCAACGCACTCCGCGCGGCCGGCATTCCCGCCCGGGCGCTGGCCGCCCGGGGGAGCGGGGAATAGTCTCGTGGCGTCACGGGTTTCGCAAAGAAGCATGCATACGCATGCAGACGCGGAGAGAAGGGCCGGCATGACCGAGCGCTACGAATTCGGACTCGACACCTTCGGGGATGTCACGGCGGGCCCCGACGGCGCCGCGCTGCCGCACGCCCAGGTGCTGCGGAACGTCGTCGAGGAGGCGGTGCTCGCGGACCGGCTCGGCCTCGACTTCTTCGGCATCGGCGAGCATCACCGGCACGAGTTCGCGGTCTCGGCACCCGAGGTCGTGCTCGGCGCGATCGCCGGCCGCACGGAGCGCATCCACCTCGGCTCCGCCGTGACGGTGCTGAGCTCCGACGACCCCGTACGGGTGTTCCAGCGCTTCGCGACGCTCGACGGCCTCTCCGGAGGGCGCGCGGAGGTCATCCTCGGGCGCGGCTCGTTCATCGAGTCCTTCCCGCTCTTCGGCTTCGAGCTGAGCCAGTATCAGGAGCTGTTCGAGGAGAAGCTGAATCTCTTCGCCGCACTGCTCGAACAGGAGCCGGTGACGTGGACCGGCGCGCTGCGCCCGCCCCTCGAGAACCAGCTCGTCTACCCGCCCGTCGAGCACGGACACCTGAAGACCTGGGTCGGCGTCGGCGGCAGCCCCGAGTCGGTCGTGCGCGCCGCCCACTACGGGCTGCCCCTCGTGCTCGCCATCATCGGCGGCAGCCCGGCCCGCTTCGCGCCGCTCGCCGAGCTCTACCGCAAGGCGCTCGCGCAGTTCGGCAAGCCGGCGCAGCCGGTCGCCATCCACTCGCCGGGCTTCATCGCCGACACCGACGAGGCCGCGCTCGACACGCTGTGGCCCCACTACCAGGTGATCATCGACCGCATCGGACGCGAGCGCGGCTGGGGCGCCGTGACCCGTGAGCACTTCGAGGCCGAGGCGTCGTCGCACGGCGCGCTCTACGCGGGCTCGCCCGAGACGGTCGCCCGCAAGATCGCCGCCGCGATGCGCACCATCGGCGCCGTGCGCTTCGACCTCAAGTACTCGAACGGCACGCTGCCGCACGAGGCGATGATGGGCAGCATCGAGCGATACGGCAGCGAGGTCGTGCCGCGCGTGCGCGAGTTGCTCGCCGAGGCCGACGCGGCCGACGCAGAGCTCGATGCCGCCGCCGCGCTCGCGCGCGCCGACCGCGCCGACGCCGTGGCGAACGCCGAGCCGGGGGAGTAGCCGGGTCGTCGGCCGTCAGGCCGACAGCCGTGCGCGCTGCTGACGGGCGCGCACGGCGGCGCGGAACCACGGGGCATCCGGGAGCCGGGCCAGGAAGGTGCCGGCGATGATCGTGATGAGCACGTACGCCGTCGCGAGCGGGGCGATGGCCGGCTCGACGCCGGCGCTCACCGCGAGCCCGGCGATCACGATCGAGAACTCGCCGCGCGGGGCGAGCGAGAAGCCCGCGCGCCACTGGCCGAGCGTGCCCACCCCGGCGCGCCTCGCGGCGTAGGCGCCCGTCAGCAGCTTCGTCACGATGGTGATCGCGGCGAGCAGGAGGGCGGGCAGCAGCATCGACAGGAGCGCCGACGAGTCGGTCGTGAGCCCGAAGAAGACGAAGAAGGTCGCCGCGAAGAGGTCGCGGAGCGGGGTGAGCACCTGGCTGGCGTTCGCCGCGACCCGGCCCGAGAGGGCGATGCCGACGAGGAACGCACCGACCGCGGCCGACACCGAGACCTCCTGCGCGAGGCCCGCGACGAGCATCGTGAGCCCGAGCACGCCGAGCAGCAGCGGCTCGGCGTGGTCGGCCGGGAAGAGCCGTGACACGAGGTGCCCGTGCCGGAGCGCGATGTAGAGGATCACCGTGACGACTGCGACGGCGATCGCGACCGCGACCGCGCCCTGCCAGAGGCTCACGCCGACGACGATCGCCGAGAGCACCGGCAGGTAGAACGCCATCGCCAGGTCTTCGATGACGAGCACGCCCAGGATCGCCGGGGTCTCGCGGTTCGAGAGGCGCCCGAGGTCGCGGAGGAGCTTCGCGATCACGCCCGACGACGAGACCCAGGTGACGCCGGCGAGCGCCACCGCGGCGACCGGCCCCCAGCCGAGGAGCAGCGCGAGCGCGGCTCCGGGCAGCGCGTTCAGCAGCCCGTCGACGATGCCCGGCTTGCGCGCCGACTTCAGGCTGTCGAAGAGCTCGCTCGCCGTGTACTCGAGCCCGAGGAGCGCGAGCAGCAGGATGACGCCGATCTCGGAGCCCGTCTGCAGGAACTCGATGCTCGCGTCGAACGGGATGAATCCGCCGTCGCCGAACGCGAGGCCGAGTAGGAGGTAGAAGGGGATCGGCGACAGGCCGATCAGGAGCGCGAGGCGCCCCAGCAGGCTCATGCCGAGAAGCAGCGCGCCGACTTCGATGAGGAGGAGCGTCGTCTCATGCATACCGGGCCCGGCGTCAGTCGGGTCCGTTGGCGAGCAGGCGCGAGACGCCGTCGAGCCCCTCGCGGGTGCCCACGACGACGATGACGTCGCCCGCGCGCAGGGACTCGGAGGGCGTCGGAGAGGGGATCACGCCGCCGTCGCGCACGATCGCCACGATCGACGCGTGCGTGCGGGTGCGGGCCTTCGTGTCGCCCAGCGTGGCGTTGAGGTAGGGGGAGTCGGTGGGCAGCGCGATCTGCTCGGTGTAGAGGCCCGCCGTCTCGTCGGAGAGGCTCGTCAGCCGGCTCAGCATCACCGAGGCGCCGAGCACGTCGGCGAGCGCGGCGGCTTCGTCGTCGTTCAGCGCGACGGAATCGCGGCACGCGTCGGGGTCGTCGATGTCGAAGACGCCGAGGTCGCGCTCGCCGTCGCGATGCGAGACCACGCTGATGCGGCGCCCGGCTTCGGTCACGAGGTCGTGACGCACGCCGATCCCGGGCAGATCGACCTTCTCGATGCGAATACCCACGTCGGTAATCGTAACCCCGTTCGGCGGTGCTTCGGCCGCGCGGCGCCGGTGCGCTGGATGCCCGGGCGGGTGCGCGTCAGGCGCCGGTGCGCGTGCGCATCTCGAGCACCGGCGTGCCGGCGTCGTCGACGAGGCTGAGTGCGACCGAGACGGAGCCGAGCTCGGCCAGCGAGCCCACGTGGGTGCCGCCGCAGGCGATCGTGGCCGTGCCGCCGGGCAGCTCGGCGACCCAGCGCCTGCGGTCGGTGAGCCCCTCGCCGTCGCGGTCGATGCGCACGGGGGAGCCCGCCGCGACCCATTCGCCGACCGTGGCCGTGACGGCCGCGCCGAGGGCGTCGAGCTCGTCGGCGAGGCCGGCGACGTCGAATCCGGCGCGGCGCAGCGACTTGTTCAGCCGGTACCGGTCGAGCGAGCCGTGCGGCTCGATCGTGCTCGAGGCGATCGCGATGCCGTCGAAGTCGGGGCGGCCGAGCGCGTCGGTGCGCGCCGGCTTGGACCAGCGGCCCTCGAGCGCGAGGTTCAGTGCGAGGGATGCCGCGTGGCAGGCCGTGTGCCCGGCGGAGAGGGCGCGGCGCACCGTGGCCTCCGCCGCGATCTCGACGTCGTCGCCCTCGGCGATCGCCGAGCCCGCGTCGACGAGGTGCGCGACGAGGAAGGCCCAGCCCTCGGTGCCCTTGCGCACCGGGATGTCGGCGCCGAGGTGCAGCGCCTCGCCGTCGCTCGCGGCGACGACCGCGTCGCGCACGGGCAGGGGCGCACCGTCGGCGAGGACGGTGATGGTGCCCGCGTCGGCGGGCTGGTCGGGCCAGGCTGCGTCGACCGGGTGGAAGCCCGTGACGTCGGTGACGACGGCGAGCAGTCCGTCACCGGCCGGCTCGACGTGGAGCACCGTCGCGCGCTCGACGAGGGCGCCTGCGGGGTAGGTGACGCGGGTGTCGTGCGCCGGAAGCGTCATCGCGGCGCGCTCAGTCGTCGGCGCGGCCGAGGACATGGAACGGGATCGCGAGGGCGAGCGAGACGGCGAGGATGCCGGAGAAGAAGGTCGCGGCCTGGAAGCCCGCCACCTCGGGAGCGATGCTCATGACCCACATGCCGAAGACGAAGAGTCCCAGGGCGATGATGGTGGCGACGACGTTCACAACGACCTCCAGTGTGCGCTGGCGACGTTCGCCGCCTGCCCCAGTCTAGCCAGCCGGGCGGCAGTGCCCCGAGCGCCCGGTGCCGTGCGCGCTCACTCGGGCAGGGGCCCGAGCCACGCGTTGGCCACCGTCGCGTGGGCGGACTCGTCGTCGGAGGGGTGGAAGACGCCCGCGAGCACGTCGCGGTAGAGCCGACCGAGCTCGGATCCGGTGAAGTAGCTGGACCCGCCCGCCACCCTCACCGCCTGGTCGACGACGTGCTTCGCGGTCTCGGTCGCGCGCACCTTCACCCCGACGAGCTTCGGGAACCAGGCGGCGCCGTGGTCGACGAGCCCGTCGAGGTCGCGCGCGACGGACTCGAGCTGGGGTGGCACGGCGTCGTACGCGAGCGCCGCGTCGGCGATGCGCCAGCGGATGTCGGGGTCGTGCGCGAGCGGCCGGCCTTCGTGCTTCATCGAGGTGCGCCGGTGCGCGGCGGCGACGGCGAGCTCGAGGGCGCGGGCGCCGATGCCGGTGTAGACCGAGGCGAGCAGCAGCTCGAAGTTCGCGAAGATGCCGAAGACGAGCGGGTCGGCGTTCGGACCGGGGTCGAGCCGGCGGACGATGCGGTCGGCCGGGGCGTACGCGCCGTCCAGCACCGTCGTCCGGCTCTGGCTGGCGCGCATGCCCATCGTGTCCCAGTCGTCGAGGACCCTGACATCGGGATCCTCGCGGTCGATGAAGCCGTAGACGAGCTTCGGGGCGTCGGGGGAGGTGCTGTCGAGCCCCATCGTGCCGAGCCGCGTCCATGCCGGCGAGAGCGAAGTGAAGATCTTGCGTCCCGAATAGCGGTAGCCGCCGTCGGGCTGGGGCTCGGCCGAGGAGCGCGAGCCGAAGAGCATGAGGTCGTTGCCGGCCTCGCTGATGCCGAAGCCGAAGATCTCGCCCGCACCCGCCTCGCGCAGCACGAACTCGAGCGTGTCGTCGCCGCGGTCGCGGAGCACCTTCGCCACGCCTGTCCACACGAGGTGCATGTTCACCGCGAGCGCCGTCGCGGGCGCCGCGCCCGCGAGCCGCTGCTGGGACCGCACGACGTCGAGCGTCGACCAGCCGAGCCCGCCGAACTCGGCCGGCACGAGCGCCGTCAGGTAGCCGGCCGCGCGGAGCTCGGCGAGGTCGTCGTCGAAGAAGGCGTTGTCGCGGTCGGACTCGGCGGCCCTCGTCCTGAACCGTTCGAGGAGCTCGTCGCCGAGCAGCGTCTCGGGCGTCGGGGACGTCGTCGTGGATCGGGGCGTCGTATTCTCGGTCGTCGCGCTCACGTCGCCAGACTACGCCCGGCGATCGCCATCGGGGGAGGACGCCGGAGCGGCGGGCTCCGGGGCCGACGGCGTCGCCGGGGCGGCCTGCGCCGATGGCGCTGCGGGCGTCGGCGCGACCGCGGCCCCGGCCCGGCGGCGACCGCGGGTCGCGAGCACGACCACGAGGACGACGATCGCCGCGAGCACGAGCAGCACGGCGATCCACGGCAGCAGCACGCCGATGGCGACGCCGAGGGCCGAGGCGAACCCGACGAGCGCCGTCCAGCCTGCGGCGAGCCCGCTCCAGAAGTCGTCGGGGGCGGTGTCGGGCGCCGTCTCGACGGTGATCAGCTCGACCTTCAGCGTCGAGTAGTCGACCTGGTCGGCGAGCCAGTCGCGTTGCTGCGTGAGGCTGTCGAGCTCGGCCTGGCGGGTGGTCAGCTCCGACTCGATCGCGATGAGGTCGCTGATCGACACCGCCTCGGCGAGCAGCTGCTCGAGACGGTCGACGGAGGCGCCGAGCGCCTCGATCCGCGCGTCGAGGTCCTTCCGCTCCGCGGTGACATCCGACTCGTTCATCGTGACCCCGTTGACGTCGCCGAACTCGCGGAGCTCGTCGACGACCGCGTCGAGCTCGTCGGCCGGCACCCGGAGCACGAGCTCGGCCCGGGGCGACACCGAACCCGAGCCCGGCTGCTCGCTGCGGCTCTCGACGCGCCCGCCCGCATCGCCGGTCAGCTCGGCGGCGTCCTCCGCGGCGGCGAGGGGATCGTCGACGGTGATCGACATCCGTCCGGTCGTGACGACGCTCTGGGTCGCCGTCGCGCCGTCGCCGTCGGGGTTCGCCTCCTCGGCGGGCTGTTCGGCTCCGCCGCCCTCCGCGGGCATCGGCATCGCGGGTTCGGGGACGGCGGAATCCTCGCTGCCCGAACCCATCGAGCACCCGGCGAGGAGCAGAACGGTGAGCGCGGATGCCGCGGCCACGGGAGCGAGTCGTCTCATGCGGTCAGGCTACGACCGGCCGCGGAGGCGATGTCTGAATGCCCGCTGGGAGTCGGGTCACGATCGGATTTCGGCCGTGATCAGGCCGTGACCGTCCCGTGACCGCGCCGTGACCGACCGGCTGCGTTCAGTCGTCGTCGGGGTCGCGCCCGGTCCGCTCGCCGCTCTCGAGCGCGGCGATCTCGGCGAGGTCGCCGAGCCGCAGCTCGAAGTCGAAGACGTCGAGGTTCTCGCGGATCCGCTCGGGCGAGGACGCCTTCGGGATGACGACGTTGCCGAGCTGCACGTGCCAGCGCAGCACGATCTGCGCGGGCGTGCGGCCGTGTCGAGCGGCGAGCTCGGCGAGCACCGGGTCGTCGAGCACCCGCCCGCGTGCGAGCGGCGACCAGGCCTCGGTCAGGATGCCGTGGGCGAGGTCGAACGCCCGCAGCCCGGTCTGCGGCAGCCACGGGTGCAGCTCCACCTGGTTCACGACGGGGGCGACGCCCGTCTCGCCGATGATCCGCTCGAGGTGGTGGGCGTGGAAGTTCGCGACGCCGATGGAGCGCACCCGCCCCTCCTCCTGCAGTCGCACGAATGCGCGCCACGTGTCGACGTAGCGGCCGGTCGACGGCACCGGCCAGTGGATGAGGAGGAGGTCCAGCTGCTCGAGCCCCAGCCGGGACATCGACGCGTCGAACGCGTGCAGCGCCTCGTCGTAGCCGTTGTCGTCCTTCCACACCTTGCTCGTGACGAAGAGCTCGTCGCGGGGCACCGGCGCCGCGCGCACCGCCTCGCCCACCTCGCGCTCGTTGCCGTAGAAGGCGGCGGTGTCGAGGTGGCGGTACCCGGCGTCGATCGCCTCGAGGCTGAGCCTCGTCGCGTCGGCGGCCGGCACCTTGTAGAGGCCGTAGCCGAGCTGGGGGATGACCGCGCCGTCGGCGAGGGGCAGCAGCGGTGCGGGGTCGAGGTTCCGTGTCATCGTGCCGTCTCTAACTCGGTTGCAGCGGCACCGGTTCGGTGTCGGGGATCGGGCTCGCGTCGCGGCCGCGGAGGTCGGGATGCCATCGCCGCGCGAGGGCCGGCACCAGGAAGCCCAGGAAGGCGAGCCCGGTCGCCGCCCAGAACGCGCCCTGGGCGCCGTAGCCGTCGATGAGGAATCCGGCGAGCGCCGAGCCGAGCGCCGCGCCGATGAGCTGGCCCGTGCCGACCCAGCCGTACGCCTCGGCCGTGTCGGAGAACTTCACGCTCGCCGAGACGATGGCGAAGAGCACCGCGAGCGCCGGGGCGATGCCGATCCCGGCGATGAAGAGGGTGATCGAGAGCCACCAGAAGTCCATGACGAACGCGGCGAGGGCGGTACCCGCGAACACGATGAACATGCGGCGGGCCGTCGACCACGGGCCGATCGGCACGTGGCCCAGGAAGAGCCCGCCGGCGAGCGAGCCGATCGAGAAGATGGCGAGCACGATGCCCGCCTCGGCGCCGCCGTGCCCGAACACCGCGACCACCCCGGCCTCGATCGCGGCGCAGGCGCCGATGAGCAGGAAGCCGACGACCGTCGCGAGGAGCACCGGCGGCCGGGTCAGCACGACGCCGAGGCGGCGCTTCGAGCGTGGGATCCGGACCCGCCCGAGCTCGGGCGAGGAGATGAACCAGGCGCCCCCGACGACCATCATGACGGCGGCGAGCAGGATGCCCCAGACGGTGCCGATCTGGGTGGAGACGAAGGTCGTCACGACCGGGCCGACCACCCAGATGATCTCCTGCGCGGACGCGTCGAGCGAGAAGAGGGGCGTGAGCTGGCGCGAGTTCACCATCTTGGGGTAGATCGTGCGCACGGCGGGCTGCACCGGCGGCGTCGCGAGCCCCGCGATGAAGCCGACCGCCATGTAGAGGGGCACGGTCAGCGGCAGCACCCCGATCGCGACCACGCCCGCCACGCAGACCACGAGGGTGATGATGAGCACGGGGCGCATGCCGAAGCGCCCCATCAGCCGGCTCGTGAAGGGGCCGGCGATGGCCTGCCCGATCGACGTCGCGGCGAGCACGAGGCCGGCCGCGCCGTACGAGCCCGTCTGCTGCTCGACGTGGAGGAGGAAGGCGAGCGACAGCATCCCGAACGGGAAGCGCGCCGTCAGCTGGGCGGCGATGATGCGTGCGACGCCCGAGGTCTTCAGCAGTTCGGAGTAGCTTCCCACGGTGCGCCAAGCCTATCGATCGTCCGCCGCGCTGCGCTGATGCGTGCGACCGTGCGGCGGCGCGCGCTGAAAGTACGGAATCTTGCGTCTCACCAGCGCAGAACGCGCGTTTCCAATCGCCGCCGAATCGTGATCCGCAGAGATGCATGCGTGCGCCTCGCGTTGGTCTAGGCTCTCTCCGTACGGCGACGGAGCCCTGCGATTGCGCTCAGCCGTCCTGTCCCAAATGATCGCGTGACGACAGAGGTACCAACATGAACATCCGCCGACTTCTCCTGCCGGTCGCCGTCGCATCCGCTGCGGCACTGCTCTTCACGGGTTGCGTCAACAACTCCGAGAGCGAGGGCGGCTCCACCGGAGGCGACGCCCCCGCGACCACCATCACGGCCGACGACGCCGCGGTCGCCCTGCTGCCCGCCGAAGTCAAGGACTCGGGCGTGCTGCGCATCGGCACCGACGCCGAGTACCCGCCGAACGAGTACAAGGACGACGCCGGCAACCCGACCGGCTGGGGCGTCACGCTCGCCGAGGCCGTCTCGGCCAAGCTCGGCCTCGAGCCCGAGTGGGAGATCCTGAGCTTCGACAGCATCATCCCCCGCATCCAGGAGGGGGCGCTCGACATGGGCTCGTCGTCGTTCACCGACACCGTCGAGCGCCAGGCATCGGTCGACTTCGTCGACTTCCTGAACGCGGGCAGCCTGTGGGCCGCTCCTGCCGGCAGCGACATCACCCCCGACGACGCGTGCGGCAAGACCGTCGCCGTGCAGTCGGGCACCATCCAGCACACCGACGAGCTGCCCGCCCGCAGCCAGGAGTGCGTCGACGCGGGCAAGCCCGCCATCGAGATCCTGCCGTTCGAGGGCCAGCCCGAGGTGACCAACGCCGTCGTCAACGGCAAGGCCGACGCCTTCTCGGCAGACCTGCCGGTCACCGGCGACGCGGTCGCGAAGCTCGACGGCCAGCTCGAGGCCGTCGGCGAGATGTTCGACGCCGCGCCCTACGGCTTCGCCACGCAGAAGGGCGGCGAGATGACGAAGGCCGTGCAGGCCGCGCTGCAGTCGCTCATCGACGACGGCACCTACCTCGAGATCCTGACGGCCGCGGGCATCGAGTCGGGGGCCGTCGACGAGGCGGTCGTCAACGGCGCCACCAACTGATCCGGGAATCGACCGCAGTCATGTCCGACATGCAGTCCCGGCCGGCGGGGTCCGAGACCCCGCCGGCCGGCACCGGAAGCGACACGCCGCCCGAGGCGATCAAGGCCATCAAGCTGCGCCACCCCTGGCGCATCGTGCTCGCCGTCGTGCTCGTCCTGCTCGTCGTCCTCTTCGTGGTCGACGCAGCCGTCAACCGGCCGGTGTACAACTGGCCCGAGGTCGGCAAGTACCTCTTCGACACGCGCGTCGTCGAAGCCGCCGGGTACACCCTCCAGCTCACCGTGTACTCGATGGTCATCGCGATCATCCTGGGCATCGTGCTGGCCGTCATGCGGCTCTCGCCGAACCCCGTCGTCAAGTCGGTGGCGTGGGTGTACCTCTGGCTGTTCCGCGGCACCCCGGTGTACGTCCAGCTCGTGTTCTGGGGTCTCGTCGGCGTCATCTACAAGTCGATCGACGTCGGCATCCCCGGCAACGAGCCGTGGATCTCCATCGTCACGAGCGACCTGCTGAGCTACTTCGCGCTCGCGATCATCGGCCTCGCGCTCAACGAGGCCGCCTACATGGCGGAGATCGTGCGCGCCGGCCTGCTCGCCGTCGACCGCGGCCAGGAGGAGGCCGCCACCGCGCTCGGCCTGGGCTGGTGGCACACGATGAGCCGCGTCATCCTGCCGCAGGCGATGCGCGTGATCATCCCGCCGACGGGCAACGAGGTGATCTCGATGCTGAAGACGACCTCGCTCGTCATCGCGGTGCCGTTCACGCTCGAGCTGTTCACCCGCACGCAGGACATCGCGGCCAAGACCTACCAGCCCGTGCCGATGCTCATCGTCGCCTCGATCTGGTACCTCGCCATCACCTCGGTGCTCATGGTCGGCCAGTACTACCTCGAGAAGCACTACGCGAAGGGCGTCGACCAGCGCCCGGCCCCGCAGAAGCCGACGGTCGAGACCAGCGCGGTCACCGCCGTCGAACCCGGCGAGCTGCCGGGCGTCGTCCCGCCCTCGAACCGTCCAGGAGGTGGCGCATGAACGCCGCGGAGACCCCCATGGTGAAGGCGGAGGCGGTGTCGAAGGCGTACGGCTCGAACACCGTGCTGCGCTCGATCTCGCTCGAGGTCAAGCGCGGCGAGGTGCTCTGCCTCGTCGGCCCCTCGGGCTCGGGCAAGTCGACCTTCCTCCGGTGCATCAACCACCTCGAGACCGTGAGCGCCGGCCGCCTGTCGGTCGACGGCCAGCTCGTGGGCTACCGTCAGCACGGCGACAAGATCTACGAGCTGCACCCGAAGGACGCCGCGAAGCAGCGTCGCGACATCGGCATGGTGTTCCAGCGCTTCAACCTCTTCCCGCACATGACGGCGGTCGAGAACGTGATGCTGGCGCCGACGCTGCTGAAGAAGCAGTTGCCGAAGGCGCAGTTGAAGGCGCGCGCGCTCGAACTGCTCGCTCGCGTGGGCCTCGCCGAGCGCAGCGACTACTACCCGTCGCAGTTGTCGGGCGGCCAGCAGCAGCGCGTCGCGATCGCCCGGGCGCTCGCGATGGAGCCCAAGCTGATGCTCTTCGACGAGCCCACCTCGGCACTCGACCCCGAGCTCGTCGGCGAGGTGCTCGAGGTCATGAAGGAGCTCGCGAAGAGCGGCATGACGATGATCGTCGTGACGCACGAGATGGGCTTCGCCCGCGAGGTCGCCGACACGCTGGTCTTCATGGACGGCGGCGTGGTCGTCGAGTCGGGCGACCCGCGCGAGGTGCTCTCGAACCCGCAGCACCAGCGCACCCGCGCCTTCCTCTCGAAGGTGCTCTGACCCCGGGGCGCACTCGGACGAGTCCGGTGGGGCAGGCGATCGCGCCGGCCCCACCGGGCTCTACGATTGAGGGGTGAATCGCCAGAGCGCCCCGCAGGCCGCGGGCTCGTCCGCCTCGGCCCGACCGACCGCATCGGGCGCCGTCGCCGCGTTCCTCGTCGACGCCGTTCTCGTCCTCCTCTTCGTGGTGATCGGGCGCCGCAGCCACGCCGAGGGCGTCGACCTCTCCGGCGTCTGGCAGACGGGGTGGCCGTTCCTCGCCGCGCTCGCCGCCGGCTGGCTCGTCTCGCTCGCCTGGCGCCGGCCGCTCGCGCTCTGGCCCACCGGCGTCGTGGTGTGGGTGGTGACCGTCGCGGGCGGCATGGCCCTCCGCGCGGCCTCGGGTCAGGGAACCGACCCGGCATTCATCGTCGTCGCGACGGTGACGCTCGCGGTCTTCCTCCTCGGCTGGCGTGCGATCGAAGCACTCCGCGCGCGTCGCCGTCGCGCACGAGCGGCCGCGGCCGACGCCGAGGCCGAGGCGAACGGCACGTCGGCCGCGCCGTGAACCCGATCGAGTGGCTCTTCGACGCCCAGCTCGTCATCGGCGACCAGGTGATCCTCTGGCGCGAGATCGTCGGCAACCTGTTCGGCCTCGCGAGCGCGCTCGGCGGGCTGCGGCGCAAGGTGTGGGCGTGGCCGGTCGGCATCATCGGCAACGCGCTGCTCTTCACGGTGTTCCTCGGCGCGGTCTTCGACACTCCCAATCCGGTCAACCTGCTGGGCCAGGCGGCGCGCCAGGTGATGTTCATCTGCGTCTCGATCTACGGCTGGGTGCAGTGGTCCAGGCACCGCAATGCCGCGGTGGGGGCATCGGCGGTCGACCCGCGATGGGCGAGCGGGCGCGAGCGGCTGCTGCTCGTCGGGCTCCTCGTCGGCGGCACGCTCGTGCTGACCCCGATCTTCCGCGCCCTCGGCTCGTTCGAGCCGGTGTGGGCCGACGCCTGGATCTTCATGGGCTCGCTCCTCGCGACTTGGGGCATGGCGAAGGGCTGGACGGAGTTCTGGCTCATCTGGGTGGCCGTCGACATCGTCGGCGTGCCGTTGCTCGTCTCGGCGGGGTACTACGCCTCGGCGCTGATGTACGTGTTCTACGGCGCGTTCACGCTGCTCGGCTTCTTCACGTGGATGCGCGTGCAACGGCGCCGCGCCCAATCGCTCGCCGACCCGGCCTGAGCGACGGCGCGGCCCGGCCGGGCGCTCACCAGCCGGCGGGCACGCGGTCGAGCACCGACCACACGGCGGTGCTCAATTCGGGATGCTCCAGCGCGATGCCGCGCAGGAGGTCGAACTCGAAGCGGGCGGCCTCGCCCTGTCGTGCGGCGGGGTGGTAGGCCCGCGAACGGGCAGGACCCCACTCCTCCGACCGCAGGCGGTCCTCGCGGAGGGTGGCCACGACCTGCTCGTCGACCGAGGGCAGCTCGGGCAGGAACTCCCACGGGTCTTCGCCGAGCCGGCAGCGCAGTTCGATGAGCGCGGCGAGCTCGTCGCGTGCGTCCTGGCGCAGGCGTTCGAGTGCCGGTGCCGGTGACTCTGCCATTGTGCGCCCTCCCCTCGCTGCCACGATCGTACGCCTACGCTACGCGCACCGTGTGACGCTCGGGTTACGGGGCGCAATCCGGGATGTCGCGCAGATGACGCGCGTATGACGCGCTCCGTGCGCCCAGGTGTCGCCGCGGGTTTGAATGGGCGTCGTGGGCGAGTCGCGCCCGCGGACGGAGGGATGCCATGGCCGAGGTGCTCATCCTGCACGGCTGGCAGAATCGCCGGCCCGAGGGGCATTGGCAGCGCTGGCTCGCCGCCGAGCTGCGCGGGCTCGGCCACGAGGTGCGGTATCCGCAGCTGCCCGAACCCGACGCGCCGCTCAGGGCCGACTGGCTCGCGGCGCTCGAGGCGGAACTGCGCGGAACCGACCCCGAGCAGCTCACGGTCGTCGCGCACAGCCTCGGCTGCCTGCTCTGGGTCGCGCACGCGACCGCGCGCGCCGCCGCCGGACGGGACGTCCCCACCGCGCGGCGCGTGGTGCTGGTCGCACCGCCGTCGGATGCGGTGCTCGCCACGATCCCCGAGATCGCGTCGTTCGCCGTCACGAATCCGGCCGTGTCGGGCGCGGGCGAGGGCCGCACGGCGGACGCCGCAGCCGCGGTCGAACCCGGACTGCGCGCCGCGCTCGCCGCGGCGAGCCTCGAGCCCCCCGTGGTGGTGGCCGGCGACGATGACGAGTACTCGCCGGTCGAGGCCGAAGGCCTGGCGGCCCGGTTCGGGCTCGACCGGATCGTCGTCGAGGGCGGCGGGCATCTCACGATCGACGACGGCTTCGGGCCGTTCCCGCTGCTCCTCGAGCTCCTCCAGGCGGCGCCCGCCGCCCGCTGACCGCGCCCGCCGGCGGGCTGCGCTTGAATGGTCGGGTGGATCCCGCGCGCAGCACCGAACTCCTGGCCCGCCTCGCCGACGACCTCCGGCGGGCCGGGTACACCGTCGACGCCCTCGAGCGGCTCTGGGGCGGGGAGGCGGCCGAGGCCCTGCATCGGGGCGAGCGCGTGCCCGCCCGGCGGGTGCTCGACGCCCGCCGGGGCGAGCACGGGGCATCCGCACCGCTCGCCGCGCTCGCCGAGCTGTTCGTGCTCGGACTCCCGGTGCCCGTCCCCGAGGTCGCGGAGGCGCTCGCGACGCTCGGCGTCGACGGCGCCGCCGAGCTCGGCCTCGTGCGCGAGTCGGACGGTCGCGTCTCCGCCGCCCTCGACCTGCGCCCCTACGCCTTCGTCGACGAGCGTGGTGCGGTCGAATGGTGGATCCTCTCGGACCTCGGCGAGCTCGCCCTCGGGCACGCCCTCGGCGAGCACCACGTGCTCGGCGTCGGCGGCGCCTCGACGACGCTCTCGGGACTCATGCTGCCGACGCCCGCACGACGGGTCCTCGACCTCGGCACCGGCTGCGGGATCCAGGCCATGCACGCGTCGCGGTTCGCCGACGAGGTCGTCGCGACCGACATCTCCGAGCGCGCCCTCGTCCTCGCCGGGCTGAATCTCCGGCTGAACGGCGTCGAGGGCGTCGAGCTGCGCCTCGGCAGCCTCTTCGAGCCCGTCGCGGGGGAGCGCTTCGACCGCATCGTGTCGAATCCGCCGTTCGTGATCACGCCGCGCACCGAGGGCGTGCCCGAGTACGACTACCGCGACGGGGGAATGGTCGGCGACGCGCTCGTCGAGGCCGTGGTGCGCGGTGCGGCCGAGCACCTCGAACCGGGTGGCGTCGCCCAGCTGCTCGCGAACTGGGAGTATCGCGGCGATGCCGACGGGCTCGAGCGCGCCGCCGCATGGGCCGACGGCCTCGAGCACTGGTTCGTCGAGCGCGAGGTCCAGGCCGTCGCCGAGTACGCCGAGACGTGGATCCGCGACGGCGGCACCCGTCAGGGCACGCCCGAGTTCGACCGTCTGTACGACGCCTGGCTCGACGATTTCGAGGCCCGCGGCGTCGATCACGTCGGGTTCGGCTACGTGCTGCTGCGCCGGCCGGACGACGGGGACGCCTCGTCGGCGAACCCGACGGCCGGGTCGGCGCCGCTCGCCCGCGTCGAGCGCCGGCACGGGGCCATCGGGTCGAACCCGGCCGGTCTCGGCGGCCATCTCGCGAAGTCGCTCGCCGCCCACGACCTGCTGGCCCACCTCGACGACGGGGCCCTGCGGGCGCTCATGCTCGCCGTCGCCGCCGACGTCACCGAGGAGCGTCACCACTGGCCCGGCGCCGAGCAGCCCACGGTCATCCTGCTGCGCCAGGGCGGCGGCTTCGGTCGGGCGGTCGATGCGGGCACCGCGCTCGCCGCGTTCGCGGGGGCGGCCGACGGCGAGCTGCCCGCCGGCGTGATCTCGGATGCGATCGCGCAGCTCCTCGAGGTCGATCCCGCCGAGCTGTGGCGCGAGCTCGCACCGCAGCTGCGCGAGCTCGTGGTCGGCGGGCTGCTCGTGCCGGTGGTCGACGAGCGGCCATGATCGCCGGTCGACGAGCGGAGGGCTTCCTCCGCTTGTGTGAGAATGGGCCGACCCGGCTGAGCTGACCGCC
Organism: Agromyces sp. NPDC058104; assembly: GCF_042884835.1. NCBI lineage: Bacteria > Bacillati > Actinomycetota > Actinomycetes > Micrococcales > Microbacteriaceae > Agromyces > Agromyces sp. NPDC058104. Next base: position 366,966 of record NZ_JBHVTD010000001.1, on the reverse strand, counting down.
CGCTTCGCGACCGTGCCGGGCCGGTCGCGGCCTGCATGCTGGGAGGCATCGCTTGAATGCTCAGGTGTCGGCGCGTCCGCGCGCCGCGATCGTCATCGGCGCGGTGATCGCGCTCGTGCTCTCCGCCATCGGCTTCTCGGCGCAACCCGCCGGCGCGGACACGCTCGTCGAGGAGTCCACGATCTCTGGGACGCTCACGGGCGTTCCGGCCGGCGGAGCGAACGTCATCGCGCTGCAGCAGGACGCGGCGGGCGCATGGTCGTCGGCCGCGTACGTGCACGTCGACGCCGACGGCCCGTACGCCCTCGAGGGCCTCGCCGCCGGAACCTACGCGCTCCAGTTCAACACCGGGACCTACCCCGACCAGTACTGGAAGCTCCAGCGCACGGTCGACACGGCGACGCCCGTCGAACTCGGTGCGGGCGCCGCGCTGAGCGGCTTCGACGCCGACGTGTCGGCGGCGCTGTGGATGCCCGACCTCTCGGTCAGCTACCCCCGCGTGGTCGGCACGCCGGTCAAGGTCACGGCGAGCTGGCAGACCCAGCCCGACACCGTGTCGTACCAGTGGTACGCGGGCGAGACGGCGATCGCCGGTGCGACCACGGCGACGTACACGCCGACGGCCGACGTGCTCGGCAAGCAGCTCAGCGTGCGGGTCGAGGGGCGCAAGGCCGGCTTCGTGCCGACGTGGGACACCGCGGTCATCGGCACGGTCGACAAGGGAACGCTCACGCCGGGCACCGCGCTGGTCACGGGCACCGGTGTCGTCGGCGCGACGCTGACGGCGTCGCCCGGGGCATGGGCGCCGGGAACGCAGTTCGCCTACCAGTGGTACAACTCGTCGGGGAACATCTCCGGCGCGACCGGCAAGACGCTCACGCTGACGTCGGCGCAGCAGGGCCGGCTCGTCGCCGTCCTGGTCACGGCCACGCTGCCCGGCTACCACCCGAGCTCGGCCCGCAGCGCCGGCATCCTCGTGCAGACCGACGGCTACGCGGCGGCGACGCCGACGATCTCGGGCACGGCTGCGGTGGGCTCGACCCTGACGGCGAAGCCCGGCACGTGGACGACCGGTACGGCGTTCACGTACCAGTGGTACGCGTCGGGCACCGCGATCACGGGGGCGACCGCGTCGACCTTCAAGCTCACGAGCGCGCAGGCGGGCAAGACCGTCACCGTGCTCGTCACGGGCAAGGTCGGCGGCAACACCCGTGCGGTCAAGTCGTCGGCGGCGACGGCGAAGGTCGCGACGACCGGGACGCCGACGATCTCGGGCACGGCGGCGGTCGGCTCCACCCTGACCGCGAACACCGGCACCTGGACGACGGGCACTGCGTTCACCTACCAGTGGTACGCGTCGGGTGCGGCGATCACGGGGGCGACGGCGTCGACCTTCAAGCTCACGAGCGCGCAGGCGGGCAAGGCGATCACGGTCGCGGTGAAGGGCACGCTGTCGGGCTACGCCACGGTGTCGAAGACGTCGGCGGCGACGGCGAAGGTCGCGACGACCGGGACGCCGACGATCTCGGGCACGGCGGCAGTCGGCTCGACCCTGACGGCGAAGACCGGCACGTGGACGACGGGCACCGCGTTCACCTACCAGTGGTACGCCTCGGGCACCGCGATCGCCGGGGCGACGGCGTCGACCTTCAAGCTCACGAGCGCGCAGGCGGGCAAGGCGATCACGGTCGCGGTCAAGGGCGCGCTGTCGGGTTACGCCACGGT
>NZ_JBHVTD010000001.1:42097-365141 GCF_042884835.1 Agromyces sp. NPDC058104 | reverse complement strand
GGGGCGACGGCGTCGACCTTCAAGCTCACGAGCGCGCAGGCGGGCAAGGCGATCACGGTCGCGGTCAAGGGCGCGCTGTCGGGTTACGCCACGGTGTCGAAGACGTCGGCGGCGACGGCGAAGGTCGCGACGACCGCGACGCCGACGATCTCGGGCACCGTCAAGGTCGGCTCGACGCTTACCGCGAAGCCCGGCACGTGGACGACCGGAACGACGTTCACCTACCAGTGGTACGCCGCGGGCACCGCGATCACCGGGGCGACGGGATCGACGTTCACACCGACGACGACGCACAAGGGCAAGACGATCACCGTGAAGGTGACCGGCGCGCTGAGCGGGTACCCCACCATCGCCAAGACGTCGGCCGCGACGGTGCCGGTCGCCTGACCCGGCCGCAGGGCCGCCGCGCCGCCGGCCGCAGGGCCGCCGCGACGGCGGCCCTGCGTCGTCGGGCGCCGGCTAGACCGTGCCGGCGGGCGGCCACACGCCGATGATGAGCGCCATCACGACGACGGTCACGAGCTCGTGCGCGATGTTCAGGATGGTCAGGCCCGGGGGACGGCCCTCGAAGGCGTCGTGCGTGATGAAGCGCGCGGCGGTGAACCCGGCCCAGAGCATCAGGCCGGTCATCATCGTGATGCCGAGGTAGCTGCCGCCGAGCGCCGTCCACGCGATCTGCGCCGCGATCGCGAGCACCCACGCCGAGATGAAGCTCACGATGAGGGTGGTGAGGATGGGGCCGACGGCTCCGCGGTCGCCCGAGTCGTCGACCTTTGCGACGCGCATCCAGTAGTTGCCGAAGACCTTCGGCGTGTACCAGACCGAGCCGACGAGCATCGTCGAGAGCGTCGCGACGACCACCGCCCAGTAGTTGACCTCCACGAGCATCGCGGCCTCCCGGCGCTTGTGCGGCCCGGCGGGCCGGATTGCTCCGCAGTCTAGACCCGCGGCGCAGCGCGCCGGGGTATTGTCGTGGTCGCAGATCGAAAGCGAGCCCATGCCCGACTCCCCGCTCTCCGACTCACCGTACGAGGTGCTCGGCGTCGCAGCCGACGCGGATGCCACGGAGCTCCGCGCGGCCTACCGGCGCGCGCTGCGCGTGGCCCACCCCGACACCGGCGGCGACCCGGCCCGCTTCCACGCGGTGCAGCGCGCATGGGCGCTCGTCGGGACGCCCTCGGCCCGGGCGGCGTTCGACCGCGGCTCCGGCGGGGTCGCCGCACCGACGCGGGCGACGTGGGCACCCGCCGCGCCCCGGCCGCGGCGGGACTCGCGGCCGCTCGCCCGATCGCACGGCCACCCCGGCGGACTCTCCCGCGAGCGGTACCTCGGGCTCATCCGCGAGTGGGTGGGGCGCGGCGTGCCGCTGGCCGACCCGTACGACCCGGCGCTCGTCCGCAGCGCCCCCCGAGACATCCGGCACGTGCTCGCCGATGCGCTCGCCGAGGAGTCGACCGCGCGCTCGCTGTCGACGCTCGGCATCGCCTACACGATCTGGCACGACCTCGCGACCGACGCCGCTGGGCACGGCCTGCCACCGAAGCTCGACCACCTCGTGCTCGGCCCGACGGGTCTCTTCGCGATCCAGTCGGAGGACTGGGGCGGGCCCGTCGCGCTCAAGCGGGGCGAGCTCGTCGGCGAGGCGCTCGGCGGCGAACGACCGATCCGGGCGCTCGCGGCGCGCGCGAAGGCCATCGGCAAGGCCGCCAAGGTCAGGCCGACGGCGCTCGTCGTCGTCGTGCCCGACCAGTACGCCGCCGAGCCGATCGAGTTCGGCGGCACGAACCGCGGGGCGATCGTCGCGCTCGTGCGCAGTTCGCGTCTCGCGAGCGCCGTGCGCGAGGGGCTGCCGGGCTCGGCGCACCTCGGGGGCACCGAGGTGATGGAGGTCCGCTCGAGGCTGCAGGCGGTCGTGCGCTTCGCCTGAGCCCGACGCGCCTCGACCGGAGTCGTGCGCAGCCCGACCCGAGCCCCGGTTCGTCGTCGCGGGGGTCGGCGGTGTTGGATGGAGGCATGCCTGACGCCACGCCCGTGATCACGACCGTCGCCTACATCGAGGACTTCGCCGCATTCGTGCAGGCCTCGCCCTCGTCGTACCACGCGGCCGCCGAGGTCGCGCGGCGGCTCGAGGCCGCGGGCTTCGACCGCCTCGACGAGACGGCGGCCTGGCCGGCGACGCCCGGCCGTCGGGTGGTCGTGCGCGACGGCGCGGTGATCGCGTGGGTGCAGCCCGAGGGGGCCGGCCCGGTCACGCCGTTCCGCATCCTCGGCGCGCACACCGACTCGCCGTCGTTCAAGCTCAAGCCGAACCCGTCCACCGGAGGCGACGGCGTGCTGCAGGCGGGCGTCGAGGTCTACGGCGGGCCGCTCCTCAACTCGTGGCTCGACCGCGAGCTGGAGCTCGCCGGCCGCATCGCGACCGACGACGGCGAGCTGCACCTCGTGCGCACCGGGCCGATGCTGCGCATCCCGCAGCTCGCGATCCACCTCGACCGCGAGGTGAACAAGGGGCTCACCCTCGACAAGCAGCGCCACACCCAGCCGGTCTGGGGCGTGGTCGGCGACGACGAGGCCGACCTGCTCGCCGAGCTCGCCCGGTTCGCCGGAGTCCCCGGCGCGACGATCGTCGGGCACGACGTGCTCGTCGCCGACACGCAGGCGCCCGCGCGGTTCGGCCGTTCGGGCGAGCTGTTCGCCTCCGGCCGCATGGACAACCTGAGCTCCGTCTACGCCGGGCTCGTGGCGCTCCTCGCCGCCCCCGCCGACGCCGCGCACGTCAGCGTGCTCGCGGCCTTCGACCACGAGGAGCTGGGCTCGGAGTCGCGCTCGGGGGCGAGCGGCCCCATGCTCGAGGACGTGCTGGTGCGGATCGCCGCGGGCGTCGGCGCCCGCGACGACGAGCGCCGTCGTGCGTTCGCCGCGTCGTGGATCCTCTCCTCCGACGCCGGCCACGCCGTGCACCCGAACTACCCCGAGCGGCACGACCCCGCCAACCGTCCGGTGCTCGGCGGCGGCCCCCTGCTGAAGCTCAACGCCAACCAGCGCTACGCCAGCGACGCCGTCGGCTCGGCCCTGTGGTCGGGCGTGTGCCGACAGGCCGGCGTGCCGACCCAGCCCTTCGTGTCGAACAACGCGATCCCGTGCGGCTCGACGATCGGGCCGCTCGCGGCGACCCGGCTCGGCATCCGCACGGTCGACGTCGGGGTGCCCCTGCTCTCGATGCACTCGGCCCGCGAGCTCGCGCACGTCGACGACCTCGCCGCGCTGGGTGCGGCGGTGACCGCGTTCTTCGCCCCGGCCGAGTCCGCCTGACGGTCCGGTCCGGCCCGCCGGTGCCGGTCGGGCTCGCTCCGTACCGGCCGGCCGCGCCGGATCGCTGGCCGGATCTCGCGGCGGAATGGCGCGAATTCCCTGCGCTCTGCGTCGCTCCGGCTGGCAGTCTGGGCGCATGACCGAACTCACCGCCCCCGTCACCCGCTTGTTCGACACGGTCGCCTCGCCCGAAGCGGCGATCGCGCACTTCGCCGGTCGTCTGGCGGTCGAGGCGGATGTCTCCGACGTCGCCGCCGCGCTCGACGAGGGCGGCTCGGGCTTCGTGCTCATCGACACGCGCAGCGACGAGGCGTGGGCGCAGGGCCACGTGCCGGGTGCCGTGCACCTGCCGCGCCGCCGGATCGCCGAGGAGGGCACCGCGCTCGTCGGGCCGGGCACCGCGGTGGTCGTCTACTGCTGGGGCCCCGGATGCAACGGGGCCACGCGTTCCGCGCTCGAGTTCGCCCGGCTCGGGCACCCCGTGAAGGAGATGATCGGCGGCTTCGAGTACTGGGTGCGTGAGGGCTTCGCGTACGAGACGGCCGACGGGCTCGAGCAGCTCGCCGCCGACCCGCTCACGAACGTCGGCTCGACCGGGCTCGGCGGCTCGCCCGCCGTCCGCGTCGGAGGCATCAGCTGCGCCTGCTGAACGCCCGGCATCCGACCGGCGCGCTCGTCGCCCCCGCCCGGCACGACCGGGACTTCGCGCTCAGGCGAGGGTGACGAGCGGCGCCTCGGGGTCGGCGAGCCACTCCTCGAGCGAGCCGTCGTAGATCGCAGCGCTGCGTCCCGCCCGCCGCAGCGCGAACGCCGTGCCAGCGGCCGCGATGCCGGCGCCGCAGTAGACGATGATCGGGGCCGCACCGCCGCCGGTCGCCGGGGCCAGGCGCGCGGCGAGCGCATCGCCCGTGAGCGACCGACGGGTCTCCTGCGCCACGAGGGAGCCGACCGGCACGTTGACGCTTCCGGGGATGTGGCCCGGACGGGCCCGACGCCCGCTCTCGCCGCGGAAGTCCGCAGGCGGCAGCGCGCAGACCAGGACGCCCGCGGCCTCGGCGCGCACGATCCGACGCACCTCGTCGCCCTCGGCCCAGTACCCCGCCTGCGGGGCGAGCGTCGGCTCGCCCGCTGCCCGCGGCGTGCGGAATCCCGTCTCGAGCTCGCGCCCCTCCGCCCGCCACGCCGCGAGCCCGCCGTCGAGCACCGCGACGTTCGCGAAGCCCGCCGAGCGCAGCAGCCACCAGAACCGGGCCGCCCAGTGCCCGATCGAGGCGTCGTAGGCGACGACCGCGGTGCCGTCGTCGATGCCGAGCGCCCGCAGCGCGCGGGCGAGTCGCTCGAGGCCCGGGCGTGTGAAGGTGTAGGGGCCCGGTTCGGAGAGCTCGTCGATGAGGTCGGCGAAGATCGCGCCGGGCACGTGCCCCTCGATGAGGTGGTCGTCGAGCCCGCTCACCCAGCGGAACCCTGAAGGGCTGTCGATGCCGAGCACGCTGACGTCGACCACGACGAGTCGCTCGTCGTGCAGGTGCTCGGCGAGCCAATCGGTCGAGACGAGGTCGTCGGGAAGTTCGAGGGGGATGCGGGGGACGGGCGTGGTCATGCCCGCCACGGTAGCCGCGGGCATCGGCGGGGTCGACGGCGGTCGACACGAGCCGTCACGGGGCGCCGCGCCGCGTCATCGCCGCGGCGTGCCGACGGGCCGGCGGGGCGGTGGGACCGGGTCAGCGCAGGGGCCCCCTGCGACTCTCCAGCCACATCGTGTGCTCGCGCAGGCCGTTGCGCACGGCGGCCTTGATGATCACGTACCCGATCCACAGCATGAGCGCGAGGACGGCGAGGTAGATCACGAGGCCGATGACGAGGCCGAGGAGGCCGGCGCCGTAGAAGAAGGACGGGTCGAGCGTCGGGTCGCTTTCCATGGGAGAACTTTGACAGAAGCGCCGCGTCGCCGGGAGAGTCCCCGTCTGGGGGACACGGGGCCCGTCAGCACTCGATGACGTTCACCGCGAGACCGCCCTCGCTCGTCTCCTTGTACTTCGTCATCATGTCGATGCCGGTCTGGCGCATCGTCTCGATCACGGTGTCGAGCGAGACGAGGTGCGTGCCGTCGCCGTGCAACGCGAGGCGCGCGGCGGAGACCGCCGTCGACGCGGCGATCGCGTTGCGCTCGATGCAGGGCACCTGCACCAGCCCGGCGACCGGGTCGCAGGTGAGCCCGAGGTGGTGCTCCATCGCGATCTCGGCGGCGTTCTCGATCTGCCCGGGGGTACCCCCGAGCACCGCGCACAGCGCGCCCGCGGCCATCGCGCAGGCGGAGCCGACCTCGGCCTGGCATCCGCCCTCGGCACCCGAGATCGAGGCGTTCTTCTTCACGAGGCTCGCGATGGCCGAGGCCGTGAGCAGGAAACGGCGGATGCCCGCGGCATCCGCACCGGGGACGAAGCGCAGGTAGTAGTGGCCGACCGCCGGGATGATGCCGGCCGCGCCGTTCGTGGGCGCGGTGACGACGCGACCGCCCGAGGCGTTCTCCTCGTTCACGGCGAGGGCGAAGGCGTGCAGCCACTCCGTCGAGGTGTCGCGGTGGTGCAGGGCCTCGATCTCGTCGCGGTCGTAGGCCTCGAGCCGGCGACGCACCTCGGGCGCGCGGCGCTTCACCTTGAGTCCGCCCGGCAGGGTGCCCTCGGTGCCCATGCCGTGCGCGACGCACTCGGCCATCGCCGCCCAGATCGCATCGAGGCCCTCGTCGATGCCGGCCTCGCCGTGCACCGCGACCTCGTTGTGACGGGCGATGTCGCAGAAGGAGACGCCGTGCTCCTCGCAGAGGGCGAGGAGCTCGGCCGCGTTCGAATAGGGGAGCGGGTGGCGCAGCGCCTCGGCCTCGCTCGGGGCGTCGCCCTCGCGGCGGATGAAGCCGCCGCCGACCGAGTAGTAGGTCTCCTCGGCGATCGGGAGCGGCCCGTCGCCGAAGGCCTGCAGCGTCATCGCGTTCGGGTGGCCGGGCAGGCGCGTGCGGGGCTCGAGCGAGATGTCGCTCTGCCGCAGCCTGATCGGGTGACGGCCGAAGAGCCGCGCCTCGGCGCCGTCGGGGCCCGACGCGTCGAGCCGCGCCCAGGCGCCGCGTACGTCGTCGGGGTCGCAGTCGTGGGGTTCGAGGCCGGCGAGCCCCGCGACGACCGCGTCGGGGGTGCCGTGGCCCAGCCCGGTCGCGCCGAGCGATCCGTAGAGCGAGCACGAGACGCGCGTCACCGCACCGAGGGCGCCCTGTTCGTCGAGCGCCTCGACGAACATTCGAGCCGCCCGCATGGGGCCGACGGTGTGCGAACTCGAGGGGCCGATCCCGATCGAGAACAGATCGAGGGCAGAGACGAACGCTGTCACCCCTCAAGGCTACGCCGCTTCGCGCGCACGGATGCCTCGGGGCATCGCAGATTCGTGCGTCGTGAGCCGTTCCCGCGCACGTCGTCGGCAGCATCCGCGACGTCGGCGCCTCGCACGCGAATAGGCTGGCTGACGATGACGAACGACTCCGTACGCCCAGCGCTCGACGGCACCACGATCCGACCGGTTCGCACGGGCGAGTCCGAGGCGGAGGCGGCCCTCATCGTCCGTGCGTTCGCCGCGGGCCCCTACGGCCACCTGCCCAAGGGTGCGGAGCGAGCGGCATTCGAGGCGGACACGGCCGGGCGCGCGGCCGACGGCGCCGTGCTCGTCGCCGTCGACGCCGAGGGCGGGGTCGTCGGCACCGCGAGCGTGCTCCGCGCGAGCAGCCGTTACTCGAGGGTCGCGCGGCCCGGCGAGGCCGAGGTCCGACTCATCTCGGTCGATCCCGGTGCCCAGGGATCGGGTCTCGGCGCCGCACTCACGAGGGCGAGTCTGGAGGAGGCGCTCGGCTGGGGTGCGGCGGCGCTCGTGCTCGACACGGGCACCCGCAACCTCCGCGCCCAGGCGCTGTACGAACGGCTGGGCTTCGAACGCGACGCCGAGCGCGATGCCGCCGTCGGCGCCGACGTCGACTCGCTCGCCTACCGGTATCCGCTGCAGCGGCGCGAGGACGTCGTCGTACGGCTGATGCGCGCCGACGAGGCCGATGCCGTGGCCGAACTCGTCGAGTCGGCCTATGCGGCGGACTTCGAGCTCAACCCCCGCTACCGGGCCGACATCGTCGCGGTCGCCGAGCGGGCTCGCGCGCACCAGGTGTGGGTCGCCGCCGACGCGGCAACGGGGGAGCTGCTCGGCACCGCGACGACGCCCCGCGCGGGCGCCACCATGTCGCCGGTCGCGCACGCGGGCGAGCTCGACTTCCGCTTCCTCGGCGTCGCACCCGCCGCCCGGCGCCGCGGCATCGGCGAGACCCTCGTGCGCCATGTCCTGGCGCTCGCCCGACTTCGGGGGATTGATCGGGTGGTGCTCAACACCGGCCCCGACATGCTCGGCGCGCAGCGGCTCTACGACCGCCTCGGCTTCACCCGCCTGCACGAGCGCGAGTACCGATTCGTGCGGCCCGACGGCTCGGGGTTCCAGATGCTCGCCTATGGTCGCGACGCCGGCGTCGACGCGGCCTGAGCCCGCCCTCAGACGTTCGGGTCGGGGCCGACTCGCGCCAGCCAGTCGTCGGTGCGCTCGAGCGCGGCGAAGTCGAACTTCTCGTAGAGGCCGTGCGCATCGCCCGTGATGAGCACCACGCGCTTGAGGTGGAGTGCGTCGAGTTCGGCGAGCACGTACTCGACGAGCGAGACGCCGAGGCGCTCGCCGCGCGAGGCGGGGTCCACGATCACGTCGCAGAGCCAGCCGAACGTCACCCGGTCGGTCACGACGCGGGCGTAGGCGAGCTGGGCGCCCGTCTCGCGGTCGTAGACGCCGAAGTTCATCGACCCGTCGATCGCGGCGTCCTGCGTCGATCGCGGCCGGCCGAGCGCCCAGTACGCGTGCTCCGAGAGCCAGCGATGCACGAGCTCGCGGTCGAGTCGGTCGGGGTCGGTCGAGAAGTCGAGCTCGCGGGCCATCGGCCCAGCGTAGCCCTCCCGGGCACGTGGTGCTCCGACAGGACGAGCGGGTCGGCACGCCCCTCTGGACGGGGTGCCGACCCGCTCATCCTGCGGGCGGCGGGCCGCCGGGCTCAGCGCAGCGTCTTGCGGCTCGTGATCTGCCCGGTGTCGAAGCCGAGCAGGTGGAGCCCCCCGTGGAAGCGCGCGTGCTCGACCTTGATGCAGCGGTCCATGACGACGGTGAGCCCCTGCTCCTCGCCGGAGTACGCGGCCTCCTGGTTCCAGATGCCGAGCTGCACCCAGATCGTCTTCGCGCCGACCGCGACGACGTCGTCGATGACGCTCGGGATGTCGCTGCCGCGGCGGAACACCACGACGATGTCGGGCACCTCGGGCAGGTCCTTCAGGCTCGCGTACGCCGGCTGCCCGAGGATCTCGGTCTCCATCGGGTTCACGAAGTACAGCCGATAGTCGCTCGACTGCTGGAGGTAGGTGCCGACGAAGTAGCTCGAGCGCTGCGGCTTCGGCGAGGCGCCGACGATCGCGACCGACTTCGCCGCGTTCAGGATGCGCAGGCGCGCCTTCGCATCGGGGCCGACCCAGGTGCGCTGCGAGTGCAGCAGCTTCGCGAGCGGCGAGGAGGCCGGGAGCTCGCAGGAGAGTCCGTTCGCGAAGCGGACCGTCTCGAGCGAGTCGTCCGCGGGCACCGCCGGGGTATCCGTCGTCTGCGTGTCGGTCATCGCGTGCCTCCGGTCGCGGCGGCGAGCGCCTGGTCGAGATCGTAGATGATGTCGTCGGCGTCCTCGATGCCGACCGAGAGCCGCACCACGCCGGGCGCGACGCCCGCGTCGACGAGCTGCTGCTCGGTGAGCTGCGCGTGCGTCGTCGATGCGGGGTGGATGATGAGGGTCTTCGCGTCGCCGATGTTCGCGAGGTGCGAGGCGAGGTTCACGTTCTCGATGAGCGCCTGGCCGACGGCGCGCCCGCCCTTCACCTCGAAGCTGAACACCGAGCCCGGCCCCTTCGGCAGGTACTTCTGCGCCCGCTCGTGGTGCGGGTGGTCGGGGAGGCCCGCCCACAGCACCCGCTCGATGCGCGGGTCCTCGGCGAGCCAGTTCGCGACGGCGCGGGCGTTGTCGACGTGCGCCTGGATGCGGTACGGCAGCGTCTCGACGCCCTGTGCGAGCAGGAATGCGGAGTGCGGTGCGAGCGTCGGGCCGATGTCGCGCAGCTGCTCGGCGCGCAGCCGCGTGAGGAACGCGTACTCGCCGAAGTTGCCCGACCACTCGAGGCCGCCGTAGCTCGGCACCGGCTGCCCGAACAGCGGGAACTTCTCGGAGTGCCAGTGGAAGCGCCCCGACTCGACGACGACGCCGCCGAGGGTCGTGCCGTGGCCGCCGAGGAACTTCGTCGCCGAGTGCGTGACGAGGTCGGCGCCCCACTCGATCGGCCGGTTGAGGTAGGGGGTCGCGATCGTCGAGTCGACGATGAAGGGGATGCCGTGCGCGTGGGCGACGTCGGCGAGCGCCTCGAGGTCGGCGATCTCGCCCGACGGGTTCGCGATGGTCTCGACGAAGAGGGCCTTCGTGTTCTCCGTGATGGCGGCCGCGTAGTCGGCCGCGTCCGAGCTCGCCACGAAGGTCGTCTCGATGCCGAAGCGGCGGAGCGTGACATCCAACTGGGTGATCGAACCGCCGTAGAGGTTCGCGGAGGCGACGATGTGGTCGCCGGCGCCCGCGAGCGAGGCGAAGGTGATGTACTGCGCCGAGAGGCCCGACGCGGTCGCGACGGCGCCGAGCCCGCCCTCGAGGCTCGCGACGCGCTCCTCGAAGCTCGCGACCGTCGGGTTCGCGAGGCGCGAGTAGATGTTGCCGTACTTCTGCAGCGCGAAGCGGGCGGCCGCGTCGGCGGTGTCGTCGAAGACGAACGCGCTCGTCTGGTAGATCGGCAGCGCGCGGGCGCCCGTCACCTGGTCGGGGATGTTGCCCGCGTGGATGGCGCGGGTCTTGAAGCCGTATTCGCGGTCTGCCATGCGGGCAACGGTACGCGTGCGGCGGGCCCGGATCGGTGAGGCTCGTAACGCAGGGCAACGCACGCGCGCCGGCGCACGGATCGCGGATGCTTCGCCGACGGGGTGCGCGCGCCGTCCGAGCGTTCTCTAGGCTCTTCTGGTGATCGAATGGCTCTCCGCCCACTGGACCGAGGTGCTCGGGTTCGCGACGGGTGCGCTCTGCGTCGTGCTCGCAGGCCTCCGCAACGTCTGGTCGTACCCGATCGGCATCGCGAACAACCTCGTGTTCATCGGGCTCTTCGCGTCGACGGGCCTCTACGCCGCTGCCGGGCTGCAGCTCGTGTTCCTCGCCTTCGGCGTGCACGGCTGGGTGCACTGGGTGCGCGGGGTCGAACGCGACCACGGCTACATCTCGCGAACGCCGGCCCGGCACTGGCCGTGGCTCGCCGCGGCGGCCGTCGCCGGCACCGCCGCGATCTGGTGGGTGCTCTCCTCCTTCACCGACTCGCAGTTCGCGCTCGCCGACGCCGCGACGACGTCGGCGAGCCTCGTCGCGCAGTACCTGCTGAACCGCAAGCGCATCGAGAACTGGTTGGTGTGGATCGCGGTCGACGTCGCCTTCGCGGCACTCGCCGTCGCCGCGGGGCTCTGGATCACCGCCGTGCTCTACCTCCTCTTCATCGGCATCTGCGCGGCGAGCTGGCGGGCGTGGCGCCGCGTCGAGCGGGAGGCCGCGGCCGCGGCGCCGGCGCAGCCGGAGCCCGCGCATGTCTGAGCGCGAGGTCCGCTACGCGCACGGCCTCGTGATCGGCAAGTTCTATCCGCTGCACGCGGGGCACTCGAACCTCATCACGAGCGCGCTGCGCGCCTGCGACCGCGTCACCGTGGAGGTGCTGGGGTCGAGCGTCGAGACGATCCCGCTCGCCGCGCGCGCCGCATGGGTGCGCGAGGAGCACCCGACGGCGAGAGTGGTCTCGGCCGTCGACGACACCCCGGTCGATTTCGAGTCGGATGCCTCGTGGGAGGCGCACACCGCGCTCATCGCCTCGCTCGCGGCCGGCCCCGTCGACGCCGTCTTCACGAGCGACCCGTACGGTGCGGAGCTCGCCGGCCGACTCGGCGCCGAATGGGTGCAGGTCGACCCCGGCCGGGTGCTGAACCCCGTGTCGGGCACGGCGGTGCGTGCCGACCCGTGGGGACACTGGCACGAGCTCGCCCCGTCGGCCCGTGCGCACCTCGCAGCCCGCATCGTCGTCGTCGGAGCCGAGTCCACCGGCACGACGACGCTCTCGGCGGCGCTCGCCGAGGCGCTCGGCACCGACTGGGTGCCCGAGTACGGGCGCGAGTACTCCGAGACCCGCGAGGGCGGGCTGGCCGCCCCGTGGCGCAGCGACGAGTTCGACCTCGTCGTCGATCGCCAGCTCGCCCTCGAACAGACGGCGCTGCGGCGTGTGCCGGTGCCGGTGCTCGTGTGCGACACGGACGTGCTCGCGACGACCGTCTGGCACGAGCGGTACGTCGGCCACGAGGCGGCGCGGCTCGTCGCCCGTGCGGCCGCGCACCGGCCTGCGCTGTACGTGCTGACGGGCGACGAGATCCCGTTCGTGCAGGACGGGATGCGCGACGGCGAGCATCTGCGGCACGACATGCATGGTCGGTTCCGCGAGGTGCTCGCCGGGACCGGGGTGCCGTGGATCGAGGTGCACGGCGAGGTCGAGGATCGCGTGGCCCGCGCGCTGCCCGCGATCCAGTCGGCGCTGCGCGAGCATCTCGCGTTCGCGGCACCGCTCGAGGGGCGCCCCGCGGCCGAGCAGCAGGCACGGGTCGCCGCGGCTCGGGCCGCCGTGGCGGCCGGCGGGTCCCGGCCGTCGCGCGCTACGGTGGCCCGATGATCCTCGAACATGCGCTCCTGCCCGTCGTCCCCGGCCGAGAGGCCGAGTTCGAGTCGGCGTTCGCGGAGGCGAAGCAGATCATCTCCTCGATGCCGGGCTTCATCGACCTGACGCTCTCGCGCTCGATCGAGACGACGAACGAGTACCTGCTGCTCGTGCACTGGGAGAGCGTCGAGGCGCACGAGCACGGGTTCCGCGGCTCGCCCGAGTACGAGCGGTGGCGGTCGCTGCTGCACGGCTTCTACGAGCCGTTCCCGGTCGTCGAGCACTTCGCGCTCGTGCACGAGGCCTGACGACGCCCGAGGCGGCTGCTGCGCGGTGGCGCGGGGCCGGGTTTGCACAGGGCTTGATCAGCCCCGCTTGCTAGCCTGTTCACAGGTCGCGAGATGCGGCCACCGGACGAGGGCACCCAGTACCCGGACATGACGACTGGCTCAAGGAGTGAACAGTCATGGCGTGGGTCATCCTCATCGCGTCCGGTGTGCTCGAGGCCGTCTGGGCCACCGCCCTCGGCAAGTCCGAGGGCTTCACGAAGCTCTGGCCGTCGGTCGTCTTCGGCGTCGCGATCGTGCTCTCGATGGGCGGGCTCGCGTGGGCGATGCGCGACATCTCGATCGGCACCGCGTACGCGGTCTGGGTCGGCATCGGCGCGGCGCTCACGGTCATCTGGTCGATGATCACGGGCGACTCGGATGTCTCGTGGGTGAAGATCGCCTTGCTCATGGGGCTCGTCGGCTGCGTCGTCGGCCTGAAGTTCGTCGACGGCGGTGCCGGGCACTAGGCGCTCAGCGTGTAAAGAATGCTTGACATCGTGTCTGTTTCGCTTGACACTGGATGTCAAGCATTCTTGACATCGAGCGAGGGGGTCCGGCCATGTCGTACGAGGAGAAGGGCACCTGGCAGTACCTGGTGATCGCCGTCGTCGGCTACGCCGTGTACCTGTCGCTGGTCGTGCCCCAGTTCGCCGGCGGTGCCGCCGTGGGCGAGGTCGACTACGTGCCGGCCATGCTCTGGACGATCGGCGGGGCGATCCTCGCCGCCATCGTGCTGCGCATCGTCGTCGAGGTCGTCGTGCCGAGCGACAGCACCAGGGGTGACGTGCGCGACCGCGACATCGACCGCTTCGGCGATCGCATCGGCAACTGGTTGGTGGTGGCCGGCGCGCTCGGCGCCCTCGTGCTCGCGATGCTCGAGACCGAGTGGTTCTGGATCGCGAACGTCGTCTACCTGTGCTTCGTGCTGTCGGCGATCGTATCGAGCGTCGCCAGGCTCATCGCCTACCGCAGGGGGGTGCCCGCATGGTGAAGCCGACGCGGGTCACGAACGAGGTGCGTGCGCTCCGATTCCGGCAGGGCGAGATGACCCAGGCCGAGCTCGCTCGACGACTGGGCGTGACCCGTCAGACCGTCATCGCCATCGAGCAGGGGCGCTACTCGCCGTCGCTCGAGATGGCCTTCCAGATCGCCCGGGTCTTCGGCGTGGGCCTCGACGAGGTGTTCGGCTACCCCGAGGAGGCGGAGCGATGAGGGCGGCGGTCGTCGAGCGGTACGGCGGGCCCGAGGTCGTGGCCCTCCGCGAGGTGCGCGATCCCGAGATCCACGACGACGAGCTGCTCGTGCGGGTCGAGGCGACGACGATCGGACCGACCGACGCTGCGGCGCGCAGCGGTCGCCCGGCCTTCGCGCGGCTCTACTTCGGGCTGATGCGCCCGCGCCACGCGGTCCTCGGCTTCGAGTTCGCCGGCGTGGTCGAGCGCGTCGGGTCCTCCGTTCGGCGGTTCGCGCCGGGCGACCGCGTGCACGGCGCCCTCGGGCCCCAGCCCGGAGCGCATGCCGAGTTCGTGCGCATCGCCGAGGGCGGGCTCGTCGCGCACGTTCCCGCCGGGTGGGATCCGGTCGATGCCGTCGCGATCGTCGACGGGTTCCTCACGGCGATCCCGTTCCTGCGCGACGGCGGCCGCGTGCGTCGGGGCGACCGCGTGCTCGTGAACGGGGCCTCGGGCGCCGTCGGCTCCGCGGCGGTGCAGTTCGCGAAGCATCTCGGTGCCGAGGTCGTCGGCGTCTGCGGGCCGGCGCACCTCGATCTCGTGCGCTCGCTCGGGGCCGACCGGGTCGTCGACTACACACGTGAGGACATCGTGACGACGGGGGAGCGCTACGACGTGGTGTTCGATGCCGTCGGCACGCGCTCGTTCCGCGAATGCCGCCGCGTGCTCACCGCCGACGGCATCTACCTCTCGACGGTCCCGTCGCTGCCGGTGCTCCTGCGCACACGACGGGCGAGGTCGACCGACTCGGGGCAACGGGCGGCGAACCTGTTCACGGGGCTCCACCCGCTCGCCGAGAAGGCGGCCGACCTCGCGCTCGTCGGTGAGCTGGCCGCCGCGGAGGCGATCAGGCCGGTCGTCGACCGGGTGCTCGCGCTCGATGACGTGGTCGAGGCGCATCGCATCGTCGACGGCGGCCACAAGGGCGGCAACCTCGTCATTGCGATCCCGGCCGTGGAGTGACCCGAGGCGACCTGGTGGCGCTGCGCCTGCGGCACTCGGGTGCCGCCGGATCACCGCTCCGCTTCGGGCTGCCAGGCGAGCGCCACCCAGATGACGAGCGCGTTGAAGCAGAAGCTCACGATGATGAGCACGTTGTCGTAGAGGCCCTTGTAGGGCAGGCCCGACAGGTTGAACACCACGAGCGCGGCCGACACGATCACGGTGATCCACTTGAGCGGCGTCGCGGGCACCATGAGCGAGACCGTGATCATGACGATCGGCACGAGCATGATGAGCGCCGCCAGCAGCCACATCCAGCTCGCGGCCGCCTTGTCGGCGATCTTGCCCGGCTCGGCATCGCCCGAGAAGATGCGCAGCACGTCGCCGAGCAAGTAGACGAGCATGAGCGAGATCCAGCCGCCGGCGAGGATGACGCGGGTCGGGTCCATGCTCAGGCGGCCTTCTCGGCCGAGCCGGCGCCCGCGCCCGCGCCCTCCTGCGGATGCAGCACGAGGTTGCCGACCTTACGAGCCGAGTCGACGCGCGCGTGCGCTTCGGCGAGGCGGTCGAGCGGCATCGTCTCGTCGATGACGACGCGGAGGGTGCCCGAGGCGACGAGGCCGAGCAGCGTCGCGATGTCGTCGGCTCGTTCGGTCGCGGTGCCCGTCTTCACGGCGCCGTGGGCGGTGATGATCTCGCCGAGGCTCGCGACGGCCAGCAGCAGCCGCCCGCCCTCGGCGAGGAGCGGTCGCCCGGTCGCCGGGCTGAGCGCGCCGACCGTGTCGAACACGACGTCGAAGCGCTCGCCGCGTGACGCGAGCGACTCGAGCGGGGTCGCCCGGTAGTCGACGACCGAGTCGGCCCCGAGCGCCGTGACGAGCTCGGCGTTGCGCGCACTCGTGACCGCGGTCACCCGTGCGCCGAAGTGCTTCGCGAGCTGCACGGCGCTCGTGCCGACCGCACCCGAGGCGCCGACGACGAGCACATGCTCGCCGGGCTTCACTGCGGCCTTGTCGCGGAGGAAGAACAGCGCGGTCGTGCCGCCGAAGATCACCCCGGCCGCGTCGTCGAACGACACCCCGTCGGGGATGCGCGCGAGCCGTGAGGTCGCGACCCCGACGAGCTCGGCGTGCGACCCCATGCGTGCGCCGGTCATGCCGCAGACGCGGTCGCCGACGGCGAATCCGGATGCCACGGCGCCGGTGCCGCCCGCGTGCGGGGCGCCGCCCGCGGCATCCGAACCGAACGCCTCGACGACGCCCGCGAAGACCACGCCGAGCACTCGCGCCCGGGGGCCCTTCACCCCGAGGGCGAGCTTGCCCGGCAGTGCGAAGCCGCGCGGGAAGCGGGCGCCGCGGATGCGCGCGTCGCCCGAGTTGACGGTCGCCGCCACGACCCGGACGAGCGCTTCGCCGCGGCCCGCGACCGGGTCGGGAACCGCTTCGATCCGCACGACCGACGGCGGCCCGTATCGTTCGACCACTCCTGCGCGCATGCTGCTCCCTTACACGTGTAAGTCTCTGTGCGGATCACGATAGCCTTACAGTCGTAAGGACGCAAGCATCGGCCGAGGACGGAGTCGGAATGGCCCAGCGCACCCCGCTCAGCCGCGAGCGCATCATCGCCGCAGCCATCCAGGTCGCCGACGACGGCGGCCTCGCCGCCGTCAGCATGCGCAGCGTCGCCAAGGCGCTCGGCGCCGAGGCGATGTCGCTCTACCATCACGTCTCCGGCAAGGAGGAGCTGCTCGATCTCCTCGCCGACGCGGCGTTCGACGAGATCCCGCTGCTCGAGGTCGGCACGCCGTGGCGCACCGCGATGACCTCGCGCGCCGACACCATGCGCGCCGTGCTCAAGCAGCACTCCTGGGCGCTCGGCCTCCTCGAGTCGCGCTCGAATCCCGGACCGGCCGTCATGCGGCACCACGACCGCGTGCTCGGCGTGCTGCGGCACGACGGCTTCGACCTCGCGCTCGCCGCCCATGCCTTCTCGGCGCTCGACGCGTACATCTACGGCTTCGTGCTCACCGAGCTCAACCTGCCGTTCACGCCCGACGTGGGCGCCGAGGCCTTCGCCGAAGGTCTCGAGCTGCCCGTCGAGGAGTACCCCCACCTCGCCGAGATGCTCGAGCAGATGGTGCTCGGGCACGACTACGACTACGGCGACGAGTTCGGCTACGGGCTCGACCTCGTGCTCGACCAGCTCGAGCTGCGGCTCGTCGCGCAACGGGCGTGAATCCGATCAGCCCCAGCTCGGCAGCCAGAAGTGCAGCTGCCGCAGGGTCGGCGTGATCGGCATCCCCGTCCAGATGGGCAGGTAGAACGCCGAGACGAGCAGGACGACGCCGAGGAACACCGCGACGACCGCGAGCCCCCGCGTGCGCTTCCAGCGCTCGTCCGCGGGCCGGCCCGCGATCATGCCGAGCACGAACACGAGGGCGAGCACGAGGTACGGCTCGAAGGCGATCGAGTAGAACTGGAACACCGTGCGGCCGAGGTAGCCGAGCCACGGGAGGTAGCCGGCGGCGAGGCCCACGAGGATCAGGCCCGCCTGCCATTCGCGATACTGCGCGAGCCGGTAGACGAGATAGAGGGATGCCGCGGCGGCGGCCCACCAGATGATCGGATTGCCCACGCCGATGATCGACGAGACGAGCCCGTTCGCGTCGTCGTCGGAGTAGTACATGTTCGTGGGCCGGATCATGAGGAGCCAGGTCAGCGGGTTCGACTGCCACGGATGCTCGCTGTGCACGCCGACGTGGTAGTCGTACGCCGACACGTGGTAGTGCCAGAGGCTCTGCAGCGAGCTCGGCACCCACGCGAACAGGCCGGTCGCCGCGTTGCCGGCCTCCTCCGCCCAATGGCGGTAGTAGCCGCCGTCGGTCGTGAGCCAGCCGGTCCACGAGGCGAGGTAGACGACCGCGGCCACGGGCACCAGGAGCACGAACGTCACCGGCCCCTGCTTCAGCAGCCCGCCGGTGAGCCAGAAGGGCACGCGCGCCCGTCGTCTCGCGACGATGTCGACCACGACGAGGTAGATGCCGAACGCCGCGAGGAACCAGAGCCCCGACCACTTCACGGCGGCCGCCGCGCCGAAGGCCGCGCCTGCAGCGACCACCCAGGGGCGGCCCCACAGCGCCGGGCCGTAGTGCGGGTCGCGGCCCGACGCCCAGGCCTCGGCGAGCCGGGCGTCGAGCGCGCGCTCGGCATGTGCGCGATCGAGCAGCACGAACCCGAAGCCGAGCAGCGCGAAGAGCATGACCCAGTTGTCGAGGAGCGCGACCCGGGACATCACGATCGCGTTGCCGTCGACCGCGAAGAGGAGTCCCGCGGTGACCGCGAGGGCGGTCGAGGCGAAGAGGCGCCGGCCGATGAGCGTGATCAGGAAGACGGCGATCGTGCCGGCGAGCGCCGTCGTCGCGCGCCACCAGAACGCGTCGCCTGCGCCGAAGGCGGCCATGCCGAGCCCGATCATCCACTTGCCGAGCGGCGGGTGCACGACGTACGAGGGATCGTCGAGGTAGAGGTTCGCGTCGCCCGCCGCGAAGTCGGCGTCGGCGCCCTCGGGCCATCGCGACTCGTAGCCGTTGTGGAGGAGGGTCCACGCGTCCTTCACGTAGTACGTCTCGTCGAAGACGATCTGCTGCGGATGCCCGAGGTTCCAGAAGCGCAGCGCGGCCGCGATGAGGGTGACGAGGATCGGGCCGCCCCAGTACCAGAGCCGGCGGCGGGCCGGCGTCGACATCTGCCGCGACCACCAGTCGTCGAGCCGGGAACCCGTGGGCTCCACCGACGCGTCGACACTCATGCGCCCAACACTAGGACAGACTTGAGGGCATGATCATCCTCGCGGCGACGCCCATCGGCAATCTCGGGGACGCCTCGACGAGGCTGAGGGAGGCGCTCGAGGCCGCGACGGTGATCGCCTCGGAGGACACCCGCGTGACGCAGCGGCTCATCGCCGCGCTCGGCATCGCGAACCGCCCCCGCCTCATCGCGCTGCACGAGCACAACGAGCGGCAGAAGGCCGATGAGCTCGTCGAGCTCGCTCGCGAGCACGACCTGCTCGTGCTGAGCGATGCCGGCATGCCGACGGTGTCCGACCCCGGCTTCCCGCTCGTCGCCGCCGCGGCCGCCGCGGGAGTCCTCGTCACGGTGATCCCCGGGCCCTCGGCGGTGGTGACCGCGCTCGCGGTCTCCGGCCTGCCGACCGACCGCTTCGCGTTCGAGGGGTTCCTGCCGCGCAAGGCCGGCGAGCGTTCCCGGCGGCTCGCCGAGCTCGCCGGCGACCGGCGGACGCTCGTCTTCTTCGAAGGCCCCTCGCGGCTCGCCTCGAGCCTCGAGGCGCTCGCCGAGGCGTTCGGCGCGGAGCGGCCGGCCGCAGTGTGCCGCGAGCTCACGAAGCTCCACGAGGAGGTGCGTCGCGGCGGCCTCGGCGAGCTCGCCGAGTGGGCCGCTGCGGGGGTGCGCGGCGAGATCGTGATCGTGGTCGGCGGCGCGGGCGAGACCGCGGTCGATCCCGAGGGCGCGCTCGAGCGGGTGCTCGGGCTCGCCGCTTCAGGAACCCGCCTGAAGGACGCGGCCGCGCTCGTCGCCGCCGAGACGGGCCTCGGCAAGCGCGACCTCTACGAGGCCGCGCTCGCGCACCGCCAGCGGCCCGTCGAGTAGTCCCGACGGCCGCGCGGCCGCGGGCGAAGCATCCTGCGACAGACGGGACGGTCGGCGCAACCCCTGTCGGCCACCCCCCGAACGGGGGAGAATGGGTGCATCGCCCGACATGGGAGGTGCGAGATGGATGCCACGCACGGAACGCACGGGGGCGGCGCCCACGCCGTCCGATTCGCCGAGTACGGCGGGCCCGAGGTGCTGCGGGTCGACGAGGTGCCGGTGCCCGAGCCCGGGCCCGGCGAGGTCCTCGTCGAGGTCTTCGCCGCCGGCCTCAACCCCGCCGACAGCGCCGCGAGGCGGGGGGAGCACCCCGATCGATGGCCCGTCGAGCTGCCGGCCGGCCAGGGCAGCGACCTCGCCGGCGTCGTGATCGCGGCCGGACCGGGCGTCGCCCGCTTCGCTCGCGGCGACGAGGTCATGGGCTTCGTCGCGCGCGGTGCGCAGGCGAGCCATGTGGTCGTGCCCGAGCGGCAGTTGCTGCCGAAGCCCCCGGGGCTCTCCTGGGAGGTCGCCGGCTCACTCCACTTCGCCGGCACCACGGCGTGGAACGCCGTCGAGGGGCTCGCACTGGGGCCGAGCGACACGATCGTCGTCACGGCCGCAGCGGGCGGCGTCGGCTGCCTCGCCGCCCAGTTCGCGAGGATCCGCGGCGCGACGGTCATCGGCACGACCGCCGAGGAGCGGTTCGACTTCCTGCGCCAGTTCGGGGTGATCCCGACGGCGTACGGTCCGGGCCTCGCCGAGCGCGTCACCGCGATCGTCGAGGCGACCGACCACGCCCGCCCCGTGACCGCGTTCCTCGACTTCCTCGGCGGCGAGACCGCGGCCGCGCTCGCGCTCGGCGTGCCGCGCTCGCGCATCCTCACCGTGCTCGACCAGGCGGCGGTCGAGGCGAGCGACGCCGTCGCGCTCGGCGCCGGCGACGTCGTCGCCCTCGGGCGCGTGGCCGCGCTCGTCTCGGCGCGCCGCGTCCGGCTCCCCATCGCCGACGTGTTCCCGCTCGGCGAGGTCGCCGAGGCGTACCGGTCGCTCGACCGGCGCGACGCCCCGGGCAAGATCGTGCTCGGCTTCCGCGTGGTGGAGTACCCGGGGCAGCGGGTGCGCGAGCCCGCGATCAAGGAGCAGGACGTGACGCTCGGAGTGCCGACCCCGCACGAGCACCTCGAGGTGTCCGAGGCAGTGCCGCCCGCGATCGGCGACGGCAGCGTGCGCCGGCGGCGCCGCGAGCGCCGTGCCGAGGAGGAGGCGCAGCGCGGGTAACAGGGACGCGAGGCCATCCGCTCGCCCATAAGATTGAGCGCATGGCCGAAGCCTCCTCGTTCTACATCACCACGCCCATTTTCTACGTCAACGACGTGCCTCACATCGGGCACGCCTACACCGAGGTCGCCGCCGACGTGCTCGCACGCTGGCACCGGCAGGCCGGTGACGACACGTGGATGCTCACGGGTACGGACGAGCACGGCCAGAAGATCCTCCGCACCGCGACGGCGAACGGCGTCACCCCGCAGGAATGGGCCGACAAGCTCGTCGCCGACGCCTGGATCCCGCTGCTCGAGACCGTCGACATCGCCAACGACGACTTCATCCGCACGACCGACGCGCGTCACGAGGCGAACGTGCAGAAGTTCCTGCAGAAGCTCTACGACGACGGACACATCTACACGGGCGAGTACGAGGGCTACTACTGCGTCGGCTGCGAGGAGTACAAGCAGGAGTCCGACCTCGTGCCGGGCACCGGCGAGTACGAGGGCCAGCTCGTCTGCGCGATCCACTCGAAGCCCGTCGAACTGCTGCACGAGAAGAACTACTTCTTCCGCACCTCGGCGTTCGCCGAGCGCCTGCTCGCGCTCTACGAGGAGCGCCCCGACTTCGTGCAGCCCGAGTCGGCGCGCAACGAGGTGCTCGGCTGGGTGCGCTCGGGCCTCACCGACCTCTCGATCTCGCGCTCGACGTTCGACTGGGGCGTCAAGGTGCCGTGGGACGAGACCCACGTCGTCTACGTCTGGTTCGACGCGCTGCTCAACTACATCACCGCGGTCGGCTACGGCCAGGACGACGAGGAGTTCGCGCGCCGATGGCCCGCGCAGCACATCGTCGGCAAGGACATCCTCCGCTTCCACGCGGTGATCTGGCCCGCCATGCTGATGGCCGCGGGCCTCGAGGTGCCGAGGGGCGTGTTCGGCCACGGCTGGCTGCTCGTCGGCGGCGAGAAGATGTCGAAGTCGAAGCTCACCGGCATCGCGCCCGAGCAGATCACCTCGACGTTCGGCTCCGACGCGTTCCGCTACTACTTCATGCGCGCGATCGCGTTCGGCCAGGACGGCTCGTTCTCCTGGGAGGACCTGGCGGCCCGCTACCAGGCCGAGCTCGCGAACGGCTTCGGCAACCTCGCCTCGCGCGTCATCGCGATGATCACCCGCTACTGCGACGGCGTCGTGCCGACCGCGGGCGCGCTCGAGCCCGCCGACATCGAGATCGCGTCGGTCGAGCGTCGCGCGACCGAGGCCTCGTGGCAGGCCGTCGACCGCATCGCGATCCACGAGGCGATCGCCGCCGCATGGGAGCTGGTCGACGCGCTCAACGGCTACCTCACGGCGGAAGAGCCGTGGGCCCTCGCGAAGGACCCGGCCAACCGCGAGCGGCTCGAGACGGTGCTCGCGACCGCCTACCGCGGCCTCGGCACCCTCGCCGTGCTGCTGTCGCCCGTGACGCCCGTCGCCGCGGCGAAGCTCTGGACGGCGCTCGGCGCCCCCGGCTCCGTGCAGGACGCCCGTATCGATCGCGCGAACGAGGCCGAGCTCGGCGAGCGCGTCGCGCCGCTCGAGGCGCTCTTCCCCCGCGTCGAGGTCGCGGAGTAGCAGGTGGCGTCGTCGACGAGCACCGGGCAGGGCTACCCGGCGCTGCCCGAACCGCTGCCGATCCCGGTCTACGACAACCACACGCATCTCGAGCCCTCCGACGAGGCGCCTCCCGGGCGCCCCGACACGCTGCTCGACGTGCACGAGCACCTCGAGCGGGCGGCGGCGGTCGGCGTCGCGGGCGCCGTGCAGGTCGGTACCGACGTCGCCACCAGCCGGTGGTCGGCCGAGGTCGCCGCGCGCGAGCCGCGGCTGCTCGCCGCGGTCGCGCTGCATCCCAACGAGGCGCCCGAGCTCGAGGCATCCGGCTCGCTCGACGCGGCGATCGCCGTGATCGACGAGCTCGCCGCGCAGCCGCGGGTGCGCGCCGTCGGCGAGACGGGACTCGACTTCTTCCGCACGGGTGCCGAGGGGCGGCCCGCGCAGTTCCGCGCCTTCGAGGCCCACATCGACATCGCGAAGCGGCGCGGCGTCGCGATGCAGATCCACGACCGCGACGCCCACGACGACGTCGTCGCGACGCTGCGCCGGGTCGGCGCTCCCGAGCGCACCGTGTTCCACTGCTTCTCGGGCGGCGAGGAGCTCGCGCGCATCGCGGCCGACGAGGGCTGGTACTGCTCGTTCGCCGGCAATGTGACGTTCAAGAACGCCGAGAACCTGCGCGAGGCCCTGCGGGTGCTGCCTCGCGAGCGCATCCTCGTCGAGACCGACGCGCCCTACCTCACCCCGGTGCCGCTGCGCGGTCGGCCGAACGCGCCGTACCTCGTGCCGCACACGGTGCGGTTCATGGCCGAGACCCTGGGCGCGCCGCTCGACGAGTTCTGCGCCGAGCTCGCGTCGAACACGCTCGCCGTGTACGGCTCGTGGGAGGATGACCCCGTGCAGGGGGCGACGACGAGGGGCGAGGGGGCGTGAACGCGCACCGCCACGAGGCCGAGAGCGACGGCCCCGCCGCGCAGCCGCGCCTGCTCGGTCCGGCCGAGATCCGCGACCTCGCCGAGCTGCTCGGGGTGACCCCGACGAAGAAGCTCGGCCAGAACTTCGTGCACGACGGCAACACGGTGCGCCGCATCGTGCAGACCGCGGGCGTCGAGCGCGGCGAGACCGTGCTCGAGATCGGGCCCGGGCTCGGCTCGCTGACGCTCGGCCTGCTCGAGGCCGGCGCCGAGGTGATCGCCGTCGAGATCGACAAGCGGCTCGCCGCGCAGCTGCCGCACACCGCCGGCATCATGCAGCCGGGCACGTCGCTGACCGTCGTCACGGAGGACGCGATGCGGGTGACGGAGCTGCCCGGCGCGCCGGTGCGGCTCGTCGCCAACCTGCCGTACAACATCTCGGTGCCGGTGCTGCTGCACCTGCTCGAGCACTTCGACTCGCTGCGGTCGGGCATCGTCATGGTGCAGGCCGAGGTCGGCTACCGCCTCGCGGCCGAGCCGGGTTCGAAGGTGTACGGCGCGCCGAGCGTGAAGGCCGCCTGGTACGGGCGCTGGCGCACCGCGGGCCAGGTGTCGCGCATGGTGTTCTGGCCCGTGCCGAACGTCGACTCGGTGCTCGTCGGCTTCGAGCGCTCGGAGGCGCCCGGCTCCGAGGCCGAGCGCGTCGCGACCTTCGCGCTCGTCGACGCGGCGTTCCAGCAGCGCCGCAAGATGCTCCGCCAGTCGCTCTCGGGCGTGCTCGGCGGCAGCTCGGCCGAGGCCGCTGCCGTGCTCGAGTCGGCGGGCGTCGACCCGCAGGCGCGCGGCGAGCAGCTCGTGGCCGACGACTTCCTGCGCATCGCCAGGGCGGCGCGGAAGTAGCCCGCAGGCGAAGCCCGCACCCTGCACGGGGTGGCGAGTCGCAGGACGATCCGGCGCCGATGCGGGAATCCGCCGGCGTGCCGAGGGAATCCTCCTTCGACTCGCCGCGCGCGCCCGGGAATCGTTCGTCTCCGCGCCGTCGGGGCGGGGTAGCGTGGCCCCATGGCGAGTGAGACCGTGGGATCGAACACCGACGGGGTCGGCGACGACGCCGTCGCGGCGGCGACGGGGCAGCCCCGCGAGGCGTGGTTCGCCCGCCTCGACGAGGCAGGGGCGGCGGCCGACGGCTGGACGCACAAGGCGGTCGCGACGTGGCTCTTCGCCGAGCACGGCGTCGACCCGTGGTGGGCGCAGAACGTGACCGTCGCGTACGAGCAGGCGCGCGGCATCCGCAGGCCGGGGCAGCGGCAGGACGGCAGCTTCGAGGCGAGCGTGACCCGATCCGTCGACCTCGAGAAGACGGCGGCGCTGCGCGCGCTCGCCGCGGTCGTCGAGGCGGCGCTCGGCACGCCGCCCCTCGCACTCAACCTCACTGCGAAGCATCCGACCGCGAGGTTCCCGCTCGCCGGGGGCGAGTTCGTGCTCGCCTCCTCGAGCGAGCGGCCCGGCGGGCGGGCATCGATCGGGCTGACCTGGGGGCGCATGCCCGACGGCGAGCGCCTCGCCGAGGTGAAGGCCCGCATGCGCGAGTGGCTCGCCGAGCTCGGATGAATCGCAGGGGCGACCGAGGCGTCGGGTAGCGTGGTGGCATGACGATCGCCTGGGCCGACGAGGCAGTGCACGTTCGGGCGCCCGGCAAGATCAACCTCTTCATGCGAGTCGGCGCGGTGCAGCCCGACGGCTACCACGACGTCGCGACCGCGTACCAGGCGGTGTCGCTCTACGAGGACGTGCGCGCCTGGCCCGACGACGAGTTCAGCGTCTCGTTCGGCGGCAGCGTCGACGTCTCGGGCCTGCCGGTCGACGGCTCGAACCTCGCCATCAAGGCGGCGAAGCTGCTCGCCCGCACCGCGGGGGTCCCCGGCGGCGTGCGCCTCGAGATCGAGAAGCACGTGCCCATCGCGGGCGGCATGGGCGGCGGCTCGGCGGATGCCGCGGCGACCCTCGTGGCGTGCGACGCGCTCTGGGGCACCGGCCTCTCGAAGGAGGAGCTGCACGCGCTCGCCGCGAAGCTCGGCGCCGACGTGCCCTTCGCGCTCAGCGGCGGCACCGCGATCGGCACCGGCCGGGGCGATCGGCTGAGCCCCGCGCTCGCGACGGGGTCGTTCCACTGGGTGCTGGCGGTCGCCGAGTTCGGGCTGTCGACGCCCGGGGTGTACCGCGAGCTCGACCGTCGCCGTCAGGAGCACCCCGAGCTCGATCCGGGCACCGACGCGACCGTCGTCGACGCCGAGGTCCTCCAGGCGCTCCGCGCGGGCGACGCGCGGATGCTCGCGGGCGCCCTGCACAACGACCTCCAGGCGGCGGCGCTCGGGCTCGCGCCCGGACTCGGCGGCATCCTCGAGCTCGGCGAGGCGAACGGGGCCCTCGCCGGCCTCGTGTCCGGCTCGGGTCCGACGGTCGCGTTCCTCGTCGACGATGCCGACTCGGCGATCGAGCTGCAGGTGGCGTTGTCGGCCGCCCGCCTCAACGCCCTGCACGTGCACGGCGCGGTGCACGGCGCGCGCGTCCTGCGCGGCTGAGCCTCAGCGGGGCTGCGGCGGCGCGGCCGTCGCTCGCGCCGCCGGCGATCATCGCTCAGCCGTGGCGGAACCCCTCCCCGGCGCGCGCGAGCGCGTCCCGCATCGCGGCGCGGGCGTCGTCGCGGGCGTCGGTGCCGACGGCCGTCGTCGCGCCGCCCGTGAGCGCGTCGACGGCGCTCGCGCTGACCGCGCCGAGGCAGGCGCCGAGGTGCGCCGCGTCGATCGCGCTGGCACCGTATCGCCCGCGGACCGCGTCGAGGATGCGGGCCTGCGTCGTGTGCAGGCGCACGGCGAGCGACGGGGGGATCCCGCCGGCCCGCCGGGCGAGCTCCGCCCTGAGCGGGGCGAGCGCATCGGTGCCCGGCGTGCCGAGCGTCTCGACGAGCACGCCGACGGCCTGCTGCACGGCCGCCCACGCGTCGTCGTCGTCGGGAAGGGCTCGGACGGCGTCGGCGGCGAGTTCGAAGGCGTGCTCGAGGTGGTGGAAGAGCACGTCCTCCTTCGATGCGAAGTGCAGGAAGAAGGTGCGGGGGGCGACGTCGGCAGCGGCGGCGATCTCGGCGATCGTGGTCTCGGCGAACCCGCGGGCGACGAACAGCCGGGTGGCCGCGGCGACGATCGCGTCACGGGTCGTCCGTCGCTTCCGCTCCCGCCGCCCGGGCTCGCGCGAGGCCGTCTCGTTCGCCGCGGACTGCGCTGCAGCTCGGTCGTCCGCTCCTCGAGTGGTCATCCTTCGAGTGTAGAGGAACCCTGCAATTATGCATGGATGCAGAAGTGCATTAATGCAATACTGACTCGATGCGATCGACAACTCATTCCGACCGGGTCTACGTGGTGACCGGTGCCGACAGCGGCATCGGCGCCCGAGTCGCCGAGTTGCTCACCGAGCGCGGCGCGCGCGTCATCCGATGCGGGCTCGGCGACGAGGCCGAGGTGCACGCCGATCTCGCGCGGCCCGACGGGCGCGCCCTGCTCGTCGACGCGGTGCGGGCGCTCGCTCCCGACGGGGTCGACGGGCTCGCGCTCGTCGCCGGCGTCGGCGTCCCGTCGGCGCTCTCGGTGCGGGTGAACTACTTCGGCACGATCGCCGTGCTCGAGGGGCTCCGTCCGCTGCTGGCGGCCTCGGCCGCACCGCGCGTCGTCGCGGTGTCCTCGGCATCGGCGCTCTCGGCCGGCGACGATGCGCTCGTCGAGACGCTGCTCCGCGGTGACGAGCCGGGCGCGATCGGGGTCGCCGACCGTCTCGTCGCGGCCGGGCGGGGCGGTGCGATCTACCGGTCGACGAAGATCGCGCTCAATCGCTGGGTGCGTCGGCACGCGGGCGACGACGAATGGGCGGGGCGGGGCATCCTGCTGAACGCGGTCGCGCCGGGCATCGTCGCGACCGAGACGGCGATGTCGACCGTGCTCGCGAGCGAGGAGCAGGCGAAGGTGGTCGCCACGGCGCTGCCGCAGCCGCTCGGGATGCCGGGCCCCGTCGAACCGGTCGCCGAGCAGATCGCGTGGCTGCTCACGCCGGCGAGCGCGTTCACGACCGGGCAGATCCTCTTCGTCGACGGCGGGGCCGACGCCGTGCTCCGCGGCGAGCGGCCCTACGCCGACGGCGTGCGGTACGGGCCGCTCGCGGTCGCACGGATGCTGTTCTGGTCGGCCGTCGCCCGGATGAAGGGCCGGCCGCGGCGGCGACTAGGCTCGACAGGACATGGCACATCTCCTCGGCGCTGAGCGCCTGCATCTCGAGTTCCCGACGCGCACCGTCTTCGACGAGGTGACCCTCGGCATCGACGAGGGCGATCGCGTCGGCGTCGTCGGCCGCAACGGCGACGGCAAGTCGACGCTCATGAAGCTCCTCGCCGGCCGCCTCGAGCCCGACGGCGGGCGGGTCACCCAGCGCCGCGGCATCCGCATCGGCATGCTCGACCAGGCCGATGTCGTCGACCCCGGCGTGACGGTCGCCGAGGCCGTCGTCGGCGGCATCGACGAGCACGTCTGGGCGGGCGACGCGAAGGTGCGCGACGTCATCGGCGGGCTGCTCGCGGATGTCCCGTGGCATGCGCAGGTCGGCAGTCTCTCGGGCGGGCAGCGCAGGCGGGTCGGGCTCGCGGCGCTGCTCATCGGCGACTGGGACGTGCTCTTCCTCGACGAGCCGACGAACCACCTCGACGTCGAGGGCATCGCCTGGCTCGCCGGGCATCTGAAGGGGCGCTGGGCGCAGGGCCAGGGTGCGCTCGTCGTCGTGACCCACGACCGGTGGTTCCTCGACGAGGTGTGCACCGCGACCTGGGAGGTGCACGACGGCATCGTCGAGCCATTCGAGGGCGGCTACGCGGCGTACGTGCTGCAGCGCGTCGAGCGCGACCGCATGGCCGCCGCCAGCGAGGCGAAGCGCCAGAACCTCATGCGCAAGGAGCTCGCCTGGCTGCGCCGCGGCGCTCCCGCGCGCACCTCGAAGCCCAAGTTCCGCATCGAGGCGGCGAACCAGCTCATCGAGGACGAGCCTCCCGTGCGCAACACGGTCGAGCTCTCGCAGCTCGCGGTGTCGCGACTCGGCAAGGACGTCGTCGACCTCCTCGATGTGAGCGTCGTGTACCCGTCGGCCGAATCGGCGACGGGAACGAAGACGGTGCTGCACGAGCTCGAGTGGCGCATCGCGCCGGGGGAGCGCACCGGCATCCTCGGGGTGAACGGTGCGGGCAAGTCGACCCTGCTGGGCCTCGTCACGGGCGCCGTCGAGCCGACGACGGGCCGGGTGAAGCGCGGCAAGACGGTCCGCATCGCGACCCTCAGCCAGGAGCTCGCGGAACTCGCCGAATGGGCCGACGAACGGGTCTCGGCCGTCGTCGCCGAGCAGCGGGCGAGCTACACCGTCGGCGCGGGGTCGAAGGCGGTCGAGCTCACGCCCGGGCAGCTGCTCGAGCGGCTCGGCTTCACGAGCGCGCAGCTCTCGACCCCGGTGAAGAACCTCTCCGGCGGCCAGAAGCGCCGGCTGCAGCTCCTGCTCATCCTGCTGCAGGAGCCGAACGTGCTCATCCTCGACGAGCCGACGAACGACCTCGACACCGACATGCTCGCCGCGATCGAGGACCTCCTCGACTCGTGGCCGGGCACGCTTCTCGTCGTCTCGCACGACCGCTACCTCATCGAACGGGTCACCGACCGCCAGCTCGCGATCATCGACGGCCACCTGCGCGACCTGCCCCGCGGCATCGAGCAGTACCTCGAGCTGCGTACAGGGGCGGATGCCGCGAGGCAGGCCGCTGCCGCGAGCGCGGGCGGCTCGTCGCAGGGGCCGACGGCGCCGGCCTCGACCACTGCGGCGGGGCGCGCCGAGAGCGTGGCCGACACGCCCGCGCTCTCGGGCGCCGAGCGCCGCAACGCCGAGAAGGAGCTCGCCTCGATCGACCGCAGGCTCGAGAAGCTGCAGGCCGAGATCGCCGTGCACCACGAGAAGCTCGCGCGCCACGACCAGTCCGACTACGTGGGGCTCGGCGTGCTCGGCGACGAGCTGCGTGCGCTCGAGGCATCCGTCGCCGACCTCGAGACCCGCTGGCTCGAAGTATCTGAGAATCTCGAAGGGTGACGTCGCAGAAGCTGTGACCGATTGTGACCACGTGGTCAAAAGGACGAAGAACCTTCGCCTAGCGTAGAGATGCGCCCGCGATCGCGGCATCGAAGCCCCCACCGAAATCAACGGTGGCGGAGCCATGCCTGCTCCACGCCCATCCGCACCCAGACCGCGGCGCCCGAAGCGAAAGGGAACCCATGTCACACCGCACCACGAAGCTCATCGCCGCACTCGCGGCGGCGCCCCTCCTGTTCGGGCTCGCGGCCTGCGCCACGCCGGCAGCCGGCGGCGAGGGTGACTCGGCGAGCGAGGTCGTGAAGATCGGCGTCGTCGGCAAGGGCGACCCGCAGTGGGCCGCGTTCGAGGAGGCGGCGGCCGACGAGGGCATCACCATCGAGATCGTCGACTTCGGCGACTACGCCCAGCCGAACCCCGCGACCACCGAGGGCGAGCTCGACCTCAACCAGTTCCAGCACATCGTCTACCTCGCCGACTACAACGTGTCGGCCGGTGAGGACCTCACCCCGATCGGCTCGACCGCGATCTACCCGCTCGGCCTCTACTCGACGAAGTACGAGTCGGCCGACGACATCAAGGACGGCGAGACCGTCGCGGTGCCGAACGACCCGTCGAACCAGGCGCGCGCGCTGCTCGTGCTGCAGTCGGCCGGCCTCATCGAACTGAAGAGCGGCGGCACGATCTTCTCCGACCTCGCGGACGTCGACGAGAGCGCCTCGCGCGTCAAGGTGACCGCCCTCGAGGCCTCGCTCACGCCGACCTCGCTGCCCGACGTGGCCGCCGCGGTCATCAACAACGACTTCGTCGCCGACGCCGGCCTCACCTTCGAGGACGCCATCGCGCAGGACGACCCGACCGACCCCAACGCGCTGCCCTACGTCAACATCTTCGCCACCCGCGCCGAAGACCAGGACAATGCGACCTACAAGAAGCTCGTCGAGATCTTCCAGACCGACCCCGAGGTGCAGGCCGGCCTCGTCGAGGCCTCGGGCGGCACGGGCGTGCCGGTCGTGACGCCCGTCGCCGACCTCGCCGAGTCGCTCGCCAAGGTCGAGGCCGACACCAAGGCCGCCAAGGGCTGATCGCCCGTTCCACCCGTTCCGCCGCGCGGGCGGTGGCGACCCACCCGGTCCCACCGCCCGATGCGCGTTTCCACAGGGCCACGAGTCCGGAGGAGAGGCATCATGGCGCTCGTCGCGCTGAAGAACGTCACGAAGACGTACCCGTCGCCCGAGAAGGGCGGCCGCGAGGTCGTCGCGGTCGACGGCGTCACGCTCGACATCGAGCCGGGCGACGTCTACGGCATCATCGGCTACTCGGGCGCCGGCAAGTCGACGCTCGTGCGGCTCGTCAACGCGCTCGAGCCCGCCAGCTCGGGGTCGATCGAGTTCGACGGCCGCGAGCTCACCGGGCTGCCCGAGCGCGAGCTCCGCAAGATCAGGCTCGGCATCGGCATGATCTTCCAGCAGTTCAACCTCTTCACCTCCAAGACGGTGGCCGGCAACATCGCGTATCCGCTGAAGGTCGCGGGCTGGTCGAAGTCCGAGATCGCACCGCGCGTCGCCGAGCTGCTCGAGTTCGTCGGGCTCTCGGACAAGGCGAAGTCGTACCCCGAGCAGCTCTCGGGCGGGCAGAAGCAGCGCGTCGGCATCGCGAGGGCGCTCGCGACCTCGCCGCGGCTCCTCCTCGCCGACGAGGCGACGAGCGCGCTCGACCCCGAGACGACGCAGGAGGTGCTCGAGCTCCTCAAGCGGGTCAACCGCGAGTTCGGCGTGACGATCGTCGTCATCACGCACGAGATGGACGTCATCCAGTCGATCGCGACGAAGGTCGCCGTCATGGACGGGGGCCGGGTGATCGAGGACGGCGACGTGTTCGATGTCTTCTCCACCCCGCAGAACTCCTCGTCGCAGCGCTTCGTCGCGACGGTCGTGAAGGGCGTGCCCTCGCCCGCCGAGCTCGCCGTGCTGCGCGAGCGCCACGAGGGGCGCATCGTCACGATCTCCTTCCGCGACGGCGACGCCTCGCAGGCGCAGGTCTTCCTCGAGCTCGCGCAGGCCGGCCTCGACTTCGAGCTCGTCTACGGCGGCATCAACGACATCCAGGGCCGTGCGTTCGGCCACCTGACGCTCGCGATCAGGGGTGAGGATGCCGCGACCGACGCCGCGCTCGCCTCGATCGCCGCGCGCGTGGAAGTGACGGAGGCCGCCTGATGGATCGCCTGTTCGAACTGGGCTCCGAGTTCTGGGTCGCCGCCTACGAGACCCTCTACATGGTCGCGGCCACCCTGCTCATCGGCGGTGCGATCGGCCTCGTGCTCGGCGTGGTGCTCTACAGCACGCGCCCCGGCAGCCTGCTGCCCAACCGCGCGGTGTTCACCGTGCTCAACGTCGTCATCAACTTCTTCCGCCCGATCCCGTTCATCATCTTCCTCGCCGCGGTGCAGCCGCTCGCCCGCTACGTGATCGGCGTCGGCATCGGCAACGACGCGTTGATCTTCTCGCTGTCGATCGCCGCGTCGTTCGCGATCTCGCGCATCGTCGAGCAGAACCTCATCACGGTCTCGCCCGGCGCGGTCGAAGCCGCTCGCGCGATGGGCGCCGGCCCCGTCCGCATCCTCCGCACGGTCGTGATCCCCGAGGCCCTCGGCCCGCTCATCCTCGGCTACACCTTCATCGTCGTCGCGATCGTCGACATGACGGCGATGGCCGGCTTCATCGGCGGCGGCGGGCTCGGCAACTTCGCGCTCGTCTACGGCTACCGGCAGTTCGAGCCGGCGATCACCTGGGCGGCGCTGCTCCTCATCGTCATCTTCGTCCAGGCGCTGCAGTTCCTCGGAAACTGGCTGGCACGCAAGGTGCTGCGGCGGTGACGCCGATCGGGGCGGGTGCGCGATGCGCACCCGCCCCGAGGCATCCGCGCCGCTACCCGCCGACGGTGGCCAGCTCGCTCGGCACGTGGTCGAGCACGACGGAGGCCATGATCTCGCCCGACTCGAGGTCGAGCGCCCGCACGCTCGAGTCGGACGGGTCCGTGACGTACGCCACGTGACCCCGCACCTCGAGCGCGGGGCGCGGCTGCTGCCAGTCGAGCGGCTCGCTCCATTCGTCGATCACGGGGATGCGAGCCGTGACCGCGCCGCTCACGGGGTCGATGACGTGGACGGCGCCGTCGGTGCCGAGCACGAGCGCCTCGCCGTGCGGGCCCCGCGCCAGTGAGCGGAAGGTGTAGCTGGTGCCGAGCTCGACGAGGCGGATCGTCGACTGTTCGGTGTCGACGAGGCTCACCCGCGTGGGCCGCTCGAGCTCGGCGTCGCGGTCGACCTTGTAGTCGCCGAGCACGATCGGCGACTCGGGGGAGCCGGCCTGGTTCCCGATGCGGCCGTAGGCATCCGGAGCCGCGAGCTTCGTGAACGCGCCGTCGTAGACGAGCGCGCCGTCCTCGCAGCCGAGCACGACCACGTCGCCCGCGGCGACCGTCTCGCCGTGCACGCCGGGGCAGTCCTCGCTGCGGGCGACCTCGGCGCGGTCGCGGTCGAGCACGATCGCACCCGAGCGGGACTCGTCGTCGCCGAGCGTGGTCAGCAGTGCGCCGTCGTCGAGGGCGACCGCCACGCCGTGGTGCGCCTCCGCGCTCGCGTAGCGCTCGACGTCGGGCTCCTCGTCGCCGAGGTCGTCGGCCTCGACGAGCTGCACCTCGCCGGTGCCGTCGGCGAACAGCGCCGTGATGCCGTGGTGCGTCGTGACGTGCCCGGGGTGCTCCGCCGCGAACACCACCTCGGTGAGCCGGGGCGCTTCGCCGTAGTAGTGGGCGTGGTCGCCGTGCGCC
Source organism: Agromyces sp. NPDC058104 (assembly GCF_042884835.1). Lineage (NCBI taxonomy): Bacteria > Bacillati > Actinomycetota > Actinomycetes > Micrococcales > Microbacteriaceae > Agromyces > Agromyces sp. NPDC058104. The sequence continues at coordinate 332,036 of NZ_JBHVTD010000001.1, read as the reverse complement.
TCGGTCGTGACGCCGGTGTCGACCACGCGGAAGCCGTCGTCGGCCGACACGACGACGTGGCGGCCGTCGCCCGCGGGGTTCACCCGGAGGAAGCCGTCGAGGGGGAGCTCGGCCGCGGTCTCGAGGGTGTCGCCCTCGAGCACGGCGAGGCCGCCGTCGTACGCGACGACGAGGCGCGGCGCGCCGAGCTCGACCTCGGGCGGGCTCGACTCGGCGGCGGCGTCGCCCGAGCCGGCGGCGCCGGGGGAGGCGCACCCGGCGAGGGCGACGACGGCGAGGAGCGGCGCGGCGACGGCCGCGAATCGGAACGGGTTGGGACTGCTGCGTGTGGTCATGGCGGTCACGCTATCGTTAATGAAAATCATTATCAACAACGGAGGTCGAGGGGGGGTGTCGAGCGCCCCCCGCCGTCGGGCGGCGGTGGCCCGACGGTCGACGGCGGCTACGAGCCGAGCGTGTCGAAGCCGAGGCTCAGCTTGCGGAGGAGGCCCGCGAGCCGCTTCTGCTCGGCCGCGGGCAGTCGCGCGAGCAGCTCGGCCTCGGCGTCGACGAGCCGAGTGATCGCCGCGTCGACGCGGGTGAGACCCGCGGGGCTCATCTCGACGAGGATGCCGCGACCGTCGTTCGGATCGGTCTGGCGCGTGACGAGCCCGCGCTCGACGAGTCGGTCGATGCGGTTGGTCATCGTGCCGCTCGACACGAGGGTCTGCTGCAGCAGGGCCTTGGGGGAGAGGCGGTACGGCGTGCCGGCGCGACGCAGTGCCGAGAGCACGTCGAACTCGCTCGCCTCGAGCTCGGATCGGGCGAACGCCTGCCGCCGCGCGCGGTCGAGGTGCTTCGCGAGCCGGGCGACGCGCGACAGCACCTGCAACGGGGAGAAGTCGAGGTCGGGGCGCTCGCGCTCCCAGTCGTCGACGATCCGGTCGACCTCGTCGGCATCGCTCATCCCGCCATTATCGCGCGCGGTTTGCGGCATGGCAGACTTGAGGGCGCGTGCGCCGGGAAGCCGCCGCGCGCGTTCCGCCATGGTGTAACGGCAGCACGACAGCCTTTGGAGCTGTGAGGCCCAGGTTCGAATCCTGGTGGCGGAGCCCCGACATCCATGGCCCTCCCGCCGCAACCACAGGAAGCCGCATGACCGACCAGAATCTCGCGATCATCGTCCTCGCCGCAGGCCAGGGCACCCGCATGAAGTCCTCGTTGCCGAAGATGCTCCACCCGCTCGCGGGGGCGCCGATCGTCGGCCACGTGCTCGCGACGGCGCGCGCCCTCGACGCCGCGCACGTGCTCGCCGTGGTGCGCCACGAGCGCGAGCGCGTCGCCGCGGCGATCGAGGCCGACTTCCCGGGCACCGTGCTCGTCGACCAGGACGAGATCGACGGCACCGGTCGCGCGGTCGAGCTCGCGATCGCGGCCCTCCCCGAGGGCTTCGACGGCGACGTCCTCGTCCTCAACGGCGACGTGCCGCTGCTCGACGCCGACACGCTCACCGAGTTCCTCGGACGGCACCGCGGCACCGGCTCGGCGGCCTCCGTGCTCTCGGCCGTGTACGACGACCCGAGCGGCTACGGCCGCATCGTACGCAGCGAGGCGGGCGCCTTCGACCGCATCGTCGAGCAGAAGGACGCCACCGCCGAGGAGCGGGCCATCGCCGAGATCAACGCCGGCATCTACGCCTTCGGCGCCGCCGCGCTCCGCGACCAGCTCGCGAACCTGACGACCGAGAACGCCCAGGGCGAGAAGTACCTGACCGACGTGATCGGCCTCCTCCGCGCGGCGGGCTCCGAGGTCGAGGCCGTGCCCGTGGCCGAGCCCTGGCTGGTGGCCGGGGTCAACGACCGCGCCCAGCTCTCCGAGGCGGCGGCCCGGCTCAACGCCCTCATCGTCCGCGGCTGGCAGCTCGCCGGCGTCACGATCGAAGACCCCGCGACGACCTGGATCGACCTCGCCGTGAAGATCGAGCCCGACGTGACGATCCGCCCCGGCACCCAGCTGAAGGGGGCGACCGTGATCGCGACCGGCGCGGTCGTCGGCCCCGACACCACGCTCGTCGACTGCGAGGTCGGCGAGAACGCCGAGGTGCGGCGCACCGACGGCACGCTCGCCGTCATCGGCGCGGGCGCGACGGTCGGGCCGTTCTCGTTCCTCCGGCCCGGCACGGTGCTCGGCGCCGACGGCAAGATCGGCGCCTTCGTCGAGACGAAGAACTCGCAGATCGGCACGGGCAGCAAGGTGCCGCACCTCTCGTACGTCGGCGACACGACGATCGGTCGCGGCGTCAACCTCGGCGCGGGCACGATCACGGCGAACTACGACGACATCAACAAGCACCGCACCGAGATCGGCGACGAGGTGCACACGAGCTCGCACACGGTGCTCGTGGCGCCGGTTAGGCTAGGTGCCGGAGCGAAGACCGGCGCCGGCGCGATCGTCCGCAAGGACGTCCCCGCCGGGGCACTGGCCCTGAGCGTCGCCCCCCAGCGCAACATCGAGGGGTGGGTCGAGGCGAACCGGCCCGGGACGGAGGCGGCCCGTGTCGCCGCCGAGGCGCGTTCCGCCGAACGAGGCGAGTGAGCAGAAGGCGAACAATGGGCCGCAAGAAGAAGGTCGTTGACCTCGACCGAGAGAACAACATCGCACCGGGCCTGCAGGCGAAGACGAAGAAGCGCCTCGTCGTCGTCTCGGGTCGCAGCGATCCCGCCCTCGCAGCGCAGGTCGCCGCCGTGCTCGGCACCGAGCTCGCGCCGACCGAGCACCGCACCTTCGCGAGCGGCGAGATCTACACCCGGTTCGAGGTGTCGGTGCGCGGCTGCGACGTGTTCGTCGTGCAGTCGTTCGGTCCGCCCGTCAACGAGTGGCTCATGGAGCTGCTCATCATGCTCGACGCGCTGAAGCGCGCCTCGGCGAAGCGGGTCACCGTCGTCGCCCCGTACTTCCCGTACTCGCGTCAAGACAAGAAGGGCCGCGGCCGCGAGCCGATCTCGGCCCGCCTCGTCGCCGACCTCCTGAAGACGGCCGGCGCCGACCGCATCATGAGCGTCGACCTGCACGCCGCGCAGATCCAGGGCTTCTTCGACGGCCCGGTCGACCACCTGTTCGCGAAGCCGGTGCTGCTGCGCCACTTCGAAGAGGGCCTCTCCGCCGACGACCGCGCGAAGCTCACCGTGGTCTCGCCCGACATGGGCCGCGTGCGCGTCGCCGACATGTGGGCCGACGACCTCGGCGCCCCGCTCGCGATCATCCACAAACGCCGCGACCCGAAGGTGGCGAACCAGGTCACCGTGCACGAGATCGTCGGCAACGTCGACGGACGCGTGTGCCTCCTCGTCGACGACATGATCGACACCGGCGGCACGATCGTGAAGGCCGCGCAGGCCCTGAAGGCGAACGGCGCCGAGAAGGTCATCGTGGCCGCGACGCACCCGATCTTCAGCGACCCCGCGACCGAGCGCCTCCAGGATCCGGCGATCGACCAGGTCGTCGTGACCGACACGGTGCCGCTGCCCGACGAGAAGCGCTGGGACGGCCTCACGATCCTGCCGATCGCGCCGCTGCTCGGCCGCGCGATCCGCGAGGTCTTCGAGGACGGCTCGGTCACGAGCATGTTCAACGGCGAGGCCTAGGCCGCGATGGCGATCACGACGCCCCGACCCTGGCTCGCGAGCTACGCGGCCGGTGTCCCCGACGACATCGACGAGCCCGAGGGTTCGCTCTACGACCTCATCCGCAGCTCGGTCGAGCAGTACCCCGAGAACGTCGCACTCGAGTTCTTCGAGCGCACGATGAGCTATCGCGAGCTCGGCGACGAGATCGAGCGGGTCGCCGAGGGGCTGCGGCTGCTCGGCGTGCAGAAGGGCGACCCCGTCGCGCTCGTGCTCCCGAACTGCCCGCAGCACATCGTCGCGTTCTACGCGGTGCTCCGGCTCGGCGCGATCGTCGTCGAGCACAACCCGCTGTACACGCCGCGCGAGCTGCGGCACCAGTTCGAGGACCACGGCGCTCGCGTCGTGATCGCCTGGGACAAGGTCGTGGAGACCATCCAGGCGTTCCCCTCGGACGTGCAGGTCGCGCACCTCGTCTCGGTCGACGTGACGCGGGCGATGCCGTTCCTCACCCGGGCGCTCCTCCGCCTGCCGATCTCGAAGGCGCGCGAGTCGCGCGCGGCGCTCACGACGAAGGTGCGCGGCACCGTGCGCTGGGAGGAGCTCACCTCCTCGGCGGCGATCGACCCGCACATCATCGCGCCGACGGTGGCCGATGTCGCGCTCATCCAGTACACGAGCGGCACCACCGGCAGCCCGAAGGGCGCGACGCTGACCCATGCGAACCTGCTCGTCAACGCGGCGCAGTCGCGGGCCTGGGTGCCCGACGTGCCACGGGGCACCGCGGTCGTGTACGCGGTGCTGCCCATGTTCCACGCCTACGGACTGACGCTCTGCCTCACCTTCGCGATGAGCATGGGCGCGCGCCTCGTGCTCTTCCCGAAGTTCGACCCCGAGCTCGTGCTGAAGGTCGTGAAGAAGTACCCCGCGACCTTCCTGCCGGCGGTGCCGCCCATCTACGACCGGCTGACGAAGGCCGCCGCCGCCGAGGGCGTCTCGCTCCAGGGCATCCAGATCGCGATCTCGGGGGCCATGCCCCTGTCTGCCGAGGTCGTCGAGCCGTGGGAGGCCGCGACCGGCGGCTACCTCGTCGAGGGCTACGGGCTCAGCGAGTGCTCGCCCGTGCTCATGGCGAACCCCGTCGCACCGAACCGCAAGGCCGGCACCGTCGGGCTGCCGCTGCCGTCGACGGAATGCCGCGTCGTCGACCCCGAGCAGCCGTCGAACGACGTCGCGCCGGGCGCCGAGGGCGAGCTCATCGTGCGCGGACCGCAGGTGTTCTCGGGCTACTGGCAGAAGCCCGAGGAGACCGAGGCGGTCTTCGTCGCCGACCCCGACGGCGGAGCGCCGTGGTTCCGCACGGGCGACATCGTCTCGATCGACGACGAGGGCTTCGTGCGCATCGTCGACCGCATCAAGGAGCTCATCATCACGGGCGGCTTCAACGTCGCGCCGAGCGAGGTGGAGGAGGCGCTTCGCTCGCACCCCGACGTCGAGGACGCCGCGGTCGTCGGCCTCCCCGACGAGCACTCGGGCGAAGAGGTCGTCGCGGTGGTGGTGCTCGCCGAGGGCGCGCAGTTCGACGAGAAGTCGATCCGCGACTTCGTGCGCGACGGCCTGACGCCGTACAAGGTGCCGAAGCGCATCCTGCCGGCCGACGACCTGCCGCGATCGCTCATCGGCAAGGTGCTGCGCCGCGAGGTGCGCAACGGCCTGCTGAACGGCTGAGCGGGGCGGCGTCGTGTCGTTCCTCTCCGACGAGAGCGCGAAGGCGCTCGCCGAGCTCGTCGCGCTCGATGCGCTCGCAGGCGGGTTCGGTGCCGACGCGGCCGCGCCCGACGACGAGACGGATGCCTCGCCGCTCGAGCGGCTCGGCGCGATCCGTTCGCTCGTCGTCGCCCTCGAAGCCGACCCGGCCGTGCTCGCCGCCGTGCGCGACGCCGTCGCCGCCGGCGTCGGCTGGGACGAGATCGCCGAGGCGGCGGGCCTCAGCGCCTCGGCGGCCAAGTACCGCTGGGCCGGCGACGACGAGACGATCGCGGCGCGCCAGGAGGCGAGCCGCAAGCGCAAGCGCGAGCGGCCCTCGAGCGTCCCGACCGAGCTGCCGGGGCTCTCGGTCGCCGAGGCGGCGGCGCGGTTCGGCGTCACGGCGCAGGCGATCTACCAGCGGGTGAACCGGGGGCTCCTGCGCGCCGAGACCGTGCAGCTCCCCGACGGGCGCAAGTACAAGCGCGTGTTCCCCGACGAACAGGCGGGCGCGGGCGGCGCCGACTCCGACCGCGTCTCCTGACCCCGTGACGAGCGCTCGCGACGCCCCGATCGCGGGTGTTGGCCGGGCGGCCCGCGTGGTGCTAGGTTGCGGCTCAAGGGCCGAGCGGCCCGATGGATGTCGGGGCACGGACGCCTGGATCGCACCGACCACGACGCGGACACGGGGAGTGCCATGTCGACGTCGATCACCAAGCTGCTTCGCCATCCCGCCGCGAACGCGCAGTCGCTCGAATCGGCCGCGCTGCTCATCGGGGCCCTGGTGTTCGTGGTCACCGGGCCGCTGTCGTGGCTGATCTACCGCGGGCAGGACCTGCCGATCTCGGGCGAGGGCTCGCTCGGGCAGATGATCGGCATCACCTCGGCCGTCGTCGCGCTCGTCGTCTTCGTGGTCGGGCGCCGGGTCGTCGCGACGCGCAGCGCCGCCGACTCCCGGCTCGCGGCCGACACCGCCCGTCACGGGCGCCTGCGCTGGTTCGACATCGCCGCGCTCGCCATCGCGCACGCGGTCATCGCCCTGCTGGGCTGGATCGGGCTCGCGACCGTGCTCAGCCTGAGCTTCGTCGACGCGGTCGTCTTCGCGGTGCCCGCCGCGGCACTCACGGCGGTGGCGACCGCGATCACCGCATACGCGGTGTTCCTCTCCTCGGTGCATCTCAGCCCGATGGTGCTCTCGCTCGTGCTCGCGGTGTTCCTCGTGGTCGGCGCGCTCGCGAGCATGCTGAGCGCCTCCGACCCGCACTGGTGGAAGAAGAACCTGAGCTCGCTCGGCATGACCGACGACCTCTCGGCGCTCGCGTTCAACCTGACGCTCATCATCGCCGGCGTCCTCGTGACGACCATCGCCCACTACGCCGTGTCGAGCGTGCCGTCGCCGACGCCCGAGGCGGCCAGGGGCCGGAGTACGGTCGCGGTGTTCCTCGCGGTGATCGGCGTGCTGCTCGCGTGCGTCGGCGTCTTCCCGGTCGACGAGTTCCTCACTGCGCACAACATCTCCGCCACGGGCATGGCGATCGTCTTCACGGTGCTCGTGCTGTCGCTCCACCGGTTCATCCCCACGACGCCGCGGGTGTTCCTGCTGCTCGGCTACGTCTATCTCGGCGTGATCGTCGTGATGGCCGTCTTCTTCATCTCGGGGTACTACAACCTCACCGCCGTGGAGCTGGTCGTCGCCGTGCTCGTGTTCAGCTGGGTGATCGTGTTCCTCCGGAACCCGGGCGAACCCGTGCCGCCGCAAGCTGCGATCGCCGACGAGCGTGCGCACGGCCTCGGCGAGGGGCCGGTCGACGACCGGGCCGTCGACGGCGCACCCGGCACCGGGAGCCCGCTGCGGAGCTGAGCGGGCCGACCGCCCGCCCGGCTAGGCCGGGACTTCGTCGGGATCGACCTGGCGCGGCGCGCTCGGCAGGAGGCCGAGGTTCGCGAGCGGCGTCGTGACGCCGCCGGCCGACACCGCGGAGCACATCCACCCGGGGCCGCCGTCGGCGAAGAGGTCGAACGCGACGCGCGAGCCGACCGCGTCGGCGTCGTAGCGATCGACGTACACCGCGCACGCCCGTGCGGCCGCCGACTGCGCCTGGCCCACGACCGAGAGCACGAGCGGCAGGACGAGCGCGGCCAGCGCGACGAGCACCGTGATGCGGAGCACCCGACGCCGACGCTCGCCGTAGACGGGGCGGTCGTCGTCGTGCCGCTCGTCGTGCTCGGGACGCTCGTCGGTCATGCGATCGCGCCCTCCACGAAGATCGAGGCGATGCCGCCCACGCTCGCGAGCAGCGTCGCGACGGCGACCCCGGCCAGCGCGCCGCGGGGCGGCGTGATCACGAGGCGCTCGCCCGAGAGCTGGCGTCGGCGGACCGTCGCGAGGGCCACCGCCGCGCCGGACGCGGCGAACAGCAGGGCGCCGACGGCCACGAGCCACGGCTCACCCGCCACGAGCCCCGAACGGAGCGAGAGCAGGGCGTTCACCGCGAGGGCGAAGGCGGTGCGGCTCCACGAGAGCGCGGTGCGTTCGGGCTGCAGGCCCGGATCACCGGTGGCCGGAATGCTGTGGGTGGTCATGGCTCAGGCCACGAGCAGCAGCACGGCGAGCACGGCGCTCGTGATGAGGCAGACCGCGGCGAGCAGGGGCAGCACCCAGCTGTACGGCAGCGGGCGGCCGTGCCGGATCGCGATCTCGTTCGCCCGCCAGCGCGTGTACGAGAGCACGCTCAGCACCGCGGCGACGACGCCCAGGCCGACCGAGAGCACGGTGACGACCAGGCGCGGGTCGAGCTCGACGGCGAACTGGTGCAGCAGCACGCCGCCGGCGAGCAGTGCGAGCGCCGTCCGGATCCACGCGAGGAAGGTGCGCTCGTTGGCGAGAGTGAAACGGTAATCGGGCTCCTCGCCCTCGTGACGCCACTTCGGCTCGGCCATGCGCACCTCCGCCATCGAGCCTAACGGGCGCGGGCCCGGTGCGGCGCTCGGCCGCACCGGGCCCGGCGCGCGTGGGTCACCGGTCGCGGCCGGTGCGGGGGATCAGTGCGACGAGGGCGTCGTCTCGATCTCGCTGCGGTCGCCCGACCACAGGGTGTGGAACACGCCCGCCTTGTCGACGCGCTTGTAGGTGTGCGCGCCGAAGAAGTCGCGCTGGCCCTGCACCAGGGCGGCGGGCAGGCGCGGTGCGCGCAGGCCGTCGTAGTAGGCGAGCGAGGAGCTGAACGCCGGGGTCGGGATGCCCGACTGCGCCGCCGCGACGACGACGCGGCGCCACGCGGCCTGCGCGCCGGTGACGGCGTCGCGGAAGTACGGCGCGACGACGAGCGCCACGAGCTCGGGGTCCTCGGCGTAGGCGTCGGCGATGCGGTTGAGGAACCGGGCGCGGATGATGCATCCGGCTCGCCAGATCTTGGCGATGTCGCCCTTCTTAACGTCCCAGCCGAACTGCTCGGCGCCCGCGATGATCTCGTCGAAGCCCTGCGAGTACGCGATGATCTTCGACGCGTAGAGCGCCTGGCGCACGTCCTCGATGAAGGCGTCGGCGTCGGCGACGGCGAACTCGCCGTCGGGGCCGGGCAGGGTCGCGGATGCCTCGCGCTGGGCGCGCTTCGACGAGAGGCTGCGGGCGAAGACGGCTTCGGCGATTCCCGAGACGGGCACACCGAGGTCGAGGGCGTTCTGCACCGTCCACGCGCCGGTGCCCTTGGCGCCGGCCTCGTCGAGGATGACGTCGACGAGCGGGAGGCCGGTCGAGGCATCCACCTGGCGGAGCACCTCCGCGGTGATCTCGATGAGGTAGCTCTCGAGCTCGCCGGTGTTCCACTCGGCGAAGATCTCGGCGATCTCGGCGGGGCTCTTGCCGGTGCCCTGGCGGATGAGGTCGTAGGCCTCGGCGATGAGCTGCATGTCGGCGTACTCGATGCCGTTGTGCACCATCTTGACGAAGTGGCCGGCGCCGTCGGTGCCGACGTGCGTGACGCACGGCTCGCCCTCGGCGACCGCCGCGATCGAGGCGAGGATCGGGCCGAGGGTCTCGTACGACTCGGCCGAGCCGCCCGGCATGATCGAGGGGCCGTTGAGCGCGCCCTCCTCGCCGCCCGAGATGCCGGTGCCGACGAAGTGGATGCCGGTGGGGGAGATCTCGGCCTCGCGGCGGATGGTGTCGTGGAAGTTCGCGTTGCCCCCGTCGACGATGATGTCGCCCGGCTCGAAGCGGCTCGACAGCTCGGAGATGACGGCGTCGGTGCCGCGGCCCGCCTGCACCATGATGATCGCGGTGCGGGGCTTCTGGAGCGAGGCCACGAAGTCGTCGTACGACTCGCTCGCGACGAAGCCGGCCTCGGGGTGCTCCTCGACGAGGGTGCGCGTGCGCTCGGGGGAGCGGTTGAACACGGCGACGGTGTTGCCTTCGCGGCTCGCCAGGTTGCGGGCGAGGTTCGAGCCCATGACCGCGAGGCCGACGACGCCGATGTTTGCTGAAGGGGTGACAGGCACGTAGCTCTCCTCGAAGAAAGGGTGGGGTCGATCCCAGCGTACTGTGAGCGCGCCTCACAGTTGCACGGTGTTGCGGTGAGCGGGCGCCGGCCGGTCGACGTGCCAGGCGCATGCGGTAGTTTCGCAGTGCCGACGCCCGGCCGGCGCGCCGTCGCCGTCCGCGTCGGCTCGCAAGCGAACTGAGGAGCATGCCATGTCGGAGGTCCTGCGGCTGCCGCTCGTCGTGATGGGCGTCTCGGGCTCGGGCAAGTCGACCGTCGGCGCCGCGCTCGCCGCGGCGTTCGGGGCGCCCTTCGTCGACGGCGACGACCTGCACCCGCCCGAGAACACGCGCAAGATGGCCGAGGGCCGGCCCCTCGACGACGAGGACCGGGCGCCCTGGCTCGACCGCATCGGCTCGCGCATCGCCGCCGAGCTCGCCGAGGGCGTCGCGATCGTCGTCGCCTGCTCGGCGCTGCGTCGCCGGTACCGCGAGCAGCTCGCGGCGCACGCCCCCGGCATCGTGTTCGTGCACCTGGCCGGCGATGCCGGGCTCATCGCCGAGCGCCAGCGCGATCGCGAGCACGAGTTCATGCCGACGAGCCTGTTCGCCTCGCAGCTCGAGGCGCTCGAGCCGCTCGGCGACGACGAGCGCGGCATCGTGCTCGACGTCGGCCGGGCCCCCGCCGACCTCGTCGAGGACGTGCGCGAGGCGCTCGGCCGCTTCCGCGCCTGAGGGGTCCCGAACGGTCGGAACGGCACCGCGGAGGAGTTCGGGTAGAATGGGCGATTGGACTTCGGCGAGGGACGCCCGTCCGCCCGTGAGAACGGTCGGCGAGGCATCCGTGATCGACGCGGTAGGAGCAGGCTCCACGGCTTTTCCTCACGCTCTGCGCAGGTTGCTGCGCGCGTTCGAGTCGAAACGACAGACACACGATCTGGGCCGTGCGCCCGCAAGGAGAATCATCATGGACGACGACAACAAGGTCATCGCAGAGGCCCGCGAGAGCTTCGGCAAGGGTGCGGCCCGCAAGATCCGTGCCGCAGGCAAGATCCCCGCGGTGGTCTACGGCCACGGCACCGAGCCGCAGCACGTCACCCTCCCGGCCCACCAGGTCGGCCTGCTCATCCGCAAGGCGAACGCCGTGCTCGACCTGCAGATCGGCGGCAAGAGCCAGCTCGCGCTCGTCAAGGACGTGCAGAAGGACCCGGTGCACCAGGTCATCGAGCACCTCGACCTCATCGTCGTGAAGAAGGGCGAGAAGGTCCAGGTCGAGGTCCCCGTGCACCTCGAGGGCGAGCCCGTCGCCGGCACCATCGCCGACCTCGACTCGCACACCCTGTCGCTCGAGGTCGAGGCGACCCACATCCCCGAGAACGTCGTCGTCTCGGTCGAGGGCCTCGAAGAGGGCACCCAGATCCACGCGAAGGACGTCGAGCTGCCCAAGGGCGCCACGCTCGTCACCGACGGCGACGCGCTCGTCGTGAACGTGCACACCCCGCAGAAGGTCGACCTGGGCGAGGAGCCCGCCGAGGCCGCCGAGGGCGAGGCCGCCGAGGGCGAGGCGACCGAGGAGGCCGCGGCCGAGTCGGCCGAGTAACCACTCAGCTTCCGCAGGGGCCTGCGGCGCCGCATCCGGGTACGCTCGGAGCGGGCCGCAGGCCCTCGTGCTGTCACCGGCACCCACACCTCGAACCTCGCGAACGGAGACGATCATCGGACTCCTCGACCGCCTGCGCCCCCGGAAGGAACCCATCGTGGCCGCGAACACCTGGCTCGTCGTCGGCCTCGGCAACCCCGGGGCGCAGTACGCGGGCAACCGCCACAACGTCGGCCAGATGGTCGCCGACGAGCTCGCCGCCCGGATCGGCGCGAGCTTCAAGAGCCACAAGACGCCCTCGCGCGTCGCCGAGGGCTTCCTCCGCCCCGGCGGCCCGAAGCTCGTCATCGCGAAGCCGAACTCGTACATGAACACCTCGGGCGGACCGGTCTCGGCGCTCGTGAAGTTCTACGGCATCGAACCCGAGCGCCTCATCGTGGTGCACGACGAGCTCGACCTGCCCTTCGACACCGTGAAGCTCAAGCAGGGCGGCGGGCACGGCGGGCACAACGGCCTGCGCGACATCTCGAAGGCACTCGGCCCCGACTACGTGCGCGTGCGCGTCGGCGTGGGCCGCCCGCCCGGCCGGCAGGACCCGGCCGACTTCGTCCTCAAGGACTTCTCGGGCACCGAGCGCCAGACCCTCGGCATCCTGCTGGGCGATGCGGCCGACGCGGTCGAGTCGATCGCCTCGGACGGCCTGCTCGCGGCGCAGCAGCGCTTCCACTCGCCCGCCTGACCGGGCGGCGGTGCGGGTTCAGATGAGCCCGCGGAGGAACTCCTCGGGCGAGAGCCCCGCGGCGCGGGCGCGCTGCACCAGCCGCTCGTGCTCCTCGGTGGAGAGCTCGACGGTGAGGGTCTGCCACGCATCGGGCGCCTCGTCGAGGTCGAAGAGCGTGGCGGGCACCTCGTCGGCGTCGCGCCCGCCGCCGCCGAGCTCGTCATCGTCATCTCTCGTGGAGGTCTCGGCGATCACTCGTTCGCCGGGCTCGTCGGCCTCGGCGACCGCCCCATCGGCCCAGCCCGGACCCGCGGGAACGGGCAGGCCGCTGCGGAAGGCCTCCGCCGCGGCACGGGCGCGCTGATCGGCGGCCTCGTTCATCGGATGGCCGACGTGGCCCTTCACCCACTCGAAGCGATAGCGGCGGCCGACGAGTTCGGCGTCGATCTCCTTCAGGATCTCGACGTTCATCACCGGCTTGCCGTCGGCCTTGCGCCACCCCTTGCGCTTCCACCCGGGCATCCACTTCGTGACCGAGTTGATGACGTACTGGCTGTCGCACTGCACGAGCAGCTCGTCGTCGAGGTGGGCGGTGGCACGGAACAGTTCGAGCACGGCGGTGAGCTCGCCGACGTTGTTGGTGCTGTGCTTCCACCCGCCGGCCGCCCAGCGGTCGTCGTCGACGTACCAGGCCCATCCGGCGGGGCCGGGGTTGCCGAGGGCCGAGCCGTCTGCGGCGGCGATGATCATGCGGGGTCCTTCCGTCGAGCCGCGCCAATCGTATCCGGCGCCGCCGACGCGGGCTCGCCGTCGGGGCACCGGGCCCGGCCCGGCGACGGTGTCGGAGGGCGCGCGTAGACTCGTCGGGTGAGTCTGCAGGGTCTGAACACGGCGCTTTCGCGCGCCTCCACGATCGACGGCGCCCTCTCCGAGGCCATGCGGAACGCCGACTTCTCGGCTCCAGCGGGTCTCGACGCGCCCCTGCTCGCCGGGCTCCTCGCCCGCCGGGTCGAGGCGGGGCTGCCGCCCGTGCTCCTCGTCATCACCGCGACGAGCCGCGAGGGCGAGGCCATGCGCGCGTCGCTCGCGCCCCACCTCCCGGCCGACGCCGAGCTCCTCGAGTTCCCCGCATGGGAGACGCTGCCGCACGAGCGCCTCTCGCCGAGCGCCGAGACCGTCGGCCGTCGGCTCCATGCCCTGCGCCGCATGCACGAGTGGTCGGCGTCGGCGGCGAGGCATCCGCTCGTGGTGGTCGCCTCGGTGCGCGCCGCGCTGCAGCCGCTCGCCGACAACCTCGCCGATCGCGCGCCCGTCGAACTCGTGCAGGGCGGCCGGGGGCACGAGCTCTCCAAGCTCGCCGTCGAGCTCGTCGACCTCGCGTATGCCCGAGTCGACATGGTCGCCCGCCGCGGCGAGTTCGCGGTGCGCGGCGGCATCCTCGACGTCTTCCCGCCGACCGCCGACCACCCGGTGCGCGTCGAGTTCTTCGGCGACGAGGTCGAGGAGCTCCGCGCGTTCTCGGTCGCCGACCAGCGTTCCCTCCCCGAACCCGTCGAACGCGTCGTGCTCTCGCCGAGCCGTGAGCTGCTGCTCACCGGGCCGGTCCGACAGCGGGCCGCCGAGATGGTGCACGAGTTCCCGAGCCTCTCGGCGATGCTCGAGAAGATCGCCGAGGGCATCCCGGTCGAGGGCATGGAGTCGCTCGCGCCCGCCCTCCTCGAGCGGCTCGTGCCGATCACGCACTACCTGCCCGAGGGCGCGGCGATCGCGGTGCTCGAGCCCGAGCGCGTCGCCGGTCGCGCCGTCAGCCTCGGCGAGACGAACCGCGAGTTCCTGTCGGCCGCGTGGATGGCCGCGACCCACGGCGCCGAGGCGCCCATCGACCTCGCCGCGGGCGACTTCCTCACCGTGCGGGCGCTGCGCGACGCCGCGATCTACAGCGCGCCGGGCGAGCCCGACCCGCGCCGCGTGTGGTGGAACTTCTCGAGCTTCGACCTCGGCGACGCCGCCGAGGTGGTCGCGGCCGCCGGGGGCGACGCCGCCGAACAGGCCGCCCAGGCCGCGCAGGCCACCCGCCGCGTCGCGGCGAACGCGATGCCGAGCTTCCAGGGCAACGTCGAGGGCGCGGTCGAGCACGTCGGCCGGCGCCTCCGCGACGGCTGGTCGCTCGTCGTCGTCTCGGCCGGGCAGGGGCTCGTCGAGCGCGCCCGCGACGTGCTCGCCGAGGCGGGTCTCGCCGCCCGCATCGTCGACGAGACGCCGAGCGAGTTCGAGGCCGGCGTCGCGTACCTCGTGCACGCCGACGCCGCCCGCGGCTTCGAGGTGCCCGAGGCGAAGCTGGGGCTCATCGCCGAGGCGGAGTTCTACGGCCGCGCCGCCGGCTACGACGCGAGGCAGGGCAAGAAGCTCGCCTCGCGGCGCCGCAACGTCGTCGACCCGCTCCAGCTCAAGGCGGGCGACTTCGTCGTGCACCAGACGCACGGCATCGGCCGGTTCGTCGAGATGGTGCAGCGCGAGGTGGCGACCGGCACCCGCCCCAAGGGGCCGAGCCGCACCGCCGGCATCCAGCAGCAGCCCACCTCGGTGCGCGAGTACCTCGTGCTCGAGTACGCGCCCTCGAAGCGCGGCCAGGCGGGCGACCGCCTCTTCGTGCCGACCGACCAGCTCGACCTGCTCTCGCGCTACGTCGGCGGCGAGGCCCCGTCGCTCTCGAAGATGGGCGGCAGCGACTGGTCGCAGGCGAAGTCGAAGGCCCGCAAGGCCGTGCGCGACATCGCCGTCGAGCTCGTCAAGCTCTACTCGGCGCGCATGGCGGCGAAGGGGCACGCCTTCGGCCCCGACACCCCGTGGCAGCACGAGCTCGAAGAGGCCTTCCCGTTCGCCGAGACGCACGACCAGCTGCAGACGATCGACGAGGTGAAGGCCGACATGGAGCGGCCCATCCCGATGGACCGCCTCCTCGCCGGCGACGTCGGCTTCGGCAAGACCGAGGTCGCGGTGCGCGCCGCCTTCAAAGCGATCCAGGACGGCAAGCAGGCCGCGATGCTCGTGCCCACCACGCTCCTCGCGAAGCAGCACCTCGAGACGTTCAGCGAGCGCTTCGCCGGCTTCCCGGTGCGGGTGCGGCCGCTCAGCCGCTTCCAGACCGACAAGGAGGTGCGCGAGACGGTCGCGGGCCTCGCCGACGGCACCGTCGACATGGTCATCGGCACCCACCGCATCCTCACCGAGAAGGTGCAGTTCAAAGACCTCGGCCTCATGATCATCGACGAGGAGCAGCGCTTCGGCGTCGAGCACAAGGACGCGCTCAAGAAGCTGAAGACCAACGTCGACATCCTGGCGATGAGCGCGACGCCGATCCCGCGCACCCTCGAGATGGCCGTCACCGGCATCCGCGAGATGTCGACCCTCGCGACCCCGCCCGAGGACCGCCACCCCATCCTCACCTTCGTGGGGCCGTACTCCGAGCAGCAGGTGGGCGCGGCGATCCGGCGCGAGATGCTCCGCGAGGGGCAGGTGTTCTTCGTGCACAACCGCGTCTCGTCGATCAACCGGGTCGCGGCCCAGCTCGCCGAGCTCGTGCCCGAGGCGCGCATCGCGGTCGCCCACGGGCAGCTCAACGAGCACGTGCTCGAGCAGATCGTGAACGACTTCTGGGAGCGCAAGTTCGACGTGCTCGTCTCGACGACGATCATCGAGACCGGCCTCGACATCTCGAACGCGAACACGATCATCATCGACAAGGCCGACAAGTACGGGCTCAGCCAGCTGCACCAGCTGCGCGGCCGGGTCGGGCGCGGCCGCGAGCGCGCGTACGCGTACTTCCTCTACGACCCGGCGAAGCCGCTCTCCGAGACGGCGCACGACCGGCTCTCGACGATCGCCGCGAACAACGAGCTCGGCGGCGGCATGCAGATCGCGCTCAAAGACCTCGAGATCCGCGGTGCGGGCAACCTGCTCGGCGCCGAGCAGGCCGGGCACATCGCGGGCGTCGGCTTCGACCTGTACCTCCGCATGATCGGCGAGGCGGTGTCGGCGTTCCGCGGCGACGTCGCCGAGGGGCAGACCGAACTGCGACTCGAGCTGCCCGTCGACGCGCACATCCCCGAGGAGTACGTCGACAGCGAGCGACTGCGCCTCGAGGCGTACCAGAAGCTCTCGGCCGCGAGCGGCCCGGCCGCGAAGGACGGCCAGATCGACACCGTGCTCGAGGAGCTCGTCGACCGCTACGGCACGCCGCCCGAGCAGGTCGCGCACCTCGTCGCCATCTCCCGGCTGCGCCGTCAGGCCCAGCTCGCGGGCCTCAGCGACCTGCTGGCGACGGGGTCGAAGCTGCGCATCGCGCCCGCGAAGATCCCCGACTCGCGCCGCGTGCGGCTCGAGCGCATGTACCAGGGTGCCAAGCACTTCGCGCAGAACGACGTGATCCTCGTGCCGTTCCCGATGCCCGGCGGCGAGATGCTGCCCGACGCCGAGCTCATCGAGTGGGTGTCGCGGCTCGTCACGAACATCTTCGAACCGAGCGACGGGGCGGTGGCGCCCGCGGTGTGACCGCGGGCGGCCGCGCCGCTGCTTGTCGGCCGGGCCGGGCCGGGCCTAGGCCTTCAGGTGGCCCCACTCGGCGAGGAACTCCTCGACGCTCATCCGATCGAGGTCGGCGCGGATCTGCCGGAGCAGCTCGTCGGCCTCCATGAGCGATCCGGCGCCGGTCCGGATGACCGGAGCCCCGGTTCCGGTGCGCACGACCACCAGTTCGGCGACGGACGGCCCGCCGAGGCTCAGGGCCTCTCCGGTGATGAGCAGCACCGTGTGCACGGCCTTGCGGATGCCGCGCAGCCGGCGCGGGCGCAGCTCGGCGCTCAGGTGCCGGCTGGCCGGTTCCGCGGCGGGTGCCCCGTCGGCACCGGAGTCATCGCCGTTCATCGAATTCCCTCCGTCGTCGTTCATCGTGAGAATGCCCCGCCCTGCCCGGCCTGCGCCCCACGTCGCCGGTAGTGCGCCGAGCGCGCGCTCACCGCGAGCGCCGAGGCGGCGATCGCGACGCCCGAGCCGAGCAGCACGGCGAGGGTGCCCTCGTCGGCGACCGCCGGCATCCCGGCGAACGCGAGCTCGTTCATGAGCAGCGACACCGTGAAGCCGATGCCGCCGAGCGTGCCGACGACGAGCAGGTCGCCGAGCGTGAGGGGAGTGCCCGATCGGCGGCGGGCGACGAGGCCGCCGATGCCGCCGGCGAGGACGATGCCGACGATCTTGCCGACCGGCAGCCCGACGACGATGCCCCAGAACGCGGGATCGAGCTCGCTCGGGCGCACCTGCGGCACCGCCACCATCGCGGCCGAGAACGCGAACAGCGGCAGGATGACGCCGTTCGACCACGGCTCGAGGGCGTGCACGGCCCGGCCGCCGGGCCGTCGCGCCATCACGAGGCCGAGCGCCACGCCGGCGATCGTCGCGTGCACGCCAGATCGGTAGACGAAGTACCACGCGAGCACCCCGAGCAGGACGAGCAGCAGCACGATGGGCCACTGCGGGCGGCGGGAGAGGATCCACGCCGAGCGCGGCTTCATGACGCGGCTGACCGCGCCGAACAGGGCGATCGCGATGCCGGCGAACCCGATCGAGGCCAGGTCGGCGTCGTTCGTGAAGAAGAACGCGATGATGAGGATGGCGATGAGGTCGTCGAGCACCGCGAGGGCGAGGAGGAACACGCGCACGCGCGTCGGGATCCAGGTGCCGAACACGGCGAGCACGCCCAGCGCGAAGGCGATGTCGGTCGCGGTGGGGATGGGCCAGCCGTCGACCGTCGGCGTGCCCGCAGTGAAGCCGACGTAGATCAGGGCGGGCACGACGACGCCGCCGACCGCGGCGATCGCGGGGAGGAGCGCCTTCGAGAGCGTGTTGAGCTCGCCGATGACGAGTTCGCGCTTGAGCTCGACGGCGACGATGAAGAAGAAGATCGCGAGCAGCCCGTCGCTGATCCAGTGGCCGACCGAGAGGTCGAGCCCGATCCACGACAGGTCGAGGTGGGCGTTCTTCGACTCGATCAGCGCCGGGCCGAGCGCCGTGTTGGCGAGCAGCAGGCCGAGTGCGGCGGCGGCGAGGAGGAGCCCCGCAGCCCATCGCTCGGAGCGGAGGAAGTTCATGGGACTCCTGTTCGGACGTCGCGTGCGCGTGCCGGCCGGGGCCGTGAGGCGACGCGGGAAGGGCGATGACGACGGTCTCCCGCCGGCCGACCAGACTTCCCGGCACTCCGGGATCGAGTCTACCGGGCGGTGTGCGCGAGCGACCGGGCCGACACGAGCGCCTCTCCGCCGCGCTTACGCTGGTCCGGTGACCCTCTCGCTCTGGGCGACGCTCCTCGCCGCGTGCTTCGTGATCAGCTTCACTCCGGGAGCGGGCGCGATCAACACGATGGGCAACTCGCTGAGCCAGGGGTTCCGCCGATCGATCTGGGGCATCCTCGGGCAGCAGGCCGCGCTCGTCGTGCACATCCTCATCGTCGCCGCGGGCGTCGGCGTCCTCGTCGCGAAGTCGCCCGTCGCCTTCGAGGTGATCCGCTACGCCGGCGCCGCCTACCTCGTCTACCTCGGCATCCGCCAGCTGCTCGCGAAGCCGCAGGCGGCCGACGAGGCCGACGCCGAGGAAGCGGATGTCTCGGCCACGTCGCCGCTCGCCGCCGCCGAGTCGCGCTGGTCGATGTTCCGCAGGGGGCTCTGGGTGAACCTCCTGAACCCGAAGGCGATCGTCTTCTTCCTCGCGTTCCTGCCGCAGTTCATCCGGCCCGACCAGCCGTTGCTGCCGCAGTACCTCGTCGTCGGCGCGACCGTCATCGTCGTCGACGTCATCGTGATGTGGGGCTTCTTCGCGCTCGCGGCGCACGGGATGCGCCGCTTCACCCGCTCGGTGCGCGGCCAGCGCATCGTGAACACGGCGTTCGGCGTGCTCTTCATCGGCGTCGGCCTGCTGCTCGCGCTCGTGCACTGAGCGCGCTCGGATCCGCGCGCGCACGGCGGCCGCCGCCTAGGCTGCCGGTATGAGCGCACCCCACCCCGGACTCGACGAGCTCGTCGCCACCGTCGCCCTGCTGCGCGCCCCCGGCGGGTGCCCCTGGGACGCCGACCAGACGCACGAGTCCCTCGTGCAGTACCTCGTCGAGGAGTGCTGGGAGCTCATCGACGCGATCGAGGCGGGCGACCGCGCCGAGATGCTCGAGGAGCTCGGCGACGTGCTCTACCAGGTGCTGTTCCACGCCGACATCGCCGCGCACACGGGCGACGAGCGCTTCGACATCGACGATGTCGCCCGGCACATGACGGCCAAGATGGTGTCGCGGCATCCCCATGTCTTCGGCGATCGCGAGGCCGAGACCGCCGACGACGTCGTCGCCTTCTGGGAGGACCTGAAGGCCGACGAGAAGCCGCATCGCACGAGCGTGCTCGACGGGGTGCCGCGCGGCATGCCGGCGCTCGCGCTCGCCCGCAAGGTGCTCGCCAAGGCCGAGAAGGCCGGCGTCACCGCACAGGATGCCCCGTGGCCGGCGGTCTCCGACGCGGCGGCCGCGACGTCGCCCGCCACGGAGCAGGAGCTCGGGCGGCAGTTGTTCGAGCTCGTCGCCTCGGCGCGCGAGCAGGGACTCGACGCCGAGCGCGCGCTCCGGGCCGCGGTGCGCGAGTTCGAGGACGAGGTGCGGCGCGCCGAGCAGCCACCTGCTTCTGCAGGAAATCTGCACTGACGTGCCCTGACAGGCCGGGATACGGCCCATTTTCCTGCACGAGCAGCACACCAGCCGATCAGGCGATGCGGCTGCCCTTCGCGAGCCGCCGAGCCGGCACCTCGGTGCGGCGCCACGCCCACGCGAGCGCGGCCGCACCGAGCAGCACATGGATCGAGAGGCCCACGAACCACGACGGCACCGAACGGTCGTAGACCTCCTGCGGGGTCTCGTAGTCGCCGGGGGCACCGTAGCCGTAGGCGCCGTACCTCTCCCAGTCGGCGCACTCGTCGTACGTCGTCTCGAGATCGGGCGCGTGCTGCGCCTGCCGCACCCCCACCGCGATCCAGCCGAAGAGGTCGCGCGGCGAGCCCTGCTCGTCGAAGGCGCCCGGCGAGGCATCCGCGACGACGACGTAGGGGTTCGCCGCGAGGAAGCCCCAGACGTAGTCCCAGCGAGGGGTCGGGTACTCCTGCACCTGGGGCGGCAGGCACGGCACCTCGCCCTCGAGGTCGCCGGGCTGCAGTCCCTCCTGGTCGAGCTGCTCGTAGTCGACCGAGATGTACGTATGGCGCACCGTCGACTGCATCGCCGAGCCCCCGAGCGCGAAGGCGATGAGCGTGCCCACCGAGAGCGCCGCGACGACGAGGTAGGTCACGACGACCGAGAACAGCGGCCGCGTGATCACGCCCGAGAGCCCCACGCCGATCGCGGCGATCACGCCGACCTCGATCGCGAGCACCAGCAGCGACACCGCGATCGTCGAGGCCGAGACCTCGCCGAGCACGACGCCGAACACGAGGAACGGCACCGAGGCGGCGAGGAACGCGAGTGCCGTGATCCACGCCGCGAGCCACTTGCCGATGACGAGCTGCGCGGTGGTCACGAGCGTGACCTGGGTCGTCGCGAGCGTGCCCGCCTCGCGCTCGCCGTTGACCGCGTTGCCCGAGAGGGCGGGGGAGACGAGGGTGCCGAGCAGCAGCACGAAGAAGACGACCGTCGAGAAGACGGCGCCGCCGCCGGTGTCCCACGCGTTCGTCGCGATCACGACGAGCACCGTCACGATCGTCACGAGCAGCACGAAGACCCCGAGCAGCACGTACCAGGCGACGCCGCGCACCCGCTGCTTCAGGTCGAGGGCGACGATGAGCCACAGGCCCTGGAAGAACCCGATCATGCGTCGTCCCCCGTCCGGTTGAGGTCGTGGAAGACGTGTTCGAGGTCGCCCACGGCCGGCGCGAACGACGAGACCGGCACGCCCGTGCCGATGAGGTGGGCGAGCAGCTGCGCCGCGTCCTGCTCGCTCGCGAGCGGTACGACGGCGCCGAACCGGTCGACGACCGCCACCTCGCCGAATCCCGCCGCGCCGAGGGCGGCGACGAGCCGCTCCGCGTCGAGCGACCGGATCCGCCAGTGCCGCGCGGTCTGACCGGCGCGCGCCACCTCCTCCGGGGCGGCGGTCGCCCCGGCGGCGAGGTAGACCGCGGAATCGGCCATCTCCTCGAGCTCGGCGAGCACGTGGCTCGACACGAGGATGGTCTTGCCCTCGCCCGCGAGCCGGCGGACGAGCTCACGGAGCTCGGCCCGCGCGGCGGGGTCGAGGCCCGAGGCCGGCTCGTCGAGCAGCAGCACCTCGGGGTCGTGCACGAGCGCGCGGGCGAGGCTCAGCCGCTGCTTCTGCCCTCGCGAGAGCACCCGCGTCGCCTGCTCGGCGAGCGGGACGAGGTCGACGAGCTCGATCAGCTGCTGCGCACGGGCGGATGCCTCGGGGACCCCCATCCCGTACATGCGGGCGCTCGTCGTGAGCGCTGCGCGCACCGAGAGCGTGGGCCACGAGCCGAGCACGTCGGGCATCCACCCCATGCGCCGGCGCACCTGGTGCGGCTCGGTGACGGGGTCGTAGCCCGCGATGCGGATCGTGCCGGCGTCGGGCGCCAGCAGGGTCGCGAGCATGAGGAGCAGCGTCGTCTTGCCCGCGCCGTTCGGGCCGATGAGCCCTGCGACGCTGCCGCGGGCGACCTCGAAGCTCGCATCACGAACCGCGTGCACCTCCCCGAACGATCGGGCGACGCCCTCGACCGTGATGCCCGCCATCGTGCCTCCTCGCGCGCGGAGTCGGCCCGCACAACTGGAAGAATGGCACGCATGGCCGCTTCCGTCACTCCTCCGCGCGGCATGCGCGACTTCCTCCCCGCCGAGAAGGCCCGCCGCGAGCACGCCCTCGGCGTGATCCGCGGGGTCTACGCGGCCCACGGCTTCGACGAGATCGAGACGCCCGTGATGGAGGACTCGAGCCGGCTGCACGCCGGGCTCGGCGGCGACAACGAGAAGCTCGCCTTCGCCGTCATGAAGCGCGGCCTCACCGCCGACGACCTCGCGCGCGCCGCGGCATCCGGCGATGCCCTCGCCCTCGCCGACCTCGGGCTGCGCTACGACCTCACGGTGCCGCTCGCGCGCTTCTACGCGACGCACCGCGCGGCGCTGCCGCCCGTGTTCCGCGCCATCCAGATCGCTCCCGTCTGGCGTGCCGAGCGCCCGCAGAAGGGCCGCTACCGCCAGTTCGTGCAGTGCGACATCGACATCATCGGCGAGGCAGGCCCGCTCGCCGAGCTCGAGCTGCTGACCGCGACCGTCGCGACGCTCGACGCGCTCGGACTTGCCGGCACGACGATCCGCCTCAACGACCGCCGCGTCCTCCAGGGCATCCTCGCGTCGTGGGGCGTGCCCGATGAGCTCCGCGAACGCGCGCTCATCACCGTCGACAAGCTCGACAAGATCGGCGTCGCCGGCGTCGCCGCCGAACTGGCCGAGACGGGCGCCGTCGGGCCCGAGGTCGACGTCGCGAGCGCGCTGGAGGGGCTCACGAGCGCCGACTGGCACCTCCACGACGGCGTCGCGCCGCCGCCCGCGTGGCTCGACCAGGCCGCCTACGCCGACCTCCTCGCGCTCCGCGCGGCCCTGCCCGACGCCGCGATCGAGTTCGACCCGACGCTCGTGCGCGGCATGGGCTACTACACGGGCACGATCTTCGAGATCGCGCACCCCGAGTTCGGCTACTCGCTCGGCGGCGGCGGCCGGTACGACGGCATGATCGGGCGATTCCTCGGCCAGGACGTGCCGGCCTGCGGCTTCTCGATCGGCTTCGAGCGCATCGTCGACCTGCTCGAGATCGCGGACGACGCGCGCCCGCGCGCGGTCGTCCTGGTCTACGACGCGGATGTCGCGCAGGCGAGCCTGCTCGCCCTGAAGGCCGAGCTCGTGGCCTCCGGCACCCGCGTGCGCCTCGAACGCCGCACGAAGAACATGCGTGCGCTGCTCGACCGCGTGACCGCCGACGGATTCGACGCCTTCGCGACGGTGGGCGCCGCGACGTCGGACGCCGCCTCCCTCGAGTTCCGCGACCTCGGCGCGTAGCGGGTCGGGGCGACGTCACGCGCAAGCGCGAGACATCCTCGACCTCTAGACTCGGGAGCGGATCACGACGGAGTCTTCCACCAGTCACCCCCATCACACGAGGAGTCCACTGTGGCATTCATCGAAGCTGTAGGCGCGCGCGAGATTCTCGATTCGCGCGGCAACCCGACGGTCGAGGTCGAGGTGCTGCTCGACGACGGCACCCTCGCTCGCGCCGCCGTGCCCTCGGGCGCCTCCACCGGTGCCTTCGAGGCCTACGAACTGCGCGACGGCGACGCCGACCGCTACCTCGGCAAGGGCGTGCAGAAGGCCGTCGACGCCGTGCTCGACGAGCTCGGCCCGGCCATCGAAGACCTCGACGCGAGCGACCAGCGCCTCGTCGACGCCGCCCTCATCGAGGCCGACGGCACCGACAACAAGAGCGCGCTGGGCGCGAACGCCATCCTCGGCGTCTCGCTCGCCGTCGCGAAGGCGGCGGCCGACTCGGCCGACCTGCCGCTGTTCCGCTACCTCGGCGGCCCGAACGCGCACGTGCTGCCCGTGCCGATGATGAACATCATCAACGGCGGCGCGCACGCCGACACCGGCGTCGACATCCAGGAGTTCATGGTGCTGCCGATCGGCGCGCCGACGTACTCCGAGGGCCTCCGCTGGGGCGTCGAGACGTACCACGCGCTGAAGAGCCTGCTGAAGTCGAAGGGGCTCTCGACGGGCCTCGGCGACGAGGGCGGCTTCGCGCCCGACTTCGCCTCGAACCGCGACGCGCTCGACTTCATCTCCGAGGCGGTGCAGAAGGCCGGCTTCACGCTCGGCACCGACATCGCGCTCGGCCTCGACGTCGCCGCGACCGAGTTCTTCGAGAACGGCGTCTACCGCTTCGAGGGCCAGGACCGCACCTCGGCCGAGATGAGCGCATACTACGCCGAGCTCGCCGCCGCGTACCCGCTGATCTCGATCGAAGACCCGCTCGCCGAGGACGACTGGGAGGGCTGGACCGCCCTCACCGCCGAGCTGGGCGGCAAGCTGCAGCTGGTCGGCGACGACCTGTTCGTCACCAACCCGAAGCGCCTCGCCGACGGCATCGGCAAGCACGCGGGCAACTCGATCCTCGTGAAGGTCAACCAGATCGGCACGCTCACCGAGACCCTCGACGCTGTGTCGCTCGCGCAGCGCTCGGGCTACACCGCGGTGCTCTCGCACCGTTCGGGCGAGACCGAGGACACGACGATCGCCGACCTCGCGGTGGCGACCAACTGCGGTCAGATCAAGACGGGCGCGCCCGCCCGCTCGGAGCGCGTCGCCAAGTACAATCAGCTTCTGAGGATCGAAGAAGAGCTCGGTGAGGCCGCGGTGTACGCCGGTCGCACGGCGTTCCCGCGCTTCACGGCGTGACAGCGTAGCTGATCAGCGACGGGGGCGGCCGGGTGGCCGCCCCCGTCGTCGTCCACCGGGCAGGCCGGAGGAGGGGCGATGAACGACGATTCCCCCCGCAACCCCCGGAGGCCGGCGAACCCCGCCGGAGCGCGCACGCCGCGTTCGCGCGCGCCGCAGGGCCAGGGGGGCGATGGCTCGGCGTCGGCCTCGCCCGCGAAGCGCGGCGCCGCCGGCTCCGCAGCGGGCGGGAAGCCCGCGAAGGCGAAGTCCTCCGGCGCGAAGGCCGCGAACGCGAACGCGAAGTCGCCGAGCACGAGGTCGTCGGGCACCGCAGCGTCGAACCCGAAGCAGCCGGGCGCGAAGCCCGCCGCCACCCGCGCACCGAAGCGCGGGCGAGCCGGTTCGGCGACGCCGCGGTCGGGGGCGCCTGCCGTGGGCGGCTCGACCGATGCCGTGCGCGCGGGGTGGCTCAGTGGCATCCGTTTCTCAGGTTTCTCGCTCATCATGCTGGGAGTGCTCGTGCTCGCGGTCGTGGTGCTCGCACCGACGATCGCGGCCTTCGCGCAGCAGCGCGCGCAGCTCGCCGAGCTGCGCGCGGCGGTCGCCGCGCAGGAGTCCGAGGTCCAGCGCCTGCGCGACGAGCGCGAGCGCTGGAACGACGAGACGTTCATCGTCACGCAGGCGCGTGAACGCCTGTACTACGTGATGCCGGGCGAGGTCAGCTACCTCGTCATCGACGACCGCAGCGAGGCCGCGAAGGCGCAGGACGCCGCCGCGGTCTCGGCCGAAGTGACCGAATCGAAGGGCGATTGGATGCGCACCCTGCTCGACTCCGTGATGACCGCGGGGCTGGCCCCCGAGGCGGGCGACCCGGCGGCGCCGGCGAACGACGCCCCGGCGACCCCCGATGCGGAGGGTGCACGATGACCCGGCCCCCGTTCGAGAGCGTGACCGAGCGCGACCTCGCGATCGTGTCGGCCCAGCTCGGCCGCCCGGCGCGCAACGTCGTCGGCATCGCGGCGAGGTGCGTCTGCGGCGCGCCCACGGTCGTCGCGACCTCCCCTCGCCTCGCCGACGGCACGCCGTTCCCGACGTTCTACTACCTCTCGCACCCGGGGGCGACGGCCGCGATGTCGTTCCTCGAGGCGGCGCAGCTCATGGTCGAGTGCACCGAGCTGCTCGCGAGCGACGACGAGGTCCGTGCCGCGTACGAGCAGGCCCACCGCGAGTACCTCGCCGATCGCGCGCTCTTCGGCGACGTGCCCGAGGTCGACGGCATCTCGGCTGGCGGCATGCCGACCCGGGTGAAGTGCCTGCATGCGCTCGCCGCGCAGTCGCTCGCGGCCGGACCGGGGCTGAACCCCATCGGCGACCTCGCCCTCGAGCGATCGAGCTGGTCGCCGAACGTCTGCCGCTGCCCCGACTACGGAGTCGACACCGAATGACCCGTCGCCCGAGCCGGCTGCTCAGGACGGCCGCGAAGTCCGCGACCGCCGCCGTCGCGGCCGCCGTGGTGCTGCTCGCGGGCGCCGCGCCGGCGCACGCCGACACGGTGCGCGACTACGAGTACTGGCTCGGCGACTACGGCTTCACGACGGCCTGGAACACCACCAAGGGGGAGGGCGTCACCGTCGCGATCATCGACACCGGCGTGAACGGCAACGTCGCGGAGCTCCGCGGCGCCGTCGTCGGCGGCACGGATGTCTCGGGCCTCGGCACGCCCGACGGGCAGACGCCCGTCGGCGACCCCGACGAGAGCGGCCACGGCACGATGGTCGCGTCGCTGCTCGCCGGGCGCGGCACGGGCGAGGGCGCCGGCGTGATCGGCGTCGCGCCCGAGGCGGAGCTGCTGACGGTGTCGGTCGCGTTCGGCCAGGACACCGGCGCCGAGAAGTCGAACGACGAGCAGATCGCCGAGGGCGTGAAGTGGGCCGTCGACAACGGCGCCGACGTCATCAACATGTCGCTCACCCGCAACACGCGCGACTGGCCCGAGAGCTGGGACGACGCGTTCCTCTACGCCTTCGAGCACGACGTCGTCGTCGTGGCCGCGGCCGGCAACCGGGGCAGCGGCACGACCGAGGTCGGCGCGCCTGCGACGATCCCGGGCGTGCTCGCGGTCGCGGGCGTCGACAAGGAGAAGAACGCGAGCCTCGACGCGAGCTCGCAGGGCATCACGCTCGGCGTCGCCGCCCCGAGCGAAGACCTGGTGGGCGTCAGGCCCGACGGCCGCGTCGTCATCTGGGACGGCACGAGCGGGGCGACCCCGCTCGTCTCGGGCCTCGTGGCGCTCGTGCGGGCGGAGTACCCCGAGCTCGACGCCGCGAACGTCATCAACCGGGTCATCCAGACCGCCGACCCGAACGGGCACGAGGTGCCGAGCCCCCTGTACGGCTATGGGCTGATCGACCCGGTGCCGGCGCTCGAGGCCGACGTCGAGTCGGTCGACGCGAATCCGCTCGGCAGCCTCGAGGAATGGATCACGCTGCACCGGCGCGCCTCGTCGACGGCACAGCCGACGGACTCGCCCGAGTCGGAGATCGTGCCGATCGCCGACCCGCCGCCGCCGGCCGACGAAGGCACGGCGACGCTGCTCCCGACACCGTGGACACTGGCCTACATCACGGTGCCGCTCTCGCTCGTCGCAGGATTTGGTACGCTAGCAGCGCTGTTGGGCATCGGCGCCACTCGGCATACCAGGCGGACTGTCCGCACTCGCGAGCAGTGATCGCACGCATCAGGCCGCATCACCAGATACTGAGGAGTCCATTCACCGTGCCCAAGATTCTCATCGTCGGCGGTGGCTATGCGGGGTTCTACACGGCGTGGAAGCTCGAGAAGTGGCTGCGCGCCGGCGAGGCCGAGGTGACGGTCGTCGACCCGCTGCCCTACATGACCTACCAGCCGTTCCTGCCCGAGGTCGCGGCGGGTTCGATCGAGGCCCGCCACGCGGTCACCTCGCAGCGTCGCCACCTGAAGAAGACCAACGTCGTCACGGCGAAGGTCACGAAGATCGACCACGCCGCCAAGACCGCGACGATCACCCCCGCGCTCGGCGAGCCGTGGGAGTTCGAGTACGACGTCGTCGTCGTGACCGGCGGCGCCGTGTCGCGCACCTTCCCGATCCCCGGCATCGCCGACAACGCGATCGGCCTGAAGACCATCGAAGAGGCCGTCGCGATCCGCGACCGCCTCGTCTCGAACTTCGATCGTGCGGCCACGCTGCCCGCCGGCCCCGAGCGCGAGCGACTGCTCACCGTCACCGTCGTCGGCGGCGGCTTCGCCGGCATCGAGGTCTTCGCCGAGCTGCGCTCCTTCGCGAGCTCGCTGCTCGAGTACTACCCGCAGCTGACCTTCGACGAGACCCACTTCCACCTCATCGAGGCGATGGGCCGCATCATGCCCGAGGTCTCGCTCGAGACGAGCCACTGGGTCATCAAGCACCTGGCTCAGCGCGGCGCCGAGATCCACCTCGACACGCAGCTCACGAGCGCGCAGGACGGCAAGATCGAGCTGTCGACGGGCGAGAGCTTCGAGTCCGACCTCATCGTCTGGACCGCCGGCGTCATGGCGAACCCGGCGATCGTGCGCACGAGCGACCTCCCCGTCGAGGAGCGCGGCCGCATCAAGACCCGCGCCGACCTCCGCGTCGGCGACGACGACGAGATCGTGGCCGACGCCTGGGCGGCCGGCGACATCTCGGCCGTGCCCGACCTGTCGGGCGGCGGCGTCGGCGGCTACTGCGTGCCGAACGCCCAGCACGCGGTGCGTCAGGGCAAGCTGCTCGCGAAGAACATCGTCGCGGTGCTCCGCGGCGAGGAGCCGAAGCAGTACTTCCACAAGAACCTCGGTGCGGTCGCCGGCCTCGGCATCGGCTCGGGCGTGTTCCAGTCGGGCAAGCTCGCGATCAAGGGCCTCCTGGCCTGGTTCGCGCACCGCGGCTACCACGGCCTCGCGATGCCCAGCTGGGAGCGCAAGTTCCGCGTGTTCTGGGGCTGGTGGAACAACTTCTGGCTCGGCCGCGACATCGTCGCGCTCGAGGCCGTGCAGAACCCGCGCGCCCAGTTCGAGCTCTTCGCGGCCCGTCCGAAGCCGCCGGCAGCCGAGGCGCCCGCGCCGGCCGCCGACGCGGCGAAGGCCGCCAAGGCCAAGCCCGCCAAGAAGGAGCCCGTCGCCGCCAAGTAGCGCACGGCCCCTCACTAAGCTGAGACGCGGCGTCGCCCTTCGGGGCGGCGCCGCGTTCGGCGTCTCCGGGCGCGCTCCCGTAGCCCAATCGGCAGAGGCAGGCGGCTTAAACCCGCTTCAGTCTGGGTTCGAGTCCCAGCGGGAGCACCTCCACGGCGGCGCTGTGCCTGAGCCCGCGCTTCAGTCTGGGTTCGAGTCCCAGCGGGAGCACCTCCACGGCGGCGCTGTGCCTGAGCCCGAGCTTCAGTCTGGGTTCGAGGCCCAGCGGGAGCACCTCGAGCGTCCGCCGTCCCGGTTCGAGAGCCCGCGGGAGCCCGGCGGTGCGGAAGCCCGGCCGCCGACACGGGCACCGACAGTACCGGCCGCAGCCGCCCACCGATATACCCCGAATAAGGTGATGCGCGCGGTCCCGGCGGGGGTCTAGTGTCGAGGCACTCCGGCGCGACGGTCACGCCGAGGCTCGAAAGGGGCACCACAGTGAACAACAGCTTCTGGGACTTCCTCGTCTGGCTCTTCTGGTTCTACATCCTGATCGCGTGCA
Source organism: Agromyces sp. NPDC058104 (assembly GCF_042884835.1). Taxonomy (NCBI): domain Bacteria; kingdom Bacillati; phylum Actinomycetota; class Actinomycetes; order Micrococcales; family Microbacteriaceae; genus Agromyces; species Agromyces sp. NPDC058104. The sequence goes on along the minus strand of NZ_JBHVTD010000001.1, from coordinate 302,665 downwards.
TCTGGATCTTCATCACCGTCATCATCGACATCTTCCGCGATCACACGCTGAACGGCTGGGCGAAGGCGCTGTGGGTGATCTTCCTCGTGTTCCTGCCGTTCCTCGCGGCGTTCATCTACCTGATCGCGCGCGGCAACTCGATGGCCGAGCGCCGCCTGCAGGAGACGCGGCAGATGCAGGCCCAGAGCGACGAGTACATCCGCAGCGTCGCCGGCACCGGCGGTGCGTCGTCGGCGAGCGAGATCGAGACGGCGAAGCGCCTGCTCGACTCGGGCGCGATCAACGCCGCCGAGTACGAGCAGCTCAAGGCGAAGGCGATCGCCGGGTAGCTCGGCACAGGATCAGCGGCGGTTCGCGCATGGGGGTGCGCGGCCGCCGCTGCTGCGCCGGATGCCCGTACCGGGCGCCGCTCAGTCCATGAGGTCGAGGCGTCGGAGGATGAGCCCCTCCCGGAGCGCCCAGGGCGAGACCTCGAGCTCGCGCACTCCGAATGCGCGCATCGCCTCGGAGAGCACCACCGCGCCCGCCACGATCTGGAACGTGCGATCGGCCGTGATGCCCGGCAGCGCGGGGCGGGCGTCGGCCGGGATCTTCGCGAGCCGCGGCGTCCAGTCGTCGAGGCCGCGCCGCGTGAGGACGTAGCGGTCGTTCGAGCCGACGCCGTCGGCGACGTGGCCGGCGAGCCGCGCGAGCGAGCGGATCGTCTTGGACGAGCCCACGACGTGATCGGGGGAGGGCAGGTCGCGGAACGCGCCGACCTCGCCGGCGAGCAGTTCGCGGGCGTGCGCGCGGAGCCGTGCGACCTGCGCCTCCGAGGGCGGGTCGTCGGGCAGGAACTCGACGGTCGACCGCCCGGCGCCGAGCGGGACCGAGCGCGCGACATCGGGGATCTCGTCGACGCCCTGGGTGAGCTCGAGCGAGCCGCCGCCGATGTCGAAGAGCAGGAGGTTGTCGGCCGACCAGCCGTACCAGCGCCGCACCGCGAGGAAGGTGAGGTTCGCCTCGTCCTCGCCGGGCAGCACCTGCAGCTCGACCCCCGTCTCGCGGGCGACCCGGGCGAGCACCTGCTCGCCGTTCGCGGCCTCGCGGATCGCCGAGGTCGCGAACGGGAGGAACTCGTCGATGTCGGCCTCGCGCGCGGCGGCAGCGGCGGACCCGACGGCCTCGATGATGGCGGCGATGCCCTCGTCGCTGATGGCGCCGTCGCGGTCGAGGTAGCGCATGAGCCGCAGCACCGACTTGTGCGAGGTCATCGGAATGGGGCGGGCGCCGCGGTGCGCGTCGACCACCAGGAGGTGCACCGTATTGGAGCCGACATCGAGAACACCGAGACGCATGTTGCGAGCGTAGTCGCTGCCGAACATGCATGCCGTAGCGTTTTCGTGCATACTGATCCGACTGGGACGATCGTCCCACTTCGTCGGCATCGCAGTCGAGAGGAGCAACGTGGCCCGAATCCCCGCCCCCGAGCGACGAGCTGCGCTCGTCGCCGCTGCGCTCATCGTCGTCTCCCGCAAGGGGCTCGCCCAGGCGACCACTCGTGCGATCGTCGCCGAGGCGGGCATGAGCCTCGCGAGCTTCCATTACGCCTTCGAGTCGCGCGACGAGCTCATCGACGAGCTGATCTCGACGGTGGTCGCGCGTGAACAGCAGGCGGTGACGCCCGAGGAGGTCGAGGGACTCAGCCTGTTCGAGCTCGTCGAGGCGGGCATCCTCCGATACTTCGAGCACCTGAAGGCCGATCCCGAGCACGAGCAGGCGATGCTCGAACTCACCCAGTACGCGCTGCGCTCGCCCGAGCGGCAGCCCCTCGCAGCCGCCCAGTACGAGAAGTACATCGCCCTCGCAGCGCAGTCGCTCGAGCTCGGTGCCGAGCTCGCCGGCGCGCGCTGGACGGTCCCCGTCGAACGCGTCGCGCGCGTGCTCGTCGCCTTCACCGACGGACTCACCCTCACCTGGCTCGTCGACCGCGACGACGACGCCGCCCGGGCGGTCGCGCACGCGGCCGCCGACGCAATCACGAGAATGGCCGACACCCGATGACGCGTGCCGACGCCCCCGGCGCCCCCACCACCCCCGCGGCATTCGCCGAACCGACGCGTCGCATCGGCGCAGGATGGATCGCGTCCTTCGCGACCGTCTGGTTCGGCATCTGGATGGCGCAGCTCACCCCCGTCCAGCTGCTGCTGCCGGCGCAGATCGACGCCGAGCTCCGGCCCGAGCACTGGGTCGACTCCGTCGTCGCGTTCGGCACGATCTCGGGCATCGCGGCGATCGCGACGATCATCGCGTACCCCCTGACCGGCGCGTTGTCCGACCGCACGAGCTCGCGGTTCGGTCGTCGCCGGCCCTGGATCCTCATCGGCGGGCTCGTCTTCGCCGCCTCGCTCGTGGCGCTCGGCTTCCAGACCGAGATGTGGGCGATCGGCACCGCGTGGGTCGTGGCATCCATCGGCTTCTGCATCATGACCGCCGCGCTCACCGCGACGATCTCCGACCAGGTGCCGGTGAACCAGCGCGGATTCGTGTCGGGCTGGATGTCGGCGCCGCAGGCGGTCGGCATCATCGTCGGGCTCATCCTCGTGACCGAGCTGGTGACCGACGCCTCGCTCGGCTACCTCCTGCTCGCGGCGCTCCTGCTGGTGCTCGCGGTGCCGTTCCTCACCCGGCACGACGAGCCGCTCGCGCCGGCGCTGCGCACCCCGATGACGCTCCGCACCATCGTCTCCGGATTCTGGATCAGCCCGAGGAAGCACCCCGACTTCGGCTGGACGCTGCTCAGCCGCGTGCTCGTCTCGACCGGCAACGCGCTCGGAACGAGCCTCCTGCTCTACTTCCTCATGTTCCAGCTGAACGACGAGAACGCCGAAGCCGACCTGATCGTGCTCACCCTCATCTACATGGTGTTCGTGATCCTCGCCTCCCTCCTCGGCGGCAAGCTCTCCGACAAGCTCGGGCGGCGCAAGCAGTTCGTCTTCGTGGCGTCGGCGCTGCAGGCCGTCGCGGCGCTGCTGCTCGGCCTGTTCCCCGACCTGACCGTCGCGATGATCGGCGCCGGCCTCCTCGGCCTCGGCTACGGCTGCTTCCTCTCGGTCGACCAGGCGCTCGCCACCCAGGTGCTTCCCGACGCGACGAGCCGCGGGAAGGACCTCGGCATCATGAACATCGCCTCGGCCGTGCCCCAGGCCGTCGCGCCGATGATCGGCGCCGCCGCGGTCGTCGTCTCGGGCTCCTTCATGCTCGTGTTCCTGCTCGGCGCGGCGCTCTCGACCGCCGGAGCGTTCGCGGTCGCGCGCGTGCGGAGCGTGAGGTGATGACGATGCTCGACCTCCGGATGACCGGAAGCCCCACGACGGACGCCTCGAGCTGGCTGGCCCCGGCCGAGTACTGGCCGCGCCTCACCGGGGCGACCGCCCACCTGGACGCGCCCGTCGGCGCGCTCCACCTCGGGGCGCTGCGGCACAACGCGCTCGACATGCTGCGCCGTGCCAACGGCACCCCCATCCGCGTCGCGTCGAAGTCGGTGCGCGTGCGCAGCGTCATCGAGTCGCTGCTCGAGATGCCGGGCTACCGGGGCGTGCTCGCGTACACCCTGGCGGAGGCGCTGTGGCTCGCCGACACGGTCGACGACATCGTCGTCGGCTACCCGACGGCCGAGCGGGCGAGCCTCGCCCGCCTCGCCACCGACCCCGACTTCGCCGCGCGCATCACGCTCATGGTCGACTCGCCCGCGCAGCTCGACTTCATCGACTCGGTGCTGCCGCCCGGACGCCGCGAGACGATCCGGGTCTGCCTCGAGCTCGACGCCTCCTGGGACGCCCCGGTGCTCGGCCACCTCGGCGTGCGGCGCTCGCCCGTGCACGCCCCGGCCGACGCGGGGGCGCTCGCCGCCTACATCGTGCGCCGGCCCGGCTTCGAGCTCGTCGGCATGATGTCGTACGAGGCGCAGATCGCGGGTGTCGTGAACCGTCCGGCGGGCCGGCCGGTCGACGGCGCCGTCAATCGCTGGATGCAGTCGCGCTCGATGCCCGAGCTCCTCGAGCGTCGCGCCCGCGCGGTCGCCGCGGTGCGCGAGCACGCCGACCTCGAGTTCGTGAACGGCGGCGGCACCGGATCGCTCGAGCGCACCTCGGCCGATCCTGCGGTCACCGAGATCGCCGCGGGGTCGGGACTCTTCGGCGGGCACCTGTTCGACGGATACGAGCACTTCACGCCCGCTCCCGCCGCGGCGTTCGCGCTCGACGTCGTTCGCCGCCCGAGTGCGGCGCACGCGACGATCCTCGGCGGCGGCTGGGTCGCGTCGGGTCCGCCCGCGCCCGACCGGCTGCCGCGCATCGTCTGGCCTGAGGGGCTCGTCATGGAGCCGCGCGAGATGGCCGGCGAGGTGCAGACGCCCGTGTCGGGTCGCGCCGCGCGCCGGCTTGCCGTGGGCGACCGGGTCTGGTTCCGCCACACCAAGTCGGGCGAGCTCGCCGAGCACCTGAACGAGCTCGCCGTCGTCGACGGAGACGAGACGGTGGAGATGATCCCGACGTATCGGGGAGAAGGGATGGCGTTCCTGTGACCGCGACCGGAGCAACCTGGCGCAACTGGGGCCGGACCGAGCAGGTGCGGCCGCTGCGGGTCGAGCGCCCCTCCTCGCCCGAGGCCGTGCAGCGCGCCGTGCAGTCGGCGGCGGCGAGCGGCCTGCGCGTCAAGCCCGTCGGATCGGGCCACAGCTTCACCGGCATCGCCGTGGCGCCGGGCGTGCAGCTCGACCTCACCGAGCTCTCGGGCGTCGTCGACGCCGACGTGGCGACCGGCCGGGTCACCCTGGCGGCGGGCACGCGCCTGCACCAGCTGCCCGCGCTCCTCGCGCCCTACGGGCTCGCGCTGCCGAACATGGGCGACATCGACCGGCAGACGATCTCGGGCGCGACCTCGACGGGCACGCACGGCACCGGGCTCGGCTTCGGCGGCCTCGCCACCCAGATCGTCGCGGCGAAGCTCGTGACCGGCACGGGCGAGCTCATCACCGTCAGCGAGACCGAGCGGGCCGAGCTCCTGCCGGCCGTCCGCCTCGGGCTCGGTGCGCTCGGCGTCATCGTCGAACTTACGCTGCAGCTCGCCCCCCGGTACGTGCTGCACGCGGTCGAGAAGCCCGAACCGCTCGAGCAGGTGCTCGGCGAGTGGATGCCCCGGGTGCAGGGCGCCGACCACTTCGAGTTCTACTGGTTCCCGCACACCGACACCGCGCTGACCAAGACGAACACCCGCCTGCCGGGCGACGCCCCTCGCTCGCCCATCGGCGCGGTCTCGCGCTGGATCGACGACGAGTTGCTGGCCAACGGGCTCTACCGCGGCATCTGCGCGCTCGGGCGGATCGCCCCCTCGACGACGCCGTTCTTCGCGCGCCAGGTCGACAAGATCACGGGTGACCGCGACTTCGCCGACTTCTCGCCGAAGGTGTTCGTCACCAACCGCACGGTGCGGTTCCGCGAGATGGAGTACGCGGTGCCACTCGCAGCCGTGCCCGACGCCTTCCGCGAGGTGCGCGCGCTCATCGAGCGCAAGGGCTGGCGGGTGAGCTTCCCGATCGAGGTGCGCGCCGCCGCGGCCGACGACAACTGGCTGTCGACGGCGCACGGTCGCGACTCGGGCTACATCGCCGTCCACCGCTACTTCCGCGAGGACCAGCGCGAGTACTTCACCGCCGTGGAGGACATCATGCGCGCGTACCAGGGCCGTCCGCACTGGGGCAAGATGCACACCCAGACGGCCGAGACCCTGCGCGAGGTGTACCCGCGCTTCGACGACTTCCTCGCCGTGCGCGACCAACTCGACCCCGAGCGCCGCTTCCAGAACCCGTACCTCGAGCGAGTGCTCGGCGGGGTGCGCGTCACGGCCTGAGCGGCACGAGCGGGGCGGAGCCCGTGGCATCCACCCCGCTCATCGCCTCAGCCGGTCAGAGGCCGAACTCGGCCAGCCACTCGTCGACGACCGGGATCTCGACGCGCTGGTAGCCGCCGAGGTAGCGGCAGTTCGAGGTGTAGCCGTAGCTCGTCACGGCCACGAGCTCGCCGTCGAGGAAGACCGGGCCGCCCGAGTCGCCGAAGCACGTGCCGCCCGTGCCCCATGGGTCCTTCTCGTTGCCGTTGGTCTGCAGGATCTGCGGGGTGAGCTTCTGCCCGGGCATGTCGACGTAGCGCCGCAGGATCGGGTAGCTCTCGGGTTCGGGCTTCTTGTTGTCGCCCTCCTGCCGCACCTCGGTGCCGTAGCCGACGGCCGTGAACAGCGTCTTCGAGAGCGCGCGCTGCGGGATCTCGTCGAGCGTGCCGGTCGCGGCGATCTCGGGGTAGCCGTCGCCGTGCGAGGCGAGCGGCTCGTCGAGCACGATGACGCCGACGTCGTTCCAGTTGCGGGTGTCGGTGAAGTCGGAGTACTCGGGGTGCGTGTACGCGGTGCCCGAGACGTAGCCCGCAGCGGCCAGCTCCTCGGCGGTGTAGCCCGCGGCCGGGTCGGCGGCGACCGGCAGGAACGACGGCGGGGCGTCGTCGAGGAACGTGTCGAAGGTGACGAGCGTCTTGCCCAGCGTGCCGAGCGTGCAGTGCGCCGCGGTGATGACGACGGTCGGCGAGACGAGCGTCGCGCTGCACCGGTAGCGACCCGTGCTGTCGTAGAACGCGATCAGGCCCACGTCGGGGTGGAGCTCGCCGTCGGGCGTTCCGCCCGTCGAGGCCTGGGCCGGAGCGGCGCCCAGCGCGAGTCCGCAGACGGTGGCGGCGACGGCCAGGGCTGCGAGAAGTGGCTTTCGCATCGATCTCTCTTTCGGTCGGGTGAACGGTGTGACGATCATGGCCCGGCCCGGGTGCGCCTGTCGAGAGGGACGCACGAAAGCTGCGTCAGGGGGTGCGTCGACGCAGGGTGATCGAGCCGAGCACGATCGATCCGACGATCCACGCGCCGATCACGAGCAGTTTCGTCGCGATCCACTCGGGCGACTCGCTGTCGGCGGCGACCGCCTGCAGGGCGTCGATCGCGAAGCTCAGCGGCAGCCATTCGCTGATCGCCTCGAGCGCCGCGGGCAGCTGGTCGCGGGGGATGAAGATGCCGCCGAGCAGGATCTGCGGGAACACGAGCAGCGGCATGAACTGCACCACCTGGAACTCGGTGCGGGCGAACGCGCTCGCGAGGAGGCCCAGCGCGGTGCCGAGCAGCGCGTCGGCGACCGCGACGGCGAAGAGCAGCCAGATCGAGCCCTCGATCTCGAGGCCGCACACCCAGACGGCGAACGACACGGCGATCGCGGTCTGCGCGACGGCGAGCACGCCGAACGCGAGCCCGTAGCCGAGGATGAAGTCGCCCTTGCCGAGCGGCATCGACAGGAGGCGTTCGAGCGTGCCGCTGCGGCGCTCGCGGAGGGTCGAGATGCTCGTCACGAGGAACATCACGATGAACGGGAACAGCGCGATCATCGCCGGGCCGATGTCGCTGAACACGTCGGTGTCGACGAAGATCCAGGCGACGAGCCCGATCAGCAGGCTCGGCACGATGAGCAGGAGCCCGATCGTGCGGTGGTCGTGCCTGATCTGGCCGAGTACGCGGCCCGCGGTCGCGAAGGTGCGGGTGAGGGTCATCGGGATGCCTCCTCGTCGGCGTCGCGCGGTCGCAGGTCGGGTTCGCCGCGCTCGATGAGCCTGAGGAACGCCGTCTCGATGTCGTCGGTGCCCGTCACCTCGAGCACCCCTCGCACGGTGTCGTCGGCGAGCAGCGCGCCGTCGCGCATCAGCAGCAGCCGGTCGCAGCGCTTGGCCTCGTCCATCACGTGGCTCGAGACGAGGAGCGTGGCGCCCTCGTCGGCGAGGCCGCGGAACATGTCCCAGAGCTCGACGCGCAGCACGGGGTCGAGGCCGACCGTCGGCTCGTCGAGCACGAGCAGCTCGGGGGAGCCGAGCAGTGCCGCCGCGAGCGAGACCCGGCTTCGCTGGCCGCCCGAGAGCGTGCCCACGAGCCGGTGCTCGACCGTGCCGAGATCGGTGCGCTCGATCACCCGCGCCACGTCGGAGGCCGGTGCCCCGAGGACGCGCCGGAAATACGCGAGGTTCTGCCGGACGGTGAGGTCGTCGTAGACGCTCGCCTGCTGCGTGACGTAGCCGACGCGATGGCGGAGCTCGGGCGAGCCGGCGGGGCGGCCGAGCACCTCGATGGTGCCCGACTTCACGACCTGCACGCCGACGATCGACCGCATGAGCGTCGTCTTGCCGCTGCCGCTCGGGCCGAGCAGGCCGACGATCATGCCGCTCGGGACGGCGAGCGAGAGGCCGTCGAGGACGGCGGCGCCGCCGCGGTGCACCGAGAGGTCCTGCGCGATGATCGCCGCCGGTGCGGACGGCCCGTGCTGCGGGGCATCCGAGCTATTCATCATGTGCCGAATACTTCGCCTCGGGAGACTCGATGTCAAGACCCGGGCGGACGTCCGGTGAGGTGCCACTGCACCGCGGGGCCGACGCGCGCGACCAGCTCCTCGACTGGGAGCGAGGCGATCGGTTCGAACTCGAGCACGTAGCGCACCATGATCACGCCCACCACCTGCGAGGCCGCGAGCTCGGCGCGCAGCTCGGCGTCGCCCGGGTCGCCGACGTCGTCGAGCCGTTCGGCGATGCGGTGCATGATCTCCCGGCGCAGGAACTCGCGCAGCATGCGCGCGACCGGGCCCTGCCCGATCGCCGAACGCAGGGCGGCCACGGCGGCCGGTCGCACGGTCGGCGAGTCCCAGGCGGTGAGGACGGCGCGCACGAGCCGTTCGCCGAGCCCGTCGAGCGGGCCGTCGAGCGCGGTGCGCACCAGGCGGTCGGGACGGAGCGGCGCCTCGACGACCTCCGCGACGAGCCGCTGCTTGTCGTCGAAGTAGTGGTGCACGAGCGCGGGGTCGACGCCGGCGCGGCGCGCGATCGCCCGCATGGAGGCGGCCTCGTAGCCGCGCTCGCCGAACTCGGCCGTCGCCGCGGCGAGGATCCGCGCCCGCAGGTCGCCGGGCTTCCCGCCGCGCGGGCGACCGGGGCCTCGCGGGCTGGAACGCTCCGTCACAGTCTGAGCCTAACCCCGGAGCCTCCACCGGGGTTCCTCCGAGTCTCATGGGAACGGACGCCGCCTCCGAGCGCGCTCGGTAGGATTGCAGAGCCCCGAGATCACAGCCGAACGCACTAGGAGTCCGCGCCATGGAATGGCTCATCCCCGTCCTCATCGTCGTCGCACTCGTGCTCATCATCGGCATCTACCTCTGGGCCACCTACAACTCGCTCGTCACGCTCAACGTGCGCGTCGACGAGGCGTGGAGCGACATCACCGTGCAGCTCAAGCGCCGGGCCGACCTGATCCCGAACCTCATCGAGGCGGTCAAGGGCTACGCCGCCCACGAGAAGAGCGTCTTCGAGTCGGTGACGCAGGCGCGCGCCGAGACCCTGCAGGCGCTGGGGCCCGCTGAGGCCGGCGCCGCCGAGAACCACATGCAGCAGGCGCTGAAGTCGATCTTCGCCGTCGCCGAGGCGTACCCGCAGCTGCAGGCCAGCCAGAACTTCCTGCAGCTGCAGTCCGAGCTCGTCGACACCGAAGACAAGATCCAGGCGTCGCGCCGCTTCTACAACGGCGGCGTGCGCGAGCTCAACACGAAGATCAAGGTGTTCCCGAACACGCTGTTCGTGCGCGGCCTCGGCTTCCACGAGCGCGACTTCTTCGAGGTCACCGAGCCGGCGGCGATCGCCGAGCCGCCGCGCGTGCAGTTCTAAGGGCCGGCGTTGTACCGCGCGATCGCGAAGAACAAGCGCAACACCGTCTTCATCATCCTGTTCTTCCTCGCCGTCATCGGCGGGCTGGGCTGGTTGGCCGCAGTCATCTACCAGGACCTGACCATCGTCATCGTGACGCTCGTCGTGGCGACCGGGTACGCGCTCATCCAGTACTTCACGGCCGATCGGCAGGCGCTGTCGATGTCGGGCGCGGTCGAGATCACCTCGAAGGCCGAGCACCCGCGGCTCTGGCGCACGGTCGAGAACCTTTCGATCACGACGGGCACGCCGATGCCGCGGGTCTTCGTCATCTCGGATCCGGCCCCGAACGCCTTCGCGACCGGTCGTGACCCCGAGCACGCTGTCGTCGCCGCGACCACGGGCCTCCTCGAGATCATGGACGACGCCGAGCTCGAGGGCGTCATGGCGCATGAGCTCGGGCACGTGCGCAACTACGACATCCGCCTGTCGATGATCGTGTTCGGGCTCGTGGTCGCGGTCGGGTTCATCTCCGACATGCTCGTGCGCATGGCCTTCTTCGGCGGTCGCAACAACAACTCGAACCCCGTCGTCATGATCTTCGGGCTCGTCGCGATGCTCATCGCACCGCTCGTCGCGAGCCTCGTGCAGCTCGCCGTCTCGCGTCAGCGCGAGTACCTCGCGGATGCCACGGGGGCGATGACCACCCGTCACCCCGACGCGCTCGCCCGCGCGCTCGCGAAGCTCGAGGCGTACGGTCGTCCGATGAAGCGGCAGAACTCGTCGATGGCCCATCTCTGGATCGCCGACCCGTTGAAGCCGGGCGTCATGGACCGCCTCTTCGCGACCCACCCCCCGATCGCCGACCGCATCGAGCGTCTCGAGAAGATGGGCGGCAGCTTCTAGGCAGCCGCGAGCCTGCTCGGCGGCTACGGGCCTGCTCGGCCGCCCCGGGCCTGCTAGGCGGCCGCGAGCTCGCTCGCGAGCGCGGGGGAGAGGTCGCCCCGGCCGGCGACGACCACCTCGTCGAGGCCCTGCCACGTCGCCGCGCGCTCGAGGACCGGCACGAGCCGGGCCGCGGTCTCGGCGGGCGCACCCGGTTCGACCCACGCCGACTGCACGCGCAGCGTGCGCGCCCTGCGGTCGCTCTTGAGGTCGACCCGGCCGACCACCCGGTCGTCGACGAGCACGGGCAGCGAGTAGTAGCCGAACTTGCGGTCGGGCTCGGGCGTGTAGATCTCGATGCGGTAGTGGAAGTCGAAGAGTCGCTCGGTGCGTGGCCGGAACGACACGACGGGGTCGAACGGCGACAGCAGCGCGACCTGCTCGATGCGACGGGGGCGGTGGGCGTCGCGGTGGAGCCAGGCCGGCGTCGCACGCGAGCCCGTCTGCCAGCCGGGCACCTCGACCGGCAGCAGCTCACCGGCGTCGACGAGCTCGGCGACGGCCTGCCGCACCGGCGCCCGCTTCATGCGCCAGTAGTCGGCGAGATCGGCCTCGGTCGCGATGCCCTGCGCGGCGGCGGCGCGGGCGACGAGCTCGCGCACGGCGTCGGCCTCTGCCGGGGCCGAGCCGAGGAGCTCGGCCGGCAGCGCCTGCTCGGGGAGGGCGTAGACGCGCTCGAAGCGCACCCGGTCGACGCAGATGACGTCGCCCGTGCGGAACATCATCTCGAGCGTGCGCTTCACATCGGACCAGCCCCACCACGGGCCGCGCCGCTCGTTCGCGTCGTGCTCGATCTCGCTCGCCCGCATCGGGCCGTTCGCGGCGAGCTCGGCGCGCAGCCACACCGCGAGATCGCGCTGCTCGGCGACCCAGCCGCCCCAGTCGCTGCCCGATCGCCGGTACTCGTCGCGGCGGAACTCGAACAGCGGCCAGAGCTCGCGGGGGATGTAGGCGGCCTGGTGCGCCCAGTACTCGACCATGCGCCCCTTGCGCCCAGAGGTGATGCGGTCGAGCAGCCCCCGGTCGTAGTGGCCGACGCGACTGAAGGCCGGCAGGTAATGGCTGCGCTCGAACACGTTGACCGAGTCGATCTGGAGGAGCCCCAGCCGGTCGACCACCCCGTTCAGGGCGCGGGTGCCCGCGGCCTCGGGGCGCGGGCGGGCGAAGCCCTGCGCAGCGAGGGCGATACGGCGGGCGAGAGCAGGACTGACGACGTCGACCATGGTGCATCCGACGTTACCGCCGACGACCGACACGGCGCCCGACGTTCACGGTCCGGTCGCACTCGACATGCCGAACCGTGCATACGCGGTGCCTAGACTGGACGAATGGCGGACTCGACGGGTGGGGCGGGGCAGCGCGGCCGATGGTCGCGACGATGGGCCGGACGAGCAGCCGAGGGCTCGCACAAGGCGGTCGAGCCCGTGCGCGATCCCGTCGAGTCGATCCCGTTCGGCATGCGGCTCGCGGGGGCCTGGTCGTGGCGCCTCCTGCTCATCGGCGGCGTGCTCGCGGTCGTCGTGTTCCTCGTCATCCAGCTCCGCCTGATCGTCATCCCGATCCTCGTGGCGGTGCTCCTGAGCGCGTTGCTCGTGCCGTTCTCGGGGTTCCTCCAGCGGCACCGCTGGCCGAAGTGGGCCGCCGTCGCGGCGGCCATGCTCTCGGCTCTCGCCGTCGTCGGCGGGCTCCTCACCCTCGGCATCTGGCAGATCGCCCGCGGCGCCGACGAGCTCGCCGCCCAGTCGCTCGTCGCGTGGGACCAGTTCCGCGAATGGCTGCTCGAGGGCCCGCTCCACATCACCGAGGCGCAGCTCAACGACCTCGTCGAGCGCGCGGTGACGGCGGTGCAGCAGGACATGGGCATCATCTGGAGCGGTGCGCTCTCGGTCGGCTCGAGCCTCGGGCACTTCCTCGCCGGCATGCTGCTCGCCCTCTTCGCGACCCTGTTCATGCTCATCGACGGTCGCGGCATCTGGAACTGGATCGTCGGCATCTTCCCGCGGCGCGCCCGCGCCGCCGTCGACGGCGCCGGTGGAGCCGGCTGGACGACGCTCCAGAACTTCGTCAAGGTGCAGATCCTCGTCGCGACGATCGATGCGGTCGGCATCGGGCTCGGAGCGTTCTTCCTCGGCCTGCCCCTGGCGGTGCCGATCGCGATCCTCGTCTTCCTCGGCTCCTTCATCCCGATCGTCGGTGCCGTGGCGACCGGAGCGCTCGCGGTCTTCGTCGCGCTCGTCTACAACGGCTTCTGGCCCGCCGTGATCATGCTCGCCATCGTGCTGCTCGTGCAGCAGGTCGAGGGGCACGTGCTGCAGCCGCTCATCATGGGCACCGCGGTCAAGGTGCACCCGCTCGGCGTCGTGCTCGCGGTGGCCACGGGCTCGCTGCTCGCCGGTATCCCCGGTGCGCTCTTCGCCGTGCCCGTCGCGGCGGTCGTCAACGTCATGATCCTCTACGTCTCGGGCGGCGCGTGGAAGGACGACGCGCCACCCTCGACCGCCGACGTGCGTTCGCCGCTCTGGCGCACCGTGCCGCAGCGACCCGGATTCCAGCGAGGAGAATGAACGACGTGAGCACCACCGTCGCGGGGCCGACCCTCGCCGAGTTCGAAGCCGCTCGCGAGGTCGTCGCGCGCGTCGCGCGTCAGACGCCGATGGAGTCCTCGCGCCACCTCGAGCGGCTGTTCGGCGCCCCGGTGCGCCTCAAGTGCGAGAATCTGCAGCGCACCGGCTCGTACAAGCTGCGCGGGGCCTACAACCGCCTCTCCTCCCTCTCCGAGGAGGAACGTGCCCGTGGCGTCGTCGCCGCCTCCGCGGGCAATCACGCGCAGGGCGTCGCCTACGCCGCGCGCGAGCTCGGCATCCGCGCGACGATCTTCATGCCGGTCGGCGTCGCCCTGCCGAAGCTCGAGGCGACACGCGCCTACGGCGCCGACGTCGTGCTCGCCGGCGCGTCGATCGGCGAGACGCTCGACGCGGCCGCCGCCTTCGCCGACGAGACGGGCGCGGTCATCATCCCGCCGTTCGACCACCACGACGTCGTCGCGGGCCAGGGCACGCTCGGCCTCGAGATCCTCGAGCAGGCGCCCGACGCGACGACCATCGTCGTGCCGATCGGCGGCGGCGGACTCGCCGCCGGCATCGCGAGCGCCGTGAAGCAGCGGGCCGCGGCCGAGGGGCGCACCATCCGGGTGATCGGCGTGCAGGCCTCGAACGCGGCGCCGTACGTCGCCTCGCTCGCCGCGGGCTCGCCGCAGCAGGTGCCCGTCGTGCCGACCATCGCCGACGGCATCGCGGTCTACCGCCCCGGCGCGCTGAACTTCGAGATCATCCGCGACACGATCGACGAGATCGTCACCGTCGGCGAGGACGACATCGCCCGCGCGCTGCTCGTGCTGCTCGAGCGGGCGAAGCTCGTCGTCGAACCGGCCGGTGCGGTCGCGGTCGCGGCGATCATGACGGGTGCCGTGCCGAACGACGGGCCGGCGGTCGCCGTGCTCTCGGGCGGCAACATCGACCCCCTCCTCGTGCAGCGCGTCATCGCGCACGGCCTCGCCGCCTCGGGCCGCTACCTCACGGTGCGGATCGGCCTGCCCGATCGCCCCGGCCAGCTCGTGCGCGTCGCCGAGCTCGTCGCGGGCACCCACGCGAACGTCGTCGAGGTGATGCACACTCGGCACGGTCGGGGCATGCAGATCTCCGAGGTCGAGATCGACATCTCGGTCGAGACCCGCGGCCCCGCGCATCGCACCGAGGTCGTCGAGGCGCTCCGCCGCGCCGGTTATTCGCCCGTCGTGCTCGACGACTGAGTCACAGCACCGTTTCAGGAGAAAGCACGCTGCTCAGGACGATTCCCCGCGAATCGTCCTGACTGGCGACACTTTTCCTGAATCAGGGGTCGGTCGGGGGCCGCAGAATGCGAAAGAGCGGATGCCATGTGGCATCCGCTCTTCGCGTTCGTCGACGTGGTGCGCCTACTGGCCGCCCCAGGTGTCGACGGCGGTGATCTCGACGGCGATCTCGCGGCCGTTCGGCGCGGTGTAGCTCGTCTTCGCGCCGACCGCGAGTCCGAGGATCGCGGCACCGAGCGGCGACTGCTCGCTCCACACGTCGAGCTCGGAGTCGCCGGCGATCTCGCGGCTGCCGATGAGGAATGTCTCCTCGTCGCCGGCGATCACGGCGGTGATGACGGTGCCCGACTCGACGATGCCCTTCGACGCGGGCGCCTCGCCGACCTCGGCGGTCTTCAGCAGCTCCTTGAGCTGGCGGATGCGGGCCTCGATCTTGCCCTGCTCGTCCTTCGCGGCGTGGTAGCCGCCGTTCTCCTTGAGGTCGCCCTCCTCGCGCGCCGCCTCGATGCGCTTCGCGATCTCCTCGCGACCGGTGGTCGAGAGCTGCTCGAGTTCCGCCGCGAGGCGGTCGTAGGCCTCCTGGGTGAGCCAGGTGACGGTGGCGTCCTGCGCCATGATGCACACTCCTGTGTAGGGGAAGTCACGCCGGATAGACGTGTCGCCCCGAACCACGTTCAGGGCGAATGCCCCATGTTAGGTGAGCCAGCAGCGGTAAATCAAACCCGTGTTCGCCTCCTGGGCGGTTCTCACGGTCTCGGTGAGGCTGCGGATGTGCTGGTCGGAGGCGGGAACCTCGATGACCTTCCATCCGACGACGGTGAAGTCCTCGTTGAGGGCCTGCACGATGCACGCGGTCTCGTTGCCCGGCGGCACCGAGAGGTTCCAGCTCACCTCGACGGCGCGCTCCTCGTTGATGAGCCGGTGGCCCGTGTCGGTGACCTCGAGCTGCGGCTTCTGGCCGTCGAGGCCGGCCCAGACGACCCACGCGATGAGCACCACCGCGAAGGCGATCGCGCCGCCGATCAGGAGGAACCGGTCGCGGGAGCGGTGGCGGCGGGTGCGCCCGTATCGGTCGTCGAGCGCGGCGCTCGCGGGCGCGTCGGTCTGGGTGGGCACCCGGGCTCCTTCAGAGGTGGATCGACTAGGCTGCATCAAGCCTAACGCCGCCCCCTGAAGGGAATCCGATGCTCGTCGACTCCGTCCGCTCCGTGCTGCTCCCGGCGAGCACTCTCGTCGCCGAGAAGGACGAGTTCGACCCGAACACCGTCACCCCCGGGGTCTGGGGCTTCGTCGTGACGTTCCTCATCATGGTGGTGGTGCTCCTCCTCATCCTCGACATGGTGCGCCGGATCCGTCGCACGAACTACCGGGCGCAGGTGCGCGCCGAGCTCGAGGCCGAGGCCGCGGCCGAGGCGGCCGCCGTCGAGGAGACGGGGTTCGGCGGGGCCGACGCGCAGCCGGTCGACGCCGCGGACGACGAGCCCCGCGACGACGACGCCCCGAACCGGGGCTGAGCCCTCAGCCGGCGTGGTACGCCGGCGCCATCGCGATCAGCAGCGTCGCCGTCCAGTGGCACATGAACGCCAGCACGGTGCAGGTGTGGAAGATCTCGTGGAACCCGAAGACGCCCGGCCACGGGTTCGGCTTCTTGAAGCCGTACACGATCGCGCCGATCGTGTAGAGCACGCCGCCGACGCAGACGAGCACCATCATCGCCACGTTGGCGTTCACGAGATCGACGATGTACATCATCGCCGCCCAGCCGAGCAGCAGGTAGATGGGCACGTAGAGCCAGCGCGGCGCGGTGATCCAGAACACGCGGAACCCGATGCCGAGCAGCGCACCGCCCCAGACGACCGACAGCAGCACCCAGCCCTTCTCGGGCGGCAGCGCGAGGATCGCGAGCGGCGTGTAGGTGCCGGCGATGAGCAGGAAGATGTTCGCGTGGTCGATGCGCTTCAGCACGACCTTGGTCTTCGGCTTCCAGTTGAAGCGGTGGTAGAGCGCCGAGTTGCCGAAGAGCAGCATCGAGGTGAGCATGAACACGGCCGACGCCCACTTGGCCGGCGCCCCCTGCGCGAGCGCGATCAGCACGATGCCCGCCGCGATCGTGACCGGGAACGTGCCCGCGTGGATCCAGCCGCGCCACGTCGGCTTCACCTCGTCGACGTGGCTGAGCGAGTCGTCGAGCAGTGGGATGTTCGGCAGGTCGGGGCCGTGCTCGTCACGCGCGACGGCCGCGTCGGCCGGGTCGTCGGGCGCGACCGGACGGGTCAGCCCCTCGACGAGATCGGCGGGTTCGCGGGGGCGCTCGGGGGTCATGGTCACAGCGTAGGGCCTCGTCGATCACGGTCCGCTGTGAGTTCGGGGCACCGGTGAAGGGGTAGCGTAGTGCCGTGCAGACGAGCGATCAGCCCCTCGGTCGCGGGATCCTCTACCGGCTCTACCAGAACCGGCTCCGACGCGGACTCGACCCCGCGGCCCTCCCGCGCCATGTCGCGATGATCATCGACGGCAACCGCCGCTGGGCGCGGCAGCTCGGCTTCGAGACCGCCGCGCACGGGCATCGCGCCGGCGCCGCCAAGATGCGCGAGTTCCTCGAGTGGTGCGACGACGCCGGCATCTCGACCGTCACCCTCTACCTGCTCTCGAGCGACAACCTCGGCAACCGCCCGAGCGACGAACTCGCCGACCTCATCGAGATCATCGCGGAGCTCGCCGAGGAGCTCAGCCACTACCGCGACTGGCGGGTGCAGCACGTCGGCTCCGACGCGGGCCTGCCCGAGCCGCTCGTGGCGGCGCTCGACGCGGCCGAGCACCGCACCGCCGACAAGCACGGCCTCCACGTCAACCTCGCGGTCGGCTACGGCGGGCGCAAGGAGATCACCGACGCGATGCGCTCGATCGTCGCGGCCCACCACGCCGAGGGGCGCAGCCTCGAAGACCTGGCCGAGCGGCTCACCCCCGACCTCATCGGCGAGCACCTCTACACGGGCGGCCAGCCCGACCCCGACCTCGTGATCCGCACCTCGGGCGAGCAGCGCCTCAGCGACTTCATGCTGTGGCAGTCGGCGCACAGCGAGTTCTACTTCGTCGAGGCGCTCGGGCCCGACCTTCGCAAGGTCGACTTCCTCCGCGCGCTCCGCGACTACTCCAAGCGGCACCGCCGATTCGGCGGGTGACCGGCGATCCGTCGCTCGGCCGGGCTGCGAGGCATCCCCTCGTTCTGCAAGGATGTTCGACGGAGAAGGGGGCACAGCACGTGACCATCGAAGATTTCAACGCCGGATTCACGGAAGAACCCGGTTACCTCGACTACGGCCGGGTGGGGCCGCTGTCGACCGCGGCCGCCGAGGAGGTGCTCGCGTTCACGCAGGTGCTGCAGCGCGCCCGCCACGGCAGCATGGACGCCTTCTCCGAACAGGACGCGCGGGTGCGCGCGGCCGCCGCTGCGGTCACCGGCTTCGCGCCCGAGCAGATCGCCTTCGAGCCGAACACCACGACCGGCATCCTGCACGCGATGTTCGGGCTCACCGGGGGAGTGCTGCTCTCGGCCGACGAGTTCCCGAGCCTGCCGATCGGCGCCGTGCGCGCGCAGGAGGCGCTGCACACCGTGCAGCCCGTGTGGCTCGAGACCGACCACGGCAAGGTCACGCCCGGGCAGATCCGCGAGCAGCTCGAGCAGAACGTCGCGGCCGTCGCGGTGAGCCTCGTCGACTCGCGCACCGGCTACCTCTGCGACATCGAGGGCATCCGGCAGGTCATCGGCGACCGGCTCCTGATCGTCGACGCGATCCAGGGGTTCGGGGTCGTGGATGCTCCGTGGCAGGCCGCCGACGTCGTCGTCACCGGTGGCCAGAAGTGGTGCCGAGCCGGCTGGGGCACGGGCCTGCTCGCGCTCTCCGACCGAGCGCTCGAGCGCCTGACGCCGGTGTTCTCGGGCTTCAGCGCGACCGAGGAGGCCGAGCCCTGGGGGCACGTGCCGCCGCCCGCGCCCGACGCCCGTGCGTACCGGGTCTCGAACCCCGACCCGCTCGCCCAGGCCCGCCTCGCGGCCGCCCTCGAGGAGATCGCAGAGACGGGCGTTCCCGCGATCAACTCCGCGATGGCCGAGCGCGTGAGCCGGGGGATCGAGCTCGCCGACGAGTACGCGATCGCCGTCGTCTCCTCGCGCGACGAGCAGGAGCGGGCCGGCATCGTCGTGCTCGAGCCGCCGGCCGAGCAGGTGACCCTGCTCACGGCGTCGCTGCACAACCACGGCGTCACCGCGACGACACGACTCGGGCAGGTGCGGCTCTCGATCCACTCCGCGACCTCCGACGAGACCTTCGAGATGCTGCGCGCCGCATTCGTCTCGTACTCGACCGCGGCGAGCTACTAGTCCCAGGCCTGTCCGGCGGGTGCGGGCGCTGCCGTCCCCGCCGTCCCGCCGTCCCGTCCCGCCGTCCCCGCCCTCCTGTCGTCCTGCCGTTCCGCCGTCCCGCCGTCGGCGAATGTGAACGGGCGATGAAGTTTCGCGTGTCGCTTCCAGAGTTCGAGCGCGTCGGACGTAGGTTCGGCTCAACGGGCAGATCGCCCGTTCGAGTCGGCCTCGAAACCGACTACGGGAGGGATCGCCGGCCGTCGCGTGAACCGGGCAGGAATGCCCGGGGCGGGAGCGGTTGTGGCGTCATCGGTTACTCCTGAATCGGTCGGTCGTTCCGAGGCGAGCGCGGACGCGCAAGCAGCGGAGGGCGTGCGCGACGGCGTCGCCCAGGCCGAGCGCACGTACGTCCTCGACACCTCGGTGCTGTTGAGCGATCCGCGCGCGCTCTTCAACTTCGCCGAGCACGCGGTGGTGCTGCCCGTGGTGGTCATCACGGAACTCGAGGCGAAGCGCAACGACCCCGAGATCGGCTATTTCGCGCGGCAGTCGCTGCGCATCCTCGACGAGCTGCGCGTCGCGCACGAACGGCTCGACTTCCCGATCCCCGTCGGCGACGGCGGATCCCTGAGGGTCGAGCTCAACCACTCGAGCCCCAAGGTGCTGCCGAGCGGGCTCCAGCTCGGCGACAACGACTCACGCATCCTCGCGTGCGCCGCCAACCTGCAGCAGGACGGCATTCCCGTCACCGTCGTCTCCAAGGACCTGCCGCTGCGCGTCAAGGCCGCCTCGATCGGCCTCGACGCGCAGGAGTACCGGCACGAGCTCGCCCTCGACTCCGGCTGGACGGGCATGGCCGAGCTCACGCTCGGATCGAACGACATGGCCTCGCTCTACGAGCACGAGGAGATGACGACGAAGGAGGTCGACGGCATGCCCGTCAACACGGGCCTCGTCATCCACTCCGACCGCGGCTCGGCGCTCGGCCGGGTCGTCGGCGAACGCGAGGTGAAGCTCGTGCGGGGCGATCGAGACGTGTTCGGCGTGCACGGCCGCTCGGCCGAGCAGCGGCTCGCGATCGACCTGCTGCTCGACCCCGAGATCGGCATCCTCTCGCTCGGCGGACGCGCCGGCACCGGCAAGTCGGCGCTCGCGCTCTGCGCCGGCCTCGAGATGGTGCTCGAGCGTCAGCAGCACAAGAAGATCATGGTGTTCCGGCCGCTGTACGCGGTCGGCGGGCAGGAGCTCGGCTACCTGCCCGGCGACCAGGGCGAGAAGATGAACCCGTGGGGCCAGGCGGTCTTCGACACGCTCGGCTCCGTCGTCTCCGACAACGTGCTCGACGAGGTCGTCGATCGAGGGCTGCTCGAGGTGCTGCCGCTCACCCACATCCGCGGGCGCTCGCTGCACGACGCCTTCGTGATCGTCGACGAGGCGCAGTCGCTCGAACGCAACGTGCTGCTCACGGTGCTCAGCCGCATCGGGCAGAACTCGCGGGTGGTCCTCACGCACGACGTGGCCCAGCGCGACAACCTCCGGGTCGGCCGGCACGACGGCATCGCGTCCGTCATCGAGACGCTGAAGGGGCATCCCCTCTTCGCCCACATCACGCTCACCCGAAGCGAGCGCTCGGCGATCGCCGCGCTCGTCGCCGAGGTGCTCGACGGGGCGGAGCTGACCTAGGAGCCCGCCGGCCGGACGGATCGGCTCGACGGGGGAACCGCGCCGATCCGCCCGGCCGGTGCGCGCTCCGCCCCGGTGTGTCAGCGGTGCCTGCGACGATGTCGGAATGCCCCGCGACACCGAGCCCGCGACCGTGATCGAACTCCTCTGGACGAGGATGCAGGCGCGCGACTGGCCGGGTGTGCGGGCCCTGCTCGCCGACGAGCTCGTCGTCGAGTGGTACGCCTCGCTCGAGCGCATCGTCGGCCCCGAGAACTTCGTCGCGGTCAACGCCGAGTATCCCGAGGGGTGGTCGATCCGCATCCTGTCGATCGTCGCCGACGGCGACCGCGTGGTCTCCGAGGTCGAAGTTCCGCATGAGGGCGTCGGCGTCTTCCGCGCCGCCTCGTTCTGGACGGTGCGCGACGGGCTCGTCGTCGCGGGCCGCGAGTACTGGACGACGCGCGGCGGCGACCCGGCGCCCGAGTGGCGGCGCCACCTCATCGAGCCATTGGTCGCCGGGGACTGAGCGGGCCGGTTCGGAACACCGCTGCGCCACTTGTACGCCCGCTGCGCCGGTTGAACTGGCGCGCGGGGCGGGCAAGTGGCGCAGCGAGCGTACGACGGGCGCAGCGGAGACGACGGATGCCCCGTGCCACGAGTCGTGGCACGGGGCATCCGGTGTTCGTGGCGCTACTTCGCCTGCGGCGGACGCGTCATCGACAGGAGGTCGAGGGCGCTGTCGAGCTGCTCCTCGGTGAGGTCGCCGCGCTCGACGTAGCCGAGGTCGATGACGGCCTCGCGCACCGTGATGCCCTTGGCGACCGAGTGCTTCGCGATCTTCGCCGCCGCCTCGTAGCCGATGAGCTTGTTGAGCGGGGTCACGATCGAGGGCGACATGCCGGCGAGGGCCGTCGCGCGCTCGACATTGGCCTCGAGGCCGTCGATCGTCTTGTCGGCGAGCACGCGCACCGAGTTGGCGAGCAGGCGGATCGACTCGAGCAGCGCGGTGCCCATGACCGGGATCTGCACGTTGAGCTCGAACGCGCCCGAGGCGCCGCCCCACGCGATGGTCGCGTCGTTGCCGATGACCCGTGCGCACACCATGAGCACGGCCTCGGGCACGACGGGGTTGACCTTGCCCGGCATGATCGAGGAGCCCGGCTGGAGGTCGGGGATGTGCAGCTCGCCGAGGCCGGTGTTGGGGCCCGAGCCCATCCAGCGGAGGTCGTTGGCGATCTTCGTGAGGCTCACGGCGATCGTGCGCAGCGCGCCCGAGGCGTCGACGAGGCCGTCGCGGTTCGCCTGCGCCTCGAAGTGGTCGGCCGCCTCGGTGACCGGCAGCTCGGTCTCGCGCTGCAGCAGCTCGATGACGAGCTGGGGGAAGCCGGCGGGGGTGTTGATGCCGGTGCCGACGGCCGTGCCGCCGAGCGGGACCTCGGCGACGCGGGGGAGCGCCGTGCGCACGCGCTCGATGCCGAGGCGGATCTGGCGGGCGTAGCCGCCGAACTCCTGGCCGAGCGTGACGGGCGTCGCGTCCATCAGGTGGGTGCGGCCGGCCTTGACGACGCCTGCCCACAGCTCGGCCTTCGCCTCGAGGGCGACGGCGAGGTGGTCGAGCGCGGGGATCAGGTCGTCGATGAGCGCCGCCGTCACGGCGATGTGCACCGAGGTCGGGAAGACGTCGTTCGACGACTGCGAGGCGTTGACGTGGTCGTTCGGGTGCACCGGGCTGCCGAGCTTGGTGGTCGCGAGCGTCGCGAGCACCTCGTTCATGTTCATGTTCGAGCTCGTGCCCGAGCCGGTCTGGTACACGTCGACCGGGAAGTGCTCGGTGAAGCCGTGCGCGCCCGAGATGACCTCGTCGGCAGCGGCCTCGATCGCCTGGGCGATGCCCGCGTCGAGCACACCGAGCTGCGCGTTCGCCTGCGCGGCGGCCTTCTTGATGCGCGCGAGCGCCTGGATCTGCTGCGGCTCGAGACCCGACCCCGAGATGGGGAAGTTCTCGACGGCGCGCTGCGTCTGCGCGCGGTAGAGGGCACGGGCGGGAACCCGCACCTCGCCCATCGTGTCGTGCTCGATCCGGTAGTCGGCGGCGTTGTCCACCACGGTGTGTTCCCTTTCGGTTGCGATGCTTCGCTGTGATGCCGGCCGTGCCGGCTGGCCTCGAAGCGGCGTCAGATGCGACCGAGGACGATGTCGGTCTCGACGCGACCTTCGAACAGGCGGTAGTTCGCGCCGACGATAGCCAGCGTACCCGCTGCGATCGCGTCGCTGATCATCTCGGAGCTCTCGACGAGCTCGGTCACGGTGTTGCGCAGGTGCTCGCGACCGACGTAGCCGGCATCGACGTGCGACGGGTCGATGGCGCCGTCCGCGTCGGCTCCGTTGCCGGCCACCTTGCGCACGGCGGGCACGATCTTCTGGACGAGGCCCGCGATGTGCGAGGGCAGCGGGGCGGCGCCGCTCGCCTGCGAGTCGATCGCGGCGCGCACGGCGCCGCACTCGTCGTGGGCCAGCACGATGATCACCGGCACGTGCAGGATGCCGACGGCGTACTCGAGCGAGCCGATCGCCGAGGGGGAGACGACCTGGCCGGCGTTGCGCACGACGAAGGCGTCGCCGAGCCCGACGTCGAAGATGATCTCGGCCGAGAGCCGGGAGTCGCTGCAGCCGAAGATCGCCACCATGGGGCGCTGGGTGTGCGCGAGCGAGGTGCGCCGGTCGATGTCCTGGCGGGGGTGCTCGGGCTTTCCGGCGATGAAGCGCTCGTTGCCGCGACGGAGTTCGCGCCACGTGGCAGCCGGGCTGTCGGGCCGTTCGGCGGTGGGTGCGTTCGTCTGCTCGGTCACGTGGCTCCTCGTCGTCGGTGCGGGTCAGTCCTGAGCGTCGACCGTCGGGGCGATGGCCGTCGCGAGTGCGGTGAACTCGTCGGGAGTGGCCGTGCCGAGCAGCACGAAGGTGCTGCCCCCCGACTCGGTGGTGAGCGCGTAGCGTGCGTTGCCGACGTCGTCTCCGGTCTTGCGGTTGTCGTAGATCGTCCACTCGACGCCGTCGATCGTGGTCGTGCCCGTCGCGAGCGTGCGCGAGAGCAGCTCGGAGACCCACGTCGGGTTCGCGTCGAAGCCCTGGTAGACGCCGAGATACTCGTCGCTCGGGGTCAGGTAACCCGCGTACCAGGCGGTGACCCCGTCGGTCTGGCTCGTGCGGAGCTCGGCGGCGTTGGCTCGCCAGCCCTCGGGCAGCTCGGGCACCGCCAGCGGGTCGTCGCTCGCGATCTGCGCCTGCTCGGCGACCGCTGCGACGTCGACGTCGCGTTCGAGAGGGGTGTCGCTGCGGGGCACCAGGAGGACGATGACGACGACGAGCGCGAGGCTCGCGCCGAGCGCGAGCACGAGGTTCTTCGTCGTCTGGCGCTGACGGTGCTTGAGGGAGTTCTCGGCCTTGCGGGCCGCGGTCTCTTCAGGGGTCTCGGGGCGGCCGAGCTCGGCGACGACCCGGGGTGCGCGCTCGGCCATCAGGCCTCGCCGCCGTCGCGCCCTGCGGCGGCGGCCGCGCCGCTCGCGCGTGCCGCGTCGAGACGTGCCTTCGCACCGACGAGCCACTCTTCGCAGCGCGCCGCGAGGGCCTCGCCGCGCTCCCACAGGGCGAGTGACTGCTCGAGCGTGGCCGAACCCTGCTCGAGTTCGCCGACGACGCGGACGAGCTCGTCGCGGGCCTGCTCGTAGCTCAGCTCGGCGACGTCGAGTTCGGTGGTGGAGGGCATGGCCCTCATTCTATTCGGCGTCGCCTGAGTCTCCGACCGGAGCGGCCTCGCCCTCCGACCGGGCGGCGAGACGGCCCTCGGCGAGGGTCAGCATGAGGCCTGCGCCCGCCGGCGCCCCATGGGGACCGCGGAGGACGTGCCCGTCGGGGCCCTGGACGATCGCGTATCCGCGGTCGAGGGTCGACTGCGGCGAGAGTGCGCGCAGGTGGCCGCGGAGTTCGCCGACCTGGTGCGTCTGGCGTTCGATCTGCCGCTCGACGAGCTCGGCACCGCGGGCGACCCAGCGGGTGAGGTCCTCGGCGCGGCGATCGACGATCCAGGCGGTGTCGGCGAGCGCCGGGCGGGTGCGGAGATGGCCGATGCGGTCGATCTCGTGCGCGACGAGGGTGCGCAGGCGCAGGCTCATGCGTGCACGCGCCTGCTCGACCCGCAGCAGCTCCTCTCCGACGTCGGGCACGACGCGCTTCGCGGCGTCGGTCGGCGTCGAGGCGCGGAGGTCGGCCACCTCGTCGAGCAGGGGGCGGTCGGCTTCGTGGCCGATCGCCGACACGATGGGGGTGGATGCCGCGGCCGCAGCCCGCACGACGCGCTCGTCGCTGAAGCCGAGCAGGTTCTGGAAGTCGCCGCCGCCGCGCGCGACGATGATCACCTCGACCTCGGGGTCGGCGTCGAGGCGTTCGATCGCGGCGACCACCTCGCCCGGGGTGCGGTCGCCCTGCACGGCCGCGTGCACGACCCGGAACTCCACGGCCGGCCAGCGGAGACGGGCGTTGCGCAGCACGTCCTTCTCGGCGTCGCTGTCCCTTCCGGTGACGAGTCCGACGACGCCGGGGAGGAACGGCAGCCGCCGCTTGCGGGCGACGTCGAAGAGCCCCTCGGCCGCGAGCTGCGCGCGCAGGCGCTCGAGGCGCTCGAGCAGGTCGCCGAGGCCCACGTGCTTCAACTCGAACACCTGCATCGACAGCGAGCCGCCCTTGACCCACCAGTTCGGCTTCACGAGGGCCACGACGCGGTCGCCCTGCTTGAAGTCGCCGCCGAGCCGCGACCTCACCGACGACCAGATCTGGAACGACACGGTCGCGTCGGCGTCGAGGTCCTTCAGCTTGCCGTAGACGTTGCCGCCCGAGACGCCCCACTGGGTGATCTCGCCCTCGACCCAGACGGTGCCGAGCCGGTCGAGGTACTCCTTCAGCTTGGTCGAGAGCCGGGCGACGGGCCAGGGCGCCTCGCGGGTGGCCGGAGCATCGCGCGGTGCCGGTGCGTCCGTCACGCTGGCCTCCCGACCGCCCGCCCAGGTTGCGCCGCGTAGGATTGGCATCGTGACGAGCTTGACTGATGCACCGCGGATCGACCTCGGCATGCCCAGAATCCCGAGCGTGCGAGGCCGGCTCAAGAATAACCCGGTCGACGGCGCCAAGCGGGTGCTGCTGGCTGCCCCGCGCGGGTACTGCGCGGGCGTCGACCGCGCCGTCATCGCCGTCGAGAAGGCGCTCGAGCACTACGGGGCGCCGGTGTACGTGCGCAAGCAGATCGTGCACAACATCCACGTCGTGACCGAGCTCGAGAAGCAGGGCGCGATCTTCGTCGACGAGGTCGACGAGGTGCCCGAGGGCGCGCACATCGTGTTCAGCGCGCACGGCGTCTCGCCGGCGGTCGTGAACGCGGCATCCGACCGCGGGCTGCACGCGATCGACGCGACGTGCCCGCTCGTCACCAAGGTGCACCGTGAGGCCGTGCGCTTCGCACGCGACGACTTCGAGATCCTGCTCATCGGTCACGAGGGGCATGAAGAGGTCGAGGGCACGGCGGGCGAGGCGCCCGACCACGTCACCCTCGTCAACAGCCCCGACGACGTGCCGAACATCGAGGTGCGCGACCCCGACAAGGTGGTCTGGCTCTCGCAGACGACCCTCTCGGTCGACGAGACCATGGAGACCGTGCGCCGTCTGCGCGAGCGCTTCCCGAACCTGCAGGACCCGCCGAGCGACGACATCTGCTACGCCACCCAGAACCGCCAGGTCGCGATCAAGAAGGTCGCCCAGGAGGCCGAGCTCGTGATCGTCGTGGGCTCGGCGAACTCGTCGAACAGCGTGCGACTCGTCGAGGTCGCGCTCGAGAACGGCGCGAAGGCCGCGTACCGGGTCGACTACTCGAGCGAGATCCGCCAGGAGTGGCTCGACGGCGTCGCCTCGGTCGGCGTGACGAGCGGCGCCTCGGTGCCCGAGGGGCTCGTGAAGGAGGTGCTCCTCGAGCTCGCCGATGCCGGGTACGCCGACGTCGCCGAGGTCAAGACGGCCGAGGAGGACCTCATGTTCTCGCTGCCGAAGGAGCTCCGGAAGGACCTCCAGGGCAACCGCGACGCGCGGGCGCTGGGCGGTCGCCGCACTGCGGACGCCTGAGTCGCCCCGACGGCAGCGATCGTCGCCGGTTCGCCCCGCGCCTGAGGGATTCGACGTGACGAGTCGTCTGCAACGGCGGATGACACGCCGGCGCCCGTGCACGACCGGAGCGCGCGTCGCGGCCGAACGCCGCCGACCCGTCGCGGCGGGCCGCGCCGGCGCGGTGGCGGACGCAGCGCGTCAGGGCGTCAGGGCGCCGTCGTCGGCGGTGTCAGGAAGAACTCGACGAGCGCCGGGTCGCTGAACGCCACGACGTAGGTCACGACCATCACGACGAGGAAGGCCGCGACGCCGGCGAGCAGCGGGATCCACCACGAGCTCGCGCCGGCGCGCATGCGTGCGCGCGACCACATCAGCGCGCCGACCCAGAGCGCGAACTGCGCGATCACCCCGACGGCGATCGCCACGGGAACCGCCGGCCCGGGGGCGAACTCGTCGGGCGGGGTGGTGCCGAACATCGAGGCCGAGAGCGTGAGCGACTCGAGGATGTTCGACGGCATCGCGATGATCGAGAGCGTGTTGTACACGGCGCCCATCGCGCCGAAGACGAGGAGCGCGACCGTCCAGGCGCGATCGGTCGGGCGCGCGACGGCGCCCGGCTGCTGCGGGTACGTCGGCACGGGTGCGCCGAGCGGTGCGCCGTGGACCGAGCCGGCGGCGGGCCCGGCGGCAGCGGGCTCGGGCGTCGTGCCGCCCGAGTACGGGTCGGCGGGCGGCTGCCACGTCCACCCCTCGGGGGCGTACTCGCCGTACCTCGGACGAGGCCGCTCGTCGGCGGGCGGCGCGGCGGGCGGCTGCGATGCCGCCGCATTCGTCGCGCCGTCGTCGGGCGTCTGAGCGGCCTCGTCGCGAGTCATCCGGTACTGCCCTTACTTCGAGGTGATCGACTGGCCGGCCGAACCCAGCTGGCGGGTCGACTCGCCGACGCGCACGGCCATCGCCGACTCGGCGACCTTGCCCCAGGCGCGAGGGTCGTACTGCTTCTTGTTGCCGACCGAGCCGTCGATCTTCAGCACGCCCTCGTAGTTCGACAGCATGTAGCCCGCGACCGAGCGCGTGTACGCGTACTGGGTGTCGGTGTCGATGTTCATCTTCACGACGCCGTTCGCGACCGCCTCGGCGATCTCGGCGTCGGTCGAGCCCGAGCCGCCGTGGAACACGAGGTCGAGCGGCTTCTCGCCGGTGCCGTACTTGGCCTGCAGGCCGTCCTGGATCTCCTTCAGGAGGGCCGGGCGCAGCTTCACGTTGCCGGGTGCGTAGACGCCGTGCACGTTGCCGAAGGTGAGGGCGGCCATGTAGCGGCCCTGCTCGCCGAGACCGAGCGCCTCGACGGTCGAGATCGCGTCGTCGAGAGTGGTGTAGAGCGCCTCGTTCGAGCCCTCGTGCTTGACGCCGTCCTCCTCGCCGCCGACGACCCCGATCTCGACCTCGAGGATCGCGTTGATCGCCTTCATGCGGGGCAGGATCTCCTTCGCGATGTCGAGGTTCTCGTCGAGCGGCACGGCCGAGCCGTCCCACATGTGCGACTGGAAGATCGGGTTGCGGCCCGCCTTCACCTCGGCCTCGGAGGCCTCGATGAGCGGGAAGACGAAGTCGGCGAGCGCCGGCTTCGGGCAGTGGTCGGTGTGCAGGGCCACGGTGATCGGGTACGACTTCGCGACCTCGTGGGCGAAGCGCGCGAACGCGAGGGCGCCCGTCGAGCGAGCCTTCACGGTGTGGCCGGCGAAGTAGTCGGCGCCGCCCGTGGTCACCTGGATGATGCCGTCGGAACCCGCCTCGGTGAGGCCCTGGAGCACCGCGTTGAGGGTCTGCGAGCTCGAGACGTTGAACGCCGGGAACGCGAAGCCCTTGGCCTTCGCGGTGTCCAGCATCTCGGCGTACTGCTCGGGGGTGGCGATGGGCATGGTGCTCCTTCGGTGACGACAGTGTGGGTTCGGCACGAGTCTATCGACTTGTCGAGCACCGCTCAGGTGTCGGATGCCACGTGGCGTCGCCGCACGGTCATCGGGTGCCGCGGCGGGGCAGGATGGAGCCATGACCGACCCGACCGCGCCTGAGCCGGCCGACGCCGCCGATGCCGCGAACGCCTCCGAGCTCGCCGAACTCCTGCGCCCTGCCATCGTCGCGGCGGCGACGGCGTGCCTGCCGTTCGTGGGGCGCGGTGACGGCGAAGCGCTCGACGGCGCAGCGGTCGCTGCGATGCGCAGTGCGCTCGCCGGGCTGCCCGTCGACGGCCGGGTCGTGGTCGGCGAGGGGGAGAAGGACGACGCCCCGATGCTGCATCTCGGCGAGCGGTTCGGACGGGCCGCCGTCGGCGACCCGTCGATCGACATCGCGGTCGACCCCGTCGACGGAACCCGGCTCGCCGCCGCGGGGCGGCCCGGCGCGATGGCCGTCATCTCGGTGACGGCGCGCGGGGCGCTCTTCGATCTGGGGCCCGGGCACTACCTCGAGAAGCTCGTCACCTGGCTGCCGGGTTTCACGCGGACGCGCGCGACGGGCCGCTCGTTCGCCGAGCTGATTCCCGAGCTCGTCGCCGACGCCGCGCTCGTGCGCGGCGTCGCGCCGCGGGACATCCGCATCGCCGTGCAGGACCGCCCGCGCAACCGGTCGTACCTCGAGGCCGTGCGCGCCGCCGGTGCGGTGGTCGAACCCTTCGAGCACGGTGACATCGAGCGCAGCCTGCAGGCGCTTCCCGGGGCTGTCGGCGAGCCCCGACCCGAACGGCCACGGCTCGACGCCGTGATCGGCATCGGCGGCGCCCCCGAGGGCGTGGTCGTCGCCGCCGCGGTGCGTGCGCTCGGCGGCTCCATGCTCGCGCGCTTCGCCCCGCAGTCGGACGCCGAGCGCGACCGGGTGCTCGCGCACCTCGACGGGCGGCGGGCGATCGACGCGGTCGCCGACCTCGACGAGCTCTGCGCCGGGCCGGCTGCGATCGTGCTCGCCGCGGTCACCGACTGCGCGATCGGCCTGCCGCTGCCGGGCGTGCGGCGGATGCCCGCCGGTGCGCGGGCGCACTGGTGGTCGGCGCCCGGCGGCGCGCACGGCTGGGCCGACCTGCTCGACGGGGTCGACGGGGTCGACGGGCTCGGTGGGCTCGACGGGCTCGCCGGGTGAGTGGGGCGCGGGTGTCGCCGCGTCCGAGTCGGGACATTAAGAATGCACATTCTTTCACCGATGATCGAGTGAAAACCCGGCCGCGCTCGCCGGGTCGTGCCTAGGCTGGAAGCGGACGATCGTCCCTCTCACGCCGGCCTCCGATCGAGGCCGATCGCACGAACCCCGGAGGACCACTCGATGGTGAGCACCGATACCGCCAGCCTCTTCCTGCACCCCGACCGCAACATCGCACTCGAACTGGTGCGCGCGACCGAGGCCGCGGCGATCCGCTCGTACCCGTGGATCGGGCGCGGCGACAAGCTGGGGGCCGACGGTGCGGCCGTCGACGCGATGCGCGCGTTCCTCGGCACCGTGAACTTCGACGGCGTCGTCGTCATCGGCGAGGGCGAGAAGGACGAGGCGCCGATGCTCTTCAACGGCGAACGCGTCGGCAACGGCCGCGGGCCCGCCTGCGACATCGCCGTCGACCCGATCGACGGCACCTCGCTCACCGCGGCGGGCCGGCAGAACGCGCTCTCGGTCATCGCGGTCTCCGACCGGGGCAGCATGCTCGACGCCTCGAGCGTCTTCTACATGGACAAGATCGTGACGGACGCCTCGGGGATCGGCGTGGTCGACATCCGCAAGCCGATCGGCGAGAACCTCCGCGCGCTCGCCGCGGCGAAGGGCAAGGAGGTCGGTGAGCTCCGCGTCGCCGTGCTCAACCGCCCGCGTCACGAGCAGCTCATCGCCGACATCCGCGCCGCCGGCGCCGGCACCCGCCTCATCAGCGACGGCGACGTCGCCGGCGGCATCAACGCGGCCCGCTACGAGTCGCGCATCGACATGTGCGTCGGCATCGGCGGCAGCCCCGAGGGCATCACCACCGCGTGCGCGATCAAGGCGCTCGGCGGCTTCATGCAGGGGCGCCTCGCGCCGAAGGACGACGCGGAGCGCGCCCGCGGCGAGGCCGCCGGCCTCGACTGCGACAAGGTCTACGAGCTCGACGACCTCGTGCGCGGCGACAACACCTTCTTCGTCGCGACGGGTGTGACCGACGGCGAGCTCGTCGACGGCGTGCGCAAGAAGGGCCCGATCATCCGCACCGAGTCGATCGTGCTGCGCGGAAAGTCGGGCACGTCGCGGCGCATCGTCGCCGACCATCTCATCGAGAAGTGGCTGCCCGACGCCGACATCTGAGCACCGGGATGCCGAGCGGGCGTCGGACCGACCTCCGTCGGCCCGACGCCCGCTTCGTCGTCTGCGCGAGGGGACGGCGCGACGACGCGTCAGAGGCTGTTGCGGATCTCGTCGTCGATGTCGGCGAGGACGTCGGCGGGGGCGTCGTCGAGCGCGTCTCGGCCGGCCTCGAGCTCGCCGGTGTCGATGCCCTCGAGGACGACCTCGATCGCGCCGGGCCCATCGGTGACGGCGGCTTCGAGGGTCTCGACACCACGCAGCTTGCGTTCGATCGCCCGCGTGCGCTGCCCGGCGGCCGCAACCGTGTTCTGCGCGGTCTGCAGCTGCTTGCCCAGCTTGTCCCAGACGAGGGCGTACTTGTTGAACTCGGCCTTGGCCGCTCCGAGCACCTGCCACACCTCGGAACTGCGCTTCTCGATGGCGAGGGTGCGGAAGCCCATCTGCAGGCTGTTGAGGAGCGACGCGAGAGTGGCCGGGCCCGTCACGTTCACGCGGAACTCGTTCTGGAGCTTGCTCATGAGCCCCGGGCGACGCACGACCTCGGCGAAGAGGCCCTCGGTCGGCAGGTACATGATCGCGAAGTCGGTGCTCAGCGGCGGCTCGATGTACTTCTCGGCGATGGTCTTCGCCTGGGCGAGCACCGCGCGCTCGAGGGCCTTCGCCGCCGACTCGATCTCGCCCTTCTCGCCGCCCTCCTGGGCCTCGAGCAGGCGCTCGTAGTCTTCTTGCGGGAACTTGGAGTCGATCGGCAGGTAGACTGGTCGGTCGCCGTCGGTCTGGCCCGGCAGCTTGACCGCGAACTCGACGTTCTCGCGCGAGTTGGGCTTGATGACGACGTTCTGCTCGTACTGCTCGGGCGTGAGCAGGTCTTCGAGCTGACGCGAGAGCTGCACCTCGCCCCACGTGCCGCGGCTCTTGACGTTCGTGAGCACGCGCTTGAGCCCGCCCACGTCGGTCGCGAGCGTCTTCATCTCGCCGAGGCCGACCTGCACCTGCTCGAGTCGCTCGCTGACCAGCTTGAACGACTCGCCGAGCCGCTTCTCGAGCGTGCCCTGGAGCTTCTCGTCGACCGTCTCGCGCATCTGGTCGAGCTTGGCCTCGTTGCCGGTGCGGAGCTTGTCGAGCTCGTCGCGCATCGACTGCTGCAGCTCGACGTGCTTCGCCGCGTTGGCATCGGTCAGCGCCTGCACGCGCTCGGCGTTCACCGCGAGCGCGTCGGTCAGTGCCTTCTGCAGCTTCTCGACGGTGGTGCGCACCTGCTCGAGCTTGTCGTCGTTCGCCGCGCGCAGCGCGTCGAAACGGGTCTCGACCGCGCCCTTGAGTTCGTTCTGCGCGGCGAGCGAGGACTTCGAGGAGGTGTGGAACTTCTCGCTCAGCTCGATGAGCGAGCGGTCGACCGTCGTGCGGAGCTCGTCGGACGACGCCTTGCGCGACTCGCGCTCGCGCCCCGACTCCTCGGCCTGTGCGACGGCGGTCGACTGCAGCCGCTGGTCGAGCTGCATCTGCAGTGCGTTGAGCTGCTGGCTCAGCTCGCTGCGCTGCATCGCGAGGTCTTGGCGGAGGTCGCTGCCGCCCGCGCGCACCTCGTCTCGGATCGTCGAGGACAGCTGCGGGTCGCCGGCGGCCGCGCCGCGCCGCTGAGCGAGGAGCCGGACGCCGAGCGCGCCGAGCAGAGCGCCCACGATGAGGCCGATGACGAGCAGCAGGATCTCCATGCCATCGAGTGTCGCAGGCGCCGCCGACATCTGGACGCCGCCGTGCGGCGGGGCGCCTACTGCAGCGCCATCGGCCCGTTCGTCGCGCGATCGGCGGCGACGGCGACGGGGCCGATCGAGCCGAGCTTCACCCTCGTGATGTGCGCGAGCCGCTCGACGTCGTCGGCGCCGTGGCGATCGGCGGCGTGCACGATGATCGCGGCGCACGCCTCGGCGTCGGCGAGTGCGTCGTGGTGCGAGAAGCCCTCGAAGCCGGCCGCCATCGCGGCGACGGGCAGCCGGTACGAGTCGAGGTGGTAGGTGCGCCGCGCCACCTGCAGGCTGCAGAGCGAGCGGTAGTCGGGCACCGCGAGGCCCCACGCGGCCGAGGTCTTGGCGATGACGCCGAGGTCGAACGTCGCGTTGTGCGCCACGAGCACGTCGTCGCCCGCGAACTCGCGCAGGGCCGGAAGACGGGTGCGCCAGTCGGGGGCTCCGTCGACCATCTCGCGCGTGATGCCGTGGATCCGCACGTTCCACTCCGAGAACTCGTCATGCGGGAACGGCGGTCGTATGTACCAGTGCACCCGGTCGACGACCTGCCCGTCGCGCACCTTCACGAGCCCCACCGAACAGGCGGAGGCGCCGGAGGAGTTGGCGGTTTCGAAGTCGATCGCGGTGAAGTCCACTGGCACGAGGACATCGTGCCACGCCTCGCCGACACGGGCGGGCGGCGGGCCGGGCGGGTCACGAGTCCGGTCCGGTCGACGGCTCCGGTTGACGGATGCCACGGCGCGGGCGTGGAATGGACGGGCGACCCGCGCGACGAGAGGACGAGCCCATGAGCGACGCTCCCGAACGAGGTCCGGGCGAACTGGTCGTCGACCCCGGAGCCCCCGAGACGCGGCGTTCCGCGAGATCGTTCGGCGCTGCGGCATCCGTCTACCACCAGGCCCGCCCCGGCTACCCGGCGGACGCCGTCGAGTGGCTCGTCGTCGACGCGAAGCGCGTCCTCGACCTGGGTGCGGGAACCGGCAAGCTGACCGAGGCGCTCGTCGGGCTCGACCGCGAGGTGATCGCGGTCGACCCGGTGGAGGAGATGCTCGAAGAGCTCGAGATCGCGGTGCCCGGCGTGCCACGGATCCTCGGCACCGCCGAGGACATCCCCATCGAGGATGCCTCGGTCGACGCCGTCGTCGCGGGGCAGGCGTGGCACTGGTTCATCCCCGAGCGGGCGATCCCCGAGATCGCGCGCGTGCTGCGCCCCGGCGGAGTGCTCGGGCTCGTCTGGAACTCGCGCGACACGAGCGCCGACTGGCTGCGCGAGGCCGGCGAGATCATGCACGAGCGCCACGACGCGAGCGCGACCTTCGAGACCTACGTGCAGGTGGGGCCGCCGTTCGGGGCGATCGAGGAGCACACCGTCGCCTGGGCGAAGCGGATGACGCGAGCGGGGTTCCTCGACCTCGTGCGCTCGCGGAGCTACTTCATCACCGCGAGCGAGTCGGAGCAGGCGTCGACGCTCGCCGCCCTCGAGACCCTGCTCCTCACCCACCCCGACGTCGCCGGCGCCGAGGAGCTCGAGGTGCCGTACCTCACCCGCTGCTTCCGGACCCGGCTCGGCTGACGCGCACCGGCGGGCAGGCTCAGAACGGGAGGTACGAGAGCGTCGGCGCCGTGAGCATGATGATGGTCGTGTCGCTGCCGTCGGCCCGCAACGTCACCATGTCGGTGGTCTCGCCGCCCGGGGTGGGCGGCACGAGCGACGGGTCGACCGGGTCGACGCGGTAGTCGGTGCCGTCGTGCACGAGCGGGGTCACGAGGGCGACCTCGGCCACCGGTGAGCCGACGGTCGGTCCGCTCGCGCTGCGCACCGCGATGCCCTCGACCTCGGGCGCGGTGACCTCCACGAGCGAGGGCAGGAAGTAGTCGTCACGGGACTTCTCGAGGCCGACGGCGTCGCCGAGCGTGAAGTCTCCCCAGGTGTAGAGATCGAAATCGGCGTAGTGCCCGCCCGAGCCGTCGCGCAGCGACATCACGGGGTCGGCGCCGAAGGCCTCGGCGAGCGCTGCGACCGCCGGCGCGACTTCATCGGGCCAGAGATGCGTGAACGTCGTCGCGCCGTCGGCGTCGACGAGACTGAAGCCGCTGCCGTCGACGATGATCTCGACCGTCTCGGGCCCGGTGGGATCGGGCGTCGAGCTCGACTCGACCGGCGACGCGCCCGGCGACGGGCTCGCCGGCGCGAGCGGGTTCGCCGAGCAACCGGCCAGCGCGACTGCGGTGAGGGCGATGAGCGTCAGGCGAAGCATCCTCATGCGCTCATGATGACCGAGTCGCACCCGACGTGGGCGACGCTCGCATAACGAATCGGCGGCGTTCTCGCCGACCTCGCTCCCGGCCGCTCCCCGGTAGACTGTGCCCCCGTGGCTCTCACTATCGGTATCGTCGGTCTGCCCAACGTCGGCAAGTCCACCCTCTTCAACGCCCTGACCAAGAACCAGGTGCTCGCGGCGAACTATCCGTTCGCGACGATCGAGCCCAACGTCGGCGTGGTGAACCTGCCCGACCCGCGCCTTGCGACACTCGCCTCGATCTTCGGCTCCGAGCGCATCCTGCCCGCGGCCGTGTCGTTCGTCGACATCGCCGGCATCGTGCGCGGCGCCTCCGAGGGCGAGGGCCTCGGCAACAAGTTCCTCGCGAACATCCGCGAGGCCGACGCGATCGCGCAGGTCGTGCGCGGCTTCGAGGACGGCGACGTCGTGCACGTCGACGGCAAGATCGACCCGAAGTCCGACATGGAGACGATCAACACCGAGCTGATCCTCGCCGACCTCGAGACACTCGAGCGCGCCATCCCGCGCTACGAGAAGGAGATCAAGGGCAAGAAGCTCGACCCCTCGGTGCTCGCCGCGGCCAAGGAGGCGCAGGAGGTGCTGCAGAAGGGCACGCCCCTCTCCGCGGCATCCGTCGACCTCGCGCCCATCAAGGAGCTCGGCCTGCTCACCGCGAAGCCCTTCATCTACGTCTTCAACGTCGACGAGTCGGTGCTCACGGATGACGCGAAGAAGGCCGAGCTCGCCGAGCTCGTCGCCCCCGCCGAGGCCGTGTTCCTCGACGCGAAGATCGAGTCGGAGCTCATCGACCTCGACCCCGAGGAGGCCGCCGAACTGCTGGCCTCGACCGGCCAGGAGGAGTCGGGCCTCGACCAGCTCGCCCGCATCGGCTTCGACACCCTGGGCCTGCAGACCTACCTCACCGCCGGCCCCAAGGAGTCGCGCGCGTGGACGATCCACAAGGGCGACAAGGCCCCGCAGGCGGCCGGTGTGATCCACACCGACTTCGAGCGCGGCTTCATCAAGGCCGAGGTCATCTCGTTCGCCGACCTCGTCGAGACCGGCTCGGTCGCCGAGGCCCGTGCGAAGGGCAAGGCCCGCATGGAGGGCAAGGACTACGTCATGCAGGACGGCGACGTGGTGGAGTTCCGCTTCAACGTGTGATCCGCGGATGGAGCGCATCTACGAGGAGCACCATCCCGACTCGCCCGTGCTCGCGTGCGTGTGGCAGGCGCATGCGACGCGAGACGAGCGCTACCTCGTGCCGGCGGTCGAGTACTGGGATCTGTGGTTCGCCCGCGAGCCCGATGGAGAGCTGCTCGCCGGACTGGCGGGCCCGACCCTTGGGCACCGCTGGATCCGCTCGACCATCGGAGAGCACAGCTGGGGCATCCAGCTGAAGGCTCACGCCATCCTGCCCGGAGTGAGCAAGCAGCTCCTGCTCGGCGGCGAGCAGCGGCTCGTCGTCGAAGCCGGGCACGTCGCGCTTGCGCAGCATGCCGTGCCGTTTCCGGAGTTCGAGGATCTCGAGGCCTTCACCGATCGTCTGCTGGAACTCGACGTGCTGCGGAGCGACGACGACGTCCGGCGGATGCTCTCCGGCGATGACGCGGGTTACTCGGAGCGGCATCGTCAGCGCCGGGTCCGCGCCGCGACCGGGCTCACGCGCAAGCAGATCGAGCAGCTGGCGCGAGCGCGGGAAGCGTTCGCCCTGCTGCTGCAGGGCGTGCCGCCTGCCGAATGCGCCGCACGCTGCGGTTTCGCGGATCAGGCGCACCTGACTCGTTCGTTGCGAGCCTTCCACGGCCGAACGCCGGCCGAGGTGCTGTCGGGCCGGTGATGGCGGGAATGTTCAAGACCGTGACGTTCGCTCGGTGATGGACTGATGACCTCGCATCCACCACGAGGACAGGAGCACACGATGTCCGCACCCGCCGCCCCCGAGGGGTACGCCACGGTCAATCCCTTCATCATCACCAGCGACGCCGATGAGCTCGCCCGGTTCGTCGTCGAGGTCTTCGACGGCGAGGAACGCGCGGAGGCCCGCACCGTCGACGAGGACGGCCTGCTTCTGCAGGCCGAGGTTCGCGTGGGAACCACGACCATCATGTTCGCCGAGCGCAAGCCGGACTGGCCCTTCACTCCGAGCCTGCTGCAGGTGTACGTCGACGACCTCGACGCGGTGCTCGAGCGCGCCCTCGCCCGCGACGCGCGGCTCATCACGAAGCCGACCGACTTCTTCGGGACCCGGTTCGCTCGCATCCAGGATTCGAGCGCCAACATCTGGTGGATCTGGCAGCACGGCGAGCCGGCCTGGGAGGAATCGGCCGGGGAGGAGGACTGGACCGTCGACGAGCAGGGCGATGGATGGGGAGCGGTCTCGCCCGAGCTCGCCTACATCCACGACACGCTGCTCGAGGCGATGACCGCCTTGCGCGACCCGAAGGGCTGAGCGGCGCATCGCCTGCGGAGACCTCGGCCGCGGTCACCCCTCCTCGGCAGGCAGTGTCGGATACTCCGTCGGGTAGACGCCGATCGCGAACCCGTAGACGGTCTCGCCCGACCGCGGCAGCCGGTCGAACTCCTCGACCAGTTCGGCCATGCGGCGCCAGAACTCCGAGGCCTGGTCCTCCGAGATGCGCGCGTGGCGGATGAAGCCCCAGAGCTCGCCGTTCTCGAACGCCGCCGCCGATTCGCGCGCCGCGACCTCGAAGTCGTTGAAGTCGCCCGTCGGCTCCTCGTCCGTCGGCGACCGCTCGGCCGACACGGTGAACATCCGCGCGGTGCGACCGTAGAAGCGCTCTTCGATCGCGCGCACCTTGCGAGTACGCACCACCTGCAGCAGTCCGTTGCGTGCGAGGACGTCCACGTGGTGCGCGACCGTGCTCTTCGGTCGATTCACGGCCGCCGCCAGCTCGGTGACGGTCGCCGCCCGCTCGTGGAGGAGCTGCAGGATCGTCGTGCGGAGCGGGTGGCCGATCGCCCGAACCTGGGCCGGCTCGGTCAGCGCCATGCGGTCGGCGAGCTCGTAGCCGGGAGGGTTGTCCGCCATGACCGAACAGACTAGCATTCTCGAATGATCCAGAACATTCGATCAATCGATGAAGGGCGCCGCTGACATGGCCGAAGTGCTGCTGTACCACCACATCCAGGGCCTCACCGAGGGCGTGCGGGCCTTCGCCGACGAGCTGCGCCAGGACGGCCACACCGTGCACACGCCCGACCTGTTCGGCGGGCGCACGTTCGGCAGTATCGAGGAGGGGTTCGCCTTCGCCAAGGAGACCGGGTTCGAGAGGTTCCGTGAGCGCGGCGCGGTCGCCGCCGATGAGCTCAGCACCGAGCTCGTGTACGCCGGGTTCTCCTTCGGCGTGACGATCGCCCAGCGGCTCGCGCAGACCCGGCCGGGTGCGCGCGGGGCCATCCTCATGTACTCCTGCATTCCGGTCGACGAGTTCGGGGGAGTCTGGCCCGAGGGCGTGCCCGTGCAGATCCACGGCAAGGAGGGCGACGAGTTCTTCGACGAGGACCTGCCGGCCGCGCGCGAGCTCGTCGGCTCCACGAGCGACGCAGAGCTGTTCGTCTACCCCGGCGACGAGCATCTCTTCGCCGACTCCTCGCTCGACGCGTACGACGCCGAAGCCTCGGCACTGCTCATGAAGCGGGTGAAGGGGTTCCTCGCCGCCCGCTGAACCGCGCGCGGGCGGGCGATCGTGCGACGATGTCGAGGTGACCCTCCCGACGCCCAGACTCGAAACCGAACGACTGCGACTGCGTCCCTTCGCCGACGCCGACGGCGACGCCCTCTTCGCCCTGAACAGCGACGCCGAGGTGCTGCGCTACTGGGACTCGCCCCCGTGGACCGACCGGGCGTCGATCGAACGCTTCATGACCGGATGCCGGCGCATGGCGGAGGAGGGCAGCGGTGCGCGCGTCGCCATCGAACGGATCGGCGACGGTTCGTTCGTCGGTTGGGCGACCTTCAACAGCTGGAACCCCGACTTCAGGAGCGCGTCGCTCGGCTACTGCTTCACCCGGTCGGCGTGGGGTCACGGCTATGCGACCGAGTCATCCCGTGCACTGCTCGGGTGGGCCTTCGACGCGCTCGACCTCAACCGGGTGCAGTCCGAGACCGACACCCGTAACGTCGCATCGGCGCGGGTGCTCGAGAAGCTGGGCTTCGAACGCGAGGGCACGTTGCGCGAGGATTGCATCGTCAACGGCGACGTGTCCGACAGCTGGGTCTACGGGCTGCTGCGCCGCGACTGGGAGCGCTGAGCGCGCGGACGGAGAGGCCGCGCGGCCTCAGGCGGACGCGAGCACGGATGCGGCGTCGAGCGCGACGGCCGCGGCACGGCGGCCCTCGGCGATGAGGCGCGGGGCGTCGGCCATCGTCCACTGCGCCATGCCCTCCATCTCGGGCTGGACGAGCACGACCGAGGGGTCGCGCACGAGGTCGGCGGTGCGACTCACCGTCCGCATCATGCGGACGTTCTCGAACTTCGCGTGCAGGCGCACGACGACGACCTCCGAGGCGCCGAGCTCGCGGGCGGCGGCGAACGG
Organism: Agromyces sp. NPDC058104; assembly: GCF_042884835.1. Lineage (NCBI taxonomy): Bacteria > Bacillati > Actinomycetota > Actinomycetes > Micrococcales > Microbacteriaceae > Agromyces > Agromyces sp. NPDC058104. The sequence continues at coordinate 263,048 of NZ_JBHVTD010000001.1, read as the reverse complement.
CACGTTGTCGACCATGCCGCCGTCGGCGAGGAGCGCACCGTGGCGACGCACCGGCGCGAGGAGGCCCGGTACCGCGATCGTCGACCGCAGCGCGACGCTCAGCGGCCCGCGGTCGATGATCACCGCCCGCCGGGTGCGGAGGTCGGTGGCGACCGCGCCGAAGCGTCGCGGGAGGTCTTCGATCAGCGGATCGCAGCCGAACACGCGCCGGACGGCGTCGTCGATCGCACGGGAGTCGAGCAGCCCCAGCCGCGGAGCGAACGACCAGCGGGCGATCTGCCGCCAACGGAAGTCGAGGGCGACGCGTTCGATCTGCGTCGCGTCGAACCCGGCCGCGTAGGCGGCGGCGATCAGCGCTCCGGAGCTGGTACCGACCGCGATGCCGGGCCGGATGCCACGGGCCTCGAGCTCGTGCAGTACGCCGACGTGTGCCGCGCCGAACGCGGCGCCGCCGCTCAGTGTGAGGCCGAGGGCGGGGTCGTCGCTCGCGATCACGTCCGGTTCTCCGATCTGTCTGCGCTCGACCGTATCCTGCCCATGCCGGGTGATGCTGTGCGGTGGCGGTGAGAAAGCTGAGTGCGAGGTGCAGTGTGAGCGCTCGAGACGAGGGCGCAGGTCGAGCCGGTCACTCGGTCTCGGCGAGCGCCGCGAAAGGCGCCAGCGGCACGATGCCCGTTGCCGCCGCAGCGAGATCGGCATCTGCGGCGATCAAGGCGTCGGCCTGCAACGAGGCGACGGCGAGGTACTCCGCGAGCGGGGTATCGGCCCAGTCGAGCCGGGCGGCGAGCTTCCATGCGACCGCGCGAGACACCCGGTCGCCGAGGAGGCGGATCTTCAGCGCGGCCAGTCGTTCGAGCAGCTCGCGGCCGGAGCGCTCGTCGAGTCTGCCGTCGCGCACCTCGCGGTAGAGCAGCGAGAGCACGTGCGAACGCAGGACCGCGGGTGCGACGAGTCGGTGCCCCTCGTGCGGCGTGACGTCCTCGCGGATGACACGGAGTGCCGTTTCGGCATCGATCGCGTATCGCGTCATGCACTCATCGTGTCAGGTGGTGCAGCCCACGACGAGTGCCGAGGTGTCGCGGGTGTGCGGGTCAGCGCCCCTGGCGCTTCTTGTAGGGCTTCGGCTGCCCCTTCACGATCGGGGCGCGGCCCTTGCCCTTCGACGCCTTCGCCTTGCCGCCGGTCTTCGCCGTCGACTTCTCGGCCGGTGGAGGCGCCGCGGCGACCCGTGCCTCGGCCTCGGGGAGGAACGCGGCGCCGACTTCGGTCAGTCGGGTCGGTGCCTGCCGGGTGAGGAGCGGGTGCCCGATCTCGGTCTCGAGCTTCTCGATCGAGGTGTACAGCGAGGCGAGGGGGATGCCGAGGGCTTCGGCCGCACGAGGAAAGTGCAACTCCTCGGCGACGGCGATGAATCGTCGGAGATCGGCGATCTTCACGGGAGGCCCTTCGTCAGTCCGCGCGTACCGCGGTGGTTTCAGGGTACGTGAGTTCCTGCTCGATCCGCCGAGGGCGAGCGGTCCTCATGTCATCCCCGTCCCGTAGTCTGCGGTGATGCCCCTCCCCGCTCGAGCGGCCGCCGCCACGGCGATCGACCTCCCCGCGCCGATCCCCGAGGACGCGCCGCGGTACTTCGGCACCGCGACCCGTGTGCTCGGCCCGCGCCACCTGGTCACCTCGTGGGTCGAAGGGCGCGCGACGTCGAAGATCGGCGTGCTCGACCTCGACGACGGCACGTGGCGGGTCGGCGGAGGACTTCGCAGCGGGCTGCGGGAGGCGTTCGCGCTTCCGGGCGATCGCGCCCTCCTGCTCGGCGACTACGGGCTCCTCGAGTTCGATCTCGTCGCGCTCGAGGTCGTCCGCAGCCTGACCGCGAAGATCGGCAAGCACAACGGTCTCCTGCGCCTCGACGAGGACGACCTCGGTCGCGTCGTCGTCGGCAACCACGCCCAGGCTACGGAGGCGCTCGTCTCGCTCGAGACGCTGAGCTTCGCCGGTCGCCGGCGCCGCCGAGTTCCCCCGGTCGAGCCGATCGGCACCGAGGCCGCCGCTGCCGGCATCCGGCGGGTGCTCCTGCGCGCGGCCGGCCTGCTCGTCGGCTCCACGGCAGCGGAGAGCGGAGCCCCGCAGCAGCTGGTCGTGATCTCCGATGGCGAACTCCTCGTCAGGGTCGATCTCCCCGACGGCGTCGAGAGCGCCCATCTCGTCCGCGATGGCATCATCGTGGCGCCGCCCGACCTCGGCCGCACGCGGGCGCTCACCGCGGTCACCGGCCTCGTCGAGACGCAGGGCGGGGCGGGCGCAGCGGGCGACCAGGACTCGACGCTCGACGCGCTCATCAGCGGCGCGACTCGATCGGCCGCAGAGATCCTGCGGAAGCGGGCACGCCGCACCCCGCCGCGCACCGTCGTCAGGGATGTCCGGCTCGGCGCAGGCGACGAGCTCACGGATGTCTCCGCGGAGCGCATCACGCTCGACGGCTGCGATGCGATGCGGGCCGGCACCGCCGGCGAGCGGCCGCGCATCGCCCGCGTCCACGTCGCCGACCTCGAGATCCGATCGGCATCGGTGAGCGGTGCCGTGCTCGAGGACGTCGTCGTCGACGGGGTCCTCAACACGCCGGACACCGGGTTCGTGTTCGGTTGCGAGCTGCGGCGCGTGACGCTCACGGGCCGCATCCGACATCTCATCCTGGACCCCGAGCTGCACGACCCCGACCCCGCGGTCGAGCGTCGCTACATCGAGTGGCATCGCGCCCGACTCGAGGACCCCGAATGGATGCTCGACCTCCGCGAGGCCACCGGCGCGATCGAGGTCCGCGGCTACCCCTCGCGGTTCATCCGGCGCAACCCCGAGCTGCACGCCGTCGTCAGCGCGGCGTCCGCGGCGGATTCCGATTGGCGCTCGATCGATCGCGGGCGTTCGTCGCTCGGCGTCACCCTCGACATGGCAGAGCGCTCCGGCTGGGAGGACGCGATGCTCATCGTCGATCCGCACGGATCCGCTGCCGACGACGACTTCCGCTTCGTCCGCGAGCTTCGCGCTCGCGGGATCGCCGAGCCCGACTGATGGCGACGACGCGGGCGGTGCGCGACGGCTACGCGGCACGTGCGAGCGAGTACACGGCGCTGCTCGGCTCGATCGGCGACCTGGCCGAGCCCGACCGTGCGCTGATCGAGCGCTGGTCCGAGACGATCGAGGGGCGGGCGATCGACGCCGGGTGCGGGCCGGGGCACTGGACGGGGTTCCTGCACGACCGCGGCGTGGAGGTCGTCGGCATCGATCTCGTGCCCGAGTTCGTCGACATCGCCGCCCGGCGCTTCCCCGACGTCGACTTCCGCATCGGCGAGCTCGGCTCGCTTCCCGTCGAGGATGCCTCGCTCGGCGGCCTGCTGTCGTGGTACTCGATCATCCACACCGAGCCCCGCGCGGTGCCGGCCGTGCTCGACGAGTTCGCGCGGTGCCTCCGGCCCGGGGCGACGCTCCTCCTCGGCTTCGTCGACGGCGCGCGGCTCGAGCCCTTCGACCACGCGGTCGTGACCGCGTACGGCTGGCCGATCCGCCAGATGGGACGCGCGCTCGTCGCCTCGGGCTTCGACGTCGTCGAGACGCACGCGCGCCACGACGCGGGCAGCCGCCCGCACGCCGCGATCCTCGCGCGACGTCGCGCCGGCTGAATGAGGCCGGCCTCAGCCCGCGCGGCGATGCCTCACCGGAGGTCGCCGAGCCGCGCGGCGATGCCCTGCTGGGCGCCGACCCGCCGCTCGCTCGTCACGGCGATGATGAGCAGCACCGCACCGACGACGGCGAGGGTGATCCACCACGGCATCGACTCGATGCCGCGGCCGATCTGCACGGCGAAGACGACGACGTTCTCGATCGGCAGCACGACGATGCCGATGACGAACGGCGCCGCGAGCTTGCGGGCCGAGCCGACGAGGATCGCGATGAGCGCGAACACGATGACGAGGATGGCCCGCCACGTCTGGGGGTCGGTGAACGTCGCCGTGATCGACGCGGAGAGCAGTACCACGAGGCCGGGCGCGAGGAGCGCCCACGAGCCGCGCGGGCCCGCCGGCCAGGCCGTGAGCCGTGCGGCGATCGAGTCTCGGTCCGGTGATGCGGTCGTCGTCGCCGGCTCGCCGGCGCGCCGCAGGGCGACGACGCCCGCCGCGAGCAGGAAGAGCCCGAGCGGCACCGAGAACCACTCGACGCGCAGCTCGCGGGGGCTCCACGCGACCACCGACGTCACGAACGCGAGCGCGAACAGGAACGATGCGGGCGGCAGGCTCGTGCCCACGTCGAACGAACGCACCGCGCCGAGCAGCATGACCACGAGCAGGGCGAGCATGAGCACCCACATCGACCAGATCTCGGGCCATTCGGCACGGATCGCCGGCCAGGCCGCGACGGCGACGAACACGTACGCGGGCGCGGCGAGCCAGCGCGAGCGCGACAGCGCCGAGCCCGGTGCGGCTGCGGCGCCGATCGCGCGAGCCGCGACGACGGCGGCCGCGCCGCCGAGGAGGCCGACGCCGAGGCAGACGAGCACGAGCGGGACGGCACTCGCCGACATCGCGGGCACGCCGTCGAGGCCGAGGCGGACGCCCTGCAGCGCTGCCCCGGAGGCGGCGACGATCGCGGCCGCGAACACGGCCGGTCGCAGCGCCCGAAGTCGCGAGCGGCGAGCGGAGCGCCCCGGAGCGGCGGGGGAGCCGCCCACCCGGCCGAGCAGCAGCCCGACTGCGACGAGCAGCCACGCCGTGCCGATCATCGCCCAGCTGCGCACGTCGGCGGCGAGGCTCGCGCCGCCGCCCGACGCGATCGAGAGCGCCACCGCGGCGAGCGTCGGCACGATCGCGACGAGCAGGCCGGATGCCACGAGTCCCACGCCGCGCCCACCGCGGAGGACGAGCACCGCTCCCACGAACGCAGCGCCGAGCCCCGGCGGCACGAGGTAGGCCTCGATGACGGTGACTCCGGCGAGGCCCCAGGCGCTCCAGAGCGCGCCCGTGAAGCTCGCCCCCGCGAGCCACCACCCGAGTCGGCGGCGCTGCACGACGGCCATCACCGTCGCGCCGAGCCCGAGGACGACGAAGACGAGGAACGTCGTCTCGAGTCCGGCGGCGCTGCGCAGGAGCGAGAGCAGCACGGCGATCGCGCCGGTCGCGAGCGTCGAGACCTCGACGGCGATGCGCGCGGCACGGGACGGCCCGGTGCCGAGCCCGCGGCGTTCGAGCGCGCGTCCGATCGCCGTGCTCGCGGGCAGCACGGTGGCGACGAGCACCGCGATGACGGGCAGCACGACCGGCGAGGCGCTGCCGGCGAGCACCTCGGCGCCGAGGCAGACCACGACCACCGCGGCGCTCGGCACGACGAGCGCCGCCGCGGCGGCGCGCAGTGCGATGCCGAGGCCGGGGCGCCTCGTGACGACGAGCGCGACGGCGAGGAGGAGCATGAGCCCGGTCGACAGCGCCGTCCACCCGCTGCGCTCGAACATCACCTGCGCGATGCCGATGCCGAACGGTACGGCGGCCACCGCGAGGATCGCCCACCACGACCGCGCGCCGATGCGCGGCAGGAACGTCGCCACGATCGCCACGAGCAGGCCGGCGGCGGTCGTGAGGCACCACTGCGCGATGCCCACGAGCGCCGTCGTGCCGAGTACGGTCGCGACGACGGTGAGCGCGTAGGCGAAGCCGGCGCCGACGTAGATGAATCGAAGCCCTGCGGGGGCGACGAGTGCGAGGGCGGCGACCCCGACGAGCAGCGCGATGCCGGCCCACGGCTGCGTCGAGGCATCCGTGCCCGCGACGAACGCGCCGAGCACGATCGCGAGGTGGGCACCGCCGCGCAGCGCGACGCCGACGAACGTGCGCCGGCGGAGGACGGCGACGAACCGGAGGAGGGCGGCGACGCCGAGCACGAGTGCCAGCGCGATCGCGATGCGCACGCCGAGCGCGAGGGCCGGCACGCAGGCGAGCTGCACCCAGGCGAGCATGCCGAGCAGCACCGAGACGGTGCCGAACGGGCCGTCGACCGCGATCGCGGCGGCCGAGGCGGACGCGGCGTCGCGCGCGGTCGTCTCGCGTGCGCGCCGGCGGGACGAGATCACGGCGAGGGCCGCGGCGCCGACCGCGGCCGCGGCGCACGACGAGGCCACGGCGAGGAGGTCGCCGGGCCTCTCGGGCGGCAGACCGCCGGGCACGGGCGAGAGCGCGCCCGCCAGCGTCACGAGCACCGTCACGATCCCGGCGAACGTCGGTGCGACGACGGATGCCCCGGCGGCGACGAGTGCGCCGGCGCCGAACGCGCCGGGCACGAGCTGGGGCAGTCTCGGCAGCGCGAGCCATGCGGCGATGACGCCGAGCTGTGCGCCGCCGACGAGCACCACGAGCATCCAGGGCTCCGCCGCGCGGTCGAGTCCGAGACCGAACGGCAGCAGCGCGACCGAGACGACGCCCGCGAACCCGGCGACCGTGCTCCAGAGCCCCCGTGCCGGGTAGCGTGCGGAGAGCACGCCGAGCACCGCGACGGCGGCGAACGCCCCCGACGCGAGCAGCCAGTGGGTCGTGCTCGACGACGCGGCGACGAACGGCAGCAGCACGAGGGCGAGCGGGACCGCCGCGACCTGCATCGCGGTGAGAGTGCGCTCCTCGGCGAGGAGCCCGGTGCCGAAGCGCCGGGCCGCACGACGGGCGAGCGCGATGAGCGCGAACGCGGCGAAGGCCGTGCCGAGGTGCCCGGCGAGCGCGGTTCCGGCCGTGCCGCCCGCGTACCCGAACATCGCCGGCACTGCGGCGAGGGCGATGAGCGAGGTCCAGAGCCAGATGCGGATGCCCGCGAGCAGCCCCATCGCCGCCATCACCGCACCGCCGACGAGCGTGCCGACCGCCGCAGCCGACCACGCGCTCGCCGGAGCGGTCGCGAGCTCGACGAACGACGACACGTCGAGGGCGACGAACACGAGGCCGAGCCCGCCGACCGACTCGGCCGAGAAGCGCAGGCCTCGCCGGGCGAGCCACCACGCGCCGCCGAGGAACACCAGGGTGATCGCCGCGATGATGGCGCTGCGGGCGCCGTGGTCGGTGAGATCGGGGTTGAAGAAGGTGAACACGACGGCCGCGACCGCGAGGAGGCCGGCGCCCGCGACCGCGAGCACCGACTGGACCGTCGCGGTCGACTCGCGGCGCGACGGCGGCGGGGTCACGAGCACAGGCGCCCCGCCGGCGGATGCCGCGGCTGCCGGCGGTGCGGTCGCGGTGGACGCCTGGGCATCCGCCTGCATCGTCGCGACGGCCGGGAGGGTCGCCGCGATCCGTTCGACGACCGCCTGCCGGGCGCCGATCGCGTTCGCGGCCTGCACGGAGGCGGCCGCGAGCTCGGCGCCGAGGACGGCGTCGATCGCCGCGCCGCACGTCGGGCAGCGCCCGTCGCGCAACCGATCGCGGGCGCACACCGGGCATGCGGTGGCATCGAGCAGGTAGGCCGCGGTGGCGTCGCTCCAGCCGCGGGCGGGGGAGACGACGGGGAGGGTCATGCCGACACCGTCGACTCGGGTCGGGTCGGGGCATCCGCACCGTCGTCGGGCACCCATCGCAGGATGTCGCCGGGCTGGCACTCGAGCACGCGGCAGATGGCGTCGAGCGTCGAGAAGCGCACCGCCTTCGCGCGCCCGTTCTTCAGCACCGAGACGTTGACCGGGGTGATGTCGATCGCGGCCGCGAGGTCGGCGACCGACATCTTGCGGCGGGCGAGCTCGACGTCGAGGTCGATCACGATGGCCATCACACCACCTCGGAGAGGTCGTGCTGCAGTTGGGCCGCGTTCGTGAGCAGTCCGCGCATGACCCCGACGAGGAGGGCCAGCCCCGAGCCGACGACGATGCCGAGCGCGCAGAGCAGCTGCACCGAGGGGTTCGCGACGCCAGCGGAGAACAGGAGCACCCCGGCGACGGCGATGAGCAGCGTCGCCGCGATGATGGAGGCGAGGATGAGGTCGACCCATCGGAAGGCGTCCGAGCTGAAGATGTTCTGCTCGCCGACCATCGAGAGCAGCCGCCACACGCAGAGCATCACGACCTCCACGCACACGAGGAACAGCACGGCGATGACGATGCCCGGACCCTCGAGCCCGGCGAGCTCGGGGTAGCTCTCCGCGAGGTTGCGGGCCGTGCCCGGCACGAGGAACAGCTGGCACGAGAGGAGGAGCAGGAGCATCACGGCGATGAGGGCCTTGAGCACGATGAGGGTGGGCCGTTGCATGTGATTCCTATCGATAATCGGTAGACACCTATCGAGAAACGATACACATGGGCCGCAGAATCCGGTAGCGGCGCGCAGACGACCCGCCGGCGAGCTGCGGGTTCGGGATCCCACGGCGACGCCGGTGCGAATGGGCGGGCGACGCCTCGACGATGCCCGGGCGGGCGTCAGCCCGCGGAGCCCTGCTCCTCGCGCAGGCGCGGCTCGACGCGCTGCTCGGGGCGCACGCCCGCCTTGTCGGCGTAGAAGGCGCGGATCACGTCCATGTCGGCCGAGACGTCGCCCGTGAGTTCGAGGGTCGGGCCGAGGCCCGTCGTCATCGTGGTGCGGTCGACGTAGCCCAGCGTGACCGGCATGCCCGTCTCGCGGGCGATGCGGTAGAAGCCCGACTTCCAGTACTCGTGCGCGCCGCGCGTGCCGTCGGGCGTGACGACGAGCCCGAAGACCTCGCCGGCGCGGATGCGCTCGACGACCTCGCCGACGACGCGGCTCGGGTCGGCGCGATCGACGGGGATGCCGCCGAGCCCGCGCATGATCGGGCCGCGCCAGCCGGTGAACAGGCTCTTCTTGCCGAGCCAGCGCACGTCGATGCCGAGTCGCCAGGCGATGGCGAGCATGAGCACGAAGTCCCAGTTCGAGGTGTGCGGGGCGCCGACGAGCACCGTGGGACGCGTGGGGGCCGGCTCGCCCGCGAGGGTCCACCGGCTGAGAGCCCAGTAGACACTGGAGACGAGGCGACGCAGCATCCGGCAACCGTATGCGATCGCATATGTCTGTGTCGGTATGCGTAGCCCCGGTCGCCGCGCGGCCGCCGCATGCAGCAGGATGTCTCGGATGAGCAACGCCGTCACCGTGCACCTCCGCTACGAGATCGACCCCGACAGGATCGCCGAGTTCCGCGAGTACGGGGAGCGCTGGATCCGGCTCGTGAACCGGCTCGGGGGCACGCACCACGGGTACTTCCTGCCGAGCGAAGGCGACAGCGACGAGGCCTTCGCGCTGTTCACGTTCCCGTCGCTCGCCGCCTACGAGCAGTACCGACTCGCGTCGGCCGAGGACGCCGAGTGCGTCGAGGCGTTCCGCTTCGCCGCCGAGACGAAGTGCATCCGCCGGTACGAGCGCCGCTTCCTCGCGCCCGTCTTCGAGTAGGCGATGCTCCGGGCCCGTGCTGGCTAGGGTTGTCCGGTGACTGCAACACTCGTGGCCCAGGGCCTCGCGGGCGGATACGCCCACCGCACGCTGTTCGACGACCTCGACCTCACGGTCGCACCGGGCGACGTCGTCGGCGTCGTCGGCGCGAACGGCGCGGGCAAGTCGACGCTCCTCGGCATCCTCGGCGGTGCCGTCGCGCCGCTCGCCGGCACGGTCTCGCTCGCGCCCTCCGACGCCTTCGTCGGCTGGCTGCCGCAGGAGCACGAGCGGGTCGAGGGCGAGACGATCGCGCAGTACGTGGCGCGGCGCACGGGGTGCGCCGAGGCATCCGCCCGCTTGGATGCCGCGGCCGAGCTGCTCGCGCTCGCCGAACCGCCGGCCGGGGTCGACCCCGGCGAGGAGTACTCGGTCGCCCTCGAACGCTGGCTCGCCTCCGGGGCGGCCGACCTCGACGAGCGGCTGCCCGCGGTGCTCGCCGAGCTCGGGCTCGCGTCGGGCACCGGGACGGGCGACGGCGAGTCGGCCGTCACCCCCGACTCGCTCATGACCGGGCTCTCCGGCGGGCAGGCCGCTCGCGTCGGCCTGGCCGCGCTCATCTGCTCGCGCTTCGACCTCGTGCTGCTCGACGAACCCACCAACGACCTCGACCTCGACGGGCTCGCCCGGCTCGAGTCGTTCGTCGCGGGGCTCCGCGGCGGGGTCGTGCTCGTGAGCCACGACCGCGAGTTCCTCGCCCGCACCGTGACGAAGGTGCTCGAGCTCGACCTCGCCCAGCACTCGAACCGCCTCTACGGAGGCGGCTACGACGCGTATCTCGAGGAGCGCGAGACGGTGCGCCGCCATGCGCGCGAGGACTACGAGGAGTTCGCGGCCAAGAAGGCCGACCTCGTCGCGCGGGCGCGCGTGCAGCGCGAGTGGTCGAGCCAGGGCGTGCGCAACGCGATGAAGAAGTCGCCCGACAACGACAAGATCCGCCGCAAGGCCGCCACCGAGTCGAGTGAGAAGCAGGCGCAGAAGGTGCGCCAGATGGAGAGCCGGATCGCACGCCTCGAGGAGGTCGAGGAGCCGCGCAAGGAGTGGAAGCTCGAGTTCACGATCGGGCAGGCGCCCCGCTCGTCGTCCGTCGTCGCGACGCTCGACGCCGCCTCGGTCGGCCGCGGCGACTTCACGCTCGGGCCCGTGACGCTGCAGGTGCAGGCGGGCGACCGCATCGGCATCACGGGCCCCAACGGCGCCGGCAAGTCGACCCTGCTCGGGCTCCTCCTCGGCCGCATCGCGCCCGACGGCGGACGTGCCAGCCTCGGGTCCTCGGTCGCGGTCGGCGAGATCGATCAGGCGCGCTCGCAGCTGGCGGGCCGTGCAGCGCTCGCCGACGCGTTCGAGGCGCTCGTGCCCGAGCTCAGCTCGGGCGAGGTGCGCACCCTGCTCGCCAAGTTCGGGCTCAAGGCCGACCACGTGCTGCGCCCGGTCGACGACCTCTCGCCCGGCGAACGGACCCGGGCGGGCATGGCCCTGCTCCAGGCTCGGGGCGTCAACGTGCTCGTGCTCGACGAGCCCACCAACCACCTCGACCTGCCCGCCATCGAGCAGCTCGAGCAGGCGCTCGAGGGCTACGAGGGCACCCTCCTGCTCGTGACGCACGACCGCCGGATGCTCGAGCACGTCCGGCTGGACCGGCGCTGGAACGTCGTCGGCGGTCGGGTCGCCGAGGCATGACGAGCGCGGGCGGGCACGGCGTCGCGGTGCGGGAGAATGGGCGGATGCCCCACACCGCCGCCCCCGCTCGCGACGGCTTCCTCGCGCTCGCGGAGTCGAAGTACGTGCGCCTCACGACCTTCCGTCGCACCGGTGCCGCCGTCCACACCCCGGTCTGGGTGGTCCGAGACGGCGAGCGGCTGCTCGTGACGACCGTGGCCGACTCGGGAAAGGTCAAGCGGCTCGCGCACACCGCGCGGGTGCAGCTCGTGGCATCCGACGTGCGCGGAGCGCTCGACGACGGCGCGGTCGCATTCGAGGCGATCGCGCGCGTCGACGACGGCGACGCGGTGCGCGAGGTGCTCGACATGGCGCTCACGGCGAAGTACGGCGACCGGTACCGCGAGATCCGCACCGCGCGAGAGACGCGCCTCCCGGGTTCGCGCTCGACCGCGCTCGTGATCGAGTTCGCCGAGGGTGCGTCGCTCGGCTGAGTCGCGGGGCTGACGCCGTCGGCGGGGTGTGCGAGCATGTGCGCATGCCCGAGTCACCGGAAGTGCAGGCACTGGCGGAGGAGCTCGACGCCCGCCTCACGAGCCGAGCGCTCACCGGCGTCGACGTCGTCGAGTTCCGCATCGAGAAGACGCGAGGCAGGCCGCCCGAGTCGCTCGTCGGCGAGCACGTGACCGGGGTCGAGCGGCACGGCAAGCTCATCGACCTCGTGTTCGGGGCCGCGGGCCGCCTCGTCGTCTCGCTCGGCCGGCACGGCTGGGCCCGATGGGCCCCGGCCCGAGAGGCCTCCGATCCCGGCCTCGCGTCCGGCGCCGCGCCCGTGGACCCCGCCGACGCGCCGCCCCCGACGCTCGCGACGCTCTCGTTCGGCGACGGCGATGACCGCGTCGATCTCGAGCTCACCGACGCGGGCGACTGGGTCTCCCTCGGCGTCTGGGTCGTCGACGACGCCCTTGCGGTGCCTGCGGTCGCGAAGCTCGGACCGGATCCCGCCGATCCGGCCTTCACCCGGGCCGACTTCGACGCGGCCGTGGTGGGGCGGCGCAAGCAGACCAAGGCGATCCTGCAGGAGCAGGAGTCCCTCGCGGGCATCGGCAACGCCTACTCCGACGAGATCCTGCACGCGGCGAAGGCCTCGCCGGTCACCCATGCGGCGAGACTCGACGATGCCGCGCTCGACGCGCTCTTCACCGCGACGGTCGGCGTGATCGGGGCGGCGATCGAGGCACGACGGGGCATCCCGATCGATCGCCTGAAGACAGAGAAGGTCGCGGCCATGCGCGTGCACGGGCGCGCCGGCGAGGCGTGCCCGGTCTGCGGCGACACCGTGCGCGAGTTCTCGTTCGCGAGTGCGACCGCCGAGTACTGCCCGACGTGTCAGACCGGCGGAGAGGTGCTGCCGCTGCGCTCGGGCGAGGCGTGATCGGCCGACGCGTCGCCGCGCAGGGTCACGATTCGAGCTCGTCGTGGCAGACCACGTCGAGCGGCCAGCCGTACTCGTAGTCGTCGTTGCCGAACACGATCGGGACGATCTCGCCGGCCTCGACGTCGGAGAACCGGTCCGACTCGACGAGGTCGGGCTCGAGCTGGTCCTCCGTCGCAGCGAAGGCCCACGATACCGTCATGATCGCGCACGACGCCTCGGGGATGACCGCCGCCTCCCAGCACCCGAGCTCGTGCTCGATCGGGCAGTCGCTCGTGTACCGGCCGTCCGAGTAGAGCTCGAGCGCCGCCGGGAAGGAGAACATCGTCTCGCGGGCCGTGTAGTGGTCGACGTCGGGATCGTCGGACGAGGCCTCCTCCGACGATTCGGCGAACGTCGACAGGCGCTCGCCGAGCGCCAGGGCGCCGAAGAACGCTCCCACGATGAGCGCGACGAGCAGCACGCCACCCGCGGCGATGCCGACGATCCAGCCGGTGCCGAGCCGTCGGCGCCGTTCCGGAGCCCCGGGGGTCGTCGTCGCGGGGGCCGCCGAGCCGGAGTCGACGGCGGTGGCCCAGGCGGTGGGCCCCGCACCCGGCTGGACCGCGACGGGGGCGCCCGGGCCTGCGACCGGCGCCCATGGGTGCGACGGTGCGGGCGGCTGCGCCGACGTCGCTGCGGGCGGCGTCGCCTCCTCGAGCAGCGGCGGTCGCAGCGCCGTCGGTGTGCCGGCCTCCGCGAGCAGCGCCGTGCGCGCGGCGTCGAGCGTCAGCACCCAGCTGACGGCGGCCGCGCGCTGGTCGCGGTCGGCGTAGCGCGACGGGTGATGCTCCCACACCGCGGCTCGATGCGCCGCATCGACCTGCCCGGCGGTCGGGTTCGAGCCGGGAGGGAGGCGCAGCACGGCGCGGGCGGTGATCGGGTCCACGAACGTGATCATAGGCCCGAGCGGCGGCGATGCCGGCGCGGCCCGGTCGAGCGCTCAGGCGGCCGCGAGCGGCACCCCGCCGACGCGCACCCGGCTGATCGCCTCGGGCGCCGCGGTGAACCGGCCTGCGCGGCCCTCGGGGGTGACGTACTGCACGCGGATGCCGCGACCCACGCGGGCGACCTTGGTCACCTCGTAGGCGCGATCGGCCGCGCTGACGAGCACGTCGCCCACCCGCAGTTCGCGAGTCTGCCGCAGTTCGATGACCTCCATGCTGAGAGTGTCTCAGCACCCACCGACACGCTCGGCGCCCCGGCGCCTCGGGGAGGGCGGTCTCAGCCGAGCTTCGCCGCGAGCGACGCCTCGTCGGGCACGAACCACACGTGCGCACCGCGATTCGACTCCCAGACGAAGTCGCGCAGCGCCGTGCTCGCGTCGACGTGCTCGGCGATGTCGCCGATGACCGCGAGCCGAAGGCGGTAGTTCACGAGCGTCCGGGTGAGTTCGCCCGCGACACCGCTCGAGAGGTCGAAGAAGGAGGGATCGAGCCGTTCGACGGGGACCGCGACGACCGTGGCCGAACGGGCCCACGCGCCGCCCACGAGATCCGCCGCGTCGTCGGCCGTCGAGACGACGGGGCCGTCCGCCGCCAGGACCAGCACGCGGATGCCGTTCTTCTCGTCGATGCGCATGGCTCGACCCTAACCCGGGCACCCGGACGGCGCATCCGTGCGGTGAACGCTCGTGACCCGGCCTTCGCCGGCCGCCCGATCCCCGGTACGACGGGCGACGCGACGCGTCGCGCGCGGGATACGCAGGCATGCGGGCCGCTGTCAACCCGTTGAGGGTGCGAGTGCGGCCTGCCTACCGTTGAATCGACGGCGCGTCGCGATCCGCACGCGTCGAGCGACATCATTCCGAGGAGGACCCCATGGGAACCGAAGACCGGATGGGCAACGCCGCCGAGCGCATGACGGGCAAGGCGAAGGAAGGCATCGGCAAGCTGACCGACAACGAGCGGCTCGAGGCCGAAGGCAAGGCCGATCAGGTCAAGGCCGACGTCAAGGACGCCGGTGAGAAGGTCAAGGACGCGGTCGACGACGCGACGAACTGATCGCCCGCACCCCGACCGATTGCGGAAGGAGCCAGCATGAGCATCGGACTCGGAATTCTGCTCGTGGCCATCGGGGCCGTCCTCACGTACGCCCTGAACGTCACGGTCGACTGGATCGACCTCGATCTCGTCGGCATGATCCTGATGATCGCGGGGGCGGTCGTCACGGTCCTCGGCATCGTGTTCGCGGTGCGCCGTCGACGGAGCGTGTCGGAGACCCGGGCGGTCACCGACCCCGTCGCCGGCGAGCGAGTCACTCGCACCGAGGATCGCGTCGCACCTCCCGAGGTGTGACGCGGGGGAGACGGGCGGATGCCACGGGGGAGACTCCGTGGCATCCGCCTCGTCGTGGCGTTCCCGGCGAACTTCGCCGTCGCGTGCAAGACTCGCGGAACCGGTGACACAGTCAGGTCGTGAGGATCGCGAGTGCCAGTGCCGCCGCCGACGACGACGTGACCGAGGGGGTGGCGATGACCGCGCCCCCCGGCGAGCCCGGCTCGGGCGGCGAGCCCGGCGCCGGTGAGCCCGGCGCCGGCGAGCGCACCGCCGAGACCGAGTGGTTCACCGCCGTGGTGCGTGAGCACGATCGGGCGATCGTGCGCTACTTCGCCCGTCGCGGCCCCCGACAGGACGCCGAGGACCTCGCCGCAGAGGTCTTCGTGACCGCGTGGCGCCGTCGCGACGACGTGCCCCGCGATGCCGTGCTGCCGTGGCTCTACCGGACGGCGGGGTTCACCCTCGCGAACCACCGCAGGAAGCTCGTCGACCTGCCGGTCGACGAGGTCCCGGAGTCGGGGGCCGCTCGCGTCGCCGACGATCCCGAGCTCAGCGTGCTCTTCGACGCCGAGCTGCGCGGCGCGCTCGAGAGCGTCGGCGAACGCGATCGGCGCATCCTGCTGCTGCACGCCTGGGAGGGCCTCGACGGCGCCGAGCTCGCCGCGGTCCTCGGCATCTCGCGCTCGGGCGCCGACGCGGCGCTCTCCCGCGCCCGCAAGCGGCTGCGCGAGGCCTGGGGCGACCGGCTCACCTTCTGATCCGCCCGGCCGGCGGTGCAAGGTTCCGGATGCCGCCGACACATCCTCTTCAGAAGCACGCGTCGGCACAGCACCCACGGAGGCGATCGAGATGAACCGCGAACACGACGACGAGACCCCGCGCGACGACGGCGTCGGAGCCGCCGCCGAGGTCGAGCGCCACGACGGGGCGGCGACCGAGTCGCACGCCGATCCGGTCGCGCGGCTGCGGGCCGCCGACCCGGCCGCCGAGGTCGAGCCGCGGCCCGGGTTCGCCGACGAGGTCGTCGCCCGCGCGACGGCCGAGGGCGGGTCGCCTTCGGTCGAGGCGCCCGCAGCCCCGGACGGGACCACGCCGGTCGCCGACCTCGGCGCCGAGCGCGCGCGGCGCCGGCCCCGATGGCTTCCGATCGCGGCGGCGGCGGCCTCGGTCGCGATCGTCGGCGCCGCGGGCTTCTGGCTCGGCGGTGCGACGAGCACCGCGAACCTCGCATCGACCGCTGCCCCGCCCATCTCGCTCCAGGGCGTCGGCGGCAGCGGCTCGGCTGCGACCGAGGATGCGGCGGGCACTCCCGAGATGGCGGTCGGCGCCGACCAGAAGATGATGGGCGGCGGCGTGGCCGACTCGATGGTCCCGTACGGCTGGGGGCGCCACGTCTTCAGCAGCTCCGGACTCTCCGAGGAGGAGGGCGCGGCCGCCGGCTACGCGTACGACTCCGGCGCGGCCGACACCGTCGACCGGATCGCCGCGCTCGCCGCCGAACTCGGCATCGAGGGCGAGGCCGAGCTGCGCGACGGCAGCTGGATCGTCGGCCCGCCCGATGGGACCGGACCGATGCTCTCGGTCGGCCTCGACGGTGCGCTCGGATTCTGGTTCAACGACCCGGTCGCGAACCCGTGGAACTGCGGCGCGGTGCCGTTCGCGGGCGAGACGACCGAGAGCTCCGAGCCCGTCGCCCCGGTCGAGCCGTGCGAGCCCACCGGCAGCGCGCCGGGCGAGGCCGCGGCGATCGACGCCCTGCGCTCGCTCATCGCGGCCTCGGGCGCCGATCCCGACGGCTTCGAGTACTCCTCCGAGACGTGGGAGGGCTCGCCGACGCGCTACGCGCAGGCCTGGCCCGTCGTCGACGGCCAGCGGCTCGACCAGGCGTGGGCGCTCGAACTCTCCGAGCAGGGCACCGTCAACGCCTCGGGCTCGCTCGCCGCGATCGTCGCGATCGGCGACTACCCGATCGTGAGCGAGCAGGAGGGCTTCGAGCGGCTCTCCGACATCCGCTTCGGCGCCCAGATGACCGCGATGCCGCTCGCGCTTCGCGAGGGCGAACCCGTCACCGAGGAGTGGGTGCCGCCGACCGCGCCGCCCGCCACCCCGGGCGAGGGCACCTCGGTCTCCTGGCCCGTCGACGACGTCGAGATCGTCGACGCCCGGCTCGGCCTCACCACCCAGTGGCAGCCCGACGGCAGCGTGCTCGTGGTGCCGGCCTACGAGTTCACCGATGCGGACGGCGGAACCTGGTCGGTCATCGCGGTGGCCGACTCGGCGCTCGACTTCTCCGCCGAGTAGGGGACTCGGCGGAAGGGGCGTCCGCGCCGGGTGCGGTGGCACCCGGCGCGTGCGTTCGTCGGCGGTCGGTGACAGGATGCCACTGTGCCCGAGCTTCCCGAAGTGCAGGCGCTCGCCGTGTTCCTCGACGAGCGGGCGACCGGCCACGCCTTCGCCTCGCTCAGGGTCGCGGCCATCTCGGCGCTGAAGACCTTCGACCCGCCCCTGTCCGCCCTCGAGGGTGCGCGCATCGACGGCGCGCGGCGGCACGGCAAGTTCGTCGACCTCGAGGCGGCGGGGCTCCACCTCGTGTTCCACCTCGCCCGCGCGGGCTGGCTGCGCTGGTACGACGAGCTGCCGTCGACCCCAGTGAAGCCCGGCCGTTCGCCGCTCGCGCTGCGCGTGAGGCTCGACGACGGCTCGGGGTTCGACCTCACCGAGGCCGGCACCAAGAAGTCGCTCGCCGTCTACGTCGTGCGAAGCCCGTCCGACGTGCCCGGCATCGCCCGGCTCGGCCCCGATCCGACGGCCGCCGACTTCACGCTCGACGACTTCGCGGGAGTCCTCGCCGGCCGGCGCACCCAGATCAAGGGGCTGCTGCGCGATCAGTCGGTGTTCGCCGGCATCGGCAACGCCTACTCCGACGAGATCCTGCACGCGGCGAAGCTCTCGCCGTACCTCCTCGCCGCGAAGCTCTCGCCTGAACAGCTCGAGGGGCTCTACCGCGCGATGCGCGACACCCTCGCCGAGGCGGTGGCCGTGGCATCCGGGCGCCCGCCGGCCGAGCTGAAGGACGCCAAGCGTCGCGCGATGCGTGTGCACGGGCGCACCGGCGAGACCTGCGAGGTGTGCGGCGACACCATCAGGCAGGTGATCTTCGCCGATTCGACGTTCCAGTACTGCCCCGGCTGCCAGACCGGCGGCAAGCCGCTCGCCGACCGGGTGCTCTCCCGGCTCGTGAAATGACGGTGCCGGCTGCGAAGCTGGGGTGATGACGACTTCCGAGGTGACGTGGCCCCGCCCTGCCGGCCCGCTCGAGCTCCGGCTGCCGACGCCCGAACTGCTCGACGAGGTGCTCGTCTGGCGCAACGACCCCGAGGTGACGCGGTGGCTGCTTCGCACCGTCGTCGATCCCGAGGCGTTCGCGGCGACGTGGCTCGACGGCATCGACGACCCGCTCGACCACTCGGCGATCGCGGTGCGGGGCGGCGAGGTCGTCGGCACCGGCTCGCTCTGGCTGACCGATGCGATGGGGCAGACCCACGGCGACCCCGCGAACTACGTGCGCGCCGAGGCCGGGCTCGGGTACGGCATCGCCCCCGCGCACGCCGGCCGCGGCTACGCGACCCACATCGCACGATCCCTGCTCGACCTCGCCTTCGGCGAGCTCGGCGTGCACCGGGTCACCGCGGGCTGCTACGCCGACAACATCGGCTCGTGGCGCGTCATGGAGAAGCTCGGCATGCGCCGCGAGCAGCACGGCGTGCGCGACTCCTGGCACGCCGAGCTCGGCTGGATCGACGGCTACACCTACGCGATCCTCGCCGACGAGTGGCGGGCGCGGCGGGCCGCGTCCGACGCGCCGTGACCGGCGCCGCGCCGTACCCGCTCAACACCGAGCGGCTGCGGCTCACCCCGTTCACCCGTGCCGAGCTCGACGAGGTGCACGCGATCTACGGCGACCCCGGTACCTGGCGGCACCTGCCGAGCGGTCGCCACGACGATCTCGCCGAGACCGCCGCCATGCTCGATCGATCGGCGACGAGCTGGCGCACGGCCGGCGTCGGCACGTGGGTCGTGCGCCGAAGCGAGGCCGAGGCGCGACGCGCCGGTGCGAGCCCCGAGGCGGTGATCGGCACCGCCGCCGCGACGGCGCTCGACTCGGGGGTGCTCAATCTCGGGTACCGGTTCGCCCCCTCGGCATGGGGTGCGGGCTACGCCACCGAGGCGGCGGGGGCCGCGGTCGCCGCCGCCGGTGCACGGGCGCCCGGTCTGCCCGTGACCGCACGGGTGCTGGTCGGCAACCCGGCGTCGATCCGGGTGCTCGAGCGGTTGGGTCTCGAACTGCGCTGGAGCGGCGGCGACCCCGCTGCAGCCCTCCCTGCGGCGGGAGATGCGGGCGGCACGCTCGCGCTCGCCCGGCGCATCTACGCCGACCGCCCGCTCGACGAGCAGCAGCTGCGCGCGCTCATCGCGCTCGGCTGACCGACGCGGCCCCGACGCCACGGACCGCCTCGTCGGCCCGATCGGCGTCGAGCACGCCGTCGACGAGCCGCTCGAGCGTCGCGAGCCCGTCGATCGAGAGCACCGACTCGAGGTGGCCCTGCACCGAGGCGACGCCGTGCCCGCGGAGCGCGTGCACCACTCCCGTCCCGGGTTCGGCGGCGATCTCGAGCCCGCCGCGCGGCGTCGCACGATGCCCGGCGTCGAACGCCGAGAAGGTGTTGTAGTAGCCGACCACCGCAGGCTCCCCGAAGACGTCGACCGTCCGCTGCAGGCCCTGCTGCGGCGTGGCGAGCGGGGCGATCGCGAGCCCCGAGAGCCGGGCGAGCACCTGGTGGCTCAGGCACACCGCGAGCAACGGTGCGCCCTGCCCGAGCCGTGCGGCGATCAGCTCGTGCAGCCGGGCCATCCGCGGGTCCGCGGCATCGCGCGGGTCGCCCGGCCCCGGGCCGAAGACGACGAGCTCCTCCTCGGCGGCGGTCGGCGCCTCGTGCCACGGCACGATCCGGGCGTCGAGCCCGAGGTGCCGCAACTGATGCGCGAGCATCGTGGTGAAGTCGTCGCCCGCGTCGACGACGAGCGCGCGCACGTCGCGGGGCGCTGCGGCCGGTTGCGGGGTGCTCCAGAACGCGGCGAGTTGCGCGTTGCGGGCGTCGAGCAGCGGGTGCGAGGCGGATGCCTCGGCCACCGACCCGCTCCGGGGCGCCGCCGCCGCGGCATCCGGCCGGGGGAGTGCGCCGATCGCAGTGAGCACCCCGGCCGCCTTCGCATGGGTCTCGGCGACCTCGCCGTCGGGGTCCGAGTGGCGCACGAGCGTCGCTCCGACCGGCACCCGCACCGTGCCCGAGCCGTCGAGGTACGCCGTGCGGATGAGGATCGGCGCGTCGAGGTCGTAGCCTGCGGCGGTCGGCGTGAAGCGCGCGAGGACGCCCGCGTAGTAGCCGCGCGGGGTCGCCTCGTGGCGGGCGATCACGGTGCAGGCGTTGCCCATGGGCGAGCCGGTGACGGTGGGCGCGAACATCGTGCGGCGCAGCACCTCGCGGGGGTCGAGGGCGCTTCGTCCCTCGAGCAGGTACTCGGTGTGGGTGAGGCGCGACATCCGCTTCAGGAACGGGCCGCGGATGCGGCCGCCGTCCGGGCAGACCGCGCTCATCATCTTGAGCTCCTCGTCGACGACCATGACGAGTTCCTCGCGCTCCTTCACGTCGCCGAGGAACGCCGCGAGCGCATCGGCGTCGGGCGGGCCGTCGAGGTGCCGGAAGGTGCCGCTGATCGGGTTCATCGAGACCACGCCGCCCACCTGGCTCACGTGCCGCTCCGGCGTCGCGCCGGCGGCGGAGAGCCCGGGCGTGTGCACTGCGAACGTCCAGAACGCGCCGCGCTCGTGCTCGAGGAGCGCCCGAAGCCAGCCGAGCACCGTGCGCGCGGCCGGAGCGGCGGTCGTGCCGGTGAACTCGCGCCGGATCACGAAGTTCGCGCCCTCGCCGCGCCCGATCTCGTCGGCGATGACGCGGCGCACGGTGGCCGCGTACTCGGCGTCCGGGATGTCGACCGCGAGGTCGCCGACGACGACGGGGTGCTCGGGCAGGCGGTCGATCGCGACGTCGACCGGAAGGGTCTCGCGCTCGCGCACCACGAGGCAGCGGAGCGGCGCCCCGTCGTCGAGGGCGTCGAAGCCGCGCTCGCGAACCTGGCGGAACGGCACGAGGGCGAGCACCTCGGCCCCGTCGAGCGGGATGTCGGCGAGGTGCGCCACGTCGACGACCTCGCCCACGAGGACGTCGAGCGCCGCCTCCTGCTCGCGGCGGATCACGGCGAAGGGCGGGGGCTCGCTCGCGGCGAGCAGCGTGGACAGCAGCGTCATGGTCATCTCCGGTCGGGCCTTCGGGAGGACCCTCCGCAGAGATGCGAAACGACCGCCCTCGGGCGGTCGTCGTACGTCGAAACGCGTGGCCGCCTAGGAGGCGGGCCACCAGTTGCGGTTCGACGCGGTCATGCCGAGCAGACTACGGCATGGGGTGCGCGCGCGCCAACGCGCCAACGCGCCAACGCGCCAACGCGCCGTCGCGCCGTCGCGCTACGATCCGGGGATGCCCGCCGTCGATCCCGTCGATCCCGTCGATCCCGTCGATCCCGTCGATCCCGTCGCCGTCGCCGTCTCCACCGACGCCTCGGGGAGCGAGGCGCTCGTCGCCCGGCTGCGCGCCGCGGGCTGCGTCTTCGCCGAGGACGAGGCGGCCCTGCTGGTCGCCGCGAGCAGCGACCCCGCGCGCGTGGAGGAACTGGTCGGGCGTCGCATCGCGGGCGAACCGCTCGAGGCGCTGCTCGGCTGGGCGGAGTTCGCGGGGCTCCGCCTCGACGTCGAACCCGGCGCCTTCGTGCCCCGGCACCGCACCGAGGCCCTGGCCGCCGAGGCCGCACGCCGTGCGGTGCGCGCGACCGAGCGCAACGGCAGCCCCGCAGTGGTGGTCGACCTCTGCTGCGGCGTCGGCGCGATCGGCGCCGTCGTGGCCGAGACCGCCGCGCCCGTCGTGCTGCTCGCCGCCGACCTCGATCCCGCTGCGGTCCGCGCCGCACGGCGAAACCTCGAACCGCGCGGCGCACGCGTCTTCGAAGGTGACCTCTACGATGCCCTGCCCGCGGAGTTCGCCGGCCGGGTCGACGTGCTCGCCGTCAACGCTCCGTACGTGCCGAGCGGGGAGATCGCGTTCATGCCGCCCGAGGCACGCGACCACGAGGCTCGCATCGCCCTCGACGGCGGCCCGGACGGGCTCGACGTCCACCGTCGGGTCGCGGCATCCGCCGTTCGCTGGCTCGCACCGGGCGGCAGCCTCGTCATCGAGACGGGCGAGCACCAGGCCGAGGCGGCCGCACGGCTCATGGGCGATGCCGGGCTCGACGCCCTCGTGGTCGCGGACGACGACGCGACCCTCGTGATCGGCACCCGGCCGTCGGCGTGAGCGCACGCGGCCATCGGCGTGAGCAGAACTGCCGTCGGCGTGATCGGCAACCGTACGTCAGCGTGAGCGCGCCGCCGCGAGGAGCCGCGCGACCTCCTCGTCCTCCGTCTGCCTGAAGTCCACGTAGTGCATGCCGACCGCCATGAATCCGGGCGGCGCGAGCAGGCAGACCACGTCATCGACCTCGGGCAGCACATCGAGCTCGTCGAGGCTCTCGGGCGAGGCGACCGGCGTCGCCACGACGAGGCGGGCGGGGTTCCGCGCGCGTGCCACTCGGCAGGCGACCCGCATCGTCGCGCCGGTGGCGATGCCGTCGTCGACGAGGATCGCGGTCCTTCCTGCGAGTGAGACCGGCTCGGTACCGCCCCGGAATCGTGCGACCCGCGCCTCGAGCTCGGCACGCTCGCGGGCCTCGATCGCCGCGAGTTCCCCGCCGGCGAGACGGGCGAGGGCGAGCACATCGTCGTTGAGCACCCGGGCGCCGGCCTCGCCGATCGCGCCCATCGCGAGCTCGGGTCGACCGGGCATGCCGAGCTTCCGCACGACGAGCACGTCGAGCGGGGCGCCGAGCGCCGCCGCGACGGGCGCGGCGACCGGGACGCCGCCGCGCGGGAGCCCGAGCACGACCGGGGGCGGCGCGGCCCCGTCGAGTTCGTCGAGCAACCGATCGGCGAGCGCCGCGCCGGCGTCGTGGCGATTCGCGAACGCGTTCATGAGCGTGGTCGGGATGCCTCGTGGCCGCCCATCCTCCTTCCGGACTAGTCCTCCGGACGGGGAGCGTCAACCCCCTGCCGGACGGCCCGTACCTCCACCGGCCCGACCGCGAGAAGTCGAGCGGAGTTCGCGTTCGCAGCGACGTCGCCTACACTGAGGCAAATCCTTCCCCGACCGGGGAACCCGAACAAGGATTCAGCGGGCCCCCGATCCCGCTTGCTTGGAGAGCCCGTGGGACGTCATACCGTCGCGGCGCCGGTGAAGAAGCCGCGCCGCAATCTCGTCATGTCGATCATCGGCGCGGTCGCCGTGGTCGGGGTCGTCGGATCGGGGGTCTTCCTCTGGGTCGGCGGTCACCTCGATCCGCTGCTCGCCACCGCCGACATCGGATGCACCGAACCCGAGCAGCTCGTCGTCGTGGCCGACCGTTCGATCGCACCGGCGCTCGCCGACATCGCCGACACCTTCGACCGCAAGTCGGGCGAGTGCGTCACGACCGAGGTCACCGCACAGGACTCGGCCGACACCGCGGCCGTGCTCGCCTCGGGCGGCCTCGACGCCGATGCGTGGGTGCCCGAGTCGAGCGTGTGGCTCGACCGCATGAACGCGACCGCGGCCTCGCTCGGCCAGACCGCGCCCGAGGTCGACCCGCGCGACTCGATCGCCTCGACGCCGGTCGTGTTCGCCGCTGCCGCCACCGACGCGACGGACCTCGCGAGCGAACCGGTCAGCTGGTCGCGCGTCCTCGGCGGCGCGCTGCCCGCGATCCTGCCCGACCCCGAGGCCTCCGCGGCGAGCCTCGCCGGGCTGCTCGCCCTGCGCGGGCACTCCTCGGCGGAGGATCCCCGCCAGTTCGCGGGCGCCATGATCGCCCTCGGCAAGTCGATCCCCGCGTCGACGAGCGCGGCGTTCAGCGCCCTCGGCGCCGGCGACACGCCCTCGGTCGTGATCACGACCGAGGCGCAGGTCGCCGCCTACAACAGCGAGGAGCCGCCCGAGCCGCTCGTCGCCGCGTACCCGGCCGACGGCACGCTCGCCCTCGACTACCCCTTCGTGCGGATCGCCGCGACGCCCGCGGGCGACGCGGATGACGACGCGGCCGCAGCCGAGGGCGAGGAGCCCTCCGGCGAGGGCGACGGCGAACCGGCGAAGACGAAGGCCGAGCTGCTCGACGCCTTCGAGGCCGCCGTGCGCGACGCCGCGAAGCCGCTCGCGAAGGCCGGATTCCGTGCGGCGGACGGCAGCGGACTGCTCGACCTGCCCGGTGTCGGCGCCGAGGGCCCCGCCGCCGAACCCGCCGCGGACGCGGCGACGCAGCTCGAGATCCTGCGCGCCTGGGGCGTGCTGACGCTGCGCTCGCGCATGCTCGCCGTCATCGACGTGTCGGGGTCGATGGAGGAGCCGGCCGAGAACGGCCTGCGCCGCATCGACATCTTCCAGCAGGCGGCGCTCGGCGCGATGCAGAAGTTCTCGGGCGAGGTGGAGCTCGGCGTCTGGGTCTTCTCGACCGCGCGCAACGGCGAACTCGACTACGAGGACCTCTCTCCGATCGCGCCGCTCGCGGACGCCGCGCACACGCAGCAGATCGCGGGCGTGATCCAGTCGCTGCCCGCGCGACTCGGCGGCGCCACCGGGCTCTACGACACGACCCTCGCCGCCGTGAAGCGGGTGCGCGAGACGTACGATCCCGAGAAGGTCAACTCGGTGCTGCTCATCACCGACGGGAAGAACGAGGACGAGAACGGCATCTCGCTCGACGCGCTCCTCGCCGAGCTGAAGAAGATCGACGACCCCACGAAGCCCGTTCCGGTCATCATGATCGGGTTCGGCCCCGACACCGACCTCGCGGCGATGAAGCAGATCGCACAGGCGACGCAGGGCGCCGCCTACTCGGCGTCCAAGCCGGGCGATCTCAGCACAGTGCTCGTCGACGCGCTCTCGCAGCGCTCCTGCCGGCCGAACTGCGGCTGACCCCGAGCGCCGGGCGCGCGCACCACTTCGCCGGCCTCTGCGCCACTCGTCCTGGCGCAGGGGCCGGCGAACTGGCGCAGCGGAGGCCGGCGAAGCGGCGAGGCGAGCGCCGGGGGCGAGCGGGCACCGCGACGAAGCGACGGTCGGCGCCGCGACGAAGCGACGGTCGGCGCCGCGACGAAGAACGGCCCGGGCGTCGCGCCCGGGCCGTTCCGTGTTCGCGTGCGGCTAGTGGCCGACCGGCGCGCCGTGCTCCATGTCGGCGGGCTTGCGCACGAGGAACGCCCCGACGACCGCGACGAGCGAGATGATCGCCCCCACGAGGAACGCCGCGCGGATGCCCGCGGCCTCGGCCGCGATCGCCGGCGAGCCGGCCGCCGCGACGGTCGCGGTGCGCGAGGTCATCACGGTGATGAAGAGTGCCGTGCCCGCCGCGCCGGCGACCTGCTGGATCGTGCCGAGAATCGCCGAGCCGTGCGAGTAGAAGCGCGGCTCGACCGAGCCGAGCGCGGAGGTGAACAGCGGGGTGAAGGTGAACGCCAGGGCCGTCGACATGACGATGTGCGCGATGAGCACGAGCCACGCGGGCGTCGACTCGTTGACGAGCGTGAGGCTCCACAGCACCGCCGAGACCCCGATGGCGCCGGGCACCAGCAGCGGCGTGGGGCCGAACCGGTCGAAGAGCCGGCCGACCGTCGGGCCGAAGAGGCCCATGATGAGCCCGCCGGGCAGCAGCAGGAGGCCGGTCATGAGCGGCTCGAGCCCGAGCACGTTCTGCAGGTAGATCGGCAGCAGGATGATGGTGCCGAACAGCGCGGCCATCATCACCGTCATGAGGCCGATCGAGATCGCGAAGTTGCGCGAGCCGAAGGTGCGCAGGTCGAGCAGCGCGCGGTCGCTGCGCTGCAGCACCAGCTGGCGCAGGATGAATGCGGCGATGCCGGCGACGCCCACCCCGATCGACACCCACATGGCGGTCTGGTCGGCGGGCGAGCCGCCGCTCACGACACCGCCGACGAGGCTCAGTCCGTAGACGAGCCCGCCGAAGCCGAGCGCCGAGAGCACGACCGAGAAGGCGTCGATGGGCAGCTCGCGGGTCTCGCTGACGTTCTCGACGCGGCGGATGCCGATGACGAGCATGACGAGCGCGATCGGCAGCACGAGCCAGAACATGTACCGCCACGACAGGAACGTCAGGATGACGCCCGAGATCGTGGGGCCGATGGCCGGGGCGACCGACATGACGATCGAGACCCGGCCCATGAAGCGGCCGCGGTCGGCGGGCGCGACGAGGGTCATGAGCGTCGTCATGAGGAGCGGCATCATGATCGCGGTGCCGGTCGCCTGCACGACGCGGGCGCCGAGCAGCACCTCGAAGCCGGGGGCCAGCGCGGCGAGGAGCGTGCCGGCCGAGAACAGGCTCATCGCGAGGATGAACACCGGTCGGGTCGGGATGCGCTGGAGCAGGAAGCCCGTGATCGGGATGACGACGGCCATCGTGAGCATGAACGCGGTGGTGAGCCACTGGGCCTGCGACAGCGTGATGTCGAGGTCGGTGACGAGGTGCGGGATGGCGACGCCCATGATCGTCTCGTTGAGGAAGACGACGAAGGTCGCGGCGAGCAGCAGCCAGATGACGCGCGAGTTGCGCGCGCCGTGCGCGGGCTGGTGGGCGACGACCGCCGCGTCCTGGGCGGCGGCGTCGGCGCTGATGGCCGGGGTCGAGGCGGTCGAGGGGTCGAGGTCGGATACGGCGCGTTCGGTCACAGCAGTGAGTCCAATCGAGATCGGCGCGGGCGCGCCGGAGTCAGGCGTCGAAACGTGAGATTGTCGAATAGGTGGGTCAACCCGCGAGGTGCGACGCGCTATTCCCGGATGCCGAGATCGATCGGAATGCATGGAACGCGGCCGCCGCGGCGACCGCGTTCACGAGGAGATGCGAGGTCGCGGGTTACGGCGCGGGCGCCGGGCCGTCGGTCGGCGTCGGACGAGGCAGCCAGCCCTCGAGCAGCTGCTCTTCGGGGGCCAGCTCGTTCTCGATGCGGCGGTCGCGGGCGGCGTCGTCGGCGGAGGGAGTCGAATCGCTCATGTCGTCACGATACCGCGCACCGCCGACACGGCCCGGGAGACGGCGTCCGCGGCCTCCTCGATCTCGCCGGCCGTCGTCGACGAACCGAGCGTGAAGCGGACGGCGGTCTGCGCGAGCTCGGCCGGCACGCCGATCGCGGTGAGCACGTGCGACGGCTCGTCGCTGCCGGCGGCGCACGCCGATCCGCTCGAGCAGACGACGCCGTCGCGCTCGAGCTCGAGCAGCACGGCCTCGCCGCTCGTGCCCGGGAACACGAACGAGACGGTGCCGGGCAGCCGCCGCGCCGGATCGCCGGTGAGCCGCGCCTCGGGCACCTCGGCGAGCACGCGGGCCGCGAGGCGGGCGCCGAGCGCCCCGACGCGGGCGGAGGCCGCGTCGCGCTCGCCCTCGGCGAGTCGCAGCGCCGTGGCGAAGGCGACCGCGCCCGCGACGTTCTCGGTGCCCGAGCGGCGCCCGCGCTCCTGCCCGCCGCCGTGCAGCACCGCCTCGATCGGCAGCCGGCCGCGCACGACGAGCGCCCCGGTGCCCTTCGGCGCGCCGACCTTGTGGCCCGCGAGCGAGAGCGCGTCGACGCCGAGCGCGTCGAGCCGCAGCGGCAGCCACCCGGCGGCCTGCACGGCGTCGCTGTGCATCAGGGCGCCGTGCTCGTGCGCGAGCGCCGCGAGCTCGGCCACGGGCTGCACGGTGCCGATCTCGTTGTTCGCGAGCTGCACCGAGACGAGCGTGGTGTCGGGGCGCAGCACGGCGGCGAGGGCCGCGGGCGACACGAGCCCCGCGGCATCCACCGCGACCTCTGAGACGTCGAAGCCGTGATGGCGCACGAGGTACGCGGCCGACTCGAGCACGGCCTCGTGCTCGATCGGCGAGACGACGAGGTGCCTCCCGCGCGGCGACGCCAGTGCGAGGCCCTTCACGGCGAGGTTGTCGGCCTCGGTGCCGCCGCTCGTGAACACGACGTCGCCGGGCCTGGCCCCGACGACCTCGGCGACGGCGAGGCGAGCGGCGGCGAGCGCCCGTGCGGCCTCGTCGCCGAGTCCGTGGCGGCTCGACGGGTTGCCGAAGGCGCCGGTCAGGAACGGCCACATCGCCTCGAGCGCCTCTCGGCGCACGGGCGTGGTCGCCGCGTGGTCGAGGAAGATCACGGATGCCCCGCAGGAACGGCGTCGGATCCGGTGGCCGGGGCGGCGGCCGTGGCGGCGATGACGGGGGCTGCGACTGCGGCGGGCGCCTCGACGACGACGTCGAGCCCGAGGTCGAGCGAGCGCACCGAATGGGTCAGCGCGCCGACCGAGATCACGTCGACGCCGGTCGCGGCGATCGCGGCGACCGTCTCGAGCGAGACGCCGCCCGAGGCCTCGACGACGGCGCGGCCGGCGATGAGGTCGACGCCCGCGACGAGCTCGTCGGTCGTGAAGTTGTCGAGCATGATCGTGTCGGCGCCGCCGGCGAGCACCGCCTCGATCTGGTCGATGCGGTCGACCTCGACCTCGAGGTGGGCGGTGTGGGGCATCCGGTCGCGTGCGGCGCGCAGCGCGGCGGAGAGGTCGGTGCCGTCGGCCGTGAGTACGGCGAGGTGGTTGTCCTTCGCCATGATCGCGTCGGAGAGCGAGCGCCGGTGGTTGCGCCCGCCGCCGTCGCGCACGGCCTGCCGCTCGAGGCTGCGGAGCCCGGGGGTCGTCTTGCGCGTGTCGACGATGCGCGCGCGGGTGCCGGCCGCCTCGGCGACGTAGCGCGCCGTCAGGGTCGCGATGCCCGACATGCGCTGCACGAGGTTGAGGCCCACGCGTTCGGCGCGCAGGATGCCCCGCGCCGGCCCCTGCACGCGCGCGAGCACCTGTCCGGCGGCGAAGGGCTCGCCGTCGGCGGCGAGCGGCTCGACCGCGATGCGCGCGTCGACGAGCCGGAACGCCGCGGCGAACACCACGATGCCGCTGAGCACGCCCGGCTCGCGGGCGACGAGTTCGGCCGTCGCGGTCGCCGCCTGCGGGATCAGCGTCTCGCTCGTGAGGTCGCCCCACGGGGCGTCCTCGTCGAGGGCCATCGTCACGATGCGGTCGATCTCACGGGCTTCGGTCATCAGGCGGCCTCCAGTTCGGGAGCGGGTTCGGCGGATGCGGGCGCGGCGTCGGTGCGGAAGTGCGCCCCGACGCTCTCGCGCCGTGCGAGGGCGGCGGCGACCGTGAGCCGGGCGAGGTCGAGCAGGTTCCGGTCTTCCGCCGAGCGGCGATCGACGGGTTCGGGGGCCCGCCAGGCGTCGAGCTGTTCGGATGCCGCGCGCAGCCCCCGCTCGTCGCGCTCGAGCCCGACCTGCTCCCACATGAGCTCCTGCAGGGCTGTGCGATCGACCCGGGTGCCGCTGCTCGTGCAGGAGAATTGCGCTGACGCGCGCTGTGGGGCGCTCTCGGTGCAATTCTCCTGCACGAGCAGCATCGAGGCCCGGCCATCGGCGATCGCGCGGGCCGCCCGCTCGGCGAACACCGCCGCCTCGAGCAGCGAGTTCGAGGCGAGGCGGTTGGCGCCGTGCACGCCCGTGCGGGCGCACTCGCCGACGGCGAAGAGACCGGGGAGGCTCGCACGCCCGTCGAGGTCGGTGGCGATGCCGCCCATCGCGTAGTGCGCGGCCGGGGTCACCGGCACCGGCTCGCGGCTCCAGTCGAAGCCGGCGTCGCGCACCACCCGGTCGAGCCCGGGGAAGCGTGCGGCGAGGAAGTCGGCGCCGAGCGCCGTGGCGTCGAGGTGCACGGGCTCGCCGCCCTGCGCGGCCATGCGCCGCCAGACGGCGCGGGCGACGACGTCGCGCGGGGCGAGCTCGGCGTCGGGGTGCTCGTCGGCCATGAACCGCCGGCCCGCCCGGTCGCGGAGCACCGCGCCCTCGCCGCGCACGGCCTCGGAGATGAGCGGGGTGCCGGGTGCTGCGAGGGCGGTGGGGTGGAACTGCGTGAACTCGAGGTCGGCGACCGCCGCGCCCGCCCGCCAGGCGGCGGCGACGCCGTCGCCCGTCGCGACGTCGGGGTTTGTGGTGTGCCGGTGGAGGCGCCCGCTGCCGCCGGTCGCGAGCACGACCGCGTCGGCGCGGCGTTCGACGATCGCGCCGTGCTCGTCGAGGAGGCGCGCGCCGACGACGGCGGGCCGCCCGTCGGCACCCGTCTCGACGAGGAGGTCGAGCAGCATCGTGCGCTCGTCGATGCGCACCGCGCGTCGCCGCACGGTGCCGACGAGCGCCGCCTCGATCGCCGCCCCCGTCGCGTCGCCGCCGGCGTGCACGATCCGGGCCCGCGAGTGCGCCGCCTCGAGCCCGCGCTCCAGGCCCGAGTCGCCGCGGTCGAAGGCGACCCCGAAGCGGATGAGGTCGCGCACCCGTGCCGGCCCCTCGTCGCAGAGCACCCGCACGGCCTCGGGGTCGGCGAGCCCCGCGCCCGCGGCGAGCGTGTCGGCGACGTGCCTCGCGGCCGAGTCGTCGGGGAAGAGCGCGGCGGCGATGCCGCCCTGGGCGTACCTCGTGTTCGTCTCCGCGAGCTCGGTCTTCGTGACGAGCTCGACCGAGCAGCCGGCATCGGCCGAGCGGACCGCGGCCCAGAGGCCCGCGATGCCGCCGCCGATGACGAGGACTCGGGTCATGTCAGGCTCCGACGGGAGCGGTCGTGGGCGCCGGCGGCTTCGCCGCGAGCATGCGCTCGAGGGCGACACGTGCGGGCTCGGCGACGTCGGCCGGCACCTGGATGCGGTTGACCACGCGACCGGCCACGAGCTCCTCGAGCACCCAGGCGAGGTAGCCGGGGTGGATGCGGTACATCGTCGAGCACGGGCAGACCACGGGGTCGAGGCAGAAGATCTCGTGCTCGGGGTGCTCGGCCGCGAGCCGCTGCACGAGGTTGATCTCGGTGCCGATCGCGAAGGTCGACCCGGCGGGAGCGGCCTGGATCGCCTTCACGATGAAGTCGGTCGAGCCCGCGGCGTCGGCCGCGTCGACGACCGGCATCGGGCACTCGGGGTGCACGATGACCTGCACCCCGGGATGCGACGCGCGCGCGGCGGCGATCTGGTCGACCGTGAACCGCTTGTGCACCGAGCAGAATCCGTGCCACAGGATGACGCGGGCGTCGGCGAGCTCGTCGGCCGAGTTGCCGCCGAGCGGCTTGCGCGGGTTCCACATCGGCATCCGCTCGAGCGGCACGCCCATCGCCTTGGCCGTGTTGCGGCCGAGGTGCTGGTCGGGGAAGAACAGCACGCGCTGCCCGCGCTCGAAGGCCTGTTCGAGCACGACGCGCGCGTTCGAGGAGGTGCAGACGATGCCGCCGTGGCGACCGACGAAGCCCTTGAGCGCGGCGCTCGAGTTCATGTAGGTGACCGGGATGACCGGCACCCGCCCCGTGGCATCCACCGCGTCGAGGTCGCCGTAGACCTCGGCGAGCTGCTCCCAGCACTCCTCGACCGAGCTCTCGTCGGCCATGTCGGCCATCGAGCAGCCGGCGGCGAGGTTCGGCAGGATCACGGCCTGCTCGGGCCGCGAGAGGAGGTCGGCGGTCTCGGCCATGAAGTGCACGCCGCAGAACACGATCGCCTCGGCGTCGGGCCGGGTGAGCGCCGCGTTCGCGAGCTGGAACGAGTCGCCCACGAAGTCGGCGTGCTCGACGACCTCGTCGCGCTGGTAGAAGTGGCCGAGCACGACGACGCGGTCGCCGAGCGTCGCCTTCGCGGCGCGGATGCGCGCGTGCAGCTCGTCGTCGGTCGCGAGCCGGTACGCCTCGGGCAGTGCGCCCTGGCGGGGCGACCCGGTCGGGATGACATCGCCCATCGAGGCGCCCGGGCCGTAGCCCGCGGGGCCGGCGTCGAACTCCCAGGGGCCGGCTGCGAGCTCGGGCGCGCAGCTCGCGCCCTCGGTCGCGCCCGCGGCGATGAGCTTCAGGCTGCGGTCGACGGATGCCGCGCGGCGGACGTCGGGGGTCGTGATGGTCATGAGGCGGGCCTCTCGCTCTGGAACGGTTCTCGGGCGTCGGCCGTGCGGGCGGCCGAGGGGTCGTAGCGGTACAGCTTCGGCGGGCGGTGCGCGACGCCGGCCTGGAACTCGCCGGTCTCGCGGAGCCGGCCGGAGGCGATCATCGTGCGCCGGAAGTTCGCGGGGTCGAGGCTGCGCTGGAGCACCGCCTCGTAGATCTCGCGCAGCTCGGCGAGGGTGAAGGTGCCGCCGAGGAAGGCGTGGGCGATCTCGGTGTACTCGACCTTGGTGCGCAGTCGCCAGAGCGCGTACTCGACGATGCGGTTGTGGTCGAAGGCGAGGGCGGGCAGCGTGTCGGCGGGAACCCAGCGCACGTTCGGGCCGGCGACGGCGCGCGCCGCCTCGTCGCTCTGCACGAGCGCCCAGTAGACGACGGAGACGACCCGGGCGTCGGGGGAGCGGTCGACCTCGCCGAAGGTGTAGAGCTGCTCGAGGTACTTCGGGGCGAGCCCGGTCGTCGCGCGGAGCGTGCGTGCGGCGGCGACCTCGAGCTCCTCGTTCACGGGCAGCCAGCCGCCGGGCAGCGCCCAGAGGCCGAGCTGGGGTTCGCGGGTGCGCCGGACGAGCGGGGTCCAGAGCACCGCCCGGCCGGCGGCGTCGGGGCGCAGCGCGAAGATCACCGTCGAGACGGCGAGCCTGGTCGGTGCGTCGGGCTGATGCGGCATCCCGCGCTCCCTTCGTGACCTTCGACGAGTTCGAGTCAGACTGACTCGAACTGTGATCGACGCCAGCTTACAGTCATCGTGACCAGAAGGCGAACTCGGGGGATGCGCTGACCGGGGATCCGTGCCGCCACTGATGCCGGGGCGACCGGACGGCGGGCAGCATGAGGCATCCCGTACCCCGATCGCCCTGGAAGCGAGGCGCCGCAATGCGCAAGCTCTACCTCACCGTCACGATCCTCTTCGCCGCCGGCGTCATGCTGCAGCTCTACCTCGCCGCGGTCGGCGTCTTCTCCGACCCCGAAGACGAGCTCTTCGCGATCCACGGCACCACGGGCCGCATCGTGCTGCCGATCCTCGCGCTGCTGCTGATCGTCACCGCAGCCCTCGCGAAGGCCGGCAAGCGCACCGTCTGGCTGTCGGCGCTGCCGCTCGTCCTGCTCATCGTGCAGACGCTGCTGTTCATCCTCACCGGCGCCGTCTTCGGCCTCGGCCCCGACGACCACACCGCACCGCCGCTCGGCGCGACGCTCATGGTCTCGCTGCACGGACTCAACGGCGCGATCATCCTCATCACGGCGATCGTGCTCGTCGGGCGGGCCCGAAAGCTCGTGCGCGAGGGCCGGCCGGGTGAGACGGCGGTCGACCGCGCGGCGGATGCCCCGGAGCCCGTCCCGCACGCGACGACGGAGCCGTCCGTCGATGCCGCGGCCGACCCCGCGAGCCGCTGAGCCGGCGGCGACCAGGCTTACGGCGAGGAGGGCGCGATGACCACCGCAGCCCTCCTCGCCGCGTATGCGGTCGCGATCCTCGCGGCCGCCGGCGCACAGCTCGCCGCCGGATTCGTGGCGGCCGGCGCGGCGCGCCCGCCGACCGTCGGCGAGCGCCGGCTCGTCGTCGGGCTGGTCGCCGGCGCCGCGGTCGCCGTGCTCGCCGCTGCCGCCGTCGCGGTGCTCCTCGCGGGCCGCGGGTGGTGGTTCGCCGGTGAGAAGCTGCTCGTCGCACTGCCCTTCACCGCGGTCGGCGTCGGCAGCGCGATCGCCGGACTCGTGCGGTGGCGCCGAGCGTCGGCTGCGTCGGGCCCGCGGGTGCTCCTGCTCGGAGGGGGTCTCGCCGTCGCGGCCGGTGCGGTCGCGTGCTGGATCATCGGCTTCCCGCCGTCGCCCGTCGCCACGGTGCTGCTCGCCGTGCTCGTGCTGCTCGGCACCGGCCTGGCCTGGGCGGTGCTCGCCCGCAGGGGCGCTCGTGCGATCGTCGGCTTCGCCGGCATCGCGGCGGTCGTGCTCGCCGGCTCGCTCGGCTGGGTGTGGCTCGCCGACACGGCCCCGCCCTCGATCGAGGCGTCGGCCGCCCACGCCCATGCCGGTGGTGAGGCGGGCTCGGTCCCGGAGGCCACGGCCGGCGCGGGCGCCGAGGCACCCGCCGTCGTCTCGGTCGACGAACTGCGCACGCCCGACGGGCTCGATGCCCCCGTGCACCGCGTCGAGCTCGAGGCCGCGCAGCGCGAGGTCGCCCTGTCGAGCGGCACCGAGCTCTCGGTCTGGTCGTTCGGCGATCGACTGCCCGGGCCCGAGATCAGGGTGACCGAGGGCGAGCTCGTCGAGGCGACGCTGCGCAACCGCGACATCGACGACGGCGTCACGCTGCACTGGCACGGGGTCGACGTGCCGAACGGCGAGGACGGCGTGGCCGGCGTCACGCAGGACGCGGTCATGCCGCGCGGCGAGTTCGTCTCGCGCTTCGTCGCCGAGACCGCGGGCACCTACTGGTACCACACCCACCAGGTCTCCTCCGAGGGCGTACGGCGCGGCCTCTACGGCATGCTCGTCGTCGAGCCTCCCGGTGGCGTCGCCGAGCCGCTCGACCTCGCCGTGCCGGTGCACACGATCGGGGGCGCCGTCCTCCTCGGAGGCGACGACGGCGAACAGGCGCAGGAGGTCGAGCCCGGCACCGCCGTGCGGCTCCGCGTCGCGAACACCGACCGCACGCCGCTGCGGGTCGCGGTGGGCGGGGCGCCGTTCCGCGTCGTCGCCGTCGACGGACGCGACCTCGCGGGCGGCCGCGAGGTGACGGGGGAGGCCGTGCGGCTCGGCGCGGGGGCCCGCGCCGACCTCGTCTTCGAGATGCCCGACGCCGAGGTGCGCCTCGGCGTCGACGCGTCGGACGACTCGGCGCTCGTGTTCCGTCCGGCGGCGGGCGCCGCTCCGGCCGAGGCGCAGGTCCCGGCGGCCGACGCATCGGCCGGCGCCGATGCCGAGGCCTCCGCGCTCGCCCCCGCCGACCTGCCCGAGCTCGACCTGCTCGACTACGGCGAGCCGTCGGCGACGCCGCCGGGCGAGGCGCCGGCCGAGTTCGGCGAGGTCACCGCCACCGCCGAACTCGTGCTCGACCGCATGCCGAGGTTCGTCGGCGGCGCACCGAACTACGCCTACACCGTGAACGGCCGCGTGTTCCCGCACATCGAGCCGATCGAGGTCGACCAGGGCGACGTGGTACGACTCACGATCGCGAATCGCGGGTTCGAGGTGCATCCCATGCACGTGCACGGGCACCACGTGCTCGTCCTCTCGCGCGACGGCGAGCCGGCACGCGGGGCGCCGCTCTGGCTCGACACCGTCGACGTGCGGCCGGGCGAGGTGTGGGAGGTGCTGCTCGTCGCCGACAACCCCGGGATCTGGATGGACCACTGCCACGACCTCGAGCACGCCGCCGGGGGCATGATGATGAGCCTCGCCTACCGCGGCGTCGAGACCCCGTTCGAGCACGACGCGCACGGCAACCGGCCCGAGTAGGCGTCGCGCCGGCCTCGGGCGGAACTCGTGCGCGGCCGCGCCTCAGTCCCCGGCGCAGCGCCCGTTCGGCATGACCGCGAGGAGGCGGGCGAGTCCGGCGTAGCCGCCCGACGCGACCGTCGGCTCGTCGTCGCGGCACACCACGTCGGTCGCGATCGCCGCGTCGAAGCGCGCGCGGCTGAGATCGGAGAGCGCCCAGCCGAGCGGCGGCACGACGCCGGGGGTGGAGTCGGGCGCGACGACGACGGTGCCGCCGGGCAGCACGTCGTCGCCGTGCAGCCAGCCGAGCGCCGCTTCGCACGACTCGCCCTCGGGCCCGTCGGGGCAGGCGCCCGCCGCCGAGAGGGTGATGCGCTGGATCCACGAGTCCTCGGCGGTCAGGTTGGTCTTGGCCGCCCCGCCGGTGATGGGCACGAGCGGCTCCGACTCCGCCCGGGCGACGTCCTCGGCGAGGTCGTAGCCCTGCGTGTTGCGGAGGTAGACGAGGGTCGGCAGCAGCCAGGGCTCGCCCTCGGCGCGATGGGCGTTGTGATCGGCGATCTCGTGCGAGATGAGGGGTGAGAGGTCGGCGAGGGCGGCGAGGGAGGTCGGCTCGACGTAGCCGCCGTCGACGAACTGGGCGCCCTTCGCGACCTCGCACCTGCCGTCGCCCGGCAGCCCGCCGGTCGGCGTGATGACGGCGAACCGCGCCGACAGCATGACCGCCGTCGACCAGTCGAGCGACATCAGGCACTCGGAGATCGACTCGGGGTCGCTCTCGTCGTTCACCTGCAGGTCGCGGAACCCGAGCATGGAGGGGTTGCCGCCGATCGCCTCGCAGTCGGAGGCCTGGTCGACGATCGAGGGCTCGATGTTGCGCACCCCGGCCTCCTCCGCCGCCCCCGAGACGAACGGCGCCTGGTCGACGAGCAGCCGGCATCGCGAGACGACGTCGGTCGAGCTCAGGATGAGCGACCCCGTGAGGGGCGAGATCTCGGGCGAGAACTGCTCGGCGAGGGTGGGCGAGCCGCGCTCCCAGAGCGCCTCGACGAACGCCGCGCGGTCGCGCCAGCGCCACTCCACGGGGTCGTCGGACTCGGGCCCGAGGTCGAGGAACGAGGGGATGCGCACCCCGGTGCCCGCGGCGAAGGCGTCGCCGACGGTGAGCCCGAGCACCGCGGTCGAGACGACGTCGGGCCCGGAGGTCTTGCGGGCGGCCTCGAGGATCGCCGTGCGCTCCTCCGCGCGGAACCCCTGGTCCATCGCCGCCGCCGCCGCCGAGGCGGGGTCGACCTGGTCGAGGGAGCCGACCCGGTCGGCGTCGATCGTCGAGGCGATCGCGAGCCCGAGCGAGCCGCCGCTGATGCCGTTCGCGACGAGCCCGGACGTCGCGGCGCAGCCGTCGAGCTCGGCGAGCGCGGCCGCCGTCCAGTAGGCGGCGCGGATGCCTCCGCCTTCGGCGGCGATGAGGAAGACGGGGCGGACGGTGACCGGTTCGTCGCTCCCGGGGGCGCGGGGCCCGAGCTCCTCGGTGATGTCGATCGCGCAGTCGTCCTGCTGCAACGCGTCGAGCCGTTCGTCGATCGTCGTCGGGAGGCCGCTCGTGACCTCGGCCGCCCCGTCGTTCGACACCTGCACGGCGTGCAGCGTCGCGTCGGCCGCGATCGAGGAGACCAGGATGTTGACGACGAACGGCACGAGGAAGCCGAGGGTGAGCACGGGCGGCGCCTTGAGCCCCAGCCAGCGGAACGGGGCGATGAGCTCGCGCGGCTGCACGATGATCGTGAAGGCGCCGAAGACCGTGACCCAGGCCGAGATCGCGAGGAGGGCCGCGGCCACGGAGCCGATGCCCCAGCCGAGCCAGCTCGGCACGACGAGCGCGAGCGCGAGCACGGCCGCCCCGATGACGAACGCCGTCCACTCGACGGGGCCGGCGTCGGCGACCTCGGCCACCTCGGCGTCGGGCCGGTCGTCCGCGGCGGCGTCCACCGGGCCGTCGGCGGCGTCGGCCCTGCTCGACGCGGCCTTCGCGGCCTTCGCGGCGATCGCCGCCCTGGCGTCCTTCTCGGTCGTCTCCGCCGCCGAGACGGGGTCGAGGGCCGCGCGGCCCCAGTTCCACTTCCGCACCCGCGGCAGCAGCCGGGGCACCGCGACGGCGATCGCCGAGCCGAGCAGCACGACGGGCACCGACCAGGCGAACGTCGAAGGCACGCCGGGGTCGACGCCGAGCACGAAGGGGATGAAGAACGAGCGCACGACGCCGATCGCGCCGACCGCGATGACCAGCACGGCGAGCGCGTCGCCGACGATCCAGCTCGCGGCCGCGCGCTCGGGGTCGTAGTCGAGGCGCTCCTCGCGGGGGGCGTCCTTCGGCGGCATGAAGACGGCGGCCAGCACCGGCACGGCGCCCGTGATGAGGAGGACGCTGAGGAAGGTCGGCAGGTGGACGCCGACGGGCCCGCCCGTCGCGAGCGCGACGACGAGCGCGACGAGGCCGGCGGCGAGCACGACGCCGGGCGCGATGCACCACGGCGCGGCCGCGTCCCAGCGACTCGTGGCACGTCGCCGATGCAGCCGGAGGACCCGGACCTCGACCATGAGCCGGGTGCGACGCCGGCCGAGGACGAAGTTGACGAGCGCCGTGGCCGACAGCGCGACGCCCGCCCACAGTGCGTGGGTCCAGCCGAGGCGGTCGGCCCACTGCCGCTGCACGTCGGGCAGCTGGTCGAGGAGGTCGGACGCGGGGATGCACGACAGCACGGCGATCACCGCGATCGCGAGCGTCGCGAGCCGATGCACCCAGAGCGCCTCGACGATCCGTGCGAACCGCGGGCGCAGCTCCGCCCGGTAGTCGGGAAGCCGGAGGATCGCGACCACGAGCACGACGAGCGAGACCACCTTGAAGAGCGTCGGGATGATCATCGCCACCCCGGCTCCGGCCGCGACGGCGGCCGAGCCGGCCATGACGCCGCCGCCCGCGACGATCTGCGCCACGTTCTCGGCGACCTCGCTCACGAGGTAGAGGGCGAGCGCGAACTCGGGCACTCGGCGCGGCCGGTCCTCGGCCACGACGCGGATGGCGCGCCGGGCGAGCTTGAAGATCGCCAGCACCAGCGCGAAGTCGATCACCGCCGAGGCGACGATCCAGAACCCGAGCTGGTCGTGCAGCGGCGCCTCCGCCCAGCGCGACCAGCTGTCGCGCTGCGTCACCGACAGCGGGGTGAGAAGGACGTTGAGCGAATGGCTGCGGCCGTCGGAGCCGGGCACGCTCGTGATGAGCCGGTCGAGCTCGCCGAGCACCACGGCGACGAGCGAGGCGAGCACGAGCCACGAGAGCAGCGACCCGGCGCCGCGCCAGCGTTCGTCGAGTCGTGCCGCGGCGAATGCGGGATGGGCGAACCCCTGGCTCGGCGAGACCGCGCGAGCGGGCGTCGACGCGCGCGTCGGTGCTGTCTGCTGCGACACTTCGGCCTCCAACGAAGCGAACCCTGACGCTGCGAGCCTAGACCCGCCGCCGCCGGGGCGTGTAGCCCCAGCACGCGGGGTAGCGGGGGTCACGGCGACGCGGCCGGCGGCGCTCGCCGCTGCTAGGATCGCGGTACAACCTCATACCGGGCCATCGACGCGTCGCGGGAGAGCCGGCAGCACTGTTCAGGCGAGCAGCGCCGGCACCGAAGGAGCAAGCCTCCCTGCCAATCTCTCAGGTCTCACACCGCGACGACGAGGCCACTCTGAAAAGTGCTCCGCACGAGACCCGGTCTCGACGGGGCCGCCCACGGTGAAAGCGCGTCAACGCGTGAAACTCTCAGGCTCATGACAGAGGGGGAGTTCTCATGCGGCATCCGCCGCACGAATCGCGACCGCGCGCACTGCACCCGCAGCTCGCCAGTCAAGGAGAACTCGTGACGAACGACCCCGGTACCACCGCCCCCGCCGACGAGCGCCGCAGCCCGCTCGACGCCGTGCACCGCGCCGCGGGCGCGAGCTTCACCGACTTCGCCGGCTGGCAGATGCCGGTGCGCTACTCGAGCGACCTCGCCGAGCACCATGCCGTGCGCACCACCTCGGGCATCTTCGACCTGTCGCACATGGGCGAGATCGTGCTGATCGGCCCGCAGGCGGCCGCGGCGCTCGACTTCGCGCTCGCCGGCAAGCTCTCGGCGATCGAGATCGGCCAGGCGAAGTACTCGCTGCTGCTCGCCGAGGACGGCGGCATCATCGACGACCTCGTCGTCTACCGCACGGGCGAGGACCGCTACATGGTCGTCGCCAACGCGTCGAACGCGACGGTCGTGGCCGACGAGCTGCGCACGCGCGCCGCCGGCTTCGACACCGTGGTGTCCGACGAGAGCGACGACGTGGCACTCATCGCGTTGCAGGGCCCCGACGCCCGCGCCGTGCTGCTCGAGACCCCCGGCTTCGGCGTCGACGGACCGGGCAACGACGAAGAGGACTTCGACGCGCAGATCGCCGCGCTGAAGTACTACCGCGCGTTCCCGGCCACCTTCGAGGGCCAGCCGGTGCTCGTCGCCCGCACGGGCTACACCGGCGAGGACGGCTTCGAGCTCTACGTCGCGCCCGAGCGCGCGGCCCGGCTCTGGGAGGCGCTCGTCGAGACCGGCGGGCCGCGCGTCGTGCCGTGCGGGCTCGCCAGCCGTGACACGCTCCGCCTCGAGGCGGGCATGCCCCTCTACGGGCACGAGCTCAGCCGCGACATCCTGCCCGTGCAGGCCGGCCTCGGCCGCGTCGTCGCCCTCGCCAAGGAGGGCGACTTCATCGGCCGCGCCGCCGTCGAGCAGGGCCCCGCTGAGGATGCCCCGGTGCTCGTCGGGCTCGCCGCCGAGGGCCGCCGGGCGCCCCGCGCCGAGTACGAGGTCTTCGACGGCGACGGGCCCGACGCCGCCCGCGTCGGCGTCGTGACGAGCGGCGCGCTCTCGCCGACGCTCGGCCACCCGGTCGCGATGGCCTTCGTGAGCCCCGCGCTCGCCGAAGTCGGCACCGAGCTGTTCGTCGACGTCCGCGGCACCCGCATCCCCGCCGCCGTCGTGGCGCTGCCGTTCTACAAGCGCGCCTCCTGATCCCGGCGCCCGGCCGACGGCCGAGGCGCGAACCACGAGTCATCCACACCACAAGGAGCACCCCATGACCGACCTCAACGCACTGCACTACACCGAAGAGCACGAGTGGATCGCGATCGACGGCGACGTCGCCACGATCGGCATCACCGACTACGCGGCCGAGAAGCTCGGCGACGTCGTCTACGTCGACCTGCCGGCCGCGGGCACGACCGTCACCGAGGGCACCGTCGTCGGCGA
Source organism: Agromyces sp. NPDC058104 (assembly GCF_042884835.1). Taxonomy (NCBI): domain Bacteria; kingdom Bacillati; phylum Actinomycetota; class Actinomycetes; order Micrococcales; family Microbacteriaceae; genus Agromyces; species Agromyces sp. NPDC058104. Next base: position 222,206 of record NZ_JBHVTD010000001.1, on the reverse strand, counting down.
GATCGAGTCGACGAAGTCGGTCGGCGAGCTCTTCGCCCCGGTCAACGGCGAAGTCGTCGAGGCGAACCAGGCCGTGGTCGACGCCCCCGAGCTCGTGAACAGCGACCCCTTCGGCGAGGGCTGGCTGCTGAAGGTCTCGACCTCGAGCCTGCCGAAGCTCCTCACGCGCGACGAGTACACCGCGCTCACCGGAGAGTAAGGACCCGACCCGATGACCACGCCCTCCTCCGCCTTCGATCTCGACGCCTTCGGGCGCCGTCACATCGGCACCACCCCGAGCGACCACGCGCTCATGCTCGCCGAGCTCGGCTACGACTCGCTCGAGGCGCTCATGTCGGCGGCGGTGCCGTCGTCGATCCGCATGGGGGAGGTGCTGAACTCCGCGATCCCCGCCGCCGCGACCGAGCGCGAGGCGCTCGCCGAGCTCGCCGCCCTGGCCTCGCAGAACACGGTGCGCACGCCCATGATCGGCCTCGGCTATTACGGCACGGTCACCCCCGCGGTGATCCAGCGCAACGTGCTCGAGAACCCGAGCTGGTACACGGCGTACACGCCCTACCAGCCCGAGATCAGCCAGGGCCGCCTCGAGGCGCTCATCAACTTCCAGACGATGGTCGAGAACCTCACGGGCCTCGACATCGCGAACGCGTCGATGCTCGACGAGGGCACCGCGGTCGTCGAGGGCATGCTGCTCGCCCGTCGCGGCTCGAAGTCGAAGGCGAACCGCTTCATCGTCGACGCCGACGCGCTGCCGCAGACCAAGGCGCTGCTCGTCTCGCGCGCCGAGGCGGTCGGCATCGAGCTCGTCGAGGCCCCGCTCTCCGAGGGCACGGATGTCTCCGCCTTCGGCGAGCACTTCGGCATCCTCGTGCAGTACCCCGGCGCCTCGGGGCGGGTCTGGAACCCGGCGGGCGTCATCGCGGCGTCGAAGGCGCAGGGCGCCCTCGCCGTGGTCGCCGCCGACCTGCTGGCGCTCGCCCTCGTGACGAGCCCGGGCGAGCACGGCGCCGACGTCGCCGTGGGCACCTCGCAGCGCTTCGGCGTGCCGATGGGCTTCGGCGGCCCCCACGCCGGGTACATGGCCGTGCGCAAGGGTCTCGAGCGCCAGATGCCCGGCCGACTCGTGGGCGTCTCGCAGGACGCCGCCGGCCACCCCGCCTACCGCCTCAGCCTGCAGGCCCGCGAGCAGCACATCCGCCGCGAGAAGGCGACCTCGAACATCTGCACCGCCCAGGTGCTGCTCGCCGTGATGGCCTCGATGTACGCCGTGTACCACGGGCCCCGTGGCATCCGCGCCATCGCCACCCAGACCGCAGGCAAGGCGAAGCTGCTCGCCGGATGGCTCGACGACCTCGGCCAGCGCGTCGCGCACGACGCCTACTTCGACACGCTCGCGGTGCACGTGCCGGGCCTCGCGAAGAACGTCGTCGCCCGCGGCCGCGAGCTGGGCGTGCTCCTGTGGGAGGCCGACGAGGCGACCGTCTACGTCTCGGTCGACGAGACGACGACGCTCGACGAGCTGCACAAGGTCGCCCAGGCCTTCGGCGGGCCCGAGGAGCGCGAGCTCGACGGTCCGTTCACCGAGACCGCGATCCCGGCCGGCCTCCGTCGCACGAGCGCCTACCTCGAGCACCCCGTGTTCAACACGCACCACTCCGAGACGCAGATGATGCGCTACCTCAAGCAGCTCGCCGACCGCGACTACGCGCTCGACCGCGGCATGATCCCGCTCGGCTCGTGCACGATGAAGCTCAACGCGGCCACCGAGATGCAGGCCGTCACCTGGCCGTCGTTCGCGAACCTGCACCCCTTCGCGCCCGAGGCCGACGTCGTCGGCTCGCTCGGCCTCGTCGAGCAGCTCGAGTCGTGGCTCGCGGAGGTCACCGGCTACGACACCGTCTCGCTGCAGCCGAACGCGGGCAGCCAGGGCGAGCTCGCCGGGCTCCTCGCGATCCGCGGCTACCACCTCGCCAACGGCGAGGGCGAGCGCGACGTCTGCCTCATCCCGTCGAGCGCGCACGGCACGAACGCGGCCTCGGCCGTGCTCGCGGGCATGCGCGTCGTGGTCGTCGCGACCGACGAGCTCGGCAACGTCGACCTCGACGACCTGCGCGCGAAGATCGCCGAGCACGCGGCATCCATCTCGGCCCTCATGATCACCTACCCGTCGACGCACGGCGTCTACGAGCACGAGGTGAAGGCGATCACGCAGGCGGTGCACGACGCCGGCGGCCAGGTCTACGTCGACGGGGCGAACCTCAACGCACTGCTCGGCTACTCGCGCTTCGGCGACTTCGGCGGCGACGTCTCGCACCTGAACCTGCACAAGACGTTCTGCATCCCGCACGGCGGCGGCGGCCCCGGCGTCGGCCCAGTCGCGGCGAAGGCGCACCTCGCGCCGTACCTGCCCGGCCACCCGCTGGCGCAGCGCGCCGACCACGCCGGCGGCTTCGTGCACGGCGGCGGGCCGGTCTCGGCGGCGCCGTACGGCAGCCCGTCGATCCTGCCGATCTCGTGGGCGTACGTGCGCATGATGGGCTCGGAGGGCCTCAAGCAGGCGACCGCCTCGGCGGTGCTCGCGGCGAACTTCGTCGCCTCGCGCCTGCGCGAGCACTTCCCGGTGCTCTACACGGGCGACAACGGGCTGGTCGCGCACGAGTGCATCCTCGACCTGCGCCCGCTCACCGCCGAGACGGGCGTGAGCGTCGACGACGTCGCCAAGCGCCTCATCGACTACGGCTTCCACGCGCCCACGATGTCGTTCCCCGTCGCGGGCACGCTCATGGTCGAGCCGACCGAGTCGGAGGACCTGGCCGAGCTCGAGCGCTTCGTCGAGGCGATGGTCGCGATCAAGGCCGAGGCCGACGCCGTCGGCCGAGGCGAGTGGCCGGCCGACGACAACCCGCTGCGGAACGCGCCCCACACGGCCGAGTCGGTCATCGCGGGGGAGTGGGAGCACCCGTACACCCGCGAGCAGGCCGTCTACCCGGTGCGCTCGCTCGTGCGCAACAAGTACTGGGCCCCGGTGCGCCGCATCGACCAGGCGTACGGCGACCGCAACCTCGTGTGCGCCTGCCCGCCGGTCGAGGCCTTCGCGTAGGCCGCGGAGGCCTGCCCGCTCGCTCGCGACCCGTCAGCTCGGGAGCCCGCCCCACACGGCGCGGGCTCCCGAGTCGCCGATGAGCACGAGCAGCACCATCGTGCCCGCCCCGACGACGACGGCGGCCACGGCCAGGCCGATCCGCACGGTACGGGCCGCGCCGGGCGAGTCCCGGCGCACCCGCTCGTCGCCGTAGCGGAACCATGCCCATTGGCCCGCCGCGACGACGAAGAGCGCCACGGCCCACGGCAGCAGCATCTCGCCGAAGCCCTGATGCCGGGCGACGGCGGGCAGCGGGCCGAGCGCCGCGGCGAGCGATCGGCCGGCGGCGACCGTGACGGGCACGAGCACGAGCACGAGCGCCGCGCCCAGCGCGGTCACGATGCCGAGTCGGCGCCTCGCCTGCGGCCAGAACGTGCCGAGCAGCAGGGCGAGTACCGTGAGCGGGGTGAGCACGACCACCGCGTGCACGATGAGCGGGTGCAGGGGCAGGCCGGCGACCTGGATGAGGTCGTCGGAGGCGAGCACCGCCGGTGTGATGGGTTCCATGCCGGGAACACGTCGCGCACGGCCGCCCGGTTCACCCCGCCGTCGAGGTGAACCTTTCGCCGCTCCCTCCCGTTCTCCGTGCAGAGCACAGGAGGTGGTGGATGCCCCGCGACGATGAGCCGCTCGATGACGACCATCGGCTGGTCGCGCTGTACGAGGCGCACGGCCCGTCGGTCTGGCGGTACGTCGTGCACCTCACGGGCGACGCCGCGGGCGCCGACGACATCGTGCAGGAGACGCTGCTCCGCGCCTGGCGGAGCCCGCGCATCATGGCGCAGGAGCCGGCGACGACGAGGTCGTGGATGATCACCGTCGCCCGGAACCTCGTCATCGACGAGGCCCGCAGCGCCCGCCGGCGCCACGAGATCGGCGTCGCCGAAGCGCCCGAGCCGGCGGCGGGGCCGATGCGCGACGCGACCGACGCCCTGTTCGAGAGCCTGCTGATCGAGGAGGCCCTCGTGACGTTGAGCCTCGAGCACCGGGCCGTGATCGTGCACGCGTACTACGGCGGATGCAGCGTGGCGGAGGTCGCCCGACGGCTCGGCATCCCCGAGGGTACGGTGAAGTCCCGGCTGCACTACGGCCTCAGGGCGCTGCGGCTCGCACTGCAGGAGAAGGGGGTGACGCGATGAACCCGGATCACGCGCGCTTCGCGGACTGGGACTCCGCCTACGTGCTCGGCGCGCTCTCGCCGGCCGAGCGTCGCGAGTACGAGCAGCATCTCGAGGGCTGCGAGCGGTGCCGTCGCGCGGTGGCGGAGCTCGCCCCGATGCCGGGCCTGCTCGCCCGGCTCGAGCCCGAGCGGGCCGCGGCGCTCCTCGACGAGTCGTCCGACATCGCCTCCGGCCCCCGGGGCGACCTCGTCGACGCGGTGCGACTGGAGGACCGCAGGCGGCGCGGCCGCCGGAACCGGATCTGGTGGGTCGCCTCGGCGGCCGCCGCCCTGCTCCTCGTCGCGGCGATCGCGCTGCCGCTCGCGCTCGCACGCCCGTCGCTCGTCGCCGAGTCGGTGGCGTTCGACTCCGTCGCCGAGGTGCCGCTCACCGCGACCGCCACGCTCACGCAGGTCGCGTGGGGCACGCGGATCGAGCTCGACTGCCGCTACGGGGACGCCGACGGGGTCGAGGCGCCCGACGGCGGCTGGCCGTACGCCCTCGTCGTCGTCGGGCTCGACGGCGAGCGGACGGACGTGTCGAGCTGGCGCGCGAGCCCCGGCACCGCCGCCCGGCTCTCGGCGGGCGCCGCACTCGACCTCGACGAGATCGCGTCGCTCGAGATCCGCGCGATGGGCTCGGGCGAGGTGCTGATGCGCAGCGCGGTCGACTGAACGGGTGAACCATCGGGAGCCCGCTCTCGTGCTCACTGCAGGGCCGCGATCGCGGCCGGTGCCAGGAGAGAGGGATCTCGCATGAACACGCGCATCGCATCAGGAATGGCCGCGCTCGGCCTCGTCGTCGCGCTCGCGGGCTGCACCGGGGGGTCGGGCGGCTCGGACACGACCACCGACGACTCGGGCTACGGGGGAGAGACCTCGACGACGACGGAGGCGCCCGACAGCGGTGCCGCGTCGGCGGGCGCGGCGCTCGCGACCGCGGACTCCTCGCTCGGCGAGATCGTCGTCGACGGGGAGGGGATGACGGTCTACATGTTCGACACCGACACGCAGGGCGGCGACGCGAGCAGCTGCGAGGGGCAGTGCGCGACGAACTGGCCCGCGGTGACGACCGACTCCGACGACCCCGAGGTCGAGGGCGTGACCGGCGAGGTCGGCACGATCACGGGCGTCGACGGCTCGACGCAGCTGACGCTCGACGGGTGGCCGCTCTACACCTTCGCTGGCGACAGTGCCGCGGGCGACACCAACGGTCAGGGCGTGAACGGCGTGTGGTGGGTGCTGAGCCCCGCCGGGGAGAAGATCGGCGGCTGACCGATCACGGTCACGCGGGGCGCGGGGCGGCGGCGTGCCGCCCGCGCTCCGGGTAGTCGCGCCGCGAGGGTGCGACGACGAGGGCGTCGCGCCGTGCGATGACGCGCTCGTGCGCCTCACGGATCTCGGTCTCGACATCGGGCGCCCGGAAGCGGCGGTCGGTGGCGCGGGCGGCGAGGTGGCCGGCGGCGAAGGCAGCGGCGAGGTGCATGGTTCCGTTCCGTCTCTCGATCTCCGGCGGTGCCGGGGCCCCTCAGACGCGAGGGTTCCCCCATGCTCGCGATCGGCACGGAGGGACGGATCAGGGTGGCCACGTGGGGCACCCCCGGGAGTACACTGAGATTCTCTCGGGATCACCGCCCAGGGCCCCGAGGGCATTCGCACGGGGAGGTGCCGCATGCCGAGCATCGACATCATCGCAGGGATCGCGTTCATCGCGACGTTCATCGTCGTGAGCGTCGCCACCGCCGACACCGCGGGACTCGAGCAGCGCCTGCGCCGCCGCGGCAGCGTCGCCGAGTCGGCCGCGGCCATGCGCCACGCGCAGGACGTCATGGACTTCGCCCGCGGCGGCTACCTCGGCGTGGTCTGCACGCCGAGCCGCCGCTCGCTCCACCTCGGCGGCGACCTCGACACCGACGCTCGCTCGTCGATCGCCCCGCCGCCCGCGGCGCTGGCCGAAGCCGAAGCCGTGGCCGTGGCCGACGTGCCGTCCCGCTCCGGACCGAGCGCCCGGCACCTCGCGCCGCGCCGCCGCCGCGTGCGCCGGCGCCTCGCGCGGGGCATCCGCACGCTCTTCGCCCCGGCCGGGCACGCGACCGCGCCGAACGCGCCGGAGCTCAGTCCGCCGGGGGCGCGAAGAGCGCCGGCCACCACACGGCCGCCAGGGGGTAGCCGATGAACGACACCATGTCGAGCACCCAGTGCGCGACGACGAGCGGCATCGTGCGCCCCCAGCGCTGGTAGCACCAGCCGAACACGACGCCCATCAGGGCGTTGCCGACGAACGGCCCGAAGCCCTGGTACAGGTGGTAGGTGCCCCGAAGGAGCGCGCTCGAGACGATCGTCGCCCACGGGCCGACGCCGAGCTCGCGCAGGCGCGTGAAGAGGTATCCGACGACGATGACCTCTTCGACGAGCGCCGCCTTCAGCGCCGCGAGCACGAGGATCGGGATCGTCCACCAGTGCGTGTCGAGCGGTGACGGCACCACCGCGACGGTCACGCCCGCGGCGCGGCCGATCGCGTACAGCGCGAGCCCGGGCACGCCGATGACGGCGACGAGCGCGAGGCCGGATGCCACGTCGCGACCGGGTCTCGTGAAGTCGAGGCCGATGCGTCGGAAAGGACTTCCGCCGGGGCGCCAGAGCAGGTAGAGCACGAGCGCCACGACGAACAGGCCGAAGAACACGTCGAGGAACTGGTAGGTGAGGTCGAGCCACTCGCGGCTCGAGCGCGACTGGTTGATCGCGGCCGACTGCTCGGCCAGCGGGCGGGTGTCGGTGACCCGCGCGATGATCGAGACGATCGAGTAGACGGCCGATGCCCCGAGCGAGAGGCCGAGCACGATGGCGAGCTCGATTCGCAGTCGTCGTGCATCAGGCATGCTGCAATCCTCGCATGCGGGGGTCAGACGCAACGATCGTGCGTCGCCGCGGCGTTCTGTGTCGCTCCCGGTGACGCTAGGTTGCGCATCGGTAACGGTTTCCGTCTCGACTTTGCTTCTCAGGGAACGATTCGTAGTCTTGCACCACGAAGCGCACAGTGCGGTCACGAGCCGCTCTGCCCCCGCGCACATCTCACAGGAGGAACATTGAAGATCAAGAGAATCGGCGTTGCAGCCATTGCTCTTGCTGCAGCCGGCGCACTGGTGCTCACCGGTTGCACGAGCGGCGGCGGAACCGAGGCCACCTCGCCCGCCGGTGACCCGGACGCGATCATCACGACGAACGGCTCCGAGCCGCAGAACCCGCTGATCCCGACCAACACCACCGAGACCGGTGGCGGCAAGATCATCACGTCGCTCTTCGCGGGCCTCGTTTCGTACACCGCCGACGGTGAGATCGAGAACGACGTCGCCGAGTCGATCGAGTCCGACGACTCGCAGCACTGGACGGTCAAGCTGAAGGAAGGCCAGACCTTCACCGACGGCTCCGACGTCACCGCGAACTCGTTCGTCGACGCGTGGAACTACGGCGCGCTCTTCAGCAACGCGCAGGGCTCGTCGTACTTCTTCGACAACATCGAGGGCTTCTCCTACGAGGCCGACTCGGAGCTCACGGGTCTCAAGGTCGTCGACGACCTGACCTTCGAGGTCACCCTCACCGCCCCCGAGGCCGACTGGCCGCTCCGCCTGGGCTACTCGGCCTACTCGCCGCTGCCCGAGGTCGCGTTCGAGGACATGGAGGCCTTCGGCGAGAACCCGATCGGCAACGGCCCGTACATGCTGGCCGAGGAGGGCGCCTGGGTCCACGAGGAGCGCATCGACCTCGTGACCAACCCCGACTACGACGGCGTTCGCAAGCCCGCCAACGGCGGCCTCTCGATCGTCTTCTACGCCTCGCAGGACTCGGCGTACGCCGACGTCCAGGCCGGCAACCTCGACGTGCTCGACGCCGTGCCCGACTCGGCGTTCGAGACCTACGAGGACGAGTTCGGCGACCGTGCGGTCAACCAGCCGGCTGCCATCTTCCAGGGCTTCAACATGCCGTACTACCTCGAGCACTGGAGCGGCGAAGAGGGCAAGCTCCGTCGTGCCGCCATCTCGATGGCGATCAACCGCGACGAGATCACCGACGTGATCTTCCAGGGCACCCGTACCCCGGCGACCGACTACACCTCGCCGGTCATCGCGGGCTGGACCGACCAGCTCGAGGGCGCTGAGGTCCTCGAGTTCAACCCCGAAGAGGCCAAGAAGCTCTGGGCCGAGGCCGACGCGATCGCCCCGTACGGCGACACCGTCTTCGACCTCGCGTACAACGCCGACGGCGGCCACCAGGCCTGGGTCGACGCGGTCGTGAACTCGATCGCCAACACCCTCGGCATCCAGGCCGTGGGCAAGCCCTACCCGACGTTCGCTGCGGCCCTCGACGACCGCACCAACGACAAGCTGACCGGTGGCACGCGCGCCGGCTGGCAGGGCGACTACCCCTCGATGTACAACTTCCTCGCCCCGCTCTACCAGACCGGTGCCGGATCGAACTACGAGGACTACTCCAGCGAAGAGTTCGACAACCTCCTCAAGGAGGGCGCTGTCGCCGCTTCGGTCGAGGACGCGACCGCGATCTACCAGCAGGCTCAGGAAGTCCTGCTGAAGGATCTCCCCGCGATCCCGCTGTGGTACTCGAACGTGACCGGCGTCTCCGCCGACACGGTCGACAACGTGGTGTTCGGCTGGGACTCGGTGCCGCTGTACCACCAGATCACCAAGGGCTGAGACGTCACTCTCGTCTATAATCCCGTTTAGCATGATGTCCGGGGCGACAACGCCCCGGACATCATGCTGATATCCGATCGATTCTGTGATTGCGGCCCAAAATGCTCTCAGCACTACACCCTGAGGAGCGCTGATGCTCTGGTACACCGGAAAGCGCCTCCTCCAAATCATCCCCGTGCTCCTCGGAGCCACCTTCCTCATCTACTTCATGGTCTTCGCCATGCCGGGCGACCCGATCGCGGCGCTCTACGGCGACCGCCCGCCGGCCCCCGGCGTGATCGACCAGATCCGCGAGCAGTACCACCTGAACGATCCGTTCATCGTGCAGTACTTCTACTACCTGATCGGGATCTTCCAGGGCGACTTCGGCGTGACCTACTCGGGTCAGCCGGTCAATGAGGTGCTCGCCCGCACCTTCCCGGTGACGATCCGCCTCGCCCTCCTCGCGATCTTCTTCGAGATGGTCGCCGGCATCACCGTCGGCCTCATCAGCGGCCTGCGCAAGGGCGGCATCTTCGACGCGACCGGCCTCGCGGTCAGCCTCGTGCTGATCTCGCTGCCGATCTTCGTGCTCGGCTTCGTCGCCCAGTACTTCATGGGCATCCAGTGGGGCTGGTTCAGCCCGACCGTCGGAACCGGAGCACCGCTCGAAGACCTGATCCTGCCGGCCATCGTGCTCGCGACGATCAGCTTCGCGCAGATCGTGCGATTGACGCGTTCCTCGGTCATCGAGACCTCCGGCCTCGACTTCGTCCGGACGGCGTACAGCAAGGGGCTCACGCGACGACGCGTCGTCCCCGTGCACATCCTCCGCAACTCGCTGATCCCGGTGGTCACCTACCTCGGCACCGACTTCGGCACGCTGCTCGTGGGCGCGACCGTCACCGAGGGCATCTTCAACGTGCCCGGCGTCGGACGCACCCTCTATCAGGCGGTCATTCGAGGCGAAGGCCCCACGGTCGTGTCCTTCGTGACGATCATGGTGCTGCTGTACCTGATCGTGAACCTCCTGATCGACCTTCTGTACGCCGTGCTCGACCCGAGGATCCGCTATGCCTGACCAGACTCCATCGAAGCCCCGCATCGAGCACTACGTCGCTCCGCTCGAGGAGACGAAGCTCGAAGCCATCGACACGGTCAAGACCGAGGGCAAGCCGTCGAACCTCTGGATCGACGCATGGGCCGACCTCCGTCGTCGCCCGATGTTCTGGATCTCGTCCGCGCTGATCCTGATCATCGTGTTCGTCGCACTGTTCCCGGGCCTGTTCACGAACGAGCCGCCGAACGCGAACTGCCAGCTCGCGAACAGCAACGGCGCACCGGTGCCGGGTCATCCCCTCGGCTTCACCCGTCAGGGCTGCGACGTGTTCTCGCGCATCGTGCACGGCGCCGGCACCTCGCTGTCGGTCGGCATCATCGTGACCATCCTCGTCTTCGCCCTGGGCGTGCTCTTCGGCGCGTTCGCGGGCTACTACGGCGGCTGGACCGACGGCATCCTCTCGCGCCTCGGCGACATCTTCTTCTCGATCCCCTACATCCTCGCCGCCGTCGTCATCATGTCGGTCCTCGCGAACTACCGGAACGTCTGGGTCATCTCCCTGGCGATCGGCATCTTCGCCTGGCCGGCGACAGCGCGAGTGTTGAGATCCGAGATCCTGCGGGTCAAGAACTCCGACTTCGTCACCGCCGCCACGGCGATCGGCGTCTCGCGGTTCAAGATCCTCTGGGCGCACGTCGTGCCGAACTCGATCGCTCCGGTCATCGTGATCGCGACGATCTCGCTCGCCGGTGCGATCGTCGCGGAGGCGACCCTGTCGTTCCTCGGCGTCGGTCTGCCCACGAACATCATGTCGTGGGGCAATGACATCGCCCAGGCGCAGACGACCCTCCGCACCGCTCCGCAGGTGCTGATCTACCCGTCGATCGCGCTTTCCCTGACCGTGTTCTCGTTCATCATGCTCGGTGAAGTCGTGCGAGACGCACTCGACCCGAAGGCGAGGGCACAGCGATGAGCACCCCCCTGCTGCAAGTCAAAGACCTCGAGGTCGCATTCCGTACCCAGACCGGCCTCGTGCAGGCGGTCCGCGGGGTGAGCTTCACGCTCGACCGCGGCTCCAGCCTCGCGATCGTCGGCGAGTCGGGCTCGGGCAAGTCGACGACCGCGCACGCGATCATCAATCTGCTGCCCGGCACCGGTCACATCTCGGGCGGGCAGATCCTGCTCGACGGGCAGGACCTGGCGAAGGCTTCGCAGAAGGAGATGGAGGACATCCGCGGTCGCAAGATCGGCTTCGTCCCCCAGGACCCGATGTCGAACCTCAACCCCGTGTGGTCGATCGGCTTCCAGGTCGAGGAGGCGATCCGTGCGAACGGCATCGCCAGCGGCCGCAAGGAGGTCAAGCAGCGCGCGATCCAGGTCTTGAAGGAGGCCGGCCTGCAGGACGCCGACCGGCGCCTCAAGCAGTTCCCGCACCAGTTCTCGGGCGGCATGCGTCAGCGCGTGCTCATCGGCATGGGCCTCGCGGCCAACCCGCAGCTCCTGATCGCCGACGAGCCGACCTCGGCGCTCGACGTGACGGTGCAGCGGGTCATCCTCGACCACCTCGAGTCGCTCACCCGCGAACTCGGCACGACGCTGCTGTTCATCACGCACGACCTCGGCCTCGCGGCCGAGCGCGCCGAGCAGCTCCTCGTCATGTACAAGGGCCAGGTCGTCGAGTCGGGCCCGTCGGCCCAGATCCTGCAGAACCCGCAGCACCCGTACACGCAGCGCCTCGTCGCCGCGGCCCCGAGCCTCGCCTCGCGCCGCATCCAGGCGACCGGCAGCATCGCGGCGGCGGAGTCCTCGATCGCGGCCGACGCCTCGTCGGCCGCCGGCGAGGCGATCGACCTGCTCGCGACGGCCGAGGCCCGTGCCGAGGCACTCGAGGCCGCGGCCTCGCAGCCCCCGGCGATCGTGGTCGAGAACCTCACCAAGGTCTTCAAGATCCGCGGTTCGGGCGACTTCACCGCGGTCGACGACGTCTCGTTCCAGATCGCGAAGGGCACCACCACGGCGCTCGTCGGCGAGTCGGGCTCGGGCAAGTCGACCGTCGCGAAGATGCTGCTGAAGCTGGAGGACGCGACGAGCGGCAAGATCGTCGTCGGCGGTCACGACCTCGCGAGCGTCAAGGGCAAGGAGCTCTTCGGTCTTCGCAGCCGCATGCAGCCGGTCTTCCAGGACCCGTACGGTTCGCTGAACCCGCTGCGCAACATCGGCAACACGATCGCGGAGCCCCTGACGACGCACAAGGTCGGCACGGCGGCGTCGCGTCGCGAGCGCGTGTTCGAGCTGCTCGACCAGGTGTCGCTCCCGCGCACCCTGGTCAGCCGCTACCCGAACGAGCTCTCGGGCGGCCAGCGCCAGCGCATCGCCATCGCGCGTGCGCTCGCGCTGAAGCCCGAGATCGTCATCCTCGACGAGGCGGTCTCCGCGCTCGACGTGCTCGTGCAGGCGCAGATCCTGCGCCTGCTCGCCGAGCTGCAGGCCGAGCTCAACCTGACGTACCTCTTCATCACCCACGACCTCGCGGTCGTGCGCGTCATCGCCGACAACGTCTGCGTGATGCAGAAGGGTCGCATCGTCGAGGCGGCGTCCACCGACGAGGTGTTCGACAACCCCAAGGAGCAGTACACCCGCGACCTGCTCGCGGCGATCCCGGGCGCGAACATCAAGCTCGGAGCGTAGCTCTCCCGGTCCTGAACGCCCGGCATCCGATCCTCGGATGCCGGGCGTTCGGCATTCACCCGGGTGCGCACGGTAGGATTGCTTGGCGCGAACCGTCGATTCACGGTCGTCCGCGCTCCCACAGACTCCCATCCAGCGCATCCGCGGCGCCCGGCCGAGCCCGTTTCCGGGTGGTCGATCAGACCGGATGCCTCACCGCGAGGAACCCATCCATGGCGAACGCCACCCGTAATTCCCTGCGCAACGTCGCAATCGTCGCGCACGTCGACCACGGCAAGACGACGCTCGTCGACGCGATGCTCAACCAGACGAACTCCTTCGACGCGCACGCGCACATCGAGGAGCGCGCGATGGACTCGAACGAGCTCGAGCGCGAGAAGGGCATCACGATCCTCGCCAAGAACACGGCGATCACCTACAACGGCGTGCATGCGGGCGGAGAGCCCATCACGATCAACGTCATCGACACCCCCGGGCACGCCGACTTCGGCGGCGAGGTCGAGCGGGGCCTGTCGATGGTCGACGGCGTCGTCCTCCTCGTCGACGCGAGCGAGGGCCCGCTGCCGCAGACCCGCTTCGTGCTCCGCAAGGCGCTCGAGGCCCGCATGCCGGTCATCCTCCTCGTGAACAAGACCGACCGCCCCGACGCGCGCATCGACGAGGTCGTCGCCGAGAGCCAGGACCTGCTGCTCGGCCTCGCGTCCGACCTGGCCGACGACGTGCCCGACCTCGACCTCGACGCGATCCTCGACGTGCCGGTGGTCTACGCCTCGGGGCGCAACGGCGCCGCGAGCCACGAGAAGCCCGAGAACGGCGAGCTGCCCGACAACGACGACCTCGAGCCGCTGTTCGAGGCGATCCTCAAGCACATCCCCGCGCCGACCTACGACGACGAGCACCCCCTGCAGGCGCACGTCACCAACCTCGACGCCTCGCCGTTCCTCGGCCGCCTCGCGCTGCTGCGCGTGCACCAGGGCACCATCAAGAAGGGCCAGACCGTGGCGTGGGTGCGTCACGACGGCTCGGTGCAGAACGTGCGCGTGACCGAGCTGTTCCTGACCAAGGCGCTCGACCGCTACCCGGCCGAGAGCGCCGGCCCCGGCGACATCGCCGTGGTCGCGGGCTTCGAGGACATCATGATCGGCGACACCCTCGCCGACCCCGAGGACGTCCGCCCGCTTCCGGTCATCGCGGTCGACGAGCCCGCCATCTCGATGACGATCGGCACGAACACCTCGCCGCTCGTCGGCAAGGTCAAGGGCCACAAGCTCACCGCCCGCATGGTCAAGGACCGCCTCGACCGCGAGCTCGTCGGCAACGTCTCGCTCAAGATCGTCGACATCGGCCGTCCCGACGCGTGGGAGGTGCAGGGCCGCGGCGAGCTCGCGCTCGCCATCCTCGTCGAGCAGATGCGTCGCGAGGGCTACGAGCTCACCGTGGGCAAGCCCCAGGTGGTCACGAAGCAGGTCGACGGCAAGACCCACGAGCCGTACGAGCACCTCACGATCGACGCCCCCGAGGAGTACCTCGGCGCGATCACGCAGCTGCTCGCCGCCCGCAAGGGCCGCATGGACAACATGTCGAACCACGGCACCGGCTGGGTCCGCATGGAGTTCATCGTGCCGAGCCGCGGCCTCATCGGCTTCCGCACCGAGTTCATGACCACGACCCGCGGCACCGGCATCGCGAACGCGATCTCGCACGGCTACGACGCGTGGGCCGGCCAGATCGTCACCCGCAACAACGGCTCGATCGTCGCCGACCGCGCGGGCGTCGTGACGCCGTTCGCGATCATCGCCCTGCAGGAGCGCATGACCTTCTTCGTGAACCCGACCGAGGAGGTCTACGAGGGCATGGTCATCGGCGAGAACTCGCGCGCCGACGACATGGACGTCAACATCACGAAGGAGAAGAAGCTCACGAACATGCGTTCGTCGACCGCCGACACCTTCGAGTCGATGACGCCCTCGCGCCAGCTCTCGCTGGAGGAGTGCCTCGAGTTCGCCCGTGAGGACGAGTGCGTCGAGGTCACCCCGACGGCGGTGCGCATCCGCAAGGTCGAGCTCGACGCCACGGCGCGCGCGCGCATCACCTCGCGCCTGAAGAAGCAGGGCTGACCGGCAGCACCGACGTCCCAGAACGCGGATGCCACGGGGGAGACCCCGTGGCATCCGCGTTTTCGCATTCGACGGAGTGCCCGGCTTCTATGCATGCGTATCGGAGGTTTCTCCCAGAATCGCTGCGTACGGTACATGAGTTCGTCTCGACATCGAGAGAACCTCCCCCGCCACGAAACCGACCCCCTCATACGTAACCTGTGATGACTTCCTTCCCCCAACGCGGCCGCCGCGCGGCCATTCGCACCCCCCTGTCCGCGACGTCCCCGCGCCGCGCGCGCACCCTTCCGCGCTTCAGCCCCCGCCATGCCTTCTCGGTGATCGCCATGGCCTTCACCGGCGGCATGATCGTCGCGACGAGCGTGCCCGCGCTCGCGGTGGCGGCGACCGACGTCGAGCACCGCGCCTCGGTGTACGCCCCCGTCGAGGACACGGTGACCTTCACCCCGCAGACCGTCGAGGTCGGCAGCGAGGCGGTCGAGTCGACCCTCGCGTCCGAGGCCTACGACGTGCACGAGGCGCCGCCGCCCATCGTCTCGCAGGTCGCCAACGTCGGCGCCGTCTCGCTCGTCGAGACCGGCGCCATCGTCTGGCCGGTGCAGAGCCCCGACCGGCGCAGCTCGGGCTTCGGTCCGCGCGACGCCCCCTGCGCGGGATGCTCCACGGTCCACGACGGCGTCGACTTCAACCCGGGCGACGGCACCCCGGTGATGTCGATCGCCGACGGCGTCGTCGTGCTCGCGACCGAGAACGGCGGCGGACTCGGCGTGAACGTCGAGGTCCAGCACAACATCGGCGGCGAGCTCGTCACGAGCTCGTACGCGCACATGCAGTACGGTTCGATCGCGGTCTCCGAGGGTCAGCGCGTCACCGCGGGGCAGCAGCTCGGACGCGTCGGCACCACCGGCCAGTCGACCGGCCCGCACCTCCACCTCGAGATGTTCGGCACCGACGGAGTGCGCTTCGACGGCTTCGCCTGGCTCGCGGCGCGGATCCGCTGAGCCTCGGCCGACGCCTCGTCGAGCCCGTCGAGACCCCGAGGGTCTCGGCGGGCTCGTTCCGTCTCGGGCCTACGCGCCCGTGAAGCGCGGCTCGCGCTTCTCGAGGAATGCCGCGACTCCCTCCCGCATGTCGTCGGTGCGGAACGCGTCGCCGAATCCGGCGATCTCGAGCAGCGTGGCCGTCGCAGTGGGCTGGCCCGTGGCATCCACGAGCACTCGCTTGGCGAGCCCGACGGCAGGCGCGGCGTTCTGCGCGATCAACTCGAGCGTCTCGCGGGCGCCCGCGAAGAGCGCCTCGCGATCGGCGAAGCGGCGGGCGACGAGTCCCGCCGCGACGGCCTCCTCGATGCCGATGCGCCGCCCGGTGTAGATCAGCTCCTTCGCGAGGGCGAGCCCCACGGCGCGCGGCAGCCGCACCGTGCCGCCGAACCCGGGGATGAGGCCGAGCTTCACCTCGGGCTGGCCGAAGGACGAGGCGTCCGTCGCGTAGATGAAGTCGCAGGCGAGCGCGAGCTCGAGGCCGCCGCCGAGCGCGAACCCGTCGACGCACGCGATCACGGGGGAGGGCAGCGACTCGATCATCGCGGCGACGCGGTGACCGGCGTCGGCGGCGTCCTCGCCCTCCGCCGGGGTGTGACCCGCGAGCGCCCGCAGGTCGGCGCCGGCGACGAACGCCCGCCCGCCGGCTCCCGTGAGCAGGACGCCCCGCATGGCGCTGCCCTCGTCGGCGAGCCCGGCGAAGGCGTCGGCGAGGGCGTCGAGCACGGCGGGGGAGAGCGCGTTGAGGGCCGCGGGCCGGTCGATGGTGACGATCGCGAACGGCCCGTCGCGCTCGACGCGCACCTCGGGCTGCTCGGCCGTCGCGGGGCTCGTGCCATCGGTCATCGTCGTCGATCCTCTCCGTCGGGCGGTGTCGGGCTCCACGCTACGGCACCCGTCCAGCCGGCGGCACGCCCCGGTAGACTCGAAGCCATGTCCAGGAGCCTCGTCACCGCACGCCGGGCCGCCGCGGCCGTCGCGATCGCCGCGCTGTCCGCAGCCCTCTTCACCGGCTGCGCCAACCCGCTCGAAGACCTCGTGAACCAGGGCGTCGAGGGCGCCATCGAAGACGCCACCGGCGGCGAGGTCAGCCTCGACGGCGAGGTGCCGAGCGACTTCCCCGCCGAGATCCCCCTCGTCGAGGGCGAGGTCGCACTCGGTGCGGGCACGGGCGGTGCCGACGGCTGGATCGTCATGATCACGTCGACCGCCGCCGACCCGATCGCCGACGCGGTCGCGAAGCTCGAGGGCGCCGGCTTCACGAAGAACACCGAGCTCTCTGGCAGCGGCGCCGACGCGCTCGTGTACTCGAACGGCACCTACCTCGTGCTCCTCGCCGCCGACGGCGAGACGGTCTCCTACACGGTCACGACGGCCCCGTGAGCGCGCACGACGCCGAGACGGGCGACTTCTCGCTCGCGAGCCGCATCGGGGGCTTCGTGATCGCCGCCGTGGTCGGCGTCGTCTACGGCGCGGTGGCGACCATCGGGCACCGGCACGTCCTCCGCATCGGCGAGGTCGCGATCCCATGGGGCCTCCTCGCCGCCCTGGTCGGCGTCGCCGCCCTCCTCCTCGGCATCCGCCTACTGACGCACGGCCGCGCGATCGCGGCGGCCGCGGCGGCCGGCCTCGTCGTCACCGTCGCCGTCCTCACGCTTCCGGGCCCGGGCGGCTCGGTGCTCGTCGCCGGCGATCTCGCCGGCACGGTCTGGGCGGTCGCCCCGGCGCTCATCGCCGTGCTCGTCGTCGCCTGGCCCCGGCTGCCGTCGCGCTCGCGCACGCGCGCGGGCACCGACGCGCACGCATAGACTGAAGTCCCCGCCTCTCCGAAGGAGCACGAACCACCGTGACCTATGTCATCGCCCTCCCGTGCGTCGATGTGAAGGACCGCGCCTGCATCGACGAGTGCCCGGTCGACTGCATCTACGAGGGCGAGCGCTCGCTGTACATCCACCCCGACGAGTGCGTCGACTGCGGGGCGTGCGAGCCGGTCTGCCCTGTCGAGGCGATCTACTACGAAGACGACCTGCCCGACGAGTGGGCCGACTACTACAAGGCGAACGTCGAGTTCTTCGAGATCTCGACGCCCGCGGTCGAGCCCGTCGGCTCGCCCGGCGGCGCGGCCAAGGTCGGGGTCATCGCGATGGACCACCCGATCATCGCCGCCCTCCCGCCGCAGGGCCACTGACCGTGGCGGGGCGCGAGCTGCCCGACTACCCGTGGGACCTCATGGTCCCGTACCGGGAGCGCGCCGCGGCGCATCCCGATGGCGCCGTCGACCTGTCGATCGGCTCGCCCGTCGACGAGACGCCCGCCGTCGTGCGCGAGGCGCTCGCCGCCGCGAGCGACGCCCACGCCTATCCGCAGACGGTGGGAACCGACGAGCTGCGCGACGAGATCGTCGCCTGGTTCGCGCGGCGGCGCGGCGTGACCGGGCTCGGCCGCGAGAACGTGCTGCCGACGGTCGGCTCGAAGGAGCTGGTCGCACTGCTCCCGTTCCTGCTGGGGCTCGGCGAGGGTGACGTCGTCGTGCACCCGAAGGCGGCCTACCCGAGCTACGAGATGGGTGCGGTGCTCGCCGGCGCCACCGCGATGGCGAGCGACGATCCCGCCGAGTGGCCCGCGGAGACGAGGCTCGTGTGGCTGAACAGCCCCGGCAACCCCGACGGCCGCGTGCTGTCGATCGACGAGCTCCGGGCGGCGCGCGAGCGCGCCCTCGAACTCGATGCGGTCATCGTCGGCGACGAGTGCTACGCCGAGCTCGGCTGGAGCGGCGAGTGGGCCGACACCCCGGTGCCGAGCCTGCTCGATCCCCGGGTCGTGGGCGACAGCCGGCGCAACACGCTCGTCGCCTACTCGCTTTCGAAGCAGTCGAACATGGCGGGGTACCGCACCGCGTTCCTCGCGGGCTGCCGCACCGTGGTCGGCCGGCTCACGAACGTGCGCAAGCACGCCGGGCTCATGCTCGCCCAGCCGCTCCAGCAGGCGATGATCGCCGCCCTGCGCGACGACGCCCACGTCGCCGAGCAGAAGGCCCGCTATCGAGCCCGCCGCGAGCTGCTGCTGCCGGCGCTCGAGGCCGCGGGGTTCTGCATCGACCGCAGCGAGGCCGGTCTCTACCTCTGGGCGAGCGAGGGGCGCGACGCCTGGGAGTCGATCGGCCGCCTGGCCGAGCTCGGCATCATCGGCGGCCCCGGTCACTTCTACGGCGTCCACTACCCCGAGCACGTGCGGCTCTCGCTCACCGCGAGCGACGAACGCATCGCGGCGGCGGCCAAGCGCCTGCGCGCGGCGGCCGCCGCGTAGCATCCGGCCTGCTGCGGTGATGCCACTGTGACGACCAGCCAATGTATACAAGGTTCTCTTGGTGGATGCGACAGTGTGCCCCGAGCACGTCTAGGCTGTAGGTCGGGCCGCAGCCGACCCTACGCCGACGGCCCTGAAAGCAGGTGACCGCGCAAGTGACGATCACAGGAGGCGCCGTGAGCGACGTCGTGAACCCCGCGGCGGGGCAGAACCCCGAGACCGCAACCCTCAGCTTCCCCGGCGGGACGGCTGAGTTCCCGGTCCGACGCGCCGTCGAGGGCAATTCCAGCCTCGACCTCTCGACGCTGACCCGGCAGACGGGCCTCACCGGCCTCGACTACGGGTTCGTCAACACCGCATCGACGCGGTCGGCGATCACCTACATCGACGGTGAGCAGGGCATCCTCCGCTACCGCGGCTACCCCATCGAGGAGCTCGCCGAGCACTCGACCTTCCTCGAGGTCGCCTGGCTGCTCATCTATGGCGAACTGCCGAGCGCCGACCAGCTCGCCGAGTTCGACGAGAAGGTGCGCCGCCACACGCTGCTGCACGAAGACCTCAAGCGGTTCTTCTCGGCGCTGCCGCACACGGCGCACCCGATGTCGGTGCTCTCGAGCGCGGTCGCAGCCCTGTCGACGTACTACGAGGACTCCTCCGACCCGCACGACCCCGACCACGTCGAGCTGACGACACTGCGCCTGCTCGCGAAGCTGCCGGTCATCGCCGCGTACGCGCACAAGAAGAGCCTCGGGCAGGCGTTCCTCTACCCCGACAACTCGCTCGACTTCGTGCCGAACTTCCTGCGCCTGAACTTCGGCAACATGGCCGAGCCGTACCACATCGACCCGACGCTGGCGAAGGCGCTCGACCGGCTGCTGATCCTCCACGAGGATCACGAGCAGAACGCGTCGACCTCGACCGTGCGGCTCGTCGGCTCGACCGGCGCCAACCTCTACTCGTCGATCTCCGCCGGCATCCAGGCGCTCTCGGGCCCGCTGCACGGCGGCGCGAACGAGGCCGTGCTGCAGATGCTCGCCCGCATCCAGGAGTCGGGCGAGGGCGTCGGCCGCTTCGTCGAGCGCGTGAAGAACAAGGAGGACGGGGTGAAGCTCATGGGCTTCGGGCACCGCGTCTACAAGAACTACGACCCGCGCGCGAAGATCGTGAAGCAGTCGGCCGACGCGGTGCTCGAGAGCCTCGGCGTCAACGACCCGCTGCTCGACATCGCGAAGGAGCTCGAGCAGTTCGCCCTCCAGGACGACTACTTCAAGGAGCGTCGCCTCTACCCGAACGTCGACTTCTACACCGGCGTCATCTACAAGGCGATGGGCTTCCCGACGCGCATGTTCACCGTGCTCTTCGCGATCGGCCGACTGCCCGGCTGGATCGCGCACTGGCGCGAGATGAACCTCGACCCGCAGACGAAGATCGGCCGCCCGCAGCAGCTCTACACGGGCGAGCCCGAGCGGCACTACCCCGGCGTCTGAGTTCGGCCCGAGCCGGGCGACCGAACGCGGAACGGCCCCGATTCCCTCGGAATCGGGGCCGTTCCGCGTCTGCGGGCGCGTCTGCGGGCGCGCCTGCGGGCGCGCCGGCCGGTGCGGCGGCCGGTGCGTCAGCCCGCCGGGCGCAGCACGAGCGTGTCGTGCGCCGTCTCGGTGACGGCGTCGAGGGTGAACGGCCACGCTCGGGTCTCGCCCCGCTGCCAGAGCGGCGCCTGGTCGTCGTAGTGCGGGTTGAAGGCGTGCCCCGAGGCGCCGGTGAGGTTGACCCAGCGCGACTCGTCGAGGTCGCCGAGGTCGACCACCATCCGCATCGACGGCACCCAGTCGACGCCGTAGCCGAGGCGCGCGTCCCAGCCGATCGCGTTGACGATCGCCGAGCCGCCGCCGAGCTCGTACGGTCCGCGGTTGAAGAGCCATTCGACGGGACCGATCCCAGACTCCCCGAAGCTCTGGTTGGTGAGGGTGAGCGTGTGCAGCTCGCCCCACGTCCACGAGGCGGCGTCGCCGCCCATGCGCTCGGATGCCTCGCCCCACGCCGAGTCGAGCGCGCCGGCGATGGCCGCGTCCCGGCCGCCGTCGCCCCACCAGGCGTTCTCGGGCTCGCCGAGGAGCGTACCGACGACGTTGAACCAGCGGTCGCCGCCCTGCGGGAGGCTCTCCTCGGGCAGCCCGCCGAACATGTCATCGAGCAGCGTGCGCCAGAACACCGCGAAGTACGCGGCCTCGGCGCTGTCGGCGCCGGCCTTCGCGTCCCAGCCGTCGAGCAGCGCCGCACCGCGGGCGGCGTCGCCGTCGAGACCGGCCGACAGCTCGGCGATCAGCGGGAGGAACTGCTGCGCGTTCATGTCGCTCGTGTCGAGCTGGATCTCGAGGAGGTCGTCGGCGGTGAGCTTCTCGCCGCCCTCGAGGCGCTCGCGGATCAGCCGGTCGATGCCGGCGGCGCGGTAGCCGTAGTCCCAGTCTTTCGTGAGCAGGGGGCCGTCGGGTCCGGCCGCCGCGTTGTTCGCGGTCACGATGTAGCCCGCCGGCGGGTTGAGCACGCTCGGCAGCTCCTCGAAGGGCAGCATGCCCGACCAGCCGTTCGCGCTCGTCCAGCCGGGCATGGGCACGGTGCCGTCGCCCGACTTGCGCACGGGGATCTTGCCGGGCGCCTGGTAGCCGATGGTGCCCGAGTCGTCGGCGTAGACGAGGTTCTGCGACGGCACGTCGAAGAGCGAGGCCGCGCGGCGGAACCCGTCCCAGTCGCGCGCGCGGTCGAGCGCGAAGATCGCCTGGGCGGTGGTGCCGGGGGTGAGCGCGGTCCACTGCAGGGAGACCTGGTACTCGCCCTCCGGCGCGTCGGAGCTCGCGGGAGCGGACTCGGCGACGGCGGCGAAGTCGGAGCCGATGCCCGTGACGATCGGCCCGCGGCCCGTCGACCGCACCGTGATCGTGACCGGGTCGCCGCCCGCGACCTCGATCACCTCCTCGCGGATCGTGAGCGGCACCATCGTGCCGTCGAGCTCGTAGGCGTCGCCCTCGACGCGCTCGAGGTAGAGGTCGGCGACGTCGGGGCCGAGATTGGTGAAGCCCCAGGCGATGCGATCGTTGTGCCCGATCACGATGCCCGGCAGGCCCGAGAACGAGAAGCCGGCGACGTCGAACGGGCAGGCGTCGTTCACCACGGCGCAGTGCAGGCCCATCTGGGTCCAGATCGAGGGCATCGCGGGGCCGAGGTGGGGGTCGTTGGCGAGGAGCGGCTTGCCGCTCTCGGTGAGGGCGCCCGAGACGACCCACGAGTTCGAGCCGAGGTCGCCGCCCTCGGGGCCGAGCAGCTCGGGGACGCCGTCGATGGTGCGCGCGAGCGAGGAGAGCGCCGCGAGGTGCTCGGGCGCCGTGGCATCCGATTCGCCCGCCGACGTCGCCGAGTCTGCCCCCGGGGGCGCGCTCGCGGCGATCGGCCGGCCCGCCTCGCCGAGCGGGGTGACCTGCGACGCGGCGGGAGCGGCGGCGAGCGGTCCGCCGACGATCGTCGGCATCGCACCCCACGGGAAGTCGGGGTGGAGCCGCGCGACCTCCTCGGCGGGCAGCGCCGAGGCGAGCAGCGCCCGGTCGATCTCGTCGCCGAGGTTGGAGCGGAGGTCCCAGGCCATGGCCTTGAGCCAGGCGATCGAGTCGACCGGCGTCCACGGTTCGGGGGAGTAGGCGCCGTTCTGGAGGCCCAGGACGGCGTACTCGAGCGAGAGGTCGGCGCCGCTGCGTTCGCCGAGGTAGGCGTTGACGCCGTCGGCGTACGCCTCGTAGTACGCGCGCGACTCGTCGTCGAGCTGGGCGTACTCCTGCTCGGCGATGCCGCGCCAGTCCAGCGTCCTGATGAAGCTGTCGGTGCCGACCTGCGACTCGCCGAACATCTCCGCGAGGCGGCCGGCGGTGACATGACGGCGGAAGTCCATCTCCCAGAAGCGGTCCTGCGCGTGCACGTAGCCCTGCGCGAAGAAGAGGTCGCCGCTCGTCTCGGCGACGAGCTGGGGGATCCCGGCGTCATCGCGGTAGACCGTGACGCTCGCCGTGAGCCCCGGCACGTCGATGCGGCCGCTCGTCGTCGGGAACGACCGCTGCACCGTCCACCAGCCGAAGCCCGCGCCGGCGACGCCGAGCACCAGCACGGTGACCAGCAGGCCGATGAGAAAGCTCAGGCCGCGGTGGCGGCGGGTCCTCGGGGCGTCGGTACCCACGTCACTCCTTCGTGAGGTGCATGAGAGGCCGCCACTCGGCGGCCTCGGTTGCACCACACTAGCCGAGCACCGCGGCGTCGAACGCGCGATGCCGGCACGAAGTGCCGAGCTGCATCCGAACCGTTACGCGTGCAGCGCCGCGTTGAGCGTGACGCCCTCGCCCGTGCGGCTCAGCGCCTCGACCTGCCCGTTCAGCGAGTTGCGGCGGAACAGCAGGTTGGGCACGCCGGAGAGCTCGACGGCCTTGACCGCGCGCGGCCGCCCGTCGGGCCCGCCGAGCAGCACGACCTTCGTGCCGGCGGTGACGTAGAGGCCGGCCTCGACCACCGAGTCGTCGCCGATCGAGATGCCGATGCCCGAGTTCGCGCCGAGGAGGGCGCGCTCGCCGATCTCGACGCGCTGGGTGCCGCCGCCCGAGAGCGTGCCCATGATCGAGGCGCCGCCGCCGATGTCGCTGCCGTCGCCGACGACGACGCCCTGCGAGATGCGGCCCTCGACCATCGAGGCGCCGAGCGTACCGGCGTTGAAGTTCACGAACCCCTCGTGCATGACCGTCGTGCCGGGGGCGAGGTGCGCGCCGAGGCGCACGCGCGAGGCATCCGCGATGCGCACCCGGTCGGGCGTCACGTAGTCGAGCAGCCGCGGGAACTTGTCGAGCCCCGTCGCGTGGATGCCGGCGCGCTGGAGGGCCGGGCGCAGCCGGTCGAAGTCGGCGGGATGCACCGGCCCGGCGTTCGTCCAGACGACGGCGGGCAGGTGCCCGAAGACGCCGTCGAGGTTCACCGTGTTCGGCGCCGCGAGCAGGTGCGAGAGCACGTGGAGGCGGAGGTACGCGTCGGCCGTGCCCGCGGGCGCCGCGTCGAGGTCGATCGAGAGCTCGATCTGCTCGACGCGCACGTTCCGGCGCGAGTCGTCGCCCGCGAGGGCGGCGTGCTCGGGCGCGAGGGGGGAGGCCTCGTCGCCGAGCCGGGGCGACGGGAACCAGGCGTCGAGCACCGTGCCGTCGCCGGCGATCGTCGTGAGCCCGGCGGCGGAGGCGATGCGGGCAGGGCGTGAGACGGTGTCGTTCGCGGGCATGGTTCAAGGGTACCGAGGCGGCGACGGCGTGTGACGCGACGCGTCCCTCGTGCCGGCGCGCGATGGGGACGGATCGCCGGTTGGACTCGCGGGGGACGATTCTGATAATTTCGATATGACAGCGTTGTCTTACTCCGCTCGGTCGTCCTGCATGCGGCGTCCGCGCGCCCCGTCGACCGCCGGCGGCCCAGACAGAAGGAGCACCGTGACCGGCAACCGGGTAGCGACCATCGAACTCGGCGGGACCCACGTCGCCGTCGCCGTCATCGACACCGCCGCGCGCGCGATCGTCGAGGGCACCTATCTGACCCGGCCGCTGAACTCCGGCGGCACGGCCGACGACATCGTCGAGGCCATCGCCGCAGCAGCCCGCACCCTCGGATCCGAGCATGGAGGGCGATGGGCGGTCGCCGTCCCGGGGCCGTTCGACTTCACCACCGGCATCGCGCGCTACACCGGCGTCGGCAAGTTCGACGCGCTCTACGGCGTCGACCTGCGCGCCCGGCTCGCCGACGCCCTCGACGCCGAGGCGGGCTCGTTCACGTTCGTCAACGACGCGGACGCCTTCGCGCTCGGGGAGTACGCGGCCGGCGCGGCGCGCGGACTGGAGCGGTTCTGCTGCGTCACGCTCGGCACCGGCGTCGGCTCTGGCTGGGTCGTCGCGGGCGAGCGGACCGACGGCGCCGCGCCCGACGGCGAGGTGCACCTGCTCGAGTTCGAGGGCGGGCGCATCGAGGCGAGGATGTCCCGTCGCGCGATCCGCGCCGCCTACGCGCAGCGGACCGGCCACGCGGAGGACGTTCCCGACGTGAAGGAGATCGCGGACCTGGCCCGCGGCGGCGACCGGATCGCGAGCGAGGTGCTCGTCGACGCGTTCTCGTACCTGGGCCGGGCCCTCGCCGGCCCGCTCGGCCGCTTCGACGCCGACGCGCTCGTCGTCGGGGGCACGATCGCCCGCTCGTGGGACCTCCTCGAGCCGGCGCTCTCCGAGGGACTCGGGCGTCCGGGGTTCCCGGTCCTCCGGGCGGAACTCTGGCACGAGGCCCCGATGATCGGCGCCGCCCACGCCGCGTATGCCTCCGACGCGGCGCTACTCGGCGTTCGAGGCCGCTGAACCTGAGTCGCCCCTCGCCGTCGACCGGCGAGCGGTGAGACGCATCGGGAGCACGACGTGCTCGACCGGCCGGGTGCGATCGGCGAGTCGGGCGAGCGCCAGGCGGGCGGCATGGTGACCGACCGCCTCGACGTCGCCCGCGACGGTGGTGACGCCCATCACGCGCGCCCACTCGGGTTCGTCGATGCCGATGACGGCGGGGGCGTCGTCCGAACCCTGCTCGGACAGCTCCTCGAGGACGCCGAGGAGGATCCGGTTGTTGCCGGCGACGATCGCCGTCGGCGGCTCGTCGAGCGCCAGCAACTCGCGGGTCAGCGCGCGCGACGAGGCGACGTCGTGCGCATCGTCGCGGAGGAGACTGCGCCACGTGGGCGACGCGCCGTCGAGCACGGCCGCCATGCCCTCGAGCCGCTCGCGATACGTCGGAAGCCAGGCGTAGTCGCCGACGAAGGCGATGCGCGTGTGGCCGGTGTCGAGGAGGTGCTGTGCGGCGAGCCGACCGCCCATCCGGTTGTCGAACACGACCGAGTCGGCCTCGAGGCCCACCGCGGGGCGGTCGACGAAGACGACCGGCACGCCGCGGGCCTGCACCCGCGCGTACTCGGCGTGGTCCGCCATGGCCGAGACGACGACGAGCGCCTTGGCCTGGCGGCTCGCCAGGTCGTCGACGATGCGCCGCTCCTGCTCCGCGGACTCCCATGACGTCGCGACGGACAGGTGCATCCCCTCGCTGCGGATGTCGTCCTCCACCGACTGCGCCAGCGCGGAGTAGAAGGGGTTCGTGAAGTCGCCCCCGATGAGCCCGATCGACTCGGCGAGATGCCCGCTCGCCAGGAGGCTCGCCGCCGCGTTGCGGCGATAGCCGAGCGCGGTGGCCGCGGCGAGGACCTTCGCGAGGGTCTCCTCGCTCACGTACTGCTCGCCGCCGAGCGCGCGGGACGCGGTCTTCAGGCTCACCCCGGCGCGGTCGGCGACCTGGGCGAGGGTCACCCTCGGTGCGAGCTCGTGTGCGTCCTGCATGATCCTCCTCGACGTGCGTCGGAGCAACGACACGATATCGGCTGCGGCCTCCGGCCGGGTGGTGCCCCGCCCGGGCCACGACTACTCCGCGCTCGCGCCCCCTCGGCCCAGCCCCGCATCCCGCGCCGCGATGACCGCCTCGGCCCGCCCCGAGACCTGCAGCTTCGCGAAGATGTTCGAGACGTTGTTGCGCACCGTCTTGGGCGAGAGGAAGAGGTGCTCGGCGATGTCGCCGTTCGAGCGACCGGCCGCGACGAGCTCGAGGATCTCGCGTTCGCGGGCGGTGAGCTGCGGGAAGGCGACGGGGTCGGCGGCGACCGGCGGGCGGGCGAAGAACTCGGCGACGCGGGCGGCGATGCGAGGGCCGAAGATGGCGTCGCCGCCGGCGACGGCGCGGACGGCCCGCGAGATGTCGTCCTGTCCGGCGCCCTTGAGCAGGTAGCCGCGGGCACCGGCGCGCATCGCGTCGAACACGGTCTCGTCGGCCTCCGACATGGTGAGCACGACGATGCCGATGTCGGGATGCCTCGCCACGATGCGGCGCGTGGCCTCGATGCCATCCAGCCGCGGCATCTGCACGTCCATCACGATCACGTCGGGGCGGAGCGCGTCAGCGGCGGCGATCGCCTCGAGCCCGTCGGCGGCGGTGCCGACGACGTCGAGCCCGTCGATGGAGCGCAGCAGCACGGCGAGGCCGTCGCGGTAGACGGGGTGGTCGTCGACGAGCAGGACCCGGATCGCGGACACGCCTCCGGTCGGCGTCGCGGGTGCAGGGGATTCAGGCATCGGCGGTCACCTCGGGCTCGACGACGGGGCTGGGCAGAGGGAGGGCGGCCCGCACGACGGTGCCGCCGCCCGCGCGGCCGGTCACCTCGAGCGTGCCGCCGAGCTCGACGGCGCGCTCGCGCATCGAGTGGAGGCCGACGCCGGCCGGTGCATCGGGGGCGACGCCGCGGCCGTCGTCGTCGATCTCGACGACGAGGCGTCCGTGCTCCTGTGAGAGACGCACCCACGCGTGCCGGGCCCGCGCGTGGCGCTGCACGTTCACGAGCGCCTCGGCGACGATGCGGTACGCGGCCACCTCGACGGCGGCGGGCAGCCCTGCGGGCAGTCCATCGGGAAGCCCGCTCGTGGTGGCATTGACCTCGAACTCGCCGCGGAAGCGCCGGCAGAGCTGCTCGATCGCGCCGGCGAGGCCCACGTCGTCGAGGCTCGGCGGCCGCAGGTCGTGCGCGAGCCTGCGGATCTCGCCCACGGCGAGCCGCAGGTCGTCGGCGGCCGAGGCGAGCAGCCGGTCGGCCTCGACGGGGTCGGCCGCGCCGACGTTGCGTGCGGCCTCGATGCGCAGCTGCACGCCGGCGAGCTCGGGGCCGAGCCCGTCATGGAGTTCGCGGCGCATGCGCCGCCGCTCGTCCTCACGTGCGTTGACGAGCTCGACGCGGATCTGCTGCAGCTCGGCGCTCAGCGTGCTCGCCCGCACCGCCGACGCCGCGTGCCGCACGAGGTCGGCGAGCAGGCGTTCGTCGCCGGGGGAGAGGCGGGCCCGGCGTCCGGGCGACATCTCGAGCCGGCCGATGCGCTCGCCCCGGTACACGAGCGGGATCGACTCGACCTCGTCGCCGACGGTGCCGTGGCGGGCGATCAGGCTGCCGCCGTCGGGCGCCTGGACCTCGACGCCGACGTAGGGCGAGGCGAAGGCGGTCGCGATGGAGGCGGCGAGCGAGTGCAGCTGATCGCCCGGTTCGTCCGCCTCCTCGAGACGCGCGGCGAGGGTCGAAACCACGCCGTAGGGGTCGCCGCGGCGGCCGTTGACGAGCCGGTTCGCGAGGGTCAGCACCCGGTCGCGGAGCGGCAGGTAGGCGAACAACACGATGAGCATGGCGGCACCGGCGAGCACCTGGTGCTCGACGAGCCCGCCGATCATGGCGACGAGCAGCACGTCGACGACGACGACCGAGATCGCGACGAGTCCGTACACGACCGTCCAGCTGAGCAGCCGGTCGATGCGGTAGAGCCCGCGCCGGGTGACGGCGACGATGATCGCCGCGCAGATGACGGCCGTGCCGACGATCACCGTCGCCTGCCCGAGGTGGTACGGCAGCACGAGCGCGGAGAGGACGAACAGGGCGGCGTACACGAGGCCCGCCCACACGATCCACTTGATCTGGCGGCGCAGCTCGGCGTCGGCGCCGACCATGCGGCCGAGCAGCACGATCGCGGTGAGCACGACGCTCGTGAGGAGCGTCGGCATCCAGATCGCCCCGATGCCCTGCCAGACGGCGGGCGGCAGCGCCACGCCCCACTCGCCCGTCGCCCACTGCAGCAGGCGCGGGTCGGGGTCGCCGAACGCGGCGCGTGCGACGCGCCACGGCATCGCGAGGTCGACCACGACGATGAGCACGTTGAGCACGGCCGTGCCGATCGCGACGGCCCTGAGCGGGCCGCGCGGGAAGCGGCCGTCGGGGAACACGAGCAGCGCGAGCGGGAGCGCGAGGTAGGCAGCGACCGAGAGTCGCTGCGTGAAGACGAAGGCCTCGGCGAGGAGCGGCGCGTCGGGGAGGAGCAGGACGCCGTGGTTGAGCCACGCGAGCGCGAGGCCGTCGATCGCGGCGAGCAGCCCGCCCGCGGTGAGCAGCACCGGCACCGGATGCCACGACAGCCGTGCGAGCAACAGGCAACCGGTCGCACCGAGGACGAGCCCGCGCCAGGCGGCGACCCAGCCCGGCGCCGCAGGGATCTCCTCTCCGGTGCGGAACGTCAGGTAGTCGAGCACGAGCGCCGCGGCGGCGCACACGAGCACGACGGAGAACGCGGCGACGGCCGTCGCACGCGCTGCGGGCAGTGCTCCGGCCGGGCGCATGGCTCCATCGTGGCAGGCGGTGCGGCGTCTGTCTCCGGGCGGATGTCCCGAATCGCCCGGGACATCCTCGGGCCGAACGGGGGCGGCCGGACTCTGGAGGCCCGGGACGGCACGACGCGAGGCTCGGAGGGCGTCGAACCCGGCGCGCCACGACGCATCCGGAAGGACCTCGAACATGTCGACCGTACAGACCCCGCCCCCGGCGCGCACCGATGCGCCCCCGATGCCCGCCCGCCCCGCCGCGACGCGTTCCGAGCGGAGGCTGAGCCCCCTCGGCATCCGCCTCGCGGGCGCCGCGGCGCTCGTGCTGCTCGGCGTCTTCGTGCTGTTCACCGCGCTGCCGTGGCCCGCCGACGGCGACGCCTACCTCGGCGACGACGTCGCAGCCGTCGCGTACTCGGCGAGCCTCGCCGTCGTCATCGGCATCGCTCTGCGCGGCGGGGCCTTCGGAGCCGGGCGCGCGTGGCGGGCGGTCGGCGTGTCCGCGTTCGCGGCGCTCGCCGGCTCGAGCGCGTTCCTCGCGATCGGCCCCCTGCTGCCCGAGGCGGTGCTCGAGCAGGCCGAGCAGGTCACCTCGCCGCTCGTGCTCGGCGCCTTCTGGCTCGCGGCGGTGGGCATCCTCACCGTCGGCCGCTGGCACGGCCCGGCGCGCGTCCTCCCGTTCCTCACCGCGAGCTGGCCGATGACCGTCGTCGGCGTCGTGCTCGTCGGCGGCGCGGAGTTCGACGGTGCCGCGTGGCTCGCCTTCGTCCTCCATCTCGCGCTCGGGCAGGCGCTCACCGCGATCGCCCTCCTCGCCGACGCGCGTCGCCTCGCGGCGGTCAGCTGAACGCGCACGCGGCGAGACGCCCTGCGACGCCGGGCGGGCCCGGCGGGCATCCCACGTGAATAGACTCGGGGGATGCCCGCCGACGCACCGCTTCCGCTCGACCTGACCGCCGACGCCGTCGCCATCACGCAGGCGATCTGCGACATCCCGAGCGAGTCCGGCGAGGAACGGCTGCTGGCCGACCTCATCGAGCAGGCTCTCGCCGGGGCCTCGCATCTCGAGGTGATCCGCGACGGCGACACGGTCGTCGCCCGCACCGACCTCGGGCGCGATCGCCGCGTCGTGATCGCCGGGCACATCGACACGGTGCCGATCAACGGCAACGTGCCCACCCGCTTCGAGACCATCGACGGCGTCGAATACCTGTGGGGGCGCGGCACCGTCGACATGAAGGCGGGCGTCGCCGTGCAGCTGAAGCTCGCGCTCGAGCTCATCGATCCGATCGTCGACCTGACGTGGATGTGGTACGACCACGAGGAGGTCGCCGCCGCGCTCAACGGCCTCGGGCGGCTCTCGCGTAATCGCCCCGATCTCTTCGCGGGCGACTTCGCCATCCTCGGCGAGCCCTCGAACAGGCAGGTCGAGGGCGGCTGCAACGGCACGCTCCGCGCCGACGTCCGCACCACGGGCCTGCGGGCCCACTCGGCGCGCAGCTGGGTCGGCGACAACGCCATCCACAAGCTCGCCCCCGCGCTCACCCGACTCGCGGAGTACGAGGCCGAGACCGTCGAGGTCGACGGGCTCGCCTACCGCGAGGGCCTCAACGCGGTGCTCGTGCACGGCGGCATCGCGGGCAACGTGATCCCCGACGAGGCCGTGCTCACCGTGAACTACCGCTTCGCCCCGAGCCGCAGCGTCGCCGAGGCATCCGCGTTCGTGCGCGACTTCTTCACCGGCTTCGACGTCGACATCGTCGACAGCGCCGAGGGAGCCCGGCCCGGGCTCGACGCTCCGCTCGCGCAGCAGTTCGTCGCCGCGGTCGGCGCCGAGGCCCGGCCGAAGTACGGCTGGACGGACGTCGCGCGCTTCAGTGCGCTCGGCATCCCCGCCGTGAACTTCGGCCCGGGCGACCCGCTGAAGGCGCACGCCGACGACGAGCGGGTCGCCGTCGCCCAGATCGTCGACTCCGAGCGGGCGCTGCGCGCGTGGCTCACCGGAGCCGACGAGGCGGGCTCCGCCTCCGGCGCGGCGAGCGGCGCCTGACCCGCGGCATGAGCTCCACGTCCGCGCCGCGCGAGCCCGACCCGCCGACCGACCCGTCGCCGGGCCCGCGCGCGACCCGGGGCTCGCTGCGCGTGCGCTGGCGCCTCACCCCGTGGTGGGCGAAGGTCGTCGCCGTGTACCTCGGCGCGCGCGTGCTGACGACCGTGATGGTGCTGGACGTCGCCCGACGCCAGGGCCCGAACGCGTGGACCGGTGCCCAGCCCGACTTCTTCGACTTCGCCAACATCTGGGACGCGCGCTGGTACCAGATCATCTGGGTCGTCGGATACCCCCGCGAGCTGCCCGTCGGCGGCGACGGTCACGTCGGAGAGAACGCGTGGGCGTTCATGCCGGTCTTCCCGCAGCTCACGGGCGTCGTCTCCTGGCTCGGGGTGCCCTGGAACGTCGCCTCGGTGACCGTCGCGGTGCTGGCGGGCCTCGGCGCCGCCCTCGTGTTCCACCGCCTCATGTCGCGCTTCCTCGAGCCCGATCGCGCGCTGTTCGCCGTGGTGCTGTTCGCGATCGCGCCCGTCTCGCCGATCATGCAGTTCGGCTACGCCGAGTCGCTCGGCTTCCTGTGGCTCGCGCTCGCCCTGCTCCTGCTCGTCGATCGACGATACGGATGGCTCGTGCCCGTCGTGGCGGCGTGGTCGTTCACGCGGCCCGGGGCGCTGGCCTTCGCCCTCACCCTCGCCCTGCACTTCGTCTGGCGCTGGTGGCATCGCGCCCGCGACCCGTTCCCGGTGCGCGAGCAGCTGCGGGTCATCGCCGTGGGCCTCTTCACCGCGGCGGTCGGCTTCGCCTGGCCGCTCGTCGTCTGGGCGGTCACCGGGGTTCCCGACGGCTACACCGCGACCGAGCTCGCCTGGCGGGCCGGGTACATCGGCTACCAGGAGCTCGTGCCGTTCACCGCCTGGTTCCAGGGCGGCACGTGGTGGGCGAACTGGGTGGGGCTCCCCGGGTGGTTCGGCGTCGGGGCCGTCGTCGTGCTCGTCGCGACCTTCGCGGTCGTGCTGTTCCTCCCCGCCGTCCGGCGTCTCGGCGTCGACATCCGGTTCTGGCTCGCGAGCTATTCGCTCTACCTGCTCGCGGTGTTCTTCCCGCAGTCCTCGACCTTCCGCATCGTGTCTCCCATGTTCCCGATCGTGGGCGCGCTCGCCGTGCCGCGCGCCCGCTGGTACCGGTGGTCGATCGTGTTGCTCTTCATTGCGCTCCAGTACGCGTGGATCGCCCTCGTGTGGCGCATCGACGCGTACGATTGGTCGCCCCCCTGATCGGGGCAGGAATCCTGACTCCCACCGGCGCGGACGCGGCGGTGAACAGCCGGCGACGGGCCGGCGGACGGCGTGCGAATACCCCCGACGGGTTATCCACATTTTCGGGGTGATTTCCCAGCACCGCCGCAGATGGCCGATAATGGAATCTCAGCCACGAAAGGGGAGCTCAATGGCGGCCATGAAGCCACGCACCGGAGACGGGCCTATGGAGGCTGTGAAGGAGGGTCGACTCATCATCGTGCGGGTGCCGCTCGAAGGTGGCGGTCGTCTTGTCGTCTCGGTGAACGACGCTGAGGCCAAGGAGCTCTACGACGTCCTCGGCGGCGTCGTGAACCCTGCCTGAGTCACACGCACTACGACTGCGAGCCCCGAGGACGTTCTCGGGGCTCGAGTCGTTAACGGTGGTCTCGATGCGCGGGCTCCGTCACCGTCCTCTGTTCGAGCGTCGGGGCGCGCTCCTTCCGTTTCGCGACCACCGGAGGGCGTCGACCGCCCGACGGCTCAGGCGCCGAGCTTGACGATCTGCAGCAGGCCCTCGCCCGCGGGCGAGATCGCCGTCGCCACCGCCGTCGACGGGGCGAGCTCGGCGATGAGCGTGCGGAAGGCACTCGCGGCCTCGTCGCGCTTGGCCGGATCGGCGACGCGGCCCTTCCACAGCGCGCGGGCCACGAGCACGCTGCCGCCGGGCTTCGCGAGTCGCAGGCCGTGCTCGGCGTACTCGATGACCGACGGGGCGTCGGCGTCGATGAAGACGATGTCGTACGAGCTCTCGTTCATGCGCGGGAGCACCTCGCTCGCCCGGCCGGCGATGAGCCGCACGCGCGCCGCCGCGACGCCCGCGTCGGCGAAGTGCTGGCGGGCGTGCTGCTGGTACTCGTTCTCGGTGTCGATCGACGTCAGCAGCGCGTGCCGGGCGGCCTGCAGCATCCAGAGGCCCGAGACGCCGACGCCGGTGCCGACCTCGATGATCGAGCTCGCGCGCGACGCGGCCGCGATGACGGCGAGCTGCGCGCCCACGGCGGGGGAGACGGGCTCGACGCCGAGCTCGAGGGACTGCTGACGTGCCTTGACGATCGGTTCGGACTCGACGACCGACTCGTCGGCGTACTTCCAGTTCAGGTCGTGATCGGACACGTGGCGGCTCCCTGGTGGCTCTCTCAGCACCCCAGCCTACGGGCCGCGGCGCATGGCGTACGCATGCCTCGCCGCCGACTATCCTGTAGGCATGTTCGGTCTGACGTTCGAGAAGCTCCTCATCATCGGGGTGATCGCCGTCTTCCTGCTCGGCCCCGAGCGGCTGCCGCACTACGCCGCGCAGCTCGGGCGACTCGTCCGCTCGCTCCGCGACATGGCGAGCGGCGCGAAAGACCGCATGCGCGAGGAGATGGGCCCCGACTTCGACGACGTCGACTGGAAGAAGCTCGACCCGCGCCAGTACGATCCGCGCCGCATCATCCGCGAGGCGCTCACCGACGTCGACCCCTTCGCCGATGAGACGCCCGCGGCCCCCGTCGTCGCGCGCGCCGGCGTCAACGAGAACTCGGCCTACCTGCAGCGCAAGCGCAAGCGCGAGTCGCTCGGGGCCGACGAGCCGGCGCCCTTCGACTCCGAAGCCACCTGACGCGGCCGACACCTCGGCCTGCCCGCCGCCGCACGGCGGATGCGCGCGCTCCGCGCCACTTTCGCGCGCGCTGCACCAGTTGAACGGGCGCGGAGCGCGCGGAACTGGCGCGGAGCGCGCGGAACTGGCGCAGCGCACGCCGCACGCCGCCCGAGGGTGAATCGGTCCGACCGGTGCGGGCTGCGCGGGCGTCAGGCGCGGCCGACGGTCTTCAGCGCACGCGCGAGCAGCAGGAGGAGGGGCGCCTGGGCCTCGTACTCCTCCGAGGTGCGCGGGAGCTGGAGCAGGCCCGTCGTCTGCGAGATCGTGACCGGCTCGACGAAGCGCAGCAGCCCGGCCTCGCCGTTGCGGCGGCCGACGCCCGACTGCTTGACGCCGCCCATCGGCGCCGCGACCGAGGCGAACGCGCCACGGTAGCCCTCGTTGATGTTCACGCTGCCGGCCGCGAGGGCGTCGGCGACGCGCTGACCGCGCCGGGGCGAGCCGGTGAACACGGCGGCGTTCAGCCCGTAGTGGCTCGCATTCGCGGCGAGCACGGCCTCGTCGTCGCTCGACACGAGGTAGAGCGAGGCGATGGCGCCGAACGTCTCCTCGGCGTAGAGGTCCATCTCGGGGGTGACGCCCGTGACGATCGTCGGCTCGAACACCCACGGCCCGAGGTCGGGGCGGGCCTTGCCGCCGACGAGCACCGTCGCGCCCTTCGCGACCGCGTCGGCGAGGTGCGCCTCGACGCGTTCGAGCTGGGCCGCGCTCGCGAGCGAGCCGAAGTCGGCGCCGAAGCCGAGCGACGTGCCGAGCTTCGCGCTGCGCAGGCGCTCGACGAGCACCCGCTGGAACTCGCCCGCGATCTTCTGGTCGACGTAGATGCGCTCGATCGACACGCACAGCTGGCCCATCGCCGAGAAGCAGGCGTGCGCGGCGTTCGCGGCGGCCACGGCGGGGTCGGCGTCGTCGAGCACGAGGAGCGGGTTCTTCCCGCCGAGCTCGAGCGAGGCGCCGACGAGGCGTCGCCCGGCCTTCTCGGCGATCCGGCGGCCGGTCGCGGTCGAGCCGGTGAAGCAGATGTAGTCGGCCTCGTCGGTGAGCGCCTCGCCGACCTCTGCGGCATCGCCGGTGACGACCGCCCAGAGGGCCTCGGGCACGCCCGCGTCGATGAACGCGCGGCGCAGCGCGAGGATCGACAGGGCGCCCTGGTCGTCGGCCTTCTGCACGACGGCGCAGCCGGCCGCGAGCGCGGGCACGACGTCCATCGCGGCGAGGCTCAGCGCGTAGTTCCACGGCGTGATGACGCCCGCGACGCCCTTCGGGGCGAAGCGCACCCGGGTCGTCGCGACGGTGGGGAGGCCCGAGCGCACCGCGCGGCCGCGCAGCACCCTGCGGGCGGCGATGGCGTTGTACCGGGTCACCGAGACGGCCTGGTAGATCTCCTCGAAGCCCTGGCCGCGCGTCTTGCCGCTCTCGAGCTGGATGAGGTCGAGCAGCTCTTCACGGCGCTCCAGGATGAGGTCGTGCGCGGCGAGCAGGATGCGGCGCCGGGCGGCGAAGCCGGCCCGGGCCCACGAGAGCTGCGCCAGGCGCGCCCGCGCGACCGCGTCATGCACGTCGGCGGCGCTCGAGCGGGGCAGTTCGTGCAGGGTCTCGCCGGTCGAGGGGGTCGGCACGGCGACGGTGTCGGAGCCCGACGCGACGACGTCGTCGGTCAGGCTGCGGAAGAGGTCGGCGGGGGCGGTCTGGGCGCGCATGCGCACAGTCTAGGACAGTTGACCCAGTCGTCCGTCGGGAGTGAGTACACTGCCTCCATGACCGCAGCGGAGCGTCCCCTGTCCCGCGGCGTCGTGGCCCGCTACGCGATCGGATCGCTCGGCACCGGTGGATTCGCGACGCTGCCCGGACTCGTCCTCGTGTACTACCTGACCGACACGCTCGGCGTGAGCGCGCTCATCGCGGGCCTCGTCGTCACGGCCGCCAAGGTGTGGGACGTCGTCATCGACCCGTGGATCGGGTCCCGCAGCGACCGAGCGCTCCTCCGCAGCGGCTCGCGTCGCACGGGCATGCTCGTCGGCGCGCTCGCGCTGCCCGTCGGGTTCGCGCTCACCTTCGCCGTTCCGCCGGGCGTCGGCCCCGCGGCATCCGGCGCCTGGGTCTTCATCGCCTTCCTCGCCACGGCGACCGCCTTCAGCCTGTTCCAGGTGCCGTACATCGCCCTGCCCGCCGAGCTCACGCCCGACTACGACGAGCGCACGCGGCTGCTGACCTGGCGGGTCGTGGTCCTCACGCTCGCGATCCTGCTGTTCGGCGCGGGCGGCCCCGAGATCCGGCGGGCGTTCGACGACGAGGCCACGGGCTACCTCGTGATGGCGATCGTCGCCGGCGTCGTCATCGGCGTCGGCATGCTGATCGCCACCGGCACGGCGAGGCGCTCGGATGCCGCGGGCCTCCGCCGCGCCGAGGGGCTTCCGGCGGGCGACCCCCACGCCGCCGAGCGCTCGATCGACGGCTACCGCGAGGGCTTCCGCGCGCTGCGCCGCAGCCTCCCGTTCCGGGTGCTGCTCGCGGTGTTCGTGCTGCAGGGGCTCGCGACCGGGCTCATGCTCGCCGGAGCGCAGTTCGTCGCCACCTGGGTGCTCGAGTCGGAGGCGGCGGTGACGCTGCTGTTCGTCGCGCTGATCGCCCCCGCGCTGCTCGTCGCCCCCGCGTGGGGCGTGCTCGCCCGCCGGATCGGCAAGGAGCGGGCGTTCCGCATCGCGAGCCTCGTGTTCGCGGCGGCGACGCTCGCCATGGTGCTGATCGTCTGGCTGCCGGGGCCGTGGGTCTACCTGCCCGTGGCCGTCGCGGGCGCCGCGTACGCCGGCATGCAGTCGCTGCCCATGGCGATGCTGCCCGACGTCATCTCGCACGACGCCCGCATGACGGGGCGCGAGCGGGCCGGCAGCTTCGGCGGCGTCTGGACGGCGGGGGAGACCGCGGGCATGGCGCTCGGGGCGACCCTGCTGACCCTCATGCTGGCCGCGACCGGGTACCTCGAGTCGACCGGCGCCGAGACCGTCGAGCAGTCGCCCGTCGCGATCGCCGGCATCGCGCTCTCGTTCAGCCTCGTGCCCGCCCTCCTCGTCGCCGCGAGCGTCGTCGTGCTGCGCAGCTACCCGCTGCGTCGGGGCGACGTGAACGTCGACGCGAACCCCGACGCCGGCCCTGCCGAGCCGGCGCGACCGAACATCCCCGGGGCGCACGACGCCCCGAGCACCACCGATGGGAGCACCCGATGAGCGGGTTCCGCCGCGAGGCATCCGACATTCTCGACGAGCTCGACGCGCTGCGCTCGGCCGATGCGCCGACGCACGGCGGGCGGGTGCTGTCGTACGTGTACGACTCGGGGCTGTCGGCGCTCGACGAGCTCGCCGCCGAGGCAGCCCGCCGGGTGCAGCCCGTCAACGGGCTCGACCCGACGACGTTCGTCTCGGTCGCCGCGATGGAGCGCGGGGTGATCGGGTTCGCCCGCAGCGTGCTCGGCGGGGACGCGGGCGGCGGTCGCGGCAGCGGCGACGTCGTCGTGGGCTCGGTCACCTCTGGCGGCACGGAGAGCTGCCTGCTCGCGGTGAAGTCGGCTCGCGACGCGTGGCGCGCGGCACGGCTGGGATCGCCCCGGGTTCCGCGGCTCGTGGCGCCCGTGACGGTGCACGCGGCGTTCCACAAGGCGGCGCACTACTTCGGCGTCGAGCTCGACCTCGTGCCGGTCGACCCCTCGACGGGCACCGTCACGCCGGCGGCGATCGAGGAACGGCTCGGCGACGACGTCGCACTCGTCGTGCTCAGCGCGCCGTCGTACCCGTTCGCGAGCCTCGACCCGATCGCCGACGTCGCGGCGATCACGGCCGAGCGCGGCATCGCGCTGCACGTGGACGCCTGCATCGGCGGCTTCGCGCTCGCGTTCTGGCCCGAGCCGCTGCCCGCCTGGGACCTCTCCGTCCCGGGCGTCACGAGCCTCTCGGCCGACCTGCACAAGTACGGCTACGCGCCGAAGGGCGCCTCGGTGCTGCTGACCCGCGGGCGGGACCGCCAGCGCCACCAGTACTTCGCCACGACCGGATGGCCCGGCTACCCCGTCGTGAACCCGACCATGACGGGCTCGAAGCCGGCCGGTCCGCTCGCCGCGGCGTGGGCGATCACAGAGGCGCTCGGAGCGCTCGGATTCGCCGAGCTCACGGCGCAGGCGGCCCGCGCGACCGCGGCGCTGCGCGCGGCGGTCGACGGCATCGAGGGCCTCAGGGTGGTCGGTTCGCCGACGGGCCCGCTGCTCGCCGTCGCCGCCGACGAGGATGCCCCGGTCACCTCGCGCGTCGACCCCCACCACTGGGCGGATGCCGCGCGCTCGGCCGGCTGGCAGCTGCAGCTGCAGCCCGGGCTCGCCCAGTCCGACGGCACCCGGCTGCCGCACACCACCCACCTCACCGTGACCCCCGTCACCGAGCGGGTGCTGCCCGAACTCATCGCGGCGCTCGTGGCCGCGGCCGACGAGGTGCGCGGCATCCCGCAGATCGACGGCGGTGCCGCGCTCGCCGGCCTCGTCGAGGCCCTGCCGGGCTTCGGCGACGACGGCGGACTCTCGGCGCTCTCGGGCGGCGAGGCGCTCGCCGGGCTCGCGGCCGGCCTCGACTCCGACACGGCCGCCGCGATCCTCGGTGCTGCCGGTCTCCTCGGGGGCGAGGGCGCCCTGCCCGATCGGCTCGCGCCGGTGCTCGCGCTCGTCGAGGCCCTGCCGGGGCCGCTCACCGAGCGCCTGCTCGTCGAGCTGCTCGCACGCGTCGTCGAGCCGCCCGCCGACGGGCGCTGAGCACGGGCCTCCGTCCCGATCCGTGCCCGTTCAACCTCGCGTGCGTGGCGGGCGTGCTGGGGCGCTGGGGGGCGCGCAGGTTCGGCATGAAGCTGTGCCAGTTCGGCCTCATCGGTCGCGCATTCGCGGCCGGGGGCTGAGCGGTGGGGAGGCGCGGGTCGCGTGCGGTGCTGTGCCGTCTCCGCCGCATCCCTGGCGGTTCGGTCCGACCTGTCTCGATGAGGCGGAACTGGCAGAGCCTCTCCGGGGAATCCCGCCTGGAGCGCGCTCCGGCGGCAAGATCGCGAGCGAGCGTGCCGGTGAGCCAGCGCCGGGCTACTGGAGCTCGCAGCGCTCGGTGACGTAGTCGTAGAGCTCGGCCTTCAGGGCGTCGGAGGACGCCCGATCGATCATGCCCGAACGGCCGTCGCCGGTCGCGACGACGAAGGCGAGGATCGTGCCGCGCTTGTCGTCGGCGAGCACATGCGGGTCGCATCGTGCGGGGCGCACCGCGAGCGGAACGACCGAGGGTGCGTCGCCGGGCCCGACGTCGAGCTCGAGCGGCCAGTCGGTCCCGGCCTCGTTGCCGAGCAGCGTCGAGCCGCGCACGAGCGAGACCTCGAGCGAGCCGTTGCCCGAGTCGACCGGGTCGACCGCGACGTCGATCCACGCGCGCTGCGCGGCGCCCGCCCCCTCGACGCGCAGGTGCTCGGGCATCGAGATCGTCGCGACCTCGCCGACCGACGACTCGAGGCAGTCGCCCGCGACGATGCGGGGGAGCGTGTCGAAGGGGTCGTCGGGGGCGAGCTCTCCGACGAAGTCGCGTGCGGCGCCCTCCACGCGGCCTTTCAGCCGGACGAACGGCGCGCCATCGCCGGCCGACTCGCCCGCCGACTCGCCGGCCGCGTCGGCATCGCCAGCGTCCTCGTCGCTCGCGCATCCGGGCGGCGGCAGCTCGAGACGCAGGTCGATCGCGTCGTCGGCCGACAGCTCGACGACATCGGTGTACTCGAGCACTGCGCCGAGCGCGGGCACGTCGAGGTCGACCCGCCCGATCGACACCGGCGTGGGGCCGGCGTTCTCGAGGTGCACCACGATCCGACGGGCCTCGACGTCGAGGCGGCCCTGCTGCACACCCGCACTGAGGCCCTCGGGAAGCGGGGGCGGATCGGGGTCGTCGATCGGCACCGGCGGGTTGCAGGCCGCGAGCGACCCGATCAGCGCGAGCGCTGCGATCGCGCCGGCAACGCGTCGCCGCCCGGGCGCGATCACCGTGGGGAGGCCTGCCCGGACCCACGCGCCCCGCCGAGCGGCTGCAGCGCGTGGCATCCGGATCACCGGACCGAGACGTCGAGCCGGCGCCCCGCGAGCGAACGCGGCATCGACGAGAGCGCCGCGGCGACCTGCTCGATCGCGCGGGCCGCGGGGTCGTCGGGCGCGGCGACGACGACCGGGACGCCCGTGTCGCCGCCCTGTCGCAGCGCCATGCTGAGCGGTACGCTCGCGAGGAGCGGCACCGGCTCGCCCGCGGCGCCGTCGACGCCCTGCGAGAGCCGTTCGGCGACGAGCTCGCCGCCGCCCGATCCGAAGAGCTCGAGGAGGGTGCCGTCGGGCTGTACGAGCGCGGCCATGTTCTCGACGACGCCGACGATGCGCTGGCCCGTCTGCCGGGCGACGACGCCCGAGCGCTCGGCGACGTCGGCCGCTGCGGCCTGCGGGGTCGTCACGACGACGACCTCGGCGTTCGGCAGCAACTGCCCGAGCGAGATCGCGATGTCGCCGGTGCCGGGCGGCAGGTCGACGAGCAGCACGTCGAGGTCGCCGAAGTAGACGTCCGTGAGGAACTGCGAGAGCGTGCGGTGCAGCATCGGGCCGCGCCATGCCACCGCCGTCGACGAGGCTCGCCCGCCGGGGGCGGTCGGCTCGACGAACATGCCGATGGAGATGACCTTCACCCCGTGCGAGACCGGGGGCAGGATCATGTCGTCGACCCGCGTGGGGCGGGTCGCGAGACCGTCGTCGTCGACGAGGCCGAGCAGCCCCGGGATCGAGAAGCCGTGCACGTCGGCGTCGACGAGCCCGACGGAGAGGCCGCGCGCCGCGAGCGCCACCGCGAGGTTCGCGGTGATCGTCGACTTGCCGACGCCGCCCTTGCCGCTCGTGACCGCGATCACCTTCGTGAGCGACCCCGGTCCGAACGGGTTCGTGCGGGCCCGGCCGCCGCGGAGCCGTTCGGTGAGCGCCGCGCGCTGCTCGGGCGTCATGACCGAGAGCTCGACGGCGGCGTTGCCGGCCCCCGTCACCGACTCGGCGGCCTGTCGCACGTCGCGCTCGATCCGGTCGGACGCGGGGCATCCGACGATCGTCAGGCGGATGCCGACGTCGACCCGGCCGCCGCCGGCCTCGACGACGCGGTCGACCATGTCGAGCTCGGTGATGGGCTTGCGGATCTCGGGGTCGATGACCGACTCGAGCGCGCGCAGCACGGCCTGCTCGAGCGGGGTCGCGGTCTCGGCCGGCTCAGCCGGCATGCTCGGCCTCCTCCTCGTCGCGACGGTCGAGCTCGTCGAGGATCGAGCGCAGCTCGGCCCGGATGAACTCCTTCGACGCCAGGTCCTTCACGGCGAGGCGCAGGGCGACGACCTCGCGGGCGAGGTACTCGGTGTCGGCGAGGTTGCGCTCCGCGCGCTGCCGGTCCTGCTCGATCTGCACGCGGTCGCGGTCGTCCTGTCGGTTCTGCGCGAGCAGGATGAGCGGGGCCGCATAG
This sequence comes from Agromyces sp. NPDC058104, assembly GCF_042884835.1. Classification (NCBI taxonomy): domain Bacteria; kingdom Bacillati; phylum Actinomycetota; class Actinomycetes; order Micrococcales; family Microbacteriaceae; genus Agromyces; species Agromyces sp. NPDC058104. Next base: position 180,209 of record NZ_JBHVTD010000001.1, on the reverse strand, counting down.
CTCGCCTGGAGCGAGAGCACGAGGGTGAGCGCCGTGAAGCCGATCGCGATCGAGTCGAACCGCCACGGCTCGGGCGCGAAGGTGTTCCACGCCATCCAGCCGATGGCGAACACCGACAGCCCGAGCAGGAAGGCCGGGGTGCCCATGCCGCGCGCCACCCACTCGGTGAAGCGACCGAAGCGGTCGCTGTCGCCCGAGCCCCCGCGGAAGGGGGCGTTCCGGCGGATGCCCTTCGGCGTATCGAATCGACGGTCCTCCGACTCAGCGCGTGCCATCTGCTCCCCTCCTTCCGTATGGGATCGGGATGCTTCCCGTCGTCAGCTGCGCCCGCGCGGTGCTGCGCTTGGCCAGCTCGTCTTCTTCTGGGTGACTTCGCCAGTCATCGGGCAGCAGGTAGTCGAGCACGTCGTCAATCGTCACCACCCCGACGAGTCGGTGCTTCTCGTCGACGACCGGCACGGACACCAGGTCGTAGCTCGCGAGGATGCGGCTCACCTCGGCGGCCGAGGTGTCGGCCGTCACCGGCTCGAGACCCTGGTCGATCAGGGTGCCGAGTCGCTCGTGCGGCGGGTAGCGCAGCATCCGCTGGAAGTGCACGATGCCGAGGAACCGGCCCGTCGGCGGCTCGTAGGGCGGCAGCGTCACGCAGACGGCGGCGCCGAGCGCCGGCGGCAGGTCGTGGCGGCGGATCAGGGCGAGCCCCTCGGCGACCGTCGCATCGGCCGACACGATGATCGGCTCGGTGGTCATGAGGCCGCCGGCGGTGTCGGGGCCGTAGGAGAGCAGGAAGCGGACGTCCTCGGCCTCCTCGGGCTCCATGAGCTCGAGCAGGTGCTCGCCGCGCTCCTCCGGGAGCTGGGCGATGAGGTCGGCGGCGTCGTCGGGCTGCATGTGATCGAGCACGTCGGCGGCGCGGTCGTCGCCGAGTCCCGCGAGGATGACGACCTGGTCGGACTCGGGCATCTCCTCGAGCACGTCGGCCAGGCGGTCGTCGGGCAGTTCCTCCGCGACCTCCTGCCGGCGCTGCGCCGGGAGGTCGAGCAGGGTCGACGCGAGGTCGGCCGGCTTCAGCTCGGAGTAGGTCGCGATGAGCTGCTCGGCCGACTGGGCCTCGCCCTTCGACGTCTGCTCGCGCACCTCGCGCCAGGTGACGTAGGCCGACTGCCCTTTCGAGAACGGCGAGGCGCCCTTGGGTCGGCGCACGAAGAGCTGGTCGACCTCCCACTCGCCGGGCTCCTGCTCCTCGATCGCGACGTCCTCGATGGTCGCCGTGCCCGAGCCGTCGTTGAACAGCACCTTGCGGCCGAGCATCTCGGCGATGACGCGCACCTCGCCGCCGCGCTGCTCGAAGCGGCGCAGGTTGATGAGCCCGGTCGTGATGATCTGGCCGCCGCCGATCGAGGTGACGCGGCCGATCGAGACGAAGACGCGGCGCTTGCCGGGGATCTCGACGATGAGGCCGACGACGCGCGGAGGGTCGCTCTTGCGGTACACGACGAGGACGTCGCGCACCTTGCCGACCCGATCGCCGGCGGGGTCGAAGACGGCGCACCCGGCGAGTCGGGCGACGAAGACTCTCGTTGCGCTCACGAATCCAACTTAGCCCCCGGATGCCTCGTCGCGGGCCTCATTCCGGCCCTGCCGCACCCCGGCATGGGAGAATGGGCGGGTGACCAACCAGACGCCGTACGGTGGCCGTGCCGGCCGCGAGCTCCCGACGCTGCCGAAGGGCGAGACCGTGGCGAGCTTCGAGACCTACGCCGAGGCGCAGGCCGCGGTCGACCAGCTCTCGAAGGCCGAGTTCCCCGTGAAGGAGCTGGCGATCGTCGGCACCGACCTCACGAGCGTCGAACGCATCACCGGCCGACTCACCTGGAGCCGCGCCGCCGGGGCCGGCGCGCTGTCGGGCGCGTGGTTCGGCCTCTTCCTCGGGCTCCTGTTCTTCATCTTCGCCCCGTCGGGCGCCTCGCTCGGAATCCTCGGCGCCGCGGTGCTCATCGGCGCCGGCTTCGGCATGATCTTCAGCGTCGTCTCCTACTCGGTCAACCGGCGCAGGCGCGACTTCACCTCGGTCATGCAGGTGCTCGCCACCCGCTACGCGATCATCGCCGAGCCCGCCCACGTGGCGCGGGCCCGCAACGTGCTCGGCACCTCCGGCCAGGTCTTCCCGCCCGCACCGGGGCAGACGACCGCCGTCGTCGGGCCGCCGGCCGCTCCGGCCGCACCCGCCGCTCCGGCCGCACCCGCCGAGCCGGCGGCTCCCGCACAGCCCGCGGCTCCCGCCGGTGCGAACGCCGACGGAGAGGCATCCGCACCGGCCGCCCCTGCCGAGGAGGCGCCCCGCGGGCTCACCTACGGCGAGGCGCAGGATGCCGCGCGCCGCGCCGCGCGCGAGGCCCGCGAGACCGAGCAGCGCGCCCGTCGCGCCGCCGAGGCCGGCGACCGCGAGGCGTAGCCCGCCCGAGCCGTCTCGTCAGGCCGGGGGCCCGACGCGCCTTTCTCCGGCGCGGTCGGGCGGCCCGGCCCGCTCCCAGACTCGCGATATATCGTGTCGTCATGACGCGCACTGAGCCGGACGACCGTGAGCCGGGACTCGAACTCGAGATCGACCGCGAGATCGCCGAGGGCGAGCGGGCCGACCGGCCGCTTCGGCGCCTGCTCCGGGGCATCCGCGCCCGTCTGGACGACCGGCCGGTGCTGCGTCGCGCCTACCGGGTGATCGTCGGCGTGCTCGGCGGAGTCATCGCGATCGGCGGGCTGCTGCTCGTGCCGCTGCCCGGCCCGGGCTGGCTCGTCGTCTTCGTCGGCCTCGCCGTCCTGGGCACCGAGTTCGCGTGGGCGAAGCGCCTCGCCGCGTTCATCAAGCGGCTCCTCGCCCGGTTCTGGGCATGGTGGCGGGCCCGCCGCGCGGCGCGCGCGGCGAACCCGGCCTCCTGAGTCGACCCGGCGTCAGCCGCGCGCGCCCTGCACCCACGCCTCGACGGCATCCACGGTGCGGGGGATGCGTACGGAGAGGTTCTCGGCGCCGTCGGCGGTCACGAGGATGTCGTCCTCGATCCGGACGCCGATGCCGCGGAACTCCGCCGGGACCGTCAGGTCGTCGGGCTGGAAGTAGAGGCCCGGCTCGATCGTGAAGATCATGCCGGCCTCGATGACGCCGTCCATGTAGAGCTCGCGGCGGGCCTGCGCGCAGTCGTGCACGTCGAGGCCGAGGTGGTGGCTCGTGCCGTGCACCATGTACCGGCGGTGGAACTGGTTCTCGGGCTCCAGCGACTCCTCGGCCGAGACGGGCAGGAAGCCCCATTCGGCCGTCTTGCGGGCGATGACCTGCATCGCCGCGGCGTGCACCTCGCGGAACACGACGCCCGGCTTCACGATCGCGAACGCGGCGTCGGCGGCCTCGAGCACGGCCTCGTAGACCTGTCGCTGCACGTCCGAGAAGGTGCCGTTCACCGGGAAGGTGCGCGTGATGTCGGCCGTGTAGTACGAGTCCATCTCGACGCCCGCGTCGAGCAGCACGAGGTCGCCGGGCACGACGGGGCCGTCGTTGCGGGTCCAGTGCAGGATCGTCGCGTGCGGGCCGGCCGCTGCGATCGAGCCGTAGCCCACGTCGTTGCCGTCGAGGCGTGCGCGGGTCGCGAAGACGCCCTCGATGACGCGCTCGCCGCGCACCTCCGCGGTGATGCGGGGGAGCTCGGCGAGCACCTCGCCGAAGCCGCGCTCGGTCGCGTCGATCGCGGCCCGCATCTCGGCGATCTCGTAGTCGTCCTTCACGAGACGCAGCTCGCTCACGACGCGGGCGAGCTCACCGTCGGGCTCGTGCTCGCCGCCGACCTCGAGCGAGAACGCCGCGTCCTGCGCGTTCTCGCTGAGCACGCGCTCGGCGGCGAAGCGGATGCGGGCGTGGTCGATTCGCTCGGTCACGGCCGAGTCGGCCTCGCGGAGGACGAGCGTCGCGGTGTCGACGGCGTCGACGACCGCGTCGAAGTCGTGGATGTCGCGGGTCGCGACGGCGAGGTCGGCCGCGACGTGGGCGAGGGAGGGACGGGGCCCGATCCAGAACTCGCCGATCGCGGCGTTCGCGTAGAACTCCTCGGAATCGCGGCCCGCGCGCTCGCGGAAGTACACGGTCGCCTCGTGGCCCGAGTCGCCGGTCGGCTCGAGCACGAGCAGCGCGCCCGGCTCGGAGTCGGAGCCCCAGCCCGTGAGATGCGCGAACGCCGTGTGCGCGCGGTACGGGTAGTCGGTGTCGTTCGCGCGCTGCTTCATGTCGCCCGCGGGAATGATGAGGCGCTGGCCGGGGAACGCTGCGGAGACCTTCGCACGGCGCTCGGCGGCGTGGGCGGCCTGCGGCCTGGCCTGCGGCAGCGTCTCGTCGCGGTCGGCCCAGCCGCTGCCGATGAAGTCCTTGAAGCCCTCGGATCCGGGCGTCGTCGAGCGGTTCGCGTTGCGCCCGGCCTCGTCGCCGTTCGTGGTGGCCGGAGCCGCGGTCTCAGTGGTGGAGGTGTCGCTCGAGTTCGCCATGGCTCCATTCTCGCACCGCCCGCCGGGGGCCGAGCCGCCGCGGAGCGCGCCGACCCGTCGGCGGAGGCACCCGCGCGAACGGCTCAGCCGGCGCGGACGAGCGTCGCCGCGATCGGGCGGTGGTCGCTGCCCGCGTCGTCGAGGGTGCCGATCACCTCGAAGCGCTCGACCGTCCAGCCGGGCGTCGCCATCACATGGTCGATCGGGCTGCCGAGCAGCTCGGGCACGCTCGCCGGCCAGGTGCCGAGCGCCGCCGAGCGGGCCGCGGCCGCGGCATCCCGGCATCGGCCCAGGTCGCCGCCGTCGACGCCGCGACCGGCGAAGTGGTCGACCGTCGCATTGAAGTCGCCCGCCATGATCACGTTCTCGCCCGTGCACTGCTCGGCGAGCCAGTCGAGATCGCTGCGCCAGTTGCGCAGCTCCCATCGGATGGGCGCGACGGCGTGCACGGCGACGATGCGGGGCCCGTCGCCCGAGACGGGGTCGGCGACGACGCTCGGCAGCGTGTTCGTGTTGCCGGGCGGGCCGGGCGCCTCGGCCGAGACGACCTCGTAGTCGCCGAGCTCGGGGCTGATGAGCAGCGTCGTCGACCGCGCCTTCGCCACGTCGTCGTAGGCGAGCGTGTGCACCCACATCGGCGATCCGCCCTCGCGCATCGCGATCGCGACCTCCTCGCCGAGCGGGTCGGTGGTCTCGGGCAGCACGACGACGTCGGCGCCCTCGTCGAGGGCGAGGCCCGCGATGGTCGACGCGTCGGGCACCTCGCCGAGGGTGTTCCACGCCAGCACCGTCACGGAGTCGGGCGGGGTCGCGCCCACGGCATCCACGCTGCCGGCGCCGCGCACCGCGAGCACCACGACGTTGCCGCCCGCGAAGAGGGCGAAGACGACGGCCATCGCGATCGCGAAGCGGCGCGAGCGGCGCGGGATCGCGAGGAGCGCGAAGACCACAGCGGCGATGCCGCCGCAGACCGCGGCCACCCCGCGGAGGGCGACCACATGGGCGGCGATCCACTGGTTCTGCAGGCCGAACGCCTGCGGCCAGACGAGCACGAGCGCTGCGGCGGCGGTGCCGAGTACGACGACCCAGCCGAGGATGCGGGGGAGCATTCCATCCACACTAGGTGCATCGACGCTGGGAACGCCCGGTGAACGCCGCGCGCCCGTCGCCTCGCCGCGGGGCGTCGATAGCATTGGGGGATGTCCGATGCCCGCGCCGTGCCCGGCGAAGCCGACCTGCACACCCACTCGACGGTGTCGGACGGCACGGAGGCGCCCGCCGAGCTCATGCGGCAGGCGGCCGCGGCCGGGCTCTGGGGCGTCGCGCTCACCGACCACGACTCGACGAGCGGCTGGGCCGAGGCCGCGGCCGCGGTCGAGGAGACCGGTGTCGCCCTCATCCCCGGCATGGAGCTGTCGACGCGCGAGGGCTTCGCGAGCGTGCACCTGCTCGGCTACCTGATCGACCCGCTCGACGAGTCGCTCCTCGCCGAGACCGCGCGCATCCGCGAGTCGCGTCTCACGCGGGCCGAGCAGATCGTGCGCCGCATCGGCCGCGACTACGACCTCAGCTGGGACGACGTGCTCGCGCAGACCGCGGAGGGCGCGACCATCGGGCGCCCGCACATCGCCGACGCCCTCGTCGCCCGCGGCCTCGTCGAGACGCGGTCGGCGGCGTTCTCCGGCATCCTGCACCCGAGCGCCGGCTACGCGCAGCCGCACTACGCGCCCGATCCGCTCACCGGGGTACGCCTCATCCGCGAGGCCGGCGGCGTGCCGGTGCTCGCGCACCCGGGCACGCGCGGCGCCGAGCGGATCGTGCCGCCCAAGCGGCTCGGCCAGCTCGTCGACGCCGGGCTCTTCGGGCTCGAGGTCGACCACCCCGAGAACCAGGCGGACGCGAAGCCCCGGCTGCGCGAGCTCGCGGCGAGGTTCGGGCTGGCGATCACCGGCTCGAGCGACTACCACGGCACCGGCAAGACGAACCGACTGGGCGAGTGCCGCACGGCGCCCGACGTCGTCGCGCGGCTCGTCGCCGAGGGGCGCGGGGCCGCGGTGGTGCTGCCGCCCGCCGTGCGGGAGGCGTAGCCGCGCGGCTCGGCGTCTTCGCTTCAACAGGACGAGCGCGCCGGCACGCCCCGGAGCGGAGGTGCCGGCGCGCTCGTCGTGTCGGAGATGAGGCGCGGGGGCCGTGAGGCCCCGCCGCCTACACCTGCGGTGCTGCCGGAGCCGAACCTGCGGCGCCCGCGCGACCGGCGCCGCCGCGACGGCGACGACGACGCGGAGCGGGCTTGCCGTCGTGGTGCTCGTGGCCCTTGCCGTCGTGGGTGCCGGTGCCCGGCTCCTTGACGGCGGCGTCGCCCGCGGCGTCGGCCTTCGCCGGCGCCGACTCGCCCGTGGTGGGCTCGCCCGCCCGAGTGCGGCGGCGGTTGCGGGTGCGGGGGGCGCGCTCGCCGTCGCCCTCGCGGCGCTCGCCGTTGCCCTCGCGGCGGCCGCCGCGGTCGCTGCGGCCGGCGGTGCTCGAACGCGTCGCGCTGGCCGCGGGGGCCGCCGGCTTCAGGCGCCCCTTGGTGCCGGCGGGGATGTCGAGGTCGGTGAAGAGGTGCGGGCTCGACGAGTACGTCTCGGTCGGCTCGGGCTGGCCGAACTCGAGTGCTCGGTTGATGAGCGCCCACTTGTGCAGGTCGTCCCAGTCGACGAACGTGACGGCGATGCCCGTCTTGCCGGCGCGGCCCGTGCGTCCCGCGCGGTGCAGGTAGGTCTTGTCGTCGTCGGGGATGGTGTGGTTGATCACGTGCGTGACGTCGTCGACGTCGATGCCGCGCGCCGCGACGTCCGTCGCGATGAGCACGTCCTTCTTGCCGGCCTTGAAGGCCGCCATCGCGCGCTCGCGCTGGTCCTGGTTGAGGTCGCCGTGCACCGCCGCGGCGTTGAAGCCGCGATCGTTGAGCTCCTCGACGAGCTTGGCGGCCGCACGCTTGGTGCGCGTGAAGATGACGGTCTTGCCGCGGCCCTCGGCCTGGAGGATGCGCGCGATCACCTCGTCCTTGTCGAGCGAGTGCGCGCGGTACACGAGGTGCTTGATGTTCGCCTGGGTGAGGCCCTCGTCGGGGTCGTTCGCGCGGATGTGGATCGGCTTCGACATGAAGCGGCGCGCGAGGGCGACGATCGGGCCGGGCATGGTCGCCGAGAAGAGCATGGTGTGACGCACGGCGGGCACCTTGGAGAAGATCTTCTCGATGTCGGAGAGGAAGCCGAGGTCGAGCATCTTGTCGGCCTCGTCGAGCACGATCTCCTGCACCTCGCCGAGGTTCAGGAGGCGCTGGCTCGCGAGGTCGAGGAGGCGCCCCGGGGTGCCGACGACGATCTGGGCGCCGGCCTTGATCTGCTCGATCTGGCCCTCGTACGCCTTTCCGCCGTAGATCGAGACGATCTTGGTGGGGCGGTTCGAGGTGGCGAGCTCGAGGTCTTCGGAGACCTGCACCGCGAGCTCGCGGGTCGGCACGACCACGAGCGCCTTGACGCCGGGGGCCGGGTCGTCGCCGAGCCGCTGGATCAGCGGGAGGCCGAACCCGAAGGTCTTGCCGGTGCCGGTCTTCGCCTGGCCGATGATGTCCTGGCCCGAGAGGGCGAGGGGGATGGTCTGCTCCTGGATGGGGAAGGCATCGACGATGCCCTTCCCGGCGAGTGCGTCGACGATGTCGGACGCGATGCCGAGGTCGGTGAAGGTGGTCACAAATCTGCCTGTCGGTCGTGCTTCGAGAATGAAGGTCGTGAGGTGCGCCTCGACTTCAACCCCGGGCGCACGGCCGCGGATCCGATGTCCGCATGCCCTTACACCCTATCGGAGAGTCCCTGTGCGCCTCGGATAGGCTGTGTTCGTGGTGTTCTGGTCCAGCAGGCGCGGTGCGCGCCCCGAGCTTCCGCGGCTGCGACCCCGGGTCGCCCCGACGGAGGTCACCAAGGTCGACTTCACCGAGCTCGTGCCCGAGCCCGTGCCGTTCCTCGGGCAGGCCGCGTACATCCAGCTCGAGTTCTTCGAGAGCCTGTCGACCGCTGTGCTCGGCGCCCCGTCGATGCGCTCGAAGGAGGGGCTGAGCGCCGCAGCGGGCGTCGCCCTCCGTCGCCACCACGAGCTCATCGCCGAGCTGCGTCACCTCGGCGTCGAGCCCGAGGGGGTCATGGTGCCGTTCGCACCCGCGACCGATCGGCTCGGCGAATCGACGGCCGGTGCCGACTGGCACGAGCTGCTGCTCGGCGTGCACGTCACGTCTGGCATGCTCGACGACTACTTCTCGCGCCTGGCCGAGGGGCTTCCCACCGTGCTCGGCGCACGCGTCCGCGGCATCCTCGCCGAGGGCGGCATCGCCGAGGTGCTCGAGGCCGAGCTGCGCGCCGCGATCGAGGCCGAACCGGGCCTCGCCGATCGGCTCGCCCTGTGGGGCCGGAGCATCGTGGGCGACACCCTGCTCGTCGCCCGCTCGGCGCTGCGCGCCTCGGAGTCGGCGGATCGCACCGCCGGCGAGCGGGTCGAGCCGGTCTTCACCGAGCTCATCGCCGAGCACACGCGTCGCATGGACGCGCTCGGGCTCACGGCCTGACGCGATTCGGCCCGAGCGCGGGCACCCGGGTCGATGCGATCGCCGGATGCCACGAGGGAGGGCGGTGCCGGTCGGTGCGAGCCGCTCGCGGCCCGCACCGAGCGAGTCAGGCTCGGCTGGCGCCCGGGCGGGAGAGGCGCTCGAAGAGCGCGGCATCCGCCTTCTGCCGGCCGGGGCCGATGAGGTAGGCCGCCGCCGCCGAGGCGAGGCCGGCCGCGACGAGCGAGACCACCCAGATCCACCCGCCGTCCCACGCCCAGCCGAGCCACGTCAGCCCGACCCACACGACGGCGGCGACGGCCGCGCCGATCGAGGGCACGAGCGCGACGCCGCGCATCTGGCGGTAGGGGAGCGCGAAGTGCGCGGCGATGCCGAGGATGGCGCCGCCGAGGGTGATGAAGAGGAGCTCCATCGTCAGGCGACGAAGCCGACGCGACGCGACTCCTCGGAGCCGATCTCGACGTACGCGAGCGCTGCGGCGGGCACCACGAAGACCGTGCCCTTGTCGTCGGCGAGCTTGAGCAGCGGTGACTGCCCGGCGAGGGCCGCCGCGACCGCCTGCTCGACCTCTGCGGCCGACTGCGAGGTCTCGAACCCGAGTTCACGGGGGGAGTTCTGGATGCCGATGCGAACGTCCACGGTGCGCCTTTCTGCTCTTGCTCAAACCCTACACATCGTGCCGTGCCGAGCCGTTCGCGTTCACTGTCGGCGGAACGGGTTAACGTTGCCGACATGCAGGGCACCCGAACCGTTCCAGATCTCGTGCGCGACCTCTCGGGCGGCGCTCACGCGGCGGTCTTCGGCGCCCCCGGCAGCGGCAAGACGAGCCTCGCGATCGAGCTCGTCGCCGACCGCATCGAACGGCTCGGCCACTCGAGCGACGAGGTGCTCGTCGTCTCGGCGACCCGCACCGCGGCGACCGCGCTGAGGGACGCGCTCGCCGTGCGCCTCGGCCTCACGACGCGCGGCCCGCTCGCCCGCACCGCGAACTCCATCGCGTTCCAGCTCGTGCGCGCGTACACGGGGGCCTCGGTGACCCTGCTCACGGGCGCCGAGCACGACCACATCGTCGGCGAGCTCCTCGACGGCGGCATCCGCGACGGGTTCGGCCCCGACTGGCCCGACCCGCTGACACCCGAGGTGCGGGTGCTGCGCGGGTTCCGCACCGAGCTGCGCGACCTGCTCATGCGCGCCGTCGAGCACGGCGTCGACGCCGAGGCGCTCGCCCGGCTCGGGCGGCGCTGCGAGCGCCCCGAGTGGGTGGCGGCCGCCGACTTCCTCGCCGAGTACGACGAGGTGAAGGCCCAGCTGCGCCCCGACCAGTTCGACTCCGCCGAGCTCGCGGCGTTCGCCGCGGCCGTCGTGCGCCGAAGCGTCGACGACGCCGGCGCCGCGGCCGCGCTCGGCCTGCTCGCCCGGCTCAGGCTCATCGTCGTCGACGACGCCCAGGAGGCCACCGAGGCCACCGCCGCACTCCTCGGCGCGTTCGCCGCGCGCGGGGTCCAGGTGATCGCGATCGGCGACCCCGACGTCGCGAGCAACGGCTTCCGCGGCGGCCGGCCCGAGTTGCTCGGCGCCCTCTCGAACGTGCTCGACGGGGCGCAGGTCGAGCGGCACGTGCTGCCCGTCGTGCACCGCGGCACGGCCGAGCTCCGCGCGGTCGTGCAGTCCACGACCGCGCACATCGGCGCGGCCCTCGGCGGCGCCCACCGAGTCGCCACGGTGGCGGGGGCCGATGATGCCTCGACGGGGTCGTTGCCGCAGGGCCGGGCCGCCCGCACCCCGGCCCGGCCGAACCGGCCGACGCGGGCGTCGCTCGCACCCGTCCTCGGCATCGAGGCGCCCTCGCACGCCGCCGAGTGCCGCGCCGTGGCCGCCGTGCTCCGCGAGCGCCACCTCCTCGACGGCGTCCCCTGGTCCGAGATGGCGGTCGTCCTGCGCTCCGGCGGCGACGTCCCGGCCTTCGAGCGCGGCCTCGCGCTCGCCGAGGTGCCGACGGCCGGCAGCGCAGCGCGCACCGCGCTCCGCGACGCCCCGGCCGCCGCGGCCCTGCTCACGGCCGCCTCGCTCGTGCTCGAGCGCGAGCCGCTCACCGCCGAGCTCGCGGTCGCGCTGCTCACCGGGCCCATCGGGCGCCTCGACGGCGTGGGGCTCCGCCGACTGCGGCTCGCCCTCCGCCACGAGGAGCTCGCGAACGGCGGCGACCGAACGGGCGACGAGCTGCTCGTCGAGGCGCTCGGCGCACCCGGCGGATTCGACTCGATCGACGCGGCCCCGGCCCGGCGCGCCGCCCGGCTCGCCCGGCTCGTCGCCACGGCGCGTGCCGAGGCCGTGCGCGGCCGCACCGTCGAAGAACTCCTCTGGGTCCTCTGGGAGGGCAGCGGCCTCGCCGCCGAGTGGGGGGCGCAGGCGGCGGGCACCGGTGTGCTCGCCGACGAGGCGAACCGCTCGCTCGACGCCGCGGTGGCGCTCTTCGCCGCCGCGCAGCGCTTCGTCGAGCGCGAGCCCGACGCCCCTGCGGTGCGGTTCGTCGACGAGGTGCTCGCGAGCGAGCTGCCCGAAGACTCGCTCGCGCCGCAGCGCAGCGCCGAGACGGTGCTCGTGACGACGCCGCCGGCGCTCATCGGCCGCTCGTTCGAGGTGGTCGTCGTCGCCGGCCTGCAAGACGGGGTCTGGCCGAACCTCCGCCCGCGCGGCACCCTGCTGCACGCCGGGCTCCTCGCGCGCACCGCCGCGGCCGTGCGTGCGGGCGCGCCGCTGCCGACCGTCGAGTCCGTGCCCGAGGCGCGCATCGCCGTGCGCAGCGACGAGCTGCGCCTGTTCGCGCTCGCCGCGTCGCGCGCCGAACGCCAGCTCGTGCTCAGCTGCACCGCGAACGACGACGAGCAGCCCTCGATGCTCATGGGCTACGCGCCCGATCGGCTGCGCGCGCCGCGCGGTCGGCCGCTGCACCTCCGAGGCCTCGTCGGGGCGCTCCGGCGCGAGACGGCGGCGTCGCCCGGGGGCGAGGCGCCGGCCGCGCTCGCGCTGCTCGCCGAGGCCGGCGTTCCCGGCGCCCACCCCGACGACTGGTACGGGCTCGCTGCGCCCTCGACGACGGCACCCCTCGTCGACCTCGAGGGCGACCCCGACGCGGTCGTGGCCGTCTCGCCGTCGCAGATCGATCGCGTCGAGGAGTCGCCGCTCGGCTGGTTCATCGACCACGTGGCGTCGCCGCCGTCCGGCATCGCCGCGTCGATCGGCACGATCGTGCACGCCGTGGTCGAGGAGGCCGGGGCGCGAGACGACGGCGACACGAGCATCGAGACGCTGTGGGCGGGCGTCGAGCAGCGTCTGCGCGACATCCGATTCGAGGCGGGCTGGGTCGCCGAGCGCGAGCGGCGGGGCGCGCGGCGCATGGCCGAGGGCGCGGCCGACTACCTCGCCGGCTTCGCCGACGACGGCAAGGTGCTGCTCGAGGCGGAGGGGCGGTTCTCGCTCGAGCTCGGGCGCGTGCGGATCACGGGCACGATCGACCGGGTCGAGGCCTCGGCCGACGGCACGACGGTCATCGTCGACCTGAAGACGGGTCGCACACCGCCGACGGCGGCGCAGACGGCCGCGCACCCGCAGCTGGCCGCCTACCAGCTCGCCGCGCGCGCCGGCGCGGTGCCGAACCGCGGCATCCTCGGCGGGGCGAAGCTCGTCTACCTCGCGAAGCCGTCCTCGGGCAACGGCTACACCGAGCGGGCGCAGCAGCCGTTCGACGACGAGGCGGAGGCGGAGTTCCGCGAGCGGCTCGACGCGGTCGCCCGCACGATGGCCGGCGGCGCGTTCGACGGGCCGGCCGAGCTCGGCTTCGGTTCGCGCTTCGGGGCCTGGCAGTATCGCGTCCACCTCGTGCCGGCGGTGTCGGCGTGAGCGGGCAGGCGCTGAGCGCGCTCGAGATCGCCACCCGCCTGGGCCTGCACGCGCCGACGCCCGAGCAGCGCGCGGTCATCGAGGCCGATCCGCACGGCCAGAGCATCGTCGTCGCCGGTGCCGGCAGCGGCAAGACCGAGACGATGGCGAATCGCGTGGTGTGGCTGCTCGCCAACGGGCATGTGGAGGTGCCCGAGGTGCTCGGCCTCACCTTCACCCGCAAGGCCGCGGGCGAGCTGGCCGAGCGGGTGAGAGATCGCGTGGCGCAGCTCGTCGGCGAGGGCATCGCCGCCGTCGCGCTCGACCCGATCGAGTCGGCTGCGGTCGGCACCTACAACGCCTTCGCGAGTTCGATCTACCGCGAGCACGCGATGCTCATCGGGCGCGAGCCCGATGCCTCGGTGCTCGGCGAGGCCGCGGCCTGGCAGCTCGCGCGCGGGGTCGTGGCCGCCTCGGCCGACCCCCGGCTGGTCGAGCTCGACGCCTCCCTCGAGAAGGTCACCGGGGCGGTGCTCGGCCTCAGCAGGGCGCTGGCCGAGAACGTGGCCGAGAGCCGCGACGTGCGCGTGATGGTGCGCGACTTCCTCCAGATGGAGGGGCTGCCGATCGAGGCGCCCCGCAAGCGCACCGACTTCGCGACGTTCGTCGACGCGCTGGGCGTCGTCGGCGCGCTGCCGCCGCTCCTCGAGCTCGCCGACGCCTACGCCACGGTCAAGCAGCAGCGCGGATTCGTCGAGTTCTCCGACCAGGTCTCGCTCGCGCTCGCGATCTGCGAACGGCACCCCGAGGTCGTCGCGGCGCACCGCGAGCGCTACCGCACGGTCCTGCTCGACGAGTACCAGGACACGAGCGTCGTGCAGACGCGCCTGCTCTCGGTGCTCTTCGGCGGTCACGCCGTCATGGCCGTCGGCGACCCCGACCAGTCGATCTACGGCTGGCGCGGTGCGAGTGCCGCGAACCTCGCCCGCTTCGGGCGCGACTTCGCCGCCGGCGGCGAGGCGGCCGTCTACGACCTCTCGACGAGCTGGCGCAATCCCCGCATCGTGCTCGACGCCGCGAACGCGCTCATCGCCCCGCTCGACGCGGGCATCCCGAAGGCGCCGCTGAGCGCGTCGCCGTTCGCCGGGCCGGGCCGTCTCGACGTGGGCTGGAGCGAGACCATCGACGACGAGGCGGCAACGGTCGCCGACTGGTTCGCGAAGCGGCTCGGTCGCGCAGGCGAGGGCGCGAGCGGGGCGCTGCTCTGCCGCACCTTCGCCAACGTCGACGTGTTCACCGAGGCGCTGCGCGCCCGCGGGGTGCCCGTGCACGTGCTCGGCATGGCGGGGCTGCTCGACCAGCCGGTCATCGCCGACCTCGTGTGCGTGCTCCGCGTCGTGCACGACCCGTCCGCCGGCTCCGAGCTCGTCCGGGTGCTCGGCGGCGCCCGCTGGCGCATCGGCCCCGCCGACCTCGACGCCCTGCGCTCGCTCGCCAAGTGGCTCGCCGATCGCGACCTCGCCAACCGGCGCCTCGCCGACGAGGTCCGGCGCGGCCTGCGCACCTCGATCGCCGTCGACGAGTCGCCGTCGATCGTCGACGCCCTCGACTTCCTCCTCACGGCGCCTGACGAGCACTCCGCGCTCCGCGGGTTCAGCGAGACGGGGCTCGCACGCATGCGGCGCGCGGGGGCCCAGCTCCAGGCGCTCCGCCGGCGCGCGGGCCTCGGGCTCATCGACTTCGTGAGCCTCGTGCAGCAGGAGCTGCTGCTCGACCTCGAGGTGGCGGCCAACGCCGAGCAGCCGCTCGGCGCGCCGAGCCTCGAGGCGTTCGACGAACTGCTCATCGGCTTCGTCGAGATGAGCGAGCAGCCGACGCTCGGGGCCTTCCTCACCTGGCTCACCGAGGCCGAGCAGCGCGACCGGCTCTCGCCCCGCCAGGACGAACCCGAGCCCGGCGCGGTGCAGGTGCTCTCGATCCACGGATCGAAGGGCCTCGAATGGGATCTCGTGGCGATCCCGCGCATGGTCGATGCCGAGGTGCCGTCGAAGCCGCGGTCGACGAAGGGGTGGCTCGCGTTCGGCGAGCTGCCGAACGAGTTCAAGGGCGACGCCGACGAGCTGCCCGAGCTGCAGTGGCGCGGCGTGCAGAGCCAGGCCGAGTTCGACGCCGCCGTCTCGGCGTTCGCCGACGAGAACCGCGAGCGCCACGCCGAGGAGGAGCGCCGGCTCGCCTACGTGGCGCTGACGCGCGCCCGCACCGAGCTGCTGCTCACCGGTTCGTGGTGGTCGACGCAGAAGGCGCCGCGCCAGCCGAGCCCGTTCCTGCGCGAGCTCGTGCAGGCGGGCGTCGTGCCGCCCGACGTCCTCCCCGGGGCGCCCGAGCACGACGAGAACCCCCGCACCGGAACCGCCGAGCGCGTGAGCTGGCCGCTCGATCCGCTCGGCCACCGGCGCACCGTCGTCGAGGCGGCGGCCGAGGCCGTGCGTGCCGCCGCCCTCCGGCCGAGCGGTGCCGGCATCGGTCCGCGCCTCGCCGACGAGCTCCGGCTGCTGCTCGAAGAGCGCCGACGCCGCCACGAGCCGGCGGAGGCGCCCGAGATCCCCGTGCGGGTGCCCGCGTCGCGGTTCAAGGACTACGTCGACGACCCGCTCGCGGTCGCCGCGGGGCTCCGGCGCCCCATGCCGCAGCGACCGTTCCGGGCGACGCGCATCGGCACGCTCTTCCACGAGTGGGTCGAGCAGCGCGCGCTCGCCGTGGTCGACGAGTTCGACGGGCTCGACGGCCTCGGCCCCGGCTCGTGGGACGACGGATCCGACCGACCCGGTGACGTCGGCCGATCCGACCGATCCGTCGGCGGCGTCGACGACCTCGGCGGACTCGACGACCTCGACGCCCTCGGCGAGCACGGCGAGGGCGTCGGGCCCGACGACGAGACCGTCGCCGTCGACCCCGAGCGCGGCGACATCGCACCAGAGCGGCTTCGCGCGCTCCAGGCCACCTTCGCCGCCTCCGAGTGGGGCGACCGCAGGCCGGCCGCCGTCGAGCTCGAACTGCACCTCCCGATCGGCGGCAACGTCTTCGTGTGCAAGCTCGACGCCGTCTACGACATCGCGCCCGAGTCCGAGCTCGGTGCCCGGGGCATCCGCGTGCAGGTCGTCGACTGGAAGACGGGCAAGGCACCCCGCGACGCGCGCGACCTCGAGCTCAAGCAGACCCAGCTCGCGCTCTACCGTCTCGCGTACGCGAGCTGGGCGGGGGTCGACCCCGACGTCGTCGACGCCGTCTTCTACTTCGTCGAGGACGATCGGGTCATCAGGCCCGAGCGGATCTACGACGAGGCGGAGTTGCGGCGTGCCTGGTCGTCGGTGACCTCGTCCGACGGTGCGCCGGTCGAGCCCTCGTCGCCGCGGGCGTGATCGCGCCCCGATCCGCTCGAGCCGGCGTCGGGTGCCGCGTCGCCCCAGTCGCTGAGGTCGAGCGGGATGGGCGCCGTGGCATCCATGGGCGGTGCGCCGGCCGAGCGGGCCTCGTGCCGGTCGAGCTCAGAGAAGTCGTAGCTGTCGGTGAGCATCGCCCCGCCGCGCTCGGCGGGAAGCCGGTCGAGCGGGGTCTCGTCGAGCATCCGCTCGACGTCGCCGACGGCGAGGATCGGGCCCGTCTCGGGCGAGAGCGGCTCGCTCGAATGGTCGTGGACGCTCTCGACGAGCCCGTCGAGGAGGCCGACCGCGTCCTCGACGATCGCGTCGTCGCGCTCGTCGATGCCGTGCAGCAGCCATCGTGCGAGCTCGAGCTCGCCGTAGAGCAGGGCGCGCTGCGGCAGGTGCGCGTCGGCGCCGCCCTCACGCGCGGCGATGTACGCGCCGAGCGCCCGCTCCGCCGCCGCACCGCGGGAGGTCAGGAGCCAGTGCAGGTCGCGGGCCGGGTCGCCCTCGGCGAGCCCCGACCAGCCGATCACGCCGGTCACGGTCTCGCCGTCGTTCAGGATCGAGTCGGCGGTGAGCGTGCCGTGCACGACCGTCGGACGGAACCGCCAGAGCGTGTCGTCGTCGGTGGCCTCCTCCCAGCGGCGGAGGAGCGCCGCAGGGAGCCGCCCGGTGTCGGCGGCGCGGCCGATGAGGGCGACGACCGACTCGCGGGTCTCCGCGGCATCCTGCCTGGTGAGGCCGGCGTCGCCGACGAACCCCGTCGGCAGGGAGTGGATGGCGGCGATCGCGAGGCCGACCGACTCGGCGAGCCGGTCGTGCGCGGTCAGCTGGTCGGCGGTCGAGACGACCCCGGGGATGAAGTCGGTGACGACGGCGCGCGTGCCGTCGATGGGCGCCTGGCCGATGAACGACGGCACCGCGAAGTCGAGGCGGCCCCGGATCCCGGGCGTGAGGGCGCGGAGCGCCACGAGGTCGGCGGACTGCTCGGACTCGGCAGCCTGCGAACGCGGGACGCGGATGATGAGATGGCGGTCGTCGCCGGTGCGGAACTCGACGGCGTCGAAGGCCCCGTGGCTGCGCCGCGTGTGCGCCCGTGCGGCGCTGACCTCGAGTCCGGGCACCGCCGCCGTGGCCAACGCGGCTAGAGTGAGAGGGGGTCTGGCCATGGCATTCAGCTTAAGCAGGCATCACCCGGCGACGGGCGACCGCCACACCTTCCCGCCGACTCCGCATCCAGCCGCGAGAGGGGCGAAGTGAACGATCCGGGCCCGACTCCACCGTTCGCACGGGCCGTGATCGATCGCGACGCCGAGCGGCGCGCCGATCCGGCGATCTTCGACGACTTCGACGCCGACCCGGCGTCGCGGGTGCTGCTCGTCCACGGCGACCGGGTGCTGCTCGCAGCGCAGGTCGACGGGTCGGCGCCGGCGATCGAGCTCCTGCTCCCGGCCGATGCCCCCACGGGCTCGCTCCGCGCCTACCTCGGTCGCGGCGACGCCCCGACGGTCGCCTACGAGCTGCGCGTCGTCGACGACGAGACGGCCGCCGCGGTGGAGCCCGAGGAGGCGCGGTGGGTCGGCCTCCGCGTCGCGGCGACGCAGCTCGACCAGCTCGGTGCCGGGCTCTTCGTCGAGGCGCTCGCGCTCGCGAACTGGCACGCGTCGCACGGCTTCTGCCCGCGATGCGGGGCGACGACGACGCCGGTGCAGGCCGGATGGGCGCGGCGCTGCGACGCGGATGCCGCGATGCTCTTCCCGCGCACCGATCCGGCCGTGATCGTGCTCGTCACCGACGACGACGATCGTCTGCTGCTCGGGTCGAACGCGCTGTGGGAGCAGCGCCGGTTCTCGCTCCTCGCCGGCTTCGTCGAACCCGGCGAGTCGCTGGAGGAGGCCGTCGTGCGCGAGATCCACGAGGAGGCCGGACTCGCCGTCGACCGGGTCGAGTACCGCGGCTCGCAGCCGTGGCCGTTCCCGGCGAGCCTCATGCTCGGGTTCGCGGCACGGGTCGCTCCCGGCGTCGACCCGGCGACCGCGAAGCCCGACGGCGAGGAGATCCTCGAGCTGCGCTGGTTCAGCCGCGAGGAGCTCGCCGAGTCGTGGGGTGGCGTGACCCTGCCGGGCGAGACGTCGATCGCGCGCTGGCTCATCGAGCACTGGTACGGCGGGCCGGTGACGAGGCCCGATCCCGCTCCCGCGTGGTCGGCCTCATGACGGGCGCGGGCACGCACGCGGGCCCCGACGCGGGCCCGCTCGACGACCTCGATCCCGGCGTCGTCACCGGGGATCCCCTCCTCGACGGGCTCGACGCCGAGCAGCGCGTCGTCGCGGAGGCGCTGCACGGGCCGGTCTGCGTGCTCGCCGGCGCCGGCACGGGCAAGACCAGGGCGATCACGCACCGCATCGCGTACGGGGTGGCCTCAGGCGCCTACGACCCCGCGCGGGTGATGGCGCTCACCTTCACCTCGAGGGCCGCCGCCGAGCTGCGGGCGCGGCTCGGCGCGCTCGGGGCGGGCGCCGTCAGGGCGCGCACCTTCCACGCCGCGGCGCTCGCGCAGCTCAACCACTTCTGGCCGATCGTCGTCGGCGGACCGGCGCCGCGCGTGCTCGACTACAAGGGGCGGCTGCTCGGCCAGGCGGCCGAGCGGGTGAAGCTCAAGGTCGACGTGGCGACGCTGCGCGACGTCGCCGCCGAGATCGAGTGGCGCAAGGTGAGCGTGCAGGGTCCCGAGTCGTATGCGGCACGGCTCGCGATGCGCGGGGCGCCGGGGCGGCTCACCGCCGAGCAGTTCCTCGAGCTCGTCGAGTCGTACGAGCAGGTGAAGGACGAGCGGCGCATGCTCGATTTCGAGGACGTGCTGCTCGCCACCGCGGGAATGATCGAGTCGGAGCCCTCCGTCGCGATGCAGGTGCGCGAGAGCTACCGCCACTTCATCGTCGACGAGTACCAGGACGTCTCGCCGGCCCAGCAGCAGCTGCTCGAGCTCTGGCTCGGCGACCGCAGCGAGCTCTGCGTCGTCGGCGACGCGAGCCAGACCATCTACTCGTTCGCCGGGGCGAGCTCGGGCTACCTGCTCGGCTTCGAGCGGCGCTACTCCGACGCGACGGTCGTGCGCCTCGAGCGCAACTACCGGTCGACCGGCCAGATCGTCGACACCGCGAACCGGCTCATGCGGGGCCGCGAGGGCGCGCTGCGGCTCACCGCCGTCGCACGCGGCGAGCGTGCGCCCGAGCCGGCGGTGACCGAGTACGCCTCCGACCTCGCCGAGGCGAGAGGCGTCGCGACCCGCATCAGGGAGCGCATCGACGCGGGCGTCGCCCCCGAGGCCATCGCGGTGCTGATGCGCGTGAACTCGCAGTCGGCGATCCTCGAGCGCGCGCTCGACGAGGTCGGCGTCGGGTCGCGGGTGCGCGGGGCCGCGCGCTTCTTCGACCAGCCCGAGGTGCGCGAGGCCGTGCACGCCCTGCGCGCCGCGGCGCTCACGATCACCGGCGAGCCGCTCTTCAAGTCGGTCAGCGACGTGCTCCGCTCGCTCGGCTGGAGCGTGCAGGCGCCCGAGGGCCCCGGAGCGGTGCGCACCCGCTGGGAGTCGCTCAACGCGATCGCCCGCCTCGTCGACGACGCCCCCGAGGGCACGACCTTCCGCCAGTTCGCCGACGAGCTGCGGGCGCGCGCCGAGGCGCAGCACGAGCCCGCGCTCGCCGTCGTGACGCTCGCGACGCTCCACTCGGCGAAGGGCCTCGAATGGGACGAGGTGCACCTCGTCGGCCTCAGCGAGGGCATGCTGCCGATCAGCTACGCGAAGGGCTTCGACGCGATCGACGAGGAGCGCCGCCTGCTCTACGTCGGGCTCACGCGGGCACGGCGCCGGCTCGAGCTGAGCTGGGCGCGCCTGGGCGACGGGCAGCGCGGAGAGCGGGAGCCGTCGCGCTTCCTCCAAGAGCTCGACAACCGCACTCGGGGTGCGGCCGATGGCTCGCACCCTGCGGGCGGCCGACGGCCCCGAGCCTGAGGCTCCGCTCGGCGAGGTGCGTCTCGCCGAGGCGCAGCCGGTCGTCGACGGCGGCCGCCGCGGCCGAGGCGGCATCGACGAGCGCACGGATGCCGCGTGCCGCGGGCGGTGCCGGTCGCCCGGCGAGCTGCGCGGCGATGACCGGCCACGCCGGGTCGCGATCGCGCCGGGCGAGCTCGAGGCAGCGGAGGCACGGGCCGGCACCGGGCTCGACGAGCGGACCGACGCGCCAGCCCGCCTCGTCGTCGACGACCGCCAGGTGCGGGACGTCGGCGCGCAGCCACGGCAGATGGCGTGCGGGCTGCACGACCCAGTGCGCCGCGATCACGACGAGCGCCGGCGCAGCCGTCGTGGTCGCCTCGATGGCGTCGCGGCCGAGCACGCGGTGCCCCAGCTCGACGAGCCGTCGCTCGAGCAGCACGCCGAACGTGCCGTCGGCGTCGAGCAGCACCGGCCCAGGAGCCTCATGGGTGTCGTCGACCGGTTCGACCTCGAACGTGGGCGCGAGCACCGCGAGCAGCCGCTCGACCTCGGCGGGGGTGCCGCCCAGACCGGTGCCGATCGTCTCGAGCGTCGCGCGGCCGACGCCGTGCCGGAGCGCGCTGAGGAGCCCGGTCTCGAGCTGACCGGGGTCGCGGAGGACGACGCGCGGCACCTCGCCGCCGAGCTGCAGCTCGCCGGGGGAGCGCCAGACGAGCGGGAGGGCCGGATCGATGCGCGGTGACATGCGGAGAGCCTCCCGCAGAGGCGCGCCCAGCGTCGGAATCCCTCCACAGGCCCCGTCGGCGCAGGCCGTCAGCTCGCGGGAGTCTCGCCGTCCTCGCCGGGGCCGGCCGGGGTCTCACCGCGCAGCAGCTGCTCGAGCGCCTGGTCGAACTCGTCGTCGGCCTCGTTCTCGGCCTCGTCGTTGCCCGTCAGGCGGGCGACGAGCGCGCTCGGGTCGTCGAGGTCGGCCGAGGTGGGCAGCAGGTCGGGGTGCGCCCAGAGGGCGTCGCGCGCCTCGACGCCGACCGCCTCGGTCACGGCGCGCCACATCGCGGTCGCCTCGCGGAGGCGGCGCGGGCGCAGCTCGAGCCCGACGAGCGTGGCGAACGCCGACTCGGCCGGCCCGCCCGAGGCCCGACGGCGCCGGATCGACTCGGCGATGGCATCGGTGCGCGGGAGCCGGCCCGTGGCATCCGCCGTGACCTGGTCGACCCAGCCCTCGACGAGCGCGAGCATCGTCTCGAGCCGGCCGAGCGCCGCCTGCTGCGCCTCGCTCTTGGGGCGGATCAGCGTGCCGCCGACGACCGCCTGGCGCAGCTCGTCGGTGTTGGAGGGGTCGAAGCCCTCGGCGAGCTCCTCGAGGCGCTCGGTGTCGATGTCGATGCCGCGCGCGAACGCGGTGATCGCGGTGATGAGGTGCAGGCGCAGCCAGCGCGCGTGGCGGAAGAGCCGGGCGTGCGCGAGCTCGCGCACGGCGAGGTAGAGCTCGACCTGGTCGGCCGGGATGTCGAGGCCCTCGCCGAACACGGCCGCGTTCTGCGGGAGGATTGCCGCGCGCGAGTCGTCGAGGAGGGGGATGCCGATGTCGCCGCCCGAGACGACCTCGGTCGACAGCTGGCCGACGACCTGCCCGAGTTGCATCGCGAACAGCGCGCCGCCGATGCCGCGGAGCATCTTGCTCGCGTTCTCGATCATGCCGCGCATCTCCTCGGGCGCCTGCTCGAGCATCACCCGGGTGAGGGCATCGGAGATCGAGAGCGCGACCGGCTCGGCGAGCTGGGTCCAGATGGGCATGGTCGCCGCGACCCACGCGCGCCGCGTGATGACCTCGGGCGTCTGCGGAGGAGCGGAGAAGTCGACGGCCTCGTCGAGCCAGAGCGACGCGACCTGGAAGGCCTGGTCGAACCGGGCGCGGTCGGCGTCGGAGATCTGGGTCTGGCCGGTCGCCGCGCGCTCCTCGCCCTGGCGGGTCGCGACGCTCCAGTCGATGCCGTCGCCGCTGCGGCTCATCGCCTGCTGCAGTTGGCCGAAGAGTGCGGCGACGCTCGCCGGGTCGTTCGGCAGGCCCGCGGCGCCCGCGAGGCTCGTCGGGTCGATGCCACCGGCTCCGGACAGCAGTTCGCGCAGCATGTCGCGGAACTCGTCCTCGGGGTTCCGGTCGCCGGCTCCGCCCTCTTGATCGGCCACGTGCGCCACCTCCAGCTCTCGTCTCCTCCACCGTAACGCGGGCATCCGGCCTCTCGTCTGGGAAATGGCCTAGGCTTGCAATCCGGGTGTCCGCCCTTCGCGAACAGCGCCGGCTCGGCCCGCCCCTCCACCACGGCCCGTCGCCGCGAACGACCGGCCCGTCGCCGCGAACGGCGCGAAAGGACTGCCCGATGGCCCTGTTCACCGATGACTCGTCGGCGCCCGTCGAGCACGGTCGGCGCTCGCGGCGCGAGCGCATCGGGTGGGCCGCCGTCACCGTCGCCACGGTCATCGCGATCGTGTTCGGGCTGCTGCCCTCGCCGTACGTGATCGAGCAGCCCGGCCCCGTCTACGACACCCTCGGCGTCGCCGAGAACGCCGACGGCGAAGAGGTGCCGCTGATCGCGATCCCCGACGAGACGACGTACCCGACCGAGGGCGAACTCAACCTGCTCACCGTCTCGGTCGTCGGCAGGCCCGGCAACACCCCGAACTGGCTCGAGGTGCTCTGGGCGTGGGGCGACACGACGCGCACCGTCATGCCGATCGAGGCGGTCTTCCCGCCCGGCGTCAGCAACGAGGACCGCGACGCCCAGAACGAGGCGGCCATGGTCGACTCGCAACAGGACGCGATCGCGGCCGCACTCGTCGAGCTCGGCTACGAGTTCCCGCGCGAGGTGACGATCGTCGGGCTCCTCGAGGGCTCGCCCGCCGACGGCGTGCTCGAAGAGGGCGACGTCGTGATCTCGCTCGACGGCACCCCGGTGAACTCCATCGGCGAGCTGCAGTCGGCGGTCCGCGAGCACGGCACGGAGACCCCGGCCTCGATCGACATCGTCCGCGACGGCGAGCCGCTGACCGTCGAGGTCACCCCCGTCGACCGCGACGGCACGGCCGTGCTCGGCGTGGGCGTGCGCATGCACTACGAGTTCCCGATCGATGTCGAGCTGCAGCTCGACAACGTCGGCGGTCCCAGCGCGGGCATGATGTTCGCGCTCGGCATCGTCGACGAGCTCACTCCCGGCGCGATGACCGGAGGCGAGATCGTCGCGGGCACCGGCACGATCGACTCGGCGGGCGCCGTGGGGGCGATCGGCGGCATCCGGCAGAAGCTCTGGGGCGCCGACGGCGCCGGGGCCGACTGGTTCCTCGCGCCCGAGTCGAACTGCGACGAGGTCGTCGGCAACGTGCCCGACGGCATGAGCGTGTTCGCGGTGTCGACGCTCGACCAGGCCCGCACGATCGTCGAAGACCTCGGAGACGGCGAGCTGACGGGCTCCTACCCGTCGTGCACCGCTTCCTGACCAGCAGATTCCAAGCATCGCGACTCTAGGATGGAGTCTCGATCCCGTCCCGACCGAAGCAGAGGCCGAGAGTGTCAGCACAGCCGCAAGAACCGAGGATCCCGCGCCGTCGTGCGCCGATCGCGATCACGATCGGGGTGGTGGCCGCCCTCGTGATCGCGTTCTTCGTGTTCGCGGGGCTCTACACCGACGTGCTCTGGTTCCAGCAGCTCGGGTTCCTCTCGGTGCTGACGACCGAGTGGATCGCGCGCGTCTCGCTGTTCGTCATCGGGTTCCTCGCGATGGCGGTGCCGATCTGGGCCTCGATCCAGATCGCCTACCGCACCCGCCCGGTCTACGCGAAGCTCAACTCGCAGCTCGACCGCTACCAGGAGGTCTTCGAGCCGCTGCGCCGCCTCGCGATGTACGGCATCCCGGTCGTGCTCGGCGTCTTCGCGGGAGTCTCGGCGTCGAGCCGCTGGGAGGTCACGCTCGCGTGGCTGAACCGCACTCCGTTCGGCCAGACCGACCCGCAGTTCGGCTTCGACGTCGGCTTCTTCGTGTTCGAGCTGCCCTTCTACCGCAGCGTCGTCGGCTTCGCCTCGGCGGTCGTGCTGCTCTCGGTGCTCCTCGTCATCGCGACGAACTACCTCTACGGTGCGATCCGGGTCAGCGGCCGCGAGGTCGTCATCTCCAAGTCGGCGCGCATCCAGATCGCCGTGACCGCCGGCCTCTACCTGCTGCTCCAGGGCGTCAGCATCTGGCTCGACCAGTACGCGACCGTCACCGAGACGGGCACGCTCATCACCGGAGCCGCCTACACCGACGTCAACGCCACGATCCCCGGGCGGGGCATCCTCGCCGGCATCGCGGTCGTCGTCGCCATCCTCTTCTTCGTGACCGCGGTGATGGGCCGCTGGCGGCTGCCGCTCGTCGGCACCGCGCTCCTCATCGTGACGAGCCTGCTGATCAGCTCGCTCTACCCGTGGGTGGTGCAGCGCTTCCAGGTCGACCCGAACGCGAAGTCGCTCGAGGCCCCCTTCATCCAGCGCAACATCGACCTGACGCGCGACGCGTACAACGTCGAGGACGTCGAGGAGATCCCGTTCGAGGCCGAGACCGACGCCGAGCCCGGCGCGCTCCGCTCGGACGCCGAGACCACGGCGAACATCCGCCTGATGGACCCGCTGGTGATCTCGCCCGCGTTCTCGCAGCTCGAGCAGTTCCGCCAGTACTACCAGTTCCCGAAGCAGCTCGATGTCGACCGCTACGAGGTCGACGGCACCACGCAGGACACGGTGGTCGCGGTGCGCGACGTCAAGCTCTCCGGCCTCGGCGACGCCGAGACCTGGTTCAACTCGCACCTCGTCTACACGCACGGCTACGGCCTCGTCGCGGCGGCCGGCAACCAGCGCTCGGTCGACGGGCAGCCGGTGTTCCTCGAGTCGGGCATCCCGCAGACGGGCTCGCTCGGCGAGTTCGAGCCGCGCGTCTACTTCGGCGAGAGCTCGCCGCAGTACTCGATCGTCGGCGCCCCGAAGGACAGCGAGCCCATCGAGCTCGACTACCCGGCGGGCGGCGACAACGAGGAGCAGACGCAGACGACGTTCTCGGGCGACGGCGGGCCGAAGCTCGACAACATCTTCACGAAGCTCGTCTACGCGCTGAAGTTCCAGTCGGAGCAGATCTTCCTCTCCGACCAGGTCACCGACGACTCGCAGATCCTCTACGACCGCGACCCGATCCAGCGCGTGCAGAAGGTCGCCCCGTACCTGACGCTCGACTCCGAGACGTACCCGTCGATCGTCGGCGACCGTCTCGTCTGGATCGTCGACGGCTACACGCTCTCCGACCAGTACCCGTACTCCAACAAGGTCAGCATGAGCGAGGCCATCGCCGACAGCGAGGGGCTCTCGCCGGCGCTCGCCTTCGACGAGATCAACTACATCCGCAACTCGGTGAAGGCCACGGTCGACGCGTACGACGGCACCGTGACCCTCTACGCGTGGGACGAGGAGGACCCGATCCTCCAGACGTGGCAGAAGATCTTCCCGTCGACGATCGAGCCGATGAGCGAGATGTCGGGCGAGCTGATGAGCCACGTGCGCTACCCCTCCGACCTGTTCAAGGTGCAGCGCG
This sequence comes from Agromyces sp. NPDC058104, assembly GCF_042884835.1. Classification (NCBI taxonomy): domain Bacteria; kingdom Bacillati; phylum Actinomycetota; class Actinomycetes; order Micrococcales; family Microbacteriaceae; genus Agromyces; species Agromyces sp. NPDC058104. Next base: position 154,172 of record NZ_JBHVTD010000001.1, on the reverse strand, counting down.
CCGTGCTCGGCCGCTACCACGTGACCGAGGCGAGCCCCTTCTACTCGCGTGAAGACGCGTGGACGACCCCGAAGGACCCGACGGCGGGCGCGAACACCGCGTTGCTGCAGCCGCCGTACTACCTCACGATGCAGATGCCCGGGCAGGAGGCGCCGGCCTACTCGCTGTACTCGACGTTCATCCCCGAGGCCCGAGGCGACGAGAGCCGCAACGTGCTGCGCGGCTACCTCGCCGTCGACTCCGACGCGGGCGCGACCGACGGCGAGCGCTCCGAGGGCTACGGCAAGCTGCGGCTGCTCACCCTGCCCGAGGACGACAACGTGCCCGGCCCCGGCCAGGTGCAGGCCAAGTTCAACTCGGACCCGAGCGTCTCGCAGTCGCTGAACCTGCTGAAGCAGGGGCAGTCCGACGTCATCAACGGCAACCTGCTGACCGTGCCGGTCGGCGGCGGACTTCTCTACGTGCAGCCGGTCTACGTGAAGTCGACGGGTGACACGAGCTACCCGCTGCTGCAGAAGGTGCTCGTCGCCTTCGGCGACCAGATCGCGTTCCAGGACACGCTCGACCAGGCGCTCGACGTGCTCTTCGGCGGCGACTCGGGTGCCTCGGCGGGCGACAACGAGGTGGAGCCCGGCACCACCCCGACCCCCGGCGAGGGCGACGGCGGCACGCCGACCTCGCCCGAGGCGCCGAGCGACGAGATGCAGGCGCTCCTGAACCAGGCGGCGCAGGCCCTGAAGGACAAGCAGGCCGCACTCGCCGAGGGCGACTGGGTGGCGTACGGCGCCGCCGACGCGAAGCTCGCCGAGACGATCTCGAAGATGATCGCGCTGACGAACGACGCGGAGGGCGGCACCGGAGGCTCGGAGGAGTCGAGCGGCGAATGACCGTCGGACTGCGGGAGGGCGACTGGCTCGACGACAACCGGGCCGGCTGGGACGAACGCGTCGGCGTGCACCTCGCGAGCACGTTCTACGACCAGGGGCCGCTTCGCGCGGGCGGGGGCGTCCTCGACCCCATCGCGCGGGCGGGGGTCGAGCGGCTGTTCCCCGACGGACTCGAGGGCGTGCGCGTGCTGCACCTGCAGTGCCACTTCGGCTCCGACTCGCTCTCGCTCGTGAACCGCGGCGCGAGCGTCATCGGCATCGACTTCTCGCCCGCGGCGGTCGCCGAGGCGCGGCGCATGGCCGCCGAGATCGGCGTCGCCGATCGGGCCCGCTTCATCGAGGCGAACGTGTACGACGCGCGCCACATGCTGCCCGAGCCCGAGTCGTTCGACCTCGTGTTCGTGACGTGGGGCACCATCAACTGGCTGCCCGACGTCGCCGAGTGGGCGCGGATCGTCGCCTGGTACCTGAAGCCCGGCGGTCGCCTCTACTTCGCGGAGGGGCATCCGACCGCGATGGTCTTCGACGGCGACGACGGCCCCGGCGGTCTCCCCTCGATCAGGTACGCGTACCAGAGCGCCGAACCCGAGGTCCTCGACGACCCTGGCGACTACGCCGACGCCGACGCGCGCCTCGAGCACGCGCGCACGTGGGAGTGGTCGCACCCGATCGACGAGGTGCTCGGGGCGCTCCGCGACGCGGGTCTCGAGCTCGAGGCCTTCACCGAGCACTACTCGGTGCCGTGGCGGGTCTTCCCGGCGACGGTCGAGCTCGGCGAGGGCATGTACGGCTGGCCGGCAGAGCGCTGGCTGCCGCTGTCGTACGAGCTCGTGGCGCGCGCTCCGTCGGCCGGGTAGCGAGGCCCATCGGTCGAGAGTCGCGCGTCGCGCGAGCCCACGCCTTCCCGAACAGCACGGATGCCTCGGAGCGTCGGCTCCGAGGCATCCGGCCTTTCGCGGACCGGCTCAGTCGAGCGGTCCCTCCTCGGCGGCGCGCAGGGTGTCGCCGAGGGTCGAGCCGAGCTCATTGCGGTAATCGCCCGAGAGGTCCCACCACATCGCGCCGCCGAAGCCCTGCTCGGCGAGCCATTCGGCCTTCTGCTGCACCGACTTCGGGTCGTCGAGGCTCCACCACTGCCCGGTTGCGGCGTCGTAGCGCCACGAGGCGCCGATGGCGGGGTCGTAGTAGCCCTCGCCGATCGAGCGGATCTCGTAGTACGGCTTCGTGCCGATCGAGGTCACGGCCGGGTCGGGCGTCCAGACGGCGCGATCGCCGACGGTGACGTTCGTCCAGCCCTGCCCGTAGGCGGGGATGCCGATGTTCAACTGGTCGGGGCGGGCTCCGGCGGCCGTGTAGAGGCCGACGGCGTTGTCGAGCGCGAGGCCCCAGTTGTTCGAGCCGTCGGGGTGCAGGTTGCCCTGGTGGCCGGTGTTGCCGGTCCATCCGCCCGCGTAGTCGTAGCCCTGGATGTTCAGGAAGTCGACGACGTCGAACAGGCGCGGGTCGGTCCATCCGCCGGCGTTCGTGTTCCAGCCGCCGGCCGGGGCGAACGCGGTGAGCAGGTAGTCCTCGCCGGTCTCGGCGCCGTAGTCGTCGAGCTGCCGGCGGAACTCCTCCATCAGGGCGAGGAAGTTCTCGCGGTCGGCGGGGCTCGCGTTCGACGTCTCGCCGCCGTTGACCGGCCACTCCCAGTCGACGTCGATGCCATCGAAGATGCCGGCGGCGACGCCCTCGCCGCCGAGGTTGCCGACCTTCGGCAGGTTGCCCTTGAGGTAGATGTCGAGGCACGAGGAGACGAGCTTCTCGCGGCTCTCGGCGGTCGCGGCCGCGGCGGAGAAGTGGTCGGACCAGGTCCAGCCGCCGAGCGAGACGAGCACCTTCGTCTCGGGGCTCACCTGCTTGAGCTTCTTCAGCTGGTTGAAGTTGCCCGCGAGGCGCTGGTGCTTGTTCTTCTGGTCGCGCTTGCCGTCGACCGAGTCCTGCGGCGAGACGAGTCGGAGGTAGTCGTTGTAGGCGTCGCCCTCCCCGGGCACGTCGGTGATCTCGCAGACGAGGTTCTCGGTGACGTTGCCGAAGGCGTAGTTGATGTGCGTGACGTCCTCGATGGCGCCGTTCTTCAGCAGGTCGGCGATCTGGAAGTCGCGCGTGACCGGGGTGTCGGCCATCAGGTAGCCGACGCTGCGGTAGCCGTTGATCTCGCTCGGGCCCTCGGGGGTGTGCTTGCCATGGGCGGCGGCCGGCGCGGTCGCGGCGGTGGCGATGAGCGCGGTGGCGGCGACGGCGACGGCCGCACCGCGGAGCAGGGGGAGTGGTGACATGGAATCCTCATCGATCGTGGTCCCGGCCGCCGCGATCACGGCGGTTGCGAGACGGTACCAAGTGGGCGACCTGAAAGGAAAGAGTCTTAACAAAGGTTCGCGGATGCCACGGGCGAACCCGGCGGCGCACTGTGGGAGATCTCCAACGGAATCGGCGGAGTGTGCAGATAGTGCACGTTCGGCGGGTCGGACGTCGGGGCGGCGGGCCCGGGCGCCGGTTGCGGCGAGCGGGCACGGCGAGATGGCGCCCCACGGTCCCCTCGATTGGACGAGCGCGAGAACCGGTGATAGAGTTTCTTCTTGTGCCGCGGGGTGGAGCAGCTCGGTAGCTCGCTGGGCTCATAACCCAGAGGTCGTAGGTTCAAATCCTGCCCCCGCAACGAAGAAGGGCTCCTGATCAGGTGTTTCACCAGATCAGGAGCCTTTTGCATTTGCCTGGAGACGGCGGCTCCGGATGACGAGCGCGGAGGACTCCCGACGCGTCGCTCGCCGCGATCGTCGCTCGCCGCGATCGTCGCTCGCCGCGATCGCCAAGGTGCCGGTCGGTCCGAGCGGTCCTCGAAGCCGTGTAGACTCGTCCATGTGACGCGGGGTGGAGCAGCTCGGTAGCTCGCTGGGCTCATAACCCAGAGGTCGTAGGTTCAAATCCTGCCCCCGCAACGAAACGAAGGCCCGGAATCGTCGAGATTCCGGGCCTTCGGCATTCTCCCGGGGCGCTGTCGGTCGGTGCCCCGCTCGCGGACCACGTGAGGCGCCGCGATGAGCCCGAGCGGCACGAGCCCCGACGGGATGTCGCTACAGCAGGGGTGCGAGCCCGGCCGTTCGCGTGGATCGCATGAAGTCGACCATCGCGGGAACGACCATGCCGATCCTCGAACTGCACCTCGACGGGGGTGAGCGGGTCGTGGCCGAGGGCGGCGACGTGGCGTGGATGTCACCGGGGTTCGCCCTCGACACGTCGACGGTGCACGGTACCGGCGGCGGTGGCGGCTTCATGAACGGCCTCAAGCGGGTGCTCGGCGGCGCCCAGCTGTTCCTGACCGAGTACACCGCGCCCGCACAGGGCGGCCTGCTCGCGTTCGCCGCGCAACTGCCGGGCACGATCCGTCAGCTCGACATCGATGCGTCCGACTCGTTCATGGTGCAGCAGGGCTCCTATTCGGCGAGCACGGCCGGCGTGGAGGTGTCGGTCGGGCTGCAGAAGAAGCTGGGCGCCGGCATCTTCGGCGGCGCGGGCGTGGTCTTCCAGAAGCTGAGCGGAAACGGGACGGCCTGGGTGCAGCTCGCGGGCGAGATCACCGAGTACGAGCTTGCTGCGGGCGAGTCGCTGCTCATCCACCCGGGCCATCTGGCGATGTTCGAGGCCGGCATGAACCTCGAGTTCACCTCGGTCAAGGGCATCAAGAACAAGTTCTTCGGCGACTCGCTCTTCCTCGCGGAGATCCACGGCCCAGGCCGCATCTGGCTGCAGTCGATGACGCCGGCGAAGCTCGCCGCCGCGATCGAGCCCTACCTGCCCGACCGTTCGTCGAACTCCAGCAGCGGCTCCTGACCGGATCACGACCCGCTGAGCACCTCGATCGTCCTGTCCCTCATGAAGGAGCGAGAGATCACGCGACGTTGACGGGGCGCTTCACCGGGTCGGGGGCGAACTCGAGCGGGGCGACGCGGCCGTTCGGCCAGCGCAGCTTGAGGTAGGCGAGCACGAGCGCGGCGATCACGACGCGGGCGAGAATGCCGGGCAGCCCGCCCTCGGGGCCGTAGGCGCCGCCGTTGAGGAGCTCGTCGCCGACCGACGTCGAGGTGACCCATCCGGGCCATCCGGTGGTGCCGCTCACCGGGAAGCCCCAGAGCGCCTGGCTGAGGTTCCACGAGACGTGCAGCGCGACCGGCAGCCAGATCGCGCGTGTCGCAAGGAAGGCGATGCCGTAGATGACGCCGCCGAGCGCGGTGCCGAACGCCCCGATGAGCGTCGCGTTGGGGTTCGTGAGATGCACGGCCCCGAACGCCGCCGCGACGATCGCGACCGCGATCCAGCGGCCGGCGGCGAGGTTGCGGAAGAGGATCACGAGGCCGCTGAGCAGGAGCACGCGGAACAGCACCTCTTCGAACAGCGCGTAGCCGATGATCTGGCCGAGTGCGCCGCCGAGCCCCGACCAGTCCGAGGCGCCGGGGGAGACCTCGATCGCCCCGAGCCCGAGTTCCGCGACGAAGACGAGGCCGATCACGACGAGCGGGATCACCAGTCCGACGAGGACGTCGAGTGCGCTCCATCGGTTCGCGGTGATGCCGAGGCTGCGCCAGACGGGGCGGTCGTGGCGCCGGTACCAGACGATCGCGAAGACGCCGAAGCCGATCCCGATGAAGATCAGCGCGATGTCCATGCGTCAGACCTGCTCGACGCGCGGAGCCGTGAGGCCGGCCTCGCTCTGCGTGCGGCGGGAGCTGCGGCGGTAGAGCAGGTAGGCGACGCCCGCGAAGAGGAGCAGTGCGACGGCGCCCGCCACGCTGCCCTCGGGGCCGAAGCCGCCGCCCGTGACCCAGACGGGTGCGCCGTCGACGGGCTCGAGGAAGATGAGGCCGGTGGTCTGCACGTTGATGCCGTCGACCTGCACGCCCCAGACGTTGCCCTCGGCCCAGTTCCAGCCGCCGTGGATGCCGATGATGAGCCAGAGCGAGTTCTGCCACAGCACGACGAATGCTGCGAAGACGGCGTAGGCCATGATCGTCGTGAAGCCGAGCGGCTTGGTGAGCACGCCGTGCATGAGCGTGAACAGGAGTGCGGGCAGCACGACGGCGAGCCAGCCGGGCATCTGCAGGGCAGAGTTCTGCATCAGGAAGCCGCGGATCAGGATCTCCTCGTTGCCGCCCTGCACGACGTGGGCGAGCACGAGCGCGAGGACGAGCAGCACGGCGGACCCGCCGCTGATCGCCCCGGCGGGCGGGTCGACGAGCCGGTAGTTGCCGGTCGCCCAGAGGAACAGGATCGGGACGGAGATCATCAGCACCCCGATCGGGATGCCGAGCAGGAGCAGGAGCACACCGCGTCCGGGGCGGCGGAAGCCGAGGGTCTTCACGTGGCGACGCTCGTAGAGCACGACCCAGAGGATCAGGAGGATCGCGGGGATCAGGTTCGCGGGGATCTCGAGCCACTGCGCCTCGGGCGAGCCGGGCTCCGGGTGCAGGGTGAGCTCGAACACGCCCATGAGGCCGAACTGCACGACGAAGACGAGCCCGATGAAGACGAGGGGGTAGGACAGCCACCAGCGGGTGACCCGCTTGCCGGTCGCGGCATCCTGCACGTAGGGGGTGTTGCGGATCGTCACGGGCGGACCTCCTGGTCGAGACGGACGGTGCGGTGGAACTGCGGCGTCGCGGGACCCCGGAGCCGGGGTCGGGGTGATCGAGTCGGTTCAGGCGAGTTCGGCGGCAGGCGCCGCTTCGGGGAGGCTCGCGTCACGGCGGGCGTCCCAGCGGCGGAACACGACGAACGCGACGGCTGCGGCGATGAGCAGCACGATCACGGCGGGCACGCTCGCCTCGGTGCCGAAGTCGCCTCCGGTGAGCCAGTCCGGCGCATCGGCGACGGGCTGCAGGTACACCGCCGAGGTCGACAGCGGCGGCAGGCCGCTCACGGGGATGCCGTACAGGTTGCCCATCGCGAAGTTCCAGCCGGCGTGCACGCCGATCGCGATCCAGAGCGCGCCCTGGCGCAGCACGACGAACGAGGCGAAGAGCGCGAAGAGGAAGATCATCGCGAAGGGCAGCGGGTGCACGAGTACGCCGTGGATGAGCGTGAACAGCAGCGCGGGCAGCAGCACCGCCAGCCAGCCCGGGAATTTCAGGCCGCCGTTCTGGAGCAGGAATCCTCGGGTCAGCAGCTCCTCGGTGCCGCCCTGCACGACGAAGGTGAGGGCGAGCAGCACGAGGAGGGGGAGGGCGTTCCAGCCCGAGGACGCGCCGGCCGGAGCGCCGACCGACTCGTAGGCGCCGATCGCCCAGAGGAAGAGGGCCGGGATCGACAGGAGGACGACACCGGTGACGAATCCGACGACGAGGGTCAGGATGCCGCGCCCGGGCCGCCGGAATCCGAGCGTCTTCACCCTTCGGCGTTCGAACAGCACCACCCAGAGCACGAGGGCGAGGCCCGCGGCGGCGAAGGAGATCATGTCCTGCAGCTGCGCCTCGGGCGAGCCGTGCTCGACGGGCCAGGCGGAGGCGAAGACCGCCAGGACGCCCGCCTGCACGCCGATGATCAGGACAAGGAACACCAGGAGGTAGGCGAGCCACCACGGGGTCACCCGGCGGCCGGTCGCCCCGTCCTGGACGAACGGCGTGCTTCGTACTGACATCGAGCTCCCCCAAGCGGTCGACGAACATCCAGCTCCCACGCTATCGGGGCGGTGCGCGTCTCGGCGGCCGAACACGCGGCCTGGCGTTGCGAGAGATGCGGCGCTGCCCGCGGAATCTGGCACTCGCTGACCTAGAGTGCTAATATTGTCGCCGCGATGAGCGAACATCGCTCATCCTCATCGGTCAATGGTGAACCGGAAGGAGACGAAACCATGGCCATGTTCTGGGACCCGTTTCGCGATATCGACCGACTCGCAGAGTCCATGCTTGACGCGAGTCAGGGGCCGCGGGTCATGCCGATCGATCTGTACCGTGATGGCGACCACTATGTGCTCGCAGCCGACCTGCCCGGGATCGACCCGGGATCGGTGGACGTCGATGTCGATGGTCAACTGCTGACGCTTCGGGCCGAGCGAACGCTGCGTTCAAGCGAAGACACCAAGTGGCTGGTCCGCGAGCGACCGAGCGGGGCGTTCCTGCGTCGGATCACGCTCGGCGCCGGCCTCGACACGGCGGGCATCAGCGCGCACTACGACAATGGCGTGCTGAGTGTGATCATCCCGGTCAGCGAGCAGGCGAAGCCGCGCAAGATCGCGATCACCTCGACGGCTGGCACTCAGCAGGTGGCCGCGAGCTAGCGGCAGCGGCGGCGAGGAGTCCGCTCCTCGCCGCCCGCCGCGCTCATCCGGGGCGGACCATCGTTCGCGAGGGGGTGCCCCCTGCCCGCGACCGGTGGCGCGGCAACGCTGAGGCAGACGCAGTGATGGAGGAGACATGACAGACATCGCAGCCACCCGCTCCGCTCGAACCCCTGCGGGGCCCGGCGAAGGCTCCGTTCGGTCCCACCTCAGGAAGGTGACGATGATCGCCGCCGATCCCCTCACCCGCGGCGCCACGGTGATCGAAGGAGAGGGGATGGACCTTGAGGCGGCGACGGCCGCGGCGAGGACGAAGGTCCCGCCCGGCTGGCGTGCCGTGAGCGTTCGCGGGCACTGACCGAGAGGGAGGCCATGGAGACCGCAGCATCGGCGTGGCGCCGCTACGACTACGCCGTCTTTCCGATCTTTCACGAGCGCTTCGAAGAACGCTGGGGCGAGGGAACCGCGCCGTTCCTCGATCCGAGTGTCTATGACGAGAACCAACCGCGCCCCCGCGCGCAGTGGGTGAACGTCGACACCGGGGCCGCCGTCGCCGTGGTCCCCGTCTGGGAGGACGACCCGGCGGCTCGCTCGTTCGCCGTGTTCTATCTCCCGCCGCACGGCGGAATCTGGGTCCTTCGGCCACAAGGTCTCGCCGGCTACATGGAGGCGCTTCCGTCGGGGGCCCCACCCGATGACCACGCCGTGGCCCTGCGCAACGACTCCTTCAAGAAGGCAGTCGCGCACGCCGAGGAGTTCATCTACGGACGGTGATACCGATGTGGGAACGGTCTTCTACGGCGATCCTCAGACCCCGATCGGTACCGAGGATCGCGCGTGCACCCTGAACTGAGATGCGGCTGGAAGATCTCCTGCGAGCTCGGGATGTCGTGGTGCCGATTACGAAACCGTCCAGCTGCCACGCGCCCTGTCGAATTCTCACCCGCCGCACATGGAGGCCCGGAATCATCGAGATTCCGGGCCTTCGGCGTTCCCAGAGGGTGAAGCCGGCGGGCGTCAGGACGGCTGGATGCCGGTGGCGGCGCCCGTCTCGTGCTGTCGGCGTTCGCGTTCCACCAGGGCGATCAAGCCGGCCAGGTCGGAGGCGAGTACTTCGTCCAGTCCGGCCAGACTCGACGCCAGCTCCTCCGCCCGTGGCCCGTCGATCCGGGCATGCAGTTCCAGCCGGCTGCCCGTGCCATCGGGGTGCGACTCGTGGCGCACCGTCAGGGTGCCGCCATCCAGGAAGACGGTGTCCTGAAAAGCGAGTCCGGGCACGATGTCGCTGACCGTCATCGGAGTCTCCTCGCCGTCGCGGGTCTTCATCACGCCGCGGACGCCGATGCGCAGGGGTTCGTCGAGTCGGATGTACTCCATTCCGGGCGCCCACTCGGGATGTGTCGCCACGTCGCACCAGCGGGCGTGGAAGTACTCGGGGGCGACCCACGATCTCGCGGTGATCACCGGGAATGTCGTCATGCCGTGGATCATAGCGAGGCGGGCGAGCTCGGCGCGGCGGCCCCTTGACGAGCGATAGTTTTGCGACAAAACTATCCATGTCGATCGCGTGCCGATCGAACATGACAAGGAGGACATGTTGAAGATCGTCATCGCAGGGGCCGGCATCGGCGGACTCGCCACCGCGCTCAGCCTGCATCGCGCCGGGTTCACCGACGTCGTGGTCTACGAGCGCGTCAGCGCGTTGCGTCCGCTCGGGGTGGGCATCAACCTCCTGCCGCACGCCGTTCGCGAGCTCACCGAGCTCGGCCTGGCCGAGGCCGCCGAGCGCATCGCCGTGAAGCCGAGCCGGCTCTCGTACTACAACCGGTTCGGCCAGCCGATCTGGTCGGAGCCCCGCGGCACCGAGGCGGGCTACAGCTGGCCGCAGCTCTCGGTGCACCGCGGCGAGTTCCAGATGCTGCTCGTCGACGAGGTGCGCCGTCGCCTCGGCGCCGACGCGATCCGTCTCGACAGCCGCCTCGTCGGCGTCGAGCACGGCGAGCAGCACGAGTACGCGCGCTTCGCCCGCGCGAGCGGCGAGGAGTTCGAGGTCACGGCCGACGTGTTCATCGCAGCCGACGGCATCCACTCGACCCTGCGCGCGCAGGAGTACCCCGAGGACGGCGCCCCCGTCTGGTCGGGCCTCGTGCTCTGGCGCGGCACCGCCACGGTGCCGGCGTACCTCGACGGCCGCACCATGATCATGGCGGGCGACGGCGAGCAGAAGTTCGTCGCCTACCCGCTCGCACCCGCCGACGGCGACGACCCCGGCTCGCTCCGGCTCAACTTCATCGCCGAGCGCCGGGCGCCCGAGGGCACCACCGAGCTCGCCGACTGGAACCTGCCCATCGACCCCGAGCCGATCGTCGAGCTCTTCTCGGAGTGGACCTTCGACTGGCTCGACGTGCCGGCGACGATCGCGGCGGCCGACCAGATCCTCGAGTACCCGATGGTCGACCGCGAGGCGCTGCCCGCCTGGCGCTTCGGCAGCTCGGTGCTCCTCGGCGACGCGGCGCACGCGATGTACCCGAACGGGTCGAACGGGGCGTCGCAGGCGATCCTCGACGCGCGTACCCTCGCGTTCCACCTCGCGAACGGGGTCGCCGCGCTCGGCGCGTCGTCCGGGCGACCCGACGCGGCGAGCACGACGGCCGCGATCCGCACCGCGCTCGACGCGTACGACGCCGACCGCCGACCCGCCACCGCACGCCTGCTCGAGATGACCCGCGCACTCGGACCCGAGCGGGTCATGCAGCTCGCGTACGACCGGGCGCCCGAGGGCTTCGCCGACGTCCACGACGTCATCCCGGCCGACGAGCTCCAGCAGATCGCCGACGACTACAAGCGCACCGCGGGGTTCCACCCCTCGACGCTCAACGAGCGCGCGTCGCTCTCGGCGTCCGTCGAGCGCGGCTCGGTGGCAGACTGACCGGATGCCGGTGACCCGACCCGAGACCCCAGTACCCGCCGTGACACCGGCGCCGACGCAGGCTGCGGCCGCGCCCGCGCTCGCGCGGCTCAACCTGGTCGTCTCCCCGCTGCGGCGCGCGCTGCTCTCCGCGGCGCGCGCCGCCGAGGGGCTGCCCGACATCCCCGACGCGCAGATCGAGGTGCTGCGGGCGATCCCCGGCGGCGTGCGCTCCTCGCCGGGAGCGCTGGCCGACCAGCTCGGCCTCAGCCGGCCGACGGTGAGCAACCTCCTGAAGTCGATGGAGTCGGCCGGACTCGTCGAACGGCTCGCGCAGGCCGGCGACGGCCGGCGGGTCGAGGTGCGCGCGACCGCACGGGCGCTCGAGCTGCTCGCCCGCTTCGACGAGGCGAGCGCGGCCATCGTCGGCGACGCGCTCGCCGAGCTCGACGCGGGCGAGCGCGCGGCGCTCGCGGCGGCGCTGCCGGTGCTCGAGCGCCTCAGGGGCATCGTCGAGCGCCGCGCCCGCCGCTGAGCCGTACGGGGGAGAGGTCCCCATCGCGACGCCCCGCGGCGGGCTGCTAGCGTGCGACCGCACGCCGGGGCATCCGCGTGCGACCCACCTCGAACCCTGCTCGGCCGTTGCGGCCGATCGAGAACGGAGCTCCCGTGATCCAGCGCGCCGCCGCGACCCTCGCCCTCGGGGCGGCAGTCCTCCTGCTGGCCGGCTGCGCGAGCGCCGCCTCCGGCGGAGCGAACGCCGACGCCGGCTTCGAGGCCGCGCTCGCCGCGGTGCCGGGCGACGCGGCCGGGCCGGCCGACATCGCCTACGCCGACTACGCCGCGGCGCGCGCCGCGCTCGGCATCGACGACGGAGGCGACGGCGTCGACGGCCTACGCGTGCTCGACGAGGAGCTCGGCATGATCCTGCCGGCCTCGTTCGGCTGGAACCGGGCCGAGCTCGCCGGCGACGTCGAGGAGACGATCGGCGTCTCGCTGGAGGACGTCACGGCTTTCGTCGACTGGCAGGGCGACGCGGGCGACGTGCTCGCCTTCGCCGCCCCCGACGACGCCGCCGACCGGCTGACCGCCGTGCTCGGCGAGCCCGCCGACGGCGTCTGGGCGTATGGCGAGGAGGACGGCGGGGCCGACCTCTCGCTCGGCGAGGCGGCGATGTGGTCGCAGCGCATCGCCGAGGTCGACGGTCGCGTGGTGATCGCGAGCACGGGCGAACTGCTCGACCGCGTCCGCGAGGGCGACACGGCGGCCGACGACGAGGCACGGGCCGAGGCGGCCCGGGCCCTCGACGAGCGGAACGTGCTCGCGGCCATGCTCAACCGTCCGTCGCTCGGGGACGAGTCGTCGTTCAGCTGGGTCGGCGGCGGCGTCTCGCACGAGGACGGCGTGACGCGCAACCACCTGGTCTGGGTCGTCGCCGAGGACGGCGACGTCGAGGCCTCCGCCGAGCGCGTGCGAGCGAACCTCGCCTCCGGGTCGACCGCCGACGGCACGCCGTTCTCCGAGCTCCTCAAGGTCGACGACGTGACGGTCTCGGGCCGGCTGATCATCGCCGACGCGCGACCGGTCGACTCCGCCCGCGTCTGGTCGCAGCTGCTGTACCGCGCCGACCTCGGCTGATCGGCCGGCCGCGGCCTACGCTGGAGTCATGACACCCGCTGCCGCTTCCGACCACGACCACACGGCGCCCGACGCCGGGCAGGGCGGCGAGGCATCCGACGGCGGCGAGCTCGCGATCGCGATCGCGCAGTTCGCCCCCACGGCGGATGCCGCGGCGAACCTCGGCGAGATCGAACGCCTCGCACGCCTCGCGGTCGGGCGCGGGGCGCGGCTCGTCGTGTTCCCCGAGTACTCGATGTTCTTCACGCCCGAGCTCGGCCAGGAGATGGCCGACGCGGCCGAACCGCTCGACGGCGGGTTCGTACGCGCGCTGGGGGCGCTCGCGGGCGAGCTCGGCGTCCACCTCGTCGCGGGCGTGCTCGAGCGGGTGCCGGGCGACGGCGCCCGATTCTCGAACACGCTCGTCGCGCTCGACGACGGCGGGCAGCTCGTCGCCCGGTACCGCAAGCAGCACCTCTACGACGCGTTCGGCCAGCTCGAGTCGGAGCGAGTCGTCGCCGGAGCGCTCGACGAGCCCGAGATCTTCGAGGTCGACGGAGTCGAGGTCGGCATGCAGACCTGCTACGACCTGCGGTTCCCCGAGGTCACGCGCGTCATCGTGGATGCCGGCGCCGACCTCGTGCTCGTGCCCGCCGAGTGGGTGCGCGGCCCCCTGAAGGAGCACCACTGGCGCACCCTCGTGCTCGCTCGGGCGATCGAGAACACGGTCTACCTCGCCGCCGCCGACCAGACGCCGCCGGTCGCCGTCGGGCGCAGCCTCGTCGTCGACCCCATGGGCGTCGAGCTCGCGGCGCTCGGCGAGCAGCCGGGCATCGCGGTCGCGTGGATCTCGCGCGGGCGGATCGCCGCCGTGCGACGCACGAACCCGGCCCTCGCACTCCGCCGCTACGGGGTCGTGCGGCGCTGAGCGACGTCGGCGACCGCCCGGCGCTCGGGCGACGTCACGCGGTCGACCCGAGCGAGGCGAGTCGCGCAGAGGCCTCCTCGAGCACGGGCATCCGCTTGCAGAAGGCGAAGCGCACGAGGCTGCGGTACGCGTCGTGCCGGTCGGCGTGCACGAACGCCGACACGGGCACCCCGACGACGCCGGCGAGCTCGGGAAGCCGCCGGCACAGCTCGGCCGCGTCGGGGAACCCGATCGGCGTGGCATCCGCGACGACGAAGTAGCCCGCCTGCGCGCGCGCGACGGTGAAGCCGGCCTGCTCGAGCCCCGCCGTGAGCACGTCGCGCTTCGCCGCGAGCGTTGCTGCGGCACCGGCGAAGAACGCGTCGGGGAGGCCGAGGCCCGTGGCGATCGCCGGCTGGAACGGCGCCCCGTTGACGTAGGTGAGGTACTGCTTGACGGCGAGCACCGCGGTCACGAGCGGCGCGGGAGCGGTGATCCAACCCACCTTCCACCCGGTCGTCGAGAAGGTCTTGCCGCCGGAGGAGATCGAGATCGTGCGCTCGCGGGCGCCGGGCAGCGCCGCGATCGGGCGGTGCGGTGCGTCGAACGCGAGGTGCTCGTAGACCTCGTCGGTCGCGATGAGCACGTCGTGGCGCTCGGCGAGCTCGACGATCGCCGCAAGGACCTCGTCGTCGAAGACGGCGCCGGTCGGGTTGTGCGGCGAGTTCACGACGATGAGCCGCGTGCGGTCGGTGACCGCCCGCCGCAGCTCGTCGAGGTCGACGCGCCAGGATGCCCCGCGCCCGCCCGGCTCGTCGGCCGTCCAGTGCAGCGGCACCGTGCGGTGCACGCCGCCCGCCCGGGCGATGAGCGCCGCATAGGCGTCGTAGTACGGTTCGAAGGTGACGACCTCGTCACCGCGATCGACGAAGGCCAGCACGGTCGCGGCGAGGGCCTCGGTCGCGCCGGCCGTCACGAGCACCTCGCTCGCCGGGTCGAACCCGAGCCCGTACCAGTGGGCCTGGTGGGCGGCGATCGCCTGTCGGAGCACCGGGTGACCGAGCCCGGGCGGGTACTGGTTGACACCGTCGGCGATGGCGGCGCGGGCGGCCTCGAGCACCTCGGCGGGGCCGTCCTCGTCGGGGAACCCCTGCCCGAGGTTGATCGCCCCCGTGCGGGTCGCGAGCGCGCTCATCTCGGCGAAGATCGTCGCCGCGACGCGGCCGTCGTCGCCGAGGAGGCCGGCGCCGGCGGCCGTGCGCTGCCACGGACTGAGCCCCGACGCGGGGGAGAAGTCGCTCATGTTCACACCGTACGCGAAGCCGCGCACGGGTACGCTGGCGCAGGGCGTCGCCGCCCGTCCGGCTCGCTCGGACGAATCCCTGCTCGGTGATAGCAAGGTCATAGGAACCGCCGATCCGGGGCACAGCTTGGCGCGGGATGCTGGCATCGCTTTGGAAGGAGCAGACATGACCGACACGACTGACGGCACGCAGGGCGAGGCCCGCGACGCCGAGGTCACCGAGGAGCTCACGGCTCCCGAGGCCAGCACCACAGAGACCACCGCCGCCGAGCGCACCGCAGCCGAGACGGCCACCACCGAGACCATCGCCGCGGCGCCCGAGGCTGCGGCTCCGGCCGCTCCGGCCACCTCCGCGGCTCCGGCTGCCGAGGCTCCCGCCGCGCCGGCTCCCGCCGCGCCCGCTCCGGCCGCTCCGGTGCCCGCTGCCGAGGCTCCGGCCGCTCCCGCCGCTCCGGCGCCCGCCGCGCCGGTCGCGACCGGCACCGTGTACGAGCCGGGCCAGGCCCCGCAGCCGTACCACGCGCCGCAGTACACCAAGCAGGCCGGCGCAGCCGCGGCTGCGCCGTCGACGGCCCCGACCGCACCGGTCGCCGGCCAGGTCCCGCCGGCGTTCGGCGGCCCGCAGCAGGGCGCGACCCAGCCGACGGCCCCGCTCGCGGGCGTCCCGCCCTACGGCACCGGCCCCGAGGCATCCGCCGCGCCGGCCCAGAAGCCGCGCCGCGTCGGACTCGGCGTCGCCGCTGCGATCGTGGCGGCAGCCCTCATCGGCGGCGCGTCGGGCGCGGGCATCACGGCCCTCGTGACGAGCAACCAGGACTCGACCTCGACCGCGAGCTCGGGCACCGCCCAGAACATCGTCGTGAACGACACCGACCAGGTGACCGCGGTCACCGCCGTCGCCGCGAAGGCGAGCCCGAGCGTCGTGACCATCTCGGTCGCGGGCAACGAGGGCGCCGGCACCGGTTCGGGCATCATCCTCTCCGACGACGGCTACGTGCTGACGAACACCCACGTGGTGACCCTCGACGGCGCGACCGGCGACCCGACGATCCAGGTCAAGACGAACGACGGCCACCTCTACGAGGCCGAGCTCGTCGGCACCGACCCGCTGTCCGACCTCGCGGTCATCAAGCTCGTCGACGCCTCGGGCCTCACCCCGCTCGAGTTCGCCGACTCCGACCAGCTCAACGTGGGCGACACGGCGATCGCGATCGGCGCGCCGCTCGGGCTCTCGGGCACCGTGACCAACGGCATCGTGAGCGCGCTCAACCGGTCGATCGACGTCGCCTCCTCGGCGGCGCCGGCCACCCCCGACGACGCGCAGGGCGACGACGGCTCGGGCGAGGGCTCAGGCGAGGGCGACGGCGGCCAGCAGGGCGGCGAGGGCGACAGCCCGTTCGACTTCTTCTTCGACATCCCCGAGCAGGGCGGCGGCGAGGCCCAGCAGCCGGCCGCGAACGCCGGTCGCGTGTCGCTGCCGGTCATCCAGACCGACGCCGCGATCAACCCTGGCAACTCGGGCGGCGCGCTGCTCGACGCGCAGGGCAAGCTCATCGGCGTGAACGTCGCGATCCTCTCGGCCGGCGAATCCGCCGAGGCGGGCAACATCGGCGTCGGCTTCGCCGTGCCGTCGAACCTCGCCGAGCGCATCGCGAAGGAGATCATCGAAGACGGCTCGGCCTCGCACGGCCTGCTCGGGGCGACGGTCACCTCGGCCGAGTCCGACGAGAAGAGCACCACCGTCGGAGCCCTCATCACCGACGTGACCCCCGGCGGCGCGGCCGAGAAGGCCGGGCTCGAGGACGGCGACGTCGTCACCGAGTTCAACGGACTGCCGATCACCGACCAGACCGACCTCACCGCCCAGGTGCGTGCACTCGCGGGCGGCGAGAAGGCCGAGCTGACGGTCATCCGCGACGGCGAGACCCAGACCGTCGAGGTCACCCTCGACACCTACGAGGGCTGAGCCCGAACGGCACGGATGCCACGGGGCGGGGCCGGATCGACATCGATCCGGCCCCGTTCGGCGTCCACCCGAATGCCGCCCGCGCGAGCACGGCTGCTAGGCTCGATCGACCCCAGCGCGAGTGAGGAACATGCCCGAGCACCACCCCGAGACGACCCCGTCGTCGCTCGTCGGCGTGTCGTACGTCATGCCCGTGCTCAACGACGTCGCGCACGTGCGTCAGGCGGTCGAGTCGATCCTCGCGCAAGACTACGCCGGCCCTGTCGAGGTGCTCATCGCCCTCGGGCCCTCGATCGACGGCACGAACGAGCTCGTCGCCGACCTCGCGTCGCGCGACGAACGCATCCGGGTGCTCGAGAACGCGGTCGGGTCGACGCCCGCCGGGCTCAACATCGGCATCCGCGCCGCCCGGTATCCCGTCGTCGTCCGCGTCGACTCGCACTCGATGCTGCCGAGCGACTACGCGCGCATCGCCGTCGCGACGCTCGAGCGCACCGGTGCCGACAACGTCGGCGGCATCATGGACGCCCGCGGCGAGACGCCGTTCGAGCGGGCCGTCGCGCTCGCCTACACGACCAAGGTCGGCCTCGGCGGCTCCGCGTTCCACGTCGGCGGCGCCGAGGGGCCCGCCGAGACGGTCTACCTCGGCGTGTTCCGCCGAGACGCCCTCGAACGCGTCGGCCTCTTCGACGAGTCGATCAAGCGGGGCCAGGACTGGGAGCTCAACCGGCGCCTCCGCGAGACCGGCGGCACCGTCTGGTTCACGCCCGAGCTCGCCGTGACGTACCGGCCGCGTTCGAGCGTCGACCGGCTCGCCCGGCAGATGTTCTCGACGGGCCTCTGGCGCGGCGAGCTCGCCCGCCGCTTCCCGGCGTCGAACGGCATCCGCTACTTCATCCCGCCCGTGATGGTGGTCGGCGTCGCCCTCGGCCTGCTGCTCGGCCTCGGCGGCATCGTGCAGGCGATGCTCGGCGCGACCCCGTGGCTGCTCGTCGGCTTCGCGGCGCCGCTCGTCTACCTGCTCTTCGTCGCCGTCGCCACGTTCTCGGCCGCGCGCGGGCGCGGTGCGAGCACGGCCGCATGGTTTCTCGTAGTGTTGCCGTGCATACATGTCACGTGGGGCATCGGCTTCGTGCTCGGCTATCTCTCGCTGACCAGCAACATCGCACGGCACACGGGAAGGTGAGCGCGGATGTCTGACGCCCGACCGGTGACGGCGCGGCCGGCGAGCATCGCCGAGCTGCGTGCCGTCGCGCAGCCGCCCGAGGTGCGCGGGCGCCGCAATGCCGAGCACTGGACGGCGTCGCTCTACCTCCGCCGCTTCTCGATCTACCTCACGTGGCTGCTGCTCAAGACGCCGATCTCGGCGAACGGCGTCACGGGGCTCATGATCCTCGTCGGGTGGTCGACGGCGGCGGCGCTGCTCATCCCGGGCATCTGGGGCGCGTTGCTCGCGGTCGTGCTCGGCCAGCTGCAGATGCTGGTCGACTGCTGCGACGGCGAGGTCGCCCGCTGGCGGCGCACCTCCTCGCCCGCCGGGGTGTTCCTCGACAAGGTCGGCCACTACACGACCGAGGCGCTCATCCCGCTCGCGCTCGGCCTCCGCGCCGCCGCGTATCCGCTCGAGTTCCCCGCCGACTTCCTCTGGACCACGATCGGCGCGCTCCTCGCCCTCGTGATCGTGCTCAACAAGGCGCTCAACGACATGGTCCACGTCGCCCGTGCCAACGCCGGGCTCGCGAAGCTCGCCGACACCCACGGCGAGACCGCGCCGCGCGGCGGGCTCATCGCGAAGCTGCGCAAGGCGGCCAGGTTCCTGCCCTTCCACCGGCTGTACCACTCGGTCGAGCTCACCCTCATCGCCCTCGCGGCCGCGCTCGTGGGGCTCGTCGCGGGGCAGCCCCTCGTCGACCGCGTGGTCGTCGCCGTCATCCTCCCGCTCGCCGTGCTGGCCGTGATCGGGCACTTCGTCGCGATCATGGCGTCCCGTCGTGTCCGTTCCTGAGCTGCATCCCGTTCCGCGCGTCGGCGTCGTGGTGCTCACGATGGGCAAGCGCTCCGACGAGCTCCTGCGCGGCCTCCGCAGCGTGCTCGCGCAGCGGGGCGTCGAGACCGACGTGGTGGTGGTCGGCAACGGCTGGGATCCGGCCACGGCCGAGCCGCCGCTGCCCGAGAGCGTGCGCACCCGGCACCTGCCCGAGAACCTCGGCATCCCGGCCGGCCGCAACGCGGGCGTGCCCGACGTGTCGGGCGAGGTGCTCTTCTTCCTCGACGACGACGCATTCCTGCCGAGCGACTCGTTCCTCGCCGACGGTGTGCGGCTGCTCGCCGAGCGGCCCGAGCTCGGACTCGTCCAGCCGCGAGTCGTCGATCCGACCGGCCTCGTCTCGCCGCGCCGCTGGATCCCGCGCATCCGCAAGGGCGACCCCGCGCACTCGAGCCCCGTCTTCTCGTGCTGGGAGGGCGCGGTGCTCATGCCGCGCGCGGTATTCGACGAGACCGGCGGCTGGGCCGACCCGTTCTTCTACGCGCATGAAGGCATCGAGCTCGCCTGGCGCGTGTGGGACGCGGGTCGCGTCGCCTGGTACGAGGGCTCGCTCGAGGCCGCGCACCCCGTGATCGACCCCGCGAGGCACTCGTACTACTTCCGGCTCAACGCCCGCAACCGGGTCTGGCTCGCGCGCCGCAACCTGCCCGCGATCCTGGTGCCGCTCTACGTCGGCTCCTGGACCGGCATCCAGATGCTGCGCTGGGCGCGGCAGCCCGCTGCGCTCAAGGCCTGGTTCGGCGGCTGGAGGGCCGGCTGGCGCGAGTCACCCGGCGAGCGCCGCCCGATGCGATGGCGCACCGTCTGGCGGATGACCCGTGCGGGTCGCCCCCCGGTCGTCTGACCGCCGAACGTCACGATCGGCGATCGCCTCGGGCAGCGCGTCCGCCACGCGGCATCCGCCCAGTCAGACCTCGCTACCCTTGGACGGTGGGATTGAGGAAAGACGCGCGACGCGCAGTGAAGCTCGCCAAGGACATCATGTGGTCGCGGCGTGCGCAGCGCGCGCTCCGGGCGAAGCTCGCGGATCGGGCGCCGCTCGAGCCGCACCGCTTCAAGATCGGCGTCTACTTCGCCGATGGCAAGGTCAACCTGTATCAGCTGCGGCAGTGGTACGCACCGCTCGCCGAGCTCGCCGAGACGCACCCGGTGCTCGTGCTCACGCGGGCGTCGGGCGCTGCGCTGAAGCTCCTCGACGAGTCGCCGCTGCCGGTCGCCTATGTGCGCCGCGTCGCCGACCTCGAGCGGGTCATCCACGAGCAGGACCTCCACGTCATCCTCTACGTGAACCAGAACGCGAAGAACTTCCAGATGATGCGCTACGGGCGCCGCTGGCACGTGTTCATCAACCACGGCGAGTCCGACAAGATGTACATGACCACGAACCAGTTCAAGGCGTACGACTACGCCCTGATCGCCGGCGACGCGGCACGCGCGCGCCTCGACAAGGTGCTGTGGGACTACGACTTCGACAAGCGGGCGATCCCGATCGGGCGCCCGCAGGCCGACCACTACCTCGACGGCAGCCCGCTGCCGTACACGCCCGACGAGCGCGAGGTCGTGCTCTACGCGCCGACGTGGGAGGGCGACCGTGCGGCCGCGGCGTACGGCTCGATCGCGTCGCACGGCGTCGCGCTCGTCGAGGGCCTGCTCGCGACCGGGCGGCACCGGGTGATCTACCGGCCGCACCCGCGCTCGGGCGTCGTCGACGAGGCGTACGCGGCCGCGAACAAGCGCATCATCCAGGCGATCGAGCAGGCCAACGCCGCCGACCCCGGTGCGCAGCACGTCTTCGACGACGGGCCGAAGCTCGGCTGGCAGCTCGCCGCGGCCGACGTCGCCATCGTGGACATCTCGGCGATGGTCTACGACCGGCTCGCCGCGGGCAAGCCCCTGCTCATCACGCGGCCCGCGAACCCCGCGGCGCAGATCGACACGGGCGGCTACCTCCAGGCCTGCGAGTGGCTCGTGGCGGGCTCCGGCGACGAGCTCGTCGCCCGCGTCGACGAGGTCGCGCACGACGCCGAGGCGCTCGCCCGGCTCGGTTACTGGGTCGAGCGCTACTTCGGCGACACGACGCCGGGCGTCACGACCGCGCGCTTCCACGCGGCGATCGACCACCTCATGGCGGAGTGGGAGCGCTTCGCCGCGCTGCACGCCGAGGACGGCGAGGTCGACGAGCACGACGAAGAGGGCGAGACCGACGACGAGGAGCTCGTCTAGCCGGTCGCCGGTCGCCGTCGCCGGGCGGACGGCTGCGCCCTGTCGGGCGAAGGGGCCGCTCAGTGCTCCTCGGGGCGAGGGGCCGCTGCCCCGACGGAGCCGGCGCCGGCCTCTTCGCCCTCGATCGACTCGGCCGCATCGGCCTGCTCCCGTCCGGCCGCGAGCCTCGCGAACGGCCGCTTCGCGGCTCGGCCGACGGCGCCGCCGACGATCCCCGCCGTGCGCGCGAGCCGCTTGCCCGTCGCGGCGATGACGGTGTCGTCGCCGCGCGGCTCGAGTTCAGCAGGGACCAGCGCGGGCGCCGCGCCGAAGGCCAGCCGCGACTGCGTGAGCACCCGCCGGCCGAGCACGTGGTTGCCGATGCCGCCGATGGCGGCGCCGATGCCGAACGGGATCGCCTTGCCGATGATGCCCGCGCCGCCCTTGACGGCGAACTGCCTGATGAAGACCGAGCGGAGGCGGTCGACGACGGTGCCCATGACGGCCTTCGGCAGGCTGTTCGTGATGAGCTCGCCCCAGTAGGCGTTGCGCGCGATGCCCGAGCCCGTCGCCTGGCCGGCGAACTGGCGCACGAGGTCGCTGCCCTCCTGGCCGAGCATGAGCGTCATGACGAGCGCGCGGGCGCGCTCGGGGTTCTCGACGTGGATGCCGTGCACCTCGGCGACGGACTGCGCGAAGAGCGCGGTCGCCTCCAGGAACCCGGCCGTCTCGACGCCCGAGAGCGCGAGCGTGACCCCGGTGCCGATACCGGGCACGACCGCGGTCGCGCCGACGGCGGCGCCGCCCGTCGTGACGGCCGCGAGGTAGCGGCGCTCGAGGATGCGCACCAGCTGGTCGGGGGTCGCGCCCGGTGCACGGCGGCGGATGCTGCGCAGGTGCGCGACGACGATCGGGCGCTGGATCGCGAGGGCCCGGTCGATCGCACGCTCGACGCCCTGCGCACGGCCGGAGTCGGCGGCAGCGCCGGTCTGCGAGCCCGCGCCCTCGCGCGGTTCGCTCGGGCCCATCGAGGTGATCGTGTGCACGCGGTCGGACATGGCGATGATCCTAGACGCCGAGGCTGATTTTGCCCCCCAAAGTGAGGGTTTCTCTTGTCGGCGGGGTGCGGCGCGGAGTAGAACGGGCCTCGAGCGCGCAGCTCACCCGCTGCGCGCCGGGCTGCATCGACCCGGGGGGACTCTCATGCGCGCCCAGAACGACCCGAACCGAACGACCCTGCGCTCCGGCGGGATCCCGCGGCAGCGAGATCGCAGGCGGCGCACGGGCGCGGCGATCATCGCCGTCGGCGCCGCCTGGGCGATGGCCGTGACCGGCGTGCTGCCGGCGCAGGCGGCCGATCCGCCGGTCGACGAGCCGGCGGCCGTCGAGCAGTTCCGCACGCAGCTCGGCCGTGTCGCCGAGGAGGTGATCGGCGAGTTCGGCGCGGTCGGTCCCTTCGGCGAGCGTCTGCCGCTCGAGGACGCGTTGCCGGGTGCGCCGGTCGTCACGCCGGCGCTCGCGCTCGCGCTCCCGATCGTGATGGACGAGCTCGCGACGCGGATCGCCGCCGACGCCCAGACGGCACCGACGCTCGACGTCTTCGTCGGGCAGCTGGACTCGGCGTACGACGGACCGGTGGACGACGCGGATCCCGCGCTCGAGGGCATCGTGCTCGATCTCGCCGCGAGTGCGCTTCCCGAGGCGGACGGCGCCGAGGGCTTCGCGCTGACGATCTCGGTGACGAGGACCGTCGACGTGCAGCTCGCCGTGGAGGACCCCTCCGGACCCGGTGGGAAGCCGCTGCGCCTGGCCACCGCGAGCGACGCACCCGCACCATATCGCGTGGCGTTCGATTTCGCCGCGGAGTACCGCGTCGACCCGGGCGACGGCCGGTTCTGGCTCGTGCCCGACGAGGATGCGCCCGAAGCGGTGCTGCACGCCGATCTGGCGGGCGACGACGCCTTCGAGTTCCCCGGCGGCGAGGCGGCGATCGGCATCGCCGACGTCGAGATCCTGGACGGATCGATGATCGAGGTCGACGCGAACTGGTCGAGCGATCTCGCCGACAGCAACGACGACGGGCGCCTCGCGCTCGAGGAACCCGCGAGCGACGGCGGACCCGCGGTGCCGGGCGAACTCGGCACGCCGGTCGACCAGCTCGCGGAGTTCTCCCGCGCCGGGAGCGCCACCGCCGGCATCGACTTCGGCTCGAGCCTGCTCGGACTCTCGGGATCGCCGGCGCCCGCCCTCGAACTCGACGTCGACCTCGCGACCGACGACCCGCTCGAGGCGACGCTCACCGGCACCGACAGCGATCTCGAGGCGCTCGAGATGGCGACCCGCCTCGGGCCGGGCGACCTGGTCTCGGGCCTCGTGCAGTACGGCAACGTGCTGCGCACGATGCAGCTCTCGGCCGAGGTCGATCGCGCGCTGCCGATGGCCGGCGGCCGGCTCTCCGACCTCGTCAACGCGGGCGACCCGTTCTTCGAGCTCGCCGAGCAGCTCATCGTCATCGACCCCGCCAAGCCCGTGGGCGAGCAGATCGTCATCGGCATCGCCACGGTCGGCGACCTCGCCGACGAGCTCGCCGAGCTCGACGGCATCGGCGACGCCCCTGAGATCGCCTTCGATCGTGCGGGCGCCAGCCTGCGCATCGCGGTGGAGGCGCACCGGGCCATGCCGGGCGCCACCGCGCCGCTCGACGTCGCCGACGACTCCTCGGTCGCCCAGTTCGCCGCCGGAGACCAGCTGCGCAGCTCCACCCGGATGCGCGGCGTCACGCACGCCGGCGCGGCAGCCGACCCCGCGGTGGCGACGGGCTTCGACCTCGACCTGCCGATCGTGATCGACCTCTCGGAGGCGACCGCCGTGCCCGACGACCCGGAGACCGACGCAGTCGTCGAGTTCGAGTCGCCGATGGTCTACGAGCGCTTCGGCGCCGAGGTCGGCGACGACGCCGAGCTGGCGCTCACCCAGCGCGTCGACGTGCCGATCGCCGCGAAGGGCTCGATCGGATTCGTGCCGGTGAAGGTCGGCGGGATGTACTCGCTCACCCCCGACGGCTCGGCCCCGACGACCGTCGCCGACGTCGACGCGAGCGGCGGTGCGACCTCGACGCCCCGGCTGAAGGAGCTCGCCTCCGCCATCGGCAAGGCATCCGGCTCGTACGTCGTGCAGCCGAACACCCCGAGCGGCAGGTTGCACGTCGAGCTCGCCGTCACCGCCCCGGGCGTGACAGCGGCGGGGGCGTGGGACGAGACCACCGCGCTGACCGACGTTGCTGGGGAGTACACCGTCGAGGCGAGCGCGTTCGCGAACTCCTTCACCGCCTCCATCGACAACGACGCCGGCCGCCTGCTCACGGCCGCCGACGTCGACCCGCTCGACGCCGTGGTGAGCGAGTCGCTGCGCGGCCGGACGATCGACGCGATGGACCAGGCGGTCGCGGCGCTCACGACCCTCTCCTCGAGCGAGATCCCGGTCCTCGGGCTGGGAGCGAGCGAGCTGCTCGATCGCATCTACGACCTCGATGCGCTCGTGGACGACGTCCGCGATGCGGGGACCGCCGGAGACATCCGAGCGCTCGAGCGCACCTTCGAAGCGGCGCTCGCCGACGTCGGCGGCGAGCTGGAGCTGCGACTGCGCGACCTCGGCGGCGGCGACGCCGGCCTCGACGTGCGCCTGACGGCGGGCGGTTCGCGATCCGTGGTGCTTCCGCTCACGCTCAACGACCCCGGCGATCCGTCGGTGGGCACCGATGGAGGGCCCGAGGCGACGCTGAGCGGCGAGCTCGACCTCGGTGCCGTCGTGCCGCTGACCGCCGCGCCCTCGGCGCCGAAGCTGCTCGCGGACTCGGCGGCGACCGTCCGCGCGAAGATCGGGACGGAGGGCGACGGCACGGCGAAGTTCGGCGTCCGCGCCGGTCCGGTCTCCGTCACGCTCGGCGACGGGGCGAACGGGTTCCTCGCGCTGGGCGCGCAGTTCGCGATCGCCGACCCCACGGCCTCCGGAGACGACCCGGTCGACCTCGCGGCCTGGGCCGCCGCGGCGACCGCCGAGTTCGGCTCGACAGACCCGGGCGACGACTTCACGTGCCAGGTGCCGGGCGGAGCGACGATCACCGGCGAGTTCGGCTGCGTCGCGATGCCGGTCATGGTCGGGCCCGCGGGCGCCCCCGTCGGGATCGGGTCGGGCGCCGCGACGCCGACGGCGGAGGACTACCTGACCGCGGAGATCGACGGCACGTCGCCGTCGTTCGAGCTCCCGACGGGACTCACCGACCTCGTCGACACCGCGCCGTTCTCGTTCGACAGCCTCGGCGACGGGCTGGCCTCGATCGGGCGCATCCTCGACATCGCCATCACGGCGAGCAACGTCGGTTCGGAGCTCCCGGGAATCGGCGAGGACCTCGGCAAGTTCGCCAAGGGGCTCGCCGAAGTCCGCGACTTCCTCGAGAGCCCGGTGCCCGGGCTGACGGGCGCGGATGTCGACGCGGTCGTGTTCGGCACGAACGGCCTGCGCGACCAGTTGCTCGCCGGGTTCGGCCCGGCCGGCCTCGGCGTGCTCGTCGACAGCGACTACGCCGCGCTCGCCGGCTTCCCCGGCACGACCGGCGACCCGGCAGGCACCACGACGCCGGATGCGACCGACATCCGGATCGTGCCGATCTGCGGCGGGGCCGTCTGCTCGGGTTCGGCCCCGCTCACCGACCTCACCGACGTCACCGTCGAGATGGAGCTCGGCGAGGGCGATCCGGATGCCGCGAGCTGCGCGGCGGCGGCCTGCGTCGACGGTGAGCTCGTCGACCTCGGCTTCGGGCTCGACGGACTCCCGCTCTCGCTCGACGCGCAGATCCAGGCCCGTGCGGGCTGGCGCTTCGAGCTGGGCTTCGGCATCTCCCGTGACGACGGCTTCTACCTGATCGACAACCCCGTGCCCGCCGACAACACGGCCAACAGCTGGGAGACCGACGACGATGCCGCGGTGCCGCAGGAGATCCGGGTGCACGCCTCGGCGGAGATGCCGGCGAACGGCACCATCACCGGCGTCCTGGGCTTCCTGGCGTTCGAGGCCGAGAACACCTCGACGACCGGCGTCGACGTGAAGGCGCAACTGGGCCTCCAGGCCGGAACGTCGTGCTCGCTGCCGGCCGCCTACACGGAGGGCGTCAGCGGCGCCTACTGCTGGAACCGGGTCAGGCTGACCACCCTCCTGAGCGGCGGAGTGTCCGACGTGCTGACCGCGCCGCGCGTCTCGGGCGGGGCGAACGCGCATCTCGCCCTCGACACGGGCGTCTCTGCGACGGTCAACGGCAGGGACTACAGCGCGGTGAACGCCTCGCTGCCCTCGATCGTCGCGGACTTCACGCTCGAGTGGACGTTCACGGAGGCCGCGATCGGCGACCCCGTGATCTCCCTCGACAACATCGGCGTCGCCCCGGGCGAGATGTTCACCCGCCTCTTCGGCGGAGTCCTCAAGACGCTCGACCCGGTGCTCGAGCCGATCCAGCCGGTCCGCGACTTCCTCTTCAGCCCGATCCCGGTGCTCTCGGACGTCTCGGAGCTGTTCGGCGGCGACCCGGTCACGATGGCCGACCTCGCCGAGACGTTCGGCGACGTCGACCTCAGCCTCCTGAAGGACATCGACGAGCTGCTCTCGTTCGTGCAGTCCGCCCAGCAGCTCGGGGCCGGGACGCCCATCCGGATCCTCGATCACGTGTCGATCTCCGGCGACGCCGCGCAGGGCCCGCCGCGCAGCCCCGACCAGGTCGCCGGCGAACTCGTCGGCACGGTGGAGCCGCCCGCGGGCAAGACGCTCGAGGAGGCGGGCGCGGCCCTCGGCGACGGCATGAAGGACTCGATCGACGACGAGGCGGGGTACGAGGCCGTGACCGATCCGGCCGACGACGACTTCTCGTTCCCGGTCTTCGACGACCCCAGCTGCATCGTGACCCTCATGCTCGGCTCCGACTGCGAGGTCGCGGTCTGGCGGCCCGACGCCCTGAGCGTGCACATGCCCTACGAGGCCAACTTCGGGCCCTTCTTCGGTGTGCTCTACATCACGATCGCCGGCGAGGTGAACGCCTCCGCGCACTTCGGCGCGGGAATCTCGACCCGTGGCGTGCGGCTCCTCGGCGAGCAGGTGGTCGCCGGCGGCATCCCGGCCGACATGATCGGAGCGATCGGCGACACCTTCGCGCAGAGCCTGTTCCTCTCCGATGTCGACGGCGCGGGCAAGGACATCGCCGAGTTCGAGGTCAAGGGCAGCATCAAGGCGGGCGCCAAGCTCTCGGTGCTGATCGCCGAGTTCTCGGTCAACGGCGGCATCGAGGCGACCTTCGGGCTGAACCTCAACGACACCCCGCAGGCCGACGGGCGGATGTACTTCGACGAGTTGTGGGAGAAACTCCAGAATCCGGTGTGCCTGTTCGACTTCGAGGGCAACCTCGCCGCCTTCCTCGAGGTCGCGGTGCAGGTGGGCTGGCCGCCGCTCGGCTGGGAGGACAGCTGGGAACTCGCGCGGATCGTGCTGCTCGACTTCAGCCTCTCGTGCGACGGCAAGCAGAAACCGCCCAACCTCGCGAGCTACGACGGCTCGGTCGTCGTGCTGAACGTCGGTGCGCTGGCGGGCCTGCGCGGCGTCGAGCCCGGCGAGACCGACGAGCAGTACGTGGTGCGCCAGCTCACGGAGGAGCCCGACGGCGTGGGCAAGTTCCTGTTCGAGCTGACCGCCTTCGGCGCGACCGAGAAGTACCTCGGCAGCTCGATCCGGCTCGCCTCGGCGAACGGCGCCGACAGCTTCACCTTCCTCGGCGCCGGCAACGGCGCGGCCCCGGGATCGCTCAACGACCTCCCGGAGGGCGAGGACGCGCCGGACGGCACGTGGCCGTTCGTCGCCCCGGTGACCGGTTCGCTCGGAACCGAGCGCGACACCTATCGCGGCGGCGACGGACCCGACACCATGAACGGCGACGACGGCTGCGACGCCGCGGGCACCGGTGAGGCGCACGGCGACGACATCGACCTCGGCGGCGGCGAGAACACCGCGTGCGGCGGCCCGGGCGACGACCGGATCGTCGGCGGCCCCGGCCATGACGTCATCTCGGGCGGTGACGGGGTCGACAGCCTCGACGGCGGTCTCGGCGGCGACACGCTGAACGGCGACGCCGGCGCCGACCGCATCATGGGCGGCACCGAGACGACCGACGCGGCCGACGGCGACGACGTCATCTCGGGCGGCCCGGGCGCCGACGCGATCGTCGCGGGCTCGGGCGCCGACCGCGTCTACGGCGACGAGGCGTACGCCGACACGGATGTGGCGAACGGCACCCGTGCTCCCGGCCCGGGTGCCGGCGCCGACGCCATCGAGGGCGGTCCGGGATCGGACTGGCTCTTCGGCGGCGCCGAGAACGACGCGATCCACGGCGGCATGCGCATCGCCGATCAGGACGACGACGATTCGGCCGACCACATCCAGGGTGACGACGGAGCCGATGCGCTCTTCGGCGGGGCGGGCGCCGACGACCTCTGGGGCGGGCGGCACGCCGATCGGGCGGACGGCGGCGTCGGCGACGACCGGATCGACGGCCAGTCCGGCGACGACCCCGAGCTGCGCGGAGGCCAGGACCGCGATCTCGTCTGGGGCGGCGAAGGCAGCGACTCGCTGTTCGGGGACGCCGGCGACGACGAGCTCGTCGGCGACGGACGCGCCGACAGCGGCGCTGCGCCGGCGACCGGGGCGGACCGCGCCGACGGCGGCTCGGGCCGCGACCTCGTGCTCGGCGACAACGGCACGGTGAGCGGAACGGTCGGCGCGAGGATCGCGCACCCGTCGGAGACCGTCGGGTCGGCCGATCCCGCCCTCGGCGGCGGAGACGACGATGACCGGGTGTACGGCGAGGGCGGCGCCGATCTCGTCACCGGCGGAGGCGGGCGCGACCTGCTGCACGGCAACGGCGGCGCCGACACGGTGCAGGGCGAGACCGGCGACGATGAGGCGTGGGGCGACGGCGACGCCGACCTCGTACAGGGCGGTCCCGGCAAGGACGTGCTGTACGGCAATGCCGGCGCCGACACCGTCGACGGCCAGGAGGGGATCGACCTCGTCATCGGCGGTCACTACGGACTCGCCTCGCCCGACGCTGGCGACCGGGTCACGGGCGGGCCTGAGGCCGATCGGCTCTACGGCGACGACGTGTCGATCGATCCGGGCATGAACGGCGTCGATGCGCTCGACGCGGTGACGTTCTCGCCGTCGAGCGACGCGAGCACCTACGGCGCCGACACCGGCGACGGCGGGCCGGGACAGGACGAGCTGCATGGGCAGGACGCCGCGGACACCCTCTACGGCGCCGACGACTACGACCAGCTCTTCGGCGAGCTCGCCGGCGACCGCCTCGTCGGCGGCGCCGGTCCCGACGACCTCGTCGGCGACCAGGGAACGATCGCCCCCGAGGCGCGTCACGTGGAGCCGCCGGCCGGCGGCTGGGACGCGCGCTCGCCGAACGGGTCGCCTGATACCGAGATCGAGCTCGTCGCTCCCACGATCGGCGGCGACGACCTGATCTGGGGCGACTTCGACACCGTGGACGCCCCGTGGTCGAGCGGCGGCGACGACCGAGGCTTCGGCGGGCACGGCACCGACACCCTGCGCGGCGGTCCCCACGACGACCACCTCGAGGGCAACGGCGGCCAGGACCGGATCTTCGGCTTCGACGAGGACTCCGACCACGTCTCCGACGGAGCCGACGACCTGATCGGCGGCTCGTCGCCCGTCAACCCGCTCGCCGACCCCGAGGGTGCCGACAACGCGCTCGACGAGGGCGAGGTCGAGATGCAGGGCAATGGCGCCGACGATGTCATGACGGGTGACAACGCGGTGCTGACGCGCCGCGCCGACCCCGACGACCCCGGCTCGTGGCAGACCGATCCGGTCACGGGCGGGGTGTTCCGCGAGGTGACGCTGCTGGACACCGACAAGACCGGCGCCGACCTCGACGCGGTCTCCGGCGGCGACTTCATGCTCGGCAACGACGAGAACGACCGCATGTTCGGCGAGGGCGGCAACGACCTCGTGCAGGGCAACGCGCACGACGACCTCGTCGAGGGCGACCAGGACGGCGACTGGCTCGAGGGCAACGGCGACGAGGACGACCTCGTCGGCGGCTCGAGCTTCCCCGACCAGCCCGATTCGGGCGACGTGCTGTGGGGCGGCGGCGGTGCGGACGTGGTCGCCGGTGACAACGCGTGCATCGTGCGCGACGTGCCGGGCGTCGAGTTCGACCCGAGCTCCTGCCCCGCGCTCGACGACCCGGCGCCGGCGGAGTTCCACTACGTCACGAGCCAGCTCGGCGTCGAGACGAGGCGAGGACTCGTCTACCACGACCTCGACGGGCCGTTCCCGAGCGAGTTCGGGCGCGACATCCTCAACGGCGGTTCCGGCGTCGATGTCGAGTTCGGGCAGGACGGCGGTGACGCGCTCTTCGGCGACGGCGGCGCCGACGTCCAGCACGGCAACGGCGGCGCGGACATCGTCATCGGCGACCGGCCGGTCGCGTCGTACGGTGGGATCGCGCTGCCGCTCGAGGTCGGGGGAGTGCTGCCGGCGCTCCCGGCCATGCCGGGCGGGTTGCCGGGTGCGCCGAGCACCGGAGCCGAGCTCGTCGGGCCTCCGCAGGCCGACGGCCAGGACGACCAGTTCGGCGGGTCGAACCTCCAGGGGATGCGCGACACGGGCGACTGGCTCTTCGGCGACGGCGAGGCGGACTTCCAGCTCGGCGACAACGGCGAGCTCAACCGCACGATCGAGGGCGACGGCGGCGACGCGGCCTACGCGGTGTACGAGGAGCGGTACCCGGGCAACGAGGCGCCCGACGACGGCTCGGCCGTCATCGAGCGCGAGGTCACCCGGTACGACGTCGGCGCCTCTGCGGCGGCGGGCGTCTGGGGCGCCGACTTCATCTTCGGCGGCAACGGCACGAACCCGCTCATCTCCGCCGGTGCGGGCGACGGCGACGACAGCCAGTGGGGCCAGGACGGCGACGACCGGATGTTCGGCGAGGACGGAGCCGACGACCAGTTCGGCGAGCTCGGCGACGACACGATGTGGGGCGGCGCCGGCGAGGACGCGATGGTCGGCGACCGGGGCGGCGTGCAGACGCGGTTCGTCGAGGCCGACGGAAGCGACGCGGGCGATCCCGACATCCTGACGCACACGAGCCAGGGCCCTCCCGGCATCAACCTCGGCGGGCCCGACTCGGGCGCACAGGACGCGGTGCTCCACCCGTTCGAGGCGCATCCGCTCTACCGCGGCACCTCCCTCACGCACGATCGCGACGGATCGGTGCTCGTGAAGAACGGGCACGACGCCGGCGGCGCCGACCGCATGCGCGGCGGACCCGGGCACGACTCGATGCACGGCGGCGAGGGCGCCGACCTCATGAACGGCGACTCGGGCGGCGACTACGCCTACGGCGACGACGGAGCCGACGTCATGTGGGGCGGTCGCGGCGACCCCGCGGTGGGCACTCCCGACCTGCCGGGGCGCAACGCTCCCGGTGAGGACGGTCAGTGGATCGACGTGCTCTTCGCGGGCTACGGCGCCTCGGCGACCGAGGCCGGCGCCGACATCGTCGACTACCAGCCGCGACCCGGGGTCGACCACACCTCCTGGTTCACGATGGTGCAGGCGTACGCCGACACCGCACCCGAGAACACCGGCGCGCCCGGGCGCACCGAGACGCGCCAGCACCACCACGGCACCGACTGGCAGTACGGCGGCTGGGACCGCGACGTGCTGCAGGCGGATGTCTCGGCCAACGGCCCCAACGACGGCGACAAGCTGCTCGACTGGGGCGGCGCGTACAACCTGTACACGGCGTGCAACTCGGCGTACGGCGGCTGGAACGACGTGCGCAAGATCGATCCGAACAACGTCGAGGGGCTCGAGAAGCTCGCCTACGTGACCGGAGCCCGCGCCGACTTCGACGGGGCACCGACGCTCGGCGACGTGCAGGCGGCGGGCTCCGCCGCCCGTGAGGCCGCGATCGTCTACACGAAGGACCTCAAGAACAACACGGGCAAGGCGTTCTCGGGCACGCCGGGACACTTCGAGAGCTTCATCTGCACGGGCGACTGATCGGGGCCGGCGAGGCGGCGGGCGCGGCGGAGACGGGGAAAGACCGCCGCGCCCGCGCTCCGCGGCGCTGCCGCAGTGCCGCGTTACTTGCCGGTGCCGTAGTCGTGGTTGTACCGCGTGAGCACCTCGTCGATCGGGCCGTCGAGTGCGAGCTCGCCCTTGTCGAGGTAGAGGCCGCGGGTGCAGAAGCGGCGCAGGTCGCGCTCGTTGTGCGAGACGAAGAACAGGGTGCGGCCGCCCGCGAGCAGTTCGTCGATGCGCTCGTAGCACTTCTCGCGGAATGCCTTGTCACCGACGGCGAGCACCTCGTCGACCAGCATGATCGGCTCCTCGAGCTGCGAGATCACGGCGAACGCGATGCGCACCTTCATGCCGCTCGAGAGGTGCTTGTACGGGGTGTCGAGGAAGTCGCCGATCTCGGCGAAGCCGATGATGTCGTCGAATCGGGCGTCGATCTGCGAGCGCGCCATGCCGTGCAGCCCCGCCGTCAGGTACACGTTGTCGCGCACCGTCAGGTCGTCGACGAAGCCGCCCGTGATCTCGATGAGCGGCGCGACGCCGCCGGCGACCGTGACCGAGCCCTCGTCGGGCAGCATGACGCCCGCGACGAGCTTCAGCAGCGTCGACTTGCCCTGGCCGTTGCGGCCCACGACCCCGATCGCCTCGCCCTGGCGCACGTCGAACGAGACGTCGCGCAGCGCCCAGAACTCGCCGGGGCGTGTGCGACGCCGTCGACCGGCGAGGAGGTCCTTGAAGGAGCGACGGCCGCGCCGGTTGCGCCGGAAGCGCACCCCGAGTCCTTCGACGCGGATGTCGAACGCCTCGCTCGTCTCGCGGCCGATGCCGTCGCGCACGGATGCCTCGGTCATCAGATCTCCTTCAGCACCTGTCGCTCGGATCGACGGAAGACCCAGAGCCCGAGGGCGAGGAAGGCGAGCGACATGACCGCGGCGACCGCGACCTCGAACCAGATCAGCTGGTCGGGGAAGAACGCGGACCGGTAGAGGGAGAAGATGCCCGACAGCGGGTTGAACGCCGCCCAGAACTGCATGCCCTGGGGCAGGTCGGTCGAGGCGTAGATGATCGGCGTCGCGTAGAAGAGGAACCGGAGGACCAGCTTCACCGCGCGCTCGAGGTCGCGGAAGAACACCACGAGCGGGGCGACGATGAGGCTGACGCCGGCGGTCAGCACGGCCTGCATGAGGATCGCGAGCGGGAAGTAGACGATCTGCCAGTGGAGCTCTGCGCCGAACAGGATGGCGAAGAGCGCGAGCACCGGCAGCGCGAAGACGAACTCGATGCCCTTCGAGAGCACGATCCGGTTGACCCAGATCGTGCGCGGGATCATCGTCGACCTGACGAGCTTCGCGTCCTTCAGGAACGCCCTGGTCGAGTCGGAGACGGCGCCGTTGAACCACATCCACGGCAGGAGCGCCGAGAGCAGGAAGACGATGTAGGGGTCGGTGCCCACGCCCTTGTTGAAGACCTGGGTGAACACGAACCAGTAGATGCCCGCCATCACGAGCGGATCGAGCACCGACCAGACGTAGCCCAGCGCGGAGGTCGAGTAGCGCACCTTGAGGTCGCGGGTCGTGAGCAGCCAGAGCGCATGCCGGTACCGCGCGAACGGCGTCCGCTGCAGCGGATGCGCGTCTCGGTACGACACCGATGCTGTGCTCATCACGCCTCTCATCGTAGATGCCTCTCCGGGGTAGATTTGATGCAGACGGGTGGCGACGTGCCGAGCCCGACTCGGAAGGAACGAGCGCCCCGTGCACCGCACCAGCACCCGCGTCATTCTCAGCTGCGCCGCGATCGGCGTCGGCGGCGGCCTCGTCGCGGCCGGCTCCGGGTACTTCGCCGGCCTCATCGCCGGCATCGCGCCCATGCTCTACGGCATCACGATCGGCACGCACTTCCTGCCGAGCGCCGTGGCACTGGCGCTCCTCAAGCGTCCCGGGGTCGGCATCCTCACGGGCTTCATCGCGGGCCTCGTCGGCGCGGCGTTCGCGCCCCACTGGATCCTGCGGTTCCTCGGCACCGGCCTGCTCGTCGGCGCGCTGCTCGAGCTGCCCTTTTTCCTCACCCGGTACAAGAACTGGTCGCCGTGGCTGTACTACGTCGCCGCGGCCGGCTCGGGCATCGTGCTCGCCGTGGGCACGTTCATCGCGCTCGGCCCCGAGCACTACGCGCCGTGGTTCTGGGTGCTCTACCTCGCCATGTTCGCGCTGAGCCCGGTGCTGTTCACCTGGCTCGGCCGCGTCATCGCCGCGTCGCTGTCGCGCGCCGGCGTCGCCCGCACCCTGCGCTGAGCGCCCGCCCGGCCCGACGGCGCCGGGTACGACGAAGGGCGGATGCCGCAGCATCCGCCCTTCGCCTCTTGCGCTGTGTGGAGCAGGTCACACGAAGTGGTTCGCGCGCTCCAGGTCTTCGGCGAAGTCGATCTCGACCGCGTAGAGGTCGGAGACGTCCATCGGCTCGACGAGGAGGCCGTTGTTCTCGATCGCGAGCTCGAGGCCGCGCTCGAAGTAGTCCTGGTCGCCGACCCGCTGCAGGTGGGCGAGGAACGTCGCCTTGTCGCGGCTCGAGATGTAGTTGATGCCGACGGCCTCGCCGAGCCCGCCCTTGACGGTCTTGGAGAGCTCCTTGATGTAGCCCTCGGCGCTCGTCGTGTACTTGACCTCCTCGTCGGAGACCTTCGCCGTGTTCACGGTCACGAACGACTGGTCGCGAGCGATGAGGGGGAGTGCCCGGTCGAGGATGGCCGGGTCGAAGACGACGTCGCCGTTCATCCACAGCACGCCGCCCGCCTGCGACGCCGCGAGGGCGCGCATGAGCGACTTCGAGGTGTTCGTCTGGTCGTACTCCTCGTTGTAGACGAAGGACGCCTGCGGGAACGCCTCGATGATGTGCTCGAGCTTGTAGCCGACGACGATCGTCACGTCGGCGTTCGCGCCGAACGCGTGCTCGACGTTGTCGAACTGCTGGCGCATGATGGTGCGGCCGTCGCTGAGCTCGGTCAGGGGCTTGGGGAGGGATCGCCCGAGCCGGCTTCCCATGCCGGCCGCGAGAATCACGATCTGGGTGGTCACTGCATCTCCTTCGGTGGGTCGGATGCCCCCACCGGGCGACCTCGATCGGAGGAGTTCGCCCGGAGTTCATCCGGAAGTTCACATGTGGACACGCCGTTATGCCGCAACCCAGCGTATCCGGCGGTCCTCCCGGGTCGCCATCCGGGGCGTCCGGTCGTAGTGGGATCGTGATGTGACGCACAGGGAATCCACAGTCAGGCGATCGCGGCGTCGACGCGCGCTCGGCGGGCGGTCATTGGTAGGTTTGCTTGGTGACTTCCGTTTCGCGCTCTGATCACGACGACGAAGCTGCCGAAGGCACCGGTGCGGGGGCGCCTCGAAAGGGCGGAACCGCGTCGGGAGCGTCGGGCAGCGCCGCTTCGGGAGCCCGGAAGAGCGCCGGGAAATCCTCCCCGAAGACGATGACCCCCGCCGAACGGGCCGCCGCGCGATCGGCCGCCGCGAAGAAGGCGGCCGCGACCCGGCGCGCGAACAAGGCGGCCGCGGAGGCCGCCGAGCAGGGCGTCGCGACCGACCCGGGCGACTCGAAGCGCACGGGCGCGTCGAACGCCGCCTCCGCCGCCGCGCGCACCGCACGCGGCGCCGGGGCCAAGAACGCGCGCACCGCGCGAGACTCGGCCGCCAGGAGCGCGGCGAGCACGCCCGGCGACCGCAGCAGGGCGACCGCGGCGGCGAGTGCGCAGCGCCAGGCGCAGCAGCGCGTCGCTGCCTCGGTCACGACCGAGACGACCGCGGCCGAGCGCGCCCCCAGGAAGCCCGCCGACCAGACGATCCCCGCGGCGGCCAGCGAGCCGCCCGTGGTCGCCGAGCGGCACGAGCCCGGCCGCGACGAGATCGACGAGACCACCACCGAACGCCGCACGCCGGTCGCCGAGGTGCGGGCCGCCGCGGCCGCCGTCGCCGCGAGCGAGGCGGCGCAGGCCGAGTCGGCGAGCGAGGAGGCCGCGTCGCGCGAGGAGGGCGCGTCGCGCGACGCGGAGCCGACGGCCGTCGAGCGGCCCGTCGTCGAGGCCGAGACGCCGGTCGCGACCGCCGACGAGGCGACCGTCGTGGAGCCCGCCGTCGTGGAGCCCGCCGTCGCGGAGCCCGCCGTCGCGGCGACCGCGGCCGACGAGTCCGCGATCGACGAGGGGTCGGCGCCCGAGGCATCCGCACCGCTCATCGCGGCGCAGTCGGTCGCCGTGATCCCCGCCAAGAAGAACGCCGCCCCCCGCAAGAAGCGCACCCTGCGCGTCGCGCGCCCGGCGCCGCCCGAGGGCACGCCGAACGTGCTCTCGATCACGGGGCTCGTCAAGCGCTTCGGCGAGAACACCGCCGTCGACGGCATCAGCCTCGACGTGCGTGCGGGCTCGTTCTTCGGCATCGTCGGGCCGAACGGCGCGGGCAAGACCACGACGCTCTCGATGATCACCGGGCTCCTCCGGCCCGATGCCGGCACGGTCCGCATCCACGACATCGACGCCTGGGTCGACCCGCACGCCGCGAAGCGCGCGACCGGCGTGCTGCCCGACCGCCTGCGGCTCTTCGACCGCCTGACGGGCGCGCAGCTGCTCTACTACTCGGGCATCCTCCGCGGACTCGACAACCGCACCGTGCGCGAGCGCAGCGCCGACCTGATCGCGGCCTTCGGCCTCGACGACGCCGTCGACCGGCTCGTGGCCGACTACTCGGCCGGCATGACGAAGAAGATCGCGCTCGCGTGCGCCATGATCCACTCGCCGCGGCTGCTCGTGCTCGACGAGCCGTTCGAGTCGGTCGACCCGGTGTCGGCCGCGAACCTCACCGAGATCCTCGAGCGCTACGTCGCCGGCGGCGGCACGGTCGTGCTCTCGAGCCACGGCATGGACCTGATCGAGCGCGTCTGCGACTCGGCCGCGATCATCGTCTCCGGGCGGGTGCTCGCCGCGGGCACCCTCGACGAGGTGCGCGCCGGTCACACCCTCGAAGACCGATTCGTCGAGCTCGCGGGCGGGCGCAAGGCAGCGGAAGGCATGGAATGGTTGCACAGTTTCTCCGACTGAAACTGCGCCTGCTGGCGAACATCTTCCGCCGCAGCACCTGGCAAGTGGTCGGCATCGTGCTCGGTCTCGTCTACGGACTCGGTCTCGCGCTGCTGCTCTTCCTCTCGCTCGTGGGGCTGCGCCTCGTCGAGGACGTGGCGGTCATCCGCGACGTGCTCGTCGTGGCCGGTGCGGCGACCGTCCTCGGATTCATCGTGTTCCCCCTGGT
This sequence comes from Agromyces sp. NPDC058104, assembly GCF_042884835.1. Taxonomy (NCBI): domain Bacteria; kingdom Bacillati; phylum Actinomycetota; class Actinomycetes; order Micrococcales; family Microbacteriaceae; genus Agromyces; species Agromyces sp. NPDC058104. The sequence continues at coordinate 116,569 of NZ_JBHVTD010000001.1, read as the reverse complement.
CTTCGGCACGGAAGACACGATGGACCCCCGTCGCTTCGCCTTCTTCGGCCTGCCCGACCGCACCCTCGCGCTCGCGCTCGCGGTCGCGGGGCTCATCGGCATCCCGGCGCTCGTGCTCGCGATCGTGCTGCTCGGCACCGTCGTGACGTGGTCGCGCGGCGTCGCGGAGACGCTCCTCGCGCTCATCTCGGCGGCGCTGGCCTTCGCGACCTGCCTCCTGCTCGCCCGCGTGACGACGGCGCTCGCCTCGTTCCTGCTCTCGACGCGACGCTCGCGCGAGCTGATGGGCGTCATCGGCCTGCTCCTCATCGTCATGCTGTCGCCGATCATCGTCGTGCTCGTCACGCTCGACTGGGCGAACTCGGGGCTCGAGATCCTCGGGGTCCTCGGCGACATCCTCGGCTGGACGCCCTTCGGCGCCGTCTTCGCAGTGCCGGGTGACGCGGCCGCCGGCGCGTGGGGCCCCGCCATCCTCGAACTGCTGATCGCCGCCGCCACCCTGGGCGCGATCTGGCTCGCCTGGCAGGCGCTCGTCGCGAAGATGCTCGTGACCCCCGGTCGCGAGGCGTCGGCGAAGAGCTACCGCGGGCTCGGCTGGTTCGATCGGATGCCGCACGGTGCGACCGGCGCCGTCGCGGCGCGCAGCTTCACCTACTGGTTCCGCGACGCCCGCTACTGGGTGTCGATCGTCATGGTGCCGATCGTGCCCGTGCTCGTCATGGTGCCGCTCGGCGTCGCCGGGGTGCCCCTGCAGTACCTCGGCCTCATCCCGGTGCCGCTCATGTGCCTGTTCCTCGGCTGGAGCCTGCACAACGACACCGCGTACGACTCGACCGCGATCTGGCTGCACATCACCTCGGGCGTGCGCGGCAACGCCGACCGGCTCGGGCGCCTGATCCCGGTGCTCGTCGCCGGCGTGCTCGTGATCGGGCTCGGCAGCGCGGTCACCGTGTTCGTCCTCAACGACTGGCGCCTGCTGCCGTCGCTGCTCGGGGTGAGCACCGCGCTGCTGCTCGCCGGCCTCGGCGTCGGGTCGATCACCTCCGCACGGTTCCCGTACCCGGCCGTGAAGCCGGGCGACAGCCCGTTCCAGCAGCCGCAGTCGACGGGCGGCATCACCGCCCTCGTGCAGTCGCTGACGATGCTGGCCTCGGTGCTCGTGGCGGCGCCGGCCGCGTTCTTCGCAGCGCTCGGCATCCTCGTCGACCCGGGCTGGCACGCCGCCGCCTTCGCCTGCGGCGTCGGGCTCGGCCTGCTGGTGCTCGCGCTGGGGGTCTGGTTCGGCGGGCGCGTGTTCGACGCGCGCGGGCCCGAGATGATCGCCGCGGCGATCCGCGCCTGAGCCGTCGCCCTCGCCTCTGGCCGGTCACCGCCGCCCGATCGACGCGTAGAATCGAGCGCATGATCCACACCGTGCGCGCGAGCATCGCCGACCCCGGTCAGCCGGGCGGCGGCACCGACGTCCTCGACCGCGAACTCGAGAAGCTCCTCAACGAAGAGGCCATCGAGCCGGGCGATCACGAGCGCTTCTCCCACTACGTCCAGAAAGACAAGATCCTCGAGTCGGCGATCACGGGCAAGCCCGTGAAGGCGCTCTGCGGCAAGAAGTGGACCCCGGGTCGCGACCCCGAGAAGTTCCCGGTCTGCCCGAGCTGCAAGGAGATCTACGAGCGCATGAAGGCGGGGTAGCCCGCGCGTTCGCCGCCGTCGTGCGCCGGCTCCCCGTCGATCGGGGTTCAGTGGTGGCCACGATGGCATCCCGCCCGGCTTCCGGTACGTTCCGATGCGTCGAACCGGGGGTGACCGATGGCGATCGTACGCACGGACAGGCGCAGCACGCCGGTGGTGCTGTGCGTCGTGCTGCTCGGGCTCGTGGGTTGCACCGCCGCGCCTGAGCCCCGGGGCGGCGACGAGGCGGGCGTCACGACCCTGCGCCTGGCCCGTACGGGATCGTTCGCCGATGTGCAGATCGACGCCTTCTCGGAGGCGGTGGCGACGGGCTCGGGCGGCGCACTCGAGATCTCGATCGCCGAGGAGTACGAGACCGACACCAACCTCATCGAGGAGGAGATCGTCGCGGCGGTCGCCGCGGGCGAGGTCGATCTCGGCTGGATCGGCAGCCGCGTCTTCGCCGGCCTCGGCGTCCACGACCTCGACGCGCTCACCGCGCCCTTGCTGATCGACTCGCTCGATGCCGAGCGGGCGGTGCTCGACAGCGGGATCGCGGCGGAGATGCTGCCGGCGCTCGACGAGCTCGGCGTGGTCGGACTCGCCGTCATGGGCGGAAGCCTCCGCCACCCCATCGCGGTCGACGCGCCGGTGCTCGGGGTCGCCGACTACGCCGGCCTGCCCTTCCACGTCTTCCACGGCGAAGGCGCGTTCGAGACGCTCGCACTCCTCGGGGCGGCGCCCGTCGACGTCCCGCCGCCCCAGCGGGACAGCGGGCTCCTCGACGGCTCGATCGCTGCGTTCGAGAACAGCGTGCCGTACTTCGCCTCGTCGTTCGCCGACAAGGGCACGCCGTACCTCACCCTCGACGTCGCGCTCTGGCCGTCGATGGGCGTGCTGATCGCCGACCCCGAAGCGCTCGCCTCGCTCGACGAGTCCGACCGTCAGGCAGTGACGGGCGCCGCGGAGCAGACCGCCGAGCGGTCGGTCGACCTCGTCGACGACGACGGCGACGTCATCGCCGCCGCGTGCGCGGAGGGGGCGACATTCGCGCAGGCCGGCCCCGATGCCGTCGCCGAGCTGCGCACGGCGGTCGCGCCCGAGCACGCGCGGCTGGCCGAGTGGCCGGCGAGCCGGGGCTTCCTCGACCGGATCACCGAGATCGTCGCCGAGGTGGATGCAGTCGCGCCGGAGATCCCGGCGGGCTGCTCGGGCTGAGCAGTGCCGCGGAGCGGGTCAGCGGTACGTCGTCGGAATGACGGGTTCGCCCCGTCCGAGCCGGAACGCCTCGATCGGCAGCTCCTGCATGACCTCGGCGCGGTGCGCGCGGGCCGCCGTCGTGCCCGCAGCGCCGAGGAACGCGGGGTCGACCTCGCCCTTCGCGACGAGCTGCACCATGAGCGGGCGCAGCCGGTCGCCCGCGTCGAACTCGGCCTCGCCGTCGGGGCCGTCGCCGACGAAGACGAGCTCCTCGCGCGCCGTGCGGGTGGCGTCGAGGCGGCGGGCCGCGTTCTTGCGGCCGCCGACGCTGGCCTTCTGCGTCGAGGCCTTCGCGACGGGGATCCACTCGCCGGCGTCGTCGCGTCGGGCGACGAGCTTGTAGACCATGCCGGCGGCGGGGAATCCCGATCCGGTGACGACCGCGGTGCCCACGCCGTAGGCGTCGACGGGTGCCCCCGAGAGGCCGGCGATCGTGAACTCGTCGAGGTCGCTCGTCACGGTGATCTTCGTGTCGACCGCGCCGAGCGCGTCGAGTTGCTCGCGGACGGCGGCGACGACCGTGGGCAGGTCGCCCGAGTCGATGCGCACGGCGCCGAGCTCAGGGCCGGCGACCTTCACCGCGAGCTCGACGCCGCGGGTGATGTCATAGGTGTCGACGAGCAACGTGGTCTTCGGACCGAACGCCTCGACCTGGGCGCGGAACGCGGCCTCCTCGGTGTCGTGCAGGAGCGTGAAGGCGTGCGCGGCGGTGCCCATCGTCGGGATGCCCCAGGTGCGGCCCGCCTCGAGGTTCGAGGTCGCGTCGAAGCCGGCGATGTAGGCCGCACGGGCCGCGGCGATCGCGGCGCGCTCGCTCGTGCGGCGCGAGCCCATCTCGGAGATGGGGCGGCCGAGCGCGACCGAGACCATGCGGGCCGCGGCGCTCGCGACCGAGGAGTCGTAGTTCAGAGTCGACAGCACGATCGTCTCGAGCATGACCGCCTCGGCGAAGCTCGCCTGGATCGTCAGCAGCGGCGACCCCGGGAAGTACGCCTCGCCCTCGCGGTAGCCCCAGATGTCGCCGGCGAAGCGGTAGTCGGCGAGCCAGTCGATCGTCGCGGGCCGCACCACCTCGTGCTCGCGGAGCCACTCGAGCTCGGCGTCCTCGAAGCGGAAGCCCTGCACGAGCTCGAGCAGGCGCCCGGTGCCCGCGACGACGCCGTAGCGGCGGCCGTCGGGCAGGCGTCTCGCGAAGGCCTCGAAGAGGCTCTCGCGGTGGGCGGTGCCGTCGAGGAGGGCGGCATCGACCATCGTGAGTTCGTAGCGGTCGGTGAAGAGGGCAGCTGAGCCGGTCACGCACCCGAGCCTACTGGGGCATCGCGCCGAAACGGCCGCTCGCCGTCACCGCGCGCCGGGGACTCGCCTAAGCTTGAACCTCGTGACGGATGCACCGATCGGAATCTTCGACTCGGGGGTCGGTGGACTCACCGTGGCCCGCGCCGTCAAGGACCAGCTGCCGAACGAGTCGATCCTCTACATCGGCGACCTCGAGCACTCGCCCTACGGGCCGAAGAAGATCGCCGACGTGCGGGGCTACGCCCTCGCCGTGCTCGACGACCTCGTCGCGCAGGGCGTGAAGATGCTCGTCATCGCGTGCAACACCGCCTCGGCGGCGATGCTCCGCGATGCGCGCGAGCGGTACGACGTGCCGGTCGTCGAGGTGATCCAGCCGGCCGTGCGCCGAGCGGTCGCCGCGACGAAGACCGGTCGGGTCGGCGTCATCGGCACCCAGGGCACCGTCTCGTCGCGGGCGTACGACGACGCCTTCGCCGCCGCGCCGCACCTCGAGCTCTTCTCGCAGGCCTGCCCCCGCTTCGTCGAGTTCGTCGAGGCGGGCGTCACGACCGGCGACGAGCTGCTCGCCGTCGCCGAGGAGTACCTCGAGCCGCTGCGCCGCGCCGACATCGACACCCTCGTGCTCGGCTGCACGCACTACCCGTTCCTCAAGGGCGCGATCTCGTACGTCATGGGCGAGGGCGTCACGCTCGTCTCGAGCGACGTCGAGACCGCGAACGACGTCTACCGCGTGCTCGTCTCCGGCGGCATGGAACGGCGCGACCCGACGCCCCCCAGCTACCGCTACGAGGCGACCGGGCAGTCGACGAGCGCCTTCCTCGACCTCGCCCACCGACTCATCGCCCCCGAGATCCCGAGCGTCGAGCTCGTGCAGACGGGGGCCGTCACCCTTCCCGACCGCGAACGACTTCGACTGGAGAACAACGCATGACCGAGGCATCCGCCACCCCGATCGTTCGCGCCGACGGGCGCACGCCCGACCAGCTGCGCGAGGTGACCATCGAGCGCGGCTGGAGCGCCCACGCCGAGGGGAGCGCGCTCATCTCGTTCGGCGGCACCAAGGTGCTCTGCACCGCGAGCTTCACGAACGGCGTCCCGCGCTGGCTCAACGGCAAGGGCAAGGGCTGGGTCACGGCCGAGTACGCGATGCTGCCGCGGGCGACGAACACCCGCAACGACCGCGAGAGCGTGAAGGGCCGCATCGGCGGCCGCACCCACGAGATCAGCCGCCTCATCGGCCGCAGCCTGCGCGCGGTCGTCGACATGAAGGCGCTCGGCGAGAACACCCTCCAGATCGACTGCGACGTGCTGCAGGCCGACGGCGGCACCCGCACCGCGGCGATCACGGGCGCGTACGTGGCCATGGCCGACGCGATCGAGTGGGCCCGGGGCCAGAAGTTCATCGGGCAGCGTGCCACCCCGCTCATCGACACCGTCTCGGCGGTCTCGGTCGGCATCATCGACGGCACGCCCATGCTCGACCTCGCCTACGTCGAGGACGTGCGCGCCGAGACCGACATGAACGTCGTCGCCACGGGTCGCGGCCTCTTCGTCGAGGTGCAGGGCACCGCCGAGGGCGCGCCGTTCGACCGCCGAGAGCTCGACTCGCTGCTCGACCTCGCGCTCGCCGGCACCGCCTCGCTCACCGAGCTGCAGCGGGCGGCGCTCGCCGCGTCGCTCGCGGCGGGGGAGTGAGCGTGGCCGGGCTCGAGGTCGTGCTCGCGACCCACAACGCGCACAAGGTCGCCGAGTTCCAGCGCATCCTGGGCGAGCGGATGCCCGGCATCACCGTGCTGCCGTACGACGGGCCCTCGCCCGTCGAGGACGGCACGAGCTTCGCCGAGAACGCCCTCATCAAGGCGCGTGCCGCCGCTGCCCACACGGGGCGCATCGCGCTCGCCGACGACTCGGGCATCGGGGTCGACGTGATGGGCGGTGCGCCCGGCATCTTCTCGGCGCGCTGGGCGGGGCACTCGGCCGGCGACGTCGAGAACGTGCGACTGCTGCTCGCGCAGCTCGGCGACGTGCGCCGGCCGAACCGCGGGGCGGCGTTCCACTGCACGATCGCGGTGGTCGTGCCGGCCGCGCTGACGGGCGCCGGCACCGATGAGGAGTTCGTCGCCGAGGGGCTGTGGCGGGGCGCGCTCGCCTACGAGCCGCGCGGGTCGCACGGCTTCGGCTACGACCCCGTGTTCGAGCCCGAGGGCTACGAGGTCACGGCGGCCGAGCTGCTGCCCGAGCAGAAGAACGCGATCAGCCACCGGGCGCGGGCGTTCGAGGCGCTCATCCCCGAGCTGGAGCGCATCGCCGAACGGGTCGGCGCCGCGGCCGAGTAGCCCGCGGGTGGGGCACCGGTGGCGGGAGCCGCTCGACGCTCCCGCCCCACCGGCTCACCAGGCTCGCCTCCACCCTGCTCACCCCGTGATGAACGCCGTCACCCGTTCGGCGAAGGCGTTGAACGCCGTGCCCGTCGTGAGCATCGCCCAGCCGTGGCCGACCCCGTCGCCGATGATCGTGACGTCGTCGCTCGCGGTCGCGTCGGCGAGCTGCTGCAGCTCGTCGATGCCGACGCTCGTGTCGTCGGGGGCGACGGCGAGCAGCAGGGGCGCCGAGAGCGCCGGCGCGTCGCCGAGCGAGTCGTAGCCGCGGAACGCGATCGGCCCGGAGAGGTCGACGACCCCGTCGAGCAGGCCGTCGGCGCCGTCGCGCCCGCCGGCGACGATCGCCGCGGTGCCGCCCATCGACGCGCCGACGACGACGACCCGCTCGGCGCCCTGCTCGCGCGCCCACTCGGCGGCGGCGAGGAGCGCGTCGGCGCCGTCGTCGACGACGTGGTTCGCATTGCGCGGGCATTCGGTCTCGCCGTAGCCGCACGAGTTCACGAGCAGCACCTGCACGCCCTGCTCGGCGAGCGTCGAGGCGTAGGGCCAGAACCCGCACTCGTCCTGGTTGCGCTGGTGCGCGAAGATCGCCGTCGTCGTGCCCTCGCCGGCGACGCCCACGTCGTACCGAGCATCGCCGACGGGCAGCCGCATCGCGCTGGACTCGACGCCCGTGTCGCCGCACCGATCGCTCGGCGAGGTCGGTGCGTCGGCCGCAGGGTCGGCCGTCGCCGCGGGCGTCGATCGGCTGCCGCCGGCCGTCTCGCCGGGGTCGCCGGCCCCCGATGCGCCCGCGCAGCTGGAGAGCGCGGCGGCGAGGCATCCGATGACGAGGGCGATGGCGAGCGTTCGGCGCGACGGCATGCCCCGCAGCCTAGGGCCGGCGGGCGACGCGCCGCGACCCCCGAGGGCATGCACCGCTGGCCGTGGGCCGGCCGCCATGCCGATGAGAACGCGACTCATTCCTGATTGGGCCGAACGGGCCCGCGGGCCCCTCCGGGCGACCTACGCTGGAAGGGACATGGCACACGATCACTCCCACGACCACGCGGCGACCGCGAATCGCACCCGCCTCTGGGTCGCGATCGCCATCATCGGCGCCTTCGTCGTCGTGCAGGTCGTCGGCGGCCTGCTGAGCGGATCGCTCGCCCTGCTCGCCGACGCCGGGCACATGACGAGCGACCTCATCGGCCTCGTCGTCGCGCTCGTCGCCGCGTTCGTCGCGGCGCGGCCGGCGACCGACCGGCAGACCTACGGGTTCCGCCGCGCCGAGGTGTTCGGGGCGCTCATCAACGGCGTGATCCTGATCGTCGTCGCGGTGAGCGTGACGATCGGCGCGATCGGGCGCCTCGTGACGGGCGCCGAGGGCGAGGCGCACGAGGTGCAGGGCGGCCTGATGCTCGCCGTCGCGATCGTCGGGCTGGCCGCGAACATCGCCGCGATGCTCGTGCTGCGCGGCGGCGCGAAGGACTCGATCAACCTGCGCGGCGCCTACCTCGAGGTGCTCGGCGACACGATCGGCTCGGCGCTCGTGATCGTCGCCGCGATCGTCATCCTGCTGACCGGGTGGAGCGCCGCCGACCCGATCGCCTCGCTCGGCATCGCGGTGCTCATCGTGCCGCGCGCCCTCTCGCTGCTGCGCGACGTCGTGCGGGTGCTCAGCGAGGGCGCGCCGGCCGAGACGGATGTCGCGGAGATCCGCGAGCACATCCTGCGCACCGCCGGCGTGGTCGCCGTGCACGACGTGCACGTGTGGCAGATCACCTCGGGTCAGCCGGTGTTCACGGCGCACGTCGAGGTCGAGCCCGAGGTCTTCGAGACGGGGCGCACGGGGGCGCTGCTCGACGAGCTCGGCGGATGCCTCAGCGAGCACTTCGACGTCGCGCACTCCACCTTCCAGCTGGAGCCCGGGGGCCGTGCCGAGCAGGAGCAGGGCTCGCACTGCTAGGCCGTGTTGCTCAAGGGTGGGATATGAGGGTCGCGTCGGTTCGCTGCATGGCTCCGGCGCTCGACTCACCGAGATGATTCGGTATCTAGGTTGATCGTGGCCGAGAACGCCGTCAGACACGGCAGCACCAGCTGTGCCCATCGCTCCCGGACGGCGTCGGGTTGGTCGAGCGGTGCGGCAAGGACGAGTGTGTAGATGTCGGCCACGGTGAGATCGTGGCGAACGGTCCCGGCGTCGATGCCGAGAGCGATCAGCTCGCTGAGTGCTGCAGCTGCCCGCGTGTCGTCGCCGACGGGCGCGGCTCCGAGGGCGGGAGCGGCGCTCTTGACGGCCTCGTTCATGGCCGAGACACGGATGACCTCGCGGAGGAAGTCGGCGAGCTCACGTAGCGGGTGTCCTGTGTTTCTGGCGCGGTCGAGTGCTGCTTCGGCCGCAATGGTCATCTGCTGGGTGTATTCGGCGATGACCGCGGCGACCAGGTCGGTCTTGGTCGGGAAGTGCCGATAGAGAGTTCCTACTGCCACTCCTGCAGCCGAGGCGATCTCGTCCATTCCTGCATCCGGTCCGTGCTCGCTGATTTGCGATCGGGCAGCGTCGAGGATCTTGACGCGGTTGCGCACCGCGTCTGCACGCATCGGTCGTTGCTGGCTGCTCATGCTTCTCCTGCCGCTGCTTGCACTTAAGTGAACTATGGTTCATCATAAATGTGAACCTCGATTCATCTTACCGCAGGAGCATGACATGACCACCAAGACCGCCCTCGTGACCGGCGCCTCTTCCGGCATCGGCGAATCCACCGCACGGAAGCTCCAGAGCCTCGGATACACCGTCTACGGAGCTGCGCGACGCGCCGACCGGCTCCAGGGCCTCAGCGCTGACGGCATCCGCCCGCTCGCGATGGACGTCACCGACGAAGCGTCGATGACTGACGGTATAGAGAAGGTCATCGCCGAGACCGGGCGGGTCGACGTGCTCGTGAACAACGCCGGCTACGGCTCATACGGCGCGATCGAAGACGTCGCCATGGACGAGGCCCGTCGCCAGTTCGATGTCAACGTTTTCGGCGCGATGCGCCTGGCCCAGCTCGTCCTGCCACACATGCGCGCACAGCACAGCGGAACGATCGTGAACATCTCCTCCATGGGCGGCAAGATTTACACGCCCCTCGGGGGCTGGTATCACGGCACGAAGTTCGCCATCGAGGCGCTCAGCGACTGCCTCCGCCTGGAGGTCGCGCCCTTCGGTATCAACGTCGTGGTCATCGAGCCGGGCGGCATCGCCACCGAATGGGGCGGCATCGCCGCGGACGGCCTCGAGAAGTTCTCGGCTTCCGGCCCGTACGCCGCCCAGGCCGCCGCAGTCGCGAAATCCCTGCGCTCGGAAGCGAACAGCAACCGCAACTCCCCGCCCTCGGTCATCTCCAATGCCATCGGAAAGGCCGTGACCGTTTCGAAGCCCAAGACACGTTACGCCGTCGGCTTCGGCGCCAAGCCGCTCATCGCCGTGCGTAGGATGCTCGGGGATCGCGCCTTCGACTTCATCATCAGCCGCGCCGTCGGGATGCCCCGTGCCTAACCACGCAGTTCGGCTGACCCGCTGGTGAGCCAGTGGCGTGTGGCGGCGAGGCAGAGTCCGGCGTGGTAATTGCGGGCAGTCTTGTCTGAACGCATCGCGATCCCGCGCCATTGCTTGAGCTTGTTGAAGCATCGCTCGACGACGTTGCGGCCGCGGTAGCGGGCGCGCTGCTCTGCAGCAGCGGCTCACCGAACCGGAGTTCGGGCTGAGCGACGCCGAACGCATGGACCTGCAGGGCGCTGAACCGCCGCTCGGCAGCCCGAAGCGGTGATCTGGACGGACGGCGGCTGGATGCTCCGATTCGCGGAGTCACGGCTCGATTTGGCGGACCCGTACGGAATGGGGGTGCTCTTCGACGGGACGAGCCCGTGCGGGATCGAGGACCTGTCCGACGTCGACGCGGTCTGAGCACTGCGGTCGCCGGTGGACCGTCGGCGCCGAGACGACGAATGCCCCCGACCGCACGCGGCGGCCAGGGGCATCCTCGAATGCTCGACGCTCAGTGCTCGTCGTGCTTGGGGCCCCGCTCGAAGACGTCGGCGTCGAGCACGAGGTGCTCGGCCTCCTCTTCGTCGGTGACGACGTCTTCGCCGGCCGCGGCCGCCTTCTTCGCCTTGCGGCGCTCGCTGAGGTAGTGCCACAGGGTGACGAGCGCCGTGCCGCCGACGGCGGCGAGGAGGATCAGGTCGATGTACTCCTTCACGAGGTCGGCGACGAAGGGGATGAACCCGATCGCATAGCCGAACATCGTGAGGCCGAAGCCCCAGAGCACCGCGCCGATGAAGTTGTAGAGCGTGTACTTGCCCTTGGGCATGTGGCCGACGCCCGCGGCGACCGGCGCGAAGGTGCGCACGATGGGCACGAAGCGGGCGAGGATGATCGTCAGGCCGCCGAAGCGCTCGAAGAAGGCGTTCGTGCGTTCGACGTTCTTGACGCTGAACAGTCCTGATTCCTTGCGTTCGAAGATCGTGGGGCCCGCCTTGTGGCCGATGTAGTAGCCGACCTCTCCGCCGAGGAACGCGGCCAGGCCGATGAGCAGCGCGACCCACCACACGCTGATGCCGAACACGCCCTCGGGCGAACCGGGCAGCGGATGCGAGAGCAGGCCCGAGATCACGAGCAGGGTGTCGCCCGGCAGCAGGAAGCCGACGAGCAGGCCCGTCTCGGCGAACACGATGCCGCACACGACGAGCAGCGCCCAGGGGCCGGCCCCGGCGATGATCGTCTCAGGATCGAGCCAGGGGATGAGTGCGGTGTGGACCATGTGCGGTGGCTCCAGTCGTCGGACCCGGCGCCGTGCTTGCGGGCACGGCGTGGTCAGCAGGCGGCGGGGTTTCGTTGCAGTTTACCGAGCGCTCGCCGAGCGCGGCATCCGACTGCAGGATGACCCGTGCCTCCCTCCGTGGAGTGATCGCCCCCGGCCGTGACCGGGCGGCGCGCGTCAGGCCGCGAGCGCGTCGAAGATCGCGCCGTTCAGGCGGAACGAGTTGCGCACCTCGTCGATGAGTGCGTCGACCTGCGCGGGCTCGAGGGCGAGGGCGTTCATCGCCTCGCGGTAGCCGCGCTTGTAGCGCACGACGCCCTCCTCGGCGGCGATGTCGAAGCGGTAGAAGGCGAGCTGCTCGGGCGTGGCGCCGTAGTGGCGGGCCACGAGGCGTGCGATGGCCTGGCCGCCCGAGAGGTCGCCGAGGTAGCGCGTGTAGTGGTGCGCGAGGAAGCGCACGTCGTCGTCGGCGAGGGCGCGGAGGTGCGCCGCGTACTCGGCGGTGGCGGGCAGCGCCGGGTGGGTCTCGCGCCAGTCGGCGGCGCCGAGCGCCGCGAGGTCGGACTCGATCGCCGCCATGCGCGCGAGCTCGGGGTCGAAGACCGCGGGGTCGCCGGCGCGGATGCCCCGGGCTTCGAGCGCCTCGTAGACCCACGCGAACTGCGCGAGGTAGCGGGTGTAGTCGTCGAGCGTCAGCTCGCCGCCCATGAGCTCGGTGATGAAGCCGCGCGACTCGGTGGCGCGGTGGTCGTCGGCCGAGGCGGCGCGCACGAGTGCGGCGACGTCGAGCGGTTCGGCCGCGTCGTGCTCGGCTGCGGGGGAGCTCGGGGCGGTGGTGGTGACGCTCGACATATCGGTCCTTCGGGTGGAGAGGTTCGGCACGGACACAGGTAAGGCTTACCTTACCGTGCGGGAGTCGGGATTTCAGCACCCGTGTCGGACGTCGGGCGTAACCTCGCCGCCATGCGCTACGGATTCATCTACCCGGGCAGCGATCCCGAGGTCGCGGTCGAACTCGCCGAGCTCGCCGAGCAGCACGGCTGGCACGGCTTCTTCGTGTGGGAGGGCATCTGGGCGACCGACCCGTGGTCGGTGCTCGCGGCCGCGGCCATGCGCACGAGCCGGGTGCGGCTCGGCACCATGCTCACCCCCGTGCCGCGCCGGCGCCCGTGGGAGCTCGCCGGCCAGACGATGACCGTCGACCGGCTCTCGCATGGGCGGGTGACGCTCTCGGTGGGGCTCGGCGTGCCCGAGGAGGCCGAAGACCGCTTCTGGATCTTCGAGCACGACCCGGGTCGTCGGGAGCGCGCCGAGCTGCTCGACGAATCGCTGGAGCTGCTGCCGAAGCTCTGGCGGGGCGAGCCGTTCGAGCACGAGGGCCCGCACTACACGGTGCGTCGCGCCGAAACGATGCTGCCGCTGCCGCCCGTGCAGGCGCGCATCCCGATCTGGGCCGTCGGGCTCTGGCCGAGCACGAAGTCGATGCGTCGTGTGGCCCGGCTCGACGGCTGGCTGCCGAACTTCGCGCCGCCCGGTGAAGGCGCCGCCGGTCCCGACGCCCAGCGCGAGCTGTTCACGCCCGCGATCGGCGCCGAGGCGATGGCCTGGCTCACCGCCGAGCGCGAGCGGCTCGGGCTCGCCGACGCCCCGTTCGACTGGGTGCAGGAGGGCACGACCGCAGGCGTCGACCCCGCGGTCGATGCGGCTGCGGTGCGCCCGTGGGCCGAGGCGGGTGCGACGTGGTGGCTCGACACCGACTGGTCGGTGCCCGCCGAGCGCATCACCGAGTACTCGCGCGAGCGGGTGGCGGCGGGGCCTCCGCGGGTCGATTGAGTCGATTGCCGGTCGGCGGTCGACGTCATACGCTGACGGTGCAGTGTCGTCGAGCGGAGTGGGGGCGCGATGCCGGCCGACAGAACCGTTGAACGAGCGTCCCTCGGGCGGGCCGCCGTCGTCATCGGGGGCATCCTGCTCGCAGGTGCGTACCTCTTCCACGTCTGGTACTTCGCGAGGAATCCCGATTTCGCGTGCTTCGAGCGTGCGGCCACACACGATGCGGAGATCGGCACCATACACGGGGACGTGACGTGGTATCCGGGCCTGGCCTGCACGTTCCAGACCTCGTCGGGCGAGCTGCACACGGCCTACCCCGGCTGGGGTGCGACGGTGTTCGCCGTCGTCGCCGCTTCGCTGATCGTCGCCGGGCTCATCGCTCGAGCGGCCCCGGTGCGATTGCGACATCACGCTGCTGCCGAGCAGGAAGGTAAGCGCTGAGGCGACCGCGGCCCGACCGATCTCTCGGTCGCTCGAGCATTCGCACACCTCTCACCGCTCGACGGAGGCACGCCGACGTGAGCTGAGTCTCAGTCTCAGTGCGGAAGGAGGGACTTGAACCCTCACGCCCGAAGGCACAGGAACCTAAATCCTGCGTGTCTGCCGATTTCACCACTCCCGCGAGTGCCCGACAAGTCTATGCGCGCAGCGGCCCGCGTCGCGGCCGGAGCAGCAGTAGCACGGCGACGAGGAGCGCGGTGCCGATGAGCGCGATCGGCAGGTCGAGGAACCACTGCATCACGAGGAAGGGCGGCACGATCGCGAGCACGGCCGCGGTCGCCGTCGCGAACGTCGTGGGCGCGCGGAAGCCCTGGGGGATCGCGGTCGGCAGCCGCTCGAAGCGCACGAGCAGCGGCGCGATCGCGAACACGATGCCGAGCACGACGACGAGCGCGATGGGGCGGCTGGCCCACCACGCGGCGCTGCCGGGCTCGGGCGCCGCGCCGGGGATGAGGAGCGAGAGCCCCTCGACGACGATGATCACCGGCAGGTGCCAGAGGTAGACGGTCATGGCCCGGCTGCCGACGAGGTAGACGACCGCCTGCGTCGTCCGTCGTCGCATGAGCGCGCTGAGCGGGCGGTGCAGGGCGCTCATCAGGCTGAGCTGCGCGATGCCGAGGAGCGCGAGCGGCACCGTCGGCGGGTTGAGGTTCACGAGCATGTCGGGGGAGTACCACCCGATCGCGACGAGCGGCCAGATGACGAGGTACGCGGCCGCGGCGATGCCGACGAGCGTGACGACGCGACGCCGGCGGAACCAGCCGTCGGAGTACCAGAAGCCGAGCTGCTGCACGAAGAGCCAGATGAAGAAGAGGTTCGCGAGGCCGATCGCGGCGATGCCCGTCGTGATGCGCAGCGCGTCGATCGCGACGGCGCCGGCGGCGAGCACCACGAGCGTCCCGAGCGGGGCCCGCTCGTGCAGCTGCGACATCCACGGCACCGCGCACTGCGCGATGAGGAACGCGGCGAGGTACCACAGCGGCGACCCCGTGCCGGTCGCGACGGTGTCGAGCAGGGCGGGGTCGACGCCGACGAGGGTCGCGACGCCGAGCACGACCGAGAAGAAGACGAAGAGCGGCAGGGCGGGGCCCGCGAGTCGCAGCACCCGCCCGCGCACGAAGGCGGTCGCGTCGCCGCCGCGACGGCGCAGGCTGCGCCACGCGGCGAGCGCGGTGAAGCCGCCGACGGCGAAGAAGAGCGGCATGATCTGGCCGACCCAGGTCGCCGCCGCGAACCACGGCTGCGCCTCGAGGGGGCGCGAGACGACGAGCGAGCCGTCGGGCGCGTAGCCGACGCCGATCATGAGCAGGTGGATGACGACGACGAGCAGGATGCACGCGACCCTCGCGAGGTCGACGACGAGGTCGCGTGAGGCGAGGGCGGCGGCACCGGCGCCGGCCGGGCGGGCCTCGGGCGTCGCGGGCGCCGCTGCTGCGGCGGGCTCTGGCGTCGACGGCGTCGATCGCGGCTCTGCGGTCATCTGTCTCCGTGCGGGGGCGGGTCGGGTGAGCCCGAGCCTAGCAACGCGACGGTGCCCCTCTGCGGCGGTCACGGAGGGGCACCGGGCGCGTGTCGCGCGGCTCAGCGCGCGGAGCGCGAGGCGTCGTGCCCGAAGAGCATGCGCGCGAGCACGAGCATCATGACGATGAAGGCGCCGACGACGGGCAGCGGGGCCCACCACCAGCCCACCGTGAACCCGAGCACCGGCACGAGCGCGAAGGCGGTGAGCCAGATCACGGCCGAGTAGATGCCGAAGCGGGCAGCGGCGGCCGGGTCCTCCTCGAAGCGGTTGCCCGCCCGGGCGGCGTCGCGCTGCATCGCGACCACCCACGGCTTGTGCCGGTTGGTCTGGGTGGCGCCGAGCGCGCTGAGCACGGCGATCGCGACGATGACGAGCACCGCGGCGAGCACGAGCCACACGAGGTCGAGGCGCACCGCGACGACGGCGGCGAAGCCGAGCCCGGCGACGAGCAGGCCCGTCGCGGTGCCGAAGAGCAGGGCGCGGCCGGTCGGCAGCGGGTAGTTCGTCGTCGTCTCCTGGTGGAGGGCGTCGCCCGTGATCACGCCGATCGCGAGGCCGAGCACCGCGGCGATCGCGATGAGCGCGCCGGTGGCGAGCGGCAGCACGGGCGTGAGTCCGAGCACGAGCGTCACGAGCGCCGCCGCGCCGACGAGGCCGAGCACCACGGTGCGCACCACGAAGGTGGGCTTCGGGCGCACGCGGTGGCGTTCGGCGAGCTCGGCGGCGGATGCCCCGGGGCGCGCGCCGCGCGGTGCAGGGGCCCGGCCCGTGGCATCCGCCTCGACGCTCTCGCCCGTCGCCTCGGCGACGAGGGCGCGCACGTCGCCGAGCTCGTCGACGGCACGGCGCGCGGCCTCGGCGGGGGAGGCGCCTGCGACCTCGAGCTCGGCGACCCGCGAGAGCAGGTTGTCGCGGATCTCCTCCTTCAGGTCTTGCGCCTCGGGGGTGGGGTCGATGCCCGCGAAGGCCTCGTCGAGGAGGCGGTGCACCTCGGTCGAGGTGCGGGGGCTGCGCTTCTCGCTCATCGCAGGGAGCCTTTCGTGTTCGCCGGCGCCGGTTGGCTGCCGAGCAGGGAGTCGATGATGGTGCGGGTGGCCACCCAGCTCGCCACGTTCTGGCGGAAGGCGGCGCGGCCCGCGTCGGTGATGCGGTAGTACTTGCGGCGGCCGCCCTGCGACTCGTCGCCCCAGTACGCCTCGGCGAGGCCGTCGCGCACGAGCCGGCGGTAGCTGGCGTAGAGGGTGGCCTCTTTGATCTCGTAGCCGCCGCCCGTCGCGTCGCGGATGTGCTTGTAGATCTCGAAGCCGTAGCTGTCGTGCTCGCGCAGCACGCCGAGCACGATCGTGTCGGTGTGCCCGCGCAGCAGGTCGGCCGCGAAGGCGTCGCCGGATGCCGCTGAATCTTGGATCATGTTGAGTACTGTAACAGATCAAGTACTCAATGTGAACAGGCGATGGATGCCTCGTTGTGGATAACTTCTGGGCGGGCTCTCCGCGCCGCTCCATGATGGGTGCCATGTCCGACGCCGTCCGCACCATCGCCGAGCGGGTGCGCACGCGTGTGCTGCGCGACGGGGTCGACCTCGCGGGCGACGACGAGCTCGCCGCCCGCTATGCGCGCGACGAGGTGCGCCGCTACAGCGAACGCGCACTCGGCGGGGCGCACGCCGGGCTCGGCGACGAGCACGGCACCGCCCGCGAGGTCGTCGCCTCGCTCACCGGCTACGGCCCGCTGCAGCCGTTCTTCGACGACGACGAGGTCGAGGAGATCTGGATCAACGGCCCCACCCGCGTCTTCGTCGCCCGCGGGGGCGTGTCGGAGCTCACGACGGTCGTGCTCTCCGATCGTGAGGTGCGCGAGCTCGTCGAACGGATGCTCGCCCACACCGGCCGCCGGGTCGACCTCAGCTCGCCGTTCGTCGACGCGTCGCTGCCCGACGGGTCGCGGCTGCACGTGGCGATCCCAGACGTCGCCCGCTCCCATTGGGCGGTCAACGTGCGCAAGTTCCAGCGGCGGATCCGAACGCTGCAGTCGCTCGTGGAGCTCGACTCGCTCACGCTGCACGCGGCCGAATTCCTCCGCATGTCAGTGCTCGCCGGGGCCAACATCCTGGTGTCGGGCGCGACGCACACCGGCAAGACGACGATGCTCAACGCACTCATGTCGGGCGCCCGCATCGGCGACCGCGTCGTCACCGTGGAGGAGACCTTCGAGCTCGACCTCGACGTGCGCGACCTCGTCGCCCTGCAGTGCCGGCAACCGAATCTCGAAGGCAGCGGCGAGATCACCCTCCGCCGCCTCATCAAGGAGGCGCTGCGCATGCGTCCCGACCGGCTGATCGTCGGCGAGGTGCGCGAAGCCGAGAGCCTCGACCTCCTGATCGCACTCAACTCGGGGCTGCCGGGCATGTGCACCATCCATGCCAACTCGGCGCGCGACGCCCTGGTCAAGCTGTGCACGCTGCCGCTCCTCGCGGGCCGCAACATCGACTCGGCGTTCGTCGTGCCGACCGTCGCGAGCTGCATCGATCTCGTCGTGCATCTCACGATCGATCGTGACGGCCTGCGCCGCGTGGCCGAGATCAGCGCTCCCACGGGCGGATGCTCCGGGGCGGAGGTCGAGACGGAGGCGATCTTCGAAACGCGCGGCGGGGCACTCGTCGCGACCGGGGGCCGCCCGGCACGGCTCGAGAAGTACCGTGCTCGCGGCTTCGACCCCGATCACGTCCTCGGAGACGCGCGATGAGCCTCGTGCTGGGCGCGGCGCTCGGGCTCGGCCTGTTGCTCGTCGTCGCCCCGCTGCTCTGGCCGCGACGCGACGAGCGACGGCCGGCCACCCGTGCGCTCGAGCAGCTGCGCGGCGAACTCGCGCTCGCGGGGCTCGGCGGCGTGCCGGTCGTGGTGGTCGTCGTGGTCTGCGTGGTGCTCGCGGCGGTGAGCGGGGCGATCGCGCACGCCGTCTTCGGCATCCCCTTCCTCACGGTCACCGGGGCGGCGCTCGGCGCGCTCCTGGTGCCGTTCGTCGTGCGCGGACGCGCCACGCGTCGGCGCGCGGCCAATCGGGCCGTCTGGCCCGATGTCGTCGATCACCTGGTGGCCTCGGTCCGCGCCGGGATGTCGCTTCCCGAGAGCGTCGGAGCGCTCGCCGAACTCGGTCCGGCACCGACGCGAACCGCGTTCTCGTCGTTCGCCCGCGAGTTCCGGCGCACCGGCAACTTCTCGGCCTGCCTCGACAGCCTGAAGGCCGAGCTGGCCGACCCGGTCGCCGACCGGATCATCGAGACGCTGCGAATGGCGCGCGAGGTCGGCGGCAGCGACGTGACGGCAGTGCTGCGCGGTCTTGCGGGCTACCTGCGAGAAGACGCGGCGCTGCGTGCCGAGGTCGTCGCCCGGCAATCATGGATCCGAAATGCCGCCCGGCTCGGCGTTGCGGCGCCGTGGTTGCTGCTCCTCGTGCTCGCGTCGCGGCACGAGGCGATCGCCGCCTACGATTCAGCTGCCGGCACCGTGCTGATCCTCGTCGGGCTCGGCGTCACACTGATCGCCTACCGCAGCATGATCGCGCTCGGTCGACTCCCCGAGGAGCGCCGATGGTTCACCTGAACGCGACCGCCATGAGCCTCGCACTCGGCATCGTGGCCGGACTCGGTCTCTGGCTGATGGTCTCCGCCGTGCCGCGCATCGGGCGTCCCCGTCTCGCCGAACGCGTCGCCCCGTACATCGCCGACCTCTCGCCCGAGGCCAGGGCGCTGCTCGCGAAGCGTCCCGCCGACCCGAGCCCCGTGCTCGGCGTCGTCGTGTCACCCGCGCTGCAGTGGTTGCGCGGACTGATCTCGACGTGGCTCGGCGGCAACGAGATCATCGCGAAGCGGCTCAGACAGGCAGGGTCGTCGAAGACGGTCGAGCGGTTCAGGGGTGAGCAGTTGGCGTGGGCTGCAGTCGGCTTCGCGTTCGGCGCGGGGCTGGCGCTCGTCGCGCCGGGAACCGACGGCATGCCGACGGTCGTGCGGCTCGCCGCGCCATTCATCGGAGCAGCGCTCGGCGCGGTCGCCAGGGACTGGTCGCTGCAGCGCAGCGCTCGGTGCCGACTCGCGCGCATCTCTTCGGAGCTCCCGACGGTGCTCGAGTTCCTCACGCTGAGCCTCACGGCCGGCGAGGGCATGCTCGACGCGCTTCGCCGGGTCGGTACGGCGGGCAATGGCGAGCTCCCGCGCGAGTTGGCCGCCGTGGTCGCGAACGTCGGCACCGGGGTGCCGCTCGCCTCGGCCCTGACGGAGCTCCGAGACGGTGTCGACCACCCGGGACTCTCGCGGGCGCTCGACCAGGTGCTCGGGGCACTCGAGCGCGGCGCTCCGCTCGCCGCCGTGCTCCGATCGCAGGCCGGCGATGCACGCGAGGCCGCGAAGCGCACCCTGATCGAGCTCGCGGGTCGCAAGGAGATCGCGATGCTCGTTCCTCTCATCTTCCTCATCCTCCCGGTGACGATCGCGTTCGCGCTGTTCCCCGGCTATCTCGTACTGCAGACGGGCTTCTGATGCCCGATCACGAAAGGAACCCCGATGCGACTGCGACTCACCGCCATCCGACGGCGCCTCCGCGAGGAACGCGGCGACGTTCCGGGCTGGGTGCTCATCACCCTCATGACTGCCGGGCTCGTGATCCTCATCTGGGGTCTCGCGGGACCCGCCCTGAGCGACGTGTTCAATCAGGCGATCGAACGGGTGCTCGGCGCCTGACTCGTCGGGCGGCCGCCGCCGCCGTGCGTCGGCTCCTGGCCGACGAACGAGGCTCTGCCGTCGCCGAGTTCACGCTCGTCGGAGTGCTGCTCACCGTGCTCGCGCTCGCGGTCGTGCAGCTGGCGCTCGCACTGCACGTGCGCAACACCGTGCTCGATGCCGCCGCCGAGGGCGCCAGGTACGCCGCGCTCGCCGGCGCCGACGAGGCCGACGGAGTGCAGCGCACGCGCGAACTGATCACCGCCGCGATCTCCGCGGACTACGCCCAGGACGTCTCGGCCGTTCGCTCGCGCCTCGACGGGGTGCCGATCGTCGCCGTGACGGTGCGGGCCACCATGCCGGTCGTCGGACTGCTCGGCGTCGAACACGGGATGGAGGTGACAGGCCGTGCCGCCGTCGAGCACCTCGAGTGAGCGTCTCCCGAGTCGACGCGACCCGTGGAGAGACGATGAGCGCGGTTCCGCATCGCTCGAGTTCCTCACCGTCGGGATGCTGCTGCTCGTGCCGCTCGTCTACCTCGTGCTCGCGCTCGCGTCGATCCAGGGCGGTGCGCTCGCCGTCGAGGGTGCGGCACGACAGGCGGCGCGCGTCGCGGTGCAGGCCGGCGACAGGGAATCGGCCGAAGCCGCCGTCGAGCGGGCGGTGCAGGTGGCGCTCGCCGATTACGGGGTGGATGCGGACGGGGCATCCGTCACCGTCGACTGCCAGTCCGCCGACTGCGATGCCCCGGGCAGCCGCATCCGCGTGTCGGTGCAGGCGAGCGTCGCGCTGCCGCTCGTGCCCGACGTGCTCTCGCTCGACCGCGTCGGCAGTGTGCCGCTCGAGGCGAGCGCCACGCAGACGGTCTCGCGCTTCGCGGCGGTGGAACCGTGACGGGGGAGATCAGGGAGCGAGCCCGGAGCGACGTCCGTGGTGACGAGTCGGGCTCGACCATGCTGCTCACGATCTTCTTCTGTGCGCTCGGGCTCGCCCTCATCCTCGTCGTCGCCTCGGCGACCTCGCTGTACCTCGACCGCAAGCGCCTCTTCACCCTCGCCGACGGGGCCGCGCTCGCCGCGGCCGAGGCGTGGGCGCTCGACGAGGTGCGCATCGACGACGGCGAGTTCACCCTCGACCTCGACGACGCTGAAGCCCTGCGCGCGGCGAACGCCTACCTCGACGACGCCGTCCACGAGCTCAGCGGGCTCGAGCTCGTCGCCGCCGAATCGCCCGACGGCCGGACGGCGACGGTCACCCTCCGTGCCGTCTGGAACGCGCCGATCGACACCGAGTTCATTCCCGTCGAGGTGCCGATCGAGGTCACCGCGACGGCGCGCTCGGTGTTCCACTGACACCGGCCGGCGGGCAGCGTGACGCACGCGAAGAGGCCGCGCCGGGAATGCCCGTCGTCCGCGGCTGCTTGACTTGAAGCATGACGATCGAGATCAACGACCACTTCACCCGTATCCTCCACGCGCCCGTGTTCGCCTTCCTCGGCACCACGCGACCGAACGGCGAGGTGCAGGTGAACCCCATGTGGTTCGAGTTCGACGCCGACACGCAGACCATCCGCTTCACGCACACGACGAAGCGCGGCAAGTTCCGCAACCTGCAGCAGAACCCGGCGATGACGCTCGCGATGACCGACCCCGAGAACGCGCACAAGTACGTCGAGGTGCGCGGCCGCCTCGCCGAGGTCGTGCCCGACCCCGAGGGCGCCTTCTACGTGCACCTCGGCCAGCGCTACGGCGACGCCGACACCGCCGTTCCGGCCGACCACCCCGACCGGGTCATCCTCGTCATGCAGATCGAGAAGGTCAACGGCCGCTGATCGCAGCCGGGCGCCGGCGAACGCCCCTTGAGGCGATCGCCGGCGCTAGGCTCGCGCACATGACCGAAGCCACGTGCGCGGTGCTCAGTGCGGTGTACCCGCTCGTGCTCATCACGGTCGTGCTCGAGCAGCGATCGATCCACCTGAGCATCCGGCGCCGACGCTGGTTCAGGGTGGTCACCTTCACCATCGTCGCCGGCGCGCTCATCGGGATCGCGCTCAGCGTGATCGGGGTGCAGCTGCATGGGCTCGGGCCGGTCGCGGGTGCCGCGAACTGGCTCGTCGGCCTCATCGCCGTCGGCGGGCTCGGATTCCTGCTGCTCAGCGTGCTCGCGACGCTGCAGGCCGAAGAGGACGCGGAAACGGACGCCGAAGCCGGCTGACCCGGCAACGGCGAGGCGCCCGGCTCAGCATCGCCTGCAGCGTCATCGCGTGAGCGCGTCAGCGACGTCACCGCCGCCGGCGCGGCACGTACCGGGGCACCCAGCGCAGCAGCGCCGCGGCGCCGATCAGGCCGACGACGCCCATCGTCGCGGCCGCGGCCATGATCGACACGAGCGAGGTCACCCCCGCGACGACGAGCGGCGCGATCGCCTGCCCCGCGTCGCCGATCGTGCGGTACGCCCCGAGGAACGGCGCGGGATTCGCCTTCGGTGCGAGGTCGGCGCCGAGCGTCAGGATCACTCCGCTCGACAGCCCGTTCGCGACGCCGAAGAGCACCGCGACGCCCGTGAACCACGCCACCGCGGCGGGCACGTCGTGCGTGACGGCGAGCACGAGGTGCCCGACCGCGAGTCCCACGATGCCGGGAATGGCGCTCCACAGCCGCCCGAAGCGGTCCATCACCTGGCCGCTCACGTAGAACAGGGCGAAGTCGATCGCCGCCGAGATGCCGATCACGAGTGCGGCCTGCTCGGGCGGCACGCCGATCGACACCGCCCACAGCGGCAGGATGATCGTGCGGCTCGCCCGGATCGCCGCGAGCAGCCCCACCCCGGTGCCGATGCGCGCGAGCACCGCCCGGTGCACGACGATCGCACGGAACACGCCGTGCGACGAGGCATCCGCCCCGCCCTGCGGCTCGCCCGAGGCGACCTCGCTGTCGCCGACCGGCGGGACGGGCGCGGCGGATGCCTCGCGCGCGAGCCGCACCGCTCCGAACACCCGCTCGGGGTCGGGCAGCAGCACGAGCACGACGACGACCGCGAAGCAGCTCGCGACGAGCACCCAGAACACGGGCTCCGACGAGCCGGCGAGGGCGATGATCGCCGCCGCGACGAAGGGGCCGATCGCCCAGCCCGCGCGGAACACTCCCGCCAGCGTCGACAGGGCGCGGGCGCGCACGCGCTCGGGCACGTAGCTCGTGAGGAAGGCGTGCCGGGCGAGTCCGAACACCGCCGTCGCGAGCCCCAGTAGGAACACGCCGATGCCGAGCGCCCACGTCGTGGGGGAGGCGAGCGCGACGAGCACCCCGATGACGGCGAGCAGGGCCGCTCCGATCATCGCGTTGCGCTCGCCGATGCGGGCCACGAGCCATCCGGCGGGCAGGTCGCCCGCGAGCTCGCCGACCATGAGCATCGCCGCGATGAGGCCCGCGAGGGCGAGCGAGGCGCCGCGCTCGGTCGCCACCACGGGGATGACGGGGATGATCGCGCCCTCGCCGAGCGAGAAGAGCAGCGTCGGCAGGTAGGCCGGGAGGATGATGCCGCGCCACGAGAACGAGGGCGTGGCGGTGGTCATCACCTCGACGCTACACCCGGCCGCCCCGCGCGCGACTAGGCTGGAGGGCGCCATGCTCGAACTTGACCTTGCGCCCGAGATCTCCGCGCTCCGCGCCACCTTCAACGACATCCGCGCCGTCGTCGACGTCGAGGCCCTCGAGGCCGACATCGCCCGCCTCTCCGACGAGGCCGGCGCCCCCGACCTGTGGGACGACACCGCCAACGCGCAGAAGGTGACGAGCGCGCTGAGCCACCGCCAGGCCGAGCTCAAGAAGATCACCGACGTCGAGCAGCGCCTCGACGACCTCGACGTGCTCGTCGAGCTCGCGCTCGAGATGGACGACGAGGACAGCGCGAACGAGGCCCGCGCCGAGCTCGCCGCCCTGCAGAAGACGGTCGGCGACCTCGAGGTGCAGACCCTGCTCGACGGCGAGTACGACGATCGCGGCGCGGTCGTCACGATCCGCTCGGGCGCGGGCGGCGACGACGCCACCGACTTCGCCGAGATGCTCATGCGCATGTACCTGCGCTGGGCCGAGCGCCACAACTACCCCGTGAAGGTGCTCGACACCTCCTACGCCGAGGGCGCCGGCATCAAGTCGGCGACCTTCGAGATCGACGCGCCCTACATCTACGGCACGCTCTCGGTCGAGGCCGGCACGCACCGCCTCGCGCGCATCAGCCCCTTCGGCGGCGCCGACAAGCGGCAGACGAGCTTCGCCGCGGTCGAGGTCATCCCGATCATGGAGGAGGCGAAGGAGGTCGAGATCCCCGAGAACGACATCCGGGTCGACGTCTTCCGCTCCTCGGGCCCGGGCGGCCAGTCGGTCAACACGACCGACTCCGCCGTGCGCATCACGCACATCCCGACCGGCCTCGTCGTCTCGATGCAGAACGAGAAGTCGCAGATCCAGAACCGCGCCGCGGCCATGCGCGTGCTCCAGACCCGACTCCTGCTGCAGAAGCGCGAGGAGGAGGCGGCCCAGAAGAAGGAGCTCGCCGGCACCATCACCGCGAGCTGGGGCGACCAGATGCGCTCGTACTTCCTCTACGGCCAGCAGCTCGTGAAGGACCTGCGCACCGGCTACGAGGTCGGCAACCCGGCGATCGTCTTCGACGGCGACCTCGACGGGCTCATCGCCGCCGGCATCAAGTGGCGCAAGCGCAAGGAAGACTGACCCGGTCGCGGGCGCGCACCGCGCCCGCTCAGGCCCGCTCGGCCTGATCGGCCGCGGCGAGCGTGGCCGGCAGCCCGGCGAGCATCGCGAGCAGCCCGCGCTCGAACGAGCGGTCGGTCACGCGGATGCCACGCGCCGCCGCCAGGACGCTGCGGCGCGCCTCGGCGCGGGCGAAGGCGGGGGCGTGCTCGGCCGCGGCGCCGGGCGACATGATGTCGGCGGGGGCGAGGGCGTCGAGCGCCGAGCCGATGATGAACGACTCGAGGGCGACGATCGCGTCGACGACGCCGCTCGACGGCCACCCCTCGGCCAGGAACCGGCGGGTGATCGACTCGTAGTTCAGCACCGAGCGCTCCTGCCCGTCGATCGCGGTCGTCGCGAGCAGGGCGATGCCCGCGGGGTGCGCGGCGAAGGCGGCGCGGTACGAGTGCGCCCAGCGCAGCACGGCGTCGTCGAGCCGGGTCGCCGGGTCGTCGAAGCCGGTGACGTCGAGCATCTCGGCGACCCGCCCGCGCATCGCGCGCACGACATCGGCCTTGCCGCGGAAGTAGTGGTAGAGCGCCGGCGGGTGCACCGAGAGCGAGCGGGCGAGGGCCGCCATGGTGAAGCCGTCGGGGCCCGCGCTCTTCGCGAGGGCGAATGCGGCGTCGACGATCTGCTCGGCGCTCAGCACGGGGGTGCGGGGGCGGCCGGCGGTGCGCTTCGCGGGGGTCGGGCTCACCTGGCTCCTTCGGTGGTGGGGATGGGTCGGGGTCGGGGTTCATCGGTCGATTTGGCGGCGCGGCGTGCGCGGAGTAACGTGTGCCCGAATTTAATCACGTTAAATTGCGCAGCCGGCCAACGAGGGCGACGGCGCGGAAACGAGCAACATGCAGCGCAGCTTCGCCGACACCATTCTCGTGGGCGGCCGGGTGATCACGATGAACCCGCGCCAGCCCGTCGCGGAGGCCATCGCCATCCGCGCCGGCCGGGTCCTCGCCGTCGGCGACGCCGCGACCCTCGCCGAGTTCCGCGGCCCGCGCACCGTGGTCGAGGACCTGCACGGGGCATCCGTCACCCCGGGGCTCATCGACGCGCACCTGCACCCCATCCAGGGCGTCGAGCTCGCCGTCGGCGTCGACTTCGGGGGAGTGCGCGACCCCGAGCGCTTCCTCGCGATCCTCCGCGACGAGACGGAGCGCGCGCGAGGCGGCGCGGCCGGCGGCTGGGTGCGCGGCTGGAACATCGACTACGACGTGTTCACCTCGCTGCCGATGACCGCTGCGGCGATCGACGAGGCGACCGAGGGTGCGCCCGCGTTCCTGATGTTCTTCGACGGGCACACGGCGCTCGCGAACACCGAGGCCCTGCGCCGCGCCGGCATCACGGGTGCCCGCAGCTTCGGCGACACCTCCGAGATCGTCGTCGACGACGACGGCCGCCCGACGGGCGCGCTCCGCGAGGACTCGGCCTTCGACATCGTGCTGCGCAGCGCGCCTGAGTACACCCGCGACGAGACGCTCGAGCGCGTGCGCGAGATCCTCGGCGGGCTCGGCGCCTCGGGCATCACCGGCGGCTGCATCATGGACGGCAACCCCGGCACGCTCGACCTCCTCGACGAGCTCGACGGCGGGGCATCCGACGACCCCGACGCCCCGTCGCTGCTGCCGCTGCGCATCGTCTCGGCGATCGCCCACAACCCCGGCTACGACGAGGAGCGCACGCAGCGCTACCTCGCCCAGCGCGACCGCCGTGGCAAGCGCTGGCGCGGCGGGCTCGTGAAGCTCTTCAACGACGGCGTCATCGACACCGGCACCGGCTGGCTCTATGAGCCCGACACGCACGGCGAGGGCCTGCACTCGTTCTGGGCCGACCCCGAGGAGTTCGAGCGCGTCGTCGGCCGCTACAGCGAGGCCGGCTTCCAGATCGCGACGCACGCCATCGGCGACCGCGCCATCGGCACGACCATCGACGCCTACCTCAAGGCCGGCGTGCACACGGCGAACGGCACCCCGCACCGCATCGAGCACCTCGAGCTGCTCGCCGACCGCGACCTCGCCAGGCTCGCCCAGACCGGCATCACCGCCTCGGTGCAGCCCCTGCACATGCAGTGGCGCAAGGCCGACGCCTCCGACTTCTGGGCCGAGCGCCTCGGCCCCGAGCGCGCCGCGCTCGGCTGGCGCGTGCGCGACATGATCGACGCCGGCGCGCCCGTCGCGCTCGGCTCCGACTGGCCCGTGGCCCAGGCCGATGCGCGCATCGGCCTCGCCTGGGCCAGGCTCCGCCGCGAACCCGGCAACCCCGACGCCCCGGTGTTCGAGCCCGACCAGGTGCTCACGCCGTACGAGGCCCTACAGGGCTACACCGTGTGGGCGGCCCTCGCCCAGGGCGACCGCGACCTCGGCGTCATCGCGCCGGGGTACCGCGCCGACCTCGTCGTGTGGGCCGACAGCCCGCTCGAGGTGGGCGCGGACGAACTGCTCGACCTGCCCGTCCTGACGACGATCGTCGACGGGCGACCCCTGACCGCGGCCTCCGCCGCCTGACCCCCTTCGAATCCGAGGCAACCATGCAAGACGTCGGCGCGCTCGCGCTCCTCCCCGTCGTCACCATCCTCGTCGTCGCGGTGCTCACCCGACGCACGCTCTTCGCCATGCTCTGCGGCACCCTCGTCGGTGCCGTGCTGCTCGGCGGCTGGGGCTTCTTCGACTCCTGGATCGGCTACTTCGGCGCCTCCATGGCCGACGAGACGCTGCAGTGGCTCATGCTCGTGGTCGTGCTCTTCGGCATCCTGATCACGCTCTTCGAGCGTTCGGGCGCCGTGCGCGAGTTCGCCGCCTGGGCCGAGCGCTTCGTGAACTCGCGGCGCAAGTCGACCGTGCTGAGCTTCCTGCTCGCGATCGTGCTCTTCGTCGACGACTACCTCAACGTGCTCACCGTCGGCACCTCGATGAAGGCCGTGACCGACCGCTACACGGTGCCGCGCACCGAGCTCGGCACGATCATGAAGCTGACCGCCGCGCCGATCGCCGTCATCGTGCCGTTCTCGACGTGGGCGCTGTTCTTCGCCGGCCTCCTCGAGGCGCAGGGCGTGACGTCGAACGGCTCGGGCTTCGGCGCGTACCTCGAGTCGATCCCGTACATCTTCTTCGGCTGGATCGCACTCGCGATCGCGGCGCTCGTCGCGTTCGGCGTGTTCCCGAAGCTCGGCGTGCTGAAGAAGGACATCGCGCGGGCCGAGGCGACCGGCGACGTGTTCCCGGTCGGCACCACCGCCGACGAGCGCGCTGCCGAGGGCGCACTGCCCCTCGACGCCGAGGTCGGCGAGTTCGCCGTGTCGGGCGACGGCGCCGAGCGCGCGGTCGCCGCCGCACCCGCCGACGCACCTGCGGCCGGCCCGGCGACGGGCGCGACCGCCGTCGCGACCCGCGCACCCGAGCTCGCGAAGCCCCGCCCGTGGAACTTCCTGGTGCCGATCACCGTCATGATCGCGGTCACGATCCTCACCGAGGTCGACGTGCTGAAGGGCACCGTCGCGGCGCTGCTCGTCGCGATCGTCATGTACACGGCGCAGCGCCGGCTCAAGGTGAAGGCCGTCTTCGAGGCCGCGTTCGACGGCGTCGGCAGCATGCTCTTCGTCATCGTGCTCACCGCGCTCGCCTTCATGGTGCAGCACATGAACATCGACCTGAAGCTCGCCGACTTCGTCATCGCCTCGACCGAGCCGGTCATGATCGGCGCGCTGCTGCCCGCCATGGTGTTCCTCGTCTGCGGCGTCTACGCCTACGCGACGGGCTCGTTCTGGGACCTCGCGGCCGTCATCACGCCCATCGTGATCCCGCTCGCCCTCGCGATGGACGTGAACCCGATCATCGCGGGCGCGGCCGTGTTCTCGGGCGCCGCGCTCGGATCGACGACGTGCCTCTACGGCGACGGCATCATCCTCGCGTCGCGCTCGATCGGCATCAAGCCGCTCAACCTGATGAGCGCGATCCTGCCGTACGCGGGCATCGCGGCCGCGCTGAGCCTCATCGGCTACCTCGTGGTCGGCTTCCTCGGGCTCTGAGCGGGCCGGTCGTCCCGATCGAGTGGGCGGCGACACCGAATTCCGGTGTCGCTGCCCACTTTTGCGTTCGCCCTGCCTAGGCTCGAACACGATGATCCGCTTCGACTCCGTCACCAAGTCCTACTCCGGCCAATCCAGGCCCGCCCTGAACGACATCGGGGTCGAGATCCTGCGCGGCGAGTTCGTCTTCCTCGTGGGCGCATCGGGTTCGGGCAAGTCGAGCTTCCTCCGGCTGATCCTCAAGGAGGAGAAGCCGACCAAGGGGCAGATCCACGTGCTCGGGCAGGACCTGGGCAAGATCTCGACGCGCAAGGTGCCCTACTTCCGGCGCGACCTCGGCGTCGTCTTCCAGGACTTCCGCCTGCTGCCGAACAAGTCGGTCTTCGAGAACGTCGCGTTCACCCTGCGGGTCATCGGCAAGTCGCGCGGCTTCATCCAGTCGGCGGTGCCCGAGACGCTGAAGCTCGTCGGGCTCGACGGCAAGGCCAAGCGCATGCCCCACGAGCTCTCGGGTGGTGAGCAGCAGCGCGTCGCGATCGCGCGCGCCATCGTCAACAAGCCGCAGATCCTGCTCGCCGACGAGCCGACCGGCAACCTCGACCCCGTCACGAGCGCGGGCATCATGACCCTGCTCGAGCGCATCAACGCGGGCGGCACGACCGTCGTCATGGCGACCCACGAGGCCGGCATCGTCGACCAGATGCGCCGCCGCGTGATCGAGCTCTCCGCGGGCGACATCGTGCGCGACGAGCGCAGCGCCGGCTACGACGGCCAGACGGTCCGAGACGTCGACTACGTGCCCGAGGCGGGCGAGGGCGCCGAAGCGGCCGCCGAGGTCGACGAGGCGGATGCCCCGGGCCGCGACGTGCCCGCAGCCGCCGCCGCGACGGCCGCCGGCACGATGAGCGCGACGGGCCACGCGGCCCCGAAGGTGACGCCCGAGATCATGCGCGACGCCGAACCGCTCTACGTCGAGCCCGAGGCGACCGACGAGGTCACCGAGGCCGCCGCCGAGATCACGAAGGCGGCGACCGGGGCGATCGTGGTCGACCCCGAGAAGCTCGCGCCGAAGGGCGGCGGCAAGGCCGCGGCATCCGAACATCTCACGCTTGCCGAACGCCTCGGGCTCAGGGCCCCGGGGGGCCCCCGGGAAGGCGACGACGACCAGGAAGTGGGGCCGACGAAATGAGGCTCGGTCTCGTGCTCGGCGAGGCGGCCAACGGCCTGCGTCGCAACGCCTCGATGGTGGTGTCGGTCGTGCTCGTCACCTTCATCTCGCTCACCTTCGTCGGCACCGCGGCGCTGCTGCAGCTGCAGATCGCGCAGATGAAGGGCTTCTGGTACGACCGCGCCCAGGTCGCCGTGTTCCTCTGCACCGACCTGTCGACCGCCGCGACCTGCGTCGACGGCGAGGCCAGTGAAGAGCAGAAGGCCGCCGTCGAGGCCCAGCTCACGAGCGACACGCTCTCGCCGTTCATCGACGAGTACTACTTCGAGGACCACCAGCAGGCCTACGAGAACTTCCAGAAGCAGTTCGAGGGCACCCCGTCGGCCGACTACGTGACGCCCGAGGTGCTGCCCGAGACGTTCTGGGTGAACCTCGTCGACCCGTCGCAGTCCGACGTCATCGTCGAGAGCCTCGCGGGCAAGGAGGGCGTCGAACAGGTCGTCGACCAGCGCCGCTACCTCGACCCGATCTTCGACGCGCTCAACACCGCGAGCTACACCGCGATCGCGATCGCCGTCGTCATGCTCGTCGCCGCAGCCCTGCTCATCGCGACGACGATCCGGCTCTCGGCGTTCTCGCGACGCCGCGAGCTCGGCATCATGCGGCTCGTCGGGGCCTCGAACCGGTTCATCCAGACGCCGTTCGTGCTCGAGGGCGTGTTCGCCGGACTCATCGGCTCGCTCCTCGCGGGCGGCGCGGTCGTCGCGATCGTGCAGGTGTTCGTGCAGGGCTACCTCGCCCAGAACCTCTCGTTCACCTTCGTGAGCCTGAGCGACGCGCTGCTCGTGGTGCCGCTGCTCGTGCTCGTGGGCGTGCTGCTCGCGGCCGCCTCGGCGGGCATCGCGATCACGCGCTACCTGAAGGTCTGACGAAACGGGCTAGACTGAACGGCTGCCTCGGATGCCCCGGGGCATCCGTGATTCGAATCGAAGGAGCCAGCCGTGCCCAGGGAAAGCGGTCAGAAGGTGGTGGCGACCAACCGCAAGGCGCGCCACGACTACACGATCGAGGACACCTACGAGGCCGGCATCGTGCTCTCTGGCACCGAGGTGAAGTCGCTCAGGCAGGGCCGGGCCTCGCTCGTCGACGGCTACGCGTTCATCGACGGCGGAGAGCTCTGGCTCGATGCGGTGCACATCCCCGAGTACACCGAGGGCACCTGGAACAACCACGCCCCGCGCCGCAAGCGCAAGCTGCTGCTGCACAAGCAGGAGATCGTGAAGATCAGCCACAAGACGAAGGAGGGCGGCTACACGCTCGTCCCGCTGTCGCTGTACTTCAAGGACGGCCGCGCCAAGGTCGAGCTCGCGATCGCGAAGGGCAAGCGCGAGTACGACAAGCGCCAGGCGCTGCGCGAGCGCCAGGACAAGCGCGAGGCCGACCGGGCGATGTCGAGCCGCAAGAACCTCGGCGAGTAGCGTCCGCTCAGGGGCTGCACAGCCTCGGTGACGGTGGTGCGAGGTAGGCTCGGGCTCGATGAACCGCTCGATCCGCATTCCCGTGCCCGGTACCTTCAACTTCCGCGATGTCGGCGGGCTGCCGGCCCGCGGGGGAGTGGTGCGCGACGGCGTGCTCTACCGCTCCGACGGCCTGTACCGCCTCGGCGAGGCCGGCAAGTCCGAGCTGCGCGAGCTCGGCATCGGCATCGTGATCGACCTGCGCGACGAGAACGAGGCGAAGATGATGCCCGACGACCTCGACGGGCTCGAGGTCGAGGTGCTGCGGCTGCCGGTCTTCGAGGGCTCGGGTGCGTCGCAGGGGGCGGGCGGCATCTCGCTCGAGGCGCTGTACGAGCGCATCGTCACGCAGCACGCGAGCGTCGTCGTCTCCGCGCTCCGCGAGATCGCGAACGCGGGCGATCGTGCCGTGATCGTGCACTGCACCGCGGGCAAAGACCGCACGGGCGTCGTCGTCGCACTCGCGCTCATGGCCGTCGGCGCCGACCGCGAGTCGGT
Source organism: Agromyces sp. NPDC058104 (assembly GCF_042884835.1). Classification (NCBI taxonomy): domain Bacteria; kingdom Bacillati; phylum Actinomycetota; class Actinomycetes; order Micrococcales; family Microbacteriaceae; genus Agromyces; species Agromyces sp. NPDC058104. The sequence continues at coordinate 84,649 of NZ_JBHVTD010000001.1, read as the reverse complement.
CATCGACGACTACGCGCGCACCGAGGCGAACCTCGCGGGTGAATGGCTCGAGGAGATGGTCGAGATGATCGGCCGCTACGGCGTGCCCGACACCCCCGCCCTGCGCACGCTCATGGGCGGCAGCCCGCGCGAGGCGATCGAGGGCGTGCTCGACTCGGTCGAGCGGGCGCACGGCTCGACGCGCGAATACCTGCTCGCCTCGGGCCTCGAGCTCGGCGAGCTCGCCGCGCTCGAGACGCTGCTCGTCGAGGTGCGCTGACCACGAGCTGCCGAGTCGCGGACGGGTGACCCCGCCGCTCGGGCCGACCCCGCCGCTCGGGCTGACCCCGCCGCTCGGGCCGACCCCGCCGCTCGGGCCGACCCCGCCGCTCGGGCCGACCCCGCCGCTCAGGCCGGCGCGGCCTCGAAGCGCGCCTCCACGGAGGCCTCGATCACGAGCTTCGCCGGCGCGAACTCCGCGCCCGACCCGGCGCCCATGTCGGCCGAGGCCGCCATCGCGAACATGCGCTCGCCCCGGGGCTGCGGCGCCTGGTGCGCCGTGAGCAGGCCGGTGTCCGCCAGCTCGACCGGTGCCGGTGCGCCGAGCCCCAGCGCCGAGGCGTACACGCGGGCCTTCTCGAGGGCGTCGGCGACGGCCGCCCGCTGGGCGAGCTCCTGCACGCGTCGGCGCGAGGCATCCGTCAACCGCCAGTCGATGCCGCCGACCGCGACCGTGTCGCCGACGCCGGCGCCGCTCACCCACTCGCCGAGCCGCTCGAGGTCGGTGAAGACGATCTCGACCTCGGCGCTCGTCTGGTGCACGAGGGGCAGCTGCTTGCCCTCGTTGTTCCACGGGCGGTGCGACCAGACGCGCAGCTGGCCCGCCGACCAGGTGTCGAGGGCGCCGGCGGCCTCGAGCTCGCGGATCTCGGCGATGAGCCGTTCGCGGGCCTCGGTCGTGCGCGCGAGCGCGGTGTCGCGGTCGGGTTCGGAGACGCCGACCGTGAGCGCCACGGCGCCCAGCTCGGGGTCGATGCGTTCTTCGGCGGTGCCGCGCACGGCGATGACGGTTGCCACGGAGTCCTCCTGATGCCCGCTCGGGAATGGCGGAGCGGCCGCGCCTGTTCTAGACTGTAAGGCCGGGCAGTCATCGAGAGGTGAATGCTCGCCGTGAATCGGGTCCGCCCGATCTTGAGAACTCCACAGCGTGCGACAACGGCCCGTCGATCTCTTCGACGCCACATGGGGATGATCGGTTTCGACATCGTCTGCGTACCCACGAGAAGCGGGCCGAGGATGCAGGGTTATCTCGTAAACGATCTCTGCAAAACAATAACTGCCAATAAGAAGCAGTCCGACTTCGCCCTCGCTGCCTAAGCGAGCCCGATAGTCCGTCAGCCCGGGTCTGTTCCCGCCCCGGTCGCTGGCGTCATCTAGGGAACTTGCTGCGCGTCGTCGCCTGAGCGACGTGCGGGACTTCTTCAGGCTGGGCCCGTCGACCTAGGTGCCTGTGGCAAAGGTCGGGGCCGAGCAGAACGCTTTCACAGGCTGCGCCCGGAGAAGGCGTGGAAACTCAGCGATGGACGGGGGTTCAATTCCCCCCATCTCCACCACCCAGGTCGTTGTCGCACGTTGTGGATTCGTCATCCGGTCGCCGGCCGATCGTCGCCGCGTGCGCGCTGGTGCGCGTGCGGGCGCGCTGCGGTTCGGCGTGCCTCGCTGCCGCCCCGCGCCGGGTCTCGCCGTACGTCCTGGGCTGCGGCCGATCAGTCGGTGAAGGCGCCGCCGCAGTAGTCGCAGTCGCCGTCGGGGCAGTACCACGGAGTGGGCCGGAGCTCGTCCATCATCGGATCCTTCTCGATCGCCGCGTCGCACGGGGGTTGCGTCGCGATGGCTGCCAATACTGCCAGCCGCCGCGCGCGTCGCGGAATGGACGGCGCGGTGAATCTTGCGACGCCGGTTGTCCACGGCGTCGAGTCGATCGCGGCCGGTCGCGACGGGGTGTCGTCGCGTCTCGTTAGCATTGGCGCATGCCGTACCTCGCCGACGCCTCCCGCTACGACCGCATGCCCTACCGCCGCACCGGGCGCTCCGGCCTCCAGCTGCCGCTGCTCTCGCTCGGGCTCTGGCAGAACTTCGGCGACGACCGGCCGCTCGACGCGCAGCGCGCGATCGTGCGACGGGCATTCGACCTCGGCATCACGCACTTCGACCTCGCGAACAACTACGGGCCGCCCTATGGCGCGTCCGAGTCGAACTTCGGGCGGCTGCTCGCGAGCGACCTCGCGCCGTACCGCGACGAGATCGTCGTCTCGACGAAGGCCGGGTGGGACATGTGGCCAGGGCCCTACGGCGTGGGTGCCAGCCGCAAGTACCTGCTCTCGAGCCTCGACCAGTCGCTCGCCCGGCTCGGCCTCGAGTACGTCGACATCTTCTACTCGCACCGACCCGACCCCGGCACGCCGCTCGACGAGACCGCCGCTGCGCTCGATCACATCGTGCGTTCGGGCAAGGCGCTCTACGTCGGCATCTCCTCGTACGGCGCCGAGCAGTCGCGCGAGCTCGCACGCCTGCTCGCCGAGCGCGGCACGCCCCTCACCATCCACCAGCCCTCGTACTCGATGCTCAACCGCTGGATCGAGACCGACGGGCTGCTCGACGCCGCCGCCGACGACGGGTTCGGGGTGATCGGCTTCACCGCGCTCGCCCAGGGGCTCCTGACGGGCAAGTACCTCGGCGGCATCCCCGAGGGCTCGCGTGCCGCGAGCGACGGATCGCTCGATCGGGGCATGCTCTCCGAGGCGACGCTCGAACGCCTCCGCGGCCTCGCGGCGATCGCCGAACGGCGAGGCCAGTCGCTCGCGCAGCTCGCCCTCGCGTGGGCCCTGCGCGACGAGCGCGTCACGAGCCTCGTGATCGGCGCCTCGAGCGTCGCGCAGCTCGAGGAGAACGTCGCGGCGCTCGACGGGCTCGACTTCGACGCCGACGAGCTCGCCGAGATCGACCGCTTCGCGGGTGACGCGGGCGTCGACCTCTGGGCCGATGCGCGCGGGGGCGGCCCGCTGCCGACGCTGAAGCCCTGAGCGACGACGTGCCGGGCGGCCGTCAGGCGGCCGTCAGCCGGCCGCGGCGACCGCGCGCAGCCGACCGACGGCGCGCTCGACCGCGGGGTGCGTGCGCATCGAGCGCTTCACGCGAAGCATGATGCGTCGCTGCACCGCGCCGTCGGCGATCGGCCGCATCACGACGCCGAGCGGCAGGTCGATCGCCCCGAGCCGCGGGAGCACCGTGATGCCCACGCCGCGCTCGACGTAGTCGAAGGCGCTCGTGTAGTCGGGCGCCTGCAGGCGGAACTGCGGCGCGAAGCCGAGGCCGGCGCAGGCCGAGACCACGATCTCGCGGCAGGTGCCGTGGCTGTCGTCGTTGTCGATCCACGGCTCGCCGGCGAGCTCGGCCAGATCGACCGCCTCGCGCTCGGCGAGTCGGTGCCCGGCCGGCATGACCACGACGTAGCCCTCGGTGCGGAGCTCTTCGAGGTCGTAGCCGTCGGGTGAGCCGTCGGCGGCCGCGGGGTCGCGGTCGCCGCGCACCGACTCGGCGACGTAGAGCTCGAGGTCGGCGTCGCCCGCGAGCTGGCCGCGTCGCTCGATCATGCTGAGCTCGAGCCGCAGCAGCGGGAACTCGCGCCCGAGCTCGGCCACGATCGGGGGCAGCCAGGCGCGATTGGCCGACATGAACGAGCTGATGCGGAGCGTGCCGCTGCGCCCGGCCCGCAGGTCGTCGAGGGCGCCGTCGAAGTCGGCCAGGTGGTTGAGCACGCGGGCCGCCCGGTCGGCCACGGCCACGCCGGCCGAGGTCGGCACGATGCCGCGGCCGCGCCGTTCGACGAGGGTGAGCCCGGTCTCGCGCTGAAGGGCGCTGACGTGCTGGCTCACCGCAGACGCGGTGTAGCCGAGCCGCTCGGCGGCCCCGTTGATCGAGCCGGTCTGCACGACCGCACGGAAGATCTGAAGCCGGTGTGGGTCGACCATGCCTCGATCGTACAGTGCAGCTGAATCAATGCCAAGGATCGTTCACTTGTGCTGTCGAGTCTCGCGCGGCAGGCTTGGGGGATGCCACGCACCACCCGCGACACCGACGAGCTGCGCTCCGCCCCGATCCACCCCTCACCCGAGCTCCCCGCCGCCGGGGCGACCGCGACCACCGTGCGCTGGAAGGTGCTCACCGCGATGATCGTGGTCCTGGTGCTCTGGGCATCGGCGTTCATCGCGATCCGCTTCGTCGGCGACGCGATCTCGCCCGGTCCGCTCGCACTCGGTCGCCAGCTCGTCGGCGCTGCGGCGCTCGTGGCAGTCGCGCTCATCCGTCGGCCCCCGCTGCCGCGAGGCCGCACGCTCGCGCTCGTCGCCGTCTACGGCGTGCTCTGGTTCGCGGGCTACACGCTCGTGCTGAACCTCGCCGAGCGCCATCTCGACGCGGGCACCGCCGCGATGCTCGTGAACATCGCGCCGCTCCTCGTCGCCGTCGCGGCAGGCGTGTTCCTCAAGGAAGGGTTCCCGCGGTCGCTCGTCGTCGGCCTCCTCGTCGCCTTCGCGGGCGTCGTCATCATCGCGACCGGCGGGGTGGGCGCGCATGCCGACGCGCTCGGGATCGTGCTCGGCGTGCTCGCGGCCGTGCTGTACGCGCTCGGCGTGCTCGTGCAGAAGGTGGCGCTGCGTGAAGCCGACGCGCTCAGCGCGACCTGGGTGGGGTGCGCGATCGGGGCGGCCGTGCTGCTGCCGTTCCTGCCGCAGACGATCGTGGAGGTGGGTGCGGCGCCGGCACCGGCGGTCTGGGCGATGGTCTACCTCGGCATCTTCCCGACGGCGGTCGCGTTCCTGCTCTGGGCGTACGTGCTGAAGCGCAGCCCGGCCGGAGTGACCGCGTCGGCGACCCTCGCGGTGCCGGCGATCGTCGTGCTGCTCAGCTGGATGCTGCTCGGCGAGCTGCCGACCGTGCTCGGCATGGTGGGCGGAGCACTCTGCCTCATCGGCGTCGCCCTGAGCCGCCGTGCGTCGCGGCCGCGCCGCAGCTGATCGGGGCCTCGACGAGACGAGGATGCCGCGTGGTCGATCGGCGATCGGCCACGCGGCATCCTCGATTCGATCAGCGCGCTGCGCTCGCGAGCGTGCCCGTCGTCTGACCCGCCGGGTCGTAGATCATGCACGACACGGTGCGGTCGTCGAGCTGGGTCCAGCCCTCCTCGGTGGGGCGGTAGGCGTAGAACTCGAGCGTGGACGACTCGTAGGCGAGGCCCACGAACGTCTCGAACTGGGCGTAGCAGCCCTCGTCGGCCTGGGTCTGCACCGCCTCGTCACCGGGGTAGTCGGTACCGGTGAGCGTGAAGTCGTAGTAGACCTCTTCGTCGTGCGCCGTGTCGCAGGGCACCACCGGCACCTCGCTCACGGTCTCGGAGCCCGCCTCGTTCATGCAGTCGCCGACGCGGATGGCGAAGACGTCGGCGTCGCCCTCCGCGACGATCTCCTGCGTGGTCTCGTCGCGCTCGGGCTGGGGCGCGGGCGCGCCGAGCACGTCTCGGACGATGCTGCAGCCCGTGAGCGGGACGGCGACGGCGATCGCGGTGACGGCGACGGCGATGCGGGTGAGCGCGCGGCGCGAGGTGGAGTTCACGTGGTGGCCTTTCGGTGTTCGGGTCGATTCGGGTTCGATCCGCAGGCCGGCGCGGCGCTCGGGTGCGCCGCCGGGCATCGGCGATCGCGGGCGGTCGGGCCCGGCATCGCGGTGGGATCGCGGTCAGCCTATCGATCGGCACCGACACGCGCGTCGCGGCTCGCCCGGGTGGTCACAGCGCGGCGCGCAGCGCCGGCACCACCTCTGCGGCGATGAGCTCGAGGTGCTCGAGGTCGCGGAGGTCGACGAGCTGCAGGTACACGCGGTCGGCGCCGAGCTCGTGCAGTCGCAGGAGCTTCTCGACGGCGGCCTCTGGGGAGCCGGCGATGTTCACCTCGGCGAACTCGCCGGGCTCCTCGCCGATCGCAGCGAGCCGTCGCAGGTAGTCGGCCTCGTTCTCGGCGACGACCGTCGGCAGCGCCACCGAGGTGCGCAGCGTCGCCGGGTCGCGGTCGATCGCGTCGCAGGCGCGCCGGACCCCGTCGAAGGCGCTGATGATCTCGTCCTCCGAGCGGAACCCGAGGTTGAACTCCGTCGCGAAGCGCGCGGCGAGCTGCGGGGTGCGCCGAGGCCCGGCTCCGCCGATGATCACCGGCACGCGCTCCTGCACCGGCTTCGGCAGCGCGGGGGCGCCCGTCAGCGTGTAGTGCTCGCCCGCGAAGTCGAACCGCTCGCCGAGCGGAGTCGACCAGAGGCCCGTGATCACCTCGAGCTGCTCCTCGAAGAGGTCGAAGCGCTTCGGCGGGAACGGCAGCCCGTAGGCCGTGTGCTCCTCGGCGAACCAGCCCGTGCCGAGGCCGAACTCGACGCGCCCGCCCGACATCGCATCGATCTGGGCGACCTGGATCGCGAGGAGCGAGGGGTGGCGGAACGTCGCCGACGAGACGAGCGTGCCGAGGCGGATGCGGTCGGTCTCGCGGGCGAGGCCGGCGAGCGTCGTCCACGCGTCGCTCGGCCCCGGCAGGGGATCGCCGTCGCCCATGCGCAGGAAGTGGTCGGAGCGGAACCAACCGTCGAAGCCGAGTCGTTCGGTCGCCCGCGCCTGGGCGAGCTGCTCGTCGTAGCTCGCGCCCTGCTGCGGCTCGGTGAAGATGCAGAGTTCCACCCGCGTCACGCCCGATCGGCGACGGCGTCGAGCACGGCCGAGTGCAGCAGCCCGTTCGTCGCGAGGGCGCTGCCGTGCCACGGGCCGGGCTCGCCCGTGATCGAGGTGAACCGCCCGCCGGCCTCCTCGACGATCGGCACGAGGGCGGCCAGGTCGTACGGCTTCACGTCGAACTCGCCGGTGATGTCGATGAGCCCCTCGGCGAGCAGCATGTACGACCACAGGTCGCCGTACGCGCGGTCGCGCCAGACCTGCTCGGCGAGGCCCAGCAGGCGGTCGAGGTAGCCCGCCTCGCGCCACTGCGCGAGGCTCTGGAAGCTCAGCGAGGCGTCGCCGAGCTCGGCCACGGATGACACGGAGATGCGCCGCGGCTCGGCGCCCGGGGCATCCGTGGTGAAGGAGCCGCCGCCGGCGGCGGCCCACCAGCGCCGGCCCATCGCGGGGGAGGAGGCGACGCCGACGACCGGCACGCCGTCGACCGCGAGCGAGATGAGCGCGCCCCAGACGGGGACGCCGCGCATGAAGTTCGAGGTGCCGTCGATCGGGTCGATGATCCACTGCCGCGAGGCGTCGCCCTCGGTGCCGAACTCCTCGCCGAGCACGCCGTCGTCGGGGCGGGCCTCGGCGAGCCGGTCGCGGATGGCGCGCTCGACGGCGAGGTCGGCCTCGGTCACGAAGGTGCGATCGGGCTTCGTCGACACCGCGAGGTCGGCGGCACGGAACCGGGCGAGCGCGACGGTGTCGGCGAGGTCGGCGAGTTCGAGGGCGAGGGCGAGATCATCGGCGTAGGCGGTCACCGGTTCAGGCTATCTGTGGCGGTCGGCGACACGCCGTGGGAGACTCGATTGGCGCAGCGCTCGAAGGACTGGTAACGTTGTCGCTCGGTTCGGGTTGTGAAAAAACAGCCGAGAATCACGCACCTCTAGCTCAATCGGCAGAGCAACTGACTCTTAATCAGTGGGTTCAGGGTTCAAGTCCCTGGGGGTGCACTGAAAGCCCCGATCCTCTCGCCAGGGTCGGGGCTTTTTTCGTGCGCTCATGCCGTCGGCCTGCGCGGCGCGCGTCGGGCCTCACGGCAACATGGTGCCGCGCGCCTGCCTCATCGCCTTCTCGCGCCCGACGTCTCAGTCGTCGAAGCCGCGGGCGATGAGCGCCTCGCCGAGGTGGTCGGCCGTCTGCAGGGCGCGCACGATCACGGGAACGGCGAGGGCGACGACCGACCCCTCGGCGCCGCGCGCCTTGCGCGCCTCGAGCACCTCGCGCACGATCTCGGCGAGCAGCGGCACGCAGCGGATCGCGAGCGCGAGCGCGAGGCCGACCCGGTCGGCGTCGATCCAGCGGCGGAAGGGCCGCAGCAGCGTCTGCATCGCGTCGAGGGTCTCGGTCACGGGGGTCGTGAGCGTGTAGAGCGCCGCGAGGGCGACGGCGATCACGAGTCGCAGTGACATCGTCGCCGCGGCCTCCCAGCCGGCGAACAGCCACTGCACGGGCACGGCGAACGCGAGCAGCCACAGGATCGGCGCGATCTGGCCCCAGACGGCCCGTGCAGGCAGCCGGGCGGGCAGGAACAGGAGCGCCGTCGCCGCCGCGGCGACGCCGAGCGCGAGGAGCGAGCTCTGCAGGGCGGCGACCGTGACGAACACCGCGAGCAGCCCGAGCTTCACGAGCGCCGGAGTGCGGTGCACGAGCGAGTCGCCGGGGTGGTAGACGCCGATCATCGGAGCACGCTCAGCCGATCAGGGCCCGGTAGGCGGCGAGGGCGGGGCGGGGGGCGTCGTCGGCGACGACGCGACCCGCCTCCATCACGATCACCCGGTCGAAGTCCTCGAGGAGCTCGAGCTGGTGGCTCACGACGACGAGCCGCTGCTCGAGCGCGGCGAAGTGCTCGGCGACGAACCGTGCGTTGCGCGCGTCGAGGAGCGTCGTCGGCTCGTCGGCGACCACGATGGCGGGGGCGGCGACGAGCACCGAGGCGAGCGCGAGCAGTTGCTTCTGCCCGCCCGAGAGGCGGTGCGCCGGCCGATCGGCGAGCCCCGTCAGCCCGAAGCGCTCGAGGGTCGCCTCGACGCGCGCCGCGACATCCTCGGCGGGCAGTCGGTGTCGTCGCAGCGTGAAGGCGACGTCCTCGCGGACGGTGGGCATCACGATCTGGTTGTCGGCGTTCGTGAACACGAAGCCGACCCGGCGGCGCACTTCGCGGCCGCGACGGGCGACGTCGAGCCCGTCGACCTCGACCCGGCCCGACTTCGGGGTGACGAGCCCGTTGATCATTCGGGCGAGGGTCGACTTGCCCGATCCGTTCGCGCCGACGATGCCGACCCGGTGCTCGGCGAGGGTCAGCGAGACGTCGTCGACGATCGGCTCGGCGCCGAAGTCGTGCGAGACGCGGTCGAACTCGATGCGGTGGTTCATGCTGCGCGCTCCACGATCATGGCGATGCCCTGGCCGCCGCCGATCGAACAGGCGGCGAGGCCCGGCCGATCGTCGTCGGCATCGAGCATTCGCGCGGCGAGGCGCACCACCAGCACGGCGCCGGATGCCCCCCACGGATGTCCGAGGGCGATGGCGCCGCCGTCGGTGTTGACGACCGCTTCGTCGAGGCCGAGCGCGTCGCTCACGGCGAGCACCTGGGCCGCGAAGGCCTCGGTGATCTCGACGAAGCCGAGGTCGCGGGCGGTGAGACCTGCGCGGTCGAGCGCCGCAGCGGCCGCAGGGGCGGCGCCGAGCCCGGGCAGCGCCGGGTCGCCGGCCGCGACGGCGGCGGCGCGCACCCGCAGTGCGGGAAGCCCGAGCTCGCGGGCGAGCTCGGGCAGCGTCACGGCCATCGCCGCGGCGCCGTCGGAGAACCCGCACGAGTTGCCTGCGGTGACCGTGCCCGTGCCGCCGCCGGCGGCCGACTCGCCGTGCTCCGTCGCGAACGCCGGAGCGAAGCGGCCGAGCAGGGCCGCGGTCATCGCCCGCGGGCGGTCGTCGCGCGCGACGCCGTCGACGGCCACGAGCTCGTCGTCGAAGCGGCCCGCCTGCTGCGCGTCGAGGGCGAGCCGGTGCGAGCGCTCCGCCCAGGCGTCCTGGCGGTCCCGCGTGATGCCGCGCACGGCCGCGAGGTGCTCGGCCGCGGGGCCCATGTCGGGGTCGGCGAAGCCGGTCGGCGTGAACGGGGCGCGGGTGTACCGCTCGCCGGTCTCGGGCCAGAGGCGGTGCGGTGCGGTCGATGCCGACTCCGCGCCGCCCGCGAGGACGAGGCGGGCGTCGCCGGCGCGCACGCGCGACGCCGCCTGCATCACCGCGTCGAGACCCGAGCCGCACTGGCGGTCGACGGTCACCCCCGGCACCGACGTGCCGAGCCCGGCACCGAGCGCCGCCACCCGGGCGAGGTCGCCGCCGGGGCCCATGCAGTTGCCGAGCACGACGTCGTCGATCTCGAGGCCGGCCGGGGCGACGTGCGCGGCCACCTCGGCGAGCACGGGCGCGGCGAGCGCGTCGACGGGGTGCGCCGCGAAGCCGCGGCCGGCGGTGCCGATCGGGGTGCGCCGGGCGGCGACGATCACGGGGGCGGCGGTCATGCGGTCTCGCCTTCGAGGGGCGCCACGGGGACGGGAGCCGGGGATGCGGAGCGTGCGGAGTGCGGGGCGGCGACGGGGACGCCGAGCGCGCGCGCCTCGAGCGCCGCGCGCACCGCGCCCCGGGCGACCTTGCCAGAGTCGGTGCGCGGCACGGCGCGGAAGTACCACCGGCGGGGCAGCGCGGCGGGATCGAGGCCGATGCGGGCCGCCTCGATCACGGATCGCTGCGCCGCGTCGGGGCCGGGCGCACCGTCGGACGCGAAGCCGGAGAGCTCGACGACGGCCACGACGCGCTCGCCGAGGAGTTCGTGCGGCTCGCCGACGACCGCCGCGGCGGCCACGCCGGGCAGTGCCGTGAGCACGGCCTCCACGTGCTCGGCGAGCACGGTCGCGCCCGCCGTCGTGATGGCGGCGTCACCGCGGCCGAGCACGTGCATCCGGCCGTCGGGTGCGGTCTCGGCGAGGTCGCCGACCGTCGCGAACCCGGCGGCGTCCCGACGCAGCATCCCGTCGCCGATCGCCGCGAGCGCGAGGTAGGGCGACCGCACCCAGAGCTCACGCCCGCCGGCAGCGTCGCGCAGCTCGAGCTCGGCGCCCGGGAACGGCTCGAGGCCGTCGCCGCGACCGACGGCGACGAACGAGAGCTCGGCGGCGCCGTAGTACTCGACCAGGCGCAGCCGGGCCCGGGCTGCGTTGCGCAGGGAGTCGCTCATCGCGGCGCCGGCGACGACGGCGGTGCGTACGTCGAGCCCGTCGTCGAGGAGCCGGAAGAGCTTCGTCGGCGTCGCGTGCACGACGCTCGCGCCGCGCAGCCCGTCGCCCGCCGATGCGCCCGCCCAGAGGGCGTGCAGCGTCGCGTAGAGGTGCATCGAGACGTGCAGGGGGCCGGTGACCGCCACGTGGTCGGATGCCCCGATGCCGGCGATCTCGGCGAGCGGCGCCGCGGACGCGAGCCACGACGCCTCGGTGCGGGCGACCACCGTGGGGGCGCCGCCCGAGGAGCCCGAGGTGCGCAGTGCGAGCGCCGTGCCCTCGGGCAGGCGTCCGTCGAGACCGGCCGCCTCCCCGGGCCCGCCGCCGACGAGCACCGGCCGGCCGCGCTCGAGCGCGGCCAGCACGGTCGTGACGAGCTCGACGGGCGGCATGCCGGCGGGGCATCCGATGACGCCCTCACCCGGCGGGAGCTCGGCTGCGGCGACCGCCGCGGCGAGCTCGCCCACGCGCACGACGTCGCCGCCGAACGCGAGGGCGGGCGCGCCGGGCGATCCCCGCAGCCACTCGCTCATGCGGCGTCGGCCGCCGTCGTCGTGCCGGGGGTGCCGGCGCCGCGGCGGGCCCACGGCCAGGTGCGGGGCTCGATGAGCCCGGGCCAGGCGCGGTGCACGCTCTTCGCGACGAGCACCGTGACGACCACCTTCAGGATGTCGCCGGGCAGGAACGCGGTCGCGCCGAGGAGCGCGACGCCGATCGGGGTGCCCGTGATCGCGGCGAACACGGGGACGCCGATGAGGTAGATCGCGACGATGCCGCCGAGCGCCGTCCAGAGCAGGGCGGGCACGACGCGGTAGCGGGGGAGCAGGCGCGCGGTCGCCCAGCCGATCACGGCGACGCCGAGGAGCCAGCCCGCCAGGTAGCCGACCGAGGGGCCGACGAAGACCCCGAGGCCGCCGCGGCCGCCCGACAGGAGCGGGAGTCCGGCGGCGACGAGGACGAGGAGGAGGGCCACCGAGAGGAACCCCTTGCGAGCCCCGAGGATCGCCCCGGCGAGCATGACGCCGAGGGTCTGGAAGGTGATCGGCACGGCGGCGCCGCCGAGGTAGAGCGCGCCGGGCAGGCCGAGCGCGGCGATGAGGCCGGTGAACACGGCGATCTGGGCGAGATCGCGCGCGGTGCCGCGGCGCTTCGGCGCAGGCGCGGTGACGGATGCCTCGTCGGCGATCTCGGAGGACGGGGTGCTGCTCGGTGCGTTGCTCATCGGTTCCCCTCGGGTGGCGTGGCGGGCGAACAGCCCGTGATTTCACGCTAGGAGGGCGGGGGAGTGCCGCGTCGGCTCAGCCGTACAAGATTGCACGGCCGATTTTGGAACGGCCCCGAGTCGACCGGCTCAGGCGGCGGCGCGCGTCTCGAGCTCGGTCATCGGCCCGATCATGCGCACGGCGGCGAGCTCGGATGCCTCGGCGTCGGCGACCGGGGCGGCGTCGGCCGCCTCCTCGGCGACCGGGTCGGCCCAGACGATGAGCGGTGCGGGCTCCCAGCCGAGGGCCATCGACTCTTCGCCCGCGGGAACGACGACGGCGACCGAGTCGCGCTCGTCGAGGATCGCGCGGGTGAGCTCTGCCGCGATCTGGTGCGTCAGCATCGCGTGGAAGATGCGGTCGGTGTCGCCGTCGGAGCGGCGGACGAGCGACCAGCCGCCGCCCTGACCGATGAACTCGGAGAGTCGTGCGTTCAGGAGTTCGAAGATGTGCTCACCGCGCAGGTCCGCCGCGGTCGGGCGCGGCGGAGTCGTGGCAGGAGCGGCAGCGTGTGCGGAGGCCTGGGCGGCAAGCCGTGCGCGGCGCCAGCGGCGGAACATCGGTGGCCCCTCTCGGTCGTGGTGCAGCGGGTACTGCGTCGTCTCGGGTCGTTCGTCCCAGTTTCGGGCACGGCGGCGCGGATTCCGAATGACACGCCGCGCTCGCGCGGCGCGGGCCTGCTATTCGCCGAGTCCGGGGCGCTTCGTCTCCTCGGCGACCGTGCCGATGGCGATCGCGAGGCTCGCGGCCCACGACACCCACATCAGCAGCAGTCGCCAGTCGCGCGGTCCGTCGGCCGTGGCCTTCGCCACGCCGATGCCGCTGATGACGGCGCTGATCACGGCTCCGCTGAAGAGGTACTTGCGCATGTCGGCCACGCTACCGTGCGGTGAACGCGGGCTGGGAGTCATCCGTGAATCTGACCGATCGTGCAGGATCTGACCGATCGGTCAATTACCGTCGGAACATGCCCACCGATGCGACCCTCCCTTCGCGCGCCCGCGCCAGCGACGAACTCCTGCGCGCCGCGCTCGAGCAGTTCGCGACCGTCGGCTTCGCCGGCACCTCGCTCCAGCAGATCGCCGACCACGCCGGCTACTCGAAGTCGAGCGTGCTCTACCACTACGCCTCGAAGGAGGCGCTGCTCGAGGCGGCGATCAGCCCGGCGATCGAACGCCTCGAGGTGCTCGTGGGCGAGTTCGCCGAGGGGCGCCGGTCCGACGCGGCGCGCGGCGTCTTCATCGGGCGCTTCGTCGACCTCCTGCTCGGCGAGCGTCTCGCCGTACACCTCTTCGTCAGCCAGGGGTACTCGCTCGGCGACATCCCGATCGTCGAACGCGGCAACGCCGCCATCCGCGTGCTCGCCGACGCCATCTGCAGCGGCGCGACCCTGATCGAGCAGATGCGCTTCGGCGTCGCGCTCGCGGGCGCCACGTACGCGCTCGTCGCCGGTGCCACGTTCTTCGACGCGGAAGACCCCCTGAACGAGAACCTGAACGCCCACACCGACGACGAGGTGCGCGACGCCCTCGTCGCGGTCGTCTCCGAACTCCTGCTCCCGGCCGACGGCCGCCAGACCCGATAGGCCCCGCCCATGGCTCTCCTCCTGCACCGCATCGGCCGCTTCGCATACCGGCGCGCCTGGCTCGTCATCGTCACCTGGGTGCTCGCGCTCGGGGCCCTGCTCGGCGCCGGCCTCGGCCTCGGCGGCCAGCTGCAAGACTCCTTCGCCATCCCCGGCACCGAGTCGCAGACCGCGATCGACCAGCTCGCCGCGGTGTTCCCGCAGACCGCCGGCGCCTCGGCGAAGGCCGTCGTCGAAGCCCCGGAGGGCGGCACCGTCGAGTCGGCCGACGCCCGCGCCGCCATCGAGGACATGGAGGCCGAGCTCGAGGACGTCGACGGCGTCGCGAGCGTGCTCGGCCCGTTCGACGAGTACGCGGGCGACCAGATCTCGGGCGACGAGCGCACCGCGTACATCCAGATCACCTTCGACGGGCAGGTCACCGACGTGACGCCCGAGATGCTCGACGCCGTCACCGCGACGGGCGCGATCGGCAAGGACGCCGGCCTCGAGGTCGCCTTCGGCGGCGACGTGTTCCAGGAGACGAGCTTCGGCCTCACGATCACCGAGGTGTTCGGCGTGCTCTTCGCCGCCGTCGTGCTCATCATCACCTTCGGGTCGCTGCTCTCGGCCGGGATGCCGCTGCTCACCGCGCTCGTCGGCGTCGGCGCCGCCTCGGGCGGCATCCTCATCGTCGCGTCCTTCGCGACCGTGTCGTCGACCGCGCCGATGCTCGCCGTCATGATCGGCCTCGCCGTCGGCATCGACTACGCCCTCTTCATCCTGTCGCGGCACCGCAACCAGCTCGCGCGCGGCCAGGACCCCGAGGACAGCGCGGCGGAGGCCGTGGCGACCGCGGGCGGCGCCGTCGTGTTCGCCGGTCTCACCGTCATCATCGCCCTGCTCGGCCTCCTCGTCGTCGGCATCCCGTTCCTCAGCGTCATGGGCGTCGGCGCCGCCTTCGCGGTGCTCATCGCCGTCATCGGCGCGGTCACCCTGCTGCCCGCCCTCCTCGGCGTCTTCGGCAAGCGGCTCGCGCCGAAGCCGGGCAGCCGCGCGCACCGCCGGGCGAACGCCGCCGACGACGGCGGCAAGCCCACCATGGGCCGGCGCTGGGTCGACCTCGTGCTGAAGGCCCCCGTCGTCTTCGTGGTGCTCGTCGTGGGCCTCCTCGGCGCCGCCGCGATCCCCGCAGCGAGCCTCGACCTCAACCTGCCGAACAATGCGGGCACGCCGGGCTCCACCCAGCGCGAGGCGTACGAGATGATCGAGAGCGGCTTCGGCCCCGGCTACAACGGCCCGCTCATCGTCACCGTCGACATCACCCAGACCACCGACATCTTCGACGACCTCGACGCCATCGGCGCGCAGCTCGGCGAGCTCGACGACGTCGCCTACGTCGGCGAGGGCCTGCCGAACGAGACCGTCGACACCGCGATCATCCAGGTCGTGCCCGAGAGCGCCCCCGACACCCCCGAGACGAAGGCCCTCGTCGAGGAGATCCGCGAACTCGCCCCCTCCATCGAGGAGGAGTTCGGCACCGCGATCGCGGTGACCGGGTACACCGCCGTCGCGATCGACATCTCGAACCGGCTCGCCGACGCGCTCATCCCGTTCGCCCTCATCGTCGTCGGCCTCTCCATCGTGCTGCTGCTCATGGTGTTCCGCTCGGTCTTCGTGCCCATCAAGGCGGCCCTCGGCTTCCTGCTCTCGGCGTTCGGCGCGATCGGCGTCACCGTGGCGATCTTCCAGTGGGGATGGTTCGCCGAGCTCCTGCACGTCGAGCCCGGCCCGATCCTGAGCTTCCTGCCGATCCTGCTGATGGCGGTCCTCTTCGGCCTCGCCATGGACTACGAGGTGTTCCTCGTCTCCGGCATGCGGGAGGAGTACGTGAAGACGAAGGAACCGCGCACCTCGATCGTGCACGGCTTCCAGCACGCCGCGCGCGTCGTCACCGCCGCCGCGCTCATCATGTTCTTCGTGTTCTTCGCCTTCGTGCCCGAAGGTTCGGGGGTGATCAAGGGCATCGCCTTCGCGCTCGCGATCGGCGTCGCCTTCGACGCCTTCCTCGTGCGCATGACGCTCGTGCCGGCCGCGATGGCCCTCGCGGGCAAGGCCGCATGGTGGCTTCCGGCGTGGCTCGCGAAGCGACTGCCCGACGTCGACATCGAGGGGGAGGGCCTGCGCACCCACCTCGAGCAGGAGGAGTGGGCCGCCGCCCGCCCCGCCGCGATCAACGTCGACGACGCCGTGTTCGGCCTCGCCGAGCGCCCCATCGGCCCGCTCTCGGTCGAGGTGCCGGCGGGCGGCGTGCTCGTCGTGCGCGGCGAGGCCGTCGAACGACGGGTCGTCGCGGCCACCCTCGCCGGCCGGCTCGCGCCCGTCTCGGGTCGCGTCGCCGTCGAGGGCACCCCCCTGCCGACCGGGCAGGGACGCGTCATGCGCCATGTCGCGATGGCCGAGGTCGCCGCGAACGCCCCGACGGGCACGACGGTCGGCGAGCTCATCACCGCCCGACTCGACGCGACCCGGCCCTGGTACCGCCTCGGCGTCTCGGCCACGCAGGTGCGCGACTGGACGGAGCGCGCGGCCCGCGCGCTCGCCACGGGAGCACCGGCGAACCCTGCGGCGCCCGGCGCACCCGCGCGCGCCGCTGCGCCACGCTTCGACGTCGACACCCCGCTCGCCTCGCTCGGCGCGGAGGCGCGCACGGTCGTGGCCGTCGCCGCCGCGCTCGCCGAACGGCCGAGGCTCGTCGTGCTCGACCTCGACGACGACCCGAGCGGCGCGAGCGCCGAGCTCTGGTCGGCTCTCGCCGCGATCGTGCCCGTGTCGGTGACCCTGATCGTCGGCCTCGGCTCCTCGGCGTCGACGCCCGATGCGTCCCCCGAGCTCGCCGCCCGTGGCATCCGCACCCTCGAACCCGTCTCTCGCAGCCTGGAGGCACACCGATGAGCACCCGACTCTCCCGCCTGTTCGGCTCGACGCCGGCGCAGCGCCGCACCCGCCTCGGGGTGCTCGTCGCCGCCGTGATCGCCGTGCCGCTCGCCGTCGCCGGCCTCGTGTCGGGCGCCCTCGGCGGCGCGACCGACAACCTCGAGCAGATCCCCGCGGTCGTCGTGAACAACGACGAGATGGTCACGATGACGCTGCCCGACGGCACCGAGCAACCCGTGCTGGCCGGCCGGCAGCTCGTCACCGAGCTGACCGGACCCGACACCGCGGGCTTCGCCTGGACGATCTCGAACGACGAGGAGGCCGCCGACCTCCTCGCCTCGGGCGACGCCTACGCCGTGCTCACGATCCCGTCCGACTTCTCGGAGTCGGTCACCTCCATCTCGGGCCAGTCGCCGACGCAGGCGAACCTCGACATCCGCACCGACGACGCCCACGGCTACCTCGCCGGCTCGGTCGCGCAGTCGGTCGGCGACGCGATGTCGACCGCGTTCGGCCGCGAGCTCACGGCCCAGTACCTCGAGGGCTTCTACGCGAACCTCGCCGAGATGGGCGGGTCGCTCGGCGACGCCGCCGACGGCGCGACCCAGCTCTCGAGCGGCATCGGCACGCTGTCGGGCGGGCTCGGCAAGCTCTCCGACGGCGTCGGGCAGGCGGCCTCGGGCGCATCGGATGCCGCGACCGGCGCCTCGGCCTACGCCGACGGCGTCGCCCAGTACACCGACGGCGTCGACGGCATCGCGAGCGGGCTCGGCTCGTACTCGGCCGGCGTCAACCAGTACACGACGGGCGTCGACGGGATCGCGAGCGGGCTCGCCGGGCTCAACTCGGGCGCGCAGTCGCTCGACGAGCTCGCGACCGGGGTCACTGGCTACGTCGGGGGAGTGAACGACGTGATCGGGCAGATCGAGGGGGGCATCGTGCCGCTGATCGAGCAGCTCGAGGCGCTCGCCGAGACGAACCCCGAGCTGAAGCCGACCATCGACGAGGCGATCACCCGGCTGGAGGAGGCCCAGGGGCAGCTCACGGGCTTCCAGCAGCAGGGCACCGCGCTCGAGCAGGGCAACCGCGCCGCCGTCGACGGGGTGCTCGGCGGGCTCGCGAAGCTCTCCTCAGGCGCGCAGCTGCTCTCCGCGGGCTCCGCCGGACTCCGCGACGGCGCCGCGGGCCTCGCCTCGGGTGCGCAGCAGCTCTCGGCCGGCTCCTCGGGACTCAGCGACGGTGCGACCGGACTCGCCTCGGGCATCGGCGAGCTCGCCGGCGGCCTCGGCGAGCTGCAGGCCGGCGCCGACGGTGCGGCCTCGGGCGCCACGCAGCTCGCGAGCGGCGCCGACGACCTCGCGGCCGGCCTCACCGAGGGTGCGGAGGCCGCGCAGCAGCTCGGCGACATCGACGCCGAGCAGACGGCCGACGTCGTCGCCGAGCCCGTCACGGTGGAGGCGACCCGCGACCACGAGATCAGCTCGACCGGCGAGGTCATCGGCATGCTCTTCGTGCCCGTCGGGCTCTGGCTCGGCGCGATGGCGATGTTCCTCGTCTTCCGGCCCTTCGGGCGCGAGGCGCTGCGGAGCACCGCCTCGACGGGCGGTCTCGTCTGGCGCGCACTTGCGCGCGCCGGCCTGCTGGCCCTGGCGCAGGCCGTCGCGGTCGTGCTGCTGCTGCACGGCGCGATGGGCGTGGCGTGGAGCCTGCTGCCTCAGACGCTCGCATTCGCCGCCCTGCTCGCGCTCGTCTTCACGGCGCTGCACGCGTTCCTCACCGTGTGGCTCGGGCGCGCGGGGCTGCTGGTCTCGCTCGTGCTCGTGGCGCTGCAGCTCACCGCGGCCGGCGGGCTCGTGCCGATCGAGGTGCTCGCCGGGCCGTACCAGGCGATCAGCCCGTTCCTGCCGCTCACCTGGGCCGTGCAGGGCATGCAGTCGATCATCGCCGGGGCCGGCGCCGGCGCCATCGCCGGAGCCGCAGGAGTGCTCGTGCTCTTCGGGCTGCTGGGGATCGCGGGCACCGCGTTCGTCGTGGGCCGGCGCCGAGGCATCCGCTCGATCGGATTCGCCGCGACCGCGCTCGGGTGATCCCCGGGTCGGCCCACTCCTGACGACCGTGCGCGTCGGGACCACGTCGGGTGGTCTCGACGCGCGCGGTCGCGCTCGAACGACGGGACGGACGTCGCGTCGCCGCTGCGCTACTCGGACGGCGGAAGCGCCGCGATCGCGCTCACCTCGATGAGCGCGCCGGGCACGCCGAGCGCGCGCACGACGGCGGCCGTCACGAGCGGCGGCGCGCCGGGCCCGGCGAGTCGCGGTGCGATCGCGCCGTACGCGGCGCCGAGGTCGGCGCCCTCGGCGATGTGCACCGTCCACTGCACCACGTCGGCGAGGCGAGCGCCCGCGGCCTCGAGCGCGATCTCGGCGTTGTCGACGGCGCGGACCGACTGCGCGGCGACGTCGTCGGAGACGACCGCCCCGCTCTCGTCGACCCCGTTCTGGCCGCCGAGGTAGATCGTCGTCGCTCCCGGCGGCACGACGGCGACATGGCTGAATGCCGGACTCACGACGAGTCCGGCCGGTTGCAAGCGTTCGATGTCCATGCCTCCGACGATCGCACCGACCGCCGACATCGCACTGTTAGCCTGAAGGACAGCGCGAGGAGGGACATCCGCTCTATGAACGCCCCTGAACCATCACGCGACGACCTGTACGTCGATGCCGCCTACGACATGATCGTGGTCTCGAACCGCCTGCCGGTCGACTACCAGGCCGGCCCCGACGGCGAGACGCAGTGGCGCAGCTCGCCCGGCGGGCTCGTCACCGCCCTCGAACCGGTCATGCGCGCCGCCGACGGAGCCTGGATCGGCTGGGCCGGCGTCGCCGACCGCGAGTTCGACCCGTTCGAGCACGACGGCATCTCGATCATCCCGGTGCCGCTCAGCGAGGCGGAGCTCGAGGAGTACTACGAGGGCTTCTCGAACGACACCCTCTGGCCGCTCTACCACGACGTGATCGCGCCGCCCTCGTTCCACCGCGAGTGGTGGGACGCCTACGTCAGGGTCAACCGCCGCTTCGCCGAGGCCGCCGCGCGGGCCGCGTCGCCCGGCGCCGTCGTCTGGGTGCAGGACTACCAGCTGCAGCTCGTGCCGCGGATGCTGCGCGAGACCCGCCCCGACCTCGTCATCGGCTTCTTCAACCACATTCCGTTCCCCGCATACGGCATCTACTCGCAGCTGCCGTGGCGCAGGCAGGTCGTCGACGGGCTGCTCGGCGCCGACGTCATCGGCTTCCAGCGCGCCGCCGACGCGGGCAACTTCTCGCGCGCGGTGCGGCGCCTGTTCGGCTACGCGACGCGCGGCAGCGTCATCGACGTGCCGGATGCCTCGGGGGAGGTGCGGCACGTCGTCGCCCGCCACTTCCCGATCTCGATCGACGCCGCCGGCTTCGAGGAGATCGCCCGTCGCCCCGAGGTGCAGGCGCGTGCGCGCGAGATCCGCGAGAGCCTCGGCAACCCCGAGACGATCATGCTCGGCGTCGACCGGCTCGACTACACGAAGGGCATCCGCCACCGGCTCAAGGCCTTCGGCGAGTTGCTGCGCGACGGCCGGCTCTCGGTCGAGCAGGCGACGCTCGTGCAGGTCGCGAGCCCGTCGCGCGAACGCGTCGAGACGTACCGCCAGCTCCGCGACGAGATCGAGCTCATGGTCGGCCGGCTGAACGGCGACTACTCGACCCTCGGGCACCAGGCGATCGCGTACCTCCACCACGGCTACCCCCGCGAGGAGATGGTGGCGCTCTACCTCGCCGCCGACGTCATGCTCGTCACGGCGCTCCGCGACGGCATGAACCTCGTGGCGAAGGAGTACGCCGCCTGTCGCTTCGACGAGGACGGCGTGCTCGTGCTCAGCGAGTTCACCGGCGCCTCCGACGAGCTGCGCCAGGCGGTGCTCGTGAACCCGCACGACATCGAGGGCCTGAAGGACGCGATCGTCGAGGCGGCGTCGATGCCCAAGCGCGAGCGGGCCCGGCGCATGCGGGCGCTGCGCAGGCGGGTCCGCGAGAACGACGTCGCGAACTGGTCGGCGACGTTCCTGAAGACGCTCACCGGCGCGGGCATCATCGAGCCCGGCGTGCCCGACTCGCTCACCTCGGCGGTGCGCCGCATCGCCGGCACCGAGCGGCTGCTCGTCGCGCTCGACTTCGACGGCACCCTCGCACCGCTCGTCGACCGCCCCGAGGACGCGCGGGCGACCCGCCGCGCGCTCGCGGCCGTCGAGCGCCTCGCCGCCGCGGACGACACGCGGGTGGCGATCGTCTCCGGCCGCGCGCTCGGGAGCCTCCGCGAGGTCGCCGAGCCGCCGCACGGGGCGCTGCTCAGCGGTTCGCATGGCGTCGAGCTGCAGCTCGACGGCGGCGAGGTCATGATCGAGCTGCGCGACAGCGAGCTCGGCGACCTCGAGCGCCTCGGAACCCTCCTCGGCGAGATCGCCTCGAGCGAGGACGGAGCCTGGGTCGAGCAGAAGCCCGCGGGCCTCGCCCTGCACACCCGCAAGGTCGCCCAGGCCGCGCGCGGCAGCGAGGTGCAGCGCGCGGCGCGCGAGCGCGTCGGACGGGAGCTGCCCGAGCTGACCATGCGGACCGGCAAGGGCGTCGTCGAGTTCTCGGTGCGCCCGAGCGACAAGGGCGAGGCGCTCACCCGGCTGCGGCAGCACGCGGGGGCCAGCGCGGTCGTCTACGTCGGCGACGACGTCACCGACGAGGACGCCTTCGCCGCACTGCAGGACGAGGACCTCGGCGTGAAGGTGGGCCAGGGCAAGTCGCTGGCGGCTCACCGGGTGCGCAGCCCCGAGGACGTCGCGGAGCTCCTCGAGCGCCTCGCGGACGAGCGTGACACACAGCGCGGGGGCCCCTCGCGCTGGCCATAGACTCGACGCATGTCGGAGTTCGATCCCAAACCGCGTAGTCGTACTGTCACCGATGGCATCGAGGCCATGACGAGCCGGGGCATGCTCCGAGCCGTCGGCATGGGCGATGCCGACTGGGACAAGCCCCAGATCGGCATCGCGAGCTCGTGGAACGAGATCACGCCCTGCAACCTCTCGCTCGGCCGCCTCGCGCAGGCCGCGAAGGAGGGCGTGCACGGCGGTGGCGGCTACCCGCTGCAGTTCGGCACCGTCTCGGTCTCCGACGGCATCTCGATGGGCCACGAGGGCATGCACTTCTCGCTCGTGTCCCGCGAGGTCATCGCCGACTCGGTCGAGGTCGTCATGCAGGCCGAGCGCCTCGACGGCTCGGTCCTGCTCGCCGGCTGCGACAAGTCCATCCCGGGCATGCTCATGGCGGCCGCCCGCCTCGACCTCGCGAGCGTCTTCCTCTACGCCGGCTCGATCGCCCCCGGCTGGGTGCGGCTGTCCGACGGCACCGAGAAGGACATCACGATCATCGACTCGTTCGAGGCGGTCGGCGCGGTCAAGGCCGGCACGATGTCCGAAGAGGACGCGAAGCGCATCGAGTGCGCGTTCGCACCCGGCGAGGGCGCCTGCGGCGGCATGTACACCGCGAACACCATGGCCTCCGTCGCCGAGGCGCTCGGCCTCTCGCTGCCGGGCTCGGCGTCGCCCGCCTCGGCCGACCGCCGTCGCGACTACTACGCGCACCGCTCGGGCGAGGCCGTCGTCAACCTGCTGAACAAGGGCATCACGGCCCGGCAGATCCTCACGAAGAAGGCGTTCGAGAATGCGATCGCCGTGGGCATGGCGCTCGGCGGCTCGACCAACATCGTGCTGCACCTGCTCGCGATCGCCCGCGAGGCCGAGGTCGACCTCACGCTCGACGACTTCAACCGCATCGGGTCGAAGGTGCCGCACATCGGCGACCTCAAGCCCTTCGGCAAGTACGTCATGAACGACGTCGACCGCCGCGGCGGCGTGCCGGTGCTGATGAAGGCCCTGCTCGACGCGGGCCTGCTCCACGGCGACGTGCTGACCGTCACCGGCAAGACCATGGCCGAGAACCTCGCCGAGATGAACCTGCCGCCGCTCGACGGCGAGGTGCTGCACACCCTCGACGACCCGATCCACGAGACCGGCGGCCTCACGATCCTGCACGGCACGCTCGCGCCCGAGGGCGCGGTCGTGAAGACGGCCGGCTTCGACGCCGCCGTGTTCGAGGGGCCCGCGCGGGTCTTCGAGCGCGAGCGCGGCGCGATGGACGCCCTGACGAACGGCGAGATCAAGCACGGCGACGTCGTCGTGATCCGCTACGAAGGACCGAAGGGCGGGCCCGGCATGCGCGAGATGCTCGCCATCACCGCGGCCATCAAGGGCGCAGGTCTCGGAAAAGATGTACTACTCTTGACGGACGGTCGATTCTCAGGCGGCACAACCGGCCTGTGCATCGGCCATCTGGCACCCGAAGCAGTAGACGCAGGTCCTATTGCTCTCGTGCGCGATGGTGATCTTATTCGGGTCGATATCGCAGCCCGGTCCATCGACCTACTTGTCGACGAGGCCGAGCTGGCCGCCCGCCGTGAAGGCTGGGCTCCGCTTCCCCCGCGCTACACCCGAGGCGTTCTCGCGAAGTACTCGAAGCTCGTGCGTTCCGCCGCCGAAGGCGCCACGACGGGCTGAGCGCTGCGCTTCCCGCACCCATCGCCCACCAGAACAGGAATCGAATGACCACGGAATCGAACCCCGTGCCGTCGCCCGCTGCAGTGCCGCCAGGCGCACCCGTGGAGATCACGGGTGCCGAGGCGGTCGTCCGTTCGCTCGAGATGCTCGGCATCACCGACGTGTTCGGACTTCCGGGCGGCGCCATCCTCCCCGTCTACGACCCGCTCTTCGAGAGCAAGAAGCTCCGGCACATCCTCGTGCGCCACGAGCAGGGCGGCGGTCACGCGGCCACCGGCTACGCCGCCTCGAGCGGCAAGCTCGGCGTCACCATCGCGACCTCCGGCCCCGGCGCGACGAACCTCGTCACCGCCATCGCCGACGCGCACATGGACTCGGTGCCGATGCTCGCGATCACCGGCCAGGTGTTCTCGACGCTCATGGGCACCGACGCCTTCCAGGAGGCCGACATCGTCGGCATCACGATGCCGATCACCAAGCACTCCTTCCTCGTGAAGGACGCCGAGGAGATCCCTGCCACGATCGCCGCCGCGGTGCACATCGCGACGACCGGACGACCCGGCCCCGTGCTCGTCGACATCACGAAAGACGCCCAGCAGGCGAAGTTCTCGTTCCGCTGGCCGCCGAAGGTCGAGCTGCCCGGCTACCGCCCGATCACGAAGGCGCACGGCAAGCAGGTCGCGGCCGCGGCCCAGCTGATCGCCGAGGCGAAGCGCCCCGTGCTGTACGTCGGCGGCGGCGTGATCCGCGCCCGCGCCGCCGAGGAGCTGCGCACGCTCGCCGAGACGACCAAGGCGCCGGTCGTGACGACGCTCATGGCCCGCGGCGCGTTCCCCGACTCGCACCCGCAGCACCTCGGCATGCCCGGCATGCACGGCACGGTGCCCGCGGTGCTGGCGCTCCAGGAGTCCGACCTCATCGTCGCGCTCGGCGCGCGCTTCGACGACCGCGTGACCGGCAAGGCGGCGCTCTTCGCGCCGAACGCCAAGGTCGTGCACGTCGACATCGACCCCGCCGAGATCTCCAAGATCCGCACGGCCGACGTGCCGATCGTGGGCGACGCGAAGGACGTGCTCGTCGACCTCACCGCGGCCTACCGCGACGCGACGCGCGAGACGACGCCCGACCTCGACGAGTGGTGGGCGACCCTCGACGGCCTGCGCAGCGAGTTCCCGCTCGGGTTCACCGAGCCGCGCGACGGGCTGCTCGCCCCGCAGTACGTGATCGAGCGCATCGGCCAGCTCACCGGCCCCGAGGGCGTCTACGCCGCGGGCGTCGGCCAGCACCAGATGTGGGCGGCGCAGTTCATCAAGTACGAGCGCCCCAACTCGTGGCTGAACTCGGGCGGTGCCGGCACCATGGGCTACGCCGTCCCCGCGGCCATGGGCGCGAAGGTCGCCGAACCCGACCGCGTGGTCTGGGCGATCGACGGCGACGGCTGCTTCCAGATGACGAACCAGGAGCTCGCGACCTGCCGGCTCAACGACATCCCCATCAAGGTCGCGGTCATCAACAACTCCTCGCTCGGCATGGTGCGCCAGTGGCAGACCCTGTTCTACGACGGCCGGTACTCGAACACCGACCTGAACACCGGTCACGACACCGTGCGCATCCCCGACTTCGTCACGCTCGCCGAGGCGTACGGCGCCCTCGGCATCCGCGTGACGAAGAAGGAGGAGGTCGACGCGGCGATCAAGCTCGCGCTCGAGACGAACGACCGCCCCGTCGTGATCGACTTCGTCGTCTCGGCCGACGCGATGGTGTGGCCGATGGTGCCGCAGGGCGTGTCGAACAGCTACATCCAGTACGCCCGCGACCACTCGCCGGCCTTCAGCGAGGAGGACTGACCATGTCGACCCACGTGCTCTCCCTCCTCGTCGAGGACAAGCCCGGCCTGCTCACCCGCGTCGCGGGCCTCTTCGCCCGGCGCGGCTTCAACATCGAGTCGCTCGCGGTCGGCCACTCCGAGATCGACGGCCTCAGCCGCATCACGGTGGTCGTCGACGTCGAGGAGTTGCCCCTCGAGCAGGTGACGAAGCAGCTCAACAAGCTGATCAACGTCATCAAGATCGTCGAGCTCGACCCCGCGCAGTCGGTGCAGCGCGAGCACCTGCTGATCAAGGTGCGGGTCGACAACACGACCCGCTCGCAGGTGCTCGAGGCCGTGAACCTCTTCCGCGCCCGCGTCGTCGACGTCGCCACCGACGCGCTCGTGATCGAGGTCACGGGCGACTCGGGCAAGACCCAGGCGCTGCTCAAGGTCCTCGAGCCGTACGGCATCAAGGAGATCGCCCAGTCGGGCCTCCTCGCGATCGGTCGCGGCGGCAAGTCGATCACCGAACGCGTCTTCAAGAACTGAAACGGATGCCGCGGCGCGCGCCGAAGCATCCCTCACGCAACCCACACCAAGGAGAAACAGCAATGGCTGAGATGTATTACGACCAGGACGCCGACCTCTCGATCGTCCAGGGCAAGAAGGTCGCCGTCATCGGCTACGGCTCGCAGGGTCACGCCCACGCGCAGAACCTGCGCGACTCGGGCGTCGAGGTCGTCATCGGCCTCAAGGAGGGCTCGAAGTCGATCCAGAAGGCAGAAGAAGCCGGCTTCGAGGTCAAGAACGTCGCCGACGCGGCCGCCTGGGCCGACGTCGTCGTGATCCTCGCACCCGACCAGTACCAGCGCCACATCTACGCGGAGTCGGTGCGCGACAACCTCG
Organism: Agromyces sp. NPDC058104; assembly: GCF_042884835.1. Classification (NCBI taxonomy): domain Bacteria; kingdom Bacillati; phylum Actinomycetota; class Actinomycetes; order Micrococcales; family Microbacteriaceae; genus Agromyces; species Agromyces sp. NPDC058104. Next base: position 58,469 of record NZ_JBHVTD010000001.1, on the reverse strand, counting down.
TCGAGGGCAACGCGCTCGTCTTCGGCCACGGCTTCAACATCCGCTTCGGCTACATCGAGGCGCCCGCCGGCGTCGACGTGATCCTCGTCGCGCCGAAGGCGCCCGGCCACACGGTGCGCCGCGAGTTCGTCGCCGGCCGCGGCATCCCCGACATCATCGCCGTCGAGCAGGACGCGACCGGCACCGCCTGGGAGCTCGCGAAGTCGTACGCGAAGGGCATCGGCGGCACCCGCGCCGGCGTCATCAAGACGACCTTCACCGAAGAGACCGAGACCGACCTGTTCGGCGAGCAGGCCGTGCTCTGCGGCGGCACCTCGCAGCTCGTGCAGTACGGCTTCGAGACCCTCGTCGAGGCCGGCTACCAGCCCGAGATCGCCTACTTCGAGGTGCTCCACGAGCTGAAGCTCATCGTCGACCTCATGTGGGAGGGCGGCATCGCCAAGCAGCGCTGGTCGGTCTCCGACACGGCCGAGTACGGCGACTACGTCTCGGGCCCGCGCGTCATCGACCCGTCGGTCAAGGAGAACATGAAGGCGGTGCTCGCCGACATCCAGGACGGCACCTTCGCGAAGCGCTTCATCGCCGACCAGGACAACGGCCAGAAGGAGTTCCTCGAGCTCCGCGCCAAGGGCGAGCAGCACCCGATCGAGACCACCGGTCGCGACCTCCGCAAGCTCTTCGCGTGGAACTCGTCCGACGACGACGACTACGTCGACGGCGAGGTCGCTCGCTGACGCTCGCGTCACTCTCGGTGGTCGAGTAGCGACGCAGGAGCGTATCGAGACCCTCACACGGTCTCGATACGCTCGCTGCGCTCACTCCTCGCCCACCGTCGTGTTTTCGGGCCGTTCGTCGTCGTGCGCGAATGAGCACGAGAAAATCGGCTGCAAGCCCTTGCACCGGGGCATCCGGTCGTGGTCGCATTCTGTGCCATGAGCGAACTCTCGAACCACCGACCCGAACCCGTTCCCCGCTGGTGCTCGTGCGCCGTGTCCGACGACGAAGCCGGCCACACGCACTCGGGCTTCACCCGACGCAACGTCCTCATCGGCGCCACCGCGGCGAGCGCCCTCGCGGCGGCCGGCTGGTCGGCCGCCCCCGCGACGGCCGCGACGAACGGCACGACGGCGAAGATCACGATCATGGGCACGAGCGACCTGCACGCGAACGTCGTGAACTGGGACTACTACAAGGACGCGGCGTACTACGACGGGTCGCCGACACGTGAGACGAACGCCGTCGGTCTCGCCCGCGTCGCCAGCCTCGTGAAGCAGGTCCGCGCCGACCGCGGCCGAGGCAACACACTCCTGTTCGACGCCGGCGACACCATCCAGGGCACTCCGCTCGGGTTCTACTACGCGACGGTCGAGCCGGTCACCGAGTCGGGAGCGATGCACCCGGTGGCCGCCCAGATGAACGCGCTCGAGTACGACGCGGTCGCCCTCGGCAACCACGAGTTCAACTACGGCCTCGACTTCCTCGACCACTGGATCTCGCAGATGGACGCGCCGGTGCTCGCCGCGAACGCCGTGCACGCCGAGACGAAGGTGCCGCGGTTCACGCCGTACACGATCACCCAGCTGAAGGTCGCGAAGGGGCACCCGCCGGTCAAGGTCGGCGTGCTCGGCCTCACGAACCCGGGCGTCGTCATCTGGGACAAGGCGAACGTCTCGGGCAGGGTCGAGGTGCTCGACCTCGTCGAGACCGCGAAGCGGTGGGTCCCGGTGATGAAGGCCCAGGGCGCCCACATCATCGTCGTGAGCGCGCACTCGGGCGAGAGCGGCCTGTCGACCTACGGCTCCGAGCTGCCGATCGAGAACGCGGCGAAGCTCGTCGCCGAGCAGGTGCCCGACGTCGACGTGATCCTCTTCGGGCACGCCCACGCGGAGATCCCCGAGCGCCTCGTGAAGAACCTCGTGACCGGCGACGAGGTCATCATGAGCGAGCCGAAGAACTGGGGCCAGCGGCTCAGCGTGTTCGACCTCGACCTCAGCTATGCGCGCGGCAAGTGGTCGGTCGTCGAGCACAAGGCGTACCTGCTGAACGCCAGCACCGTCGTCGACGACCCCGAGTTCGTGGCGATCGTGCGCGACCAGCACGACGCCGTCGTCGAGTACATGAACTCCGAGGTCGCGACCTCGACCGCGGAGATGCTCGCCGCCGAGTCGTGCTGGAAGGACACGGCGATCCTCGACTACGTCAACCACGTGCAGGTCGAGACCGTTCGCGCCGCCGTCGCGGGCACCGCCGAGGCATCCCTGCCGATCGTCTCGATCGCCGCACCGTTCAACCGCGCTGCGAGCTTCCCGCAGGGGGCGGTGACCATCAAGGACGTCGCGGGCCTGTACATCTACGACAACACCCTCCTGGCCTCGATCCTCACCGGGAAGCAGATCAGGGACTACCTCGAGTTCTCGGCCGAGTACTTCAAGACCGTCGCACCCGATGCCCCGGTCGACCCCGCCGCGTGGACGAACGCCCCGACCCCGAGGTCGGCGTTCACCCCCGACTACAACTACGACCAGTTCTCGGGCGTCGAGTACACGATCGACGTCTCGAAGCCGGTCGGGCAGCGCATCTCGCCGCTCAGCTACGACGGTGCGCCCGTCGCCGACGACCAGCGGTTCCTCGTCGCGGTGAACAACTACCGGCAGTCGGGCGGCGGCGGGTTCCCGCACATCGCGACGGCTCCGGTCGTCTACAACGCGCAGGTCGCGATCCGCGAGGCGATCGTCGCGTACGCCTCGGCGCAGGGCACGATCGATCCGCAGGACTTCCACGTCGTGAACTGGAGACTCGTGCGGAACGGGGTGCCGGTGTTCTGAGCGCTCCAGCCGTGCCGGGCGGCCCGCCTCGAGGAAGACTCGGGACGGGCCGTCGTCACGCGGGCGGACGTCAGCCCGCCGGCCGGTGATGCGAGCCGCGGGCGTGCGCGAGACGCGTGAGGCCGGCGGGGTAGGGCAGGTTCCGGGCGAGCTCGTCGACGGCCGCGAACTCGTCGTCGGCCCGATCGCCCAGGCCGAGCGCCGCGAGCGCGGCTGCGTGCGCGATGCGGGCGTCGATCTCGGCGAGCCGCTCGCCACCGGAGGCCGCCCGCTCGATCTCGTCGCGTGCCATCCGCTCGGCCGCCCCGGCGTCGCCGAGACCGAGATTCGCCCACGTGGTGGTGGTCGCCGAGAGTCTCGGCAGTGTCGCGAGCACACGGCGTGCCTCGTCGTACTCGCCGATCACGACGAGCCACTCGGCCCGCGCCTGGCCGACCTCGTCGAGCCCCTGCCGGTCGGACGATTCCTCGGCCACCCGCTCGGCCTCGTCGAGCTGCGGCAGCGGATCCTCGTTGCGGCGCATTCGCACCCGCGCGAGCGCCACGAGCGCGTAGGGGGTCGAGAGCGCGGTGCGATCGACGGGCGCGTCGACCGCTGCGTCGGCCAGCGTCGCGGCGGCGTCGATCTCCTCGACGAGCAGGTGGAGTTCGGCGAGATTCGCCTGCTCGAACGCCCGACCGATCGGCTCACCGGAGCGATCGGCGAGTTCGAGCGCCCGGTTGCCGATCTCGATGGCCTCGCGCAGTCGTCCGGAGCGGCGGGACTGTTCGCGCTGCACCGAGAGCACCGATGCGAGGATCTGCGGGTCGCCGTAGGCCTCGGCGTGGGGGAGCGCCTTGGCGGCCACCGGTCCGGCTTCGGCGAAGCGCCCGTCGAGCGCGAGCGCGGCCGCCTGGTACTGGAGCGCGCGAGCGAGGAGTCCCCGGCGCTCGGGGCCCGTGATGCGTTCGGCGGCGGCCTGGGCGAGCGTGGCCGCGACGACCGCCTCGTCGTACCGCCCGGTCACGAGCAGCGCTCGCGTGCGGCTGTTGTGGTGGGTCGCGGCGGGGAGCGCGCCAGTGCGGACGGTCGGACGGTCGGCGTCGAGCAGCACGAGCGCCTCGCGGGTGGCGGTGGTGCTCACGAGCACCTCCGCGAGGCGGGCCGTCGCGAGCACGACGCCGTCGTGGTCGCCGCGGCGTCGGAGATCGACGAGCGCCTCGGTGAGCACGCTGCGGGCCTCGTCGAAGCGGGCGGTGCGCTGGAGCACGAGGCTCCGGTCGAGCCGCACCCATGCCGCCTCGGCGCTCAGCGCGTCGAGGCGGCTGATCAGCTCGGCGTAGTAGCGGTCGGCGGTGTCGTTCGCGCTGAGCGCGGCGGCCCGCTCGGCGGCCTGACGCAGGTAGGTGACGGCGCGCGGGTCGTCGGCACGCACGAGGTGCGACGCGAGGGCGTCGACGGCGTGCGGTCTGCGTCGCAGCACGACGTCGGCGTACGCGCTGTGCAGCACCTGCCGGCGGGCGGCGGTGAGCTCGTCGTAGGTCGTCAGTCGCACGAGCGGATGCTGGAACACGAGCCCCGGGACCGGGCGCCCGTCGATCACGACATCGCGCTCGAAGAGCACCGCGGCGCGCAGCGCGGCATCGACCGATTCGGCGGCCTCGCCGTTCGACATGGGCGGGTGGAGGGCGCGGGTCGCGACATCCACGACCTCCGCGGTGGCCGCTTCGCCGCCCGCAGCGGCGACGACCTCCGCGATGCGCCGTGCGGTCGCCGGGAGGCGTGCGAGCCGGGCCGCGACGAGCTGCCGGACCTCGGGCGAGTTCGGCGAGCGGTCGCCCGAGACGTCATCGCGGCGAGCCAGTTCGACGGCGAAGAGGGGATGTCCGAGCGACAGCTCCCACACGCGGTCGGGCACCGCGCCGCCGGCGATGTCGGTGGCGAGCGCGAGGCAGTCGGCTTTCGCGAGTCGCCCGAGCGGCACGTCCGTCGCGATGCCGTCGCGGCGCAATCCGTCGAGTACGAGGCGCCGGGGATCGTCGACGGCGAGCTCGTCGTCGCGCAGCGTCGCGATGGTACGCCACGGTGTGGAGGTCGACGCTGCTCGGCGCGCGAGGTTGCTGACGAGCTGCAACGTGCCGAGGTCGGCCGCGTGCAGGTCGTCGACGACGAGCAGCACGGGCGAGGCCGCGGCGAGGTCTTCCAGCAGTGCGGCCACGGCCTGGAAGAGGCGGCGACGCTCGTCGTCGGGACTGCGCTGCAGCTCGAGGGCGGTGTTGCCGAGGCTCGGCAGGAGACCCGCGAGCTCGGGATACTCACCGCCGACGCGTGCGCGCTCGAACGTCGAGCGACCCGACAGCCACCCGTCGAGCGCCTCGACGATCGGGCCGTAGGGCGTCTGCCCCTCGGCGTCGCGCCCGGCGCCCCAGACGACGACGGCGCCCTCGTCGAATGCGATGCGCGCCGCCTCGGTGACCACGCGCGTCTTTCCGATGCCGGCCTCGCCGGTCACGAGCACGAGGCCCGGTCGGTCGGTCGCGACGAGGCTCGCGATCGCGTCGGCCCGGCCGCGCAGCGGGGTCGCGGGGTGCACCCGCAGGGTCGGCGGCGGCAGCGGTGCGCCGTCGACGGGTCGCGTCGAGCCGGCGTGCGCGTCGAGTGCCTGGAGATGGAGCCGTTCGGTCTGCTCGCCGGGCCGTACGCCGAGCTCGTCGTCGAGCGCGGCGCGGCAGGCGTGGTACTGGTGGATCGCCTGGCGGCGGAGCCCGAGCGAGAGGTACGCCCGCATGATCGTTCGGTGCGCGCGCTCTTCGGCCGGATGTTCGGCGAGTGCGTCGCGCGCGACGGCGATCGCGTCCTCCGCGCGGTCCGCGTCGACGAGCGCGTCCGCGAGCTGCAGGAGCACGCGGGTGCGTGCGACCGCAAGCCGGTCGCGCCGCGCGTGCAGCCAGGTCGCGTACCGATCCTCGGGAAGGAGTTCGCCCGCGAACGCCTCGGCGGCGACGGCGAGCTCGGCGACCCCGCCGCCCTCGAGGGCGGTGGCGGCGAGCTGCTCGGCGTGATCCGCGTCGATCCAGACGGTCTCGGGCTCGAGCCGCAGCATGGCGCCGTCGGTCGTCAGGTACCTCGACGGCCGCCGTGCGGCGAGCTCGGGCTCGAGCGCCCGCCGTGCCGCGTGCAGGGCGACGCCGAGGCTCCGGGTCGCAGCTTCGGGGGTCGCATCGGGCCAGCACTCCGCGATGATCTCGTCGCGGTGCAGGCGATGGTCGGGGGCCACGGCGAGCAGCTTCACGAGCGTGCGGGCGCTCGGTCGCGGCCACTGCTCGAGCGGCGGCACACCGCCGTCGCGAGTGGCCCGGAATCCGCCGAGCAGGTGCAGCCGAAGGCGCGGCGGAGCCGGTGCATCCGCAGCGGCATCCCTCGCGCTGGCCATGTATCAGAGGGTAGTCGCCGGAGAACGGCTCGGCCCCCCGTCCGGGGGACGGGGGGCCGGGGCCGCACGACCAGCGGTGCCGGTCAGCTCCTGCCGTTCAGAGTGCGTCGATCGTCGCGACGACGAACTGCCGCATCGCCGTGAAGGGCGTCGAGATCTCCGAACCGTGGAGTGCGGCGGTGCGGTCCGCGCCGCGGACATCCGGGTTGAGCGAGATGATCTCGTCACGCCCGTCGCCGTCGAGATCCGCGAGCTCCAGCTCGCGGCCGGCCATCACGCCGACCGAGGCCGACGCGCTCTCGAATCCCTGCGAGCTCTGGAGCGTCGACACGGGGAACGAACCGAAGCCGCCGTCGAACGACGTGACGAGGATCCGCTCGCCGCCGGGCGTCGTCGCGATGCCGGCGTCCTGGATCGTCGCGATCGCGTGCATCTCGGAGTCCTGCCCGTTCGTGCCGAACGTGCGCACGACGGCGGTCGACGAGGCGATCAGGCCCTCCGGCGCGGTGAACCAGGTGTTGAGGCCGTGCAGGCCGCCCATGGCGGCGGTGTGCAGCACCTCGCCGGTGCGCCCGTCGCGGATCTCCATGAACATCTGCGGCGGCGCGCCCGGGAGGTCGGTGCGGCCGAGCCAGGTGTAGACCACCGCGTGGCCGTCGGCGTAGGGGATCTCGGGGGAGGCGAAGGTCGCCGCGCGCATGCCGCTGCCCCAGACCGCCTCGTGGAACCCGAGGTCGGTCGGCGCCGACGGGGTCACCCGCCAGACGACCGAACCCGTTGCGCCGTCGAGGGCGACGCCGCCGACGGGGCCGGCCTCCGGCAGCGCGACCGAGCCGCGCGTCTCGTACTCGGCATACACCTTGCCGTCGCCGAACGACACATCGCCGAACACGATGCCGTCGGACGGAGCATACGTCCAGGCGAGCTTGCCGTCGCCGTGGTACGCACGCACCGCGTCGGTCGGGAGCACGACCTCGGCCTTGCCGTCGCCGTCGAGGTCGGATGCCGCGACCGTGCGCACGAACTGGCCGCCGCCGTCGATCGTGCGGAGCACCTTGCCGGTCTCGGCGTCGATCACCGCGGCGGCGCTGTCGGCGGCGACGACGATCTCGTCGCGCGCGTCACCGGTCACGTCGGCCTGCACGAACTTGTGCACCGATCCGGGAACGGTCGCGGACCAGAGGGGGACGCGCTGCCCGTTCACGAGCGCCTTGCCGTCGTAGGCGAACACGCCCTGCGAGTTGCCGCCGACGATCAGGTCGTCGGCGCCGTCGCCGGTGATGTCGGTCGCCGTCGCCGACGACGAGTCGGCGGGCAGGGGGGTCACGCCGACTTGCTTGCCCGAGCCCAGGTTGTACGTGCGAACGTTCTCGAGCGTGTCGACGGTGCGGATGCGCGTGTCCTTGCCGCTCATGACGAGCTGCGACCACAGTGGGGAGGCCGCGGTGCCCGTGTGCTCCCACTTCACCGCACCGTTGGGGCCCGCGAGCGCCGAGATGCGGCCGTACCAGGCGCCGTAGCGGTTCTCGCCGGTCGCGTAGCCCTGGTCGTCGCGGTAGTTCACGACGACCCGGCCGTCGGCGATCATGACGCCCCAGCCGAGGATGCCGTCCTTCGCGTTCGACGCGTCGCGCTTGAGGGTGCGCGACCACATCTGGGCCGACGAGGCACCGTCGATGGCGCGCACGGTCGACGCGTTGAGGAAGAGGCTCGCGTCGAGCGTCGCCTCGCTCACCACGATGTCGTCGGCGTCGCTTCCGCCGAGGTCTCCGACGGCCGAGGCCAGGGGCAGCGCGTTCACGCGGGTGTCGAGCACCGTGCGGGCGCCGTCGGCGAGGCCGTACGAGACCACCCGGTACTGCACGCCCTCGTTCGGGTCGGACTGCTCGAGCGCGATCAGACGGTCGCCGGAGGCATCCAGTCGCAGCTGACGCGAGTACGGCCGATCGGTCGCCGTCCACTCGACTTCGCCGTCGGCGGCGTCGATGACGATCGTGTTGCCGCTCGGCACGGTGGCGATGGCGTCCTTGCGGCGGTTCCACGACGCCGCGAGCAGGCCGTCGCCGATCGGCTCGAGGTCGGCCCACCCCGAGGCCTTCGGGGCGGTGGGGGCGTATGACCACGCCTCGGACGCCTCGAGGCGATCACCCGAGGCCGTGAACGTGAGCCCGCGCATCACCATCGTGGAGCCGGCCGGCGCGTTGACGTTGAAGTAGGGTGAATCGGCGATCACGAGCGTGTCGTCGACGAGCTCGAGCGAGTAGACGGCCGAGTACAGCTTCGACCACAGCGTGTGTCCGTCGCCGCCGTCGACGATCGTGACGAAGGTGCCGGTCGATGGCGTCCCGACCATCGGGCGGTACGGGTTCGCGCCGACGCTCGCCGTGAAGACGAGGTCGTCGACGCCGTCGCCGGTGAGGTCGCCCGTCGCGATGCCGTCCTCGGACGCCGGGGTGAACGGCGACACGGCGTTGTAGCCGACCACGATGCGGGCCGGATACGGCTCCGTCTGCCACGGGCGGGCGTTCTTCACACCCCAGTCGGCGTACCACGAGGCGTTGTCGCGGCGCCAGACCTCGGCACCCGCTGCAGTGCGGCGCTGCACGAGACCGAGCGAATCGATCGCGAAATAGTCGTCGGCGCCACCCGCGACCGGCACCGTCTGCACCAGGCCGTAGGTGCCCTCGACCGAGCTTCGAACGGTGTGCTTCCAGGTGGTCGCATCGGTCTCGGCCTGCAGTTCGTTGCCGCCGTCGGCCTGGTCTTCGGCCGCAGGGTCCGCGGCTTCCGCGTCCGTCGCCGGATTCTCCGCGATCTCCGCGCCGGTGACGGCGTCGATGGAGGCCTCGCCGGTGCCGCCATCGCGGTAGACGTCGGCTTGGGCTCGAGCGCTGAGCTCGTCGACCTGCTCCGGCGTGAGCACGAGGGGCTCGTCGGTGCCGGAGGCCGCGAATGCGGGTGTGGACAGGCCGACGGTCATCGCGACCGCCGCGCAGGCGGCGACGAGGCCGACGCCTCGGCGTGGGTTCCGGGTGAACATCATGCTCCCTTTCGGACGAAGCTGATCGCCTGGCCGTCGGTCACGACGGCCTGGTTGAAGGAGTACTGCAGGGCGTCGGTACCCGTGGCGTTCTCGAGGCCGATCGTCGCCGACGAGCCGCGCTCGAGTGCGGCGCCCGAGACGTCCCGGTACTGCAGGGTGACGGTGCCGCTCTTCTCGTCGAACACGACCTCGAAGGAGAGGCGGGCGTTCGGGTCGTCGGCCACTGCGGCGTTGTTCCAGACGATCGCGAACTTGCGCGAGCCGGCCGAGCCGGCCGAGCCGGTCGTCGCCGTCTGCACGCTCGCCTTCTTGTCGATCACGAGGTCGTCCCAGAACGCGGCGATGACGCCGTTCGGCGCGGTCGCGGTCGGCAGTGCGGCGTTCGCGTAGTCGCCGACACGCGGTGCGACGAAGTTGACGAGGCCGTTCGTGGTCACCGCTGCGGAGGTGTAGGTCGTGCCGTAGTGGGTGACGGGGAACGGCAGCGCGACCGTCGTCGCGTCCTCGTCGCCCGAGATCGCGACCTTCGAGGCGCCCTTGATCCACGAGTAGGCGGCGGGCACGCACGAGGTGCCCGCCGCGTCGGTGCGGGCGGGCAGGTCGATGTCATCGACCACGTCGGCGCCGACCACGAGCGGCGTGCGGGAGATGCCGTTGCAGCGCACGGGCTGGGCGGGCGACGCCGCGAGCGAGAACGAGCCCTCTGCGACGTCGGGCAGCGTGTAACGGCCCGACGCGTCGGTCGTCACGGGGGGCACGGGCGTGTTCTCGACGGTGACCGTGACGCCCGCGAGCGGGGCGCCGACGACGTCGCGCACGACGCCGGACACCCGGTGGTGCGCGACCGCGTCGAGGGCGAGGTCGTGCACGGCGTCGGTGCCGGCGGTCACCACGTACCCCGCGTCGACGAGGGCTTCGTAGCCGTAGCCGCTCAGCTCGAACGAGAAGGTGCCGGCCGGCAGCACGACGCGGTAGTCGCCGTTCGCGTCGGTCGTGGTCGTGCGATCGAACCCGTCGCCCGTGACGTGCACGGTGAGGTTGGCGAGCTCCGCTCCCGTGGCCGCGTCGGTGGCGGTGCCGGTGATGATCGAGCGGGTGTGCGGCGCCGCGTCGACCGCCGCGAGGATGTCGAGCTTGCCGTCGCCCCACACGTTGTTGCGGTCGGCGGTGCCGCCGCAGTGCGTGTCGTCGACGTCGCGGGCCGCGTCGTTCAGGAGCGCCTGCGTGCCGGCGATGTCGCCGATCAGCGTCGGCGCCTCGGCCCACAGCAGCGCGACCGCGCCGGCGAGGTGCGGCGTCGCCATCGAGGTGCCGTTCATGGCCTGGTAGCGGTTGCCCGGCACGGTCGAGCGCACGTTCACGCCGGGCGCCGTGATGTCGGGGCGGAGCGATCCGTCGACGGGCGAGGGCCCGAAGCCCGAGAAGTTCGCGATCTTGCCGTTCGCGTCGTACGCGCCGACACCGTAGACGTCACCGCGCCCGCCGGGTGCGTGGGTCGTCGAGCAGGTGGCGCCGTCGCCGTCGTTGCCCGCGGCGAACGCCTCGTAGATGCCCGCGGCGTTCCACGCCTCGATGAGGTCCTGGTAGAACAGCACGTCGTCGCTGCCGCCCCAGGAGTTGTTCACGATGTCGGGGGAGAGGTCGGGGCGAGGGTTCTGACCGTTGCGGTCGGTGGGGGCGAGCATCCACTGCCCCGAGAGGAGCAGGTAGGAGTCGGAGCACGAGCGGCCCTCGCAGCCCTTGGCCGCGATCCAGGTCGCGCCGGGGGCGACGCCGATGCCGCCGGCACCCACCATCGTGCCCATGGTGTGGGTGCCGTGGTTGTTGTTGTCGCAGGGAACGCCGCCGGTGCAGACGCCGGTCGGGTCGTACCAGTTGTAGTCGTGCGAGAACGTGCCGTTGCCGAGGTTGCCGCGGTAGTTCGCGACGAGGGCGGGGTGGTCGTACTGCACGCCGCTGTCGATGTTGGCGATCACGATGCCCTCACCGGCCTCGTCGTACTGCGACCAGACCTGGTCGGCCTCGATGTCGGCGATGCCCCACTCGACCGTCGCGTCGGCGGCCACGGCTGCTGCGTCGACGGCGTCCTCGGTCGAGCCCTCGACGACGGTGGCGTCGAGGTCGTAGGCGCGTTCGGGGACGATTTGCGCGACGTCCTTGCGTGCAGCGAGGTCTTCGATGAGCGCGACGTCGGATGAGGTCGCCCGGATCGCGTTCGCGATCCAGAACGGCTCGTAGTCGACGTCGTGCTTGTCGAGATGGTTGCGCAGCGGCCGCTGGGTGTTCGCGGCCGTCGTCGTCAGCGCCTCGTACGCGAGCGCCGCCTTCCTCTCGTGGCCTTTGGCCTTGCGCGCGCCCGCGAGGTCGGCCTTCTCGGTGAGCAGGATGTAGAACGTGGCGTCGTCGCCGGCGGTCGCCGTGGCGAGCACGGCCGGGTCGATCTTGTCGGCGCCGTCGACGGGCGCGGCGACGGCCGGCGGTGCCGCGACGACGAGTGCCGCGGCCGCGGCGGCGGCCGCGAGCGAGGCCACCCACGTGCGGGCGGTTCTGGGCTTGTGCATTGTCGTGTTCCTTCACAACGGTTGACGGCTCTGATCCGCGAGCTGGCGAGGACTTCGACGGCCGCGGGCTGGCAGCACGCTATCGACGCGCCCTTACTGGCGAATTACCGAGCTGCGCCACCGCTACGCTGTCGTGAATGGCCGCCCCCGCACTCCCCATCGAGATCGCCGTCCAGGATGCCGCGGGCACGCGCATCGCCCTCGAGGCCGGTGCCGCACGCATCGAGCTCTGCCAGGCCCTCGGCCTCGGCGGACTGACGCCGTCGGCCGGCCTCGTCGAGGCCGCGGTCGACGCGGCGCGCGACGTCGCGGCGACGGGCTTCGTGCACGTGCTCGTGCGCCCGCGCGGCGGCGGGTTCGTGTACGACGCCGACGAGCAGCGCACCATCCTCCGCGAGATCCGGGCGATCGTCGCGGCGGGCGCCGACGGCGTCGTCGTCGGTGCGCTCACCGAGGCGGGCGAACTCGACCTCGACGCGATCGCGCGGTTCGTCGAGGCGGCGGGCGAGGCCGACGTCACGGTGCATCGTGCGGTGGATGCCTCGGCGGACCCCCTCGGCTCGGTCGCCGCGCTCGCGGGGCGCGGCGTGCGCCGCGTGCTCACCTCGGGCGGCGCAGCCGACTGCCGCACCGGGCTCGGCGCGCTCGCCGAGATGGCGTCGGCCGCGGCCGGCCGCGTCGAGATCATGGCGGGCGGCGGGGTCAAGCTCGACGACATCGCCGCGCTCGCCGCGGCCGGCGTCGACGCGGTGCACCTCTCGGCGCGCGGTCGTGCGCTGCGGGGCGGGGCGAGCGGTCCCGGCGGCGGCGTCGACGGCTTCGACGAGACGGATGCCGCGCTCGTCGTCTCGGCGGTCGCGGCCGCCTCGGCGGTGCCCGCCGCGCCCCCGCGTGGCTAGGCTGGAGCCATGCGCCCCGACCCCGATGCCGACGATGACGCTCTGCGCTGGGAGGGCGACGACGACGCCACCCTCGCCCCCGGCTGGAAGGCCGTCGGCAACCCGGTTCCGCTGAAGCGCGGAGCGACGACGGCACCCGCGACGGGCATCGGTGGAGCCGACGTCGACTCCGACACCGACTCGGACACCGGCCCCGGCGACGCGGCCGCGGCGGCCGACCGCGATGACGATGCCGCAGAGGCGGCCGCGCAGACCGGCTCGGTCGAGCTCGTGGTCCTCGGCGTGCTCGGCGGGGTCTACCTGCTCTACACGATCGGCTGGATCATCACCGCCCTGCGCACGGCGACGCCCGGCACGAGCATCGTCGGCGACTTCATGTACAGCCTCGGCCTCTGGCTCGCTGTGCTCGCCGCCCCGACCTGGTTCGTGCTCGCACTGCGGGGCGCCCGAACCGGCCGCTCTCGACTCGTCTGGCTCGTCGTCGGCGCCGTCGTGCTGGCCCCGCTGCCCTTCATCTTCGGAGTGACCGCATGACCGCCGCATCCGCCGTCCCCGCAGGCGCCGAGCCCGAGGCATCCGACCCGTCGCCGAGGCTGCCGCTCTGGCTCGACGCCGCGCTCGCGGTCGCGTTCGGGCTCTTCTACGCCTACGACGTGTGGGAGGTCGTCGAGAGCATCGTGCAGTTGCTCGGCGTCGGCCTCTCGTTCACGGCGGCCGGCTGGGCCGTCATGATCGTCGCGCTCATCGCCCCGCTCGGCTGCTTCGCGGCGGCGTTCGCGCTGGGGCGGCGCCGGGGCATCCTCGCGCGCGTCGCGCTGTACTTCGCCGGCCTCTGCGTCTCGGCCGCGCTGTTCCTGAGCCTGACCGTGCTGCTGGGGCAGCTCGGCGGCGTCGTCGTCTGAGCGTTCGCCCGCTCGGCGACGTCGCGAGCCGTCACAGTACGTGATGGCGCGCAACACTCCAGTAGGGTGGGCGGGGTAACGGCGCCCCCACTGGCGTAGGCGCTTCCCCTCGCGCGCCTTTCCGCGCGCACCGCTCCGAAGGAACCGTTCGTGTCAAAGCCGGTCGTGCTGATCGCCGAAGAACTCTCGCCCGCCACCGTCGACGCCCTCGGGCCCGACTTCGAGATCCGTCAGGTCGACGGCACCGATCGACCGGCGCTCCTGTCGTCGCTCGCCGACGCCGACGCCATCCTCATCCGCTCGGCGACGCAGGTCGACGCCGAGGCGATCGCCGCGGCCCCCAAGCTCAAGGTCGTCGCCCGTGCCGGCGTCGGCCTCGACAACGTCGACGTGAAGTCGGCGACGACCGCCGGCGTCATGGTCGTCAACGCGCCGACGTCGAACATCATCTCGGCCGCCGAGCTCACGATCGGCCACATCCTGAGCCTCGCCCGCCACATCCCCGCCGGGCACGTCTCGCTCTCGGCCGGCCAGTGGAAGCGCTCGTCGTACACCGGCACCGAGCTGTACGAGAAGACCGTCGGCATCATCGGCCTCGGCCGCATCGGCGCCCTCATCACCGCGCGCCTGCAGGCGTTCGGCATGGAGGTCATCGCCTACGACCCCTACATCACGGCGGCGCGTGCGCAGCAGCTCGGCGTGCAGACGGTCTCGCTCGACGAACTGCTCGAGCGCAGCGACTTCGTGACGATCCACATGCCGCGCACGCCCGAGACGCTCGGAATGATCGGCGCCGAGCAGCTCGCGAGGATGAAGAAGACCGCGTACGTCGTGAACGTCGCCCGCGGCGGCCTCATCGACGAGCAGGCGCTGCACGACGCGCTCGTCTCGGGCGAGATCGCGGGTGCCGCCCTCGACGTCTTCGTGCAGGAGCCGCCGAAGGAGTCGCCGCTCATCGGCCTGCCGAACCTCATCGTCACCCCGCACCTCGGCGCCTCGACCGACGACGCGCAGGAGAAGGCGGGCATCTCGGTCGCGAAGTCGGTGCGCCTCGCGCTCGCCGGCGAGCTCGTGCCCGACGCGGTGAACGTCGCCGGTGGCGTCATCGACCCGTACGTGCGCCCCGGCATCCCGCTCGTCGAGAAGCTCGGACAGCTGTTCTCTGGACTCGCCCACGGCGAGCACGGCGGCCTCACGAGCCTCGACGTCGAGGTGCGCGGCGAGCTCGTCGACTACGACGTCAGCGTGCTGAAGCTCGCGGCGCTGAAGGGCGTCTTCACGAACGTCGTCTCCGAGTCGGTGTCGTACGTCAACGCGCCGCTCCTCGCCGAGCAGCGGGGGGTGCAGGTGCGCCTCATCACCGAGGCCGACAGCCCCGAGTACCGCAACGTCATCACCCTCAGCGGCGCGCTCGCCGACGGCACCCAGGTGTCGGTGTCGGGCACCCTCACCGGCCCCAAGCAGGCCGAGAAGCTCGTCGGCATCGACGGCTACGACCTCGAGGTGCCGATCGCGAAGCACCACATCGTCATGAGCTACACCGACCGCCCCGGCATCGTCGCGGTCTACGGCCGGGAGTTCGGCGAGGCCGGCATCAACATCGCCGGCATGCAGATCGCCCGACGCGAGGCCGGCGGCACGGCGCTCAGCGTGCTCACGGTCGACTCGCCGGTGCCCGCCGAGGTGCTCGAGCGGGTTCGCACGGCGATCGACGCGAAGGTCTTCGTCGAGATCGACATCACCGAGTAGCAGTCGGTCGGTCGGACGCCCCGGCGCGACGCCCTTCGCGGGTGCGCGCCGGGGCATCCGCGTTCTCGGAGCGCTTCGCCAGGCCGGGCCGCGCCGGCCTCTGCAGGGTGAGTTCAGCAGCGTGAGCCGGTCGGCGGAGCCGCAGTGCCGGGTGCCGGCCGCTCATCCTGCTCGACGTCCGCCCAGCGCCTGTTCGGTGCCCGCTCAGCGGGTGACGAGGCGCTCGAGGAGGGCGACCAGGGCGTTCAGGCGTTCGGGGGAGACCTCGCCCGTGGTCGCCGTCGAGAGGTCGACGTCGCCGACGTCGGCGGCCTCGGCGCGCAGCGCGGCACGATGGTAGAGCCCGTCGCCCATGAGCGTGACGGCGAGGGCGAGCGTCGGATCGCCGACGTGACCGGTGAGGGCGGCGAGCCAGCGGGTCTCGGCCTCGTCGAGCGCACGGCCGGCCTCGCGGTCGCCGCCCTGCGCGAGCCGCAGGATCGCGACGAAGGTGTGGTCGAGCGGGGTCTCGATGTCGAGCGACGACCGCAGGAAGTAGGCGATCGCCCCGTCGGGCGCTTCGTCGATGCGGTGGAGATCGTCGTCGACGAGCCGCAGCAGCCGCTCGACGAGCCCGGCGACGAGCGCCTGCTTCGAGCCGAAGTGGTAGAGCAGCCCGCCCTTCGAGACGCCGGCGTCGCGCGCCGTCGCGTCGAGCGTCGCCGTGCGCTCGCCGTCGGCGATGATGAGCCGCTCGAAGGCGTCGAGCACGGCTTCGCGGGCGGCGGGCGGGCGGGGCATGGCGTGATTCTCCCAGAGGTACGGCGGTCGCGTGCGGAACATCGCATCGACGAAGCGGACTGGATTCTGTTACTATACCAGCCGGACGGTATAGAAACTGAGTGAGAACATGACCGATCACACGGCCACCACGACCCCGACGACCGATTCGTCGACCACGCCCACGACCGACGCGTCGCGTCGCACCGAGCTGCGGCGACT
>NZ_JBHVTD010000001.1:0-41998 GCF_042884835.1 Agromyces sp. NPDC058104 | reverse complement strand
GAACATGACCGATCACACGGCCACCACGACCCCGACGACCGATTCGTCGACCACGCCCACGACCGACGCGTCGCGTCGCACCGAGCTGCGGCGACCCCGCACGGCGGCGCCCGCGGGCCGCGCGCCCGCCGACGGCCGCGCGCCGCGGCGCGCCTGGATCGCGCTCGCGGTGCTCATGCTGCCCGCGCTCCTCGTCTCGATCGACAACACGGTGCTGAGCTTCGCGCTGCCCGAGATCTCGACCGACCTCGCGCCCACCGCCGCCCAGCAGCTCTGGATCATCGACGCCTACCCGCTCGTGCTCGCCGCGCTGCTCGTCGCGATGGGCAGCGCCGGCGACCGCTGGGGCCGCCGCCGCATGCTCATGCTCGGCTCGATCGGCTTCGCCCTCGTGTCGGTCGGCGCCGCGTTCGCCCCGACCGCCGAGCTCCTCATCGCCGCGCGCGCCGCGCTCGGGTTCTTCGGCGCGATGCTCATGCCCTCGACGCTGTCGCTGCTGCGCTCGATCTTCACCGATCGTGAGCAGCGCCGCCTGGCGATCGCCATCTGGGCCTCGGCGTTCGCCGCCGGCAGCGCCCTCGGCCCGCTCGTCGGCGGCCTCCTGCTCGAGCACTTCGCCTGGGGCTCGGTGTTCCTGCTCGCGGTGCCGGTGCTCGTGCCGATGCTCATCCTCGTGCCGCTGCTCATCACCGAGAGCCGCGACCCGAACCCGGGCCGCATCGACGTCTGGAGCATCCTGCTCTCGCTTGCGACGATGGCCCCGATCGTCTTCGGCATCAAGCACATCGCCACCGAGGGGCTCGACGCGCTCGGGCCGCTGTTCATCGTCGCGGGCCTCGTCGCCGGCTGGCTGTTCGTGCGTCGTCAGCTCGCGAGCGAGTCGCCGATGCTCGACGTGCGCCTGTTCACGGTCGGCCCGTTCGGCGGCGCCGTGCTCGTGAACCTGCTGAGCGTCGTCTCGCTCGTCGGCTTCCTGTTCTTCGTGTCGCAGCACCTGCAGATCATCGCCGGCCTCTCGCCGGTCGACGCGGGCCTCGCGCTCCTGCCCGGCCTCGTCGCGATGATCGTCGCCGGGCTCGTCGTGGTGCCGATCTCGCGCCGCGTGGCTCCGCGGGTGCTCGTGCCTTCGGCGCTGACGCTCTCGGCGGGCGGCTACCTCGTCGTCGCCTTCGGCGCGTCCGAGGGTTCGCTCGGCGCGGTCATCCTCGCCTTCACGATGCTCGGGGTCGGCATCGGCATGGCCGAGACGGTGTCGAACGAGCTCATCCTCTCGAGCGCCCCGGCCTCGAAGGCCGGCGCGGCATCCGCGGTCTCCGAGACGGCGTACGAGCTCGGCGCGGTGCTCGGCACCGCCGGCCTCGGCAGCATCATCGCGGCGCACTACGCGAAGGCGATCGAGCTGCCCGCCTCGCTCACCGCTGCGCAGATGGATGCCTCGCGCGAGACCCTCGCGGGCGCGGCCGCCGTCGCGGCCGAACTGCCCGCCGCGCAGGCCGAGGAGCTCATGCACGCGGCGGCCGTCGCGTTCGACGGCGGCGTGCTCGTGACCTCGCTCATCGGCGTCGGCCTGATGGTCGCGGCGGCCACGATCGCGGCGATCACCCTGCGCAACCCCTCGCAGCACGACTGACCCGGCGAGCCGCACCGTCGCCGGGCCGTGCCCGTCGCCGGCCGTGCCCCGTCACGAAACGGGGCACGGCGGGCGACCGCAGTACGCTGGAGGGGTTGTCGCACGAAGGAGCATTCATGGGTCGAACGGTCAAGCTCGCGGTCATTCCCGGTGACGGGATCGGCCCCGAGGTCGTGGGTGAGGCGCTGAAGGTGCTCGACGCGGTCACGGCCGGCGGCGACACGGTATTCGAGCAGACGCCGTTCTCGCTCGGCGCGGCGCGCTACCTCGAGACGGGCGAGGTGCTCACCGACGCCGACCTCGATTCGATCAAGGGCCACGACGCGATCCTCCTCGGCGCCGTCGGGGGAGTGCCGGGCGACCCGCGCCTCGCCGGCGCGAACATCGAGCGCGGCCTGCTGCTGAAGCTGCGCTTCGAGCTCGACCACTACGTGAACCTGCGGCCGTCGGTGCTCTACCCCGGCGTCGCGAGCCCGCTCGCGAACCCGGGCGAGGTCGACTTCGTCGTCGTGCGCGAAGGCACCGAGGGCCCGTACGTCGGCAACGGCGGCGCGATCCGCGTCGGCACTCCCGCCGAGGTCGCCAACGAGGTCTCGGTCAATACCGGCTACGGGGTCGAGCGCGTCGTGCGCTACGCCTTCGCCGCGGCGAACGGCCGCCCCCGCAAGAAGCTCACGCTCGTGCACAAGACCAACGTGCTCGTGTTCGCCGGCTCGCTGTGGAAGCGCACGGTCGACGCCGTGGCATCCGAGTACCCCGACGTGACCGTCGACTACCTGCACGTCGACGCCGCGACCATCTTCCTGGTCACCGACCCTGCTAGATTCGACGTCATCGTCACAGACAACCTCTTCGGCGACATCCTCACCGACCTGGCCGGCGCGATCAGCGGCGGCATCGGCCTCGCAGCCTCGGGCAACATCAACCCCGACGGCCGATTCCCGAGCATGTTCGAGCCGGTGCACGGTTCGGCTCCAGACATCGCCGGGAAGGGCATCGCCGACCCGACCGCGGCCATCCTCTCCGTCGCCCTCCTGCTCGACCACCTCGGTCGCGCGGAGGCCTCGGCGAAGGTCTCGCGGGCGGTCGCCGCCGACATCGCCGAACGCGGCGGGGCGACGCGCACGACCTCGGAGGTCGGCGACGCGATCGCCGCCCGCATCGCGGCACTCGACTGATCACGCGCACGCGCATCGAAGGACACACCATGACGATCAACCTCCCGCTCCAGGCCCCCTCCGCCGCCGGTCTCATCTGGCAGACGGTCCGCAACGAGAACGCCAAGTCGCCCGAGGAACGCGAGGCGATCCTCGCCGACCCCGGCTTCGGCAACCACTTCACCGACCACATGGTCGACGTGTGCTGGTCGGAGAAGGGCGGGTGGCACCGCCCCCGCGTCACGCCGTACGGCCCGATCCAGCTCGACCCGGCCGCCGCCGTGCTGCACTACGCCCAGGAGATCTTCGAGGGCATGAAGGCGTACCGGCATGCCGACGGCTCGATCTGGACCTTCCGCCCCGAGCAGAACGCGGCCCGCATGCAGCGCTCGGCCAAGCGTCTCGCCCTGCCCGAGCTGCCGAGCGACATCTTCATCGAGTCGCTGAAGAAGCTCATCGCGGTCGACGGCGACTGGGTGCCCTCGGCGCCTGAGACGAGCCTGTACCTGCGCCCGTTCATGTTCGCGAAGGAGGCGTTCCTCGGCGTGCGCCCGGCGAAGAAGGTCGCGTTCTACGTGATCGCGAGCCCCGCAGGCGCCTACTTCCACGGCGGCGTGCAGCCCGTGTCGATCTGGCTGTCGACGAACTACGCCCGCGCGGGCAAGGGCGGCACCGGTGCGGCGAAGACCGGCGGCAACTACGCGTCGAGCCTGCTGCCCCAGGCCGAGGCGGCCGAGCACGGCTGCCAGCAGGTGCTCTTCCTCGACGAGGGCAAGTACCTCGAGGAGCTCGGCGGCATGAACGTCGTGCTCGTCTACAAGGACGGCACGCTCGTGACCCCCGAGTCCGACTCGATCCTCGAGGGCATCACGCGCGACTCGGTGCTCCAGCTCGCGAAGGATCGCGGCCACAACGTCGAGAGCCGCAAGGTCACCATCGACGAGTGGCGCGAGGGCGCGGCATCCGGCGAGATCGTGGGCGCGTTCGCCTGCGGCACCGCCGCGGTGGTCACGCCCATCGGGCGCCTGCTCGCCGAGGACTTCGAGATCGTGCACGAGGGCGACGCCGCCGCCGAGCTGGCGCTCTCGCTCCGCGAGGAGCTCACGGGCATCCAGTACGGTCGCGTCGAGGACCGGCACGGCTGGCTGCTGCGCCTCGACGCGTGAGCGTCTCCTCTGGTTCATCGGCCGCGGCCTCGTCGGCCGAGGCCCGCACGGCGGCGGCCGGATCGATCTCGATCCGGCCGTTCGCCGTCGCCGACACCGAGGAGGTCGTCGCGCTCTGGCGTGCGGCCGGGCTCGTGAAGCCGTGGAACGACCCGTATCTCGACATCGAGCGCAAGCTGACGGTGCAGCCCGAGCTGTTCCTGGTGGCCGAGGCGGGTTCGCCCGGCTCGGTGGGCTCGTCGGAAATCGTCGGCACGGCGATGGTCGGGTACGAGGGGCACCGCGGGTGGGTGAACTACCTCGCGGTCGCCGATCCCGCGCGCGGGACCGGGCTCGGGCGGCTGCTCATGGATGAGGCCGAGCGGCTGCTCTTCGAGCGGGGATGCCCCAAGCTCAACCTGCAGGTGCGCACCTCGAACACCGAGGTGATCGCGTTCTACCAGCGACTCGGGTACGCGGTCGACGACGCGGTGAGCCTCGGCAAGCGGCTGATCGAGGATGCTCCGGCGGCGAGCCGCTGAGCGATTGGTTGGTCGTTGTCAACGCCTCGTCGACTCGGGAGACTTGACGCATGACCGGAAGACCCCGCCTACGGCTCGGCGTCGGGTGGTACATCCTGGTCGCAGGTCTGGTCTTGCCCGTTGTGGAAGTGGCGTCCGGTCTGCTGGGCGATCCGGTCTGGACCGGCGTCACCACCTTCTTCTTGGTGGTGGCGGCGTTCGCCTGGTTCGCCCTTGCGTTCTTCGGAACATCCTGGGCGCGGGCTCGCCTCAGGGAGCTGCTCGCAGGCCAGGAGAACGGCGTGGGCCTCATCGGAATGATGTGGTCCGGCCTCGAGCCGCAGGAACTGGTCGTCGTCGTCGCGGGTGAGTCGGGATTCTTGATTCATGACCGATCCGGGGTGATGTTCGAGCTCGCTCCCGACGAGATCCGGAGTATCCGCGTCGACTCGAGCGGGGTGCCCGATGATCCCCTGATCGTCATCGCTCTCCGCGACGAACGAATCATCCGTGTTTGCCCGATCGCGAATTCCGGCCTGTTCCGCCCTTCGTACTCGAAGATCGACAGGATCACCGAGAAGTTCAATGCGTTGAGGGTGGGGCAGGCCCCGCACCCGGCTCCCTGAGCGGCAGGCCCGACTCGTGGACATGGAGACGGCCCAGCAGGCATTCGCGGCCATGGTGAAGACCGGGCTCTCGCCAGGGTTCCGCGCACGCGGCTGGGGAGGTTCGGGAGGGAAGTACCGGTTTCCCTCGGAGTCGCACTGGGTGCTCGCCGGTGTGCAGAAGTCGGCATTCAGCGACCGCAACGAGGTGTTGTTCGTGATCAACCTCATGGTGGTGCGCCGCGCCGACTGGACCGAACTTCGCCGGAGCCGAGGCTTGAGCGAAGTTCCGACTGCGTCGATGCATCCGGGCGGCCCTGGTATTGGGAGCGTCTGGGTATGCTGGCCGCTCCGGACCGCAGGGACGCCTGGTGGAGTGTGTCGCCTCGATCGGATCTCTCGGAAGTTGTGAACGCGGTGACGGCCGCGTTGGACGAGTACGGGACTCCTTGGATCTCGGAACGGCTCTGAACTGGTAGCTGCCGCGCGCGACCGGCCTCGACAACTGTGCCCACCGGGCGGCTGATCGAGGATGCCTCGCCGCGGGCTGCTGACCGCGCGACTCCTCCTCCGCAAGGGGCATCAAGAACGAGTTCTCCACAACTTGAATAGCTGATCAGCTTGGGTTTCTGCCCGAATTCGGATGTCGGTGGGTGGTGGCAGAGTGGAAGCATGACGCACCCGCTCGCCGCCCTCGAGACCGATCTCGGCGCGCTGCGTACCGAGTGGGTCGGCGCTGCGCCGGCGTTCGACGCGGGGGTCGAGGCAGGGGCCGAGCGCGGGCTCGATGACGTCGTCGCGATGAGCGATGCCGGTCTCGTGCGGGTGCTCGAGGTCGCGGGCGAGCTGCGGCGCCAGATCGATGCGCTGCTCGCGGCGCTCGCCGCGGAGGTCGACCAACGCAGTGACGCCGTGTTCGGTGCAGACGGGCTCGCGAAGCAGCACGGGCAGCGCAACGCGATCCAGCTCGTCGCGTCGTCGGTCGGAGCGTCGGCGCGGCAGGCCGCGATGCTCGTGCGGGTCGGGGTGGCGACGCGGCCGCGCGCGTCGTTCGTAGGCGAGTCGTTGCCCCCGCGACGGCCCGCAGTCGCGGGTGCGCTCGCGAGCGGTGCCATCGGCCTCGAGGCCGCCGATGCGATCTGCACGATGCTCGACCGGGTGGCTCCTCGTACGAGTGCCGCGCGTGCCGAGGCGTACGACGGTGAGCTGGCCGCCTTCGCCGCGTCGGTGCCCTATTCGTTGCTCCAGCGCGCCGTGACGCATGCCGAGGCGAGGCTCGATCCCGACGGCGTCGAGCCGCGCGACGAGGCGCTGCACGAGCAGCGTTCGCTCACGATCACCGAAGAGGCGTCGGGCATGGTGCGACTGCACGGGCGATTCGACGTCGTGACCGCTGCGCCGATCAGGGCCGCGGTCGAACAGCTGGTCACCGACGTGCTGCAGCGGCGGCGTCAGGCGACTCCGGGCGACGGCACCGACGGGGGTGGACCGGTCATCGACGACCGGCGCTCCATCTCGCAGTTGCAGGCCGATGCGCTGGCCGATCTCGCCAGGCATGCGCTCGGCTGCGCCGAGATGCCGACGGTCTCCAAGACGACCGTCATCGTGCGGATGCAGGCGGACGCGCTCGAGTCGGCGTTGGCGTTCGAGCGGCCAGGTGCCGCGACCGACGGCTCGGTCGAAGCACAGGCTCTCATGCGCGGCCAGGTCGGGCCGACGGCATCGGGCAGGCTCGGCTCGATCGACGGATTCGATCGAACGATGTCGGCCGCGACGCTTCGGCGGATGGCAGCGGACGCTGAGATCATCCCGGTCGTACTCGGCGGCCGGAGCGAACCGCTCGATGTCGGCCGGGCGAAGCGACTGTTCACCCGTGCGCAGCGAATCGCCCTCGCCGAGCGCGATGGCGGGTGCGCGAGCTGCGGCCGCAACATCGGCTACGTCGACGCCCATCACATCAGATGGTGGGAGCGCGACACTGGCCCGACCGACCTCGACAACGGCGCGCTGCTCTGCACCCATTGCCATCATCAGGTGCATCGAGACGGGTGGCGCATCATCGCGCGCCGGCACGAGATCCGGTTCGTTCCACCGCCGCACGTCGACCCCGAGCAGCGCCCGCGACTCGGCGGGCGAGCACGCTTCGAGCTGCGCGACGCCGCGTGAGCGGTGCGAGCGATGCCCTCATCGTCGTGTGCGTCGTGTGCGTCGTGTGCGTCGTGTGCGTCGTGTGCGTCGTGTGCGTCGGGTGCGTCGTGTCCGCGGTGTGCGTCGTGCGCGTCGCGCGGGTCGTGTGCGTTGCGTGCGCCGCTGCGTCGGGTGTCTCGCGGGCCCCCACGGACCGCGCCATCCAGCCCGCGCGCGCCGCCCGCCGATAGGCTTGACGGCATGAAGATCGCGCGGTTCAGCCATGGTGAGACCATCTCGTTCGGCATCATCGACGAGGAGGAGCACGAGCTCGTCGTGCTGAAGGCCGACCCCATGTTCGCGGGCTACGAGCCGACCGGCGAGCGGGTGCCGCTCGCCGAGGCGAAGCTGCTCGCGCCGGTGATCCCGCGGTCGAAGGTCGTCGCGGTCGGCAAGAACTACCACGACCACGCCGCCGAGATGGGCGGCGCGGCCCCGGCCGAACCGCTGCTCTTCCTCAAGCCGAACACCTCGGTGATCGGCCCCGATGACGCGATCGTGCTGCCGCCGCAGAGCGAGCAGGTCGAGCACGAGGGCGAACTCGCGGTCGTGATCGGCCGCATCGCCAAGAATGTCAGCGAGGCCGACGCGGAGCAGGTCATCTTCGGCTACACGATCGCGAACGACGTGACCGCGCGCGACCTGCAGCAGCGCGACGGGCAGTGGACCAGGGCGAAGGGCTTCGACTCGTTCTGCCCCCTCGGGCCGGTCATCTCGACCGACGTCGACTTCGAGAGCGGCATGATCGAGACGAGCGTGAATGGGGTGCGCAAGCAGGAGGGGCGCCTCGCCGACCTCGTGCACTCGGTGCCTGCGATCGTCGCGTACGCGTCGAGCGTCTTCACGCTGCTGCCCGGCGACGTCATCCTCACCGGCACGCCGGCGGGCGTCGGCCCGATCGTCCACGGCGACACGGTCGAGGTCACGATCTCGGGGCTCGGCGTGCTGTCGAACCCGGTGCGTTCGGCGGGGTAGCGGTCGGCATGGGCGACGAGATCGCGGGGCACGGCGCGGATGCCGCCGGCGAGACCGCGGACCCGCTGACGATCGAGCCCGCGCCGGGCGACGGGCACCACGACCTTCGCGACCGCGACGACCTCGCCGCGCTGATCGAGGCGTTCTACCTCCGGGCGTTCGCCGATCCGTTCATCGGGCCGATCTTCACCGACGTCGCGAAGATGGACCTCGCCCACCACCTGCCCATCATGTGCGACTTCTGGGAGTCGGTGCTCTTCGACGCCGGCACCTACCGCCGCAACGCGCTCGCGCTGCACGTGGCGCTCGATGCGAGGCATCCGCTCACCGAGGCGCACTTCGATCGCTGGCTGGTGCTCTGGCGCCAGACCGTCGACGACGGTTTCAGGGGCCCGGTCGCCGACCGGGCGAAGGTGCAGGGCGAGCGCATCGCCGCCTCGATCCGCCGCCGCCTCGCGGGCGGCAGCGGGTCGGCGTTCGAGACGATCACGACCCGCGAACGACTCGAGGCCGACGGAACGATCGACGGGCCGGGTGCCGGCCCCGGCGAAGGCTGAGCCGCTCCGTCCTGCGGCCCGGGCTCAGCGCCGCAGGCTGAGGTGCGCGGCGCTGCTCATCACGGCGTCGGCGGCGCGCGAGACATCCTCGTCGTCGTTCCAGAGGTGGAACGCGACGCGTGCCCGCCCCGCCCGCCCGGAGGCGACGAGCCCCGCGGTCGTCAGCGCCGCGAGGTCGCAGCCGGTCTCGTCGGGCCAGGTGACGATCGCCGAGTTCGAGGCCGGGAGCCCGATCCGCTCGCGGAACGCGTTCGCGAGCCCCACGTCGTGCTGCTGCACCGCGGCCATGTCGAGGGACGCGGCGAAGCCGAGTGCGGCCTCGGCACCGGCCCAGGCGTGCCACGCGGGGGAGACCTCGAAGCGGCGTGCGCCGTCGGCGAGGTGCAGCTCGGGCCCGTAGCACGACGCCCACGGATCGGTGCCCGAGTACCAGCCCGCGGTGTGCGGCGTGAACGACTCGACGGCGCGGTCGGAGAACGCCGCGAACGCCGCGCCGCGCGGGGCGCCGAGCCACTTGTAGGCGTGGCAGACGACGAGGTCGCCGGTGACGTGGTCGGTCGGCATCCAGCCGGTCGCCTGCGTGGTGTCGACGAGCGTCAGCGCCCCGGCCTCGCGCGCGGCGGCCGTGATGGATGCCTCGTCGGCGACCTCGCCGGTGGCCGACTGCACGAGCGAGTAGGAGACCAGCCAGGTCGACGGGGTGACCGCGTCGGCGAGGGCGTCGAGCGGCACGTGCCGCACGTCGAGGTCGCCGCGCGCGAGGAAGGGGGCGACGACCGACGAGAAGTCGCCGTCCACGCAGAGGATCTCGGCGCCGGCCGGCGCCGCCGCGGCGGCGAGCCCGGCGAACACCGAGACCTGAGAACCGGTCGCGATGCGCTCGGGAGCGGTGCCGAGCAGGCCCGCGGCGTGCCCGCGCGCCCGCTCGAGTGCGGCCGAGTAGTCGGCGGCGCTCGCCGCCCCGAGCGACCAGCGCTCGAGGTCGCGGCGCACGGCCTCGCGGGTGACGTCGGCGGGCAGGCCGAGGGTGCAGGCGGCGAGGTAGCCGCGGCCCGCGGCGAATCGGTCTCGGAGCTCGTGCATGCCTCCAGCGTCGACCCATTCGACTCATTCAACAAGGTCCAGTGTTCTATGGCATGCATAAGCGGGGCTTATGATAGCGGCATGTCGGATGCCTCGATCGAAGCCCTCGCGGCCGCGCTCGACCTGCAGACGGTGCGAGTCGTCCGCCGCATCGCCGAGCACGGGTCGCTCACCGCCGCCGCCACCTCGCTCGGCTACAGCCAGCCCGCCGTGAGCCAGCAGCTCCGCCGCTTCGAGGAGCGCACGGGCATCGCGCTCGTCGAGCGCGTCGGCCGCGGCATCCGGCTCACCGAGTCGGGGCGCGTGCTCGCGCGCCATGCCAACGCCGTCGCGACCGCCCTCGAGGCGGCCGCGGGCGAGCTCGCCGAGCTCCGCGGACTCCGCGCCGGGCGCGTGCGCCTCGTCGCATTCCCGTCGGCGTCGGCGACGCTCGTGCCCCGGCTCATCGCCGCGCTCGCGGCGGAGCATCCGGGGGTCACCGTCACCTACGTCGAGGCCGAGCCGCCCGAGGCGGTCGCCGCCGTGCGCGCCGACCGGGCCGACGTCGCGATCACGTTCAGCTACCCGGGCGACCGCGACGACCCGCACCGCGCGAGCGCACGGGGCCTCGACGTGCGCGGCTACGGGGAGGAGCCGATGCAGCTCGTGCTGCCCGCCGGGCATCCGGCCGCGGCATCCGACCGCATCGAACTCGCCGCCCTCGGCGACGAGGCCTGGATCGCCGGTTGCCCGCGCTGCCGCGGGCACCTGCTCGAGCTCGCGGATGCCGCGGGCTTCACGCCGCGCATCGCCTTCGAGACCGACAACTTCGTCGCCGTCGAGGGCATGGTCGCGCAGGGCCTCGGCGTGGCGTTGCTGCCGGCGCTCGCGCTCGCGGCGTCCCCGAGGCATCCCGACGTGGTCGCGCGGCCGACCGCGCGCGCCGACGTGCGCTCGCTGCACCTCGTGACCGCGCAGGGCGCGGGGCGGGTGCCCGCCGTCGCGGCCACCCTCGCCGCGCTCGATGGCCTCGCCGGCGAGCGGCCCGCGCGCGCCGATCGGTAGCATTGAGGCGATGTCCGAGACAGCTCACCCCTTCACCCAGGCCACCGGCAGCGATGTCCGTGTGCGCTTCTGCCCCTCACCGACCGGCACGCCGCACGTCGGCCTCGTGCGCACCGCCCTGTTCAACTGGGCCTACGCGCGCCACACCGGTGGCACCTTCGTCTTCCGCATCGAAGATACCGACGCCGCGCGCGACAGCGAGGAGAGCTACGAGCAGATCCTCGACGCGCTCACCTGGCTCGGCCTCGACTGGGACGAGGGCGTCGGCGTCGGCGGCCCCCACGAGCCGTACCGGCAGTCGCAGCGCGCGGGCATCTACGCCGAGGTCATCGAGAAGCTGAAGGCCTCGGGCCACGTGTACGAGAGCTACTCGACCGCAGAAGAGATCGACGCGCGCAACGAGGCGAACGGCCGCCCGAAGCAGCTCGGCTACGACAACTTCGACCGCGAGCTGACCGACGAGCAGAAGGCCGCGTTCCGCGCGGAGGGCCGCGAGCCGGCGCTGCGCCTGCGCGTGCCCGAGGTCGACCTCGGCTTCGACGACCTCGTGCGCGGCGAGATCACCTTCCCCGTCGGCAACACGATCGACTTCGTCGTGGTGCGCCCGAACGGCGCCCCGCTCTACACGCTCGTGAACCCCGTCGACGACGCGCTCATGGGCATCACGCACGTGCTGCGCGGCGAAGACCTGCTCTCGTCGACGCCGCGCCAGATCGCGCTCTACCACGCGCTCATCGACATCGGCGTGACCACCTTCGTGCCGCGCTTCGGCCACCTGCCCTACGTCATGGGCGAGGGCAACAAGAAGCTCTCGAAGCGCGACCCCGAGTCGAACCTGTTCCACCACCGCGACCGCGGCTTCATCCCCGAGGGCCTGCTGAACTACCTCGCGCTCCTCGGCTGGGGCTTCTCGGCCGACCGCGACGTGTTCAGCCGCGACGAGCTCGTCGCCGCCTTCGACGTCGCGAACGTCAACCCGAATCCGGCCCGATTCGACCTGAAGAAGGCCGAGGCGATCAACGGCGACCACATCCGCCAGCTCGACGTGGCCGACTTCACCGCCCGCACCGTGCCGTACCTGCAGGCCGCCGGCGCCGTCTCGACGCCGATCACCCCGGGTGAAGAGGCGATCCTCGCCGAGGCCGCCCCGCTCGTGCAGGAGCGCATCAACCTGCTCGGCGAGGCGCCCGGCATGCTCGGCTTCCTCTTCACCGACGCCGACTCGCTCGAGTTCGACGAGGCCGCCGTGGGCGCGCTGCCGGCCGACGCGCCCGCCGTGCTCGTCGCCGCCCGCAACGCCCTCGACGCACTGCCCGCCGAGGCGTGGACGACCGCCGAGATCGAGGAGGCCCTGCGCGCCGCCCTCATCGACGGCCTCGGTCTGAAGCCCCGCGTGGCCTTCGGCCCCGTGCGCACCGCCGTCTCGGGC
The DNA here is from genome assembly GCF_042884835.1 of Agromyces sp. NPDC058104. Classification (NCBI taxonomy): domain Bacteria; kingdom Bacillati; phylum Actinomycetota; class Actinomycetes; order Micrococcales; family Microbacteriaceae; genus Agromyces; species Agromyces sp. NPDC058104. The sequence goes on along the minus strand of NZ_JBHVTD010000001.1, from coordinate 29,665 downwards.
CGCCGCGTCTCGCCGCCGCTGTTCGAGTCGATGCAGATCCTCGGCAAGGTCGACTCGCTCGCGCGCGTCGACCGGCTCGCCGCGCTCATCGGCTGACGGCTCGCGGTCTGCAACACCGCGCTGCACTGACGGATGCCCCGGGGTTCGCCCCGGGGCATCCGTCGTCCGCGGGGCGAGTCGGTGGTCGGGGAGCCGAGCGCAACGGGCGTCTCGTGGCCGCCCCGATCACCCGCCGACGCGCCGAGCCTCGCTCAGTTTGGGAGTCTCCCGATAATCGGCTACAGTTGACTCTCGGCGCGGAACTCCGGTTCCAGGCCATTGGGGTATGGTGTAATTGGCAACACGGCTGATTCTGGTTCAGTTGTTCTTGGTTCGAGTCCAGGTACCCCAGCTCTTGTAGGCGCGAGATTCCGCGGCAGTATCATTCATTGCCCAGCTCGCGCCTTCAGCGTTTTTCGGGCCCGATTACCAGAAACCTGCCAGAAACCCCCGTTCGGGCGGATCGCACTGCGCTATTGCCACGGCTGGCCCGTGTTGATCACGTTTCGTTCGGGGCAGTCACGGCGGAGTGCGTGCACCTCTCGGGTATGAACGAGGCACCGCACGTACAGCCCTTCCTGACGCAGCACGAGGTCGCTGAACTGCTGCAGGTGCCCGAGCGCACCATCGAAGACTGGCGGCTCTTCCAGACCGGGCCCCGATACATGAAGCTCGGCCGGCACGTCCGCTACGACATCGCCGAAGTGCTCGCCTGGGCCAAGGAGCGCGAGCATGCCTAGGCCCAGGATCCCGGCCGGTGAGCTCGGAAAGGTCACCATCACGCCGCTCGCGAGCGGCCGGTTCCGAGGCCGCGCATCCACCCGTGACGACTCGGGGCGCCCACACCGGTTGATCGCGACCGCCGCGACGGAAGACGCCGTGCGTGCCGAACTGCGCCGACAAGCTGGCGTGCTCAGCACCGGCGGAGAATCCGGACTCGCGCCTTCGAGCACACTCGCGGATGCCGTCGCGGCCTGGCTGCAGCAGATACTCACCCGTGCGAAGGCTGGCAGCCTGGAGTTCTCGACCTACGAACGGTACGAGACCACGGCACGGATGCTGCTCGTGCCACGGTGCGGTGAGGTCAGGCTGGAGCAGCTCACCGTCGGTCGATGTGATCGCATTCTGCAGCGCATCCTCGAGGAAGAGTCGGTCTCGGCCGCACGCCGCGCACGCGCCGTGCTGAGCCTTGTGTGCGGGTATGCCGTGCGGGATGATGCCATGCCGCGCAACCCTATCCGGGATGTTCAGCGGCTGCCGATGACACCGAAGAAGGAGTCGGTGCTCACTCCCGTGCAGGTCTCAGGAATCAGGGAACTCATGGGGCAGTGGCGGATGGGCGCCGACGGACCGCGGCCGAACTACCGGGCGCTCATCGACGGGATGGACATCATGCTCGGCACGTCGATGCGCATCGGCGAGTGTCTCGGTCTGCGTCGCTGCGATGTCGACATCACGTCGAACCCACCAACCGTGCTCGTCAGTGGCACGATCGTCAGCACGCGCGCCCAGGGCACCCACCGTAAGGGCGCACCGAAGCGCTCGCGGCAGCGACGCACCATCGTGCTCCCATCAATCACGGCCGACGCAATACGCCGGCGACTCGCCCTCGCCCCGACAGGTCATGAGGCCTACCTCTTTCCGACGAAGACTGGGCGCCCCATGTCGGTCAGCAACTACGAGCGGTTGTTGCGCCGATTCGTCGAGGACGAGCGTCGTGGCCTAGCGGCGTGTGGCGTCGACATCGACGAGTACAGCACCCACCTCTACCGCCGTACCGCCGCCACTCTTGTCGAGCGCGCCGCTGGAATCACACTCGCCTCGCGGCTGCTCGGCCACGCGAGCGAACAGGTCACCCGCGCGAGCTATGTCGTCAGCGCGGAGCGGGTTGATCCGGCGACGGCCGACATTCTTGATCGGGTTCTCCGGCTGAACTAACTCGAAAGTGGTCGCCGCCGAGCCTGCGACAGCTCGTTGCTTGCCAGGTTCGCTTACACGACCACCAAGGCGTTCAAGCCCACCTCGCACGAGACGGGTATCCGTGTCGGTGCATGTCCACCACGTTCAGGGAGGCTGCGGAGGCAAGCCGCTACGCGAAGACCTCAATTAAGGACTGCCGGGCAGGTCGGTTCGAGGACAGTAGGTGGTCGATAGACGGGACCGTTGAGCGTGTCCCTTTCCCACTCAAAGTTGATAGTGCGGAGCGTGTTGAGGTGGCGTCCGACGAGCCCGGCATGGGGTAGCGGTGGTTGAGACAAGATACACCTCGGCTCGCCCGTGATTGGCGGACAGGCGCTTGATCGCACGGTCGACCTAACGGCTTTCGTACGGTCTTGTCCGATCGGGGACACGACAGCGAATGTCACGTTACTGATACACCGATCCGTGTAAAGTCCTTGATACAAGAGACGATCGCGACGAGCAGGGACGAGCACGCGTGGCCGAGTCGGCAGAGGTATCCAGAAAGAGCGGATTCGGCGACGTCATCCGCGAGGCCCGGAAGAAGCAGGGATGGTCGCAGGCGGAGCTCGGCGAGAAGTCCGGGCTGTCCCGCCCGACCATCGCTCGCATCGAGGGCAACAACGACGTCACGACGGCGACTATCGCGAAGGTGGCGCAGGCGCTCGGCCTGAAGCTCGAGCTCAGGGACGAAGGCTGACTGTGCGACCAGCTCCGATCGGGCACGTGCACCGACGTCGGTGGCCGTCGCTAGGGTCGCCTCGACGGCCGGGAAGGGACGGATCATGGCGCTGACGACATCTCTTGCAGGCAGAGTCCGGAACACGAGCCTCCCCAAGAGTCACGCGCTCCTTCCGCTCCTCGAAGCGATCGTCAACGGCATACAGGCGATCGACGCGCGGCCCGAACGGTCGGACGATCCAGGTCGGATCGACGTGAGGGTCCACCGCGACTCCCAGGCCGAGCTCGACTTCGGGCCGGCTGGCCCCGGGCGTGCCCCCATGAAACCGATCATCGGGTTCACGGTCTCGGACGACGGCGTGGGCTTCACGCCGCAGAACATGTCATCATTCGAGACCCTGGACAGCGACTTCAAGGCCGACCTTGGCTGCCGCATGGCGTGCCAGGCGTGCTGCGGCAGGTCGAGTTGCGCGCGGGCCGCGTAGTCGCGACGCAACGACTCGTATGCAGACGCTCGGGACGGGGCATCCGCGAGGCGCCCGCACACGTACTCGACGCCGGTGCGCGCGCGGTCGCCGGGCCAGCCGAGCAGGGTGAACAGCGTGATCGCGTCGGCGATGGCGGCCCGCACGTCTTCACGGGGTGCGGAGCCTGCGTCGAGCACGGCGTCTGCCGGCTCGGTGCGGAACGCCGGGTGGTACTCGGGCAGTTCGTGCTCCCGGTCGCTGAACCGTTCGGCATCATGGAAGGCTGAGACCTTTGCGCGTCGTGCCTGGTGCACGGAGCACAGCAAGCCCTGTGCGCGCTCTTCGGCGATGCACGTGACCTGCACGGCGCGAGTCACGAGCGCCCATGGGTCATCCGCTCGCAGCGTCGCGGGTGCCCGCATCGCATCGAATGCGGCCGACGCGGCCTCCCACGGGTCGAGGTGGTGCTTGCGGGCGAGCGCCGAGTACTTCTGGGCGGCGTACTGCAGCAGGGCGGATGCCTCGGGGTCGGTGCGCCACGCGGCGCCGTCGGATTCCTGCAGGCGCTTGAGGAGTCTTCGCAGACCTTCTGGCCCTCGGAAGGCTTCTGTCTCGCGTTCGAGCGTCGAGCTCCACTCCACGGCGGCACCTCCTGTCGGATCGGTGCGTGTTGCCGCGGTCAGCAGGATGCTCATGGTTCACCTCCGTCCGAGTCCTGGGCGGGTGAAATGAGTGCGCTCCTGCGTCCGTCCGAATTCGGAGAGGGGCGGCAGTTTCGCTGCCCGCTCGCGAATGGCGCGCTTGGTCGTTGCGGGTGCGCGGCGGAGTCGCCGTGCGAGCTCGGCTTCGAGGTCGAGACCACGGCCGGCGACTCGCCCCGTGCCCGTGTTCAAGAGATCGGACGCGCGGACCCACACGATTCCGGGCCGATTGGCGCCGCCGGTTGGGTCGACCGTGTCTGTCGGGTTGGCCTCGAATGTCCTGGTTCGTGCAGCGAGCGAAGCGCGAATGCGGTGGCCGACGTCGTCGGTCTCGGATTCCGCGTGCGGGCTTCCGGGCCGCCGATCATCCCAGGGGCGGCGGTTCTGCTCGAAGTCGTCTTCATCCATCGTTCGCGCCCTCCCTCACAGTGGGGTTTTGCGAGGTAGGTGCGCCGACGTGGTCGCGGAGCCATCGGCCGATGGTCGAGGGATGCACGCCGAGCTGACGGGCGATCGCCGAGTTCGACCAGCCGAGTGCTCGCAGAGAGGACGCGTCTTCGCGAGGGGCGAGGACGGTCGTGGGCTTCTTCGGAATACTCGCTGCCGTTGAGACTCGAGCAGTCGATTTCGAGGGAGCCGGTGCTGCCGCCGTCGCTGGAGCCGTGGCTCGTGGGGTGCACATCAGGATCGAGGTCAGGTGCGTAATCGCGAGCAGCACGATGGGCGGCACCGACGCGACGCACGCGGCGAGCGCGAGCGGCACCTCGGTGGTCTCGGTGACGACGGCATGGATGGCGTTCGCCGCGACGGAGATCGCTGCGCCGGCCACGAGGAGCATCCACGGGTACCACGCCGCGCGGGAGCTGGCGAGAGCGACGACCGCGACGGTCGCGACCACGATGATGCCGTCGATGATCAGCGGCCAGATCCATGCTTGGTCGGTCGCGACTCCGGAGCGGCGAGCGAGGTCGCTGAGCGATGTGAACGAGAGCCAGAACGCGCCCGCGGCGATGAAGATGGTGCCGATGATCGCTGTAATCATGGCGAGACGGACGCCGTCGGCGCAATAGGCGTTCAGCGCAGGCATGGTGCCTCACCTGCTCGTCGGGAGCTGTGCTCAGGATCACGCCAGTTGTCCGCTGACGCCCGCGGTAGAGCGGCACGACGAACTGCAGAGCGGATCGTGACGGCGATCTCCCGGTCGGAGAGTCCGGAACTCGCTGCCGCATCACCCAGGGCCCGCATGATTCCGCCGGGCGATTGGCCGGCCTCAGCGAGTCGGCACGATGCCCAGAACAGCCCGTGATTGCGCTCACCTTCCCGCAGTCGGCTCACCCAGGCGGCGAGGCGGGCAAGGTCTGCTGGTTCGCTCGGTGTCGACCAGCTCGTCGGTTCAGGCCGAGGATCGATCAGCTCACGGAGTGCCGATGCGTTGACCGGTTGCTGCGGGGAGGAGTTGATCGCGCAGACTCGATAACTCGTACGTCGGGTGCCGCTGACGAGTGTGGACGGCGGTACGACGACGTACCCACCATCGCCGCGAAAGTCGATGTGCGCGCTGGCCGACTGCCAACAGCGCTGCGGTCGACGCGGCTCGGCGGGGAAGTAGATGTGCAGCCCTCCGGAGGGGGTCCGAACGCGAATCGCGTCACCGTCGACAAGGCCGGCTGCCTGTGCTGCCTCGAGTGCGGCGAGTCCGGACCCGGTATCGGTGATGTCGACGTCGACGACATCGAATCCCGAGGCCGGCCCGGTAGGCATCGCGAGGTTCGCTGCCGGCCACTGCACCCACCACACCCGGACGATTTCGAGATCGGAGCTCGCGTCGTGGAAGCCGGCCGACGTCAGCGGTCGCTTGCCGTCAGGCAGGCAGGGGAACACCGGCACCCCCGCTTCCGCGAACACCAGAGCCGCATCACGAGGTCTGCGCGATGCTACGGCGAGCATCAACTCTGCGATGTTCATGCGAGCCGCCTCGACTGGATGCGCTCGAGCGTGCGGCTCCGCGTCGCCGTCCGCGCAACCGACGAAGCCGAAGCGCGGGAGGGCGCATGCGTGAGTCCGGGCGGGTCGCCGCCATTGAACTTCGTAGTCGGGAGCACGTCGAGGATGTCGCGGGCGGTTCGGCGGACGCGCTCGCCCGTGGCCTGTACGACTTCAACCGGGGTCTTGTCGGGCACTGTCGACGCCCACCCGGAAACGTACGGGATCGTGTACTCGGTCGTATCCATCCCATGGGCGGCACCGATCATGAGTGCCACCGACTCGGCCTCCACCTCGCCGATGCCACGGTGAGGTGGCAATTCGGCGTTCTCGGTGGTGTCGTGGAGGCGGACGTGCGCGAGTTCGTGGGCGAGCGTTTTCACCTGCGCGGCTGCGTCGAGGTCGCCGCGGACGACGACCGTGCGCTTCACGAAGTCGGTGATCCCATTCGCACCGGCGATTGCCGCGGCATCCTTCGCCGTCGTGAGTTCGAAACCCGCGGCGCGGATGAGCATCGCGAGCGCGGCTTCGAGGCCGGGCGGAGCCTCGCCCCGGAGGAGCTGCGGGGCCGGCCGCACTGGGATCGGTCGGCCGTCGGTTTGCGAGACATCCCAGACGTAGGCTGGACGAACGCCGGTCAGCTTCGGCCGGACGACTTCACCAGGCCTCGGACGTTCGCCGTTTCTGAGACGTCGCCAGGACGCGATATCCGTCGGATCGGTGGAGGCGAAGCGGGCGGTTCGCGGTGCGAGGATCGCGTACCCGCGCTGGCCGGCGCTCACGCGCCGGCCGAGCGTCTGCCACTGTTTGAATCCGGCGAGGTACGTCGGCATCGGCTCGGGCACCGTACCGCGCTCGAACGCGGCGAAATGCTGAGCCTGGATCAGCAGCATGTTGTTGAACGACCGGGTCCGGAAGCGCGCTGCGAACTCCAGCGCCTGCTTCCAACTGTCACCCGCGACGAGGGCTTCGACAGCAGCGGTCAGGCGCTCGTGGAGTTCCGCGAGCTTGGCTTCGTGGTCAGGTCTCGATTCTGGATTCGTGGGCACGTCCATCACCTTTCGCAAGCGCCGGCCGCTCGAGCTGGGCGGCTGACACAGAGGTGTGTCGCCTGCGCGCGGGGCATCCTCGGGCACAACCGAGAACCGGCGCCGCCTGGCGTGTGGTGGGCGCGGTAGGCGGCACCGGGGCACGTTCAGCACAGGCTGACCGCTGCATGTTGAGCATGCTCAAAAGCTGACTTCGAGGTCTTTCTAGCACTCGATTTGAGCATGCGCAACCCTTGCGTTGGGCATGCTCAATTGCTAGGGTGAGTGTTGCTCAGTATGAGCGGGAGGTGACGATCAGCCCTGCCTGACCCGAGGGGGAGAAGGACTGAATCACATGACCGAATACGACAGCACCGCGGCAGCCGAAGACCTGGCGAAGCGCCTCCGGTTGCTCATCGATGTCGCGACAGCGGAAACCGGCTCGGAGCCGACGTACACGCAGATCGCCGAGTTCCTCGGCGAACGCGGCATCAAACTCTCGCGCTCGCGTTGGACCTACATGGTCAACGGTCATCGCTCCGTGCAAGATCGACGACTCCTCGAAGGGCTGGCAGCGTTCTTCGATATCGAGCCTGAGTTTCTCTCCGGGGTGAGTGGTGCTGCCACGCCCGAGCGGGTGAGTGCACAGCTCGACCTCGTGCGAGCGATGCGAGCCGCGCGCGTCAAGGCATACGCAGCTCGTGCGTTGGGCGACATCTCGCCCAACGCACTCAACGCGATCAGCAGGTACCTCGATGAGGAGATCGCGCATACGTGAACCGGCGACGCGTGAGCGTCGTGGGTCACGAGCCGTACACGTCCGAAGGGGAGGACGAGGCCGTGAACAGTGAAGGGGCGGTGTCGGAGACGCTACCGGGGCTCGAACTCGGCGCGTCGTTCACGTTCGACGAGTTGATCGGCGCGATCGAGCGGCATCGCGAGACCACGATCCACATCGTCGAGATCCCCGAGTTGGGCGATGAGGCCGGCCTTTGTGCGCTGCTGGTCGAACGAGAAGGCGAAGACCTCATCTTCCACGCGCCGACCGAGTCGGCGCTGCACCGCCAGCAATTCGTTCTGCACGAGTGCGCCCATCTCATCCTCGGACACATCGACAGCGAAGACGCCGGCGCCCCCGACTTCCTGCTGCCCGACATCCCGCGTGAGACTCGACAACGGTTGCTTCGGCGTCAGAATCTCGACGACCCGATCGAGATCGAGGCCGAATACCTTGCTGACCAGCTCGCTGCAGCGATTCGCTCGTCGGCTACGCGCGATACTCGGTTCGTGGAGATTTTCGGGTGACTGCAACTATCGTCGCGGGCTTGATGTGGCTCCTCGTCGCGAGCTTGCTGATCCTGCGCCGAGGGCGAGTCGAGCGTGCGATCACGTGGGCGTCGTTGACGATCGCGATTGCGATGACGCTCAACATCGACGCGGTGTACGTCGAGCTCGACCGTCTGTTTGGCGGCTCGAACGTCGTCACGCTCGTCGCCGATCTCGCGCTCATGACCGGCGTGTTCCTCCTCGGACGAGGCGTGATGAAGGCCGCAGATCAACCGCCTCGGCCGGTACGCATCGCTCTGAGCCGTGTGACCTACGGTGTTGCGGCCGTGGGTGCGGCCGGTGCGTTCTTCCTAATCGATCGCGACACGACGACGACGAACTTCATGCTCGATTTCGGAGCCCAACCGGCGGCCATGGTCTATTCGATGACGCTGTTCGTGTACTACGCGGTCGTGCTCGCAGCGATGGCTACTGTCGCAACTCGGCAGGCCCGTGTCAGCCGTGGCGCCCTCGTTGCGCCACCGATTCTGCTCGTCATCGGATGCGGACTCGGCATCGCGCTGACGATCGACGTAATCGTGATGGATCTTGCGCACTTCACCGGTCGTACAGACCTCATGGCTGCAGCCGCAATGCCCTACAGCATGCTGTACCTGTTGACCTTCATGTTCCTGTGCAGCGGTTTCGCGAGCCAACCAGCCGCGCGCGCCTTCCGGGCGCGCTCCCGGGCCCGTACAACTCGAACGCTGACTCGCGAGCTCGCGCCCATCTGGCATGCGGCCTCGGCTGTGCATCCCGGCATCAGCCAGCGTTCGGATACCGCGTTCGACGCCACCGACCCCGAAGCGTTGCTGCATCGCCAGGTCGTCGAGATCCGCGACGCGATGATCGACACACGGGTTGCGTTCTCGATAACTGACGCGGATCGTCAGGTGCTCGAGCGGGCAGAGCGCCACCTTGTCGGCGATGATTCGAAGTCGCCGCAGCGGACGTGGGTGGCGGCATGAAGGCCGGTCGGGTCGCCGGCGCCGTCATCGCCGGCGGCGTGGTCGTCTCCGCAGTACTCGGCGGGCTCGGATACGTCATCGCCAGACGCGTCACTGCGCCAGTTGGCCCGCGTCGATTCGATCTCGTCGTGCGTGGCGTCGACGTCTCAGGGGAGCGAGCTGTCGTCATCCTGGCGCGGACCGCGCAGACCGCGACGCCCGGCCTGTTCAACTTGATCCTCGAGAACGGCACGTGGGTCAAGTTCAGTGAAAAGGTGCTCGACGTCAGCGCCGAACTCGTCGGCCGCGAGGTCGTGGGGGAACTGGCGCCTGGGGAGCTCACCGTTGGAATCCGCGCCTCGTGGAGCGGAATGTACTTCCAGATGCCGGCGGATGCCGGACTGGATGCCGTCGACGTCGAGGTGCCGACGGAGTTCGGACCCGCGCCCGCGTGGCTGATCGAACCAACAACTGGAGTCGGCGACATCTGGGCGATCCACATCCACGGGCTCGGAAGTACTCGAGCCGGGACGCTGCGCGGTGCACAGGTCGCTGCCGAGGCCGGACTGACCTCCTTGGTCGTCACCTATCGCAACGACGGTGAAGGGCCGACGGTCGGATCCGGACGATCGACGCTTGGCGCGACGGAGACCGACGACGTCGAAGCAGCTATTCGTTACGCGGTCGACCGCGGCGCGAGCCGCGTGGTCCTGTTCGGCTGGTCGATGGGTGGAGCGATCGCGCTGCAACTTGCCACACGACCAGGTGTGCGCGATCGCGTGGTTGGCCTCGTCCTCGAGTCGCCTGTGCTCGATTGGGTCGAGACGATCAAGGCGAACTGCGCTCAGGCTGGGTTGCCTAAGGGAGCTGGCGGGTTGGCTGTGCCCTGGCTGAACTGGCGAGCGCTCGCTCATACGGTGGGGCTCGCCGCCCCGGTTGGACTTAGTCAGTTCGATACCGCGCGCAGGCGATTGTCTGAGCCGCAGCGACCGCTCCTCGTGCTCCATGGCAGAGACGACATCTCGGCGCCGGTCGAACTCGCAGAGCGGTCCAGCACCCAGGCAGGCGCTGCCACCCGGCTCCAGCAATTCGAAGCCGACCACACGATGACGTGGAACTCAGATGAACGTCGCTGGAGAGCGATCGTCGCCGGCTGGCTCTCTTCGCTCTCGTAACTTGGCCTTGTGCCGTGAGCGGCGCCACGCTGGATCGCCGTGCGCGAGGCTTGAATTCAGTTCGTTGAGCGCGCGGCCGTAACCACCCCGGCATCAGGCTGGTCGGTCATCACGATCTTGTGTGTCCACGGTTATGCTGGACCACGGTGTGTTGGGCTACTTGCTGTAGTGCTTGCCTGCCGGCGACGTGACGCCCCGTGCCTGATCCTGGAGCCAGTTGAGGGCGGCTCCGGCCAGTTCGGGATCTTTAGAGTCGTTCCACATCTCGATCGAGATTGGCCCGTGCCATGAGTCGGCAAGAAGGACGCGAATCGCCGCGGGCCAGTCGACGAGGCCGTCGCCGAACTGTATTCGACGAAACGCACCGCGTTTCGCGTCTTTCAGTTGTACTGCATCGGCCCATGGGAGCGCGGCCCTCAACTCCCTCGCCGCATCCAACCCATTTCCGGCGAAGTTGCCCAGATCCGGATACAACCGAACGTTCTCGCGATCAATATCGCGTATCAGCGCGATCGCGTCGGATGCGGAGATGACGTCGGACCCATCCATGTTCTCGATTGCGAGGCGTATCGCGCGCGTTTCGGCCACGTCGGCGGCGCGTTGAATGCCATGGATGAAGCAGTCTCGGGCCCGATTGTGGCGGGGGCCGTCGAAGGCGAAGTAGCCTGCAATCTGTACCCGATCGGCAGAGAGATCCGCAGCGAGGTCGATGGCTTGAGCAGCAAGTTCGTCCGCCCGCTGTCGCACGGCGGAGTCCGCTGAGCCCCAGGGGAATGAGCGATGCGCGCTCAGCACGATCGTGCCAACGTGCACGCCCGCCGAGGCTGCTGTTTGACGCACTTTCCGGCGCGTTGACTTGGACCATGTCAGGCGTGCTAGCCGTTCCGGTGAGTCGTCGACCGAGAGCTCGACGAAGGAGTATCCGGCGCTTGCCGCCTGCTCGCAGTTCGCCGCCCAATCCTCACCAGCGAGCGCCTTCTCGTAGATTCCGACGGCAGTCGCGTCGAATAGCGGCATTCCGGTACGACGACTCATGATCCGCTCAGGATCGCCCTCTGGCCATAGCCGTGCAGGTACCACTCACGTGATGCGGCAACCGTTTCCGGATCGAGGGATTGTGGTTCCCGAACCTGCCTGGCCAGATGTGCCACTTCTGCGCATTCTTCCACGTACTGGGCCGAGCGAAGAGCGCGCTGCCAATCGGAACCGATGCTGAAGACACCGTGCGATCGGATGAGCACAGCCGTGCCATCACCCACGTTGTCGACGATCTCGCGCCCGATCTCCTCCTCGCCGATGACGGCGTAGTTCGAGACGGGAATTGGCGCACCGAAGAGGGCCGCATGGGTTGTCGTGAGTACCGGGACGTCCTCGCCGAGCACCGCAAAGACTGTCGCGTACCGCGAGTGGGTGTGCACCACGCCCTGGACGTCAGCACGGGCCCGGTAGACATAGGCGTGTGACAACGTGTCGACGGAGGGTTTCATGGGTCCCTCGACTTGTGCGCCGTCCGGCCCCACTACGCTCATGTGCTCGGGCAGGAGTTCAGCGAATCCGACTCCGCTGGGCTTGATGACGAAGAGACCCGACTCCGGATCTCGGCCCGAGACGTTGCCGGACGTGCCGACGACGAGGCCCGAGGCGGCGAGCTCCTGGTTGGCCCGCCAGATCTCATCCTTGAGTGATTCGAGCATGGCGGCCTCCTAGAGCGCTTCGAGCTGGTCGGCACCGAAGGAGACTGAAACGTCGAACTCATCGATGTCATCGGGCACGGCGATCCGCACTCCGAGGTGCTCGGCGACCCGCTCGACGATGCGTCCTGCGGTGAAGCCGTTCTTCTCCATCAAGTAGCGCGCCGAGGCGCCCTGCCCGAATGCGTCATCGATACCGATGCGCACCAGCGGGACGCCGGCTCCGATCTCGGCCATCCGCTCGGCCACGGCGGTGCCGAGGCCGCCGATGACGTTGTGGTTCTCGATCGTGATGACAGCCTTGCCCGCGGCGCGGATGGCGTCGGCGATCGCGGGGTCGCGGAACGGCTTGTGGGTCGTGACGTGGCGGTGCGTGACGGAGATGCCGGCGTCCTCCAACACCCGTCGCGCCCGGATCGCCTCCTCCGTGCAGATCCCGCTCGAGAAGATCGTGATGTCCGCTCCGTTGGTGAGATGACGGATCTTGTCGAGCTCCATCGGTCCCTCGAACAGACGGGGCACGGCGCCGCGCAGCATGCGGATGTAGACGGGGCCGTCGACCGCGTGGGCGACGTCGAGGACCGACTCGATGTCGGCGGCGTCACCTGTCTCGAGCACGGTCATGTTCGGGAGCCCCCGCATGAGGTTGATGTCCTCGATCGCCTGATGCGTCACGCCACCCGGCGTCATGATGCCCGGCAGGAATCCGACGAGCTTCACCGGGAGATTCGGGTATGCGACCGACATGGCCAACTGGTCGTACGGTCGCCGAACCAGGAACACGCTGAACGTGTGCAGGTAAGGCACAAGCCCCTCGCGCGCCATCCCGCCGGCCCATGACAGCATGTTCTGCTCGGCCATTCCGAGCGAGAAGAAGCGCTCGGGATAGGTGCGCTTGAACTCGGCGATCTCGACGCTGCCGGTGAGGTCGCCCGAGAGCACGACGGCCTCGGGCTTGTCGGCGGCCCACTCGACGATCGTGCGGGAATGAACCTGGGTTTCAGTCATCGGGATTCCTCCTGGAGCTTCTCGAGCGCCGCCTCGAATGCGCGGCGGTCTTCGTCGGTTTTCGGGCGCACGTAGTGCAGGTTCGGCTTGCGATCGTCGAGGTAGGGGATGCCCCGGGCCGAGTCGGTGTAGCAGAGCACCGCGAGAGGCTTCCCGTTGGCTTCCTTCGCCTCCACCGCATTCACGATCTGGTCGAGGTCGTGACCGTCGACGGTCGCGACGTCCCAGCCGAATGCGAGGAATCTCGAGTTGATCGGTTCGATATTCATGACGTCCTTGGTCCAGCCGTCGACCTGCTGCCCGTTCACGTCGACGAAGACCATTAGTCGGTCGAGGCCGTAGAAGGCGGCCGCCTGTGCGCCTTCCCAGGTCTGTCCTTCCTCGAGTTCGCCGTCGGAGACGAACACGGCGGTGCGACCCGTGTCGCTCTTGAGACGACGGGCGAACGCGATGCCGCCGGCCTGCGAGAGCGCCTGTCCGAACGAGCCGGTCGTCAGCTCGAAGCCTGGCGAGTGCTCGGCCCCGATCATCTCCAGCGTCGAGCCGTCGGTGTTGAAGCTCTCGAGCGCGCCCTCCTGCAGGCGGCCGACCGATTCGAGTGCCGCGTAGATCGCGACCGCGTAGTGGGCCGGGGAGATGAGGAATCGGTCGAGGTCCGGCCCCTTCACGCCGTGGAAGCGCCCGCCCGAGGGCGACTCGTCGGGCGCTCCGGGCACGCCGCCGAACGGCGGGGAGTCGAGAGGACGATCGAGCGGCGCGAGCTGCAGGATGCGGGTGTAGAGCGCAGCGAGGATGTCGGCGGACGACAGCGCCTGGCTGAGGTAGCACCCGTCTTTCAGGATGGTGAGTTCAAGCACGCGCGCTCTGATGCGCTGCGCGACCCGATGCGTCTCGACTTGCCAGTCGGTCGCAGTCGTGGTGTCGGTCATGATGGTCCTTTCGGTCCTTTCGAAGAGTCGGTCAGCGGGCGAGGCGCTGCGCGGGATCGGCGAGGATGCCCTCGACCTCGGCCCTGGTGGTGTAGATCTGCTCGCCCCGCTGCGAGAGTGCGAGCGCTGCCATGACCGCCCCGTAGCGGGGGGCGTTCTCGGGCTCGCCGATGAGCCGGCCGTGGAGTGCGCCCGCGGCGAATCCGTCGCCCGCACCGAGCCGGTCAACGACGGAGACCGGCACGACCGGAGTGGACACGATCTTCCCGTCGATGGACGAGCGGATGCCGCGCTCGGAGTCGGTCACGTGCACCCACCGGGCATTCGTCCGCTCGAGCAGGTCGTTGATCGCGGTGTCGCAGTCTGGACCCGCCCCGTAGAGCGTGCCGAGGTCTTCAGCGCGGCAGAAGAGGATGTCGGCGCGCCGGATCAGCGGCGCCAGCGCCTCGGCCGCTGTCCCCGGATCCCAGAGGTTCCCCCGGTAGTTGACGTCGAACGAGACCTCGACCCCGGCGTCCGCAGCCCGATCGAACGCCTCGGCGACGATCGACATGACGCTCGGCGAGAGCGCCGCGGTCAGGCCGGTGAGGTGCAGCACGCGCGTGTCGAGCAGCGCCTCCCAATCGACCTCATCAGGACGCATGAGCGCGAACGCCGTGTTCGCACGGTCGAAGGTCACCTGGGTGGGGCGCGGTGGCACAGAGTACTCGACGTAGTAGGTGCCCAGGCGGGCCCCCGGCACGCGGCGCACGAGGGAGAGGTCGATGCCGTGCATGCGCAGCTCGTTCTCGACCCGGCGTCCGAGCGGGGAGTCGGGCAGCGAACTGCACCACGAGCTCGACCAGCCCAGCGCGCTGAGCCCCGCGAGCACGTTGGCCTCCGTGCCGGCGATGGCGATGTCAAATGACTGCGCCCGCTCGAGTCGCTCACCGGACGGCACGCTCAGCCGGACTCCGCCTTCGCCGATCGCCGTCACATCGAATCGAGTCACCGCGCCACCGCCTCGGGTCGCAGCGCCTCGCGCAGATCGCGTGCCGCAGCCGACTGGTCGGCGGCCTGGACGATCGCCGAGCCGGCGACGATCGTGTCGAACTGCGACGTGTCGAACCATTGCAGGTCGGTGGCCGAGATCCCTCCGGCGAGGGTGACCTCCGTGCTCCCGAGTTCGAGCGTCGCGAGCCGCGCGAGATCGGTGCGGATCGCATCGTCGTGCTCCGCGTCGAACCTGCCCGAGCGGTGGGCGATGATGGCGGCGACGCCTGAATCGACCCAGCCGCGCACGTCGTCCTCATGCCACCCGTCCCAGAGCTCGACCTCGACCTCTCCACCCGCGGCTCGCGCCGCTGCCACCGCACCGTTGACCACGGCGAGGCCGGCCTCGCCGACGACAGTGACCCGGTCGGCGCCCGCATCGAACGCGAGATCGGCGAACTTGCGGCCGGCCCGCGCGATACGGATGTCGGCGACGATCGGCAGGCCGGGCGCCGCAGCCCGCAGCGCTGAGATCGACCCGAGGCCCTGCGAGAGGCAGAGCACCGTGCCGGCTTCGACGACGTCGATGCTCGCGGCCGCCGAGGAGGCGGCGGTGACCGCCTCCTCGATGGTCCGAGTATCGAGCGCGAGTTGGATACGGGTCATTTCACCGGCTCCGCCCAGTGATACTGCTTCGCAGGGTTCGTGTACATGAACTTGTGGATCTGCTCCTCCGTGAAGCCCTCCTCGAGCAGCCTGGGGATGAAGCGCTGCTTGATCCACTGCCAACCCGGGCCGAATCCGTACACCGTGTGGTGCGAGCGCCGGCCCATGTCGTTGCAGATCATCAGCTGGTCTTCGAAGCCGTCCTTGATGAGCTGGCGGAGCAGGTCGACCCGGACGCTGTCGGGGTAGTACTTCGCCTTGCCCGGGCCGTCGTAGATCAACGAGGCGCCGGTCTCGAGCATCTTCCGGTGGTACCAGAGGTCGGGGTTGCGGTCCACGTGGGCCACCGTCATCCTCGTCAGATCGAAGCCTTCGGATGCGGCGATCTCGAGCTGTTCGATGCCCATCGTGCCGCCCGTGGTGTGCGTGCTGATGGGGGCGCCCGTCGTCTGGGCGGCGCGCACGGCGGCGCGGATGACCATGTCCTCACCTGGGGTCACGTGCAGGTACGCGGTGCCGACCTTGATCCATCCGGCCTTCGCGTCGGTCCCGTCCATGCCGACCGTGAGGTCGCCGATCATCTCGTTCGCGATGTCCTCGACACCTCGTTCCGTGATGTTGGGCTCCATCCCGTGCTCCTGGCAGATGTAGCCGGTGCACGCCATCACGTGCACTCCGGTGAGCTTCGACGCCTCGACCATGCGTTTGGCGTCACGGCCCCAGGTCTTCGGGGTCGCTTCGACGATCGTGCCGCCCCCGATCTCCTTGTACTCCTTGAGCATCTGCACGCCCTTGTCGAAGTCATTGAGGAGGTGGTCGTCTTCGACCTTCGAACCGTGGCCCTGAGGATGGGTGAAGATGTGTTCGTGGGGCATGGTGTACCCCATGTCGGAGATGTCGACATCGCCGAGGATCGTGCGGAAGACAGTCATGGTGGTGCTCCTGTTCGTGCTGTTGTGTGGTCGGGGTGCTTCAGGCCCGGGCCCTGCCCGAGCGGCGGTCGAGGTTGATGCGGGCGAGCGCAGCCGTATCGAGGTCTTCGATGCTCTTGCCCTTCGTCTCGGGCGCCATCGCGTAGATCACGGCACCGAGCACGAGGAGTCCCGCCATGATGAGGAAGGCCGGGGTCACCGCCGCCTGCGTGGCGGCGGGGGTGATGAGATTGCTGCTCCCGGAGACGAGGGCGAGCAGCAGCGGGCCGAACACCTTGCCGAGGGCGCCGAGTCCGTACGCCATTCCGAGGCCCGTCGCACGGACGTTCGACGGGAACATCTCGGAGCTGTAGGTGTTGATCACGCCGAAGGCGCCGTCGGCGAAGAGGAACATCCCGACGATGCCGAGGTAGAACAGCGAGACGCCGAGGATGAGCGTATCGCCGGCGAGGGCCGCCACGGTCACGAAGGCGGCGCCCACGAGTGCCGACACGATCATGACGGGACGGCGCCCGATCCAATCCGCCGCGTTCGACGAGAGCAGACGGCCGACCAGCGACGCTGCGCTGACGAGGACGAACATCTGAGCCGCCTGCGCTGGCGTGATGCTCATGAGCTCGGTCAACAGGGTCGGGCCCCAGGCCTGCACCGATGCGGAGGCCGTGATGAAGCAGAACGAACCGATAGTCGCGATCAGCAGGGGCTTGCGATGGTTGCGCCAAATCTCGGCGAAACCCGTCTTCTGGTTCTGGAAGGCCTCGACCGACGGAAGTTCGACATCGGCCGGGTCCATATTGCGATACCAAGCGACGTTCGCGCGTGCCTCTTCGATGCGGCCCTGCTGGATGAGCCAGCGTGGCGATTCACGAACGATCATGCGGATCGGGAAGACGAGCAGCACCGGGATGAGGCCGAGGAGGAGAAGCCCTCGCCAACCGAGCGTCTCACCCCAGAGCGCCGACGCTTGTGCACCGAGGAACAAGCCCACCGGGATGAACACGACGGTGAGGCCCGCGAGCCGGGCACGCACCTTGGTGGGCACGAACTCCGAGATGAGGGGGATGTCGACGACGGGGAGACCGCCGACCCCGAAGCCGACGACGACCCGGAGAATGGCGAACAGCAGCCACGCGCCCTCGGGGATGACCGCGCACAGGCCGGTCGCGACCGAGAACGTGACCACCGTCCAGAGGAAGGTGGGGCGCCGACCGATCCGATCCGCGATCCGGCCCCAGAACAACGCGCCGAGCGTCGTGCCGAGGCCGCCCGCGAGCAGGATCGCAGCGCTCTCGCCGAAGGTCAGCTCCCAGGGGCCGGCGATCATCGACAGGATGAAGCCGACGATGAAGAAGTCGAAGAATTCGACGGTGTTGCTCACCACTGCCGCGCCGACGAGCGCCTTCTGCCGTCGAGACAGCGGGAGCTGCTCGATGTCCGGGATCGTCGTCGATCCCGTGTTGGAAAGTGCAGGCATGTCCCAGCTCTCCTTCGAGTTGAGTCGTCCGATCCCAATGATCGTCCTCGGATTGCGGAAACGGTATGCCGCGCCCGCGGCCGACGGGTAGTGAGCCCTGAGCATTCGCTCATTGCTTCACCGCCGGAGCCTGCCTAAAATCCGAGTTATGCCGCAGGATTCGAACGAGATACTCGCGCGCAGATTGAGCATCCGCTCGAAGCTGACCGCATCGCTGTGGGCGGAGGACCCCGCCCGAGACCGCGGGATGCGGCTCCTCGAGATCGCCCGGCTGTACTACGAGCACGGAATGGGGCAGGCGGAGATCGCCCAAGCCGCGGGGCTTTCGCGCCCGACCATCGGAAGGATGCTCAAAGAAGCCCGCGAGGTCGGGATCGTGCGGATCCAGGTGTCGCATCCGTTCGAGCGCAGTGTCGCGCTCGAACGAGCCATCCACTCGCGATACGGGGTGCAGCATGTCCGGGCCTCAGCGCAGGCGCCGCAGGAGAGCGGGTTCCGTGCCGTCGCCGGTGAGTGTGTGGCGCTGCTCGACGATCTGCTCGTCGGCGGCATGCGACTCGGGCTCACGAATGGTCGGGTGCATTCGCTCCTCCCCGACGCACTCGTCGGCGTTCGGCACCGCGCCGTGGAAGTGGTGCAGATGTCCGGCCGAGCCGGGCAGAGTTCGCGCATCCTCGACGGCGCCGACCTCATCGAGCGGGTCGCCGATCGCCTGGGAGGCCGTGCGGTGACGATGCCGGCCCCTCTCCTCGCTCCGAGCGCGCAAGCCGCCCGTGACCTGCGCGCAACGCCGCAGGTGCGGGCGGTGCTGCAGAGCGCGTCCGAAGTGGATGTCGCGCTGATCGGCATCGGAGCGGGATTCCGTCACCCGGCGTCCGTGTTCAGTGGGGCGCTTACCGCTGAGATGGTGCGTCGAATGCACAACCTCGGCGCCGTTGGACATGTCGTGGGTCGCTTTCTCGACGCGTCGGGCGAGGAAATCCATAGCCTCCTTGAAGACAGGGTTATCGGTACGTCGCTTTCAGAGCTGCGCCGCGTTCCATTGGTCGTTGCCCTTGCTGCTGGCCCTGAGAAGGCTCCGGCCATCGCCGCGGCACTGCGCGCAGGACTGATCGACATTCTGCTTGTCGACGTTGTCGCGGCGCAGGAGCTCGCACATCTCCCGGAGCGCGGCCTGTGATGTCGCCGCGGGTTTGATAGACATGCTCATCCGTCGGCATTGGCGTATCGATGTCATCTTCGTGATCGACTTCGGATGCGTATGATCCGAGCCAAGCTTGCTGTCAGGCCCACCGCACACCTGACAAGGCGAATACAAGGACAAGCAGCGAGCCGCGTGGGCTAGTGGCAGAAACATGCTGCAGTATGTTTTTGCCACGCCTCTTGCAGTTTGAGGGCGCGCACCTTCTCGGCGTGATCGGGGGTGGCGCGGGATGACGGTGTCGATGCGGGTGATGAGCGCCGGCGACGGGTTCCGGTATCTGCTTCGAACAGTCGTTGCCGACGATGGTGAGCGGTTGCTTGCGACGCCGCTGACGCAGTACTACGAGGCGAAGGGAACGCCGCCGGGCCGATGGATGGGCGGCGGCGTTCGAGGCATCGCCGGTGGTCTGCTCGTTGCCGGCAGCGAGGTCACCGAGGAGCAGCTTCAATTGCTAATCGGCCTCGGTCGTGATCCGGTCACCGGTGATCCACTTGGCCGCGCCTTCCCGCAGTACGAAGGGAGCAAGCGAGCGGTGGCGGGGTTCGATTTCACGTTCTCGGTGCCGAAGTCGGCGAGCCTGCTCTGGGGTGTCGCGGGTGCCACCACCCAGGAGATCATCGTGTGCGCGCACCACGAAGCGGTCGAGCAGGTGGTGGCGTTCATGGAGCGCGAGATCGCCGCGACACGCACCGGCATCGCGGCCGGTGACGGCGCGGTTGCACAGGTCGACGTGACGGGGATGATCGCAACGGCGTTCGATCATTTCGACAGCCGGGCAGGCGATCCGCACCTGCACACTCACGTCGTGGTGAGCAACAGGGTGCAGACCGTGCTCGATGGCAAGTGGCGCTCGCTCGACGGGCGCCCGTTGCACGCCGCGGTCGTCGCGCTCTCAGAGCTGCACGAGGCCCTGTTCCAGGATGCGCTCACGCGTGCGCTCGGTGTCGAGTGGGAGCAGCGTGGCCGCGGCCGCGGCCGCGACCGCAACCCGACCTGGTCGATCGCATCAGTGCCGGAACAGCTGATCGCGGAGTTCTCAACGCGCTCGCACTACATCGACGCAGCGACCGACGACCTGATCGCCGAGTACCTCGAAACGCACGGCCATCGTCCGAGCCGTGCGACGATCATGAAGCTTCGAGCGCAGGCGACCTTGTCGACGCGGCCGGAGAAACGTGTGCGGTCCCTCGCTGAGCGCACGCGCGGTTGGCGGGAGCGTGCAACCGCGGTGCTCGGGCAGGATGCATCGGCATGGGCCCGTATTGCGTCCGCGGACGTTGCACCGCTCCTGTTGCACGCCGAAGATGTGCCGCTCGATGTCGTTGCAACGCTTGGCGACCGGGTGTTGGTCGCGGTGAGTGAGAAGCGTGCAACTTGGCGGCACTGGAATCTTGCGGCCGAGGCTGCACGGCAGACGATGCAGTACCGGTTCGTGACAGCTTCCGATCGCGAATCAGTCGTCGGGCTGATCGTGGACGTGGCCGAGCGGGCGTCGCTGCGGATCACGCCGCCCGAGCTCGCGACGAGCCCGGCCGTGTTCCAACGCGATGACGGTACCAGCGTGTTTCGCCCGAAGCACTCGAGCGTGTACACCTCCGAGTCGTTGCTCGACGCCGAGGCACGCCTCCGCGAACGGGCGGCGACGACGACCGGCCCGACCATCGCGGCGGCGACCCTGCGCGAGGCCGCCCGTCGACGACAGCCCGGTGGTGGACGAATCGGTGCCGACCAGACGGCCGCGTTGCACGCGATCGTTGGATCGGGTCGCGTCGTCGATGTGCTCGTCGGTCCGGCCGGTGCCGGCAAGTCCACGGTGATGGGCGTCCTTCGCCGTGCTTGGGAGACCGAGCGCGGGCGCGGTTCCGTGATCGGGCTTGCCCCGTCGGCGGCGGCCGCGCACGTGCTCGCCGTAGACCTCGGCATCGCAACTGAGAACCTCGCGAAGTGGTGGCAGAACCACCTCGCACACGGTGATGCGTTCCGGGCTGGCCAGCTCGTGATCGTCGACGAGGCGTCCCTTGCGGGCACGCTCGCGCTCGACCGCGTGAGTGCCCTCGCCGTGCATGCGGGCGCGAAGGTGCTGCTCGTCGGCGACTATGCGCAGCTGCAATCTGTGGACGCGGGCGGCGCGTTCGCCATGCTGGTGCACGACCGCCCCGACCCGCCCGAGCTCGTCGACGTGCACCGCTTCGTCAACGAGTGGGAGAAGACCGCATCGCTGGGGCTGCGACGTGGTGACGTGGCATCTATCGACCGGTACCTCGCACACGACCGTGTTCGGGAGGGCGAGAGCGAGGTGATGGCGGATGCGGCTTACGAGGGCTGGCGCGCGGACACCCGTGCGGGCCGGGTGAGTGTGCTGATCAGTGACTCGAACGAGGCGGTGGCAGCGCTGAACAAACGGGCGCGTACCGACGCGATCCTCGACGGCCGCGTCGACGCCTTGCATGAGGTCGCCCTGCACGACGGCACCCGTGCCGGGGTGGGTGACACGGTCGTCACCCGCCGCAACGACCGGCTGCTGCGTGCCGGCCGGGGGTGGGTGCGCAACGGCGACCGCTGGACCATCCTGACCGTCCACCGCCACGGTGTCCTCGAGGTCCGCAGGCACGGGCACCGGTGGGGGAGCAGCACCCTGCTGCCCGCCGAGTACGTGACCGGGCACGTTGAGCTCGGGTACGCCGTGACCGCCCACCGCGCCCAAGGGTTGACGACCGACACCGCACACGTCGTCGTCGCCCAAGGTATGACCCGCGAAACCTTCTACGTCGCCATGACCCGCGGCCGCGAAGCGAACACCGCCTACGTCGCCCTCGACCGGCCGGATGTCGCACACACCGGCATCCGACCCAGAGACGACACCGACGCCACCGCCGAGTCCGTGCTCGCCGGCGTACTCCAACACGTCGGAGCAGAGCTCTCGGCGCACGAAATGATCACGGCCGAGCAGGAGGCGTGGGGTTCGATCGCGCAACTCGCCGCGGAATACGAGACCATCGCTGCCACCGCCCAGCACGACCGATGGGTCACGCTCGTGCGGAGCAGCGGGCTCACCACCGAACAGGCAGACGCCGCCGTCAACTCGGACGCGTTCGGGCCCCTCGGCGCCGAACTCCGACGCGCCGAGGCACACGGGGCGAAGGTCGCACTGTTGCTGAGACGCGTGGTCGGCGAGCGCGGGTTCGACGATGCGGCCGACATCGCGGCGGTCCTGCGTGCACGGGTCGTGCGCGCCATGATGCAGGATGCCGCAGCTGGACGTGCAGCGCATAGGCCACGTCTTGTCGCGGGACTGTTGCCGGTCGCGAGCGGCCCGATGGATGCCGAGTCCGAGCGCGCCCTGCGCGAGCGCACCACCCTCATCGAGGCACGAGCAACGGCGTTGTCCAAGCATGCCGCAGCGGCGGGGGAGTCGTGGTTGCGTGCGCTCGGCGCCGCGCCAACCGGCGCTGCCTCCGCCTCGTGGTGGCGCTGCGCGGCCACAATCGCCGCATACCGCGACCGCTACCGGATCGTCGGCGGTCGACCGCTCGGCATCGAGCAATCGACATCCGACGCCCAGAAGGCGGATGCTGTGCGCGCCCGCGCCGCCCTCGAAGCCGCCCGGCGCATCGCGGGTCGCGAGGCCGATCCGTCACTGGCTCATGGGCCGAACGTCACGCCCGGCCTTTCGGATGTCGGTCTTCGGGTCTAAAGTGCAGGTCGAGCAGCAATCACTGTGTTCGCCGTCGTTCAACACGATGGCACGACGCCTGGCAGGCCGTCTCTTCTGGTTCTCGCTGCTGACCGATCGGAGAGCAGCCGCATGTTCGCAATCGTCTTCGCCATGACTGTCCGCACGGCGACGTTGTTTCGTCGGTTCATGCCGACCAGCATCCTGCTGGATGCGGTTCACACGCGTCGCGGCCTGAGGTGGGGTGTGCCGGCGATGCTGCTCGCGGTACCGTATCTGCTCGCCGCGGTCGCGTTCACCGGGCTGACCGAGCGCGGCGAAGAGTGGTACAGCGTGCTCGCGCTGCTCTGCGTGTGGAACGCGTTCAAGCTTCTTGTAGCAGGTCCCGTCACCCTCGTTCGTCTCCTGCGCGTGCGGGCGCGGGAGGCACGTGCTCATCAGGTTCTCGCGATGCACGAACTCGAGGATGGGCAAAAGCAGGGCACAACGGCTGTCGAGCCGGCGCTTCAGCGCTGAAGGCGCGGTCGAGCGGCACGGCGTCGTCGGCGCACCTCCTTCTCACGGCAAGGCTGGTCACGTACGAGCGTGCCGAAAGGGAGGCCCAGCATGGCGATCCCAGGAACAGTTCGACGACCTGCTCGGCCATACCGCGCTGGCCGTTCAGGTCTGAATTGCTGGTGCTTGTCGCGGAACTGCGCGCCGCTGCCGAACGAGTAGCCGATGACGCTCTCAGCTAACAAGGATGCCTCGCCGCGGCCAGAGCCGGACGGTCACGTGTCCGCGCGAGAGGATACACTTCGGAAACGCGAACGCGCTGCATCGCGTCATTCCCGTTCGGAGAACACCTCTCGACGCCCTGCTGCACGGGCATCCGCGAGCATGCGCTCGACTCGGCGTCTTTGATGTCGATGACCGAAACCGACACCGACGCCGATGAGGGCGACGGCGAGCAACAACGCGAGCTGAGGTACCGGCAGCGCTAACACCGTGATCTGGTGTTCGACTGGTTCGATCGCGGTCGACGAGCCGTCGGGCTCGACTGTCACGGCCTCGACCCGCAGCGGCAGGCCGATTGCGCCGAGCGGCCATACGGCGGGCACCGCGAAGTGCACCGTGCGTCGGTCTCCCGGCAGCAACTCGACCGACTGCCCGTCGGTGACGCCGTCGATCGCGATACGCTCGCCGCCCGACGTGATCGCGGGATCGACGGCGAGCCGTATGTTGCCGGTGTTCGCGAGCACGGCGCTGACGTCGAGATCGCCGGGTGCGAACGGGTTCCACGAGATGCGGTAGTCGCCGTCAGCCGCGACCCCGAGGCCGGGCTCGATCTCTCCGGTCACCCGGGTCATGACGCGGAACCCGACGCGGCTCTCGACGCCGAGCTTGGCCCCGTCGCCAGCCGAGACCGAGGTGATTGACGCGGCTACACCCGCGGCATGGTCCCCCGGCGTCGCATCCTCGGGCACGGTCACCGTGAACGGCACGACGACAGTGCCGCCCGCCGAGACCGTCACGGTTTCGTCGATCGTGATCCACGTGCCGGCGTCCAGAGACCGCTCGTCGGAGGGCAGCATGTTGAAACGACCGGTCGCGGTGAAGTAGCCGTCTGCCGCTGAGAGTCTGAACACGACATCCTGATCGCCGAGGTTGTGCACCACGAGGCGATCGGTCGCGGTCGCGCCTGGATCGATCTGGAGCTCGACCCAGGCGCGACCGTCGGCGCCGTCGGCGTCGGCCGGCGCGACCGACCACGTCACCGGCGCCGAGGTGTTGAGCGTCGTGCCGTCGGTTGCCCCGGCGACCTCTTCCGCGAGCGCGACGGTCGGCGCAACGAGCACGCTGGAGAGTGTGAGCGGAAGAGCGAGCGCGGCGAGACGGGCTGAATGGCGGCGGTGCATCTTCGGCGGACCTACTCGAACAATGAGAGCGTGAGCTTCGAGGTGTAGGCGCCGGGCGCGACATTCGCGGGGGTACGCAGGAAAAGGTCGGCGGTCGCCGTCCATTGGCCCTCGGGACGGACTTGCGCAGAGTCGTACCCCATCGCCAAGAGCTCACGATCGACGAGTCCGAAGGGCAGTTCGGCATCCGGGTCGTCATCGTCCATCACCGTGTCGACCACGTCGCCCTCGGATACGACGCCCGACTCGCCGCCGTCGATGAGACGCGGGGCCCAACCGAGGTGGCCGGCGCCGATCGTCGGCTGCCCGGCCTCACCCGTGAAGTCGCTCGAGGTGCCCACCACATACCAAGAAGCGCCGGGCGCTATCTCGGAGGGGTCGCGGGTGTCGGTCACAGTGACCGTCGGTAGGGTGCCGGTGAATTGACGCTCAACCGCGGTCGAGCCGTGCTCGGTGAGCGTCATCGAGGTGCTCGCCACGGTCATTGCGAGCACACCCGGTCCGGTGGAGTCCTCGATCTCCACGTTGACGTCGAGGTGGTGGTCGCCGGGGTGCTCCTCGGCTGCGGCCATACCAGCCACGCCGAGGAGCAGCACTGTTCCTGCGCCGACCGCGCAAGCGCGGGTAATGGGGGTGATTCTCATCGTTGTGCTCCTCAGTATTGATGCTTCAGCTTCAGCTTCAGCTTCGGCTTCGGCTTCGGATTCGGGGAATTCGAGCTCCGGTCAGATCGCTTCGAGCCTCCAGACCTGGCTCGAATCGCTCTCCTCGATCGCACGCTGCACCAGCCGAGCGCCGTCGCTGGTCGAAGCGCCTTCGACGGCGACGCAGTGTCCGCTCACGGAGTTGACGAGCCGGTACCCGCCATCGCCGACCGGTACCGGTCGCCACCACTGGTTCGGGCTGAAGCCGTCCGACCACTGGTCGAGGCGGGTTCCGTCGGTCATCGATGACCCGGGGTTGTCGAGTACCTTGCCGCTCTTGACGTTGAAGAGCCGGAACGAGCCGTCGTACCCGGACACGAGGTGCCATCGCTGGTTTCCCGCCCCGGTCCATGGCCATTGGATGACCCCCGCGCCATCGGACCCCGATGCGCCGGCGATGTCCATGACCTTGCCGCTCGCTATGTTGACGACGCGGACGAGCGTGGGCAGCAGCTCGTACGAAACAGACACCCTGGACCCTGCGGTCATCGAGAGAACACGGGCATGACCGCCGAGGGGCGATTCCGTGACCGTCGCGCCGTCGGCGACGAAGGCGACCGCGCCGCGCCGGCAGATCACTGTGAGTTCCTGGTCAATGTCGGAGACGAATGTCGCGGTTGCGGTACGGGCCGTGATGTCCCACGTGAGACTCTCGACCAGCACGCGGTTGCGACCGCGCACCCTGGTAATCGACCCCTTCGCGAACTCCGTCGGTAGGGCTGGAAGCAGCTCGAGCACGCCGGGGCGAGTGTAGACGAGGGCCTCGGCGAGCACGCCCGGGATGGCGTTCGCCGCGTCGGCGTTGTAGAGGTGCAGATCGGGGTTGTGCGAGGTCATGAGCGATTTCCACACCATGTTGTTTCCGAGGATCTTCCGGAGGTTCGCGCTCACCCCTTCGCCGTCCTTCAGGCGGGCGGAGGCGAGGGCGCGGTGCAGGGCGCCGTGCGCTGAGTTGTTCTCGTCTCCGCGCTTCAGAAGCGCGTGCCGAGAAGCGTGAACGAGGTCAGGGCGCTCTTCGGGGTTCACCTCGTGCAGCGGCCACGCGCCGTACATGTGCTGCACGTGGCGGTGGTTGTATCGGTCGTTCAAGCCGGGCCACGACCACTCGGCAAGATCGTGATCCCAGTTGACGCGGTACTCGGGTAGTTCCGCGAGAAGGGCTGTCCACCGAGCGATGCCCTCGCCCGCACCCTGTTCGATGTCGAGCGCGTTCGCGGCATCGATCGCGGCCTGGAGCGCGTGCTTGCCGGCCATGATGTCGCCGGTCGCGTTGATCGAGAGCATCTGGCCGGTGTTCGACGGTGAATTCTCCATCGAGACTGACGGCACGAAGATGCGCTTTCCGGCGCTGTCGACGCGACTGAGGAAGTCTTCGTAGAAGAGCGCGAGCTCCATGAGCACGGGCGCGAGGCTCTCACGGTAGAAGGTCTCATCGCCGGAGACCTGCGCATATTCGAGCAGGGGGTAGAGCATCCAGTCGGCGCCGCCGGTCCACGTCTGGCCCGGGAAATCGCCTCCGTTGAAGTGAAGCATGTAGCCGTACTCGCCGTCGGTGCGGCTCGGTGCGAGGAAACCGCGCGCACCGTACAGCCTCGTCGCGTTCACTCGCCAGTGATCGAGTTGTCCGAGCACGAGGTCGAAGAAGCCATCCATCGCGTCGCCGTGGTCGAGGATGTTGCCGCCGGCGACCTGCAGGTTCACGTTTGCATCGGTCGTGAAGTCGTCGGCCCAGGCTGCATCCCAGCTGCCGGACCAGATCGCGGTGAGACGCGGTGGCAGTACACCGCTCGAGCTCGCGAAGAAGTAGCGACCGGAATCGAACATGCGCTCCACAAGGGCGGGATCGACCTTCGAGCGATCCGCGTTCTGACGTGCGATCAACTCAGAGGTCGTGAGTGCGCGGTCTGCGTCCGAGACGTCGAGACGAAGCCGCGATGCCCCGAACCGAGCCTGGTGCTCGGGGATGTGCTTCCGAAGCAGCGCGTCGTAGTCGGGGAGCAGCACGCCGAGCAGCGCGTGCACCGGTTTCGCGTCCCACTCGTTCGGGCGTTCGTACCGGGCGAGCTTCGTGAGCAGGGTGACCTTTGTCGCCTTGGCGATCGCGAGCGTCTGGCCCTGTGCCTTGATCGACGAGCCCGAGCCGACGATCGTCGCACGGGTCACCCCCTCGAACCCGAAGGCACCCTGGCCTGCCGGATAGGCGCCTCGGAGGCCGAGGTATCCGTTCCGCCCGCTCACCGTAGCCTCGCGCGCGTACGTGACCGTCTTCGGCGCTCCCTCAAGGTCGGTGCCGATGCTGAGCGTCACGTCGATCCGCCCGTTCGCCGGCGCGGAGAGCTCATGCACGATCACCCCGTTCGCGCGGGACACGAAGGCTCGGCGGCGCCACACACCCTGCGCCGTGCTCCACGTGTGCACGACCTCGCCCGTCTCGTAGTCGACGGAGCGGGCGTACCCGCTCGCTCCTCGCATGCCGGACCCGTCGATCCGCAGCTCATACGCGGGGTGGTAGCTCTGCGTCCAGCGCAGCTCCCAGTCGCCAGCGAAGCGCGACGCGGCACCCCAGTAATCTCCCGACAGCGCCAGATCCCGCACCTCGTCAAGCCGGCCCGCCGCATCGGGCGGCTGGATCTCACGAGTGCCGTTCGGCAATACGAAGAGGTGATGATTGAGCACCACCTTCTCGAGTTCCGGTGCCCCGTGGAACACCGCGCCCATCTCGCCGTTGCCGGAGACGAAGCCATCGGCCCAATTCGTCGCCGGGCTCGTGTCGACCGAGCCGATCGCGGGGACGGTCAACCCGGCGATCGTGGTGCGAACCGGCAGCGCTGCCGCCGCGTTCGCTGGAAGGAGCGCCGCGCCGGCCCCGATCGTCGCGGCGCCGATGAAGCCTCGGCGGTTCATGGTGACTTCCTCGAACAGTTTCACGTTCGTCCTCATCCCTGGGGCCGCTCGAGTGGATGACCCACGAGCCGGGCTCCCATCGTTCATCATTGAATGAATCCTGATGATAGATGCCGACTAGTAGCGATATCAAGCGAATTTCTTGCGAATCATCTAATGATTCGATACGCTCGTTCCCACACACTCATCAGGAAGAGAGGTCCCGGTGCGCAGCGGCATCCACCTGACCCACACTCGCGGACGGCTCGCCGAGCACGACAGGCCCGGCCACGGCGGCGCAGCAGAATGCGTCCTCCGCGATGCCGAGCCGGGGCCCGATCGAGCTCTCATGCGGCGCAACCGCGTCGTCGACAGTGAACGTCCGAGGGGAGCAAAACGATGACCGCCGGCACCGCTCCGCTCCTCCGGCTCGAGGGCGTCAGCAAGGGGTTCCCCGGGGTGCAGGCGCTCGCCGACGTGCAGCTCGAACTGCACCACGGCGAAGTGCTCGCGCTCGTCGGCGAGAACGGCGCGGGCAAGTCGACGCTCATGAAGCTGCTCGCCGGCATCTACACGCCCGACGCGGGCACGTTCCGGCTCAACGGCGCCGAGCTCACGATCGAGGGGCCCCGCCACGCGCAGGAGCTCGGCATCTCGATCATCCACCAGGAGTTCAACCTGATGCCCGACCTCACGGTCGCGCAGAACATCTTCATCGGCCGCGAGCACCGCCAGGCCGGGCTGTTCCTCGACGACCGGGCACTCAACCGCCGGGCGCAGGAGCTCTTCGACCGGCTCGGGCTCGCGCTCGACCCCGCCGAGCGCGTCGAGCAGCTCACGGTCGCCCGCCAGCAGATGGTCGAGATCGCGAAGGCGCTCTCGTTCGACGCGAAGGTGCTCATCATGGACGAGCCGACCGCCGCGCTCAACGACGCCGAGGTCGACGTGCTCTTCGAGCTCATCGAACGCTTCCGCACCCCCGCGACCGGCGTCATCTACATCTCGCATCGCATGGAGGAGCTCGCCCGCATCTCCGACCGCATCAGCGTGCTGCGCGACGGCCGCTACGTCGGCACCCGCGTCACCGCCGAGACCGAGCCGAGCGAGATCATCTCGCTCATGGTCGGCCGCGAGATCTCCGGCGAGCAGCGGCCCGCGCCGAGGCATCCCGAGGGCGAACCCGTGCTCTCGGTGCGCGGCCTCAGCACCAGGCACCTGCTGCGCGACGTCAGCTTCGACGTCCACGCCGGCGAGATCCTCGGCTTCGCCGGCCTCATGGGCGCCGGCCGCACCGAGGTCGCGCGGGCGATCGTCGGCGCCGATCG